>NZ_BBYK01000109.1 GCF_001570365.1 Microtetraspora fusca | reverse complement strand
CCCCAACGACGCCGGAAGGGAGTCCCCGTGGACGGCCCGAGCGATCGGCGGGCGGGACGGCCCTCCGGGAGCCAGCAACCGGCTCTGCACGAGTTCGGCCAGTCCGGCGATCGTCGGGGTGGCGAGGAAGTCCGCCAGCGGGACGTCCCGCCCGAAGGCACGGCGGACGCGGGCCAGCAGCCGCGAGGCGAGCAGGCTGTGCCCGCCGATGTCGAAGAAGTGGTCGTTGACCCCGATGCGGTCCAGCCCGAGCAGCGTCGTCCAGAGGCCGGCGAGCGTCTGCTCGATCGGATCGCGAGGCGGCACGTACGCGCCGTCGAGATCGGGACGTACCGCCTCCGGTTCGGGCAGCGCGGCGCGGTCGACCTTCCCGTTGGGGCTGACCGGCAGCGCGTCGAGCGTCACGAAGAGCGCGGGGACCATGTAGTCGGGGAGCGCCTCCCTGGCGTGCCTGAGCAGCTCGCTTGAGCCGGGCCACCGGCCCTCCGGCACCACGTACGCGACCAGCCGGCGGTCCCCCTCGTGCGCGGGCGCGGTGACGACGACGTCACGTACGGCGGGGTGGCGGCGGAGGACCTGCTCCGCCTCCTCCAGCTCGACCCGGAAGCCCCGGATCTTGACCTGGTGGTCGGAACGTCCGAGGAACTCGATCGGGCCGTCGCTCCGCCGCCGTACGAGGTCGCCGGTCCGGTAGAGCCGCTCCCCCGGCGTACGGGCGAGCGGGTTCGGCACGAACCGCTCGGCGGTCAGGCCCGGCCGGTGGAGGTAGCCCCTGGCCAGCCCTTCGCCTCCGACGAGCAGCTCCCCCGCGACGCCGTCCGGCACCGGGTACAGGTTCCGGTCCACGATGTGCGCCCTCGTGTACGGCAGGGCCTCGCCGATGGGGACACGTCCGGCGTGGTCGTCCGGCACCGGGTGGGTCGTGGTGAAGATGGTGCATTCGGTCGGGCCGTAGCCGTTCATGACCCGGCCGTTCGGCACCAGGGCGCGGGCCCGCTCCACGTGGTCGGCCGAGAGCTGGTCTCCTCCGGCGATCAGCCAGCGGACCGTGGGGAAGGGCCGCTCGGCGCAGTCGACCACGGCGTGGAAGAGCGCCGCCGTCAACCACGTCACGGTGACGGGTTCGGCGGCCAGGAAGGCGGCGACCCGCTCGGGCAGCGCCTTGCCCGCGGGGAGGATCGCCAGGGTGTGGCCGTTGGTGAGGCAGCCGAACACTTCCAGCACCGAGACGTCGAACGACAGCGGCGTGGTGAAGAGGAACACCTCGTGCTCGCGGAGCGGCAGCCACGCCGGGTCCTTCACCCGGCGCGCGACCGCTCGGTGCGAGACCGCGACGCCCTTCGGCCGTCCCGTGCTGCCCGAGGTGTAGATGACGTACGCGAGGCTGTCCGGGTCGCCGCGTCCGGCGAGGTCCGCGCCGCCCGTGCCCGCAGCCGAACCGGCCCCCGCGCCTTCGCCTGCCCGGACCAGCCGGAGCCCGGCGGGGAGACGGGGCGCGCACTCGTCGTCGGTCACGACCACCTTGGCGCCCGAGTCCTCGATCATGTACGCGAGGCGCTCCTCCGGGTAGTCCGGTTCGAGCGGAAGGTAGGCGGCCCCCGCATACAGGACGGCGAGCAGGGCGACCGGAACGTCGAGGGAGCGGTTGAGGCAGACGCCCACCATCGACTCGGGACCGGCGCCGAGCGCGCGCAGGCGGGCGGCCAGCTCCCGGGCCCGCCGGTCGAGTTCTCCGTACGTCATCTCGGCGCCCGCGCAGGTCGCGGCGACGGCCTGCGGGCGGAGCTCGGCCTGTTGCGCGATCAGTTCGTGCAGGCAGCGGACACCTGCCACGGGTGCTTCAGACGCCGGCGCGGACATGACGGCCGCGGAGGTGACGGGCGTGCCCGTGATGGCCCTGGCGGGCGTGGAGGTGGCGGGCGTGGAGGTGGTGGGCGTGGAGGTGGTGGGCGCTGACGTGATGGGCGTGTGTGGCGCGGAGGAGCCGGGCGCGGGCGTCCGCAGTGAGGATGCTTCGGCGATCGATCCGAGCGTCGACGGGTCGGGTGGG
>NZ_BBYK01000108.1 GCF_001570365.1 Microtetraspora fusca | reverse complement strand
CCCAAGGCGCGGGTCAGTCAGCTGGCAGTAGGGAACGGCAAAATGGCGAACCCGGCCAACCCTCCGACGGAGTGGGCCACGTACCTGCCCTCCGTGGACTACCGGCCCACGTGTTGAAGGGCGGAGACCCGGTCAGATGAACCTGAGCGTGATGGCATCGCTGTGCCCGGACCAGTTCAACGTCAGGTACCAGCATCCCGCCTTGGGCAGGTTGACCGACGAGGGCCCGGCGCCGCTGGCGATCTCGCGGACCACCGACGTCGTCGTCCCGTGCAGTACGGCTCCGATGGTCAGCGGCCGCATCGGTTGCTGCGGCAGCCGCGACACCCAGAGGATCTTGTTCGTGACGTCGGGATCGGAGGAGGCCACCGGCGGATAGTTGAACAGCACGGCGATGATGTCGCCGTGTTCGCTGAACACGTGGGGGACGCCCGAGCCGTCACCGCTGAATCCCGTCCTCGCCCAGGTGGGCATCGCGTCCCGTGTGACGGTGGAAGCGCACGCGCTGGACGACGGCCGGGCCTCTTGGGCTGGACCGCTCGCCGAGCATCCCGCCGTGAGCATGACGAGTGTGCCCAGAGCCGAGACGCCACGTCTGATCGCGGCCACGCTCGACCTCCACACAACCTAGGGAGACCCTCTCGTGTGGATTGTCCGCCGCGACCCGAAAGAAGGCCAGCCGCGGTCCGGCAGAGGTAGAGAATTGCCGGGCTTCCCACTTCAACCCGGATGCTGCAGCCGGTCCACTCAGCGAGCAGATCGCCCAGATCGCCGGGCCGCCACGAGCACCTCACGCGCCTTGGACCCGTCGCTCGGCCCGACCAGGCGCCGCTCCTCCAACAGCTCCATCAACCGGCCTGCCTTCGCGAACCCGACGCGGAGCTTCCGCGGACAGCTCATCGAGCGCCCCGAGCAGAGCACGGCCTGAGCCACCTCAACTGATCCACAACTAGTGATCCATCCGTAAGGGGTGGAGGTAACAGCTAATGCCAGCTACCATGCTTTGCATGGAACCTGACAATGCAGGCAACCTTGCTGGGGGCAAGGCGGAGAGCCAGCTGCGCAAAGGGGTGCTCGAGTACTGCGTGCTCGCGCTGTTGCGGGACGGCCCGCGCTACGGGGTGGAGCTGCTGGAGAAGCTCGGCGCGGTGGATGTGATGGCCACCAGCCAGGGCACCATCTACCCGCTGCTGTCTCGGCTGCGCCGCGAGAGTCTCGTGGACACGCGTTGGCAGGAGTCCCCCAGTGGACCACCGCGCCGTTACTACGAGTTGACGGCTACAGGGCAGGCCGCCCTCGCCGAATTCGCCGCCGTGTGGCCGCGCTTCCGCGACGGCGTCGACCACTTCATCGCCCCGTCACAGCCGAGTCATCACCCGGCCCGCTGATCCGCCGACAGAGAGAGGGAAGCCACCATGAAGACCGCACAGCATCCGCTGGTGAAGAATTACCTGGCCGCCGTAGCACGCGAGACGGCCGGACTCGACGAAGAGCGCCGCAATGAGCTGATCGCCGACCTGGACGAACACATCGTCGTCGCCCTGGCCAAGGAGGCCAACCCCGATGACCAGGCGATCCGCGACGTGCTCGCGCGCCTGGGCGACCCCCGCTCGATCGCGGCCAGCGCGCTGGGAGAGAGCTCTGCCGCGGTATCCGTCCGCCGTCGGCACACCGTCGTGCCCTTGGTGCTGCTGGCGCTCGCGGGGCTGGCCACGGTCACCGCACCCGTGGCGGGTGTCGTCCTGGCGATCGTGGCCGCCGTGGCACTGTGGGCGGCCCCGCAGTGGCAGACCCGCGACAAGGTGATCGGCACGGCGGCCGCCCTCCTGATGCCGGTCCTGCTCGCGCTGCTCGGCTTCTTGCTCGGTCTCCAGATCGCCGCCGGTGGTGTCGCGGTGGGTGAGTGGACCATCCAGACGGTCCTCGCAGTGGTCATCCTCCCCTTGGCCGTCACTGCGGTGACCTGTGTGTACCTGGTCCGTGCCGGACAGCGCTCCGCTTGACTTCAGCTCAAAGGAGCTGGTCCGAGGGGAACGGTCACCGGGGAGTCTCTGTCGATGGGGCGGACGGGGCGTCGGCGGACAGGCCCGCCCCCTGGTCACAACCGGGCTCGTAGATTCGCATCCGCCGGTCCACAAAGGGCGT
>NZ_BBYK01000107.1 GCF_001570365.1 Microtetraspora fusca | reverse complement strand
GACGCATACTGGGCCGAGGCGCAGCCGTGGATGGTCGTACGGCGAGCGTCCTTCGCTGTTCCACTGGGTGTGATGGGTGTCGTCGCGATTGCGTTCATCGCCTCCTTGGCACCGGCTATAGCCCGTAAATCATTCATGAGTACATGGGATTTCGTGCTGGTCGCCGGAGTCGCTGCCGTTCTGTTATGGATCGTGATCATGATTGCGTGGACGTCGAATATAGGAGTGTCAGACAGGGGCATCACGGCGACAAACCTACTCGTGCGGCATCGCGTTCCGTGGAACGTGATCAGTTCGATCCGGCTGGATGATGGCATGGTGATACACCTGACCGACGGCCGGAAAGTGGGCTCGATCCAGTTCGGCGGATCGCTTGGTGGTGCGTTGCTCGGGTACCGGTCTCAGCGAAAATATGTGGAGCGGCTTAATGAGGCGCTAGCCGAATCCAGGAAGGCCGCATCCGCCGTCGGCGAATATCGGATGCGGGTTCGCATCCCCGCCGGGCCGCTGATCATGGCCTTCGCCGTGTTCTTCGTCCTCTTCGGTTCCATGATGCTTGTCGCCTGAAAGGCGTCGTTTGAGCGAAGCGACTTGCCATGCCGAAGAGCACCCGGTCCTGGATGTCTACGCGGCCGTACGTGACGCCTCGGGGCATCCCCTGGTTGTGGTGAACGTGCTGCTTCCCTCCGACCGTCACGAGTTGGAAGACGCCTATCCACTCGACTGCCCCTCGCGCCGCAGCGCCAAGAATGGCGATCACGTTTTATCGCCAGAGTCATGCAATCGAAGTGTAGAATTCGATTGCGACTCCGACGGCGATAAGGATTCCTACATACGCATCAAGCGGGCTGGGACGCGTCCAGACTGAGGGCTTCTTTCTTTCCTCTCGCTTCCCACTCCCTCCTGTTGGCGAAAGCATCCATGCCACTCCTCCTCGGAGGCTATGAACAAGGCACGCTGGAAAAGCGATGTACGCAAATGCGCCCAGCGGTGCAGCTATGCCTCTGACGATGTCGGACTCGACTTGATCGCCTGCGACGTATATCAGGAAGGCCACCGGTCCGCCGACGCAAAGGACAAAGAGCCATGCAAAGGCTCGCCATGCATGCGCCCAATATGCTTCGTGCCGGGACCATTCTTTCGGAGTCAGTTCCTTGATAACCGTCTGCCTGGACTCGCTAGGGTCACTTGCTGACACGATCAGCGAGAGAGGCCCGGCTAATATTCGAGCCAAAGCGGCGCTGGGATCCCAGAGGTTCACACATATCCGATCAGTCGTGATAATTCATGCCGTCAATGGCACAGAACAACGGTATCCGCCAGCCCTGCGTTCAACCAGGGCTTGATCGTTTGATCATGCTGATCAATCGCGCCACTGCCGCTTCCCGCGTACGTCAACTTTCCGGAGCGCGATAAGCCGATCTATCAGACGAGGCAGGGCGGCGGCGACCTACCCGGTGGCTACGGCATCTCACCTTTCATGCAAGCGGGTGAGTACCAGCTCGACGACGCGGCTCTCGTGGTAGACCTGCGGGAGGCGCGTCACGGGAAGCGGGCGCCCAGCCCGTACCGAACCGGGTTGCCGCGCTGCTCGATCTGCCGACCAAGAGCCGGGAGTTCCTGCGCTGGCGCCTCGTCGCACGTGAAGGTGAGTCAGGGGACCAACCTGGCCAGCGCCGACCCGCTGCCCGATAGCGTCCCCGACCATCTTCAGGTGCGTAAAGGCGTGCGGTTCGATCACATCATCGAGCAGATCACCCGCGCGGATGCCCTTGACCGACGAGGCCAAGCAGCTCGGCATGCCGAAGAACACTCCGGTCCTGGACGTGTACGCGGCCGTGCGTGACGCCTCGGGGCACCCCCTGGGTTGTGGTGAACGTGCTGCTTCCCGCCGACCGTCACGAGCTGGAAGACGCTTATCCGATCTCGTGAGCGCTATCCGCTACAGCGCCAGTCCCAGTCGCTGTCATGGGAGTCGAAGACCTGGACAATGACTCGGCGTAGTCCGCTCTCATCGGGATCTTCGAACCATAAGGAGATGTCCGCCTTTCCTTCGGCTCCCGCGATCCGGGTCTTGCCGTAATAGTTGCGGATCTCCTCCGCTGTGAGCGCCGTCTCAAGGGTGATCCTGATCCGGTAATCGCAGTAGTCGCCGCTTCCTCCAGTCATGTTCTTCGCGAAGAGCACGTCGTCGTCGAAGAAGTAGTGGCGGGTCCTCGGTGGAAGCGGGTACGCGCTGGCCCGCTTGTATAAGGCGTCCAGGCGTGCGTTGTCGCGCCACACCGGAATCATGATCAAGACGGACAGTGCGGCAAGCGGCACAACAATGGCCAGTGCGCATCCCCATAGAACCCGCTTCATGAGGCCGCACAGTAGGGCATAACGCCTCTTCGTTCCTCCGGTTTGATCACGCCCTCTGTGCCGCGCGCCTGCTTATCAGACCTGTTGGTCCCGGCGGTTGTTCCCGCACGGCTGCTACGTCGTCGGCGAGGTCGAGCCCGTCAAGGACTTCGACGCCTCGACCAATGGCCGGTACGTCCAGGCGCGCGACAAGCAAACGGGTATATCGACCGGTACGGTGTCGGCGATGATGGGCGGCTGTTCCGGACGAGGACGGGCGGCCTGATCTCCGGCTCCGCCTACGCCATGGTCTGGAAGGAAGCCCGCACATACGCGCTCACACCCGATCAGGTCGCCTCTCCCCTGGCGGCCCGGCCGTACGATCTGCGGCACGCGGCGGTCTCGCTCTGGCTGAACGCCGGGGTCCACGCCCCGGAAGCCGCGGAACGGGCCGGTCACGGAGTCGACGTCATGCTC
>NZ_BBYK01000106.1 GCF_001570365.1 Microtetraspora fusca | reverse complement strand
CCGTGAGGGAAAGGTGAAAAGCGCCCCGGTGAGGGGTCGTGAAATAGTACCTGAAACCGTGTGCCTACAAGCCGTAGGAGCGTAGACGTCTTCGGGCGTCTGTGATGTGACTGCGTGCCTTTTGAAGAATGAGCCTGCGAGTTATGGTGTGTGGCGAGGTTAACCCGTGTGGGGGAGCCGTAGCGAAAGCGAGTCTGAATAGGGCGTTTGAGTCGCATGCTGTAGACCCGAAGCGGGGTGATCTACGCATGGGCAGGTTGAAGCGTGGGTAAGACTGCGTGGAGGACCGAACCCACCAGGGTTGAAAACCTGGGGGATGACCTGTGTGTAGGGGTGAAAGGCCAATCAAACTCCGTGATAGCTGGTTCTCCCCGAAATGCATTTAGGTGCAGCGTTGCGTGTTTCTTGCCGGAGGTAGAGCACTGGATGGCCGATGGGCCCGACAAGGTTACTGACGTCAGCCAAACTCCGAATGCCGGTAAGTGAGAGCGTGGCAGTGAGACTGCGGGGGATAAGCTTCGTAGTCGAGAGGGAAACAGCCCAGATCACCGACTAAGGCCCCTAAGCGTGTGCTAAGTGGGAAAGGATGTGGAGTTGCTGTGACAACCAGGAGGTTGGCTTAGAAGCAGCCACCCTTGAAAGAGTGCGTAATAGCTCACTGGTCAAGTGATTCCGCGCCGATAATGTAGCGGGGCTCAAGTACACCGCCGAAGTCGTGGCACTCACGCACGTTGTGTGTGGGTGGGTAGGGGAGCGTCGTGCGACCGGTGAAGCGGCGGAGTGATCCAGCCGTGGAGGTTGTTCGAGTGAGAATGCAGGCATGAGTAGCGAATCAGAAGTGAGAAACTTCTGCGCCGGATGACCAAGGGTTCCTGGGCTAGGCTAATCCGCCCAGGGTAAGTCGGGGCCTAAGGCGAGGCCGACAGGCGTAGTCGATGGATAACGGGTTGATATTCCCGTACCCGCTGCGATGCGCCCATATCGAATCCAGTGATACTAAGGGTCCTTAGCCCCTGCTGTCCTTCGGGATGGTGGTGAGGGTGAACGCCTGGCCTGATCTGGTAGTAGGTAAGCGATGGGGTGACGCAGGAAGGTAGCCCATCCCGGGCGATGGTTGTTCCCGGGGTAAGCATGTAGGGCGGCAGATAGGCAAATCCGTCTGCCTTGTGCCTGAGATGTGATGCCGAGCCGATTGTGGTGAAGTGGGTGATCCTATGCTGCCGAGAAAAGCCTCTAGTGAGTGTCGTGGCGGCCCGTACCCGAAACCGACTCAGGTGGTCAGGTAGAGAATACTAAGGCGTTCGGGTGAACTGTGGTTAAGGAACTCGGCAAATTGCCCCCGTAACTTCGGGAGAAGGGGGGCCTCTGTTGGTGTAGGAGTTTTCCTCCGAAGCTGGTGGAGGCCGCAGTGGCCAGGGGGAAGCGACTGTTTACTAAAAACACAGGTCCGTGCGAAGTCGTAAGACGATGTATACGGACTGACGCCTGCCCGGTGCCGGAACGTTAAGGGGACCGGTTAGTCATCTTTCGGGGTGGCGAAGCTGAGAACTTAAGCGCCGGTAAACGGCGGTGGTAACTATAACCATCCTAAGGTAGCGAAATTCCTTGTCGGGTAAGTTCCGACCTGCACGAATGGCGTAACGACTTCCCCGCTGTCTCAACCACAGACCCGGTGAAATTGCACTACGAGTAAAGATGCTCGTTACGCGCAGCAGGACGGAAAGACCCCGGGACCTTCACTACAGCTTGACATTGGCGTTTGGAGCGTCTTGTGTAGGATAGGTGGGAGACTGGGAAGCTCTGACGCTAGTTGGGGTGGAGTCATTGGTGAAATACCACTCTGGTCGTTTTGAACGTCTAACCCGCGCCCGTGTATCCGGGTGGGGGACAGTGTCTGGTGGGTAGTTTAACTGGGGCGGTTGCCTCCTAAAGGGTAACGGAGGCGCCCAAAGGTTCCCTCAGCCTGGTTGGTAATCAGGTGTCGAGTGTAAGTGCACAAGGGAGCTTGACTGTGAGACTGACGGGTCGAGCAGGAGCGAAAGCTGGGACTAGTGATCCGGCATCGGCTTGTGGAAGCGGTGTCGCTCAACGGCTAAAAGGTACCCCGGGGATAACAGGCTGATCTTCCCCAAGAGTCCATATCGACGGGATGGTTTGGCACCTCGATGTCGGCTCGTCGCATCCTGGGGCTGGAGTAGGTCCCAAGGGTTGGGCTGTTCGCCCATTAAAGCGGTACGCGAGCTGGGTTTAGAACGTCGCGAGACAGTTCGGTCCCTATCCGCTGCGCGCGCAGGAGACTTGAGAGAGGCTGTCCCTAGTACGAGAGGACCGGGACGGACGAACCTCTGGTGTGCCAGTTGTTCCGCCAGGAGCACGGCTGGTTGGCTACGTTCGGAAGGGATAACCGCTGAAAGCATCTAAGCGGGAAGCTCGTCTCGAGATGAGGTCTCCCACCCTTGTGGGGTAAGGCTCCCGGTAGATGACCGGGTTGATAGGCCGGAAGTGGAAGCGCGGTAACGTGTGGAGCTGACCGGTACTAATAGGCCGAGGACTTGTCCATAGATGTTCGCGTCGACTATGCGATTCAGAGACTGCAAGCGGTTCCGCTCGCGCTTTTGGGTGTGGGTGGCCTGGTTGTGTGTTTCATAGGGTTACGGCGGTTATAGCGGTTGGGAAACACCCGGTTACATTCCGAACCCGGTAGTTAAGCCTTCCAGCGCCGATGGTACTGCACTCGGGAGGGTGTGGGAGAGTAGGACGCCGCCGGACAATTTTTGTTGAGAGGGCCGCCCCTTTTGGGGTGGCCCTTTCTTCGTTTCCGGGGGTTTTTCTTCGTGTGGGGGTCTGTGG
>NZ_BBYK01000105.1 GCF_001570365.1 Microtetraspora fusca | reverse complement strand
ACCCCCCTTTCCGGCTATGCGATTGCGGTGTTGTCGACCTGGCGCATCCAATACCGCCAGCCGGCTTGCATCTGGCTGTCCGGCCAGCACACCGACGCCTTCTCCAGGCTCTCCTCGTGGCCGGTCCAGTGCCGGATCTCACCGGTCGCCAGAGCGGTCACTTGGACCTCACACGCCCGCTGCAGGAGGATCGCGGTCATCACGGCATGCGCGACGTCCTCACCGGCGGCCACCAAGCCATGCTGAGGCATCAGGCATGCGCGAGCCCTGCCGAGATCTTCGGCCAGCGCACGCCCCAACTCGGACGTGCTCACGAGATTGGCGGTGGCGGTATAGCGCGGCAGGCCGTACTCGGCGAAGATGACCGCATCGTGGCTGATCGGTAGCAGTGGCACCCCTAACGCGCTGAAGGCGTTGACGGCCGCCGCGTGCGTGTGGACTGTCACGTTCACGTCCGGCCGGGCCCGCATGATCTCGGTGTGGATCGGATACTCCTTGTGCACCGTAGCCGGTCCGGCGAGGGAACGGCCGTCCCAGCCGACCAGCACGACACGGTCCGGCCGGATCTCCTCCAGACCCCAGCCGGGCGCCTTCATCCACACGCCGCGCCCCTCGGGATCGCGCACCGCCAAGTGGCCCCACACCATGTCCCCGTGCCCGGCCGCGGCCAGCGCGCGGCTCCCCAGCGTCACCGTGGCCACCACGTCTCGATCTTGTTCCATTCTGGCTCCTTTCGATCGAGATCGTGAGTCTAGCTCTTAATTACCTATATTCACAAAGAACGAACCTCGGCTATTCTGACCACCATGGAGACCGGCGAGTCGACGGGGCATCTGGGCGAGCTGTTCTTGCGAGTGGGCAAGCGAATGCGTGCCATGCAGGCCGAACGATTCGCGCCATTCGGGCTCACCCCCGCGCAAGCTCAAGTCCTCAGCCTTGTCGCACGCAGTCAGACCCCGCCGCGGATGGCGGAACTGGCTGAACAACTAGGCGTCGTGCCGCGCGCGGTAACCCCGCTGGTCGACGCACTGGAACGGGCGGACCTTGTGCACCGTCGGATCGACCCGCGCAACCGCCGGTCCACACTGCTGGATCTCACCGATCGTGGCGCCGCCATGCGCCAGACGCTCCGTGACGAGCGTCTTCGAGCCGCAGAGGACCTCTTCGCACCCCTCACACATGAGCAACGCGCGACACTGCTCGAGCTGCTGGAAACCGTCGCGGCCAACGGGATGTGACGCAGAATCCAAATCAGCTGCTGCCCTGCCGGGTTTCCCAGTTCCCCGCCGGATCTGAGGCATGGTCGGTGCCGTTGAGGGTGAACTCGCGCAGCGCGGTGAACTGGGCCTCGATCCGGTTGAGGTAGGAGGAGTCGGTGGGCGTGTAGGCGATCTCGACGTTGTTCGCCTCCGCCCACTGGCCGACTCGCTTGTCCTTCTTCGTCGTCAGGTGCGGGCTGAAGTTGTCACACACGATCGCGATCCGCGCCTCGGCCGGGTGGAGGCGGATCGTTCCGCAGCCTGCTGTACATCCAGCCGTCGCGCCACCGCCCGGCGCGGAACTCCACCGCGCGCATGACGCCCTCCAACGTGAAACCGGCCTTCACCAGCGACTTCTGTTCGGCGATGTTCTCGGGGTGGGTGGCCGCCTGGATGCGCTCGGCCGGCGTGTGGGTGAACAGGTAGTCGCACAGCATCGCCTGAGCGCGCCAGCCGATGCCGCGTCCCCGCCAGTCGGGGAGCAGGGCGATCCCGATCTCCCAGTATCGGGAGACGCCGAACCCCTGCGCCGACCAGCTCATGAAGCCCGCGGCCGTGCCGTCCACCTCGACGATGATCCGGCTGTCGTCCTCGCCCAGGTACCCGTCGGTGGCGTAGCGCCGGGCCGGGGCCTGCGCGTCGCGGAACCCCGTCCAGTCCAGTCCGATCAGCCCTGGCTCCGTGGCGAAACGCCGGAACATGACGAGATCGTCCTCGGCCACCGGCCGCAGTCGTATGTCAGGGGCGCTCACCACGCCACCTCCCTCGTGAAGCGTTCGTCCGCGCATGATCGCGTCACCGGCCTGGACCTTACCCCCGAGATCCGGGAGCGGCCGTCAGGCGGCGTCTGTCATCGCGCCTCTCCGGCCGACTGCCCCTCCCCGCGCCTCGTACGACCTGCCGGCAGGCCGACGAGCATGACGAGGCCGCACAGGAAGAACGGCCAGCCGTACGGGCGGCGCGGCGGCCATTGGTCGAAGGTGATCGCGACCCCCGAGAGGAGGACGCATCCGGCCAGCAGCAGGCCCAGGACGCGGCCCGCGGCCGGGCGCCTGACGAGTGCGAACGCGAGGCAGACCGCGAGAGCGGCGCCCGGCCAGGCCAGCAGCACGTAGTCCCAGACGATGGCGGCGAGGGAGGCATCGTCGCCGACCACGGCCGAGTACAGCCAGGAGTCCACCAGCAGGCCGAGGACGGAGGCGGGGAAGGCCGTCAGCAGCATCAGCAGCCGCCCGTAGAGCTGGTCTCCGAGCCGGTTGTCGATGGTCAGCCAGGTGAGCGTGAACACGGCCGCGGCGTACGAGATCACCGTCACGGCCGCCCAGCGGCCACGCGCGCGGGTCATCGGCGGGGGCCGTCTCGAAAGGCCTCGACGACGGCCTCGGTGCAGCGGATTCACGCCGATGCCGGCCAACTCGGCCCGGCCGGTGTCGTGCAGGCGCGAGGCCGTCGTGCCCGCCACACCGTACGGCGCCTCCGAGAGGAAGTCACGTCGAACGTCGATGGTCAGCAGCGCCGACGACGTCCAGCGCGGTGTCAGATGGGGAGCCGGAGTCCACAGACCCTCCCGGTTTGAGCGATGTGTCTCCGATCTTCCTACCGCCGCGGAGTACGTCGTGGGAACGGCTTCTGGGACGTCCGCCCTGCCGTCTCGGCCCCCGGACGGCCCGGAGGCGGGGCGTGTTTCGGCCCGGCCTCCGGGAACCCGAGGATCGCCCCGGCCCGAGCTGGGGGCCGGAAGGCGGCAGGATCAGCGGATCTCGGTGAGGAGATCGCGGATCTCGGCGGCGACCTGCTCGGGGAGCTCGATGCCGGGGAAGTGCGTCTCGCCGTCGAGGCGCCGGTAGCCGAACCACGGGTTCCGGGCGCGGAAACGCTCGTGATGCTCGTCGTAGGCCGCCAGCTTCGGGTGCGAGAACACGTGCCGGACCGGGCGGTGTTCGGCGAGCTTTTCCAGGCGGCCCATCGGCGACCCCCAGGTGGCGTACGCGTTCTCGATCTCACGGCCCGAGCGCGCCCACATCGCGTAGCCGTGGCCGCCGCACTCGTAGAGCACGTGGTGGCGCACCGCCTCGTTGTCGCTGCCGTCGAGCCATGACCGCAGCAGGCCGTCGCGGCCCGCCAGCCAGGTGTCCTCGTTCTGGATGGCGTGGAGCCCCGCGACGAACTCCGGCGGTGCCGGGGTCATGATCATGTCGAGGAGGACCACCCCCGGCACGCGGTCGCGGCCGAGCCGGTCGGCGATGTCCATGGCCGCCCAGCCGCCGTGCGAGTGCGAGACGGGCACGAAGGATCCGACCTCCAGCGCGTCGAGCAGGGCGATCGTGTCCTCGACCTGCTCCGCGACGCCGAAGTCCGGCAGAGGAGTCCGGTCCGGGCCGTGCCCGCGCCAGCACACGCGCACCACGCGGTGATCCGTCCGCAGGTGCGGCAGCAGGCGGTCGTACGCGCGCAGATCGTGTCCCCATCCGGTCAGGAGGACCAGGACCGGCCCCGGCCCGAACCCCTGGTCGTCGAAACCGATCTGCACGCCGTTGACGGTCATCGTGTTCATCATGTGCGCTCCGAATCGTCGGCGGTGGACGGGGAGGAGGAGAGGACGCGGGCGGTCATGGCAGCGCCCGCGCGTGCCGGGACCGGGGCGTGTGGCGCCGCCAGCGGGAGCCGT
Source organism: Microtetraspora fusca (assembly GCF_001570365.1). GTDB lineage: Bacteria > Actinomycetota > Actinomycetes > Streptosporangiales > Streptosporangiaceae > Microtetraspora > Microtetraspora fusca. Next base: position 2,007 of record NZ_BBYK01000105.1, on the reverse strand, counting down.
CGGGCACGCCGGAACGGGCGAACGCGCTCCACAGCGCCCGGGTCCGCGCGCCGGCGGAGGCCAGCGTCTCCGGCGCGATCCCGGCCAGCATCGGCGCGTCGCGCCAGGCGTCGCCGTCGCCGAACAGCAGCGGCAGCTCGATGCAGTGGCACGCGCCGAACGGGCCGCCGGGGTGGAACCGGCGGACCTGGTAGCGGTAGACGTTCGCGCCCGACCCGGCGAGCAGGTCGGCCAGCCGCCGGGTCGGCCGCTCGAAGACTCGGTCCTGGACGGCGCGTTGGATGCGGTCGACGATCGCGTCCCCGGCCAAGGGGACGCGCCGCAGCGCGGTGAAAACCGGGTGGCGGCCGTAGAAGGCCGTCATCTCGTCGTCGGTGGTGCCGAGCATGACGTCGAGTCCCGCCTTCGCCCGGCGTACGACGGACGCCCGCCAGGCGGCCGGGGCTGGCAACGGCCCCGAACCGGCGACCGGGAGGAAGGGCGGCGCCGAGCCGAGCCCCAGCGGGCCTGCGAGTTCCCGGGCGGTGCGCGCCTGCGCGGCGAGGATGTCGGCGACCGGCGCCCGGAGCGGGTCCGCCCCCAGGTGTCGCAGGAACAGCGCGCCGACGCGTTCGGCGTCGCCGGGCGAGGCGAAGCCGAGGCCGAGCGGCGCGCTCTGGAGCACGGCGCGTCCGAAGAGCCGCGAGGCGTCGTCGATGCCCAGCATCGCGGCCGCGGAGTGCGCGCCCGCCGACTGCCCCGCCACGGTGACGCGGCCGGGGTCGCCTCCGAACGCGGCGATGCTGTCGTGGACCCATCCGAGCGCCGCGATCTGGTCGAGCAGGCCGAGGTTGCCGTCGGACAGCCCCGGGACGCACAGGTAGCCGAGCGCGCCGAGCCGGTACGCGACCGACACGACGACGATGTCGCCCTCGGCGCTCAGCCGTTCCGCGTCGTAGAGGTTCCACTCTCCGCTGCCGGTCAGATAGGCGCCTCCGTGCATCCACACCAGGACGGGCCGCGCCGCCGACGGCCGCGGGTCGGGAGTGGTGACGGTGAGGCGCAGGCAGTCCTCGGACTGCGGCAGCGGTGCGGCCGCTCCCATCACCCCTTCCAGACGCGACGGGCTCTGCGGCGCGATGTCGCCGGGCCGGACGGCGTCGGCGACGCCGGTGTGCGGCGGCAGCCGCCGGGGCGGGCCGAAGCGCGCCGCCTCCGCGTACCGGATGCCGCGGAAGACCGAGACCTTCTCCCGGCGTGTGCCCCGCCATGCCCCGGCCGGGCTGTGCACCACCGTCATCGCGCCTTCTGTCTCCTAACGCAAGTCGACTTGCGATAACCGGAAGCTAGGGCATCGACGACACCCAACGCAAGTCCGGTTGCGATAATGGGAGTCATGACGACTTCCGTCGAGGGGCGGGCGCGCGGGATGCGTGGCGCCCGGCTGCGGGCCGCCGTACTGGAGGCGACCATCGCGCGCATCGAGTCCGTCGGGATCGAGGACACGCGGATCGCCGACATCGCCCAGATGGCCGGCATCCACGAGACGTCGATCTACCGGCGGTGGAAGACGCGGCCGCGCCTGCTCGTCGACGCCCTGCTGACGCACACCGAGAGGTCCGTTCCGGTCCCTGACACCGGGTCCGTCCGGCAGGACCTGATCGACTTCTTCACGGACCTCGCCGCCTTCGTGTCCACGCCGACCGGCGCCGCCTTCGTCCGCGGGACGGTCGTCTCGGAGACGGACCCCGAGGTCGAGGCCGCGCGCCGGGAGTTCTGGACGGAGCGGATCAGCAAGGCCGGGGTCATCCTCGACCGGGGCAGGAGCCGGGGCGAGGTGGCGGACGGCACCGATCCCGAGCTGGTCCTGTTCACGCTCGGCGGGCTGCTCCACATCTACGTCACCCACATCGGCGCTCCGCTGCCGGAGGCGACGGTCGTGAACGCGGTCGATCTCGTCCTGGACGGGATGAAGGCGGGGGCGCCCTCCGCGGGCTGACCCGTTCGCGGCGCTCGGCGCCCTGCCGG
>NZ_BBYK01000104.1 GCF_001570365.1 Microtetraspora fusca | reverse complement strand
GCGGGCCAGCGGCCCGCGGTTTTGGCGGTCTCGATCGCGGCGCGGCCTGCCGGGCGCATCCGGCCGGCGGCCGTCAGCGCCTCGGCCTTCGCGACGTTGATGCTGGACCAAGGGCTTCGGCGGGTGCGCGGCGAGTAGCGCTGCAGGTAGTAGTCGCCGTCGAACGCCCTGCGGTGGCTGTCGATCCAGCCGTGGCACAGCGCCTCGTCCAAGGCCTCGTCGAGGGTGACGGTCGTCGCGTTGCCGTTCTTCTTGGCGATCATCAGCCAGACGTCGCGGGCGGTCTCGTGGTGCTCGGCGAGCCATGCACTCCAGGCGGCGGCGTCGTCCAGGAGCAGGGCGTTGTCGGTCATCGTGGTCAGCCCTTCCGGCCCGCGAGGACGTCCATGTAGTGGTGGTTGACCATGACGCCGAGGATGTTGCCGAACGGGTCGCGCACCGAGGCGGTGACGAACCCGGGGCCGCGCCCGGTCGGCTTCTCGAACGGGGTGGCTCCCATCTCCAGCAGCCGCTCCCAGGTCGCCTCCAGGTCGTCGACGGCCCAGTAGACGATCGCTCCGCCGTCCTCGGTGCTCCAGCCGTCCGGAGCGAACCGCGCGTCGATGATGCCGAGCTCGTGCTGGTAGTCGCCGACGCGGAACTCCACGTAGGCCGGGTCGCCCTGCTCCGGCCGCTGGAAGTAGGCCCGCACGCCGAGGAACTCGGCGTACCAGTCACGGGCGGCGACGACGTCATGGGCATAGAAGCTGATGGTGGTGAGTCCGCGGAGCATGTCCTTCTGCCTTCCGTTCGGTGGCTTGTGAGATCGATGCTTCCAGGCAAAGTGCTCATCGAATGAGCACTTTTCTGGCATCGTCGAAGCGTGAGAGCGGATCGTCTGGTGGCCGTCCTGCTGCTGATGCAGTCGCGCGGCCGGGTGACGGCGGCGGAGATCGCCGCCGAGATGGAGGTTTCGGTCGCCACGGCCCGCCGTGACCTGGAGGCCCTGTCGGCCGCGGGCATCCCCGTCTACCCGCAGGCCGGACGCGGCGGCGGCTGGGCACTGCTGGGCGGCGCCCGCACCGACCTGTCCGGGCTCAAGGCCTCCGAGGCCAGGGCGCTGTTCCTGCTGCTCGGCCCGGCCGCCGCGATCGCGCCGGAGGCCAAGGCGGCGCTGCGCAAGCTCGTGCGCGCCCTGCCGTCGACGTTCCGGCAAGAGGCCGAGGCGGCGGCGGACGCGGTCGTGGTCGATCCGGCCCGCTGGGGCGAGCACCGCCGCGCGCGGCCCGTGCTCGTCGATCTGCTGGAGGACGCGGTGGTTCGGCGTCGAAAGGCCCGCCTCACCTACTCCGGACGGGAGCGCGTCGTCGCGCCGTTCGGCCTCGTCGACAAGGACGACACCTGGTACCTGATCGCCGGAACCCCCGGCGGACGGCAGACCTTCCGCGTCGACCGGGTCACGGACGCCGAGGTGACGGAGGAACCGGCCGAGCGTCCGGCGCACTTCGACCTCGCGGCGGCCTGGAACGAGGTCGTCACCGCGATGGAGACACGGCGCGCGACGACCACCGCCACCGCGACCGTCGACGCCCGCCACCTGCCCGTCCTGCACGACCGCTTCGGCCGCCACTGCGAGGTGATCTCCCAAGGCGAGCGGGTCCGTGTCACGCTCACCGCGCCGACCGCGCTGGACATCGCCCGCCAGCTCGCGGGCTGGGGCGACCTCGTCATCGTGGAGGGCCCGCAGGCCGTCCGGGACGAGTTGGCGAAGCTGGCCGCCCAGCTCACCACGTTGTACGGCCGACAGGACCAGTAGCCCTCGCCGACGACGACGCCGCCCGCGAGGCGTTCGAGGCACGCACCAGAACCGAGCGGTACGCCATCATCCTTCCCGCTGCTCAAGGCGGGCGGCAGCGACCGCCGCGCCGTCCTGCCGGCCCGCGCGCTCACACCCACACACCAGTAACCCCGCCTCGGGTTCCCCGTCGAGCGCACCACCGGCCGGCGCGTCACCGACGACAGTGCCGGTGGCCGTGACCATCACGGCGGCGAAGCCGAGGCCGAGCGAGGCGAACGCCGCGACGGTCGCCGCCCATGCGTCGACCGGCCGCGCATGCGACCGGCGACGACGACCGCCTCCGCCGCCTGCCGACGGAAGGTATCCGCGTCGACGACATCCGCGAGGGGGAGGTCTCCCTCGACCGGCTCTGGCTGGCCGTGCACCCCGGCGAGCCCGTCCCACCCGGATATGACTTCCGCATGTCCGAACCCGCATGAGCGGAGGCTGTGGGGCTCTACCGCGGAGCCCCACAGCCGCCGAGCCGGTCTGGTCGGAAGACCTTGATGCCGTTGTCGCCGGAATGGTGCGGCCTGTGTCCGTTGCAGTGGTTCGGGTACCGGCGGAGTGTCGGGGGCGGGTGGCGTTCGCCGAGGATCAGCTCAAGGTGCCTAAACGGGCGGAGGAACCTCCGCTCTCCAAAAGCGGGTGCCGCAGACACCCGATCTGTCTTTACTGCGGCACCTCTACCCCTCCTGATGCCGAGCGGGCCCGTCGGCGGAGGAGGCCCCAGGGCAGGACAGTCAGGCCCCAGATGAGGGCCGCGACGCCCCAGATCGTGCCGGGGCTCGCCGGGTGGTCGGGGTAGCTCATGGCGAGGGCGCCGAAGCTCATCGAGGCGATACCTGACGTGACCGCAGGAATCGGGTGTCCCCAGGCGGCCAACGCGACCAGCGCGATGCCCAGGGCCGCCTGGACCGGCCAATGGTCCAGCCCCATCGTGATCTCCATCGGTTCACGGCCCTCCGCGGCGGCCCGGACCATGTCGGCGGCGTACCAGATCCAGGGGAGTGCCGCCGCCGCCGCGAGTGCGAGCGGCAGCCGGGATCGGGGGTTCGGGACGGCGCCCCATCGGCTGAGGACGACGCCGAGCACCCCCACAGCGCCTACGACGCCCAGCCACGCCGCCAATGCGGCCTCGCCGAGCACCATAGCCGCGGCTGCGCCGGCGAACGGGGCGACGGCGAGAACGAGATGCCAGGTCCGCGGTCTGCCCGCGGTCGTCCAGCCGCGGAGCATCGCGGCGAGCACTCCCACGCAGAGTCCCAGAATCGCGGTGACGGCCAGAAATGCCGGCTGGCCGGCGAGCACGCCGGTGAGGCCGATCACCGTCCCGACGACGATCACTTCCCCAAAGGCCGCGGCCCGCGCCGCGGGATTGAGGAAGACGACCAGGAACGGCACGGCCACCAACAGGGAGAGCACCAGCCCCCAGCCGCCCTCCAGCACCGACGCTTGGACAAACGCGGGCGACGGTGCGGCGATGGGGACCGCGAGGTCCACCGTCCCGAACCCCGGATAGACCGCGGCTCCGATCGCGAAGCAGAGGGCGAGGGCGCGCGCGGGCCACGCGAGACGGGATGCGTTCATGAGGTGCGTCCTCCGGTGAGGCGGTCGACGTAGATGTCCCAGAATCTTGCGGCGTCGACGTGGCTGACGACGTGGGCGGGGGAGACGCCCTGGACCGCCTTGCCCGTCGCGGGCTCGGCGGAGACGGGGCGGTCGCTTGTGTCGGTGACGATGTCGGGCTGGAGGAAGACGGCCGCCGCGACCGTGTCCCAGACGGGCATGCTGTACGCGGGATCGCCCGCGAAGATCGAGCCGTGCAGGTTCCGCAGCGGCTTGGAGAGGGGCGCCGCTGGGGCCGCGACCAACCTGTCGTAGATCTCCTTGTCGTACAGGAGCTCCTGGCAGGCGTCGAGGGGGATGACGGTCTTTTCCCTGAAGGGAGCGTCGAGCGCGATCTCGGCGGCTCGGGGGTCCCACCACCAGTTGAACTCGGCGTCCTTGGTGACGCTGCCCGGCACGTCGAACGCCCCGCCCATGAACACGACTCCCTTGACGAGGGGCACGATCTCGGGATGGTCCTCGATGGCGCGGGCCAGGTTGGTGGCCGGGCCCAGGGCCAGGATCGTCACCTGGTGCGGATTGCTCTTCACCTGGTCGGCGATGAACTCCGAAGCCGTGGCGTCCCTCGGTTCGGTGGTTGGGTATCCCAGACGTGGTGTCTCGCTCAGGTTCCGGTAGCCGAGGGGACGGGGGCGGGCCAGCGCGCCGGCGTAGGGGAGGGAACGGTAGTTCTTCCCGTCGGGGCGGGTCCGTGGGTCCGCGGTGGCTCCCCGGATGACCGGTATGTCGGTGCGGCCCAGCAGTTCCAGGAGCCGCAGGGCGTAGGCAGCCCCCTCCTCCGGCCAGGTGTTGCCGCCGACCGTGGTGATCCCGAGCACCTCGACCCGGGAGGAATCGAGCAGCATGGCCGTGGCCAGCGCGTCGTCGTTGAGCTCGCCGGGGTCCTCGTCAATGATGATCTTTCCCGCGCCGGGGGGCAGGTGCAGCGTGGCGGGAGCCGAGCACGCCGCCAGCGCGACCGCGAGCAGGATGATGAACTTTCTCACGCCGACCTGTCGGGAAAAAGGGCGAATTTGGTTCGATGAACCGGTCAAACCCTCCGCGGCAACGGGTTCGCCTCTGCCGTGCAGGACTGGCGGTTCGACTCTCGTCGCCCGGCTTCCGTCATCATCCATGAGCACCACACCAGCCACGGAGACCCGCCGCCCCCGGGGAGCGCGGGTGCGCGGATGGCCTGCCTGACGGTTCCGTTCTAGCGAAACAATTGGACGAGTACGGCGCGTGCAGTACGGGCGATCTCTCCAGGCCGTCGCCGGCGGCGACGAGCGCGCCCGGAGACGCCGCACGGCGGCCACACGCCGTGGCTCGCCCCGCGTCGGCCCCCTTCCCTTGGGTGAGCCTGTCGTGAACCGTATGGCGGTCGCAGCGCGACAGAGGACCGAGGGCTATCGAGGCACAGACCGACAGGCAGAGGCGATGAACGATAAGGCGGAGTGGAGTGACGCTCGATTACTGGGCGCGGTCGCGGATGGGGACCGGCGTGCGCTGGAGGTCGTGTACGAGAGGCACGCGCCGTGGCTCCTGCTCCGGCTGAGTCGACGGTGCGCCGACCAGGCGGTCGTGGACGAGGCCGTGCAGGACACGTTCGTGGCGGTGTGGCGCACCGCGAGCAAATGGAACGGCAAGGGGGAGGCGGCCGCGTGGATCTGGGGGATCGGCATACGCCGGTTGCTGGATCTGCTGCGCAGGCGGCCCCTCGTGGTGTCGCCGGCCTATGAGCAGATCATGGTGTCGGCCGAGGAGCAGGTCCTGCTCGGAATCGAGTACGGCGATCTGGGCCGGGCGCTGGACAGGTTGTCGCCGGAACTACGGGCGGTCGTCCAGGCCACTGTGCTTGACGGGCTGACCACGCGGGAGGCGGGGAAGCTGCTGGGCATCCCCACGGGGACCGTCAAGACGCGGATGATGCGTGCGAAAGCCCTGCTGAGGGAGGAGTTGGCATGACCTGGCACATGGACGGCGGCCTGGCGACCAGGTACGCCGACGGGGATCTCGACGCGACACTGGCCGCCTCGGTGGAGGCCCATCTGCTGGCATGTGCGCAGTGCAGGGGGCTGCTGGCCCCCCAGGTGCCGCGAGCGCGGCTCGACCGGGTGTGGGATGAGATCGCCGAGGCCGTGGACAGTCCCGTTCCCGGGCCGTTCGAGCGGCTGCTGCGTCTGGTCGGCGTGCGCGATCACACAGCGCGGCTGCTGGCCGCGGCCTACTCGCTCCACCTGTCGTGGATCTCGGCCGGCGCGCTCGTCCTCCTGTTCGCGGTGCTGGCCGCCAGGGAGACGACCAGATGGGGCCTGGTCGGCTTCCTCGCCCTGGCGCCGATCGTGCCGGTCGCCGGAGTGGGCTTGGCCTACGGCCGCGGGGCGGACCCGGCATACGAGATCGGACTGGCCGCGCCGTACTCGGCCTTCAAGGTGATGCTGATGCGCGCGGCCGCGGTGCTGGTCACCTCGGCGCTGCCCGCGCTCGTCATCGGCTTCGCCCTGCTCGGTCAGAACTGGACCGTCGCCGCTTGGCTGCTGCCCGCGCTGGCGCTCACATCCCTGTCCCTTGTGCTGTCCCGGTGGTTCGAGCCCGCGCATTGCGCGCTTGCGGTGTCGATACTCTGGCTCGCCGGGATCGCCGGCACGAACCTGCGCGAGCCGAGCCTGGCGATGTTCAGCACCGTTGGGCAGCTCGGCTACCTGACCATAACGGTCGTTTCCGGCGTGCTTCTGGTAGCGCGCCGCAAGGAGTTCTCATGAGCGTGGTCGTCGAAGGTCTGACGAAGGCCTATGGCCGGAGCAGCCATGCCCTGAACGGGCTCTCGTTCACCGCCGGGGTCGGCGTGAACGGCCTGCTCGGCCCCAACGGCGCGGGCAAGACCACGCTGATCCGCCTGCTGGCGACCGTGCTCACGCCTGACGGCGGAACGATGCGGTTGCTGGGCAGGGATCCGGCCACCGAGCGGTCGGCGATCCGCCGCAGGCTTGGCTACCTGCCACAGGAGCCGGGTTATCACCGTGGCTTCACCGTGTTCGAGTTCGTCGACTACGTGGCGATCCTGAAGGAGATGGCGGACCGGCGTGCCAGACACGACGAGGTACGCAGGGTGATCGACGCGGTCGGGCTCACGGACGTGAGCGGCAAGAAGATCCGGGCCTTGTCAGGAGGCATGCGGCGGCGGGTGGGCATCGCACAGGCCCTGCTCGGCGAGCCGGAGCTGGTGCTCCTCGACGAACCGACGGCCGGGCTCGACCCCGAGGAGCGCCTGAGGTTCCGGGAGCTGATCTCCCGGATCGGCGAGAACCGCACGGTGATCCTCTCCACCCACCAGATCGAGGACGTCGCCGCGCTGTGCGCCAGAGTGGTCGTGCTCAAGGACGGCAGAAGCGCGTTCGAGGGAACACCGGAGGAGCTGCGAGCCCTCGCCAAGGGCCATACGTGGCTCGGGGAGAAGAAGGGGGGTCTGCTCTCCTGGCGTACCGGCGAGGGGGTCTTCAGGAGTATCGGCGTCCCGCCCGAGGGCGCCCGACTGGTCGAGCCGACCGTCGAAGACGCCTACCTGCTGCTGCTCGGTGAGGCCGCTCTGGTGGCGGCCGGATGACCGGCGCTGCGCGGGTCGTCCACGGCGGGTCGCGCTCCGATGTCCTGGCGGCGATGGCGATCAACGAGATGTGGCGGCTGCTGCGCCATCCGCTCCATCTGCTGGGCGCGGCGCTGTGGAGCCTGGCGATCGCCAAGAACGCGTGGGACGGTCCGCGGCCCGCGTTCAGCGATCTGACCGAGCCGATGACGCTGTTCTGGGGGGTGCCCGTCTTCTTCGCTGCCAACCTGGTCGCCTCCGCCGCCCGCCGGGCCGGCGCGGAAGAGATGCTGGGGGTTCTGCCACGTGGGCGGGCGGAGCGCACGGGGGCGCTGGGCCTGGCCGCGTTCGGCCCGTTCCTCGTGGGCGTCGCCGCGCAGGCCCTCCTGTCCTTTCTCTATGTGGCCACGGGAAACCAGTTGGAGCGGTTCCCGACGGTCGCGGAACTCGCGTGCGGGCCGCTCAACCTGCTCGGCGCAGGCCTGCTCGGGGTCGCGATGGCCCGGTGGGCGCCCTGGCCGGGGGCGTCGGTGCTGTCGATGGTCGTGCTGGTGAGCTTCAACCTCGTCGTGAACACCACGGGGGCCGGGTACGGTGACGGGGTCGGCCCCTTCTACCTGCTGGGCTTCTACGCCGACTTCGCGGTCTGGGGGCCCGCGCCCTCCCTGGCCGCCGCGGGGTTCAACCCCGGCTCGACCGGCTGGCACGCGGTCTACCTGTTCGGCCTGTGCCTGGGGGCCGGCGCGCTGGCGATCCTGGCCGACTCCTCCCGCCGCCTGTTGTGGTCGGCGGTGGGCTTCGTGTCCGTGCTGGTCGTCGTCCTCGCGGGAATCTGGCAGCTGCCGTGACTTCACAGTTGCGCTTGCCATGCCTCTTGTCCTTGATGGGAGCTCGCTGGCTGACAAACTGAGTGACAACGCATCCGTACGCCCGAGGACTCCGATGGACTGCTGGGGATCGTTTTCCCAGTTCAGAGCCACTGAACTGCCGTGCGATTGGATGGGTTGGGGTTGCCTGGGGGTCAAGGGGGCGTGGGTTCAAATCCCGCCGTCCCGACTGTGTAGTAGCAGGTGAGAGCCGTGATCACGTAAAAGGTGATCACGGCTCTTCTGTTTCTCGTTGCTCGTTTGCTGCTCGGACGCGGTGTCAGTTGCTGACACCCGGGTGCCTGTCGTTGTCGCAGGCTGCCGCCTGTTCCAGGGGCTCATGGACGTGTGTCGCGGCGCTGGCTGGCCACCGGGGAAGCGGGGTCCGGTTCGTCTCATGAGAGCCGGGCCGGACCCCGTGATCGACTGGTCAGTGCGGCCAAGGGAAGCCGAGGCGGTCGGCGTACTCTCGCGAGCCGCCGACGACCTTGGCATAGGTTTTGGGATCGGTGTGGCGGAGGCGGTCAGCCAGATGAGCGACCTGGGCGTCGAGGTCGGTGCCGTCGAGCGGGATGACCCATTCGAACTGGAGCCACGGATCGTCGCCATCCCACGATGAAGGATGGCGCGGATGCCAGAAGCTCATGCTGACCGTGTCCTGCTCCTCGTTCCGCGCGTACACGCGACCGAGATCACACTCCCAGGCCGCGAGCGGTTCCGGCTGGTCACGTAGGCGCCGGTCGAGCTTGCGCGCCAGGCTGCGGGCGGGCCACTCCCATCCGTGGTCGCGTCCGGCCTGGGCGATCGTCGCGGCGTACCGCTCCGCGTGGAAGCGGAACGGCGGCAACGTGACCGTTCCGTCGGGATCGCGCCAGTCGCGCCAGACGACGGTGTCGCCGTCGCGCACGATGGTGACGTAGAGGGCTCCGCAGCAGCCCTCGGTGCAGTACGCCTCGGCCAGCCGTACCTCGTGAGGCCGGTCGGTGGCCTCCAGAGCGCCGAGGAGATCCTCCGGCTGGTACGGCAGGCCCTTGTGGAACGCGTCCGCGATCACTGGCCGGCCGTTCACCAGCAGCCGGGTCTCGACCAGACCAGACCGGACGGGATCGGGGACGGCGACACGGATGGCCAGCCGGTCGTGCACTGCCTCGCCAGGCGACCCCCGATCGGGGAACGGCCTGGCGATGGCGCGGGTCGCCCAGCCTGCCCGCCAACGGGTCACCTGATCGGCGGAACGCCGCGCTTCCGCCAGCACCGGCGCCCAGCGCGGGGAGGCGATCAGACGGTCCAGCCGGCTGAGTGTGGTGGCGGGTTCTCCGGTCGGCCAGGGGAGGAGGGCGGCGGGGCCGGAGCGCAGTTCCTCGGCGAGGGTGATGAGCGCGGCGAGAAGGTCCAGTTCCGGCCTCGCTTCGGCGGCGTGTACCGCGAAGGCCGCGATCGCCCGGCAGACGTCGTGGTATTCGTCCGGGCGGGCCGGATAGCCGTCGGAGGAGCACAGGGCCTGAAGAAGCCTGCCGGCGGTGAGGATGATCTCGTTGTCGATGGCGGCGGCCTCCTCCAGGGCGTCCGCCAAGGAGACCGCTTCGGCGATCTGCACGGCGTCGCTCTCTGTCGGATGACGGCCGTCGGTGGCGTGGCGGAGCAGCCAGCCGGTGGCGATCGGGTCGCCGATGCGGCACATCGCCGCTACGGCCCGGGTGCGAGTGAGGGGTGACGCCCGATCGGCCAGCCAGATCAGGTCGGCCGCCACTTGGGGGATCGTCTCCAGGACGTTCACCGCCGTGGGGCCGAGGCAGGGCAGCAGGCCGAGCGTCCGGACGAGCTCGACGTCCTGCGGA
>NZ_BBYK01000103.1 GCF_001570365.1 Microtetraspora fusca | reverse complement strand
GGCACCCAGACCGACTCACGCACCAGCGCGGACTTCGATACAGGCCCTAGGAACCCTCCGGTGAGGTGACCCCCGTGCGCTTGTCAAAGGCCGTTGGTCGGACTGGTCGACGATGCCGAGCGCGTTCTGCCGACCCGCCGAGCGGGCCCTGGGGGTCGGAAACATGCGACGAGCCGCAAAGTAGCTGTGCGCGATGGCGGTGACTGTGTGCTCGCAGAAATGACCGGTTGTGCGAGACCGGCGAACGGCCGCGGCGACGCCGTGTCCGCCCAGGTCGCGATTCTCAGAATTCCTCGCAGAACTCGATGGTTATGGGAGAGGGTTCTGCGAGACGGCCGGGTGGAGCTGACCCCGGATGAGGCGGCGGACGCCGTCGAGGCTCACGACTGCCCGGCATGTGAGGTGATGGCGCCCTCGCCGTGCCGCACCCGAGGCGGCAAGGTCGCGGCCAAGTACCACACCGCTCGGTTCATCCTGGTGTCCGCACTGCGCGACCTGCTCGAGGTGCCCGTCCCGGCCGGGCGCCGGCCCGGCGCGCCATGGCAGGCGCTGCCGCCGGTGCCGGCCGCCGAGATCGGCCCGGCCGCGCCGCCGATCCGGATCGGGTACGCGCGCTGTTCCACCAGGGCCAGGAACTCGACAGCCAACTCGTGGCGTTGCGCGCCTCCGGATGCACCCGGATCTTCTCCGAGAAGATCTCCACCCGCGTCAAGGTGCGGCCCGAGCTGGAGGCCTCGCTCGCGCTGTGCCGTGAGATCAAGACGGCCGCGCCCGGGCAGACGGTCATCTTCACCGTGCACGAGCTCAAGCGGCCCGCGCGCAACGCCGCCGAACTGATGACGCTCGCTAGTGGTCTGCAGGCCGCCGGGATCCAGCTGGAGTTGCTGTCGGGGCCGCTGACGGGCATTTACGACCCGAACGGGCTGGGCGCGATGCTGTTCGCGGTGCTGGCGGTGGCCGCCCAGCTGGATCGCGACTACATCCGCGACAAGACCCTGGAAGGCCAGCAGGCTGCCGCCGCCAAGGGCAACCACGGCGGCCGCCCCAAGGTGATCGACGACGACATGCTCACCTTCGCCCTGGCGCTGCGCGCCAAGGGCGTCCCCGTGCCTGCGATCGCCGCCAAGCTGAAGATCGCGACCGGGAAGAACGCGGGTACGCCGCCCTCGGTCGCCTCGCTGTACCGCGCCCTGGCCGAGGCGGAGCAGGCCGACGCCGACCAGCGGGCGATGGACGCGCCTGCCTGAGCACCGCCGTTCGGTTGCTTGCTCAAGCCCCGCCTCGAGGAGCCGGCTGGGTACTGCCGGTCAGAGGCCTTCGTGTCCGGCGTGCAGACCAGCCAGCGGCCGTTCGCGGTGGGCTGGACTGCCACTCTGATGGCGGTCAGCAGCGAGAACCGCTCGCTGAGTATGCCGTCGATCTGCTGCAGGGCCTCGTCGACAGGGAGCGGTTCCGGCCAGGTCGGACGCCAGATCAGCGTCGCATCCTTGGCGGTCAGCCGGATGGCGTAGGCGATCTCCTCCCCGAACTTCCACACCAGTTCTTGCCGGATGCCGGCGAGCTCGGGATCGGTGTCTGCGGGTCGTGCGGGTCTGCCTCGCCACCACTTCATGACGTTGATGCTGGCATCGCACTGGGGGATGCGTCCCCTTCGTGGGCCGGGTCGTGGAAGGGACGCAGCCCGGCGGCGACTTCGGCGCGGGTGAAGGCGTAGCGGCCCAGGAAGTTGATGTGCTCGTAGGCGATGGGTGAGAGCCGGGCGCACATGTCGTCGGTGGCGGGGAACCCGTCGGCCGGATCTGTTTGACGGCGGCGTCCAGGTAGAGGGTGTTCCACCACACCACGGCGTTCAGGGCGAGGCCGAGCGCGCCGAGTTGGTCCTCCATGCCTTCGCGGTAGCGCTGGCGGAGCTGGCCGCGGTTGCCGAAGGCGATCCGGCGGGCGAGGCGGTGGCGGCCTTCCTGGACGTTGAGTTGGGTGCCGATCATGCGGCGGTAGCAGTCGTCGGAGATGAACTGCAGCAGGTGCAGGGTCTTGAAGATCCGGCCGTAGTGCGCGAACGCGTCCTCCAGGCCGGTGGGGCGGCCGTCGCGCGACAGCATCCGGATCAGGTCGTAGGCCCGCACCTTGCCCGTGGTGAGTGAGCCGGCGACGCGCAGCATGTCGTCCCAGCGGGCGCGGATGCGGTCGAGGCGGACGGTGTGGCGGGACATGTGATCGAGGGGTCCGTAGGTGGCGCGGGTGTTGGTGCGCCACAGCCGGGTGTCGCCCAGGTCGGCGATGCGCGGGGAGAACTGGTAGCCGCAGATCGCGAACAGCCCGAACACGATGTCGGAGTAGGACGCGGTGTCGGTCATCACCGTCTCGGGCCGCGGGCCGCCGTCGATGGTGTGGATGGCGTCCAGGATGAACAGCGGGTCCCGCAACGTGCCGGGCACGACCAGGCCGCCGATGCCCATCACCTGGTCGTTGACGACGTTCAGCCAGGTCGCGCCGCGCTGACGGCCGAAGTAGATCGGGTTGTGGCCGGTGTGCAGGTTGGCGACCGGGACCACGAACCGAAGCCCGTCGGCCGAGGCGATCTGCCCGCCGCCCCAGCAGTTCACGATGTCGATCCCGGACTGGGCGGCGATCATGCGGGCGTTGGCCGCCGAGATCGTCTCGGCGCGCAGGTACCCCTGGTCGACCTGCTGCAGGCGTGCGCGGGTCAGCGCGGGCACGTTCGGCTTCTCGATCGGGACCAGGCCCACGTTGCACGCCTCGGCCACGATCAGCCCGCACAGGCTGACCGCGAAGTCCTCCATCGGTGAGTCGGCGCCGGAGATGTGGGTGAAGTCGCTCGCCAGGCCGGTGCGGTCGAACACCTCCAGCAGCAGCTCGGGGAAGTCCACCCGCGGCAGCATCTGGTCGATGAGGGCGCGGAACTCGGTCATCAAGGGCGGCTCGGCCAGCGGCCCGAGCTTTTCCACCCGCAGACGTCCGCCGACGAACTGGATCGCGGTGTTGGTCCCGAGCCCGTCCAGTACCCGGGTGTATGCGCCCTCCAGCGCGGAGGCGAGTTCGGCCAGATGCCCGGCCGGTTCCTCCTCCAGCTCCAGCGCCGCCAGCACCCGCGGCCGCGCCGCGTCCCAACCCTCGCCTTCCAGCAGGCGGGCGCGCGGGTCGCTCCACCGGTCGGCGCCAGCGGCGAACACATCCCGGCGGCGCAGCGCGGTGTGCAGGTGCATCAGCGCGCACAGCGTGAACGCGGCCTTGTCGACCTGCCCTGCGGGCAGGTCGGGATTGGCGAACACCAGCGGCCGCCACGACCCGGTGACCAGCTCTTCGTGCGCGGCGATGTCGGCGCGGTCGTAGCGGCGGCGGGCCTTGGCCATCGCGGCCGCGGCGGCCACCATCGCCAGCACCGGCCGCCCGGCCTCCACCGCGCGGAAGTCGATCGTCTCCAGCAGCAGCTCGATGAACTGCTGCACCGTCCTGTAACGCTTGACCAACTCGGCCCGCCACGCCGCCGCTGCGTCATCGTCGGACTCGGGCACGAACGCCGCGATCACCTCAACCGCCGCCGACAGCTTCTCCCGCGGCGCCACCCGCTCAATCTCGTTCCACACCTCCGCCAACGTGACGAGGCGGTCCTCGGTCGCCTGCGGCGCGCCCATCAAGATCTCCATCGCCGAGGCGACATGCCGTGCGGCGCTGCGCAGCTTGGGCAGGGTCCGCAACTGCTCGGCCTTGCCCGCCCGCTCCGCCTTGGCCAGCAGATTCGAAGTGATCAGCAGGTCCAGCACGTCCAACGCGTCGTCGATCGACGCTGTCTCCAGGTGCCGGACCGTGGCCAGCAGCGTTGCCGTCTGCCGCACCGGCTCCAGGTCCCGCAGCGTCGGGGCCTTGGACGCCATCCCGTACCGAGCCAGTGCCGCCAGCTTCGCCGCCGGCACTGGCTCGGTCGACACCCGCCCGGTGCCCAGTCCGGCGATCTCCGACACCCGGCCCAGCTCCCGCACCAGCACCCGGCCTGACGCCTTGACCGGCGAGGTGCGAAGACGCTCCAGCTCCGACACCCGCCGGTCCTCGGGCACCTGCAGCAGGCCCCGCAACGCCGCGGCGGTCTCGGCTGGAGTCCGCTCGGCCAGCAGGCCGTACAGACGGGCGTTCTCCGCCCTGCGGACCTCGGCCACCAGACGCGTCAGCGTGGTGATCCCCGGGAGCAGAACCCGATGCTCCACCAGCCACACCACCGCCCGGTCGAACAGCGCCCGCGGCCCTTCCTGTGACGCCCACACCCGCGCGCCCACGAACGCGCGCACCTGCTCCTCCGCCGACTCGAACTCCTGGTAGCCGAAGGCGTCCCGGATTTCCCACGCATGCTCGTACCGGCTCTGCCGCCGCTCCGCATACGCTCCGAACTCCGCCGGATCGACGTCGACCTGGTCCGCGGCGAACCGGACCACCACCTCCGGCACCGCCGACAGGTCCTCGGTCACGAAGGCGCCCAGCATCCGCACTGCGCACCACTGCACCGCCCACCCCAGCCGATTCGCCGGCGCCCGCTTCGAGCGGGCGTGCGTCAACGCGCGCTCATCCAGCCGGAAGAACATCTCCAGCTCACCCGGCGACGGCTCCACCGCGAACCGCCCGTACCTGGCCACCTGCTCATCAGACAAGAAATCCACTGGTATGCCCAGCAACGTAAGAGCCGTGAACAGGCCAAACGAGCCAAGTGATCAAACCGAGGTGAAGATCCAGTCGTTGTCGCTACTGGCCGTTCCGATCCTCCTCGCGGGCCTTCCCTGACCCTCGTCAGGTCCCTGCCGAGGTCGTGGACTACCTCGCTGAGCAGTTGGGCATCGCTGACCCCTCGCATCTCCGAGGACCCGACGGCTCACGGCGACGTCGGAGTGCTCGACGCCGATCTGGTTGCCTGGCGAGTCGATCTGGCCCGGGCGTGGTCTCGGCTGTCCGCGGTACATCAGGAGGCGCTGGCCCTGACCGTGTGGGACGGGCTGGACGCGCCCCGGGCGGCCCAGGTTCTGGGCATCTCTCCGGTCGCCTACCGCCTGCGCCTGAGCCGTGCCCGCAAGGCCCTGCGCGCCCATACCAAGGCATTGCCCCAGACCCCTGCCACCAGGGCAGTCACCGCCACGCCCCGAGGGAGTTCGGCATGAACAACACCAAGACCACGCTCACCGACGGCCGGCTCGACCAGACCCTTGCCAGCCTCGACGCGGCCGTGACAAGCCCCGACCTCGTCACCGGCTCTGACGCGAAGGCGCAGGAGGTGCTGCGTCGGGCACTTTCCGGGGCTGGCGACCAGATGTCCGTCCCGACGGCGACGCCCCCGCGGCCCCGACGGCGGCTGACGGCGGCACGACGAGCAGCCGCCGTCGGCGCCGTCGCAGCTACCGTCACCGTCGGATTCGTGGCCGGACCGTCCTTGTTCGGCGGCGGTCAGGCGTTGGCCTGGTCGGCGACACCGCAAGCCCTGTCCACAAGCGCAGCACGCCAGGCCGAGACGGCGTGCGTCAAGGCAATCCTCGACGACCCCAGGCCCGTCAAGGACGTGGACGAGTCGAGGATGCGTCCGGTGATCACCGAAGCGCGCGGTTCCTTGGTCCTGGTCTACCTGACCGATCGCGCGCCGAGCCCGAGCGAGTCGACGTGCTACGTGCGCGACGGGTCGGTCGTGGGCATGACGGGCAGCAGCGCGACTCCGCAGTCACCGCCAGCGCCAGCCGTGGCGCCGAAGTCGGTGCTCGTCGCCCTGGGAGAGGTGATGAGCACGTCCTCGGGCAGCATCCGAGGCGTCCGCGGGCGCGTCGGCGCCGACGTCCTCGGTGTCGTCTTCGACACCGTGGCCAAGGGGCCGGTGACCGCGACCGTCCGAGAAGGACACGTCGCCGTATGGTGGCCCGACGCCCCAACGACCGAACAGCAGGAGAACGCGGCGACCACGCCGGAGATCCGCGGCGCCACCCTGACGCTGCGCGACGGGTCGACCAGGCAGGTTCGCGTCGAGGAACTCACGGGCCGTACAACTCAGGAGCTGACTCGGCCTGCCTCGGGCGGATCCGACTGACCGCGGGCGTTGACCACCACTCCCATCTCACCGCGACGAAGCGGTACACCCACGTGACGGCGAATCCGGCCGGTGACGCGGTCGCGATGGGGGCGGAGCAGGTCCTCAGGACTTCACTTCTTCTCGGGGAAGGCGGCGCGCAGCGCGGAACCGCAGGTGATGAAGGCAACGGCGATGAGGGCCAGCGCGGACAGCCCCTGGAGCACGGCGTACCACGCTGGGCAGAGGCCGGGGATCAGGTCGACGCCGGTGATCGCGACCGGCAAGATGGTGGACAGGGTGCGAACGCGGTCGAAAGCCTTGTACGACCCCTCTGAAGCGCGGACAGCCATCCGGTAGATCAGCGGGGTGACCGCGAGCATGATGGCTCCCCGGATCCACATGAACGAGGTCGCCTCGTGGCCGGTGAACGCCATCACGGCAACCGTCCCGAGGACGATGGCGCTGACGGTGCCGAAGAGCGTGATGCACTTCTTCACCGTGGCGAAGGCCTCCTGGGTGGGGGCATCGCCGAGGTGTGCCGTCGCGGTCGTGATGTCGCCGGCGTTCGCCATGATCCTGCTCCTTCGTGTCGTTGCGGTAGCGATCGTATGAAGCGCCTGACCCACCCGATATGGGCTTGGCCGTACGGGTGGGTGGGGCCAGACCCACTCCTGGGTCGGCGGCGCCGGCGGTTGGCCGGCTTCGGCGACTCGAGTGGTCAACCGGCCTACAGGACGCCCAACCAGCGACCACGCCTATCCGGTGCCAGAAACTGGTGATGAGGGGCCTGACCTGGTCTTCTAAGCTCGTCTCTCATGTTGTTTCGGCTGCCGGTCAGGATGATCGGCTGGCTGGCACTGCTCATATCAGGGCCGATACGCAATGTGCGAGATCGTGAACGTGATCCTCTACCGACGGGTCCTGAGGTTCCGGTCAGTCCCGTTCCCGGGAGGCGTCGCCCTCGGACGCCATCAGTCCGCTCTGATAGGCGATCGCGACCGCCTGGGCGCGGTCGCGCGCGTCGATCTTCGCCAGGATCCGCTTCAGGTGGGTCTTCACCGTGGACTCGGCGAGCAGGAGCAGCTCGGCGATCTGCGCGTTCGAGTAGCCCTCGGCCGCCTGCCGGAGCACCTCCCGCTCCCGGGCGGTCAGCCGGGCCAGCCGCCGATCGCACGGCCCGGGCCGCGCCCGCCCCGGGCCAGCGGCGACGAGTTGGGTCACCAGGTCGCGGGTCACCGCCGGGTCCAACACCGACTCCCCGGCGGCAAGGGTCTGTACGGCGTCGATCAGGCGCTCCGGGGAGGCCCGCTTGAGCAGGAATCCGGCGGCGCCGGCCCGCAGCGCGCCCCACACGTAGTCGTCGTGGTGGAAAGTGGTCAGTACCAGCACCCGGGTGGGCGGCCGCGCCGCCACGATCCGGCGGGTCGCCTCGACCCCGTCGATGCCGGGCATCCGCACGTCCATCAGGACCACGTCCGGCACCGCCGCCCGGCACAGCTCCACTGCCTGCAGCCCGTCGGCGGCCTCGCCGACCACCTCGATTCCGTCCGCGCTGCCGAGTATCAGGGCGATCCCGGTGCGCAGCAGGGCGTCGTCGTCGGCGATCACGACTCTGATGGTCACGGGACCACCGCCGCCGGGGTGCCCGGAATCGGGAGTACGGCATGCAGCCGGAAACCGCCGCACTGGCCGGCGCCATGCTCCACGCTGCCGCCGAACTCGCGGACCCGCTCCGCTATGCCTCGCAGGCCGCGGCCTGGCACGTAGCCGCCGGCCACGCCCACGCCGTCGTCCCGGATCTCGACGTCGAGCACGTCTCCGTCGCAATGGACCGAGACCTCGGCCCGGGCGGCGCGCCCATGCTTGACCGTGTTGGTCAGCGCCTCCTGAACGATCCGGTAGGCCGACAGGTTGAGCGGGCGCGGCACCTGGTGCACGGCAGGGTCGACCCGGGCGGTCACCCGGATCCCCGCCTGCTCCATCCGCTCGGTCAGCGATGCCAGTTGCGCCAACCCCGGCAGCAGGCCCGGCTCTTCCTGGCGCAGCAGGCCGAGTACCCGGTCCAGTTCCTCCAGCGCCTGCCGGCCGGTGTGCTCCATCGTGCCCAGCAGGCCGCGGATCTGCTCCGGGTCCCGGTCGAGCAGCCGACGGGCGGCGCCGGCCTGCACAAGCAGCACATTGAGGGTGTGCCCGACCAGGTCATGCAGTTCCCGGGCGATCCGCACCCGCTCGTCGGTGACCACCTGGTTGCGCAGTACTCGGCGCGCCGCTTCCTGCTCCTCCTGCCGCCGGGCCCAGCCGTAGCCGAGCGCCCAGGCCAGCAACCAGACGAACAGGACCGCGGCGGGCACCATCTGGTAGGTGTGCGTGGGTCCGGAGAAATACGCGACCATGCCGAGCAGCACGATGACCGGTCCCAGCCTGGCCTGGGCGCGCGTGCCGCGCAGGCCGAGCGAGTACAGGCCGAGCAGGTTCGCGTATGGCGATACCGGGCTGGGCACGATGAACAGGGCCTCGGCGGACAACGCGGCGGAGCCGACCAGGTACGCGGCGAGCGGAAGCCTCCGGTGGGCGGCGAGCGCCCCGGCGATCAACACGCTCAGCGCGAGCGCCGCGGGCATCCGGTCGCCGATCCTCGCCGCCACGCTGAACCGCTCGACCACCATCGCGGCCAGGAATGCGGCGGCGAGCGCCAGGTCGAGCACCGCGGTACTCGGGCGCAGCCGGCGCCAGACGGCGGGTCCGGCCGGCAGTGACCGGAGGCGCCCGGTGGCGCGCGCACTGGTCCAGTTCGGCCGACTCATCGCAGCTCCGGGGGTTGGCGTCACCGCCGCGCGGCGACTTGATCGAACCGAGCCTAGCGACAGTCGGCGCGCCGCACATTGCCCGGGAAGGGTAGGCGGTCCGTACCCCTGGTGGGGTACATGCGCGCCGGTCTCCTGAATCGTTGGCTGCCTGGATGCTCTTGGTTTCGCCGGTATAGCTGGTATCGCCGATACCCCCTGCTGAGGTACCGAGATCGACCCCCGCAGGTGGACGCAGCGCACGTGGACCGGACCGTAGCTTTCCCGGCATGGCTACTCCCGTCCCCACCAGCAGCAGCCCATCCGCTCCCGCCGAGGCCGACCGGGCCGGCAGAAGCGCAGGGAAGAAGACCCCGCACCGGAGCCGGAGCGGCTGGATCTGCGTGACCTTCCTGGCCACGATGACGGCCGCGATCGCCGCGCGCTATTTCACGCTCGACCCCAAGCTCTTCCTCGCACAGCAGGGCGCTGTCTATGTCGCGAATCTCGTCCCACTGCTCTTCCATGTGGGCGGCGGCATCCTGGCGCTCGCCCTGGGCCCGTGGCAGTTCGTGCCCCGGATCAGGGCGCGGCATCCGGCGGTGCACCGGGCGATCGGGCGGATCTACCTGCTCAGCGCCCTGGCAGCCGGGATCGGCGGCCTGCTGCTGGTGCCGAAGGGGCTCTACTGGCCGGTCGCACCCCTCGGGTTCGCCGGGCTCGCCATAGTGCTGCTGCACGCGTCCGGTATGGCGTTCGCCACGATCCGCCGCCGGGCGATCATCGAGCATCAGATCTGGATGATCAGGTCGTACTCCCTCATTTTCGCCGCGGTCACTTTCCGCCTCTGGCTGGCGGTCCTCTCCGGCACCGCCCTTCCCTTTGACTGGGCGTATATGAGCGGAGCGTGGCTCTCCTGGCTGATCAATCTGTTGGTCGCCCAGCGGCTGATCGTTCGGATCCGGTCCCGTCGCCTGGCTTACCGATAGCCGATCACCGCGCACCGCTGGCGCGGCGCTGGTGGATCGCCATCACCAGCGCATCGGTCACCAGCTCGGTGCGCATGTGGTCGGCCATCGCCCAGCCGACGATCCGCCTGGAGAACACGTCCAAGACCACGGGGGTTCCCCCAAGGCCGGGTAGTTAAGGTTTCCGGTCTGGTGGCAAGAGCGATGCGGAGATTGGCCCGGCGGTGTAGATGCCTGGCCCGATCTTGCGAATGAGTCGTCCATCGGCCCAGCGCGACAGCTGCCGATACATGGTGTTCAGGGTGACATCGCCAAGGTGACGGGCGATGTCGCGGGCCGACCAGGGACGGTTGGGGTCTCGGTGGAGGAGGGTCAGGACCTGTTGTTGTCTGCGGCGGTTGGCCGGGGCGGTGGACCGCTCGTCTCGGGACGCGGCAGGCAGGGCGGGTGGGGGCGGCAGGAGGGTGATGTCGAGGCCCGTGATGGCGCGGCTGTGGTCGGGCCGGCCGTCGTTGAGTCGTTCGTTGTAACGGGAAATGGGCGATTTGACCTTGCGGGTGCTGACTCGTGGGCGGCGGAGTGGGAGCAGTGCGGCCAGCACACGGCGTCCGATAACTCCTACCAGGCCGGTGGCGTGGCCAGGATTGTCGCCAGGTCGAATCACCAGGTCGCGCGCGGCTTGCAGGGCGATGGAGAAGCCGCAGCGGTCGGGGTCGGTGCCGGGCCGGGACTCAGCGGCGTCAACCATCACCGTCCGAAGAAGCTGGTAGAGCGTGAGCACCGACCACATCTCCTGCTCCAGGCCGGCGGGG
>NZ_BBYK01000102.1 GCF_001570365.1 Microtetraspora fusca | reverse complement strand
GGGACGGCGGCCCTGCCAGATTCCGTCCCAGGCCAACAGATCTCCGCGGTTGTTCGCGGGCCGCCGTAGCTCCTCCCGACCGAAAAGAGCTCCATCGTCGATCCCGAGGCGCTGCGGCTCGGCACCGCGACCAACATCCTCGCCTGGCTCGGCCGTCTTCTCGCGGGTGGGTGCTACGGGAGCGGGCGCGATCGGCGATCGCAAAGGACCCGAAAGCCGGCCACCGCCGTCAGGCTTGTGGTCTTCTGCCGCATCAGGGAGGCCGAGCAGCCGCCGCGCCCAGGACAGCGTCTCGTCCGGCTCGCCGCGTCGCCTACCTCGTCCGGCGGAGCGCGTCGTGTCGTTCGGTGCGGGATCAGGGGCTCCTTCGCCGTCACCGGCGCTGCGGGCGCGGTCGAGGAGAACCGCGCCGTAGGAGTCGCCGGAGAAGCGATCGGATCCGATGAACGGCGTGTGCCGCCTTGACCCGCGCCGCCATCGCGAAGACGTGGAAGGCGCGGCGGATGAGCGGGGCGGAGGCGCGTCCTCCGGTCGGTGCGACAGCAGCACGCCACCCGAAAGCATCATCTCTTCACACCCCCGCTCCCACTCTGATCGTCGACCCTCTGCGAGGATATCGTTCACACGTTCGATATTCAACTCTAAGTAGTCGCTCTTGTACCATTTGTGAGCGTCGCGCGGGATTCCGTTTGGTCGGTATTCGTGGGTGGAGGGGGCGTGTCGAGGTTGGCGTCTCTGGTTGTGGGTGCTGGGCGCCATTTCGTTTGGTTGGCATTCGTGGGCGGCGAGGTCGCACTCCGGTAGGGGGCTCGTCCGCGAGCGTCAACGCCCCCGGAGGGGGCGGCGAGGCTCGCCTCCGACGTGGGGGCCGAGCCGGCCACGGCCAAGTCGTCGCTCGGCGACACGGCTTGGGGGCGGCCCCCAGCTATCTCAGCCGCTCCGAGCCTGAAAGTGGCCTGGGTGGAAGTGGCTCGCTCGAGGTGTGGAAGTGGCCGCGGGTGTGGAAGTGGCTCCCTCCAGGTGTGGAAGTGGCCCCGGGCGTGGGGGTGGCCCCCAGGCGTCGGAGTGGCCCCGGGCGCACGGCTGGCGGCAGACCTGTACCCGGCGTGATGGTTCAACCACAAATGGCGACATGTGATCATTCGTGTGCTTTTCTCGCCCCGAATAGCTCATTTCCGAGCAATATCGGGCTAATATGCGCAATATCGCGCAACATGGGGATCGGTGGGGTACGAGGGGGGCCGTCAAGGGTCGCCGTAAAGGCTTGTCGTACGCCGCCGCCCCTTGCTGGAGGCTGCCCGGTATAGACCGGCTCTGCATCGGCGATGCCCCTTCGTTGCGAATCCGATATTTGCCGGTATAGACCGGCCCTTTGTCGCCTGTTTACCCTTGGCAGCCAAGCCGCTCATACGCGGCCTATCCGCTGTTCGGGTCTCAACCGGTACAGACCAGTCATCCTCAGATCAAGGTGGTATTCGTGATGAGCAAGAGGTTCGCCGGGGTGGTCACCCTCGGCGTGGCCGCGGCGCTGGCCCTGTCCGCCTGCGGTGGCGAGTCGGGCGGGGGCGACGGCGGTGGCGCTGACAAGGCCGCGGGCGGCTCCGTGACGCTGAAGCTGGTCGCCGCCGACTACGGCGACGGCCCCACCGCCGACAACAGCGGCGAGAAGTTCTGGAAGGGCGTCGTCGACGAGTTCCAGGCGGCCAACTCCGGCATCAAGGTCGAGGTCCAGGTCATCAACTGGAACGACATCGACACGCAGGTCGCCACCATGGTGCAGAACGGGCAGATGCCCGACATCCTGCAGACCGGCGACTACTCCGGCTTCGTCAAGGACGGCCTGCTGTACAAGGTCGACGAGGTGCTCTCGCCGAACACCCAGTCCGACCTGCTGGAGAAGTTCGCCGAGTTCGGCAAGGTGGACGGCACCGCGTACGGCATCCCGTTCGTCTCCTCCGCCCGCGCGCTGTTCTACAACAAGGACCTTTTCGCCAAGGCCGGCATCAGCGAGCCGCCGAAGACCTGGGACGAGCTGAAGGCCGACGCGGAGAAGCTGAAGAAGGCGGGCGTCTCCCAGCCGTTCGGTCTGCCGCTGGGCCAGGAAGAGGCCCAGGGCGAGTCGTTCCTGTGGTTCATGGGCAACGGCGGCGGCTACAAGGACGCCTCCGGCCAGTGGGCGATCGACTCGCCGCAGAACGTCGAGACCTTCACCTTCCTCAAGGAACTGCACGCGGCCGGCCTGACCACGCCGAACCCCGGCACGAAGGACCGCAAGACGGTCTGGGAGGACTTCGCGGCCGGCAAGGTCGGCATGGTCAACGGCGGCCCCATGTCGATGCCGATCTTCGAGAAGGGCGGCCTGACCAACTACGGCGTCGCCGCGATCCCCGGCAAGAGCGGCCCGCTCGAGACGACCCTCGGCGTCGAGGACTGGATCATGGCCTTCAACAAGAACGGCCACCAGGAGGAGATCAAGAAGTTCTTCGACTTCTTCTACTCCTCGTCCGCGGCGCAGAAGATCAGCGACACCTACAAGCTGCTGCCGGTGACGAAGTCGGGCATCGAGAAGCTCTCCGGCGACGAGAAGCTCAAGCCGTTCCTCGACGCCCTGCCGAACGCCACCTTCTACCCCTTCACCGACCCGAAGTGGTCCGAGGTGAACACGCAGATCAAGCAGACGATCGGCGGCGCCGTCACCGGTGATCCCGCGAAGGTCCTCGGGGCGATCCAGAAGGTCGCCACGGCCGGATGACCAGGTGGCACGGCCCGCGCCGACGCGGCGCGGGCCGTGCCCCTGCGGCCGTACCTCTTCGCAGGAAGCAGGAGTAATGCAGCAGACCTCCCCTCTGACGCGGGCGGCGCGCGCGCTGGCGCCCCTCGCGTGGACCGGCCCGGCCATCGTGCTGATCGCCGTCGTGGTCGTGTGGCCCGTCGTCGCGATGATCCAGTCGTCGTTCCTGAAGATCAGCCGGTTCGGCGTGGTCCAGGGCTCGAACGGCACGGCCAACTACGCCAAGCTGTTCGACGAGCCCGACTTCCCCGGGGTCATGGCGCGCAGCGTGATCTGGGTGGTGGCCGTCGTCGCCATCACGATCCTGCTCTCGCTCGCCCTCGCCCAGCTCTTCAACCAGCGCTTCCCGGGCCGCCGCCTCGCCCGCTGGGCGATGATCGCGCCGTGGGCGGCGTCGGTGCTGATGACGGCGATCATCTTCAAGTGGATGCTCGACCCCGAGGTCGGCCTCCTCAACATGGTGCGACGCGACCTCGGCCTGATCGACGCCCTCGGCGGCGCCGACGCCGACCAGCTCGGTCAGGCGGCCACCGCCATGCCCTGGCTGATCGCCGTCGCGGTATTCGTCTCGCTGCCGTTCACGACGTACGCGCTGCTCGCGGGGCTCTCGACGATCCCGGCGGAGGTCTACGAGGCGGCCAAGACGGACGGCGCCTCCCGGCTGCGTACGTACTGGTCGATCACGCTTCCGCTGCTGCGGCCCGCGCTGACCGTGGCGACGCTCATCAACGTGATGAACGTCTTCAACAACTTCCCGATCATCTGGGTGATGACGCACGGCCAGCCCGGCTACTCGACGGCCACGTCCACGATCTTCATGTTCATCCTCAAGGGCTCCGACATCGGTGAGTCCGCCGCGATGTCCGTCGTGAACTTCGGCATGGTGATCGTCTTGGTGGCGATCTTCCTCAAGGTCAGCAAGTGGAAGAACGAGGTGTCGTGATGACCGCCACCGAGACCTCTCCGGTCGCCGCGCCGTCGCGCGCCGCGAGCGCCGGTCCCGCCCGGCGGCTGCCGCGGACCAGGACGGTGCTCGTCGCCGCCGCCGCGTACCTGATCGCGTTCATCTTCCTGTTCCCGTACCTGGTGATGATCCTTACCGCGCTGCGGCCGCAGGCCGAGCTGCGCGAGCCGGCCTACCTGCCGACGGACTTCGCCTGGGAGAACTTCGTCAACTTCTGGTCGGGCGGGCTGTCCGGGAACCTGCTGATCACCCTGCAGGTCGCGGCCGGATCGACGATCCTGGTGCTGCTGGTGGCCCTGCCCGCGGCGTACTACACCGCCCGGCACCGGTTCCGCGGCCGGACGGCGTTCCTGATCCTGGTACTGGTCACCCAGATGTTCCAGCCGACCGCGATGCTGGTCGGGATCTACCGCGAGTTCTCCCAGCTCGGGCTGGTCGACTCGATCTGGTCGCTGATCCTGGTCAACGGCGGGTTCAACCTGGCCTTCGCGGTGTGGATCCTCAACGCGTACTTCGGCTCGATCCCGCGCGAGCTGGAGGAGGCGGCGTTCATCGACGGCACCGGCCGCTTCGGCGCGCTGTTCCGGATCACGCTCCCGCTGGCCGCGCCGGGCGTCGTCACCGCGCTGATCTTCACGTTCATCGCGGCGTGGAACGAGTTCGTGGTCGCCCTCACCCTGACCACCTCGCCCGAGCAGCAGCCGCTGACCGTCCGGCTGAACTCCTTCATCGGGCAGTACCAGGTCGACTGGCAGAACCTCTTCGCCGGATCGGTGATCGCGACCGTCCCGGTCATCATCCTGTTCGCGCTGATCGAGCGGAAGGTCGTGTCCGGCCTGACCGCCGGGTCGATCAAGTAGGACCGCCGTACGGCGGAGCGCCGAAGGGCCCGTTCCCGGAGGGGGAACGGGCCCTGTTGCGTGGAGATGCGGGGGCTCAGCCGGCCGAGGCGGCGAGATCGCCGCGGACGAGGCCCACGCCGTCGGGGACTCCGGCCGGGTCGTGGCCGGTCTCGACCACCCGGTTGTCCGCGTCGACGAACACCACGCTCGGCCGCAGCGCGCCGACCTCGGCCTCGGCCACCAGCGCGTACGCGATGATGATCACGAGGTCGCCGACGCCGACCAGCCGGGCGGCCGCGCCGTTGATCCCGATGACGCCGGAGCCGGCCGGGCCCTCGATGACGTACGTCGAGAGGCGGTTGCCGTTGTTGATGTCGACGATGTCGACCTTCTCGCCCTCCACCAGGTTCGCCGCGACCATGAGGTCACCGCTGATCGTCACCGATCCCACGTAGTGCAGGTCGGCCTGGGTGACGGTGGCCCGGTGGATCTTGGACTTCATCATCGTGCGGAACATGGCCCCCCGCAGGGTCTCGGAAGTGGGGTACCGGGCTCGGCGGCTCCGGTCTCGCGCCGTCGATAGTACGTGATCCCGTACCTGCCACTTTCCGGTCGTTCACTCACATGGGGAAACGGTCACCCGCAGTGCTCCAAGGGGCTGTTGTAGCTGACGCCGCCCGCGGAACCGCCCCATTTGACGCAGGTTCCAGCGGCCGAGGCGCGTACGGGGCCCGCGTAGTAGCCGAAGTTGCCCGAGTCGGTGATGCGGCTCTTGCCCTGCACTTCGAGATAGGCGCTGGTGGCGGTGTCGGTGCCGAGAGAGGTGCGCTTGAGGGTGGTGACGCAGTTGTAGCCGTTGGAGCTGTTGTAGAGGAGATAGACGGTCCCGGCGGAGCCGAGGGCGGCCGAGTCGATCACGCTGTAGCCGGCGCCGCACACCTGCTCGGGCGTGTACGGGTTGCTGCTCCCGCCGCAGTTCTTGGACGTCACGGTCTGGGTCGGGTAGCCGAAGGTGACCCCGTTGAACTTGGCCTTCTGGATGTTCGCCGGGTAGGACGCGGTGCCGGCGCGCACCTCGTAGTGCAGGTGCGGCGCGATGTTGTTGCCCGGCTTGCTGGTGTTGCCGACCTCGCCGATCTTCTGGCCCTGGCTGACCGTGGCGCCCACGCTCACGGAGCGGGTGAGCAGGTGGGCGTAGTACGTGTACCAGCCGCCGCCGTGGTCGATCTTGATCAGGTTGCCGAAGCCGTTCGTCGATCCCTGGTGCGCGGAGATCACGACCGTGCCGGCCGCCGCGGCGACCACGGTGTCGCCCAGGTCGGCGTCGGGCGTGCTGCCCCGGTTGAAGTCGATCTCCCACGACTGGTGGGCGCTGCTCGCGTTGGAGTTGCCGGTCCAGGTCTGGCCGCAGGGGAAGGGAAGCTGGAAGGCGGGCTCCGCCATGGCCGCCGAGGCGACGCCAGTGGCGGTGGCGGCGGAGGCGGTGGCGACGCCGGTGGAAGCGCCCGCGGTGACGCCGAGCAGCAACGCCAGCCCCGCCTTGACGATGGATGTGAGTCTCATGCGGATCCTTCCTCGCGGGCGACCGCCGGATGCTCCTGACAGAAGCCGCGAACTGACTGTGGAACCTGTCCAAAGGTGCTGCTGGGACCCAAGGGTCCGGATGGACCGCACAGAGAGAATCCAAAATCCATACAAAGGGCTGGCCAAGACCTGACATAGGGCGATAAATGGTGGCAGTGCCTCTGTAAGAAGAGCAGGCGGTCATGACGGTTGATCAGCCCACGTACAGAGTCCTCGGCTCGCTGGACGTCCGATTCGCGGGGCGGACCCTCCGGATCGGCGGTCCGAAACCGCGGATGCTGCTCGCCACGCTGCTGCTCGACGCCAACCGGACGGTCGGCACCGAGCTCCTCGTCGAGGTGTTGTGGCCCAGGGCCCGCCCGCGGTCGGCCGTCGCGAACCTGCGCACGTACGCGAGTGCGCTCCGCGCCGCGCTCGCCCCGAGCGGCGCCGGTCTCCGGGCCCGACCTGGTGGCTACGCCGTCGAGGTGGAGCCGCCCGAACTCGACCTCCTGATCTTCGAGGAGCTGGTCGAGCGGGCCAGGCGGGATCCGGCGGGCGCGGGCTCCCACCTGCGCCGCGCGCTCGCGCTGTGGCGCGGCACTCCTCTCGCCGACCTGCCGGGCAGCCCGCTGTGGGACCGCCGCATCGAGGAGATCTCCGGAGCGCGCCTCGACGCGGCCGAGGAACTGGTCGCGGTGCGGCTGGCCGCGCGCGAGTATCCGACGGCCATCGCCGAGCTGCGCGGCGTGCTCGCCGAGCATCCCTTCCGTGAGGACCTCTGGCAGCGGCTCATGCTCGCGCTGCACTGGAGCGGCAGGCGAGCCGAGGCGCTGCGGTGCTACGGAGACATCCGTCGGCAGCTGGTCGCCGAACTCGGCGTCGAACCGGGCCCCGAGCTCCGCCGCGCCCACCTCGCCATCCTGTCGGGAGACCCGACCGCCCTGGCGGAGGGCGTGCTCCTCCCGCCCGCGAATGTGTCCGCACCGCCCGGCGGTGTGCGGCTCGTGGACGCGCCCGAAGGCGTGTCCGGCTCGCTCGCGCACGCGTCGTCCCCGCCGGGAGGCGCGCCCCGGCCGTCGGGAGACACGGGCACCCTGGTCGGACGGGCTGAGGCGGAGGAGGCGCCCACCGTGCCGGGGCGCGCCGTTCCCGTCCCACGCCAGCTCCCTCCGGACGTACCGGACTTCACCGGGCGTACGGAGGCCGTGGCCGCCCTTGTGGACGTGCTGTCGGCACCCCGGTCTGCGGCCCCGACACCGGCCGGGCTCACCTCCGGGTCCGCGTCCGGGCCTCCGGCCGGGCCGCCGTCGGGGCCGCCGAGCGGACCTCCGGTGATCGCCGTCATCGTGGGGCCACCGGGCGTGGGCAAGTCGGCCCTCGCCGTCCACTGCGCGCATGCCGTACGGGACCGGTTCCCCCACGGGCAGCTCTACCTGCGCCTCGACGGCGTGCCCGGCACGCCCGCGGAGCCCGCCGACCTGCTCGCCGAGGCGCTGCGTGCGCTCGGGGTCGCCGAGGCCGCCCTGCCGTACGGCGTGCACGAGCGGGCGGCGCTCTACCGGTCGCTGCTCGCCGAGCGTCCCATGTTCGTGCTGCTCGACGGCGCCGCCGGCGGCGCACAGGTCGGGCACCTGCTGCCCGGCAACGGCTCGGCCGTACTCGTGACGAGCCGGCGGCGGATCACCGAGATCCCCGGCGCGGCGCTGGTGGAGCTGGACGCGCTGCCGCCGCGCGAGGCGGTGGACCTGCTCGGCAGGATCGCCGGGGCCGACCGGATCGAGGCCGAACCGGAGTCGGCCGCCGCCATCGCTCAGGCGTGCGGGCACCTGCCGCTGGCCGTCAGGGTCGCCGGGGCGCGGCTGGCGGCCCGGCCGGGATGGTCGCTGCGCCTGCTCGAACAGCGCCTCGAGGACGAGTCCACCCGGCTCGGCGAGTTGCGCGCGGGTGACCTGGAAGTGCGGGAAAGCCTCGACCGGAGCTACCGCCTGCTGCCCGCCGAGGCCGCACGGGCCATGCGCGCGCTGGGCACGCTCGGCGCGCATCCCCTCCCCGCGTGGGTGGTGGACGCCGTCCTCGACCGGCATCGCGCCGACGACGTGACCGACGTCCTCGTCAACGAGAACCTGTTGCGGCAGGTCGGCGTCGACACGCTTGGCCAGCCTCGATACCTGCTGCACGATCTGGTCCGTTGCGACGCCAGGGAACGCGCGGAACGGGAACCGGAACCCGGCGCCCTGGCCCGCGTCGTCGGCGCCTGGCTGGTGGCGGCGGAGCGGGCCGCCGCGGGGCTGCCCACCACCGTCTTCAGCGTGACCCCTTCCGCGGCGGCGCGCTGGACCCCGGTGGGCGGCACGCTGGCACGGCTTCCGGAGAACCCGATTCCCTGGTTCGACCAGGAACGGGACGCCCTGGCGGGGGCGGTGGAGCTGGCCGCCGGAGCCGGGCTGGCCGGGTCCGCCTGGGGGCTCGCCGCGGCCCTCGTACCGTTCCTCGACCTCCGCTGCCACCTCGACATGTGGCAGCGCACCCACAGCGCCGCCCTCGACGCCGCCCGCGCGGCCGGGGACCGGCACGGTGAGGCGGCCATGCTGCGCGGGCTCGCGCAGGTGTGCCTCTACCAGGACCGCTACCGGGAGTCGGGGGAGATGTTCCGGCGCTCGCGGGCCATGTTCCGGGAGGTGGGTGACACCAGAGGCGAGGCGATCTCCATCTGCGGGCTGGGCGCGGTCACCCAGTTCCGGGACGACCACGTCACCGCGCTCCGCCACTTCCGGCAGGCCCTCGCGATGTTCCTCGGGCTGGACGACCGGCAGGGTGAGGCGTACGCCCGGCAGGCGATCGGGCGCGTCTGGCTGAAGTCCGGCGACCTCACGCGGGCGGCGGAGTGGCTGGACGGCGCGCTACGCCTGGCCAGGGAGATGGGCGACGCCCACCGCGAGGGGTGCGTCTCCATGCAGGTCGGACGCCTGCACGACCTGGCCGCGGACGTCGAGATGGCGATGCGCTTCCAGGGGCGGGCGCTGGACATCTTCGAGAGCCTCGGCGACCGGCACTGCGGGGCCTACGCGATGCAGGGGCTCGGCGGCCTCCAGGCGGCGCGCGGCGACCTGCGGCCCGCTTTCGCCCAGCTCGAACGCTCGTTGACGATCTTCCAGCAGCTCGGTGACGTGAGCGGCGCCGCCGCCAGCACCCAGATGCTCGGTGAGCTGCACCGCTCCGCCGGACGTACCGTCCTGGCCCGGGACTACCTGGACCGGGCCGTCTTCCTGCGTCGCGGCCTCCGTCGCCTCCCCTGAGAACGAACGGAGGGCGCCGCCGGGGAGCGGGATCGTGCGACTGCCGACCCGGTTCCCGGCGACACCCTCTGTCGCGCGTTTCTCGGTTACGCCCTGTCGAGCGCCTTGAGTTATGCGTTGACGGCCCAGCTGATCAGGTTCGCGGCCGTGTCGAACCGCCGGTTGGAGGCGGACTCGCCGAGGATGACGCCGATCAGGCGGTGTCCGTCCCGGTCGGCGGCGAAGGTCAGGCAGTAGCCCGCGGCACGGGTGAAGCCCGTCTTCACGCCGAGCGCACCCGGGGTGCCGAGCATCTTGTTGGTGTTCGTCCAGGTGTAGGACCGGTGGTCCGCCGTGCGGGGGACGTAGTGGGTCTGGGAGGAGGTGACGGCGGTGAAGGTCTTGTTGCGGAGCGCCGTCTCCGCGAGCCGCGCCTGGTCCTGCGCGGTGGAGTAGCCGTCGCCGCCGGCCTTCGGCAGGCCGTCGACGGTGGTGTACAGGGAGTCCTTCATGCCGAGCTGCTTGGCGGTGGCGTTCATCTTGGCGATGAAGCCGTCCACGCCGGGGCCGTAGGTGCGGGCGAGGGCGTGCGCCGCGTCCGCGCCCGACGGGAGCATGAGGCCGTACAGCAGGTCCTTGACCGCGACCCGCTCACCGGCGCGGAGGTCGGCGCTGGTGCCGCCGTTGTCGTCGGCGTGGCTGACGTCGGCGGAGGTGATCGTGACCGTGTCGGTCAGCTTGGCTTCCTTGAGGACGACGTACGCCGTCATCACCTTGGTGAGGCTCGCCACCGGCATGCGCTCAGTGGCCCGCTTGCTGAGCTCAACCTTGCCGGTCGTGGCGTCCATCAGATATGTGGCGCGGCCGTAGACGGCCGGGGCGTTCTGCGCGGTCTGGATGACCGGAGTCTGTGTCGTAGTGGCCTGCGCGACCGCGGGCGTGGCGAAGCCGGCGGCGAAGGAGAGAAGGGCTGCGCAGACGGTGAGGCGAACTTTCCCGTTGTGCATTTCCCCAGGTTGCCACCTGTTTGACAGTGCCTTTGACGAATCTGGACGCTCTTTGAGTAAAACTTTTCCGCCTCCGTGAAGCGGAGATCGGCTGCCGGCGAGATCGCCCGTCCCGGTGGGCCGTGTCTCACGCCGTTTCCGCGCCGCGAGCGTGCTTCCGGTGGCGCGGGGGCCCGCTTCGCGGCGGGCGGATCTCGGCTCCCCGGGCCGGCGCCGTATGCCGAGGAAACGTGCGGGCGACGCGCCGATCCTGAGGGAATACCGTAGGGGGGTATGGTGTTATAGTCGTCGAACGCGAATCGAGAGGGGCGGGAGAGATGGCCGGATACAGCGACACCAGGCAGGAGCACCTCCGGCGGCTGCGCCGGATCGAGGGGCAGGTCCGGGGTCTGCAGCGGATGGTCGAAGAGGACAAGTACTGCATCGATATCCTCACTCAGGTGTCGGCGGCCAGCCGGGCCCTGCAGTCCTTCGCCCTCGCTCTCCTGGACGAGCACATGGCCCACTGCGTGGCCGACGCCACGGCGAAGGGCGGTGCGGAAGCCGAGGCGAAGATCAAGGAAGCCTCCGACGCCATCGCCCGCCTCGTCCGTTCCTGACCCGCCACAACCCCCGCGAACAGTGCGGCGACTTCCGCCGGTCGACCGCGTGAACCCAGAGTCTTTCCCCTATCGCTGATGACAGGAGTGATCGTTATGACCACCACCACCTACACCGTCAAGGGCATGACCTGCGGCCACTGCGTCAGCTCCGTGAAGGAAGAGGTCGGAGAGGTCACGGGCGTCACCGGCGTCGAGGTGGACCTCGCCACCGGCCTGCTGACGGTGGACAGCGACGGACCCCTTGACGCTGCCGCGATCACGGCAGCGGTCGAAGAGGCCGGATACGAAGTGGTGGATCGATGATGAACACCCCCGCCAAGCTCGAAGCCTACGCTCTCGGCTCGCGGTGGTCTTCGGCGCGACGTTCGGGGTCGGTACCGCCATCGGCGGCACCGGCGCCCGTCCCGGCGTCGGGCGAGCACGGCGGCCACGAGGAG
>NZ_BBYK01000101.1 GCF_001570365.1 Microtetraspora fusca | reverse complement strand
CAGGCCCGGCCTCGCGCGGCTGGGGCCGCGCTCAGCGCCCATCTCGCGGTCAGACGGTCCCCAGATGGTCCCCGGCTCAGGGCCGTCTAGCCGATCGCAAGAACACCCACAACACAGCAACAAGGCCTGCTGACCAGGGCTCTTGCCCCGGCCGACAGGCCTTGTTCTACTGTCGGGACGACAGGATTTGAACCTGCGACCCCTTGACCCCCAGGCAACCCAAGCGGCCCGCCTGCACGACACTAGAACGGCTCTGAACTGGGAAAACGATCCCTGCTAGTCCATCAGCATCCGCACGCGTCCGGGTGCGTTGTCACTCAGTTAGTCACTCAGACGGCCCGGCCACTCACCGTCCGTCCGCTCATCTCGCCGGGAGTTCTCAAGACACGAGCGTCGGCGCCTCGGCGTTTTCGGGGTGTTCCTCGCTCACGAACCGGTTCACCGCGCTGACGCTGCTGAGGAACTGGGCGGGAAACACGATCGTGGAGTTGTGCTCCACGGCGATCTCGCTGAGTACCTGCAGATTGCGCAGCTGAAGCGCGATGGGGTGTGCTGCCATGACGTCGGCGGCCTCGGCCAGGCGTCCGGCGGACAGCGCCTCACCCTCGGCTGCGATGATCTTCGCTCGCTTCTCACGCTCGGCTTCGGCCTGGCGGGCCATCGCCCGCTGCATGGTGGGCGGCAGCTCGATGTCCTTAAGTTCCACCAGGAGGACGAACACGCCCCACTGCTGGGTGATGCGGTCGAGAATCAGCTTGATCGACTCGTTGAGTTTCTCCGTGTCGGTTAGCACCTGGTCCAGCAAGGAACGTCCGACAACGTTGCGGACCGTTGTCTGGGCGATCTGGCCGACTGCGGCTTCCACGTTCTCGATCTCGACGATCGACTTCACCGGGTCGACGCGACGGTAGTACGCGACTGCGGCGACGCCGATGGAGACGTTGTCGCGAGTGATGATCTGCTGCGACGGGATGGGCATGGTCACGGTGCGCAGGCTCACCTTCCGCATGCGGTCAACCAGCGGAATCATGAAGCGCAACCCGGGCTCGCGAACGTTGTGGACCTCCCCCAGCCGGAACACCACGCCGCGCTCGTACTGCCGCACGATGGCGACACCAAGATTCGGCATGATAACCTCCCTGCTTTCACGCTGCGCCCCCAGGAACCGCCGCGGCTAGAGACCTTAGCCCTCGGCCTCGCGGACTCGAGGTCCAATCGGGCCGCGGCCTCACCACTTTGGGGCTGGGACACGTCATGACCGCGGAGGCCGCACTGAGCGTCACCATGGAGAAGGCGATGACCAGCTGGCGGATCCCGCGCAGCGCGACCTTCGCCCCCGGGAGGCGCCGGCCGCTGGGAAACCAGCCCTCGACGAGATGGAGCGATCCGACGGCGCACGCGTCCGCCCTGCGCTGATCGCCAAGGCGGCCGAAGCAGGTGGCTCCGTGCCACACGCGGATGCAAGCCGAAACTCCTACGAGCGTCCGGCCGTCGGCGCGACCGGAGAGGACGCCGTCCCGGCTGGTCGAGCCCCTGCTGTCCATCTACGGCTAAGCGGGCGCGTACGTGAGGCAGTCGGGGCTCTGACTGACTCGCTTGTCCTTCTTCGTGGTCAGGTACGGGCTGAAGTGAGGATCGTGCTCGCTCCTGCCCCACACCCCAGGACATGCAGGTCCAGCCGATGCTCGCCGCAGCGCGCCTGCTCAGGATGGCGCGCGCGTCCGGCGCCACCGTGCTGCCGCATGAGCCGGTGACCGGGTTCCTGCGTGACGGCGCAGACCAGCTCATAGGTGACCGGTTGGGGAAGGCGCGGCGACGCCGCATGCCGTTGACCAGGTCGTCGTGCTCGATGGCGGCCGCATCGCCCAAGGCGGGCCGCCCGGCGACCACGTCCCCCGGCGATGCTAAGGTCAGCGAATATGAAAACCATTCCCATTCGTTGGGGTGTGGCGGTCGCCGTGCTGACCCTGGTCACCGCGTGCGGAAGCGGCACAGCGACGACCAACACCTCCGCGCCCCGAGGAACGCGGGTGACGAGTTGCGGGGTCACGCTGGAGATCCCGGCCCCGCCCCGGCGGGCGGTCGCCATGGAGCAGAACGCGGCAGAGATCATGCTGACCATGGGGCTGGCCGACCGCATGGCCGGCACCGCCTACCAGACCGACCCGGTGCCGCCCGAGCTGGAAGAGGCCTACGCCCGGGTTCCCGTACTCGCGCAGCAGTATCCGGGCCGTGAGGCGCTGCTGGCCAAGAAGCCGGACTTCGTCTACTCCATGCGCGCCTCGGCCTTCGCCCCCGAGGCCGCCGGATCCCGGCAGGACCTCGCCAAGCTGGGCGTTCCCGCGTACCTGTCGTCCAACGACTGCGAGGACCGGGCGCTCATCCCCGCGACGGCCGAGTTCGAGGCGATCTTCGGGGAGATCGACGACATCGCCACGGTCTTCGGGGTGCGCGAGCGGGGCCAGGCCGTGGTCGCCGACCTGCGCCGGCGGCTGGAGGAGGCCAAGCGCACCGCGCCGCAGAACCGCCACACCACGCTCATGTGGTACTACTCAGGCACCAAGACCCCCGCCATCGCGGGCGACACCGGCCTGCCCGGCACGATCACCAGGCTGCTGGGAGCACAAAACGCGTTCGCCGACGTCAAGCAGCAGTGGCCGGAGGGCAACTGGGAGGAGATCGCCGCCCGCGATCCCGACGTGATCGTGCTGGCCGACCTCACCCGCGGCGGCGACGGCGACAGCGCCGAGGCCAAGAAGCGTTTCCTGCGCGAAGACCCTGTCGCCTCCAAGCTCACCGCGGTCAAGAACGACCGCTTCATCGTCGTCCCCGGCTCCTCCATGGACCCGTCCGTCCGCAGCGTCACCGCCGTCGAGCAGGTCGGCCAGGGCCTGGCCCGCCTGTACGGCTGAAAGCACCACCGATAGGAGACCCCCTTGACCGCCCCCACGACCTCCCTGACCCCTCGCGACCTGCTGGCCCGCTGGGAGGAGCAGCAGAGCGCCTACGTCGCCCACCGCGAGAACCGCTTCGAGGTCATGCTGGACGTCCTTCGCCTGCACTCCCCCGCCGAGCCGACCGTGCTGGACCTGGCCTGCGGGCCGGGCTCGATCGCGGACCGGGTGCTGGCCCGCCTGCCCGGCTCCCGCGTCGTCGCCACCGACTATGACCCCGTGCTGGCCCGGCTCGCCGAGACCGTCCTCGGCGAGTATGGCGAGCGAGCCACCGTGATCGACGCCGACCTTGCCGAACCCGGATGGAGCCGGCGCTTCACCGGGTGGCGTTTCGACGCCGTCCTGACCTCGACCGCGCTGCACTGGCTGTCGCCTCAGCAGTTGCTCGGCGTCTACACCGAGCTGGCCGCGATCCTGCCGCCCGGCGCGGTCCTGCTCAACGCCGACCACCTCCGCTTCGAAGCCGAGCACCCAACCCTCGCCGAGGTGTCGGCCCGCCATGACGAGCAGGTGCAGCAGGCCGCCTTCGCCGCCGGCGCCAGTACCTGGGGCGAATGGTGGAGCCTGGCCGGGCAACTGCCCGACCTCGCCCAGCGGGTCGCCGAGCGCGAGCGGCGTTTCGCCGAGCGGCCGCCTCAGCCCCTGGCCCCGTTGGCCTTCCACCTGGCCGCGCTCCGTACGGCTGGCTTCACCGAGGTGGGCACCGTCTGGCAGTACCTCGACGACTACGTCGTCTTCGCCAGGCGATGAGGAAGCGCGGTACGGCCCTCGCGATCGTCGGGGGCCTGCTGCTCCTGGCGCTGTCGATCGCGGCCGCCTCCGTGGTGGGGGCCGCGGGGCTGTCTCCCGCCGATGTGCTGCGCACGGTCGCAGCCCATGTCGGCCTGCCGGTGGAGCCGCTCGCGCCGCTGGACGACGGCATCATCTGGGAGCTGCGCCTGCCGAGGGTGCTCCTGGCGGTGCTGGTGGGAGCCGGCCTCTCGGTGTGCGGGGCCGTGCTGCAGGCGCTGACCCGCAACCCACTGGCCGACCCGTACCTGTTGGGGATCTCCTCCGGCGCCTCCACCGGGGCGGTGGCCGTGCTGGTTCTGGGCCTGGGCGCCGGGGCCGCGGCGCTGTCGGCGGGCGCGTTCAGCGGCAGCGTGCTCGCCTTCTGCTGCGTGCTCGCCATGATCGGCCGGCAGTTCGGCAGCACGATCCGCGTCGTGCTGGCCGGTGTGGTGGTCTCGCAGTTGTTCAGCGCTCTGACCAGCCTCATTGTGATCTGGGCGGCGGACGCGCAGAGCACCCGCGGGGTGACGTTCTGGCTGCTCGGCTCGCTGGCCTCGGCGAGCTGGGCGAGCGTGGCCTTGTGTGCCGTCGTCGCGGCGGCGGGAATGCTCGCCTGCTGGCTGGCCTCCGCTGCGCTGGACGCGTTCGCCTTCGGCCGGGAGGCCGCAGCGTCGCTGGGCATCGCCCCGGCCAGGACGGAGCTGATCCTGTTCACGATCACCGCGCTCACCACGGCGGTGCTGGTCGCGGCGAGCGGCGCGATCGGCTTCGTCGGCCTGATCGTCCCGCATGCCGTGCGCGCTCTCACCGGCGGCCGGCACCATGCCCTGCTCCCTGCCTGTGCCTTGTACGGCGGCGTGTTCCTGCTCGCCGCCGACACCGTCGCCCGCACCGCTTTCGCACCTCGCGAGATTCCCGTCGGCGTGCTGACGGCGCTGATCGGCGTCCCCGCCTTCGCGCTCATCATGCGGCGGAGAAAGGAGAGCCGTGAGCCTGCGCGCCCATGACGTCACGTGGACGACCCAGGGCCGACCGATCGTCGACGGGATCACCGTCGAGATCACCCCCGGTGGCCTCACGGGGCTGCTCGGCCCGAACGGCTCGGGCAAGTCCACCCTCCTGCGGCTGCTCGCCGGGCTGCTGCGACCGCGTGGCGGCGCGGTTCTGCTCGACGGCCACGACCTGGACCGCCTGCCGCGGCGCGACGTGGCCCGCCGCATGGCGGTGGTCGCCCAGGAAGTGAGCACCGACGCGGAGCTGACCGTCCTCGACGTGGTGCTGCTGGGACGTATCCCGCATCGCCGCCGCCTGGCGGCCGCCGCAAGCAAGACGGACCTGGCGCACGCCCGCCGCGCCCTGCGCCGGTGCGGCCTGGCCGATCTGGAGCACCGCCGCTGGTCCACGCTCTCCGGCGGTGAGCGTCAGCGGGTGAACATCGCCCGCGCACTGGCCCAGGAACCCTCCGAACTGCTGCTCGACGAACCCACCAACCACCTCGACATCGCGCACCAGCTCACCCTCCTGGACCTGCTCGCCGCAACACCGGTCACCGTCGTCACCGCCCTGCACGATCTCAACCTCGCCGCCCAATACTGCGACCACCTCCTGCTGCTGCATGAAGGACGGCTCATCGCCGCGGGCCCTCCGGGACAGGTCCTCACCGAGGAGACGGTGGAGCGCGTCTACCGCGTACGAGCGGAGATCACCACCTCCGCCACAGGCCGCCCCAGCCTGCGATTCCTGAGTTCATCTATCCCCGCATAAACGCCCTTTCCCTGGGTTGCGACAAGGCGACCGCCTGGTCGCATCATGCAGAGTCGGTTGCGGCTTGACATCTAAGCTCCTGGGATGTCGTTCAAGCGGGGAGCATCTGTGTCGGTACGGGCTGTCTCGTTCGTGGTGTTGTTGCTGGCATGGGAGGCGGGCCGTTCACCTCACCCGACCCGTTGCAGGGCCTTCTCGCGGCGTTGGGCCACGCTGGAACCCGACTCCCGGCGTGCCATCCGGCGCAGGACGAGCGCCGCGAGGATCAGGCCGAGTACGGCCCAGGCCCCGAGCACCCCGGCAGTTTCCAGGTGCCGCCAGGACTCGCCGATCTCGACGGCGACCGCGCTGTCGGGCAGCAAGGCCGAACGCATGCCGAGGGCCAGCCAGTAGATCGGGAAGACCTGGGCGATCCATTGCACCAAGTCCGGGAGCACGGTGATCGGGTAGAAGATGCCGGAGAGCGCGATCAGGCCGAGGATCGGCAGCTGGAGCAGTCCTTGGCTGCGTACGCTGACGTACACCGAGCCCAGCACCGCGCCGATCGGCAGGCTCGTCATCAACCCCAGCGCCAGCACCCAGCTGATCAAGGCGCCGACCCCGTCTGCGCCGACGCAACGAGCGGCACACGGTCGGCAACCCGTGAACGTCACGGCACGAGGGGCCCGATTCATGGTGTTCCGGCGTAGGTTGGGGATCGACGTCGGAGATAGGTGGTGTCGCTTATGAAACAGGACGCCACATCTCGCGGTCGGGTGAGCGGTGGTGCCCAGCACACGGACGTGCCGGGTGGCGTGCTCGATGA
Organism: Microtetraspora fusca; assembly: GCF_001570365.1. Lineage (GTDB taxonomy): Bacteria > Actinomycetota > Actinomycetes > Streptosporangiales > Streptosporangiaceae > Microtetraspora > Microtetraspora fusca. The sequence continues at coordinate 8,402 of NZ_BBYK01000101.1, read as the reverse complement.
CGGCGAGGATGTACTGACGCTGTCCATTGAGCGAGACGGTCTCGATGAAGTCGCAGGCCAAAATAGCGTCGGCTTGCGAACGCAGGAAGTCGGCCCACGTGCTGGACGCCCGCTCTGGAGCCGGGTCGACACCTTCCTGTTTGAGGATCTACCAGACCGTGGACGGAGCCACCGTGATGCCCGTGTCATTGGTGGCGCCGGCGGTGCGCAGGAGTTCGAGGTGTCGGGCGACCATCCCGACCGGCAGCGGCTCGTCGAACTGGAGCTCAAGGGATAAGCACATAGCCCCTCATCCTGTTTCATCGCCCCCTGCGACGGCACCAGAAACGGCAGACAGCTCGTCCCCGCTCGTGTTCTTCAGGTCCGGATGCTGGGTGCCAGTGAACTTCTTGCTCCTATCCCTAAGGCACTACGCCAGGCCGAGCGTGGCCTGGACGCTTACAGCCAGGTCGAGGAGTGGGCGTACGGCACCTGGGGCCAGATCCACATCGGCATGGCCCTGGCCCACATCGCGAAGCATGTGATCGCGAGCACCGCAGACCGCTGCCTGCTTCTGAGGACGACGTCCGGCCGTCACCCGACCGCGGGGACGTCGGACCAGCGTTCGGTCAGCCCCTTGACCTCATCGGGGGTGAGCGAGAGCTGAGCGGCACCGAGGTTCTCCTCCAGGTGCCCGACCCTGGTGGTTCCTGGAATGGGGAGCACCGCCGGCGACAGATGCAGCAGCCAGGCCAGGGCGAGCTGGGCGGGGCTCACCCCGCGAGAACGCGCCAGGGAGTCCAGCTCCCCACCGGGGCGGGTCAGGTCGCCACGTCCGAGAGGGAAGAACGGGATGAAACCGATCTCCTCCCGCGTGCAGTACTCCAGGGTGTCCCGGTAGCGCTGCCTGGTGAGGTTGTAGATGTTCTGCACACTGGCCACCTCCACGACCCGACGGGCGGCGTGGAGGTCATCTAGAGTCACCTCGGACAGACCGATGTGCCGGATCTTGCCCTCGGCCCGCAGCGAAGCCAGTTCGCCCAGCTGATCCTCCAACGGCACCGACGGGTCGATCCGGTGCAGGTGGTAGAGGTCGATCCGGTCCAGCCTGAGCCGCCGAAGGCTCATCTCCACACACTGTCGCAGGTATTCGGGCCGCCCCACGGCCTTCCACTGGTCCGGCCCCTGCCTGGTCAGTCCGCCCTTGGTGGAGATGACCAGCTCCGGCGGATAGGGGTGGAGCGCCTCGGCGACGAGGCTTTCGCTCACGTAGGGGCCGTAGGAGTCGGCCGTGTCGACGAGGTTGACGCCGAGCTCGACAGCCCGCCTGAGCACCCGTACCGCACCTGCGCGGTCGGCCGGCTCGCCCCAGATGCCCGGCCCGGTGAGCCGCATCGTGCCGAACCCCAGCCGCGCCACGGGTAGATCGCCGCCTATGAGCAACACGCATCACTCCCTTGATCGAGTCTCCGCGCACGTAACCACACCTCGGGCCCGGCCCGCCACCCGATTTACGGCTGATGCCCGGTCCCGCCAGCACGACGAAGGGCGCCCGCACCGATCTCATCCGACCGGTGTGGACGCGGACATTCATGTCGATCGCCCTGCGCAGGCAGGGTGTCGTGGGTGCGATCGCGCCGAGTTCTTCCGCGCTGGCCAGAGCCCTGACCGCGGTCGTGCCCACGAGCGGCGATCGCCCCGGTACGGCGTGCGCCGACGTCGAACCCGTATCGGCCCAGGTCCCTGCTCACGGATCTGGAGCTTCGGGTTGTTCGGTGAAGCAGGCCCCCGCAGTGGCCCGCAAGGGGAACGGCACGGCTTTTGAAAGGTCATGCGCGGTGGGTCAGAGCCGGCCGAGGGCCCTGCGCGGCGGCGGATCTGGGACATCAGGAGCTCGTAACTGCCGATCAAGGCCAGTGACGGCCATGCCGCGATGATGCGGCCGATCAGGCTGGGCTCGGCGATGGCAACGTTCGCGCCGAGGCTGGCGAGGCTGCCGACCACGAGCAGGATCCAGCCCGTCCTCGCCACCAAGAGGCCGCATGCCGAGGCGCGTCCCCGGCCAACACGGATCTGACATCTCCGACGCAGTGGCATCCGAAGCGTGCTCAGCCTCCAGACCAGGCGCCACTCCTCATGCTGCGAGACCGCATGTCCGATGTCGCTGCAGGAGGGCTTTTGAACCTGCCGCCCCTTTACATCTGAGCATCGCGCGGAGGCTACGGTCAGCGTGGCCGTCGGGAAGGGGCAGCCTTGACGAGCAGAAGCCCTGTTTCTGCGGGGAATACGACGCCGACAGGCATCCGTCTCCGTGTCATCTGTGACAGTCACTCAGTTAGTCACTCAGCAACAGAAAAGGGGCCTCAGATGATCTCCGAAGCCCCTTCCGACCTGCGAAAACGCGGTCGGGACGACAGGATTTGAACCTGCGACCCCTTGACCCCCAGGACGTTGGCGTAGTCGTTTATGCAGCTCAACCGGGTTCAGAAGGGTGAGAGCAAGGTGACCGCCCGTGCTGATCGTTCGGCGATGTGCATAGCGTGTGGTCCCCGAATGGTCCCCAGGTCTCCGCATACCTCGGATGTACAGCAGTCACGTCTTCAGGCCTCGGCGTTCTGGGCAGCCATCAAAGCTTCAAAGAGCTGCCACCCGTCGATTTCCCTGGTGCCGGGCCTCGTGGGCAACTCTTCACGCGCTGCTGCAATCTGAAGGAGGCGGTGGACTGTCTTAGGCTCGTAGAGGTTCAACTCGTCACGTTCGGGGAGTGCTGCCACGGTGCCAGCCTCGAAGTAGGTGTTGGAGATAACCCTGTCCGGGCCGGGCCGGAAGACGATCGACAGGCGGGAACGTGAGCCCTCCCGCCAGAGCGACAGGGTTAGACGGCAGTTCTCATACCGGTTCCTGTCGAGCTTCTGGCGCACCGACCAGAGACATATAGTGTCGCCATCGACGAGGCGGCGCAGCCTGCGATCGTTCTTCACACCCTCGTCCTAGAGTTGGGCCACTGCCGACTTCCCGAAGTAGGCGCGGCGCCTTGACGATAGACGGTTGTGTTGCCCTTGCACAGTGATTAACCGGGTGGAGCCGGGGGCGGCGGACGAGTCGGCCTATAGGCCGGGTACAAATTCCGCATCCTCTCTACCTGCACGCTCTCGCCCCACCTCCGACGCGACCTGCGATGGTGCTTCCGTTCGTTGTCATCGCTTGCCAGCACTTTCCGGTGCCATGTGCCCCCAAAGTGCCCCCGCCAGATGCATCACGCTACGACTGATCGTGGTGGGAGACGTCGTGCAGCCAGTGAGCGAAGTACCTGCGTACAGCGTCGCTGTCCCGAGGATTCAGGGCCAGCCATTCGCGGGCGGCCCGAACCATCTCGGCCTTAGCAAGGTCTTCCTCGGCTGGCTTGAGCTCCACCCAGTCGGTGAGATCACCCCACAGGTTGTACATGCTGACCGCGTACTCGTAGTCGCCGGTGGCGATGACCTCGATCGTGTCGCCCATGAATTGCAGCGCGACGTCGTAAGGGTCGTCCGCGCGAAGGAGCTGTCCCGCGAGCTCGCGGGTGTGCTCGAGATAGGCTGGCCAAACCTCGTCGTCTGAGCTGCTCACGGACCGAGAGTCACACGTCGCCGTTCCCGGCCGCAAATCCTGGTGGACCACTTCCTTATCAGGCAACGACGACACCCGTTTGAACTGGTCTCACAGAGTCGCCACGTGCGGGGATCGTCTGCTGTCGTCCGCCAGCGTCCATGGTTGTCCATCGCCGTTGTCACGCAGTTGGTCACGCACCCGACCTTCTACTTACAAGAGAAGGGCAGATGCCTTGTCAACGGCATCCCCGCCTGCTCACGCGGTAGATGCGGGCCAGTGGTGTGTGATCGTGTAAGGCGGCGTTGCTGTACGGGCTGCTGTACAGCTTTACGCCTAGGGATCACCGCGAGACCCGGGCCGGCGGCCAGGTTCGGCCACAACATCGAGATCTGATCTGTCCTGACGGCTGACCTGCGGGGACTGCCCAGTTCATGCGCTGAGCTGGGCTTTCAGCGTTCGCCACTTTTCATCGTTTCGCGCTGCTTTTCGCGCTCATGTGCCCTGGCTGTGCCCGCCAGATACAACGCCCAACCTCGCAGGGTGACGGGATAACCCTGCCCCGCCCAACCTGAGTCGCCCCGGCTTCGGTGGAGACGAGGCTCTGGGTCAGTACTTCCGCACCTGAGGGCCGAGATGGAATGATCCTTCTCATCGATGATTAGAAGGATCACGTATGTCCAGCAGAGCGATCGCGTTCATCGCCTTCCTGTTTATTGGTGCCGGTGTGCTTGCTGGTGTGATGCCCCTCACCAAAGGCGGCTCGGAGTGCGGGTCAGCCTTCGTCTCGCCGTCACTTGCCGCCGGCCAGGACCATGTGAACGAGTGCGAGGATGTTCGCAATCTGGTTCAGATCCCAACGACGATTTTGCTGGCCATCGGCGGTGCGTTGCTACTCGCGGCCTTCTTCTTGGATGTTCGTCTGACTGTGGAGAGACATCGAAGAGAAGAGCAGCAGCAAAGCGCAGCACCCGGGGATTCGTGAACCGCTCTGGGTCCGCTGGGGGTGGCGGACCGCTTCCTTATCAGGCAACGACGACACCCGTTTGAACTGGTCTCACAGAGTCGCCACGTGCGGGGATCGTCTGCTGTCGTCCGCCAGCGTCCATGGTTGTCCATCGCCGTTGTCACGCAGTTGGTCACGCACCCGACCTTCTACTTACAAGGGAAGGGCACGACCCTCGTCGGCGACTCCTCGTCCTGCTCGGCCGGTAGATGCTGGCCGGTGAGGTGTGAGGGTGTGAGGCGGGGTTGCTGTACGGCGATCCTCTCGCCATAGCCTTGAAAGGCTAACCGCCTTGTCGGCGGTGCTGATCAATCCTACGCAGGAGTATGCGCAGAACTACCGCTTGAATAAGTCCCGAAAGTAGAACCGGAGCCCACACCAGTATTGGAATCAACCAGTTAAGTTCGTCAGGCATCCCTTGAAATGAAATGTGGTCACTCTGAAAAATAAGCGTCGGCAACATGCTCATTGGAAAGCTGACCAGCAACAGCGGCCAGAGAGCGACGCTATCCTTTCCATTTAGCATGGGGATGAGCGAAACTAAGCCGACAACTCCAACCAGAGCGGCGTACGAAGCGACTAATTTATCAATAGCGGACAGGCTAACGACCCATCCACGGAGACGCGCGAGCATAACATTCTCCTTACGGTGATATCACCGAACCGTCCCAGGCGCCCTGGAGTGCGCCGAGCGGGAGGATTCCTACTTTTCACTCCTGCCCGCACTACGGGCTTCAGGCTCCCAGACCTCTGCATGCTCCTCCCCCTGATGACCTCGTACGCTGTCGACCCACCGCGGAGCGGCAGCGGGCCTGATCCTGTGCGGGTAACACGTGGTCACGTCCACTGGGGTGGTGTACGAGTAGCCACCACCTCCGTGGACGTGACCCAGGTCGGCCCCAAGCACTACCGCCCGCCTACCGTGCCCGCATGCGACTGGACACCGAAGTCACGTGGACGCTTGGCGGCGTTCGGACGCGCAGCGGCCGGAACCCGATGGGGGCGAGCCGGGCGAACTCGGGGTGCCGGTAAGAACGCTGTCATAAGCCAAACGGCGTTGATCTTGTACGGAATTGATCATTCGTGCGAGCACACACCGTGACGGCGATTGCACACAGCTACTTTGGGGCTCATCGCAGCTTCCATCGTGACACCGCGAGATCGCCAATCGTTAATGCGCTGCATGGGCCGCCAACCAGTACGAAGTGCAGGCGTTCTGCACCACGATGGATCCCCACTCGCTGGAGAAGGCTCTTGGCCAGATGTCGGGGTCTACGCCACAACCCAGGTGTGAACACGCGCAAGGACTGGCCCAGCCTGTAGTACCTCATCGCGATCGCGCCCCTGCCCGCTACGGGTCTCGCTCAGTCTGCTGTTGTATGGCGGCTGCCTGACTCCATGCCTCCTGCGCGGCGCGGTTGGCCTCGGCGACAGCAGCGTCGGCCTGCTCGCGGGTCTGCCGGATCTGCTCTGTTGCTTCCTCTTGGGCGGCGCTCACCCGCTCGTCGGCGCCGCGCTGCGCGATCGCAGCACCCCCGGAACTGTCGGTGTCAGGTGCTTGGGTGGGGGCATGCGTTACGGTATCGACGTTGCGATCCTCGGTGACCTCGCGGAGCCGGCACACCTGGTCACCCTCGCCAGGGAGGCCGAGGCCGCCGGGTGGGACGCCGTGCTGGTGTGGGACCACTTGGCCTTCACCTGGGGCATGCCATCGGCCGACCCGTGGGTGACGCTGGCCGCGGCGGCGCAGGCGACCTCGCGCATCAGGCTGGGCACGGCGGTGACGGCCGTGGCCCGGCACCGCCCGGAAAGGCTGGCCCAGACGGTGGCGACGCTCGACAGGCTGAGCGGCGGCCGCGCGATCCTGGGCACCGGGCTGGGCGGCGTGAGGCAGGAGTTCACCGCCTTCGGCTCAACGCGTCCCGGTGGGGTCGTGCTCGACGAGGCACTCGACGTGATGGTCTCGCTCTGGTCCGGCGAGGAGGTGCACCACCGGGGCGCTCATTACACCGTCGACGGGGTGCGGCTTGCGCCGCTGCCCCTCCAGCGGCCCCGGGTGCCGGTGTGGGTCGGCGGCACGGCTCCGGGTGCCCTTCGGCGTGCCGCCCGATGGGACGGCTGGATCGTCGTCGGCGACGACCGGGAGGGCCGCATGGCGCTTTCACCTGACTCCCTGGCCGCCCAAATCAGCGAGCTGCGCCGGCACCGGGCGAACGCGGGCGACCTCGACGTGGCGGTCATCGGGGTGAGCGAGCCAGGCTCGTCGGTCCGGGACTACGCCGCCGCGGGCGCCACGTGGTGGCTGGAGCACCTCCACAGCTACCGGGGGTCGATGGAACGACTGGTGCGGCGCGTCAAGGCGGGCCCGCCCGTGTGAAGCACCTGCGATGCGCGCGTGGCTCAGGACAGCTCGATGCACAGGCTCACAGCGTCTCGGCGTGCCAAGGCGGCCTGCGAGATCGCCTCGGCGGCCGAGGCGGATGGGTTCAGCGGGCCGGCGCACATACGCGAAGAGCTGTACGCACGGGCTCAGCCGATGGTTAGGACCAGCAGGGCCACGGGCCTGTTTTGACGCCCTCTCCGCGCGGGCGGGCCCCGTGATCGCGTCCCTTCCGAATATTCCGCCGGAATGCTGATAAGGAACCGTCAAGTTGACCGTCTGGGGTCTGTCCGATGCGGGCAGTCGGCGCGGCGGTCTCGGCGTCGGGACGGCCGCATTCCTCGCCCCTGGTCGCCCTGGTCCGGGCCTCCCATACGGCCGGTCCTGGCGCTCAACGTGCCCGAAGCCGCGCTGTGCAGCGTGCGCGATGGGACTCGCCTGCACGGCAGGGCCGGTAGGCGAGCCCCGAGGCGTCCGGATCAGGCGGACGCCGGTCCGTGGTCGCTCAGCTCTTGATCTGGTCGGTGTCGACCCTCAGTTCATGAGCTGGTTGACGTTAATCTTCACCTCGTAATGGGATCCGCCGCCAGATGTAGGCCACAGGTAGGGCAGCGGCTGCTCCAGGTCGATGGGGATGATCGGATTCGTGGGCTGGACGCTATCGACCGGATAGATGTTCCATTGCGGGGTCGAATCTGTCGTCCCCGGTCCGGGGGAGGGCTGTGAGCCGGTGGGGGTGGGCTTGGGCTCCGTGGCCGTGCCGGGCCACTCATGAGGCAGTGGCGGGTCGATGTTGACGTAGGTCATGGTCGAGCGTGGGCCCGTGTAGGGGGTGCCGGCTCCGCCCGGGCCGGTGATGCCGCCGCTCGAGGTGCTCTGGGTGGGAGTGGCGGGCAGATGTGGCGATCGCTGGGGCTGGCATCGCACGGGTCCGCCGCTCTGGCCGGTGGACGGGCTCCGTCGGGCGCCTTGATACGCAGCCCGAGCTCACCCGCGATCATCAGGGCGTAGTGGCCCGCCAGTGCCTTCTGTCCCTGTTGGTTGGGATGTCCTGACTGTTGTGTTCTGTTGAAGCTGTCCCCTCCCGGGGCGGGGGTCCAGGCGACGTTACGGATGTAGGGGGCCTTGGTCCCCAACTCGTGGCCGGTGAGGGCGTTTTCGATGTCCAGCATGTCGGTGGCGATCCCGTTGTCGGCCAGGACCTGCTGTGCCTTCTTGATGGAGGCGGTCAGCCGAGGCGCCAGAGTGCGGAGTTTCGCCCAGTCCGCCGGACGGTTCCGCACCGTCCATCCCATGAGGCCTCCGGGCTGGCGACCGTCTGCGACGCCCTGGGGATAGTTGACCATCATTATTCTGGCCTTGCCGCTGGTGGCGACGCGCATCGCCCGCACGAGCTGCACCAGCCGCGCCGACAGGGTCGACGGTTGCGTCAGCGGTCGGACGAAGGGT
>NZ_BBYK01000100.1 GCF_001570365.1 Microtetraspora fusca | reverse complement strand
GGCCCAAGCCGGGCCCGCGCGGTCCGCGTCCGGGCAACAACCCGTTCTCGTCCACCGCGAGCGGCATGGGTCAGCGGCCTCCGCGTCCCGGCGCCCGCGACGGTGGCGAGCGCGGCGACCGCGGCGACCGCGGTCCTCGCGAGCCGCGGCGTGACGGCGCCCGCGACGGCGGCATGCCGCGTCCGCCGTCCGCGCGTCCGGGTGCTCCCGGCGCCGCCGGTCCGCGACCCGGTCCGGGTGCGGGCGGTCCCCGTCCTGGCCCTGGTGCCGGCGGTCCCCGTCCGGGGCCGGGCGCCGGTGGTCCGCGTCCCGGTGGTCCGCGTCCGAACCCGATGATGATGCCGCAGGGCCGTCCGGCCGCTCCGGGTGGCGGTCCCGGCCGTCCCGGCGGTGGCGCCGGTCGTCCCGGTGGCGGCGGTGGCCGTCCGGGTGGCGGTGCCGGTCGTCCCGGTGGTGGCGGCGGCGGCTTCGGCGGCGCGCGTACGGGCACCGGCGGTCGTCCCGGTGGTACGGGCGGCGGTCCGGGTGGCGGCGGCGGTTTCGCCGGTCGTCCCGGTGGCGGCGGTGGCCGCGGCCGCGGTGGCGGCACGGCGGGTGCCTTCGGCCGTCCCGGCGGACGTCCGACCCGTGGTCGCAAGTCGAAGCGGCAGAGGCGCCAGGAGTTCGACAACATGTCGGCTCCGTCGATCGGCGGCGTCCAGGCTCCGCGTGGCGGCGGGCAGACGATCCGTCTGCCGCGTGGCGCGTCCCTGTCCGACTTCGCCGACCGGATCGGCGCGAACCCCGCGTCGCTGGTGCAGATCATGCTGCACCTCGGCGAGATGGTGACCGCGACCCAGTCGGTCAACGAGGAGACGCTGCAGCTTCTCGGCGCCGAGCTCGACTACGTCATCCAGGTCGTCAGCCCGGAGGAGGAGGACCGCGAGCTTCTCGAGTCCTTCAAGATCGAGTTCGGTGAGGACGAGGGCGACGAGGCCGACCTCGCGCCGCGTCCGCCGGTCGTGACCGTCATGGGCCACGTCGACCACGGTAAGACGAAGACGCTCGACGCGATCCGGCACACCAATGTGGTCGCGCGCGAGGCGGGTGGCATCACCCAGCACATCGGCGCGTACCAGGTGGCCACCGAGCACGAGGGTGAGACCCGCAAGATCACCTTCATCGACACCCCCGGTCACGAGGCGTTCACCGCCATGCGTGCCCGTGGTGCCCAGGCCACCGACATCGCGGTGCTCGTCGTCGCCGCGGACGACGGCGTCAAGCCGCAGACGATCGAGGCGCTGAACCACGCGCAGGCGGCGAACGTGCCGATCGTGGTCGCGGTCAACAAGGTCGACAAGGAGGGTGCGGACCCGACCAAGGTCCGGGCCCAGCTCACCGAGTACGGCCTGGTGGCCGAGGAGTACGGCGGTTCCACGCTGTTCGTGGACATCTCCGCCAAGCAGGGCCTCGGCATCGACAGCCTGCTCGAGGCGATCCTGCTGACCGCCGACGCCGAGCTCGACCTGCGGGCGAACCCGGACATGGACGCCCAGGGTCTGGCCATCGAGGCGCACCTCGACAAGGGCCGCGGTCCGGTGGCGACCGTGCTGGTGCAGCGCGGCACGCTCCGGGTGGGCGACTCCATCGTCTGTGGCGAGGCTTTCGGCCGCGTCCGGGCGATGCTGGACGACAACGGCGAGACGGTCGAAGAGGCCGACCCGTCGCGTCCGGTCCTGGTGCTCGGTCTGACCGCGGTCCCGCGCGCGGGCGACAACTTCATCGTCGTCTCCGACGACCGGATGGCACGGCAGATCGCCCAGCAGCGGGCGGCCCGCCAGCGCATCGCCGACATGGCGAAGTCCGGCCGCCGGCGCACCCTCGAGGAACTGTTCAAGGACCTCGAGAAGGGCCAGGTCGACGAGCTCAAGCTCATCATCAAGGGTGACGTCTCCGGTTCGGTGGAAGCCCTCGAGGACGCGCTGCTCAAGATCGACGTCGGCGAGGAGGTCAACCTCCGGGTTCTGCACCGCGCCGTCGGTGCGATCACCGAGTACGACGTCAACCTGGCGATGGCCGACGACAACGCCGTCATCATCGGCTTCAACGTGCGTCCGGAGGTTCGGGCGCGCGACCTGGCCGAGCGCGAGGGCGTCGACATCCGGTACTACTCGGTCATCTACCAGGCGATCGAGGAGATCGAGGCGGCCCTCAAGGGCATGCTCAAGCCGGAGTTCGAAGAGGTCCGGACGGGTACCGCCGAGGTCCGCGAGGTCTTCAAGGTGCCGAAGATCGGCAACATCGCCGGTGCTCTGGTCCGCTCGGGCACGATCACCCGCAACAGCAAGGCACGGCTCATCCGCGACGGTGTCGTGGTGGCCGACAACCTCACCGTCTCGTCGCTGCGCCGCTTCAAGGACGACGCGACCGAGGTCCGCGAGGGCTTCGAGTGCGGTATCGGTGTCGGCTACAACGACATCAAGCTCGACGACGTCATCGAGACGTTCGAGATGCAGGAGAAGCCGCGCGTGTGACGCGTGACGCCGCCGTCCCCGCCTCGTGCGGGGGCGGCGGCGTGGCCGTCGTTCCGCGGTGAGAACTCGATGTATATCGGTGCTCTGACGTTGGACATCCTGCTTGGCGACGTACGGTCGCTGAAGCAGAAGCGTTCCGTGGTCCGCCCCCTCGTCGCCGAGGTGCAACGGCGGTTCCCAGGGGTGGCCGTGGCCGAGACCGGCCATCTCGACCTGCATCGCCGTGCCGAGATCGGTGTGGCCGTCGTGTCGGCCTCCGCGGCCAATTGCAATGAGGTGCTCGACGCCTGCGAGCGTCTCGTCGCCTTCCGCCCCGAGATCGAGCTGCTGTCCGCGCGGCAGCGGCTCTTCAACGACGACGAAGAATAGACGGCCGTGCCCCGAGCACGGCCGTGCCAGAACCGAGAAGGGGGAGCGCGGTCATGGACGCAGCGCGCGCCAGGAAGCTGGCCGACCGCATTCGGCAGGTGGTCGCCGAGATGCTGGAGCGGCGGATCAAGGATCCGCGCCTCGGCTTCGTGACGGTGACCGACGTGCGGATCACCGCTGACCTCGGCGACGCCACGGTCTACTACACCGTTTTCGGGTCCGAGGTGGACCGGTCCGGCACGGCCGCCGCCCTGGAGAGCGCCAAGGGGATCATCCGCTCCGAGGTGGGCCGGCAGACCGGCCTGCGGCACACCCCCACGCTCACGTTCGTGCACGACCCGCTGCCCGACAGCGCCCGGCACATGGACGACCTGTTCGCCGTGGCCAGGGCCAAGGACGCCGAGATCGCCAAGCGGGCCGAGGGGGCGAGCTACGCCGGCGACGCCGACCCGTACCGCCCCGAGGAGGCCTACGACGGCGAGGCGGGCGACGACGAGGGCGGCGACGAGTCCGGCCGCCGCGCGATGTGACCGGCACGCGGCGCGGAAGGTGACACCGGACGTGACACGGGACGCGGGCGAGCGGGTCGAGCCTGCGGCGGGCGGCCTCCCGGCACCCGACGAGCGGGCCTGGGCGCGGGCGGTCGAGCTGATCACCTCCGCGGACCGGATCGCGCTGGCCTGCCACGTGTCGCCGGACGGTGACGCCCTCGGCTCGATGCTCGGCTTCGGCCTCGCCCTCCGCGGCGCGGGCAAGGAGGTGGTCGCGTCCTTCGGCGACCGCCACTTCGCCGTGCCGCGGCTGCTGCGTTTCCTGCCGGGGCAGGACCTGCTGATCGACCCCGCGGACTATCCGGCGCGGCCGCCGCTGATGATGACCTTCGACGCCTCCACCACGGAGCGGCTGGGCCTGCTCGCCCCGCACGCGGGCCGGGCCGGGGAACTGGTCGTGGTCGACCATCACGCGTCGAACACCGGGTTCGGCACGCTGAACCTGGTCGACTCCACCGTCGCCGCCACGTCCGTCCTGGTCGAGGAGCTCGTCCGGCGCCTGGGATTGACCGTGGACGTCGACGTCGCGACCTGCCTCTACACGGCGCTGGTGACCGACACCGGCTCGTTCAAGTACTCCACCACGCCGGAGGTCCACGCGCTGGCCGCGCGGCTGATCGCGACCGGGCTGCGTCCCGACGGGATCGCGCGGCAGCTGTGGGACGGCTCGCCGTTCGGCTATCTCACCGTCCTCGGCGCCGCGATCGCCCGGGTCACGCTCGAACCCGCCGCCGCCGGCGGGCACGGCCTGATCTGGACGTACGTGACGCGGGCGGAGCGCGCGGCGGCGGCCCTGCCGTACGACGAGGTGGAGGGCGTGATCGACGTCGTCCGCCGGGTCGAGGAGGCGGACGTCGCGGTGGTGCTCAAAGAGGACGACACGGGCACCTGGAACGTCTCCACCCGGTCCAAGGGGGCCGTGGACGTGGGACGCGCCTGCTCCACCCTGGGCGGAGGCGGCCATCCGCGCGCAGCGGGCTTCTCCTCCCGCGAGTCGCCGCCCGACATCATGGCGGCCCTGCGCCCCCTGCTCTCGTCCTGACCGGGCGTCCCATCCACCTCTCCCGACCATCCCTGCTCGACCATCCCTGCGGAGGACCAGCGTCATGCGCACGGCCAAGGCCAGGCGAACCCCGCCCCCGAGCGGCCTCATCATCGTGGACAAGCCCGCGGAGTGGACCTCCCACGACGTGGTCGGCAAGATGCGCGGCGTCGCCGGCACCCGCAAGGTGGGCCACGCGGGGACGCTCGACCCGATGGCCACCGGCGTTCTGGTGGTCGGCGTCGAGAAGGCGACCCGGCTGCTCGGCCACCTCGCGCTGACCGAGAAGGTGTACGAGGCCACGATCCGGCTCGGCGTGAGCACCAACACCGATGACGCCGAGGGCGAGGTCATGGCGACCGCGCCGGCCGGGCACGTGACCGACGAGGACGTCCGCAAGGGCATCGCGGCGCTGACCGGCGAGATCAGCCAGGTCCCGCCGCAGGTGAGCGCGATCAAGGTCAACGGCGAGCGCGCGTACAAGCGGGCCCGCGCGGGCGAGGAGGTCGAGCTGGCCGCCCGCCCCGTCACCGTGTACGGCTTCGAGGTGACCGCGATCCGCCGCGAAGGCGACGTGGTGGACGTGGACGCCGTCGTCACCTGCTCAAGCGGCACCTACATCCGCGCGCTGGCCCGCGACCTCGGGAGCGGGCTCGGCGTCGGCGGGCACCTCACCCGGCTGCGCCGTACCCGTGTCGGGCCGTACACGATCGAGTCGGCGCGCACGATCGAGCAGCTCGTGGAGGAGTGCGTGATCCTCCCCATGGCGGACGCGGTGGCCGCGGCATTCCCACGCAGGGACGTGACCGAGGAGGAGGCCCGGCTGGTCGCGCACGGCGGTCGGCTGCCCGCCATAGGGCTCGGCTCCGGTCCCGTCGGCGTCTTCGCCCCCGACGGCACGCTGCTCGCGCTCGTCGAGGAGCGGGGGCGTACGGCCCGGCCGCTCGCCGTGTTCGTCCCCTGAGAAGAGGATCGGCGGGGGTTGGTTCCCGGGCAGGCGTCCGGGCATGGCAGTCTTGTCTACTGCCGGATGGCGTGTGAGCGAATCGAGGTCGAGGTGCAGGGCTGGCACGGACTGGACGACGTGCCCGAGGACTGGGGCAGATCCGTCGTCACGATCGGCGTGTTCGACGGGGTGCATCGCGGTCACCAGCAGATGGTGGCGCGTGCGGTGAACATGGCCGCCAATCTCGGACTTCCCTCGGTCGCCGTCACTTTCGACCCGCATCCCGACGAGGTGGTCCGCCCCGGCAGCCACCCGCCGCTGCTCAGCGACACGCGCCGCCGCGCCGAGCTGCTCGCGTCGCTGGGTGTCGACGCGGTGTGCGTGATGCCGTTCACGGTGGAGTTCTCCCGGATGTCGCCGGACGAGTTCGTGCAGACCACGCTCGTCGACCGGCTGCACGCGGCCGGGGTGGTCGTGGGGGAGAACTTCCGCTTCGGCCACAAGGCGTCCGGCGATCTCGAAACGCTGCGCACGCTCGGCGAGAAGTACGACTTCGTGGTGGAAGGCGTGCCCCTGTTGAGTGACGGCGAGGCGATCTCGTCCACCCGGATCCGCGCGCGGCTGGCCGAGGGCGACGTCGAGGCCGCCGCGACCGAGCTGGGCCGCCCGCACCGGGTCGAGGGCGTGGTCGTGCGTGGCCACCAGCGGGGGAGGGCGCTCGGCTTCCCGACCGCCAACGTCGAGTCGCCGCAGCACACCGCGATCCCGGCCGACGGCGTCTACGCCGGCTACCTGTGCTGCACCGAGTCGCCCTCACGATACGAGGGGGAGCTCTGGCCCGCCGCGATCTCGGTCGGCACCAACCCCACGTTCGAGAACGTCGCCCGGACGGTCGAGGCGTACGCGCTGGACCGCGACGACCTCGACCTGTACGGCATGCACGTGGCGGTCGACTTCACCAAGCGGCTCCGCGACAATCTCAAGTTCGACTCGATCGAGGCGCTGATCGAGCAGATGCACGCCGACGTGGCCGAGGCCCGGCGGCTGACCAGCGGCTGAGGAGCGGCCGGTCACGCCCCGCCCGTCCCGGGTGGCGGAACGCGATGGTAGCCTTGCATGTCGGCCATCGGTGTGGGTGTATATCCCGCCGCATGGCCGGGCTGGCACGGCGACTGTAGGCACGCACGGTCGTTCGCGAGCTGGAACCATCGTCACGCGTGCCTCCCAGAAAAGGAGATGCAGTGTCGCTCGACACCGCCACCACGAAGGCCATCGTCGCCGAGTACGGCACCAACGAGGGTGACACCGGGTCCCCCGAGGTCCAGATCGCGCTGCTCAGCAAGCGCATCAGCGACCTGACGGAGCACCTGAAGACCCACAAGCACGACCACCACAGCCGTCGCGGGCTGCTCCTGCTGGTCGGCCGCCGGCGCCGCCTGCTGAAGTACCTGCAGGCCAAGGACATCACCCGCTACCGCTCCCTCATCGAGCGGCTCGGCCTTCGTCGATAGAGTGAAAGGAGCGGCGATCCAACGCCGCTCCTTTCACATATCAGGTCAAAATAGGCCTACGGTTCGGCGAGTCTCCGCAGTAGCGGCCTCGGGACCGCGCAAACTTAATAGCCGAAAGGGAGAGGAGACCGGATAGGTCTCCTCAACCCGACAGACAGTGCCCCGCGTCCGCACGCAAGCACACGCGCTCCGCGGCGTGAGAGGGCCGGTCCTCGGTAGTGGCCTCCGGTCATGCGGCACAGCCGCGGAAGGAACCGGGCGCTTCGATCGAAGACCGGCACTGCACCTGACGGGGAGCCGGCAAGGGAAGGGGTAAGCCGGTCAGGCTGCCTCGACCGCAGCACACGGACGTGGGGAGACCGACCCGAGAAGGAGGTCCCCCGTGGAGGGTGTCCACAGCACAGAAGCCGTTATCGACAACGGCTCGTTCGGCACGCGTACCATCCGGTTCGAGACCGGCAGGCTCGCGCGCCAGGCGGCCGGAAGCGCCGTCGTCTACCTGGACGAGGAGACGACCGTCCTTTCCGCCACCACCGCGTCCAAGCATCCGAAGGAGAGCTTGGACTTCTTCCCGCTCACCGTCGACGTCGAGGAGCGGATGTACGCGGCGGGCCGCATCCCCGGCTCGTTCTTCCGTCGTGAGGGGCGGCCGTCCGAGGACGCGATCCTCACCTGCCGACTGATCGACCGGCCGCTGCGCCCGTCGTTCGTCAAGGGGCTGCGCAACGAGATCCAGGTCGTGGCGACCGTCATGTCGCTGCACCCGGACCACCTGTACGACGTGGTCGCGATCAACGCGGCGAGCTTGTCGACGCAGCTCGCCGGGCTGCCGTTCTCCGGCCCGATCGGCGGCGTCCGCGTCGCGCTGATCAGCGGCCAGTGGGTGGCGTTCCCGACGCACTCCGAGCTTGAGGGCGCCACCTTCGACATGGTGGTGGCCGGCCGGGTCCTGCAGGACGGCGACGTCGCGATCATGATGGTCGAGGCCGAGTCCACGCGCGACACGCTCAAGCTGGTCGCCGAGGGCGCCGTCGCGCCGACCGAGGAGGCCGTGGCCCAGGGTCTGGAAGCGGCCAAGCCGTTCATCAAGGTCCTGTGCGAGGCGCAGTCGCGGCTGGCGAAGGTCGCCGCGAAGGAGACCGCCGAGTACCCGATCTTCCTCGACTACCAGGACGACGCCCTGGAGGCGGTCACCGGCGCGGTGCGCAGCGAGCTCGCCGCCGCCCTGACGATCGCCGGCAAGCAGGAGCGCGAGGCCGAGATCGACCGCGTCAAGGCCCTCGCCGCCGAGAAGTTGCTCGCCGACTTCGAGGGACGCGAGAAGGAGATCGCCGCGGCGTTCCGGTCGCTGACCAAGAAGCTCATGCGCGAGCGGGTCATCACCGAGGGCATCCGCATCGACGGGCGCGGCACCAAGGACATCCGGCAGCTCAACGCCGAAGTCCACGTCGTGCCGCGGGTCCACGGGTCGGCTCTGTTCGAGCGCGGCGAGACCCAGATCCTGGGCATCACCACGCTCAACATGCTGCGCATGGAGCAGATGATCGACACGCTCAACCCTGAGCGCACCAAGCGGTACATGCACAACTACAACTTCCCGCCGTACTCCACCGGTGAGACGGGCCGCGTCGGCTCGCCGAAGCGGCGTGAGATCGGCCACGGCGCGCTCGCCGAGCGGGCGCTGATCCCCGTGCTGCCGAGCCGCGAGGAGTTCCCGTACGCGATCCGCCAGGTGTCGGAGGCTCTCGGGTCGAACGGCTCGACCTCGATGGGCTCGGTCTGCGCCTCGACGATGGCGCTCCTCGACGCCGGTGTGCCGCTCAAGGAGATGGTCGCCGGCATCGCCATGGGCCTGATCGGTGAGGGCGACCAGTACGTCACCCTGACCGACATCCTCGGCGCCGAGGACGCCATGGGCGACATGGACTTCAAGGTCGCCGGCACCAAGGACCTCATCACCGCGCTGCAGCTCGACACCAAGCTCGACGGCATCCCGGCGTCGGTCCTGGCCGCGGCGCTCAAGCAGGCCAAGGCCGCCCGCCTGGCGATCCTCGACGTGATGCAGGAGGCCATCGACTCTCCGGCGGAGATGAACCCGACGGCGCCGCGCATCATCACGATCAAGGTCCCGGTCGACAAGATCGGCGAGGTCATCGGGCCCAAGGGCAAGATGATCAACCAGATCCAGGACGACACCGGCGCCGAGATCACCATCGAGGACGACGGCACGATCTACATCGGCGCCACCGACGGCCCGTCCGCCGAGGCCGCCCGGTCGCTGATCAACGGCATCGCGAACCCGCACATGCCCGAGGTCGGCGAGCGCTACCTGGGCACGGTCGTGAAGATCGCCGCTTTCGGGGCGTTCATCTCGCTGCTGCCCGGCAAGGACGGCCTGCTGCACGTCTCGCAGATCCGCAAGCTGCACGGCGGCAAGCGCATCGAGAACGTCGAGGACGTCATGAACGTCGGCGAGAAGATCCAGGTGGAGATCGCCGAGATCGACTCGCGCGGCAAGCTGTCGCTCGTGCCGGTCGAGGTCGTCGAGAAGGAGGCCGCGGAGAAGGCCGCGGGCGGCGGCGAGGAGGCGGCCGCGCCCGCCGAGGCGCCGCAGCAGCAGGAGGAGCGCTCCGAGCGTCCGCGTCGGCGCACGCGCGGCGGACGGGACGACCGCAACTCGTGACGACCACCATCCTCTATCCCGGCAAGGACGGTGCGGGGGTCATCCGCCGTACCGTCCTTCCCGGCGGTCTGCGAGTGGTGACCGAGACCATGCCGACGGTGCGCAGCGTCGCCGTCGGCATGTGGGTCGGCATCGGCTCCCGTGACGAGGCCCCCGAGCACATGGGGGCCACCCACTTCCTCGAGCACCTGCTCTTCAAGGGCACACCCACGAGGGACGCCATGGAGATCTCGGCGTCCATCGAGGGCATCGGCGGTGAGATCAACGCGTTCACCGCCAAGGAGTACACCTGCTACTACGCGCGGGTGCTCGACGAGGACCTTCCCCTGGCGATCGACGTCCTGGCCGACGTCGTCACCTCTTCCCGCATCACCCCCGAGGACGTGGAGTCCGAGCGTGGCGTGATCCTGGAGGAGATCGCGATGCACGACGACGACCCGTCGGACGTCGTGCACGAGCAGTTCTCCGCCGAGTTGTACGGCGACACGCCGATCGGCCGGCCCATTCTGGGCAACGAGGAGTCGATCAACGCGCTCAGCCGCGACCGGATCCACGAGTACTACCAGCGCTACTACCTTCCCCCGCTGACGGTCGTCTCGGTGGCGGGCAACGTGAACCACGAGCGCGTGGTCGAGTTGGTCGCCACGGCGTACGAGCGCGCGGGCGCCCTGGCCGAGCTCGCGCCGCCCGCGCCTCCGCGCCTCGACGGCCCCGGCGTCGAGCAGCGGTCCGGCGTCCGGGTCGTCGACCGGCCCACCGAGCAGGCCAACCTCGTGCTGGGCACCACCGGCGTCTCCCGCCGCGACGACCGCAGGTTCGCCCTCGGCGTGCTCAACGCGGCGCTGGGCGGCGGCATGTCGTCCCGGCTGTTCCAGGAGATCCGCGAGAAACGCGGGCTGGCCTACAGCGCGTACAGCTACACCTCGCAGTACGCCGACACGGGTCAGTTCGGCATCTACGTCGGCTGCCTCCCCTCGAAGATCGACGACGTTCTGAAGATCTGCCGGGACGAGCTGGCCCGGATCGTCGCCGAGGGCATCACCGCCGATGAGATCGCCCGCGGCAAGGGGCAGATGCGCGGCGGGCTGGTCCTCGGCCTGGAGGACACCGGTTCCCGCATGTCCCGGATCGGCAAGAGCGAGCTCGTCTACGAAGAGCTCATGTCCGTGGACGAGGTCCTCGCCCGGATCGAGGCGGTCACGCCCGAGGACGTCAGCGCCGTGGCGCAGGACATCCTCACCCGGCCGCTGACGCTCGCCGTCATCGGGCCGTACGCCGACAAGGACTTCAGCGGGGCGATCGCCTGAACCCGTGAGAGGGGCCCGGACCGTGGCGGTCCGGGCCCTTCGCATGCTGTGGGCGAGCGCGTGGGGGGCCCTTGTGACGTCGGGGTATAGCCTTGGCCCGTGATTAAGGTGGGTGTTCTCGGCGCGCGTGGCCGCGTCGGCGTGGAAGTCTGCAAGGCCGTACACGCGGCCGACGACCTGGAGCTGGTGGCGGCCGTCGACAAGGACGATCCGCTGGAGGCGCTGGCCGGCGCCGACGTGGTGGTCGACTTCACGCATCCCGACGTGGTGATGGACAACGTCGAGTGGTGTGTCACGCACGGCATCCATCCGGTGATCGGGACGACGGGCTGGACCCCCGAGCGGCTGGACAGGGTGCGCGCACTGCTCGCGGCCAACCCGGGGACGAACGCGTTGATCGCCCCGAACTTCGGCATCGCCGCCGTGCTGATGATGCACTTCGCCCAGCAGGCCGCCAAGTACTTCGACTCGGTGGAGATCGTCGAGCTGCACCACCCCAACAAGGCGGACGCCCCCTCGGGTACGGCGCGCCGTACGGCGGAGCTGGTGGCGGAGGCCCGGAGGAACGCGGGCATCGGCCCCTCCCCGGACGCGACCACCACGGAGCTGCCGGGTGCCCGCGGTGCCGAAGTGGACGGCGTACATGTCCACGCCGTCCGCCTGGCCGGTCTGATCGCGCATCAGGAGGTGCTGCTCGGTGGTGACGGAGAGATCCTCACCATCCGGCACGACACCATGAACCGGTCGTCGTTCACCCCGGGTGTGCTCCTCGGTGTGCGCCGGGTGCGCGACCTTCCGGGGCTCACGGTCGGCCTGGAGAACCTCCTCGACCTATAAACCTCATCCACAGGCGGTGCTCTGTCCACCGAACGAGCTTCGGCTCGCCATCACGCCCCCGCCTTCAGGAAGGCTGTCCCACGGGTCGCCGCCCGGTGGCCCTACCGACCGCCCAGGGAGAGGCATGACCGGCATGACAGGCATGGGTTTCGAGGATCGGGTGACCGCACTGGAGCTTGACGTGCAGTCCATGAAGATCATCGTCGGGATGGTGGACAACAAGGTCGAACGGGTCCGTGCCGATGTGCGGCATGCCCAGGCCGCCAACACACGCATGATCCAGGCCATGCGCGACGACATGACGGAGTTCCGTCAGGAGGTCTCGGCCCGCTTCGACTCCGTCGACGCCCGGTTCGAAGCGGTGGACTCCAGCCTCACCCACATCGACGCCAGGCTCGATCGTGTGGATTCCCGCTTCGACGCGGTGGATTCGCGCTTCGACGCGGTGGATTCCCGCCTCGATCGCATGGATTCCCGTTTCGACCGGATGGACTCCCGGATCGATGAGGTCGTCTCACTCATCAGGGGGATGGCCGACGGTCGTGCCCAAGGCGTCACATCGGTGAACTAGCCAAGGCCGACGTGTGTACGGGGTGCCAGGCCGGCCCCCGTACACGTGCCTGGCGGCTTCGCCGTATTGGTTTTGGGGCTCAGCGGTGCCTCTTGGTCAGAGGGCCAAGCCGAGGGTGAACAGGGCGCCGAAGGCGAGTTGGAGGCGGCCCGTCTGCTGCAGTGTCGCGATGAGCGCGGGTCCGGTCGCCCCCGAGCGCACCGTCTGCACCGGTGCGATGGCCAGCGGGAGCGCGAGCACGGCGATGGCGGCGAACGGCCGGTCGGGGACGACGGCGAGCGCGATCAGGAAGGGCACGATCAGCGCGGCCGCGTAGAGCAGCCGGGTCCGCCCGTCGCCGAGGACGACGGCGAGCGTCCGCTTGCCCGAAGGGCCGTCCGTCACGATGTCGCGCAGGTTGTTGACGACGAGGAGGGCGCAGGCGAGCAGGCCCACCGGGACGGCTGCGGCCAGGGCCAGCCAGGGCAGCCGCTCCAACTGGACGTACGTCGTCCCGGCGACCGCGACGAGGCCGAAGAACACGAAGACCGAGATCTCGCCCATGGCGCGGTAGCCGTACGGACGGGAACCGCCGGTGTAGAACCAGGCCGCCAGGATCGAGAGGAGACCGACCAGCAGCAGCCACCAGGCGCGGGTGGCCACCACGAGGGCCAGGCCGGCGATCGCGGCCGCGAGGAAGCAGCCCAGCGCCGCGGCCAGCACCTCCTTGGGAGCGGCCGCGCCGGACCCGACGAGGCGCATCGGGCCGACCCGGTCCTTGTCGGTGCCCCGGACGCCGTCGCTGTAGTCGTTGGCGTAGTTCACGCCGACCTGCAGGGCCAGCGCCACGAAGAGGGCGAGGAGCGCCCGCCACCAGACGGCTCCGCCCTCGGCGACCGCGACGCCGGTTCCGACGGCGACCGGGACGACGGCTGCGGGAAGGGTGCGGGGACGCGCGCCCGCGACCCATTGTGCTGGTGTGGCCACGTTCATACCTCTGTGAGATCACCGGAGAGTGGAAGCCCACGCACGGCCATGACCATCCGCGGGCGCCCCGTCGCACAACGGCTCAGGGCAGGGCACGCTGACGGACACGGCACGCCCGCGAGGGCGGGAGAACCGACGGGGACCCTGCTCACGCTGGGGCAGATCAGCTGATGTCGGTGCTGAGACGGATCATCCTGATGGGGCGGCCCATGTCGAGCACGCGCTCCGCCTCGTCCTCGCCCCACCCCGCCGACTCAAGGAAACCGAGCATCGGGTGGTTGTCGGCGAACACCCAGGTGACGACGCTGCTGTAGCCGTCCTCGCGCAGGTGGTCCACCGTGGCGTTGAGCAGGCGACTGCCGTGTCCCCGGCGGATGTGGTTCGGGTCGACGAGGAGGGTGAGCAACTCGGCGGTCTCCGACGGGCGCAGGTCGGGGTCCTCGGCGGGACCGTGTGAGGCGAGCCCCACGACCCGGTCGGACGCCCGGGACGCCGCGCTGGCCAGGATGCCGCCGGGGCCGAGCGCCGCGAACGCGTCCGTGTCGGGCACCACCCGCTCGACCGCGACGAGAACGCGGTGGCGCGGGGTGGGCGGCGAGAGAATCGCCTCGTCCCACTGTCGCCGCCACATCTTCTCGGCGGCGGGGCCGGTCATCTGCTCCAGTGGGCCGGGTGGGAGGAAGTCGCGGTATCCGCACTTCCACGCCCTGATCTGGGTGCTCGTCACCGCGTCGACGTCTTCCAGACGGGCAGATCTAACACCCATGCGGCCGGCTCCTCTCTTTGCATGTATCACCGTACTGGTCAGGAGACGCGGGACGAACCGTCCGTCTGGCGTCGTGCCCGATATGCCCGGGTTTTTGTGCGGTTTCCACACACCCGCATGGAACACCAGGATCGGGAGCGGTTCTTTGAGGAGTCTATGAAGGCCCACTGACATGTGCTCTCCGCACACACCTTCAGTCGGGGCCACATCCCCTCGGCGTGGACGGCGTGGATCGCGGCGGCGACCCGGGCGAGGCCCGCGCGCGCCCCGCCCTCCGAGGAGGCCGCTGCGGCCCCGGAGGGGCCCGGCGCGCTGGAGGTCGCGTCGTGGGGACCCGGAAAGTCGGCGGTGTCCGGCCGGTCGGAGGATCGGACCGCGTCCTGAGCGCCAGGCATACCGGGCGCCGCGCCGGGGGTGGCGGGCGTTTCCGTGACGCCCTCTGTGCCGGCGTCGCCTGGCGCGCCGGACGGCCCTGGCGTTCTCGACAGTCCCTCAGCGCCTCGCCGGACGTACGCCGCCGGTTCCAGCGTGGGCACCCCTCCCACCAGTGTCACCCGCAGCGGGAGCGCCGCCAGGGCCGCTTCCAGACCCTCACCGATCTCGTACGGCGTCGCGTCGTGGTTTCGGCGCAGCGCTTCACGGAGGCCCTCGCGCAGCCGGACGGCGAGGACGAGGTCGTCGTCCGCCGCGCGATCCGTGTCCTGGATCAGGTCGCGTTCCCGCAGCCATACGGTCAGCTCTGCCGGTGACGCGAGATCGTCGACGTCCGACTCGACGTCGTAGGTGTTCACGAAATCGCGAAGCAGTTCCGCGGGGCCTGTCATCTGCGTGATCCCCTCCTGCGACCACTGTATGGGAGGCGCAGGAGGGGAGATGACCCCGGCTTCCCCGGCTCGTCCGCGGTCGGCCCCCACATCGTGCCGTCAGCGCTTCCGGGCGTTCCGAATGCCGGGCACCCGGGGTTATGACGTGCGGTTACAGAAACGCTGCGCCGGTTGGCGCCGGCGGCCTGGTGGTGTTCGCCCGCCGGGGACCGGAGCCGCTTCCGTCCGATCAGCGCGTGTCCTGGAACGCGGTGCCCAGGCGGCGTACGCCCTCGTCGAGCTCCGCGAGGCTCGACGAGGCGATGTGGGTGAGCCTGATGCGCGGTCCGGGAGGTTCCGACGGGTAGTAGATGCGGCCGGGGCTGACCAGCACCCCCTTGCGCTGCGCGGCCTCGACGACCGCCGCCTCGTCCGTCCCCTGCGGGAGGCGCACCCAGACGTGGAACCCTCCCTGTGGCCGGAGTTCGACCTCGGCCTGCGGCACGTACCGGGCCAGACCGGAGAGCAGCGCCCCCTGCCGCACCAGGATCTCCTGGCGGACGGCGGCGAGATGACGCCGCCATGCCGGCGAGCCGACGAACTCCAGCGCCGCCTCCTGCAACGGTCGCGCGACGAAGAACGACTCGACCACCTGGCTCGCCCGCAGGCGGTGCGCCGCCGGGCCGCGCGCGATGACCCCCGCCACGCGCATGCTCGGCGCCGAGATCTTGCTCAGCGAGATGATGTGGACGACCGTGCCGTTCGTGTCCATCGAGCCGAGCGAGGGCGGGATCGGGTCGGCCCCGAGATAGCGGGCGTAGTCGTCCTCGATGACGAACGCGCCCGCCGCTCTCGCGACCGCGAGCACCTGCTCCCTGCGTTCGAGGGTGAGAGTCGCGCCGGTGGGGTTGTGCAGCGTGGGCTGGCAGAGGAAGACCCGCGCCCCGGTGACGGCGAACGCCTCGGCCAGCAGGTCGGGCCGTACGCCGTCCTGGTCGACCGGCACGGCGGTCGCACGCAGCCCGGCGGCCTTGGCCGCCGCCAGCGCCCCCGGGTACGTGGGGGTCTCCACGAGGACGGGCCTGCCCGGAGCGGCCAGCGCGCGCAGGGCGTGGGTGAGCCCGGCCTGGCCGCCGCTCACCACGAGCACATCGTCCGGCGTGGCCGTGCCGCCCGCCTCGCTCGCGAACCATCGCCGCAGACCCGGGTCGCCGTTGAGGGGAGGCAGCGACCACGACTCCGGCCGTCGTACGGCACGGGCGGCCGCGGCGGACAGGGCCGAAAGCGGCCGGAGGTCGGGGGGCAGATATCCGCCGGTCAGCGGGATCACCCCGTCGGCCGGCCGGGCGAGGAGCCCGGAGACGGCGGAGTCGTCGACCATGCGGTCGTCGAGCGCCACGGTCTGCCAGGAGAGGTCGGGGGCCTGGGCGCGCCCGCGCTCCGGGGCCACGAAGGCTCCACTGCCCGGCCTGGTCACGACCCGGCCCTCCGCGCTGAGCTGCGCGATCGCGCGGGAGACCGTCACCGGGCTGACGCCGTGCCGCCGCATCAGCTCCCGGCTGGACGGCAGCCGATCGCCCGGCCGCGCGCGCTCCGTCTCGTCGCGCAGGATCGCGG
Source organism: Microtetraspora fusca (assembly GCF_001570365.1). Taxonomy (GTDB): domain Bacteria; phylum Actinomycetota; class Actinomycetes; order Streptosporangiales; family Streptosporangiaceae; genus Microtetraspora; species Microtetraspora fusca. The sequence continues at coordinate 2,891 of NZ_BBYK01000100.1, read as the reverse complement.
CCAAACGGGCGATACTGCTATCGTCATTCATGAGAGATAACGATAGCGCTATCGAAACGACGTCAGTAGCGGCGAGCCGCGCGGGAGCCGCCGATCGGCGGGCGCAGCGGAGCGCTTGGTTGGGCACCGTGCTCGCCTTGGTCGGCGTTGTGTCGTTCTCCGGCTCGTTCCCCGGCACCGTCTTCGGGATGCGGGGGTTCGATCCGTACCTGCTCACGTTCGCGCGCGCCGGTCTCGCCACCCTGGCGGCCGTCGCCTGCCTCGCCATGGCGGGCGCGCCGCTGCTGCCGCCGAGGGAGCATCTGCGGTCGTACCTTGTGATCGCCGTGGGCGTCGTCTTCGGCTTCCCGTTGTTCAGCGCCCTGGCTCTGCACAGCGGAGCGAGCACGGCACACGCCGCCGTCGTGACCGGCCTGCTTCCCGCGGCGACGGCGGTGGCCGCGGTAATGCGCGCGGGGGAGCGGCCGCGACCGCTGTTCTGGATCGCCTGCGCCGGCGGCGCGCTCTCCATCACGATCTTCGTTCTCACCCGCGGCGGCGGCCGTTTCGCCGTGGCCGACCTGCTCCTGGTGCTCGCTCTGATCGGAGCCGCCGCCGGTTACACCGAGGGAGGGCGGCTGGCCAGGGAGACCCCTGGCTGGCGTGTCATCTCGTACTCGCTGGTCGTGGCCGCTCCGGTCACCGTGCCCGTCACTGTCGTACTCACATTCACGACCGGCCCGAGTCCGGACGCCGTCTCGCTGGGCGGGCTGGCCTACGTCGGTCTGGTCTCGATGTTCCTCGGATTCGTCCCCTGGTACGCGGGTCTCGCCATGGGTGGGATAGCCCGCGCCGGGCAGGTCCAGCTCGCGCAGCCGCTGCTGACGCTGCTGTGGGCCTGGCTCCTGATGGGCGAACGGTTCGGCTGGGCGACGGTCGCGGCGGCTCTCGCCGTACTGGTGTGCGTGGCGCTCACCCAGGTGAGCCGCGGACCCGGGACGAGGCGCCCGGACCGGACCTGAGCGACCGTGGGCAGCCGGCGGGTTGCACCGTCATCCCAGAGCTCTGATCCGCGGTTCTCCAGACGTGCGCTTCCGAGGTCGCCCGTACGGGGAGCGGACTCCCCGAGAGCGACCTCGGAAGCGGGGGTGCCGAAGGCGGCTGTGCCGCTCCGGCGTTCGCCGACGTGCCCGGATGGGGCGCTCAGCGGGTGTGCGCGGGGTGCGGGGTCGGCGTGCCCATGTGCGGAGACATGGTGGCCGCCGCCTTCTTGAGCAGCGTCAGGTGCTCCTGGATGACGGGCTTCGCCTCCTGGGCCGTCTTCTTGACCGGCTCAGACTTGCCGTTGGTCAGCTCCTTGTTGATGAGGGTCAGGGTCTGGCGGTGTGCGGTCAGCTGCCACTGGACCCAGGCGTGGTCGAACTTGGCGCCGCTCAGGTCGCCCAACTTCTTGAGCTGCTCCTGCTGCTTCTTGCTCGGCGCATGAGGCAGCTGGACACCGACGTTCTTGGCCGTCTGCCGGAGCTTCGTGTCGAGCCTGGTGTGATCCTTGACCAGCCTTGCCCCCAGGTCGCGTACCGACGATGTGTGCCCCTTTTGCTGTGCCAGCCTTCCCGCCCGGATCTCCGCCAGGTTGCCCTCGTGGGCCTTGATGAGGAACATCCGGTCCTGCTCGCTGACAGTGGCGGTCGGGCTCGGACTATGAGTGCCGGTGTGGGCGCCGGTAGGAGTGGGACTCGGTTGCGCGAAAGCGCCGGTGGCCCCTGCCACCAGCGCGCTGATCACGATGGCCAGCAGAAGGACAATCCGTCTCACCATGAGATCCCCCCCGGACCTCTTGTCGGACGATCACGGCGCGGCCAGGACAGGCCGCCCGCATCCGGTCACTACCCGCTAAACCGGAGAAAAACGTCCCAGATCAACAGGAAAGCGATATATCTGGCGCAGTCGACCATGAAGGTCACTGAGGGAAGTCATCTTCAGGCCACCTGTCCCGGGGGGAGACGAAGCTGCCGCGTTGAGGAACCGTGTAGATCCAGCCGGCTTCGCGCAGCAGTGCGATGGCCCTGCGTACCGTTTCCCGTGCCACGTCGTACCGTTGCACCAGCATGCTCTCGCTCGGGATAGGGCGCCGGGGTTGGAGATCGCCGCGTCTGACGTGTTCGATGACGTCGTCCGCGATCTGACGGAACAGCGGTGTTTTCCTGGATACACGGGGTGCGTCGCCGTGACGGCCCACGAACGTTCCTTCACCTCGTGCGGCGTACACCAGGCCCTCCTCGCGGAGCAGGCCGATGGCTCGTCGGGCGGTCGTCCTGGCCACGCCGAACTCCCGCTGGATCACTGACTCGCTCGGGACGGGTTGGCCGGGCCTGAGCGTTCCGTCGACGATCCGCCCCCGAATGATCTCGGCGATTTGAAGGTACAGATGCGTATCGCCATCGCGGTCCAGCATTCAGCCAAGATAGACGACGACCACGTCGCGCATAGGGCAGTCCACCGACATAGACGGGGTGTGCACCTCTAGCTCTCGGGCCATTTCTCCTGGGGAGAGACATAGGTTCCCCGATAGGCGACGGTGAAGGCCCAGCCCTGTGCCCGCAGGAAGGCCACGGCCTGCCGGACAGTGGCCTTGGCGACGCCGTACTGGCGCATGAGCGCCTTCTCGCTCGGGATCGGCCGATTGACCTGCAGCTCCCCTTTGCGGATGCGGACGCTGATGTCCGCGGCGATTTGCTGATAGATCGGCGTTCGATCCGGCGATCGCGGTGTCCCGGGCTGGCCGACGAAGGTGCCTTCCCCTTGGACCGTGTAGACGAGGCCCTGCTCGCGGAGTTCCCGCGCCACACGACGGGCGGTCATTCGGGCGATGCCGTACTCGGTCTCCAGTTCCGCCTCGCTCGGTACGGCGT
>NZ_BBYK01000099.1 GCF_001570365.1 Microtetraspora fusca | reverse complement strand
TCCACCCGGCAGGTGGCCGGGCAGGGGGAGTGCGGGCAGCAGGGGAGGGGGCCGGAGCCGTCCCGGGCGCGCCGTGCGCCGCTCCCGGGACGGCCGGAGGGTGGCTCACTTGACGTTCTCGACGTCCTTGAGCACCTGGGCCCATGCCTGCTCGGGCGCCTGCTTGCCCTGCTCCACCCGGCCGAGGCCGTTGCCGATCGCCGTGCGCACGTCGCCCTCCTTGGGGCCCAGGTGCTGCGGCTTGAGGTTCTTGGCGGCGTCAGAGTAGATCTTGCCGACCGGCGCGCCGTTGAAGAAGTCCTTGGTAAAGTCCCGGATTTCCGGCTTGTCGTACAGCGCCGGGATCGACGGGAAGTTGCCGATCGCCGTGAAGACGGCCGCCTGGCTGTCGGCCGAGGTCAGGAAGTCGACCAGCTCGGCCGCCTCCTTCGGGTGCTTGCTCTGCTTCGGCACGGTCAGATGCGTGCCGCCGGCGTTGCCCGCGCCGCCCGGAACGGTGGCGATGTCCCACTTGCCGGCCGCGTTCTTGGCCTGGTCCTGGATGTACGCGGTCATCCACGCCGGGCAGATGATCGTCGCGAACGAGCCCTTGGCGAACCCGGTGTTCCACTCGGGCGTCCACGCGCCGATCTTGGCCGAGAGGTTCTCCTGGATCATCCGGACGGACAGGTCCCAGGCGCGCTTCACGTCCGGGTTGGTGGCCACGACGACGTTGTCCTGCGCGTCGTACACGCCGACGGGGGCCTGCGCGATGATCGCCCGCATGATCTCGCCGGGGCTGTCGAAGAACTTCGTCCCTGCGGGAGCGGAGGCGGCGAACTTCTTGCCGGTCTCGATGTACTGGTCCCAGGTGGGCCACAGCGCCGACACCTTGTCGCGGTCCGTCGGCAGTCCGACCTTCTTGAACAGGTCGGTGCGGTAGCACATGGCCAGGCCGCCGATGTCGGTGCCGAGGCCGACGACGGCCCCGTTGGGGGCCACGCCCTGCTGCCACTTCCAGTCGAGGTAGTCGCTCTGGCGCCTGTCCAGGCCGTACTGCCGCAGGTCCTGGAACCGGTCGGGCTGGGCGGTGAACTGGCTGATGAAGCCGACCTCGATGCCCTCGACGTCGGCGGCGCCCGCCCCGGTGGCGAGGTGCGCGGCGAGGTTGGTGTGGTGGTCGGCGTAGGCGGCCTGGCGCTCCTCGATCTCGATGTTGGGGTGGGTCTTCCTGAACTCCGCGTACAGCGGTTCGAAGCCGAAGTCGCCGAAGAGGCCGACGGTCAGTTTGATCTTCTCGGCGGGGGCGGCGGAGCCGCCGGTCGCGGGAGAGGAGCCGCCACCGCACGCGGTGAGGGTCAGCAGCGTGGCGGCGACCATGGGGGCGAGCAGCCGGGGGACGCGGCGGCCGGGGCGGGGGATGCCCATGAACCCTCCTCGGGTCCTGAAGTAGATGATCATGGAGAGAGCGCTCTCTCACAAGGTTCTGCTTGGGGTGGTGGGGCGTCAAGGTGTGGATCGGTAACGATCCCCGTTACCTGTTCACGTCGCCGTAATGCGTGAGAGCGCTCCGGCATAGCGAATTCCGACGTGGCGACGGGTGTGGAGTGTTGCCGGAGGGGCGTCCCCTCGTTCCGGCCCGCTCGCATCGTGAGGGTCCGATGCCGTATGCCCCGGACGGCAGGCGGCCGATATCGGTTGTCCGGGGCTCGACCGACTCATGATTGAGAGAGCGCTCTCCTGATCTTCGAGAAACTTTCTCTTCCCGTTGACATGCCGTCAACACGGTTCTAGCGTCAGCGGCGCTGAGAGCGCTTCCAGCCCGATTCCGGTTGAACCCCCCACTTCGCGGAGGTCGCTCCATGAGATCTGGGAGATCCATGAGATCTGTGAGGTCCCGCCCTGTCCGGATGCTCGGTCTATCCGGCTTATCCATCCTGACCGCCCTCGCGCTGACCGTCCCGGCCCTTCCCGCTCACGCGGCGACGGTGACCGTCGGGGCGGGCAGCTACACCACCGACCTGCCCGCCGGGGCGAGCGGCCCGGCCAACTCGAACGGAACGCCCGTTACGCCCAAGGTGACCGGGAACGTCACCGGCAAGATCCCCACGAACGACTGGTGGTCCTCCCTCGCCTTTCAGCGCTACGCGGGCAACCCGTACTCCGAGAACATGTACGGCCACCCGCTCACCTTCCATGCGGTCGCCGGAGGGCTGGAGGTGAGCTACCCGACCACGCCGCTGATCAGCGGCGACGGGCGGATGTACGAGTATCCGCACGCCCGCGACCTCACGATCGGCGTCACCGGGCTCAACTCGCCCGACACCAAGGTGGACGGGTGGTCCGACTGGACCGTCACGCCGTACTGGTCGGACGGCGCCCGCACGCTCCGGGCCACGATCGGGCATGGCCTGCCCTACGTGTACGCGACTCCGAGCGGCGGCAACGCCCAGGTCTCCTTCGTCGCCACGCCGAACGTCTGGGCCGACCGGGGCAATATCCTCGGCGTCACCGTCAACGGCCACCACTACGGCGTGTTCGCCCCTTCGGGGACCGACTGGACGATCAGCGGCACGGTCGCGACCGACGCGCTGGGCGGGAAGAACTACTTCTCCGTCGCCGCGTTGCCGGACACCTCCGCCTCGACGCTCGACCTGTTCGCGAAGTACGCCTTCAGCTTTGTCACCGGGACCAAGGTGACCTGGGCGTACAACGAGGCGACCGCGCAGCTCACCACCACCTACACCGCGACCACGACCGCCAAGGAGGGAAGCCAGACCGGCACGCTGCTCGCGCTCTACCGGCACCAGTGGCTGGCCACGAGCGACACGCTGACCCCGTACACGTACGTCTCGCCGCGCGGCACGATGAGGCTGCGCGAGGGCGCGTCGTTCACCACGAAGCAGATCTTCCACGGCGTGCTTCCCTCGCTGCCCGACCTCGGCGCGTACGACCGGACGAGGCTCGGCGGCTACGTCAGGCAGGAGGCGAACGCCGCCGACCCGTGGAAGGCGGCGACCGACACCTACTGGACCGGCAAGGCGCTCGGCCGGCTGGCCCAGCTCGTGCCGATCGCCGAGCAGCTCGGCGACACCGCGTCGCGGGACAAGCTGCTCGGCCTCCTGAAGGCGAAGCTGGAGAGCTGGTTCACCGCGGGCGGCGAGCAGTTCCGCTACGACGCGACGTGGGGCGTGCTTACCGGCTACCCCGCGTCGTACGGCAGCGACACCGAGGTGAACGACCACCACTTCCACTACGGCTACTACCTGATGGCCGCCGCGACAGTGGCGAGGTACGACTCCGTCTGGGCGGCGAGCTGGGGGCCGATGGCCAAGCTGCTCGCCTCCGACGCCAACAACGGTGACAGATCGGACACCCGGTTCCCGTTCCTGCGCAACTTCGACGCGTACGCCGGAAACGGCTGGGCCTCCGGGCACCAGGGGTTCGCGGCCGGCAACAACGAGGAGTCCTCCTCGGAGGGAATGAACTTCGCGAACGGCGCCATCCTGCTGGGCGCGGCCACCGGCGACACCGCCCTGCGCGACCTCGGTATCTATCTGTACACGACCCAGACGTCGGCGATCGCGCAGTACTGGTTCGACAAGGACAACGTGGTATTCCCCTCCGCTTTCGGCCACCACACGGTCGGCATGATCTGGGGCAGCGGCGCCGCGTACTCCACCTGGTGGACGGCCAACCCCGAGGAGATCCACGGCATCAACATGCTGCCGATCACCGGTGGCTCGCTCTACCACGGCCTCTACCAGGCCGACGTCCGGCAGAACCTCACTGAGATGGAGGCGAACAACCCCGGCCCGGCCGTCGAGTGGAAGGACGTCATCTGGGAGTTCCGCGCCCTCGCCGACCCGGCGGCGGCCAAGGCGAACTGGGACGGCGGCTACACGACCCTGGCGCCGGAGTCGGGCGAGTCCCTGGCCCACACCTACCACTGGATCTACAACCTGGCCAGGATGGGTACGGTCGACACCGCCGTGACCGCGAACATCCCGACCGCCGCGGTCTTCGTCAACGGCTCGACCCGGACGTACGTGGCGCACAACTTCGGCACGGCCGCCCGTACGGTCACCTTCTCGGACGGCGCGACGCTCACGGTCCCGGCCCGTTCGACGGCGACCAGCGCGGGCGGGACCTCGCCCTCGCCCTCACCGTCTCCGTCCCCGTCACCCTCACCTTCACCCTCACCGTCGGCCTCTCCCACAGGCGGCGGCGTCGACGCGCGAACGAGGATCGAGGCGGAGGCGTACCAGGACCAGTCCGGTACGACCCTGGAGACCACGACCGACACCGGCGGCGGCCAGAACGTGGGCTACATCGGCAACGGTGACTGGCTGAGGTACGACAACGTCCGGTTCGGCGGTACGGCGGCCACGCAGTTCAAGGCGAGGGTCGCCTCCGGTGCCGCGGGCGGCGTCAGCGGGCTCGTCGAGGTCCGGCTGGACAGCCGTGCCGGCGCGCCCGTCGGCAGCTTCGCGGTCGGCTCGACGGGCGGCTGGCAGAGTTGGCAGACGGTCCCGGCGAACATCTCCGGCGTGACCGGAACGCACACCGTCTATCTCACGTTCAGCAGTGGGCAGCCCGCCGACTTCGTCAATCTCAACTGGTTCACGTTCTCGACGACGTGACCCGGCCGGGTGGTCGCCGGAGGACACGCCCCCGGCGACCGCCCATACCTCGGATCACGACGGCGACGGCGCGGCCGGCGACTCGGCGCCCCCGGGCACGGTCGGCCACTGCGGACGGCTGAGGTTCACCAGCAGGGCGGCCGGAACGTTGTTCCCCTTGCCGGGGCTGATCACCCAGACCGTGTCGCCGGAGGTGATGTCCTTCAGCCCGTTGCGGTCGGCGCAGACGCGGGTCGAGCCGTTGATCGTGTACGTGCGGGCGAAGCCGTCGGTGCTCGTGACGGAGACGGAGTTCTGGCTGATCGAGGTCACCTTCCCGGTCTGGGTCGTGATCGTCTGGTAGCCGCCGCCGCGTTTCGGGACGACCAGCTCGCCGTGGACGGCGCCGAGCGGGCCTTCCATCGCGTGTCCGGGAGGCCCGGCGGGCCCGGTCGGAGACGGGGGCGGCTGGGCGAAGACGGCGGCCGCGCCGAGAGCGTCGGCCTGGGCGGATCCATAGGAGGCGCCCTGGGCGGCGGCGTCGCCGTACGAGGGCCGGGTGGGGGCGCTCGCCTGCGCCCCCTGAGCGGCCGCGCCCGTACCGGCGGCGACCATCAGGGCGGCGGCTCCGAGGAGCAGTCCGCGGCGGATCAGGCGCCGCGGCGGTGTCTCGCGCGGGAGTCGTGCTGAGGTGAACTCGCGATCGATCATCGGGATTCCGGGGCGAGCGTCCTCGGCCGTTGTGGGGCAGGGAAGGTCGCCCCTCCCTCCTTTCGGAAATGCGCTGCGCTCAGGCTGTCTTTCCGCCGCACTCGCTCCGCCCGGCGACGCGATCTGCGCGGCACGGACGGCCGCGGGCACGGACAGGCGCCCTCGGTCGTGTCTGACAAATCAAGCCCTGCTGCGCGCGGCCCAGACGGCGCCTCGCCGCGTTGACGCCCCACCCACGAAAAGTCCTCGCAGGCTCGGACTTTCCGCGGGGCCCGGATTGTCGGCCGTAGGCTCCGCTACGGCCTCCTCCTCCGCCTCGCGATGCATCCATCTGGATCCGCGCTCGCGACGGGCAGCATTTGTCAGACACTCCCTAGGCCCGCGATCTGTCACCCGCGGCCGGCGCCTGGGAGCGCTGCTACCCCGCCCAGCACGACCCTGACCGCCTCACCGGTAAAGCTCTCGTCCAGCGGCAGCCCGCGGAACACCACGCGAAGCCAGACGGCTCCGGCCAGCAGGTCCACGATCAGCATCGGATCGACGTCCTCGGCGATCTCGCCGCGCGCGCGGGCGCGCTCGAAGACGGGAGCCTCCCGGGCGTACCGGTCGGCGAAGAAGGCGCGGGTCGCCTCCGCCAGCTCGGGGTTGCCCGCGGCGGCGCCGAGTGCGGCGACCGCGATGTCGCACGTGGGGGGAGCGGTGAGGAGCCGCGCCATCTCCTCGATCAGTACCTGGAGGTCGCCGCGCAGCGAGCCGGTGTCGGGCGACTCGAGGTCGAGCGCCCGCGCCTCGATCAGCGCCGCGCCGAGCAGGGCGGCCTTCGACGGCCACCACCGGTAGATGGTGGTCTTGTTGACCCCCGACCGCTCGGCCACGCCCTCGACGGTCAGGCCCTCGTACCCCTTCTCGGCGAGCAGTTCCAGGGTGGCGTTGAGGATGTCGTCCTTCTTGCGCGGTGCCATGTCCGTCACCCTACCGCGATCGCAACGCACCGTTGCGTTGTGGTTTGATGGGGATGCGACGCAACGTTGCGTTGTGTTCTTTGATTGAAGGGGGTCGTGTCATGGCGGATCTGCCCGTCGTTCTCGTCCATGGGACTCGGGTCTCCGGCTCGATGTGGTCGCCGGTGCGGTCGCTGCTGCGGAGCCCGTCGGCCGCTCCCGATCTGCCGGGCCACGGTTCCCGGCGCGGACAGCCGCTCGACATGGACGCGGCCTGCGACGCCGTCGCGGAGTGCATCGCCGGGCTCGGCGGGCGGGCGCTCGTCGGCTACGTCGGCATCGCCACCGCCGCCCGCCACCCGTCCATGGTGGCCGGGCTGGTCGCCATGGGCTGTACGGCCCGGCCCGCCGGCGCCCTGCTCCACGCCTACCGGCTCGCCGGGCGGCTTGCCGTCGCGAACCCGGCGCGGGCCGCCCGGGTCAGCGCGTACGTGATCCGCCGGTCACTGCCTGGTTCGGCGGGGGAGGCGATGCTCGCGGGCGGCCTGTCCTGCGAGGTCATCCCGTCGGTGGTCGACACAGTCGCGTCCGAGGATCCGGTGGCGTCGCTGGCGGGGTATCCGGGGCGGGTGTGGCTGGTCAACGGCGCGCGCGACCACTTTCGCGCGGACGAGCGCACCTTCCTGCGGGCCTGCCGGAACGGCAGCCTCATCACGATCTCAGGACGCGGCCACCTGAGCGTGCTGGCCGCCCCCGACCGGCTGGCCGCGTTCCTCGATCGCGCCGCCGCCGAGGTGGTGGCCGGTTAGACCGTCTTCCATTCGTGGCGCTGGAGGAACGCCCGATCTCCGGTGGCGTACTCCAGCATCGCGCGGCGCACCTCGGCGAGGTCGGCGGTCACGGTGGCCCGAATCTCCCCGTTCTCCTTGAACTCCAGCTCGTAGCCCGGGGACACCTGCACGAAGTGCTCCCCGAAGCAGACGAGCGCGACGAACGGATTCTGCGGCGAGAGCGTCTCCAGCACGTCGGAGATCAGCTTCAGGTCCGGGTCCCTGACGATCATCCCGTCGCCGGTGTGCATCTGCATCTGGGGATACACGCCGCGCGGCTCAAGATTGTGCACGAGGTCGCGCTGGGGGTCGTAGCAGACGAGGCCGTGCTCCCGGGCCAGCGCGAACACGGCGTTCGAGATGTCGTCCACGCGCTCCGGGGGGATGTCGTCGATCCGCTCCCCGGGGAAGAGTGCGGCGAACGCGTCGGCGAAGCCGTCGCCGGGCTCCGGTGGGCCGTCGAGAAAACGTTCCCGGGCCTGGTCACGTGAAATAGGTCCAGATTCGCGCCATACCGCCAGCTTCATGGCTATGACGATAGGGCTCCGTCGGCGAGGTCGCGGACGACGTCGATCAGCTCGGCGGGGTCGAACGGCTTGGTCAGGTAGGCGTCCACGCCGATGCCGAGCCCCCGCCGCTTGTCGTCCTCCTGCGCGCGGGCCGTGATGAGCACGACCTTGATGTGGCTGGTGCTCTGATCGGTGCGCAGCCGGGTGGCGGTCTCCCACCCGTCCAGGCGCGGCATCATCACGTCCAGGGTGATGATGTCCGGATCGACCTCGTGGACGCGGTCGAGGCAGTCCTGCCCGTCGTACGCCGTCTCGACCTCGAACCCCTCCAGGGTCAGGTTGACCGCGATGAGCTGCCTGATGACCTCGTCGTCGTCCACCACGAGTACACGGCCCAGAACGTCGTTCACGGGCGCCAAGCTAACCCCTCGCCGGGGGTCCACGCGTGGCTTTCACCGGATCGTGGCGGGATCGTCGCAAAGATGGCCCACAACGATGTGCGCGAGGAGTCTTCGAGAACTGGTAGCCTTATCTCTCGTTGAGCCCCCTTAGCTCAGGGGATAGAGCACCGGCCTCCGGAGCCGGGAGCGCAAGTTCGAATCTTGCAGGGGGCACACATTCTTGATCGGCGGATCTAGCCGCTGACCAGGGTGAACAGCGTAGGAACGGGCGGGTCTCCAGTCGCGGAGGCCCGCCCGTTCTCGTTGGCGCTCGTGGGTTGTGGATCATGATGGAGATCTTCTGAGAAGGGGCACATCGTGCTCCGGGATTCTCGCCTTCACCCAGCGGGCCGATCTTCCCGATGATCGCCCCTCATGACGAACCGCAGAGCTATAGTCCCGTCGTGATCATCAAGCCCCCTCGGATCCTCGCCCTCGCCTTGGCCGCGATCGGCGTCGCCGGCCTCCAGACCTCGGCGCACGCCGCCTCCGCCGCATCCGGCGACTGGTGGCACCCCAAGGCCGGGGTGACCTGGCAGTGGCAGCTCTCCGGCAAGATCGACACTTCGGTGAAGGCCGACGTCTACGACGTCGACCTGTTCGACACGCCCGCCTCGACGGTGTCCGCCCTGCACGGCATGGGACGCAAGGTCGTCTGCTACATCGACATCGGCGCGGCCGAGCAGGGGCGTCCTGACTTCGCGGACTTCCCGAAGTCGATCCTCGGGAACAAGGTCGACGGCTGGCCGCAGGAGCGGTGGGTCGACATCCGGCAGATCGACGTCCTCAAGCGCATCTGGTCGGCCCGGCTCGACCGGTGCAAGGCGAAGGGCTTCGACGGCGTCGAGGCCGACCTGGTGGACGCCTACCAGCAGGACTCCGGTTTCCCGGTCACCGCCAAGCATCAGCTCGCCTTCAACCGAATGCTCGCCCAGGTCGCGCACCAGCACGGCCTCGCGATCGGACTGAAGAACGACCTCGACCAGATCCCGCAGTTGGTCGGCGACTTCGACTTCGCGGTGAACGAGCAGTGCGCCGAGTACCGCGAGTGCTCATCGCTGACCCCGTTCATCAAGGCGGGCAAACCCGTCTTCCACGCCGAGTACTCCCTGGCACTCAGCAAGTTCTGCCCGGAATCGAAGCGACTCGGTCTGAGCTCCATCAAGAAGACCCTCGACCTCACCGCCAAACGCGAGACCTGCCCCGCCTAACCCCGGCGGAGCCGGGAGCGTCCGGCAGAGGGACCACGTTCCCATCGCCGATCCTCCACCGTGGAGGGTCGGCGATCTCGTTCGTGCGGCAGCGGCGATCGTGGACAGGCTCGTCCGGGCGCTCGCCGTTTTCCCAGATCGGGACGCGGCCGATCCGCGAGCGAGGACAGCAGGACCGTGGCGGTCGTGCCGACGCCGGCGAGCGGGGGCAGGATCAGCTCGCTTCGCGAAGCGGCTCGAACCGGACGCTGAGCCGTACTTCGAGGGCTTCGGCCAGGCGCTCCAGCATCGGGATGGTCGGCATGGTGCCTCCGGCCTCGAAGCGGGCCACCGCCGGTTGCTTGAGGCCTGCACGCTCGGCCAGTTCGGCCTGGGTGAGCCCGAGTCCCTCTCGACGTCGCCGTACGGCGGCGCCGAGTTCAAAGCGGATGCGCGCGGCCTCGTACGCGGCGCCGGCATCGGGGCGGCCCATGATCTCGGCGCGCTTGTCCGACCAGGCTCTCCGCTCGTCCATGTCGATCACTCCTCGTCCGCTGTGTGCGCCTCGGCAATGCATCGCCGCATCGCCCGTACCGCTCGTTCGATCTCGCCTGTCTCCCGCATCCGCTGTTTACGGAAGACCGTCAGCAGGATGATGCGCCTGTCCGGGGCAATCCAGTACGTGATGCGCACCGCCTCGCGGGAGAGGTGAAAGCGCAGTTCCCGAAGCTTGCCGCGCAGTTGTCGGGTGTACGGCTCGTCGAGAAGTACACCGCGCTCGGCCAGGAGATCGACATAGAAGACGGCGGTCTCCTGATCGTCCTGGCTGAGCGAGTCGAACCAGTCGTCGACCTCGGGCTCCAGTTCCACCTTTCCTCAACTCATAACATGGACGTTATATCGGGGGCAAGAGGTGTGTCCGTGAAACCGGAAATCAGCTGAGCTCGCGGGTAACGTCGGGCCGCTGGATGGCGGGCTGACCGCGTGAGGGCGGGCCGAGAGACCGCCGGCCGCTCGTCACTCCGGCATCTTTACTCATCCCCTTGCTCTTGATTTACCAGATTTGTCTGGTTACCGTCCGGGTGGCGATCAAGGGCTTCTGAACCGACTTGGCCGCCTCGTCGTATTTCAGGTTGCGGGATGGCCGTGCCATCTCGCCCAGAGCTTCGGAGTCGACGCATGCCCTTCCCCCGCCCACGCCGTGGAACACGCGGCGGCCGCCTCTCCCGCCGGGTGTCGCTGGCCGGGTCCGCGCTTCTCGTCACCCTCGCCGTCGCCGTCTCGCCCGCGTCCGCGCACTACTACTCGGGAGGGGGCGCCTCGGCGACCTTCAACATCAAGCCGTACAGCTACAACGACACCTGGATGAAGCCGCTCAACAACGCCCTGTCCAACTGGAACGCGACGGCCTCCCCGGCCTACGTCGCCAAGTCGTCCTCGTCCAGCTCCTGGCTCCAGGCGGCGTCCTTCTCCAGCAGCTGGTACGGCCTCTACACGCCGTACGGCAGCAGGAGCAGCCGCTATTTCCGCATCCAGCTCAACTCCCGGACGATCTACAACGACGCGTCGAACTGGTCGAACTTCGTGACCAGCTCGTTCGTCCACGAACTCGGCCACCGTCTCAGCCTCGACGACATCACCAGCGGCTACTGCACGACGTCGATCATGAGCTACTGCCGGAACCGGAACTCGATGACCAAGCCGCAGACCCACGACATCAACGATGTCAAGAGTTACTACTAAAGGAAGGAGCGGCATGATGACGAGGATCTCCCGGCGGCTCGCCGTGACGCTCGCGCTCGTCGCGTCCGCGGCCACGATGGCCGCCTGCTCCGGAACGTCGGCGTCCGGCGAGGAGCGGACGATCACCTATCACGCCGACTATCCGGCCTACGACTCGGCGGTCAACCTCTTCCAGAAGGCCGACGTCGTGATCGAGGCCACGGTGAGCGCCGCGCCGGCCCGCGTCCAGGAGCTCAAGCCGGACACGACGAGCGACGACCCCAAGCTCAACCCCGCGGCCGGAGCGTCGGCGGAGCAGGCGGCCGCGGCCGACCCGGTGGTGATCTCCGTCTACCGGGCCGAGGTGAAGAAGGTGTACAAGGGGGCCGTCCAGCCCGGCCAGACGATCGAGATCCAGCAGTTGGGCGGCCAGCTCGACGGTGTCACCTACCAGGAGGCGGAGGCGCACCCCCTCAAGCAGGAGACGGGCTACGTCCTGTTCCTCCAGACGTATCCGGACGCTCCCGCCGCACTGCTCAACCCGATCCAGGGGCAGTATCCCCTCGACGCGGCGGGAAAGCCGTCCCAGCTGCCTGAGAATCCGGTCGCGCTCACGGCCGACGACCTGAAGCGGATCAGCGGCGCGAACTGATCGCCCTTCCCCGGCGCCCGGGACCGCCGTCCCGGGCGCCGGATGGAGGATGTCCACCATGGACGACGATCTCCCCGCGCTGGTCCGCTCGTACCTGGACGAGGACCTGCTGGTGAACCCTGACCAGGGAAGGGCGGAGACGGAGGCGAACACGCTGTGGATCGGCCTTCCGGACGGTGGGTTCGACGCGGGCGCCGTCCGCGCCGCCCTCATCCACGTCGGGGCGGGGCTCCGCGAGCGCTTCGGCTCCCGAGAGGGCCCGCCGGCCTTCCCCCTGACCTTCTACGCCTGGCACGACGAGCAGGCGGGGCAGCTGCGCATGTCGATGCGTTCGGCGCCGCCGGACGGGCTTCCGTTCGGGGCGCGCCACCGCCCGGTGTGCGAGCCCGACGAGGTGCTGGCCTCGGCGCTCGCCGACACCTCGCCGGGATCGGTCCGGTGGGAGGAGCTACGGCCGGACGACGCCTCGCCGGAAACGGGCGACGACGCGTGGCCGCCGTTCCCCGTATATGTGGTTGCGATCCGCGGTGAATCCGAGACCCCGTCAGGCCGGAGGTAGGGTCGCGAGACGTGACGAACGAGCTGGAGCGACTGGCGGTACGGCTGCGCGAGTTCGCCCGCGCCCGTGACTGGGAGCAGTTTCACACCCCGAAGAACCTCGCGATGGCGCTCGCGGGCGAGGTGGGCGAGCTGGTGGCGGAGTTCCAGTGGCTGACGCCGGCCGAGTCCGCGGACCTGGATCCGCGGACCCTCGCGCGGGTGCGCTCGGAGCTCGGCGACGTGGCCACCTATCTCGTCCGCCTGGCCGACGTCGTCGGCGTCGACCTGGTGGAGGCGGCGCACGCCAAGCTGGACGAGAGCGACCGCCGCTACGATCCCGACCTCTATCGCGGCTCGGCCAGGAAGGCTCCTCCGGCGGCCCCGTGACGGCTCACGGCCGCACGGCGCACAGGAGGCGGTCGTTCCCGCGCTGCCAAAGCGTGCCGATCTCGCCGAAGCCCGCGTCGCGGAGCGCGTTCACGTGCTGGGACAGGAGGCCGGACTCCGACCCCTGGTGTGCGGCGGCCGCGGCGCTGCGGCGCCGCGCCTCGCCCGCCTCGGCGAGCGCCGGGTCGGCGAGCACGGCGTCCCACCACTGGCGCCAGTCCTCGGGGCGTTCGTCGCCGAAGACCCGGCGCTCCTCGTTCTGGTGGACGGCGCGTTCGAGCCTGGCCAGGGTCGGAGTCGTCTCGTCGGAGTTGAGGTGGTCACCGTTGAGGAAGAGCGCGCCCGGCCGCAGGACGCCCGCCAGCTCCGCGTACATCGCCCTGAGGTGCTCCTCGGGCAGCCAGTGCAGCGCGGTGGTGCTGACGGCGGCGTCGGCCGGGCGGTCGAGGCCGAGCCGCTCGCTCCAGCCAGGGGTGCGCAGGTCGGCGGAGACGAAGCGCAGCCCGGTGGTCTGGCCGTACCCCGCCTCGGCCAGCGACAGCAGCAGGGGGTCGGTGTCCACCGCGACCACCGTGGCCCACGGAAGCCGGCGCAGCAGGCGGGCCGACAGCGAGCCGGGGCCGCAGCCGAGGTCGATCACGAGGGGATCGGGCCGCCCCACGCCCGCCTCGACCGCGTCGATCAGCGCCCGGAACCGGTCCTCACGGCCGGGGAGGTACCCCTCCTGCTGGCGGTCCCACCGGTCGATCCACTTCCGCGCGGTGTCGTACGTGAGCATGACCCCTCCTTGTAACTGCCACATATGCTTTTGCCAGTCACAAACTAGAACAGAAGGCGTAACTGGTCAAGTGAACTTCAACAGTCACACCGATGTCGTGGTGGCGGTCGCCGTCGCCCTCGTCAACACGCTGACCGCCGGGGAGTCGCGCGGCCGACCGTACGCGCCGCCGTCGGGCGAGGAACGCGCCGCCGCCGTCACCCGGGCCGTCGCCCCCGGCGCCTCCCGGTCGTACGAGGTGAGCGCGGAGCAGGCGGACGAGCTGGCCGGTGTCGCGGAGGCGCTGCGGACGGTCTTCGAGTCGGTGGCGGCCGGGGACATCGACGCGGCGGCGCACCACACCAACCGGCTCCTCGCCGAGACCGACGCGCGCCCGCACCTCGACCGGCACGACGGGGAGCCGTGGCACGTCCACTTCCACGGGCGCGGCGGCACGCTCGCCGGCGACTGGGCCGCGAGCTGCGCGACCGGCCTCGCCGTCGTGCTGGGCAGCGAGCTGTACGACCGGCTGGGCGTGTGCACCGCGCCGCACTGCGACCGCGTCTACGTGGACACCTCGCGCAACGGCACCCGTCGCTTCTGCTCCACGCCCTGCCAGAACCGGGTCAAGACCGCCGCCTTCCGCGCCCGCAACGCCTGACCCGGCCCGTACGGCCGACGGGATCTTCTTGGGAAAGGAAGATCGCGAGGCGGTCGGGCCGGTCTAGAGTTCGTGACCATGACGTCTTCGGCGAAGGACCGCGCCGGCGGAAGCCGGTCGCGCCGTGCGCCCGCCGTGGCCGGTGTGCTGACGCTGCTCGCACTTGTGGCCACGGCGTCGTTTCCTCTCGGGCTCCCTGAGGCGTTCTCGGAGGCGTTCTCTGAGGTGCGGACCGGCGTCGCGAGCCCGGAGCCGCCCCTCGACTCCGACGGGTGCCCTACCGCCTGGGTCGACAACTGGCATTTCGACGGACCGCCGGGTCCGCTCGTTCCCTCGGAGGGGGCGACGTCGGTGACGCTGTGCGAGCTGGTCACCTCGCAGCACCAAGATCCGCTCCTGCCGCCTGAGCGGGATCTCGGTGTGCCCCGCACGCTCACCGTCGGCGTCTCGTCCATGATCGCCATACTCAACGCCCTGCCCACCCGTGCCGAGGATGACGCCCGGATCCGCGCCCGGGAGAAGGCCGCGGGCCGCCCGGTGCCCGTGGACCTTCCTCGTGGCTGCAACGCTGTCGGTTTCCTGACTGAGCTCTCGTTCTCCGTGCGTTACGCCGGCGGCCCGCCCGCGGTGGTCCGCCTCGACCGCAACTGCGGCACCGCCTCCCACGCGGGACGGGTCCGCCTCTTGGACGGCGGCAGATCGGTGGTCCATGGCGGCCAGCCGGTGGACGCCTTCCTCACGCTCTACCGCGAGCAGCTCGCGTCCACGGCGGGTGCCGTCGAGCCGCCCGCCTGCGCCGCGGCGCCGCTCGCGCGGCGGATGGAGAACCGCACCTACGCGGACGCCCCCAGGGACGACATCAGGCGCAACCGCGGCCGGGCCGTCCACCTCCCGACTCGGCTCGTCGTGGTCACCGCCTGCCGCTATGTCCGGGACGGGGACCGGATGCGGTTGCGCGGACGCAGGACGCTGCGCGACGGGCTGGAACCGGTCCGCGCGCTGCTCAACGACGCGGCCGCCGTCCGGGTACGGACGAACGGGGGAGGCGAAGAGGTGATCAACAACACCGAGTGCGGCAGATCGGGCCCGGGCACCACCGGGGTCCGCGACCTCGACGTGGTGTGGGCGGCGGACCTGACCGGCGCGGTGGCCGAGGTCCGCGTCTGGCGCTCTCCCTGCCGGGCCGTCGTCGCCGACCTGGGAGGACGCCTCGCGCCGAAGGCGCTGCTCGACACGCTCGACTCCTGGCTGAACCGCTGATCCTCGGGCGTCCCTGGGACTGCGGCGGCGGCGCACCACGGTCCCAGGCGGGTGGCCGCGCTGCGGGGCCGGCGGGCGTGACGGCGCCACGGGCGGATCAGGAGCGGGCGGTCAGGCCGTTCTCGAACGTGCGGATGACGGTCGAGGTGACGCCGTGGCGGGGGAGCAGGCCCTTCTCCGCCGCCTCCCAGCCCGTATAGGTGATCGCGTACAGCATCTGCTGGATCCACTCGGCGCTGACCTGGGGGTCGAAGACGCCCTCGGCCTGGCCGCGCTCGATGAGGCTGAGCGCGGTCGGGACCGTCCTGTCCGGCTCGAACGTGTCCGGTTCGAAGCAGGCGTTGCTCTCCTCCAGCACGCGCGGATCGCCGAACAGGAACGCCAGCCGGTCGCCGACGTCCACCATGGCGGTGATCAGGCGGCGCATGGCCTCGAGCGGCGGCCCCTGGTCGATGGCCGCCGCCGCGATCGACCGCTCGACCACCCGAAACGAGTCGGCGACGGTCGCGTTGAGCAGGTCCTGGCGGTCGGGGAAGTAGCGGTGCAGCGTGCTCCGGCCCACCTGTGCCGCTTCCGCGATGTCCGCCAGCGTGGCGCCGCGGTCGCGGGCGAGCACTGAGGCGGCGGCGGCGAGGATGGCGCGCCGGGTGCGTCCCCGCACGCCGGTTTCCGGCACCTCCGGTTTCCGCTCTCCGGCGTCGCCCGCCTCGGGCGTATCCGAGACCGGTGTACGGGAGAGGGGCTGCCGGGTCGCGCTCACGGCCACAGGCTAACAGCGCCTTCCGTAATGAGGCTGTCGTGCTTGTTTTTGGGACATCGGCGTCCCATAATGAGGCGCATGGATTCCTTTGCAGTCGTCGCAGAAGGGGTGCGCAAACGCTTGGGCGCCACGCAGGCCCTCGACGGGCTCGACCTGACCGTCCCCGAAGGGACGGTGTGCGGCCTGCTTGGGCCGAACGGCGCCGGCAAGACCACGGCGGTGCGCGTCCTGACCACGTTGCTCCGCGCCGACGCCGGGCGGGCGCTGGTCGCGGGCTTCGACGTGGCCGACCGGCCCGCCGAGGTTCGCTACCGGATCGGTCTGGCCGGGCAGAACCCCACCGTGGACGAGATCCTCACCGGCCGGGAGAACCTGGAGATGTGGGGCCGCCTCTACCACCTCGGCAGGGCCACTGCCCGCCGTCGCGCGGGGGAGCTGCTTGACCGGTTCGGCCTCGCCGGCGACGCGGACAAGCGGGTCAAGCACTACTCCGGCGGCATGCGCCGCCGGCTCGACCTGGCCGCGGCCTTCGTCCTCGCCCCGCGCGTGCTGTTCCTGGACGAGCCCACCACCGGGCTCGATCCGCGCAACCGCAACGAGGTGTGGCAGGCGGTCCGCGACCTGGCCGCGTCGGGCAGCACCGTGCTGATGACCACCCAGTACCTGTTCGAGGCCGACCAGCTCGCCCACCAGATCGCGGTCATCGACTCCGGACGGGTGATCGCGGACGGCTCGCCGGACGAGCTCAAGTCGATGATCGGCGGTGACCAGATCGACCTGGTCGTCCGCGACGCCGCCGACCTCGCCGAGGCCGCCCGCGTCCTGGCTGCCGCGGCGGGCGCCGAACCGGGCGCCGACCCCGACGCCCGCCGCCTGATCGCTCCCGTACGCGACCGGATCGGGGCGCTGACCGAGGTGGTGCGCGAGCTGGGCGAGCGCGGCGTCGCGGTCGAGGACGTCGCGTTGCGCCGGCCGACCCTGGACGAGGTGTTCCTCAGCCTGACCGGCGGCAAGCCCGAGCACGACGCAGGCGAGCAGGGGGCCGGAAAGCAGGCGGTCGGGAAGCGGGTGGCCGCGTGACGACCGCCATCGCCCCCGTGATCCCCCGCTCCCGCGTGCAGCGGCTGTACTGGACGTTCGCGGACGGGTGCGTGATCGCCCGCGGCAACCTCGTCCACCTGGCGCGGAACCCGGCCGCGATCCTCAACCTGCTGCTGTATCCGATCGTGATGGTGCTGCTGTTCGGCTTCGTCCTGGGCAGCGCCATGAACGTCGCCGGGGGCGGCGACTACCGCGAGTTCCTGATGCCCGGGATGTTCGGGCAGACGATGACGCTCGGCGTGATGACCACGATGGTCATCGTCACCAACGACGCGGCGCGAGGGGTCACCGACCGGTTCCGCTCGATGCCGATCTCCCGTGCGGGGGTGGTGCTCGGCCGCGCCGTCGCCGACATGGTCAACTCGGTGCTCGAACTGGCCGTGCTGCTCCTGTGCGGCCTCGCGGTCGGCTGGAGCTGGCACCGGGGCCTCGGGAACGCGCTGACCGCCCTCGGGCTGCTGCTGCTTCTGCGCTTCGCGCTCATCTGGGTCGGCATCTATCTCGGGCTCATCCTCACCCCGGAGTCGGCGGCCGCGGCGTGGATGCCGCTCATGCCGCTCACCATGCTGGCCAACACCTTCGTCTCTCCGGAGCTGATGCCCGGCTGGATGGGGGCGCTCTCGGAGTGGAACCCGCTGTCGGCGACCGTCGCCGCCTGCCGCGAGTTGTTCGGCAACCCCGGCTGGGGCGGTGACTCCTGGGCCGCCGCGCACGCGCTGCCGCTGGCGGTCGCCTGGCCGGTGGCGCTCACGCTGGTCTTCCTGCCGCTGTCCGCCCGGCGCTACCGGCGGCTCGCCCGCTGAGCCCCGGCCGCCCGACCCCGCCGCGTACGGCCGGCCAGGGTGTGGAGCAGCCAGCCCGCCCCGGCTCCGAAGGCGTACCAGAACAGGTCGGACGGGTTGAAGGTCGTCCCGAGGACCAGGCGGGCGAGCACACTGCGCGCCGCGAGCTCCTCGGGGACGCCGGTGAGCTGGAAGAACTCCACCGCCCAGCTCGCGGCGAGCGCCACGGAGGCGGCGATCGCGGGGCGGGTCCTGGGGGCGGCCATCAGGACCAGGGCGTACAGCAGCAGGGTGTAGAGCGCGTCCCCGCCGTACTTGGCGACCGGTCCGTCCGCCACGGCCCGGATCCCGAGCCCGGCGGCGACGATGAGCAGGGCGGCCAGCAGCGCGACCGTCCGGCCCCGCGTGAGGGCGCTCGCCCGGGGACGCTGGTGGATCTCTGACGGGTTCATACGGCACCTCGGCGGTTTCCTGTGGCGGGCCGCTCCAGCGTCCCAGACGCCGTTGGGCGCCGAAGTCACTCTCCGCTCTGACTCAGCTCGGCCAGGCGCCGCAGCGAGTGGCGCAGCACGGCCGCGCTGACCGGCTTGGCCGCCAGCCAGCCGAGCCGTCCGGCCAGGCCGAGGGGGAGGTCGAGCTCCTCGCGCCACACGATCGTGCTGCCGCCCCCGGCGCGCGGCAGCACGTGGAAGGCGCCGGTCCCGCGGACGAGCCACCCGGTGTGCCGCACCTCGACCGTGTGCGGAGGGTTCCACCGGGTGATCTCCATGGTGTCCAGGAATCCGAGCGGCCCGACCCCGGTGAACGCGGCCAGGCCGCTGCCGGTGCTGTGGCCGTCCCCCTCGGTGACCCGCGCGCGGGTCAGGAACATCCACTCCCCGTGCCTCGGCCAGTCGGTCAGCACGGCGAACACCCGCTCCGGGCTCGCGTCGGAATGGGCGGTCACGGTGAGCTGAGACTTGTCCACGGTCTCGTTCTGCCCGCTTCCGCGCGGGGCGCGCACCGGACGGCGGCTCAGCGAGAGGGGCGGGCGGCCGGGTCCTTCCGCCCTGGTCCACAGTGGAGGGAGGGCGGGCACTCCGAGTGCACCCGGAGGGTTCATGACGACGACTCCGATCGCCGACTACGCCATGCTGTCCGACCGGCATTCCGCGGCGCTGGTGGCCAGGGACGGCACGATCGAGTGGCTGTGCATGCCGCGTTTCGACAGTCCCTCGGTGTTCGCCGCGATGCTCGACGACGACGCGGGGTCGTGGTCCATCCGCCCCACCGCGCCGTACAGCGTCTCGCGGCACTACATGGACGCCACGCTGGTGCTGCAGACGACCTTCGAGACCGAGACCGGCGCGGTGGTTCTCACCGACGCGATGGCGACCGGGGCGGACCCCGACCCGCACCGGCTGGGCGCCGCCGCCCCGCACACGCTGCTCCGCTCCGTCACGTGCGTGCGCGGTTCGGTCCAGGTGGAGATCCGCTACCGGCCGCGGCCGGAGTGCGGCCTGGTCACGCCGCTGCTGTCCCGTATGGACGGGGGGATCAGGGCGCGCGGCGGCTCCGGCCGGATCGTCCTGTCGACTCCCGTGGAGCTGGAGATCGCCAGAGACGAGGCCGTCGGCACGGTGGATCTGGAGGCGGGCGAGGTGCTGCGTTTCGCCCTCTGCTGGGCGGCGCTGGACCAGCCGGACCCCGAATGCCGCTCGTACGAGGAGATCACCGCCGACCTGGAGGCCACCCTGACCTCGTGGCGGGCCTGGTCGCGGGTGCACCAGGCGTACGACGGGCCGTACCTCGACCTGGTGCGGCACTCGGGGCGCGTCCTGCAGGGCCTCAGCTACCAGCCGACGGGCGCGATCGTGGCGGCGCCCACGACGTCGCTGCCGGAGGAGGTCGGCGGGGAGCGCAACTGGGACTACCGGTACGCCTGGGTGCGGGACGCGAGCTTCACCATGGACGCGCTGTGGGTCGCCGCCTGCCCGGACGAGGCCGGGGAGTTCTTCTCGTTCATGACGACGGCCGCCGCGACGTACGAGCCGGGGCGGGCACTTCAGATCATGTTCGGCGTCGGCGGCGAGCACGACCTCAGCGAGCGCGAGCTGCCGCACCTGCGCGGCTGGCGGGGCAGCCGGCCGGTCCGCACGGGGAACGGCGCCTGGCGCCAGGCCCAGATCGACGTGTACGGCGCGCTGCTCGGCGCGGCCGGGCGGCTGGCCGACCAGCTCACCTGGATCGACCCGGACGAGCGGGGCTTCCTGGCCGCGCTGGCCGACGCGGCGGCCTGCCAGTGGAGCCGCCCCGACCACGGCATCTGGGAGATCCGCGGCGAGCCCCGCCACTACGTGTACTCGAAGGTCATGTGCTGGGTCGCGCTGGACCGGGCGATCGGGCTCGCCGACCGGCTGGACGCCGCCGAGCGCGTGCCGCGCTGGCGCCAGGCGAGGGACGAGATCCGCCGGGCCGTGCTCCGCGAGGGGTGGAGCACGGAGGCGGGCGCCTTCACGCAGGCGTTCCACTCGGCCGACCTGGACGCGTCCGTGCTGATGATGCCGATCGTCGGCTTCCTGCCCGCCGACGACCCGCGGATGCTGGCGACCATCGACGCGGTCGCGAAACGGCTCACCGGAGAGAACGGCCTCGTCTACCGGTACCGCGCCGACGACGGCCTGGAGGGTGGGGAGGGCGCGTTCGTGCTCTGCACGTTCTGGCTGGCCCAGGCGCTCGCGCTGGCCGGCCGGGTCGGACAGGCGCGCGAGGTGTTCGAGAACACCGTCTCCCTCGCCAACGACGTCGGCCTGCTGGCCGAGGAGATCGATCCGGTCACCGGCGAGCAGCTGGGCAACTTCCCGCAGGCGTTCAGCCACATCGGCCTCGTCAACGCCGCCTGGGCGATCGACAGGGCGCTGTCCGAGGGCCAGATCCTCTGCTGAGCGCCGGGCCGTCCGGGTTCCTAGGGCCCGTCCGGGTTCGCTGCCGCCTGCCCACGTACTCTCCGATTTTCGGATTAGGCGTTAGCGCTGCTTTGCGAGACGGTGTTCGATACTGCCCGCTGGCGAAGTCTCCGGTACAGAGCAGGTCTTCCCGGCGCAAGCCCCTCGTCGATCGTCTGAACCGATGAGAGTGTGACGAATCGCCAGCGGCGATCGTGTGCCCGTAGATCGGCTTTCTGGTCTTGCCTCTGCAGCCCGGCGCGACAATTAGTCAAGTTTGTCAATCAAGGTAGCGGCGGTGAACGCGGTCAGCGTCATCAGTGCCGCCACGGTGCCCGCGATGGCGGAGCGCCAGCCACGTGTGCCATGACGATCGACGAGCGATTCCTGCAGCTCGTGTACCGCGTGCCGTCGACGACCTCGCGCGCTCGGGTGGCGGTGTGGCGCGAGCTGAAGCGCCTGGGCGCCCCTCTACATCCAGCAGGCGGAGTGCGAACGGCTCCTCGACAAGTTC
>NZ_BBYK01000098.1 GCF_001570365.1 Microtetraspora fusca | reverse complement strand
CGCCAGTTTTCGTTCCGATGTTCCTCAACCCCCGAACCGCCCGCCGACCCCGAGGCCGGTTGAGCAGTCGCTGACGCGAGCCGACCACCGAAGGCGGCCGGGGCGTCTACGCAACCCCGGCCCGCGAAGCATGCCGCAACCCCCGCTGTGGCCGCGGATCCAACGCCGACGCCACGATGTCCCGCCGACGGCTTGTCAGGTGTGGCCTGACAGCTTAAGGTCGAGATCGCGCTGTCAGGAGATGCCTGACAGTCGTCGACCCCGGAGGACCCATGGCCGCCCCATCCCTGAACGAGGAGAAGATCCACTGCTCGTTCTGCGCCAAATCGAAAACCGACGTCGAAAAGGTGGTCGCCGGCCCCGGCGTGTACATCTGCAACGAGTGCGTCGGACTGTGCAACGCCGTCCTCGCCGCCCCGGCCGAGCCGGAACCCGTCGCCGAGATCCCCTGGCCGGACCGCACGTCCGACGAACAGATCCTCGAACTCCTGCCGCGCATCGCCGCGGTGAGCGCCCAGGTCGAGGCGAGCCTGCAGGTCTGGGTGGACCGACTCCGCGATCGGGGCGTCACCTGGGCCAGGATCGGCGCCGCACTCGGCATGACCCGGCAGTCGGCCTGGGAGCGGTTCTCAGGAGAGGAGTGAGGACCCTGCCCGCCGGGGGAGCGGCGTTGCGACGTGCCGATCTTCGACTGGCCGCCACCACGGGCCCCTCCCGCACGGGCGAGCCGCCGTGCGGGAGAGGCCGGTTCCGCCATGACGGGGCAGAAGTCTCGCCACAGCGCGCGACGCCGTCAGGATTGGGCGAACAACCCCTCGTAGGCGTCCGAGTGCCCGCGGCCGGCCATGAAGTTCAGGAACCGGCGTACGAACTCGGCACGGGTCAGCCGC
The DNA here is from genome assembly GCF_001570365.1 of Microtetraspora fusca. Lineage (GTDB taxonomy): Bacteria > Actinomycetota > Actinomycetes > Streptosporangiales > Streptosporangiaceae > Microtetraspora > Microtetraspora fusca. Next base: position 21,672 of record NZ_BBYK01000098.1, on the reverse strand, counting down.
TCGTCGGCGTCGCCCGCGTCGTGATCGAACGCGGTGCGGAAGAGGGCCCGGTACTCCCGCGCGTCGATGGTCTGGTCGCCGTCCGCATCGGTGACGTCGAACAGCACCTCGGCGACCCTGATGAGGGCGGAGCTCGTCATCGCGGCGGTCGCCGCGGCGTACTCCTGGCCGCTGATGCGCCCGTCGCCGTCGGTGTCCAGCTCCTTCTGCAGCTCCCGCCACCAGTCCGCGAAGGCGGTGAACAGGCGATCCTCGTCCTGGGCGTCCAGGTCGAGACGGGTGGCGATCTCCCGGGCCATCGCCGCGACGTCGGGCCAGTCGAGGTAACCGTTGCCGGTCTGGTCCAGGACCTCCGAGAAGAACCGCGAGGCGGACCGCAGCCGCGACTCGTCGGCGGGCGGCGTCATCGGGGAGGGCGTGAGAAGGCGGAACAGCGCCCCCGCCTTCGCCGCGCCGCGCCGCAACCCTGCCAGCGGGTCACCGTCCGGCGCAGGAGCGTACTTCGGGTCGAGCATGGTCATGACCGTGTCCAGCCGCGTCCACGCCTCCGGCAGCAGCCGCGTCGCGAGCCGCGTGGACAGGTACGCGGTGTGAATCAACGTGCGTGCGCCGGGCAACTCGGGAAGCCCCAACCGCGCCCGAAGCGGCTCCGGTAGTGACGCCACGGTGATCGCGGTGGCCACCGGACCGGCGAGCGCCCTGCCCGCCGCCCACGCGGCCGGACGGTCGCGCAGCAGGGGAGGAGCGGGCACCTGCGCGAACAGGCGGTCGAGGATGATGTGGACGGTTTCGGTGTTCTCCAGCCGCTCCTCGATCATGAATTCGTAGTAGGGCCAGAACTCCCGCAGCGTCGGCGGAAGCTTCCCGCCGTCCGGCTCCATCAGGGCGAGGAGCGCCAGGAACTCGGAGTACAGCCGGTCCAGGGCGGGGCCGTCGAGCGACTCGCCGCTCAGCCGGCACATCGTGACCGTGGACTCGAACATCGTCGCCACCACCCACGCGCGCACCTCGGGATCCGCCGCGTTGAACGGGCGGCCCTCGGCGTCGGTGCCGGTGATGCGCGCGTGCAGGCGATTCAGCCGGGCCGCCTCCCGCCGTCGCACCCGCTCGTCGGGGTTGACCATCCGCTGTGTGCTGAGCACGGTGTTGCGCAGCCGCCGCCAGGGGTGCGCGACGAAGGTCGAGTTGGTGATCAGCGCGGCGTCGATCTGCGGGTGCGCGGCCTCCAACACGATGGCCCGGGTCGCCACCAGCCCCCAGCGCACCTGGTGGCTCAGGTCGTAGAGCATCGATCCGGGGCCGAGCGGGTCGGCGGAGGCAGCGGACGCGATGCCGTCATCGATGTCCGCGGGTGCGACGTTGCTCATCAAGCTCCCTTTCCTGTCGCGGTCGGTACCTGCACACCGCCGAACCGGCGGTCCCGCCGCCGGTAGACGTCCAGGCATTCCCAAAAGTGCTCGGCGCGGAAGTCCGGCCACAGCACCTCAGGGAAGACCCATTCGGCGTAAGCCACCTGCCAGAGCATGAAGTTGGAGATCCGCTGTTCTCCCGAGGTGCGGATGACCAGGTCCACCTCCGGCATGTCCGGGTGGGGGAGATGGCGGGCGAAACTCTCCTCGGTGACCTGCTCGGGCGGCACGCCGTCGCGGATCAGCGACCGGGCGGCCTCGACGATGTCACGGCGTCCGCCATGATCGAACGCCACCGTCAACGTCATCCGCCGGTTGTCGCGGGTGAGCGCCATCAGGTCGGCGATGTCTCGGGCCAGCGGCGGCGGGATCCGGGGGTCGGCGACCCCCAGGAAACGGCATCGGACCCCGCGCGCGTGCAGCGAGAGAGCATGCTTCCGTATGGCGCGCCGCACCAGCCGCAGCAGGACGTCGATCTCGGCGGCCGGGCGCCGCCAGTTCTCGGTGGAGAAGGCGTACAGGCTCAGCCACTCGACGCCGGCCGTGTGGGCCGCCTCGATGACGTCGATCACGGCGGCCTCGGCCGCCTGGTGTCCCGCGGTGCGGGGGAGCGACCGCTGTGCGGCCCATCGGCCGTTCCCGTCCATGACGCACGCCACATGGCGCGGCAGCCCTCTCACACCGCCCGCCACAAGGAGGAGGACATGACCGCTCCCGTCGTACGCCGAATACACAAAAGCGCGCAATGGGCACCCACGCCGCAGCTATCGCGATGATGTGCCGCGCCAACTAATACCCTGTAATCAGTCAACTACGCAATGAAATCGGCAGAGATCGGGTCACGGCAGCAGGAGTGGCCCCGCCGATGCGGCCCTGACAGAACCGGCGAGCTTCGCGGCCCGTCCAGCGCGGCGGTTCCAGCGCCCCTCTACGATCTGGTGCCGGACAACGCTTGCCCCCAAAAGGCGCGAGTTGTGATCTTTGTGATACCTTCGGCGTCGCCGTGCACCACTGCGAACTCAAGGAGGTGAGACCGATCAACGCTGCGACAGGTCGGGGCTCCCTCCTTTGCATGGCCTAAGGGAGCGCCCGCGCAAGGCATCCCGAAAGGCCTGAAACGCTGATGCGCTTCACCTCCCAGACGTCGTCGGACGGCGTCACCGAGCAGTTCTTCACCCTCGACGAGATCCCCGGCGTGCTGTGGACGCCGGAAGACGCCAGCGCTCCTCGTCCCCTGATCCTGCTGGGGCACGGCGGCGGGCAGCACAAGACGGCCCCCGGCATCGTGTCCCGCGCGCGCCGCTACGCTGCCGAGGGTTTCGCGGTCGTCGCGATCGACGCGCCCAACCACGGCGACCGACCCAGGGACGAGGAGTTCGGCCGGATCGCGGCCGAGATGCGGGCCGGCATCGCCGCCGGTGAGAATCCGGGCGCGCTGGTCGCCGGCATGCACAGCTATCTCGCCGGTCAGGCCGTCGCGGACTGGCAGGCGGTCCTCACCGCGGTCCAGCGCCTCGACCAGGTCGGTGCCGGCCCGGTGGGCTACGGCGGCATGTCGATGGGCTGCGGGCTCGGCATCCCGCTCATCGCCGCAGAGCCCCGGATCCGCGCCGCGGTGGTGGGCCTGCTCGGCGTGCACGGGCTGGCCGAAGACGCCGCGCGGATCACCGTGCCGGTGCAGTTCCTGGTCCAGTGGGACGACCAGATGGTACCGCGGGACCAGAGCCTGGCCTTGTTCGACGCCCTGGGCTCGGCTCAGAAGACGCTGCATGCCAACCCCGGCAAACACGGGGATGTGCCGTCGTTTGAAGTGGACAACTCGCTGAGGTTCTTCATCCGGCATCTGAGCTGACACGAGATCGCAGTGCTTTGCGCGGCGGCCGGAAGTCGCCCCCGGCCGGCGCGTCCGATCCAGACCGTTCGACGTCGTCTTCCGCCTGGACGAGTTCGGGCCCCTCAACCGCCAACCCCACCCGCGCCGGCAGTGGACCGAGCGCGGAGGCCGAAGGGGGGGAACGTTGCCTGACGCAACACCAGAAGCCGGCGTCCACCTCGTGGCATCGACCGCAGTCATCGCGGGCGTGGCGGGGGAGGGCAGCACCTCGCCGGCCGTGCGGAACGCCGTGTACGCCATGATGGGCCCGTGGATCTCGAGCCTTACCGCGGTGAGCTGGTGGCGTACTGCTATCGGATGGTCGGCTCGTTCCACGAGGCCGAGGACCTGGTGCAGGAGACCATGTCCCGGGCCTGGAAGGCCCGGGACCGGTACGACCCCACGCGCGCGTCCACACGGACCTGGCTGTACCGGATCGCGACGAACGTCTGTCTGACCGCGCTGGAAGGGCGAGCGCGACGGCCGTTGCCGTCAGGGTTGGGGGCGCCCAGCGACGACCCCGGGGCACCGCTAACTCCGGCCTTCGATGTTCCCTGGCTCCAGCCGTTTCCCGATGCGCGCTTCGACACCGGGACGCGGGCCGACATGCGGCTCGCGCTGGTGGCGGCGATGCAGATTTTGCCGCCGCGGCAGCGGGCGGTACTCGTGCTCCGTGAGGTATTGGAGTTCAGCGCCGCCGAGGTGGCCGCCCAGCTCGGCACCACGGTCCCGGCCGTCAACAGCGCCCTGCAGCGGGCCCGCGCCGCCCTCGCGGAAGCGAGCGAGGCCGATGAGGTCACCGAGCCGGACGACCCGAAGGTGCGCGCGGCGATCGGCCGGTACGTGCGGGCGTTCGAGGCGGCCGACGTCCCCGCGCTCGTGCGGCTCCTCACAGACGACGCGGTCCTGGAGATGCCGCCGGTCCCGCTGTGGTACCGGGGCAGCCACGACTACGGCCTGTTCATGCGCCGCGTGTTCGACATGCGCGGGACGGGCTGGAGCGTCCGGCGCCTGACCGCCAACGGGCAGCCCGCGCTCGCAGCCTACGCACCGGAGCCTGGCGGCGGGCATCGCCTGCACACGCTGCAGGTTCTCACCATCACCGGCGGGCGCGTCGCACGCAACGTCGTGTTCGCCGATCCGGCCGTGTTCGAGGCATTCGACCTGCCGCAGCGGATTTCTTCCGACGAGTTCGACCAGAGGCGATGATTCGGGCCGATGCCGCCGGTACGTACGGGTGAGCATCGACCGAAAGCCTCCGCAGGAGTGCAGTAGCCGCTCACCAGGATCAACGCCGACCGGGTGGAGAAGTCGAAGCTGCGCTCCAGCGCCGGGAAGATACCGCTCAGCAGGTCGCGCAGCCGGTTGACCCCGCGCACCCAATCGGCCATCACATCGGCCCGGTAGGCGGTCAGCCGGGTCAGCTCGACCACCAGCTCGTCGGTGGGCGACAGTTCGGTCAGGTCGCCGCGCATGCGTGCGGTGTCGGCGATGATGCGGGCGTCCTTGGCGTCGGTCTTGCCTTCGCCGCGGAAGACGCCGGCCATGCCGTTGACCACGCGGCCGGGCACGTAGACGACCTTCTGCCCGGTGGTCAGCAGGAGGGTCAGCAGCAGGGACGCGGCCGGGCTGACCAGGTCCACCGCCCAACGCACCTGCCCGCCGGTCTTCGCCACGGTTTTGGCGGCCCGGTTGATCAGCTCTTCGATCTGCTGCTGGCCGTTGGTGACCTTGGCCGTCCACAGTTTCTTGCCGCCGGCGTCGATCGCCACCGCGTGGTGGCTGCTCTTGCCCGCGTCGACGCCGACCCACACATCCGTCGCCGACATCCGGCTCGCCCTCCTGTTCTCGCTGGTCAAGCCCGTGGACAACCCCGCCGTCAGGTCCCTAAGCAGCGACGCTCCGCATCAGATCTCAATCAGCGGCCAAGGCGTCCCGGGTGACGAGGCGGCTATTCCTTCCTAGCCACAACCACGGCAGACACTCATCAGCCACACCCCGTCGCCCTGGGCATCCGGAGCGACTCACTCCAGACAAATCGATCTTAGGGACCCTCATCGTGAGCGTCATCGTCATTGAGTTCATCACCCTGGACGGGATCGTGTCCGACCCGGACGGATCCGCGGGCACATCGACCGGCGGCTGGGCGTTCCGTCACGGCCCCGAGACGGTCGCCGGGGACAAGTTCCGGCTCGGACGCACGCTGGACGACGGCGTCATGGCGCTGGGGCGCAGCACCTGGCAGCTGTTCTCGCGGCTGTGGCCGGGACGCGACGACCCGTTCGCCGCGCGGATGAACGCCGTGCCGAAGCTGGTCGCCTCCCGTACGCTGACCGACGCCTCGGCATGGGCGAACTCCACGGTCATCGACGGCGACCTCGTCCACGCCGTCAAGCGCGAGCCGCGTGACGTGATCATCACGGGGAACCTGAGCGTCGTGCGCACGCTGATGGCGGGGGACCTGATCGACGAATACCGGCTGCTGACGTTCCCCACGATCCTCGGCGGCGGCGAGCGGCTCTTCCCCTCCGGCGGGTCACCCGCCTACCTCGAGTGCCTGTCGGCCGAGCGGGTGGGCGCCGCCGTCCTCACCCGGTACGGGAGGGTGGCACGATGACCGTCCGTTTCCTCGCCCTGTATGAGACACCGGCCGCCCCTGAGGCGTTCGACCGTCACTACCGCGAGGTCCACATCCCGCTCGCGCGCCGGCTGCCGGGGCTGCGCCGGTACGTGGTCGGCCGTGACCTGGCGGCCGTACGCGGTGGCGCGCCCTGCTACCTGGTCGCCGAGTTGGAAATCGCGGGCGGGGCGTCGGTACGCCACCTGGCGCCGTAATCGCGGTGCGGGGGTCTGCGGCGTCTGCCATGATCGCGAGGTGTCCCGATTTGAAGATCTTGTCGCTGAAGGCGAATCCGTCCCCACCGAGGGGTGGGACTTCTCCTGGTTCGCCGGCCGTGCGATGGAAGAACGCCCGTCCTGGGGTTACGCGAAGCTGCTCGCGGGCCGGATGGCGAAGGCCGGGGCGGCGCTCGACATCCAGACCGGCGGGGGAGAGGTGCTGGCCTCGGTCCCGGCCGCCCCACCGGTCTTGGTGGCGACGGAATCGTGGCAGCCCAACATGGAGATCGCCCGGCGCAACCTGGCCAAGTTCGATGCCACGGTCGTCGAGGTTGACGACGAGGCCGACCTGCCGTTCCCGTCGGACCACTTCGACCTGGTGGTCAGCCGCCACCCGGTGATCACCCGCTGGGACGAGGTCCGCCGCGTTCTGCGTCCGAACGGCACGTATCTCTCGCAGCAGGTGGGCTCGGGCTCGGTGCGCGAGCTGACCGAGTTCATGATGGGGGAGCAGGAAGCTCAGGAAGCTTCGGTCCACCCGTCTTTGGGCCCGCTGGCGACCACGGCCGGCGCGACCCCGCTGGAGGCGACCTTCAGCGCGGAGGCGGCGGGCCTGGAGGTCGTCGACGTGCGTCAGGAAGCACTCCGAATGGAGTTCTACGACATCGCGGCGGTGGTCCACTTCCTCCGCAAGGTGATCTGGATCGTCCCGGGCTTCACCGTCGAGGCGTACCGCGACCGTCTGGCACAGCTGCATGACTTCATGGAGCGTCACGGCCCCTTCGTGGCCTACTCGCAGCGCTTCCTCATTGAGGCTCGGAAGAGCTGAACCTGCTCGGGGGCACGGCCGGAGCTGTCTCGCATTCACGGGGCGCACCGACGGACATGCCGACCGTTCACCGGCGGCGGGGCAGGGCTGCCGCGGTCAGAGAACCGTGTGCCGCCGGCCTGCGGGAGGCCGCTACCGGGACCCCAATAACGCCTCCGGGGTGCGGGGGTCTGTCCAGTTGATCGGACAGACCCGGGCGGCGGCCAGATGAAGTGAGACAAAGATGCGTTCTGGACCGAGTGTGTGAGACATGGAGCAGGTTCAGTGAGACTGGACCAGATGCTCCGGCTCAATTGATGTGACACACAGATGTTCGTCCACCTCGGGTGTGTCAGTTCTATTGAGACAGCAGAGGAGCGCGGAGTCTCAAACAACTGACACAACTGTGACTGAGCGCTTCAGTTGGCGGGAATCGCCCGCTGAAACGCTCAGTCACCACAGCCGATCGTGACGAGGCGCCGTTAGCCGGCTTCGAGAACGAAGAACAAGAAACTCAGGAACCTCGTGCGGGTGAGCTCGATCTCGCGGAGCTCCTCGGGGAACACATCGCGGGCTTCCGGCACAAACGGCGGTTCGCTGATGACGCTGATGCGAAAGCCGGCCGCGGTGAAGGCTTCGGTCATCGCGTGCAGCGGCCGGTCCCAGAAGCTCATCTGGGCGGTCTGGCCGCCCATGGTCCATTCTTGGGTCCGGTTACGGGTCTCGAAGTACGTGGGCTTTTCCCCGGCCATGTGCTGCATGAGGGTGCTCATGAAAGGATGCTCGACCGAGACGAGGAGTCTGCCACCAGGCCTCAGCACGCGTCGCAGCTCGGCCAGTGTCGGTCCCCAGTCTTCCAGGTAGTGCAGCACCAGGGACGCGATGACGTCGTCAAACGCGTCGTCGGGGAAGGGCAGTGGGCTGGCCAGGTCAACGACCCGCAGATCTGCGTCGGCGCCCAGCCGCCGTCGGGCCATCTCCAGCATCCCGGCGCTCGCGTCGACGCCGGTCACGATGGCGCCTCGATCGCGCAACGCGGAGAACAGCGGACCCGAGCCGCAGCCGGCGTCGAGGATGCGCCTTCCGGTCACATCCCCGGCGAGCTCCAGCATCGCGGGCCGCTCGTAGTACGCGTTGAGAAGACTGGTCTCGTTCTCGGCCGTGTACCCCTCGGCGATCCTGTCGTAGTCGTTGAATCGCGACGAAGATGCGGCCTCAACATGCTTCTCCGGCATAGTAGACATGCGGGCCATTTTGGCCCACCCGTCATGGGTTGCGCAGACATACAGCCCGTTTGTCATGGCTGAGCGCACATCCGCCAACTGAAGCGCCAAGTCACAGTTGTGTCAGTTGTTTGAGACTCCGCGCTCCTCTGCTGTCTCAATAGAACTGCACACCCGAGGTGGACGAACATCTGTGTGTCACATCAATTGAGACGGAACAGGGACCCAGGGATATAAGGCGGACCTTTGCGACAACTTACGCAACTCGTTCTATACCAGACAGAATTCACCTTCTGTCTGGTATAGCGTTTGTTGTCACTTTTGTCGTTCTTGGCGCCTTTCGCGTTCCGGCTACAGGGCGGTCGTCGAGAGGGGAGCCCAGCTCCTCTCGCTGTCCCGGCCATGGCCGGAGATGTGTGGCCCTTCCTGGACGGGGCGCACGTTCAGGATCCATGGGGGCTGGGTGGATCGATCACGCTCCGGACCCCGGCCGGGCTCTTGGGTGGCCTGCCAGGTCGGGTTCTACGGCAGTGCCGTGCTCGGCGCTCGATGGCGGACCCGGGCGGCCGGTGGTCGTGACGGCGGAACTCCGCAGTGTGCGCAGCCCTGGCGACAGGTGGCCGTTCTTATGGTGATTTTTCGGACAGTTCCGAGGGGGCTCAGAGGGCGTTGACGAAGATCTCGGCCTCGGCCTGCGTCATGCCGGTCTCGCCGCGTACGAGGAAGACGGCCTGCTCGGCGCGCCCGGCGGCCTTCAGCTCACGCACCCGCGAGGCGAGGTCGCCCCTCGGGGCGGACGGATCGACGACGGGGACGGGACGTCCGGCGTCCAGGGCGTCCACGATGTCCTTGGCCTCCTTGAGGCCGAGCCCGGTTCCTTCTCTGACCGCCTTGATCGCGTGGATCTTCTTGCCCTCGGCGCACAGCTCGCGAACGCGTTCCTGGAGGTCGGACGAGATCGGCGGCATGAGCCCCGGCGTGCGCCACGCGAGCTGCGTGCTGGGCCGGGCTCCCGCGCGGGCCGCCAGCACGATGACGGTCACCAGCACGACGACCACGACGAGGATGATGACCATCTCAGGGATTCCCAATCCGAACACGCCGTGATCGTACGGCTCTCGCGGGCTCTGAGGAACCCTCCCCTTGTTGCTCGATAATGAACATTATGTCAAATAGTGCAGATGAGAGGAGGTCAGCGCTCCCTGCCCAACGCATCCTCGCCATGGCCTCCGCGATCTGGCACAACAACAAGACCGGGGCTCCGATCACCCGATCGCCGATCGCCTGTGACCACTGATCACATTGGACTCACTCGTCTAGCATCGGGGCCATGCACTTGACCGCGGACGACGTCGAACGGTTCGAGGCCTCCAGGCCGCGCCTGGAGGCCATCGCCTACCGCCTCCTCGGCTCCGCCGCGGAGGCCGAGGACGCCGTGCAGGAGACGTTCCTGCGCTGGCAGGCCGCCGACGTCGATCGCGTCGAGGTTCCCGAGGCGTGGCTGACGAAGGTCCTCACCAACCTGTGCCTCAACCAGCTCACCTCCGCGCGGGCGCGCCGCGAGACCTATGTGGGCCAGTGGCTTCCCGAGCCGCTGCTCGCCGGGGACCCGATGCTCGGCCCGGCCGACACCGCCGAGCAGCGGGAATCGGTCTCGTACGCGGTCCTCACCCTCATGGAGCGCCTCTCCCCCAACGAGCGGGCGGTGTACGTGCTGCGGGAGGCCTTCGACTGCCCGCACCGGGAGATCGCCGAGATCCTCGACATCACCGAGGCCGCCAGCCAGCAGATCTTCCACCGTGCCAAGAAGCACGTCGCGGACGGCAAGGTCCGCACCGAGGTCGACGAGGCGGCCGCCCGGCGGATCGTCGAGGAGTTCCTGGCGGCCGCCACCAGCGGTAAGACCGAGCCGCTCGTGCGCCTGCTCACCGAGGACGCCATCGCGATCGGTGACGGCGGCGGGAAGGTCCCGGCGCGCTTCAAGGCGTTCGAGGGCGCCGTCGCGGTCGCGAAGTTCCTGCGGGGCCTGTTCAAGCCCAGCGAGGCCAAACGAGCCATGGTCGGCGGCTCGCCGGAGGTCTACGCCTGGATCGCCAACGGCGACCCCGCGGTCGTGGCCGTCGTCGGCGGCCGGGTCGTCGGCGTCATGTGCCTGGAGGTCACCGCCGAGGGCCATCTCACCGGGTTCCGCAACCAGGTCAACCCCGACAAGCTCGAACGCGCGACCGCGCAGTGGGCGGCCGCCGGCCACGGGGAGCCCCCGCTCGACGCCTGGTGAGCCCTATGTGACGCGCTTCACACCGCGTTCCTGTCAGGAAACGGCGGGCCGCCCGGTTCAAGGGGCAAACCCGCGCACGATAGGAGCAAGGAAATGCGGCACCGCATCATCGTCCTCGGAGCCGGATACACCGGAGCCATCGTCGCCGGTCGCCTCGCCAAGCGGCTCCGCCGCGAGGACGTCGCGATCACCCTTGTCAACGCCGAGCCCGACTTCGTCGAACGCGTCCGCATGCACCAGCTGGCGACCGGCCAGGACCTCAGCCCCCGGCCGTTCAGCGAGATGTTCGCGGGCACCGGCGTCGAACTGAGGCTGGCGAAGGTCACCGGTGTCGACGTCGACGGCAAGACCGTCGCCGTCGTCGACGCGAAGGGTGCCGAGGAACTCCCCTACGACACGCTCGTCTACGCCCTTGGCAGCGGCTGGAACGCCGAAGGTGTCCCTGGGGTCGCCGAGCACGCCTATGAGATCGCCGGCCGCCCCGGGGCGCTCCGGCTGCGCGAGCGCCTGGCCCGCCTTGACGCGGGGCAGACCGTGGTCGTCGTCGGCGGCGGCCTCACCGGCCTGGAGGCCGCGACCGAGATCGCCGAGGCCCGCCCGGATCTCGACGTCGCCCTCGCCGCCGGCGGGGGCCTCGGCGACTGGCTCTCGCCGAAGGGCCGCGAGCACCTGCGCAAGGTCGTCGGCAAGCTCGGGATCACCGTGCACGAGCACGCCGCCGTCACCGGCGTCGAGGCCGACAGTGTTGTCACCGCCGACGGCACGTCCATCCCGGCCGCGGTCACCGTGTGGACCACCGGTTTCGCGGTGCACCCGATCGCGAAGGCGTCCGCACTGGAGGTCACCGGCACCGGTCAGATCGTGGTCGACGAGACCATGCGCTCGGTCTCGCACCCGGACGTGTACGCCGTCGGCGACGCGGCCATGGTGATGGGCCCCGGGGACAAGCCGCTGCGGATGTCGTGCGCCTCGGGAATTCCGACCGCGTGGCAGGCCGCCGGTGCGATCGCGGCGCGCCTGACCGGCGGGAAGCTCCCGAACACGCCGCTCCGCTACTTCAACCAGTGCATCTCGCTGGGTCGCAAGGAGGGTTTGATCCAGTACGTCACCGCCGACGATCGCGCCGTGGGAGCGGTCCTGACCGGACGGCCGGCCGCCGTCTACAAGGAGGTGGTCTGCAAGGGCGCCGCGTGGGGCGTCGCCAACCCGACGTTCGGCCTGCCGACGCGGCGCCGTCGCGTCACGCGGGAGCGGGCCGCGGCGGGCTCGGCCGTCAAGTCGTTGGCGTAGTGCACGAAGCGAAGCGGGCCCTTCGCTGCCGGTCGACGTGGCGACGATCGTTCGCATGGGCCGAGAGCATGGGCCGAGAGCAAATGAGTGCGGGGTGTAAGAGACGCGCGCCTCGGCCTGGGCGTCCCGTCTGCGGTCGTCCCGCCCGAAGTGGAAGCGGCCAGGGCCACGGGGACAAGGAACGGCCTTGTCCCCGTGGCCCTGGCCTGCTCGACTTGTCTCGGGCCGATCGGGGGCGGGGTGATCAGGCTTTCGCCTCAGCCGTCAACGGACCCGAGACAAGTCCAGCAGGCCGATGTCGATGTCTACGCGGCGATGTCACCCATCCAGGCGATGTCGCCGGGCTCTCCCGCGCCGTTGACTGGAGTCACGACCCGACGAGCGGGAGGTGACCATGATTGCCGTCCACCATCTGACCGGGGACGTCGACGGGCTGAGGGTGTTCTACCGTGAGGCAGGCCCCAAGGACGCGCCGACGATCGTGCTGCTGCACGGCTTCCCCAGCAGCTCGCACATGTTCCGGCACCTGATTCCCGCCCTCGCCGACCGGTACCACGTGATCGCACCCGATCACATCGGCTTCGGCTACTCCTCGGCCCCGTCCGTTGAGGACTTCCCGTACACCTTCGACTCTTTGACCGAGGTGACGACCGCGCTGCTCGCTCAGTGTGGGGTCCATGAGTACGCGATGTACGTGCAGGACTACGGCGCCCCGATCGGGTGGCGGCTGGCCATGAGCTCACCTGGGCGTGTCACCGCGATCGTCACCCAGAACGGAAACGCCTACGCCGACGGCTTCGTCGACGCTTTCTGGGGTGGCCTGTTCGCCTACGCCGCCGATCCGGGCCCGGAAACCGAGCGGCCGGTGCGGGCCGCGCTGAGCCTGGACAGCACCCGCTGGCAGTACGAGAACGGCGTGGCCGACCCGTCCCTGATCAGCCCGGACGCCTGGACCCACGACCAGATGCTGCTGGACCGGCCCGGCAACGCGGACATCCAGCTCGCGCTCTTCCGCGACTACCCGGCCAACGTCGCTCTCTACCCCAGGGTCCACGAGTACTTCAGGGCCAGTCAGGTGCCGCTGCTGGCGGTCTGGGGCGCCAACGACGGCATCTTCGGTCCTGCGGGAGCGAGGGCCTTTCTGCGGGATCTGCCGGAGGCCGAGGTGCACCTGCTCGACGCCGGTCACTTCGCACTGGAGAGCCATCTGGACGTGATCGCGGACTACATGCGCGGCTTCCTCGGAAGGGTCTTGGGTGGCTAGAGCCGGCTCCGCCGGGCTCTGGGGCGGGGCGATTCCGGTCACGGCGGGTTCGGCCGTCAAGTCGTCGGCGTGGACCGGCGGCGGTCGTGTGCTTCGGAGGGGCGCGGGTGGCTCAGTGGGAGCCGTCGGCGAGGACCTGTGTGAGGGCGTGCGTGGTCTGGCGGACTATCCCGGGGTTGGTGTCCCAGTAGTACGGGAGTGCGATGACGGCCTGGAGGAGTGCCCAGCCGCGGCCGCGCAGCCATGACGCGTCGTCGGCGCCGACTTCGTCGCGGAAGCGTCGGCGGTTCTCCCCCGCGAACACGTTCCAGGCGGGTTGGAGGTCGCAGGCGGGGTCGCCGACGTTGAGGCCGCCGAAGTCGATGACGGCCGACAGGCGGCCGTCGGTGACGAGGAGGTTGCCGGGCAGCAGGTCGCCGTGGACCCATACCTGCGGCTGGTCCCATGTCGGGGCCTCGAGGGACTCCTGCCACGATCGCAGGGCCGCGGCGCCGTCGATGCGGTCGCCGAGCTGGGCGATGGACCGGCGTACGCCCTCGTCGTGTTCGGCGAGCGGTCCCCCGCGGGCGTGCGGTGGGCGCGGGTGGGCGCCGGCGGTGTCCACTCGGCGCAGTGCTTTGATGAACGCGGCGAGATCGGCCGCGGCCTGGTCGAGGTCGCGGATCGTGCCGTTGGCGTTCTGGCCGGGCAGCCACTCGTAGATGGACCAGGTGAAGGGGTAGTCCTCGGCCGGTTGCCCTGCCGCCACCTGTACGGGGACCGCGAGCGGCAGGTGTGGTGCGAGCGTGGGCAGCCACCGCGCTTCTTTGGCCGCCTGGCCGGTGGCCCATCCGATGCGCGGCAGCCGTACGGACAGGTGGTCGCCGAGCCGGTAGATGTCGTGGTCGGTGCCGTAGGAGGTGACCGGTTCGATCGCGAGGTCGGCCCACTGCGGGAACTGGTCGGCGATCAGGCGGCGGACGAGGTCGACGTCGGTGTGGATCTCGTCGGCGTGCATTCTGGTTCTGGCCATCGCGGCCATCCTCGGCCGCCTCTCTCGATCGCGGCAATCGGTTTTCGGTCAGGTCGCCGTGCGCCGGAGTGCCGCTCCCCCGCTGCCCCGCTGCCCTGGGCCGCCGGTGGAGACGGCGGTCCGGTTCAACCTTGTCGCCGCCTGGCGCGGGTCCACCGTGGTCATCGAGGCCGAGGGGGTCGCGCGGGCGCCCGCTGAGGAGGGGCCCGCGCTGATGTCAGCGACCTGTGGTGACCACGATTTTGCCGAACTGGGTGTTGGACTCCATGTGCTGGTGTGCCTGGACGATCTGTTCCAGGGGGAACACGCGGTCCACCACGGGGCGGAAGGCTCCGCCACGCAGGCCCGAGGCGACGAACGCCGCGCCGCGGCGCAGCCGCTGCGGGTTTGTGGCGATCTCGAGCATGGTGTACGTGCGCATGTTCAGGGCGGGCATGCCGAGGTCGAACCCTGGATACGGGGTCGGGCGGCCGCTGAGCGCGCCCCACAGGAACAGGGTTCCGTCGGCGGCCACAGCGCGGGCCAGGTCCACGACTCCCGGGCCGGCGACGGCGTCGAAGACGTACTCGGCGCCCTTGCCGCCGGTCAGTTCCAAGATGCGCGTCGTCACGTCCTGCTCGTCCGAGACGATGACCTCGGCCGCGCGACCGCGGTGTGGTCCACCGCAAGGGCGCCGCCCCTCCCCCTCGATCGTTGCGGTGGACGGCGGTCGAGCGACGCGGCTAGGCTCCCGACCGTCTAGACGGTCGGGAGGGAGACGGATGCGGGATCGGATTCTCGACGCCGCGGAGCGGATGCTGGTCTCAGGAGGGGCGGACGCGATCCGGTTGGACGCGGTGGCGGCCCGGGCCGAGGTCAGCAAGGGCGGCCTGCTGCATCACTTCAGGTCGAAGCAGGCGCTGGTCGAGGGGGTGCTGGAGCGGCTGGTGGAGCGGTTCGAGGCCACGTTGCCGCCGCCGGGGTCGCCGCCGGGGGCGTTCACACGAGCGTGGCTGGACGCGAGCATTCCGGAGGCCGACGTGTCGGCCCGGGAGCACGGTGATCAGGTATCGGTGGCGCTGCTCGCGGCGTTGTCCGGCGGTCCGGAGGTGCTCGGCGTCCTGCGGGGGTGTTACGAGAGGTGGCAGCGCAGGATCGCGGACGACGGGCTCGATCCGGTGACGGCCACTCTGGTGCGGCTCGCCGTGGACGGCTGGTGGATGGCGCGGCTGCTCGACCTGGCGCCTCCTCGTGATGACCTGCACGTTCAGGTACGCGCACGGCTGGCCGCGATGGCCGGGGAGGGCGCGTGAGTGCCTCGTCGGCGGCGGGGAGTGGCGCGCCGGTGGGCCGCGTGCTGCGGGCGACGAAGGTCGCGATGCTGGTCGCCGACGTGGGGTTGCTCGTGTACTGGGCGGTGGTGGTCGCCGGCCTGATCCCGCCGGAGCTGGCCTACAAGGACTACGCCAATCCGATCTTGAGTGACTGGAACGCGTCGTTCGTGGTGCTGGACGTGGCGGCGAGCGTGACCGGGCTGGCGACGCTGTGCCGTACGGCCGCGTGGCGGTCGTTGATGACGGTGTCGCTGACTCTGACCAGCACGGCCGGGCTTCAGGCGGTGGCGTTCTGGGCGCTGCGCGGGGACTTCGCACTCGCCTGGTGGCTGCCGAACCTGTTCCTGCTGCTGTTCCCGTTGCCGGGGCTGGTGGTCCTGGTGCGCGGGCCGGCTCGTACGGCGTGGCCGGCCGGAGGGCGGGCGGTCTGACCACCAGAGCGGCATGACGGCCAGAGCGGCATGACCGCCGGAGGCGGCAGGGGTCGGCGGGAGGGTGCCCAGCCGCCGGTGTCCGCGGCCGGCGGCTGGGCGGGTGTGGCAGTGGGCGTGCGTCAGACCCGCTGCCACAGTGCGGGGACGTTCGGGGGCTCCCAGCCGACCTGTGCGGTGTGTCCCTGGAGGCAGCGGTAGGTGGAGCCGCCGTAGGTGACGGTGGCTCCGGGCTGGTAGGTGGTGCCGGCGCTCCAGGTGCCGCCGGGGGGCGTGCTCGGGGAGGCGGTGGGCGACGCGCTCGGCGAGGGGCTGGGCCCGCCGCCGCCGGGCACGTTGAGCACGAAGTCGAACGTGGCCTCCTTGCCGGTTCCGGCATTGCGGACGTTCATGAGCAGGCGCGGGTCGTAGATCGTGTCGGTGCTGTTGCGGGGTTCGCCCGGGAAGTAGAGCTGCGTGGTGAGGATCGGGCGGTTGGGCGCCTGGACCTTCACGTGGATGTGGCGGGTACGGCCGGGGTAGAGGCCGGGGACGATCGTGGTGAGCGTGAAGGCGCCCTGGGCATTGGTGAACTGGTGGCCGCGGAAGGTGAAGCCGTAGTTGTCGTAGGCGCCGTTGGTGTCGGCCTGCCAGAAGTCCAGCAGCACGTTGGCGAGGGGCTGGCAGGAGAGGCCGAAGACGTAGCCGGTGAAGGTGAGGGGGACGCCGGGCGTGCCGGGGCCGGCCAGGTTGGTGCGCAGCGGCGAGTTGGGCTTGAAGTACGGGCCTTCGATCTGCGGGACCGTCGGGTCGTCGTGGTCGGAGCAGTACGGCGTCGGGGTCAGCGGCTCCCCCGTCGCCCGTGCCTCGCGGGCCAGTGCGGGGAACTGTCCGACCAGCAGCGGGAGCGGGGCGACCAGTGCGGCCTTGAGCAGGGTCTTGCGGGTGATGCCCTTGCGTTCCGGCTCGGCGGGCGTGTTCTCGGTGTCCATCAGTGGCCTTCTCGGTGTCGGGGGTGAGGCGGCCCGGTCCGGGGTGCCGCGTTCGGCTGTACGCCGGTGGGTGTGGGTGGCGGTCGGCGCGTGAGCCGGCTGCGCGGCCCGGTCCGGGGTGCCTTGACTGGACCAAAGCTGACACGGAATGGATGAGGGGAACACCTTACAAATTTCCATAACTGGGTGATATGGAATGGAGTTCGCAGGTCGGGGCGCCGGGTTACGGGCGGAGGACGACGCGGCCGGTGGTCTGGCCGTCCTCCAGCATGCGGTGGGCCTCGGCGGCCTGGTCCAGGGGGAGGATGTCGCCGATCCGCACGCGCAGGGTTCCGGAGGCCAGCAGGTGGTTGACCAGCGCTGCGGCGTCGGCGAGGTCGGCGGCGCTCGCGTTGGAGATGGCGAAGCCGAGCAGCCGGGCGTCCCTGGTGTAGAGGGAGCCGACGGGGAGCTCGGCGCGGGCGGTGACGCCGGCGGTGAGCAGGACGCGGCCGCCGCGGGCGAGGAGCGGGGTCACGCCGGGGATGTCGTGGTGTCCGGAGGTGTCCCAGTGGACGTGGACGCCGTCGGGTGCGGCCTTGCCGAGGTGGGTGAGCAGGTGGGGGTCGCGGTAGTCGAACACCTCGGCGGCGCCGAGGTCGTGGCAGTAGGGGGCGTCGGCGGGGCGGGCGGTGGCGATGACGTGGGCTCCGGCGCGGGCGGCCATGGTGACGGCGCAGGAGCCGACGGCGCCCGCTCCCCCGCCGATGACGACGGTTTCGCCGGGGCGGACGCGGGCTTCGCGGAAGAGGCCGAGGAAGGCGGTGGCGGCGGGGTGGAGGGCGGCGACCGCTGTGACGGGGTCGACGCCGGGTGGCAGCGGGTAGAGCCGGTCGGCGGGGACGACGGCGTGGGTGGAGAAGGAGCCCTGGCGGCCGCCGTGGCCGAGGCTGTTGCACCAGACGCGGTCGCCTGATGCGAAGCCGGTGACGCCGGGTCCGGTCCTGGCGACGGTGCCGGTGAGGTCGCGTCCGATGACGAACGGGAAGGGGGTGGGGGTGCGGTAGAGGCCGGATCGGACGAAGGTGTCGACGTGGTTGGCGGCGACGGCGTCGACGTGGACGAGCACGTCGGTGGGGCCGGGTTCGGGCAGGGGCAGGTCGCCGACGCGGATGCGTTCGGCGGGGCCGAGTTCGGTCACGTAGGCGGCGCGCATGCGCGGGGTGCTCATGGTGCGGTCTCTTTCCTGCGGTCCCGTCCCGGTCGGGGCGTGGTCAGCAGATGCGTGGAAGCGGGTCGCCGACGAGGAGGTCGACGATGCGGGTGCCGCCGAAGCAGGTCTTGAGCAGGACCAGGCCGGGCGGGTCGTCGCCGGCGCGGCCGATGAGGGCGGCGTCGGCGCCGAGCGGGTGGGAGCGCAGGGCGTCGAGGGCGGCGTCGGCGCGGTGGGGGGCGACGACGGCGACCATGCGGCCTTCGCAGGCGACGTAGAGGGGGTCGATGCCGAGGAGTTCGCAGGCTCCGCGTACCTGGGGGCGGACGGGGACGGCGTTCTCGTCGAGGACGACGCAGGTGCGGGAGGCGGCGGCGATCTCGTTGAGTACGGTGGCCACTCCCCCGCGGGTGGCGTCGCGCAGGCAGCGTACGGCGTCGCCGCAGGCGGCGAGGAGGCGGCCGGTGAGGTCGTGGAGGGGGGCGGTGTCGGAGGTGAGATGGGCTTCCAGGTCGAGTTCGCCCCGGGCGAGCATGATCGTCATGCCGTGGTCGCCGATGGGGCCGGAGACGATGACGGCGTCGCCGGGGGTGACGGAGGCGGCGCTGAGGGTGGCGCCGCGGTCGAGGGCGCCGATTCCGGCGGTGGTGATGTAGCAGCCGTCGGCTTTGCCGTTCTCGACGACCTTGGTGTCGCCGGTGACGATGTGGACGCCGGCGGCGTGGGCGGCGGCTGCCATGGACGCCGTGATGCGGCGCAGGTCGGCGATGGGCAGGCCTTCTTCGAGGATGAAGGAGGCGGTGAGGTGGCGGGGGGTGGCGCCGCACATGGCGAGGTCGTTGACGGTGCCGTTGACGGCCAGGTCGCCGATGTCGCCACCCGGGAAGAAGAGGGGTTTGACGACGTAGGAGTCGGTGGTGATGGCGAGGTCGTCGGTGACGGCGCCGTCGGCGAGGGGTTCCAGGAGGGGGTTGCGGAACGCCTCGAGGAAGACGGCCTCGATGAGGGTGTGGGTGGCCTTGCCTCCGGCGCCGTGGGCGAGGGTGATGAGTTCCTCTCTGATGCGTGCTTTGCCGCGGCGGGCGCGTTCGATGCGTTCGAGGACCTGGTCTTCGCGGGTGGGGCGGTGGAGGTGGCCGGCTTCGCGTACGGCGGTCTCGGCCCAGGCGGCCGTGGTCTCCTCGCTCGGTTCGGTGGTCACGGGCTGGTCGCCTCCTTGACGCGCTGGCGGGAGAAGCGGCCGAAGTTGTAGTAGGCGGCGCAGGCGCCCTCGGAGGAGACCATGCAGGTGCCGATGGGGGTCTCGGGGGTGCAGGCGGTGCCGAAGACCTTGCACTCCCAGGGTTTGAGCACGCCTTTGAGGACTTCGCCGCACTGGCAGGCCTTGGGGTCGGCGACGCGTACGCCGGGGATGTGGAAGATGCGTTCGGCGTCGTAGGCGGCGTATTTCTCGGTCATCTTGAGTGCGGAGTGGGAGATGGATCCGAGGCCGCGCCATTCGAAGTAGGGGCGGAGTTCCATGACGCGGCTGATGGCGTTGAGCGCCTTGGGGTTGCCGTTCCAGGGGACGACGCGGGCGTACTGGTTCTCGACCTGGCTGCGGCCGTGGGCGAGCTGGGTGAGGATCTGGTAGACGGAGCGCAGCACGTCGAGGGGTTCGAAGCCGGTGACGACGAGGGGTTTGCCGTAGGTGTGGGCGATGAACTCGTAGGGGCGGCAGCCGATGACGGCGGAGACGTGGCCGGGGCCGATGAAGCCGTCGAGGTGCAGGTCGGGTGAGTCGAGGATGGCTTTGATCGCCGGGATGATCGTGACGTGGTTGCAGAAGACGGAGAAGTTGTGGATCCCCTCCGCTTCGGCGCGCAGGACGGTCATGGCGGTGGAGGGTGCGGTGGTCTCGAAGCCGATGGCCATGAAGACGACGCGTCTGCCGGGGTTCTGCCTGGCGATCTTGAGGGCGTCGAGGGGTGAGTAGACCATGCGGATGTCGGCGCCGCGTGCTTTGGCGTCGAGGAAGGAGCCGCGGCCTCCGGGGACGCGCATCATGTCGCCGAAGGAGGTCATGATGACGCCGGGCTGCTCGGCGATGTGGATGGCGTCGTCGAGGCGTCCCATGGGGATGACGCAGACGGGGCAGCCGGGGCCGTGGATGAGGGTGACGGCCTCGGGGAGGTAGTCCTCCAGGCCGTGCTTGTAGATGGTGTGGGTGTGGCCGCCGCAGACCTCCATGAACTTGTAGGTGTGGCCTGGGCGGCAGAGCGCGGCCATCTGGGCGGACAGGGCGCGGGCCTGCCCGGCGTCGCGGTATTCGTCGACGAAGCGCATCGGGTGTCACCCCTGTTCGATGGTGGATTCGCGGAGGGCGGCGATCTCGTCCTCGTACGGGTCGCCGATGCTCCTGAGGAAGTCGAGGGCGGCGGCGGCCTCCTCTTCGTCGATCTTGGAGAGGGCGAAGCCGACGTGGATGAGGACCCAGTCGCCGGGGGCGAGGTCCTCGCGGTCGAGGAGGCCGATGTTGATGGCGCGCCGGACGCCGCTGATGTCGACCATGGCGAGGTCAGGATGGTCGGGCAGGATCTCCGCTATCTCCCCGGGGATGCCCAGGCACATGTGCGGCCTCCGTGGTCTGGATGGATTCGAGGATGAGTTCGTCGCCGCCTTCGGTGACGATGTCGATGCCGCCGCAGCCGCCGCAGGAGGCGAAGGCGTCGTCGGATGTGGTGGTGTGGCGGCAGGTGCGGCAGATGTGCCGGGCCGGGACGATGACGAGTTCGAGGCGGGCGCCTTCGGCGGGTGATCCCGCCGACACCATGGCGAAGGCCTGGTTGATGGCGGGTTCGCTGATGCGCAGGAGGGCGCCGGCGCGGACGCGGGCGTGCTTGACGGGCCGGCCGGCGGCGCGCTTCTCGACGGCGTCGAGGATCGCTTCGGCGATCCCGATTTCGTGCACGGTGGTCACCCCGTTCCGGGAGTTTCGAATGGTTACGCTGCGTAGTCATTCCCGGTCGGTGGGGGCGGTGGTGCTGTGATCGGGAAATTTCCGGTCAGGGCATTTTGATCAGCCCGGCCGGCCGGGTGCGCCGGGTCACGCGGGCAGGGAGGCGCCGAGGGCGTGCTGGGTGAGTTCCCGGAGCACGTGGTAGAGGGTGGTCTGCGCTTCCTGGATGCGGTGCACGGACGGCGAGGGCACGACGAAGAGGTGGTCGAGCAGGCCGAGTTCGGCGAGCGTGCCGCCGCGGTCGCCGGCCAGGCCGACGGTGAGCAGGCCGAGGCGGGCGGCTTCGCGGAAGGCGTGGATCACGTTGGCGGAGCCGCCGCTGGTGGACAGGCCGAGGGCGATGTCGCCGGGGCGGGCGAGCGCGGCGAGCTGGCGGGCGAAGACGACGTCGAAGCCGACGTCGTTGGACAGGGCGGTGACGACGGCGACGTCGCTGGTGAGGGCGAGGGCGGGCAGCGGGCGTCCGGGTGGGTCGGGGTGGAGGAAGGCGGTGGCGACCTCCTGGGCGTCGGTGCTGCTTCCGCCGTTGCCGAAGGTGAACAGGCGTCCTCCGGAGGCGAAGCGGGTGGCCATCTCCTGGGCGCAGGAGATGAGGCGGTCGCCGTCGAGTTCGGCGATGTGGCGGCGGAGCCGTACGATCTCGGCGGCCTTGGCCTCGGTGGAGCGCTGGGCCTCGGCGAGGACGGACCGCAGGTGGTCCTGGTCGGGGTAGAGGAAGGGGTACAGGCCGCGCATCTCCTCCGATGGCGGCTCGTCAACGACGGCCATGGTC
>NZ_BBYK01000097.1 GCF_001570365.1 Microtetraspora fusca | reverse complement strand
GGAGGCTCCACGTTCTTTTTGGGGCTCCTGACATTCATCCGTGTATCTGCACGAGCGCGCCTGTTCCTGTCAGGAAAAGCCCTGATGTCCGAGTCGATCTCGGTGAGAAAACGTCACTGAAGCGATGGTAATGCCTGCAGCGGCAAGTTCTTTCGCTAAGGCGATGTCATCCAATTCCTCAAGAGCCTTTTGTAGGGCAGCCTTCTTTTCGGGGGAAATAGACTTATCCTTAAGTCTATATTGCCTGGTCAGAGCACTACTCGACGTGATCAGCGCAGGTGAAGAACTGCCAGGCGAGAGTTCGAGCTCTACTGCGGCATCTGAGGAAAGGAAACACGTCGACGCCCGTTGCGTGCCCGTACGGTCGGCGGCCCGCAGGGAATCACGGGGACTCACGGTTACTCGACCCGTATACCCCCAGGTCAGCGTTTCCGCAGCTCAGGCCGCATGGTGTTGAAAGACTTCTCAAGCTGACAGCGCGGGTTCGATTCCCGTCACCCGCTCTCAGCACGAAGGCCCAGGTCAGGACTGAGATCCCGACCTGGGCCTGACTGGACGGACCCGCAGTCCGCTGGATGCGCCGGTCTTTTACCGACCGCGCTCGGGCACATGGTGTCGATGGTGTTCATGACGTCGATGGTGTCGATGGTGTCGCTCGTGTCGGCCCTTCTGCTGTTTCTCACACGAGGCCACGCATCTGGGTCTGTGTTGCGTGATACACCTGTACTGACAGCCTTCCGGCTGGTCTCTACATACCTTGTGACAGGCCACCTCTGCCTTGTGAGCACAGAGAGAGTCGCAGTCGACCGCCGGCTTCGGGTCCGACCGTCCTGGCGGCGGGGCAGCGGCCAGGTTATTCGCATGCGGTGAGATGGCGACGTTGATGCAGGCGTTCGTGGAGGGAGAGTCGTTTGATGTTGCGGCGCCTCTTGCGGTGGTGTCCGCCAGAGCGGAGCCGCTCGACATCGCGATACCTCCCGCGGTGAGCGCGCTAAAGGTAGCGACTACCAGGGCCCGTCGCGCGATTTTGTGGAACATGACGCCTCCCTTTGGCCAAGCAGACCTGCCTTCCGCCCACTCCTTCCTGTCGTGCACCGGCGCGACATACTTCTGGGGTACCTCGCCGCCAGTCGGCTCTTTTTGACACGAAATTACGGATATAGATTCATATTTCGACTTTGCGGGAAAGGTCGGGCGCCGTGCAACATGGCCGGCGTAGACATTCCCTGGCCATAGCGATTTCTAGACCTAAACCTTCCGTAGGGACGGAGCCCTTTCCGTCCTGCTTCTCGGGTCTGAAGGACGTGAATAGGCTTGACGAGCTGACCTGCTCGTTTGGGCAGCAGGCGTAGTTTCTGGAGGATGCGCCAGTTCTTCAGCTGTGCATTGGCCCGCTCGCCGGGGCCGTGGAGCTTGGCGTGAGCTGAGTTGGCGATCTTCTGCCCGGGCTTGCCTCGGCCCTTGTAGGGCACGCGTACTGGCTCACCGGCTCCGACGTAGCCCTTGTCGGCAAGAGTGGCCGGGCCGGCAGCTTTCAAGCGGCGGATGATGCCCCAGATCCGGGCTGCGGTCAGATCGTGCACAGAGCCGGGCAGGGAGCCGGAGGTCCACACGATGGTGCCATCCGGAGCGGCCAGGACCTGGATGTTCATCCCCTGGCACCAGTTCTTCCCCGAGTAGTACGGCCGGTCGGCGGCCACGCGGCCGATCCGTATCAGGGTGCCGTCGAGCACGAGATGGGGATAGCCGACCTTCTTCGCCGCGCGTATGGCCTGGTCCAGCTTGGTGGCGCGCCGTGCGAGCAGAGCGACGGTCTCGGTGACGCACCGCCAGGCGGTGGCGACACCGACGCCGAAACCGGCGGCGACCTCGGCGTACCTCTCCCCCTTACGCAGGTGGACCAGCACGAGAAGGGCCTGTCGCCCTGGTGTGAGCTTGCGCCAGCGCGTGCCGATGGCTTTGCGATGGCGAAGGAAGAGGCCAGAGCCATGATCACCTGCCAGATGCATGCCAGAACGGACGGCGATCAGCGATGAATGGCGGGGACTCACGGTCACTCAACCAGCCTTGACCTGCACCCCCATTTTCCCAGCTCAGGACGGCAAGATCAGTAGCCTATTCCCAAGATCATGCGGGCCCTGGGAGATCCGGTGCGGCTGGAGATCGTGCGGCTGCTCGCGGACGGGAAGCTCCGCAGCACGGGCCAGGTCGCCGAGCACGTCGGTCTGCCCTCCTCGACCTGCTCGTACCACCTCAAGCAGCTTCTCGCCGCCGGGGTCAACGAGTGCCGTGCGGAGGGCGCAGCCTGCCGCGCTTTCTCGGGCCAGCCGCTGCCAACCTGGACACCACCGCGCACACGCGGAGTTTCTGCTCGGCGTGGACGATTGACCGCCGCTGTTGAACGATGAGGTCAGCCGAACCCAGCGGGGCGGCGGCCCGTCTGCGCCTGAGGCGTTCTCCTGTCAGGCAGTCTCATAGACCCGTCGAGCACCTGCGCAATCACGGACGACGACACGAGCACGAATAGATGTATGACGTAGCAGATCAACTACTTAAAGTGATTGATCGTTGCGATCAAGGAGAGGATTCATGAAGCCGAGAGTAGGCGCGGGCAAAGCGGCTGTGTGGCCAGGCAAGCGTTGATGGACGGGCTCACGTCCGCGGCGCCAATGCCTGAGATGAGGGGCGTGGGCCGCGGTGGGGTCAGGTCCTTGCGCTGTCGCCGTTGAGGCTGCTTTGGATGTCGACCTGTTTCTGCTCTACCAAGGTCTTGATCAAGGTTGCCAGGCCCAGTGCGACTCCGGCGATGATGGCCGTGATGATCACCCACTCGACGGCCGAAGCGCCGCGGGTCGGAGCCATGCGTGCCCGGTGAACCCGAAGGGCCAAGCAAGTCCGTAGGTAGATGATCCAGGGGTGATTCACGGACCTCGAAATCCTCCTTCGCGAGTGCGTGAGGAAGCCGGCGAAGTGCGCGAAACATCCGCAGTCTTGAGAGCCGCATCCTGTTGGCACTGAAAGCAACCGTCGATGTGCAGAGTGTGTCGGACGGTGCCGTGGACGAGGCGAGGAACCAGCTCGGAACCTGGAACTCCACGTCTGTCGCGGCAGCGCGCACGTGTGCTGCGCCCGCGGACGTGAGGAGGCTCGCGAATATCGGCATGCGAATGTTCGGCGAGGCTGGCTCACCCAAGGCCTGGGGAGGACGGGCCATCGCGACCATGAGCTCGAACAGGTGCGGCTCAGAGGAAACAGGTGCGATTCAAACCCAATAACGGGTCTGTCCAGCATCAGGAGCAGCTGGACGTCGGCCTACAGACCGAGCTGCACCGGTCTGGCCGGAGCCCCGTCGGCGATCAGCGCTGTCAGTGGGGTCGCCAGGTCGCGCGGTGAGAACAACTCAGAACCACGGTAGTGGGCGATGTCTTGTAACTTCCACCAGCGGAAGCCGTCGATGTTCTCAGCAGCGAGCTTGTCGTCGGACATTGCACCGCGGGGCTGAAACGACAGGGTGCGGACAAGGAAATAGTCATTGACCACGCCGTCGTAACCTGCCGCGTGCCCGGGGGCGACAACCTGCTGGTGCCACACATGGGGCGGGTCGGAATCGACCGCCAGCCCTACCTCTTCATGTAGCTCGCGCCGCAGCGCGGCAAGCGGCGTCTCGCCGCGCTCGATACCTCCACCGGGAGCCGCCCACACGGCCACCCTGCCGGTCGGCTTTGGAATGGTGTGGCGGCACAACAGGATGCGGTCGTCCTCGTCGAGGACGATCGCGCGGACTGAGCAACGCAGGTTCATCGAGGGCATCCGGCATGCTATTCGCCAGTCCGCGACCTGCACACCCCGTGGGATCGTGAGCTCGCGAGGCGGCGCTGGCTCGCGAGGCCGAGCAGACCCGGGCCCTGATCGACGACCCCACCGCGAAGCTGCGCGAACTCGACGAGGTCATCGATCACCTACGGATCACCCGCAAGACCCTTGTCGCCCTCGCCGACGAGGGCGACGCCGAGACGGGTGTGGCGACGCCGAGACGGGTGTGGCGCCGCCCGAACCGCCTCCCGTGCTGGAACCTGCTCGGTCACCGAAACCAACCCCGGGGCCTCTTCGGTCAGCCAGCCCCGCTCCACCAGCCGCTTCAGCTTCGACCGCATGAACTCGACCTTGGCCGCCTCGACCGGCACCCCCAACGCCGCCACGATCTTCCCGGCCCGCATCGCCCGCCCGGCGTCGGCCAGCACTTCGAGCACATCCTGATAAGCCCGCGGCAACACCGACACACCCATGCCCGCACTCCACCGCGGCACTGTGACCACCCCGATCGGCGAGAAACCCGAACCTGAAGGCGAGGTCACCATCTGCGCACCGTTCGTACCGTCCGCGACGTCGCGTCGGCAGGCGGCTGCTGACCCGGCCGTCTCTCCCAGGACCTCCTCCGCCGTCTCCCGGGTGATCACCAGCCGGGACAACACTTGTTCCTCGGCCGCCAACCGCTCACGCAAGTGCTCGATCTGCTCCGGGATCGCCTCGAGGCGATCCCGGGCCGCCCCCTCCCGCCGAGCCAGTTCCTCCAGCGACGAGCCCATCGCGATCGTCTCCTCACCGCACGGTAAAGGACGATCCCCCGACCGCGAGAGCGGCCTCAACATCCCAGGTCATCCAGTCCCCGAGAAAGAGCTACA
This sequence comes from Microtetraspora fusca, assembly GCF_001570365.1. Lineage (GTDB taxonomy): Bacteria > Actinomycetota > Actinomycetes > Streptosporangiales > Streptosporangiaceae > Microtetraspora > Microtetraspora fusca. The sequence goes on along the minus strand of NZ_BBYK01000097.1, from coordinate 18,667 downwards.
CCCATCCGGGATCAGTCCCTCGCCTCCTGCCCCCGCGGCTTGACCAGACCGGAGTCGTAGGCTGCGACGGCTGCCTGCAGACGGTCGCGGACGCCGAGTTTGAGCAGCAGGCTCTGGACGTGGCTCTTCACGGTGGTCTCGGCGACATGAAGCGACTGCGCGATCTCGGCGTTGGAGAGCCCGCGGGCCAGCAGCAGAAGCACGTCGATCTCTCGTGCGGAGAGCAGCTTCCGCAGGTCCTGACCGTCGGCCTGTTCGGGGCCGCCCGCCATGCGCTCGAGAAGTCGGCGGGTCACTGACGGCGCGAGGATCGCCTCGCCGGCAGCGATCACCTTGACGGCTTCGACGAGCTGGTCTGCGGTGGAGTCCTTCAGCAGGAATCCGGAGGCTCCCGCGCGCAGTGCCTGGGCCACGTAGTCGTCCAGGTGGAAGGTGGTCAGGACCAGGATGCGGCACGGCGCGGGACTCTGGGCGAGTAGGGCGCGGGTCGCGGAGACGCCGTCGAGGTGGGGCATGCGGATGTCCATCAGCACGACGTCGGGTCGCAGTCGGCGGGCCGCCTCCACAGCTTCGGCGCCGTCGGCTGCCTCGCCGACGACGTCGAAGCCGGTTTCGGTTTCGAGCATCGCGCGCAGGCCGGACCGGATCAGGGTCTGGTCGTCGGCGATCAGGATCCTGATGGTCACGGTGCCTCCCCGGTCATCCGCAGGGTGGCGTGGACTTCGAATCCGCCACCCCGGCGGCGCCCGGCGCGCAGGGTGCCGTCGTACATCGCGGCGCGCTCGCGCATCCCGACGAGTCCGTGGGCGGCGGCGGACGGCTCGCTCTGTGGCCCGAGGCCGTCGTCGACGACGCAGACGTGGAGCATCGGCCCGGCCCGGGCAATGGTGACCGAGGCCGTGGCGGGGCGGCCGGCGTACTTGAGGGTGTTGGTGAGCGCCTCCTGGACGATGCGGTAGGCGGCCAGCCCGACGCCGGCGGGCAGCGTCGACGGCTCCACGTCCAAGCGGACCGGTACGCCGGCGGACTCGACCTTCGCGATCAGCTCGGGCAGGGACGCCAGGCCCGGCCGCGGCTCCAGCGGCTCGCCGTCCTCGGGCCGCAGCACGGCCAGAACGCGACGCATCTCGGCCAGCGCCTCTCGGCTGGTGGCGGAGATGGTCGCAAGGTAGTCCGGGACGGCCTCCGGCCGAGTGCGGGCGCAGCGGCCGGCTGCCTCGGCCTGCACGGTGATGAGGCTGATCGAGTGTCCGATGACGTCGTGGAGTTCGCGGGCGATGCGCAGGCGTTCGTCGGCGACGGCGCGTTCGGCACGCTCGCCCTCCTCGCGTTCTAGGCGGCGTGCCCGCTCCTCCAGTTGGACGACGTAGGCGCGCCGGGTGCGGACGGCGTATCCGCAGACCCACGCCAGAACGACGCACAGGCCGATGGAGAGGGCAGCCCACAGGGCGCCGTCGGACGGGCGGATGCGGGCGCCGGGGGAGAGGTTCGCGGCCATGAGCGCGGCGGCGGCCGCCACCGAAGCGAGGACGCCGCGACCGTCGGCTCCGTCGATCATCGCAGGGCGGGCGAGCGGAGCGGGAGGAAGCCGGCCCGCGCCTGGCTTGGTCGGGCCGGCGGGGCCGTAGACGGCCACGGCATAGGCCGCGGCCAGGGGCGCCGCGACGGCGGCCAGTCCTGGGAAGCCTGTCGCGATCATGAATACGCTGAGGGCGGTGGTCGCTGCCAGAACCGCCAGTGGCGCTCGCCGGCGTGCCAGGACCAGCGCAGCCTGCGCCGGTGCCAGCAGCCACACAGAGAAGCCGGGCAGCCACGACACCAGCCGGTTCGTCGTGCCGCAGACGACGACCGCCAAGCACGCCACGGCGAACAGCGCGTCGACGGCTCTCGACCTCCACCCCGGTTGCCTCATGCCGATCAGCATGCCCGACGTCACCCGTCCCGCGTCCGCAGCAGTGCCAACCCGGCGCCGGCCGTCACGATGACGTACAGGGCGAGCGTGCTCCCCGCCGGCATGGGCCGCACCAGGAACTCGATGTGCGAGTGCCACAGCGAGAAGCCGAGGTTGGACGGCAGGTACGGGACCGTGTGCCGCCATACCAAGCCCTTCGGGAGGTTGTTGACCAGCACGGGCAGGACCGTGAAGACGCCGAAGAGGGCCGAGATCGCGATCGCGGTGCTGCGCACCAGCACGCCGAGGAACAGACCGAGCAGCGCAGTCAGCGTCAGGTAGAGGGCGCCGCCGAGGACCGCGCCCGCCGCGCGGGGGTCGGCCAGGGATGCGTGAGGCACCGCCCCGGACAGCCGGCTCTGGCCGAGCAGGAACGCAGCCGAGACGGTGACCAGGGCCAGGCCGAAGCCGAGGAGGCCGAGCAGAAGCGCCTTCGCCGCCAGCACCAGCGGGCGCTGCGGCGTCGCCACGAAGGTGCCTCGAATCTCCCCGGTGCCGTACTCAGTGGTCACCACGAGCGCACCGAGCGCGCCGAAGAACAAGGAGGTGATCTGGAGGAAGCCGAGGCTGATGTCGATCGGATGGAAGTGGGCCTGCGCCTGGGCGCCCAGGGTGTGCCAGCGTGACTGGAAGCTTGAGCAGACCAGGAACGAGAGCCCGACGCTGAACCCGAACCCGGCCAGGGCGGTCGTCCACAGCGACCGCAGCGAGCGAAGTTTGATCCACTCGCTCGCCAGCACCGCCCGTCCCCGGGACAGCGGCGTCACCGGCGGGCGCTGCGCTTGTGCTGCGGGCATCGGTGTGTCGGTGGTGCCAATGGGCATCACACGTCCCTCCTTCGGGTCAGCCTCAAGACGGCACCGGCCGACACGACGACGTACAGGGCGAACAGCGCGAAGCCCTGCCAGGGGCCGAGGCTGCGCGGCGAGGGCGGCATCACATGCCAGACCTGGGCACCGGCCTCGCCGGGCAGATACGGGAGGATCCGGTCCGCGAGGCTGCCCGGCAGCAGGTTCACCATCAGTGGCAAAACCAGCAGCACGCCGAACAGCGCCGCCAGCCCGAGCGGGGTGGAGCGCGACAGCGCTCCCAGGGCCGTTCCGAACAACACGATCAGGGTGAGGTACAGGCCACCGCCGAGGACGGCGCGCAGCACCCCCGGGTCGCCCAGCGCCGCATGGGGCATCGGCCCGGTGAAGAGGCGCTGCCCGAGAGCGAAGGCCCCGAACGACGAGGCTGTGCTCACGACCCAGACGACCGCGCCGAGCACCAGCCCTTTGACGACGAGTACCTGTGTGCGCTGCGGTGTCGCCGCGAGCGTCGCCCGGATCAGACCGGTCCCGTACTCGCTCGTCACCGCCAGCACGCCGAGCGCGCCGACGAACAGCTGAGCCAGCTCGATGCCGCGCAGGCTGGTGTAGGTCGGGTCGAAGGCCGCCCGTTCGGACGCGGACAGCGATGCCCAACCGGACCGGTATCCGGAGCTGAGGACGAGCGCCCCGACCACGATCACCACGGCCGTGGCCTCGAGCACCGCCGGCGCGGACCGCACCGACCAGAGCTTGACCCATTCGCTGCGGGCCGTGGCGCGCAGCCGCGCCCGCAGGCCGTACCGCCGCTCCGCCGGCACCGTCTGAACCGTGTGCGCGTTCATGCCGGCACCGGAGCCCGGTAGACGACACTGTCCTCGGTGAGCCGGAAGTAGGCCTCCTCCAACGACGAGGTCACGTCCCGCAACTGGTGCAGCACGTGCCCCTGCGCGGCGGCAAGCTCGCCGATGGTCGCCGAGTCGACTCCCACGACCAGCAACGTCCCGTCCGGCTCCAGGGTGACCTCGCCGCCCAGCGTCCGCAGTTCGCCCGCGAGCCGGTGGTGGTCGACGGCACGGACCTCGACCCGGTCCGTGGCGTCGCGGGCGATCAGCTCGTCCAGTGACATGTCGGCCAGCAGCCGTCCCTCGCCGATCACCAGCAGATGGTCGGCGGTCAGCGCCATCTCGCTCATCAGGTGGCTGCTGACCAGTACGGTGCGCCCCTCAGCGGCGAGGGAACGCATCAGGGTCCTGATCCACAGGATGCCGTCCGGGTCCAGACCGTTGACCGGCTCGTCGAACAGCAGGATCCCGGGGTCGCCGAGCAACGCACCCGCGATGCCCAGCCGCTGCGACATGCCAAGAGAGAACCCGCCGACCCGCTTGCGCGCCACAGCGGTGAGGCCGACCTGCTCCAGCACCACGTCGACCCGGCTCCGGGGGATGCCGTTGGCGGCGGCCAGGCTGTGCAGGTGGTTGTAGGCCGATCGCCCCGGATGCACCGCGCGGGCATCCAGCAGTGCGCCGATCTCGTAGAGCGGCCACACCATCCCCTGGTATCGGCGGCCGTTGACGGTCACCGACCCGGAGGAGGGCAGGTCCAGCCCGAGGATCATCCGCATCGTCGTCGACTTACCAGCCCCGTTAGGCCCGAGGAACCCCGTGACCCGGCCGGGCTCGACGCGGAAGTCCAGCCCCGAAACGGCTGCCTTGTGGCCGTACCTCTTGGTCAGTTCCCGCGCCTCGATCACTGCTGCCTCGCTTCATCCATATGTGTTTTCATGCAAACGAAGCTACGAACGCGCCCAGCGAACCGGCCTCCGCCGCGTGGAGGAAAGCCCGACCACAGCGTGCTCGCGCCTCCTCCTCAAGGAGGAAGGAGCACGGTGCGTACCACCTGCGGTCGGTGGCCTACGCCGCGCCCGGCTATGAGACGGCTCGTACGCGGGCCGCAGCCGGTGCCGACGGTCATGACGCTGAGGAGGTAAGGCCGCAGGAGGATGAGAGATGGTCACTCGAGCGACTGCCGGCGGGTTGCGACGCCTGGTCACGGCGTTGGCCACCGCTGAGGCTCTGATCGAACAAACGGTCCGAGATGTTCGGGCCGACGTGCCGGCCTACGAGGCGGTCCCGACCGCTTCCGTGATCGCGAGCGTCGAGCGAAACCGAGCATTGGCATCCCGGGTCCTCGCGGAGGGCATCGTCCCGCCGAGCAGGGACATCTGGGAGGCGGAGCTGTCAACCTCGGAACGGCTCCACCAAGGTGTCGAGATCCAGGACATCATGGGTGGGTTTCGGGTGGTGATCGCCTGCATCCAGGGGTGGGTCGTCGACAACGCATCGGCCTACGGGGTGGACGCGACCGAGACACTGCGTCTGTCCCAGCTCCTGTGGCGGCTCAGCGATGCCTTCTCTGCGCGTGCTGCCATGACTTACCGCCAAGAGGGAATCGCCGGAGCCCTTGCCGACGAGCAGCGGCGGGCCCAGTGGGTGCTGGGCCTGCTGGCAGGCACACTCGAGCCGGCCCAGCTCCAGGAGGGGTGTGCCAGGTACGGGCTGAGCCGAGGCACCCGGTTCCACGCTGTCTGCACACAGCAGCTGCCCGACAGCGACCTCGCGCGGGTGCGCGAAGAGCTGACCCGCTCGGCCACACCGGACGCCTACGGACAGCACCGACGCGCCGCGATCCTTGTACCAGCCGAAGGACGCCTCGTCGGCCTCGCGGCTACGCCGCCCGTCGGATCAACTATCGTCGTGGCCGTTGGACCGGCGGCTGAGGTCGAGGAGATGCCGTCGTCCTTCGCCGTAGCCGAACGGGTCCTCATGGCCGCGGGCCTCTACACCGACCGCGGGGTGCACACAGTCGAGACGGTCACGTGGCGAATCGCCGTACCGGTGCACCGTGAGGTGAGCGACGTACTCCTCACCCGCTATATCGAGCCGTTGCGCGAGCAAGGACCTTTTGGCGAGCTGGTCCTGGATGCACTCGACGCCTGGCTCGGCCACTCGCGGAGCATCCCGCGAGCCGCGGCCAGCATCCCCGTCCACGTCAACACGCTGCGCTACCGACTGGCCCGCTTCGAGAAGCTGGTCGGCTGCTCGCTCGAAGACACCGACACCATCCTCGAGTTGTCCTGGGCGCTTCTCGCGAGAAAGGCAGCGTCGTAGCCGGCTACGAAGAGCAGCCGGCGGGATTGGGCAGACGACCGTAGTGCGACGGCTACGGGAAGTCCTACGTTGTTCTGGTTCCCAATGCTCGCGTGGGGGAACGCCTCGTCAAGCCCGCTCGACAGGGCGGTCACGCTCTCCTGGAGCCTCAATGACAGAGCAAGCCTCCGGTCGGAAAGCCCTTCCTCTTCGCCATCTTGCTTCCTTCTGTCGTCCACCCGGCGCTTCGGCGACGGTTCGTGGGTCGCTGAGTTAATCGGAAAGGGGGATACCGGCTGATGGGTACCAGCGTCTGGATCGCAGGTGTGGGCATGACGCCCTTCGGCATCCATTCGGACAAGACGGTCAATGAGCTGGTCCGTTGGGCAGTGAACGACGCCATCTCCGACGCGGGAGCGTCATCCGTCAACAGCGTCGACGCCGCCTTCTTCGGCACGGCCACGCAGGGTTTCCTGCAGGGCCAGGTCATGATCGCCGGCCAGATCGCCCTGCGTGAGACGGGTCTGCAAGCCATTCCCGTGTTCAACATCGAGAACGCGTGCGCCACCGGGGCGAGTGCCTTCACGCTGGCGGTGAACCACATCCGAGCGGGTGCCGGAGACGTCGTGCTCGTCGTGGGCGTCGAGAAGATGCACATCGGCAACCCTGAGCGGTCGATGGCGGTTTTCGACACCGCATACAACGTGGCCGATCCCGACGCCCTGACCAGGACGCTCAAGGAACTCGGCGGCGAGGTCGACGAGCCGCACCTCGGCCGCCGGTCGATCTTCATGGACATTTATGCCGCCATGGCCCGCAACCATATGCGCTTGCACGGCACCACGCCCGAACAGATCGCCGCGGTCGCGGCCAAGAACCACAAGCACGCAGCGGACAATCCGCGCGCGCACTACCGCGAACCAATGACCGTCGAGCAGGTACTGGGCGCGCGGAAGCTCTCCCATCCGCTGACCGTCCCCATGTGTGCCCCGCTCACCGACGGCGCCGCCGCGATCGTCGTCTGCAGCGATGAGGGGATGCGCCGTATTGGAGCGCGCCGAGACGTGGAGGTGCTGGCTGCGGTCGTCGGCACAGGGACCGATCGGGACATCACCACCTTTGACCGGCATCTAAGTCAGCGCGTCTGCGTCCAGGCATACGAGGCAGCCGGCGTAGGCGCAGGCGACGTTGACGTGGCCGAGGTGCACGACGCAACCGCGTTCGCGGAGATCCTGCAGACCGAGATGCTCGGCCTGGTTCCCAGGGGCGAGGGAGGGCCCTGCGCCGAGCGCGGCGAGACCTCCTTGGGCGGCCGGATCCCGGTCAATACCTCCGGTGGACTGGAGTCCAAGGGCCATCCCATCGGCGCGAGTGGACTGGGCCAGATCTTCGAGTTGACCGAGCAACTCCGTGGCACCGCCGGCAACCGACAGGTAGAGAACGCCCGTATCGCCCTCGCCGAGAATGGCGGGGGATTCCACCGCGGCGAGGAAGCGGTCACCTCCATCGTCATCCTTGGAAAGGCCTAACCCATGGCCATCATTGACTTCTTCGACCGCGGACGGCGTATCAACCCTCGCGGCGTCGCCTATCGGGACGCCGTCAGCACCTGGACCTTTGATCAGGCTGGAGCCATGTCCTGCCGCATTGCCCACGCGCTACTTGCGGCGGGCGCGCGCACCGAGACCAAGGTGGCCGTGCTTTCGCCCAACGACTCCCTCGCATGGATCTGCGTGCTCGGACTCTGGCGGGCCGGCGCGGCCTGGGTGCCGCTCAACCCCAGCCATCCTGTCGACGACAACGTCGTACTCATCAACCGGCTCGACGTGGAGATCCTGTTCTACGCACCCGCGCTGGCCGACGAGGTCGAGCGGATGCGGAGCCGGCTCCCGGGCATCAAGACCTGGGTGGCGCTCGGTGCGGGTACCGGGGACCCAGCGCTTGCGGACTGGACCGCCGGTCATCCCGATATCAGCCCCGCGGTCCGCTACGAGATGGACGACGTCGTTGCCATTGCACCGACCGGCGGCACGACCGGTAGGCCCAAAGGCGTGATGAACACCCATCGCAGCTTCTCGACCATGGTCGCCCATCAGATGATGGCGCTCACCTATCCCGCCGACGCCCCCATCGTGAATCTCGCCGCCGCCCCGATGACTCATACGTCTGGCTTGTTCAGTCTCCAGGCGAGCGCGCGCGGCGGCACGGTGGTCGTCGTGCCCGGAGCGACTCCCGACCACGTTCTCGACGCCATCGAGGAGCATGGCGTCACCGAGATGTTCCTGCCACCGACAGCGGTCTACCGCCTCCTCGAGCGGCTGGATCAGCGCCCGGCTGACACCACAACACTGCGCTACCTCATGTACGCCGCTGCGCCGATGTCGGTCGAGAAGCTACGCCAAGGCATTGAACGCCTGGGGCCCGTGTTCATCGAGTGCTATGGGCAGATGGAGGCACCGGCGGCGATCAGCTTCCTGCGCCCCGACGAGCACCTCATCGACGGCGAGATCGCGCCGCCGGCCAGGCTCTCTTCTTGCGGACGTCCGTACCCCCTGGTCACCGTGGCGATCATTGATCCTGAAACAGGTGCAATGGTCGGGCCCGGTGTCACCGGCGAGATTTGCGTTCGCGGTGACCTACTGATGAAGGGGTATTACAAGGACCCTGATCGCACGGCCGAAGCCATCGTCGACGGCTGGCTGCACACAGGTGACCTGGGGAACATGGACGAGGCGGGCTACCTTCACCTCACCGACCGCAGCCGCGACGTGATCATCTCCGGCGGATTCAACGTCTACCCGGGAGAGGTCGAACAGGTGCTCTGGGGACATCCCGCCGTCCGCGACTGTGCCGTCGTCGGCGCTCCACATGACGACTGGGGCGAGGTGGTCACTGCGGTCGTCGAACTGAACGCAGGTGCGGAGGCCGACGGCGCTGAGCTCATCGCGTTGTGTCGGCAGCGGCTCGGCCCCATCCGGGCCCCTAAGCAGGTGTTCTTCGTCGACCAGCTACCACGCAGTCCCAACGGCAAGGTCCTCAAGAAGGATGTGCGGGCGGGTTTCTGGGCAGACCGCGGGACAAGGATTTGAACATGGCGTGAGCCGCTGCAACGTCCCAATGGGGCCGGTGAAGGCGCCGACGTGGAGCCGGTCGAGTTCGCGGCGGTCCTGCTGCCAGGTGCGGCGGTGGTGGTCCCGACGATGCGGATGAGCAGCAGCGCGAGACAGCGTGGACAGCACGAAGGGCAGCAGGTACCAGCGGACGAACGGTTCCAGGCAGAGGATGACGTGGGCGCGGATGCGCTCTTCGGTCGTCTTCGACCTCGTGCAGCCAGTCCATGGCTCGGTGGCAGGCATCATCGCTGGTCTGCGACGGTAGGCGGAGGCCGGTGTCCCCGTCGATGGACACCGGCCTCCGTCGTTCCTATCTGAAGAATCAGCCGCCTCTCGCGATCGTGGACCTGGCAGTCGTCGATCTTGCAAGATCGCGGCGGCTGCGCCGGCGCCCGCACAGATGAGGCGAACAGGGCGGGCGCCGTCTACAGCCGCTCAGTAGCCGGAGCTGAGCGGCTGTGGCTTCGCCCCCGCCACCACCCGCTGCCGGATCTCACCGAGCCGCTCCACGACCAGCCGCACCTCGTCACCGGGCTGCAGCCAGCCCCGGAACCCCGCGGGGTCCTTCGCGAAGTGCTCGTAGAGGCATCCGGTCGGCACGGTGCCGGAGCCGATGACGTCTCCCGGCCGCAACGTCGTCCCGCGCGACGTGTAGGTGATCATGTCGGGGAAGCCCCAGTCGATCGTGTCCCAGCGGCCCTCGCTCACCAACTCGCCGTTGACGTAGCCGGTCATGCCGAGATCGAACGCGTTACGGCTGCGGTACGGCTCGATCTCGTCGGGGGTGACGAGCATGGGGCCCAACGTGGTCGCCCCGTCCTTGCCCTTCGCCGGGCCCAGCCCCAGTTCCATCTCGTTGATCTGCAGGTCGCGGGCACTCCAGTCGCCCAGCAGCATGTAGCCCGCGATGTGCGACTCGGCCTCGTCGAATGGGATGTTCGAGCCCGTCCGGCCGATCACCGCGGCGATCTCCAGTTCGTAGTCGAACTGCTCACTGCCGGGCGGGATCGCGACGTCGTCGTACGGGCCGACGACGGCGGCGGGGTTGGAGAAGTAGAACGCCGGGAACTGGTGGTTGCGCTCGTCCACCGGGCTGTCCGCGGCTCCCTGGCAGTTGCGCAGGTGCTGGAGGTATCCGGTGCAGTCGCGGATGGCGCGCGGCTGCAGGGGAGCGCGCAGTGTGAGCCCGGCGAGCGGCAGCATCTCGCTCGGCGTCTGCTCCGCCGTGGCGGCGAGGGTGCCGGCGCCGAGCAGGTCGAGCAGCGAGACGCCGGACTCCAGGCCGTGCACCTGATCGCCGACGACCAGGCCGACCCGGTCGTCGCCGGTGGGCGAGGCGTAGGTGACGAAGCGCATCAGGCGTTTCCCTCCCCGTTGTCGACCGATGTGGCGAGAGCGGGGAAGCCTTCGAGCGCGGCGATGCGGCCGAGCACGAGGAAGTTCCCTTCCCTCGGCATGTCCGGGTCAAGCTGCTGGTAGACGTTGATGACGTTCTGCGCGAACCTGCCGTGCTCCGGCAGCTCCGCGTACTTGCCGAGATCGATGGACGCGATCGCGGCGTCGACGTCCAGACCGTCCTCGAATCGCTTGCGTGCCTCGGCCTCGATGAACACCAGGTATTCCCGCATGGCGGAGACCTCGGCCTTGCCGGATACCGGTCCGTGCCCCGGCACGATGGTCGTGACGTCCATGTCGAGGATCAGGTCGAGCGCGGAGATCCAGCGCGCGATCGGACCGGCCCATGCGATCGGGGTGCCGCCGACGAACAGGATGTCGCCCGCGTAGAGCAGCTTCGCGTCGGGGACGAGCACGAGTGTGTCCCCCGGCGTGTGGGCGGGCCCGACCTGGATAAGCCGGACCTCGCGGCCGCCCACGTCGAGGCTCAGCTCACCCTCGAAGGTGCGGTCCGGGCCGGTGACGGTGATCCCCTCGAACGTGAACGGCCCGAAGACGTGCCGTGCGAAGTCGCCCGCCGCGCCGGGCGACTTCAGGGTGGCCACCACCTGGTCGACGGCCTCCTGAGTCATGAGCTCTGCGGCCGCCGCCGACGCGACGATCTCCACGCCCCGCGCCGCGACCAGCTCGTTGCCGAAGACGTGGTCGCCGTCGGAATGCGTGTTCACCAGCGTCCCCAGGGGGTACTGCGCGAGCACGGGAGCGATGCCGTCGAGCATCTCCCTGGTGAGCGCGAGGTCGACGAGCGTATCGACCATCAGCGACGTGCCGGAGCCGGTGATCAGACCCGAGTTGCTCCAGCCCCAGCTGCCGTCGGGCAGCAGCCACGCATGGCAGCCGTCGCCGAGGTCGTGCAGGCCCTTGCGATAGTCCAAGCTCATGAAACGCCCTCTTTCGTGATCAGCGCCACGTGGTGGCACGCGGCGGCATGCCCGTCGTCGAGGTCGACGACCGGCGGGTCGATGGTCCGGCAGATGTCCGTCGCGAGCGGGCAGCGCGGGTGGAACGCACACCCGCTCGGCACCGCGAGCGCGCTCGGCACCTCGCCGAGTACCGGCGGCCGGGTCCGGTTCCGTTGCACGACGGGGTCGGGCACCGGAACGGCGGAGATCAACGCCCTGGTGTACGGGTGCGCGGGCGCCGCATAGACCCGTTCGGTCGGGCCGCGCTCGACGATCCGCCCGAGGTACATGACGGCGACCTCGTGGCTGACGAGCCGGACGAGCGCCAGGTCGTGCGAAATGAACAGGTACGCGACGCCGAGCGAGGTCTGCAGGTCCTGCAGCAGCCCGATGATCCCCGCACGGGTCGAGACGTCCAGCGCCGCGACGGCCTCGTCGAGCGCAACGAGATCGGGGTCGCAGGCGAGCGCGCGGGCGATCGCGACCCGCTGCCGCTGCCCGCCCGAGAGCTCGTGCGGGTATCGCTGTGCGAACGCGGGCGCCATGCCGACGAGCTCCAGCAGTTCGGCCGCCCGCGTCGCCGGCACGGCTCGATCCCGCCGACGGCCGAGCCGCACCGGCTCCGTGACGATGTCCCGGACTGTCCACGTCGGATCGAGCGACGAGTACGGGTCCTGGAACACCATCGGCATCCTGCGCCGCAACGCGTGCAGCCGGTCGCCGCGCGCGGCGAGCACGTCCATCCCGTCGAGGTGGACCCGCCCGGCGTCGGGCCGGATCAGGCCGAGCACCAGCCGCGCGGTGGTCGACTTGCCGGAGCCGGATTCGCCGACCACGCCGAGCGTCTGGCCGCGGTCGAGCCGGAACGACACGTCGCGGACCGCGCGCACGACCGCCTTCCGGCGGCGCGCGGGGAAGGACTTCGCCACCCCTTCGACGTCCAGCAGTGTCATGAGACCACCTCCTCGATCCGAACGCATCGGGCGAAGTGCGTCGCCGCCACGGTGTCCAGCCCGATCGGCGCGCCCTCGCACACCGCCGCCGCGTGCTCGCACCGCGGCGCGAAGCGGCAGCCGAGCGGCAGCGCGTCGAACGTCGGGACGGTGCCGGGGATCGTCGCGAGCCGGTCGCTGCCCGGGCTCGGCACGCACCGCAACAGCGCGCGCGTGTACGGGTGCCGCGGTGCGGCGAACAGCTCGTGCACCGGCGCCGTCTCCACGACCTGCCCCGCGTACATGACGGCGACGCGGTCGCTGATGTCGGCGATCACGCCCAGGTCGTGCGAGATGAACAGCAGCGCGAGGCCCGACTCGTCGCGCAGCTCGCCGAGCAGCGTCAGGATCTGTTCCTGCACCGTGACGTCGAGCGCGGTCGTCGGCTCGTCGGCGAGCAGCACGACCGGGTCGCACGAGAGTGCCATCGCGATCACCACACGCTGGCGCATGCCGCCGGAGAAGTGGTGCGGGTGATCGTGTGCCCTCCGGTCCGCCGACGGGATGCCGACGCGGTCGAGCAGTTCGACCGCCCGCTTCCAGGCGTCCGTCCTGCCGAGCCCGAGGTGCCTGCGCACGGTCTCCGCCACCTGTTCGCCGACGGAGTACGCCGGGTCGAGCGCCGTCATCGGCTCCTGGAACACCATGCCGATCCGTCCGCCGCGCACGTCGCGCATCCGCCGCTCGGGCAGCGTCACGAGGTCGAGGACCCCGTCGGGCCCGCGCAGGAGGATCTCCCCGGACGCGATCCGCGCGGAGGTCCCGAGCAGCCGCAGCACGGCGAGGGTGGTGAGCGACTTGCCGGAGCCGGACTCGCCGACCAGGCCGAGCGTCTCCCCGGCGCCGACGGCGAGCGACACGTTGCTCACCACGACCATCGGCCCGTGCGCGGTCGCGACCTCGACGACGAGGTCGTTGATCTCCAGGACGGCGTTCACGCGAGCCTCCTGTTCTCTCGCCCCACGGAGTCCCGCACTGCGTCCCCGACGGTGTTGAACGCGAGGACGGTCAGCAGGATCGCCAGCCCGGGCAGCAGCACGAGCCACGGCGCGTCGCCCGCGAACCGCGTGGAGCGCTGCAGCATCGAGCCCCACGAGGCGTCGGGGGGCTGCACCCCGAGCCCGAGGAACGACAGGCTCGCCTCGAAGAGGATCGCGAAGCCCATCGTCACCGAGATCTGGACGATCAGCGGCGACATCATGTTCGGTAGCACATGGGTGCGCACGATGCGGCCGGTCGGGCAGCCGATCGAGCGCGCGGCCTCGATGTAGGTCTCCTCGCGGATCACCAGCGCGACGCCGCGGGCGACGCGGAAGAACCGCGGCGCCGTCACGACTCCGATCGCGATCATGGCGTTGGTCACGCCGCGCCCGAGTACGGCCACGATCGCCATCGCGAACAGCAGCGGCGGGATCGCCATGAGCGCGTCGGCCGCCCGGGAGAGCACCGTGTCGGCCCACCCCCGCAGGTAGCCCGCGAGCAGGCCGAACGGCAGCCCGATCAGCAGGCTGACACACGTCGCGAGCAGGCCGGCCCAGATCGTCGCCCGGGTCGCGATGATCAGCCGGGAGGCCACGTCCCTGCCCAGGTCGTCGGCGCCCAGCCAGTGCTTCGTGCTCGGCGGTGCGAGCCGGTCGAGCAGCGCCTGAGCGTTCGGGTCGAGCGGCGTGATCCACGGCGCGAGCAGCGCGACGAGTACCATCACGGCGATCACCCCGGCCATCACGACGGCGAGGCGCTGGCGGACGAAACGCCGGCGGAACGCCGCGAAGGCCGACTCCGGACGGGTCGTCACCGTGGTCATGTCAGGGCCGCCTTGGGGTTGAGCCAGCCGTAGGACAGGTCGACGAGCAGGTTCACCACGACGACGACCACCGTCGCCAGCAGCACTGTGCCTTGGATCATCGGGATGTCCCGGTCGAACACCGAGGCCACCATCAGCGAGCCGATGCCCGGTAGCGCGAACACCGCCTCAACCAGTACCGACATCCCGAAGAGCCGGCTCACCTGCAGGCCCATCACGGTGATCACCGGGATCATCGCCGTGCGCAACGCGTGCTTGCCGACGATCGAGAGCGGCGAGAGCCCCTTGGCCGCGGCGGTCCGGACGAAGTCGAGCCGCAGCGTGTCGACGAGGCTCGCCCGCGCCTGCCGCGCGATCTCCGCGACGCCGCCCGCCGCGAGCGTCACCACGGGCAGCATGAGGTGGGCCACCCAGTCGCCGACGCCGTCGCCGGGTCGCGCGTAGCCGCTGGTCGGGAACAGGCCCAGCTCCGCGCCGAAGAACGTGACGAGCACGAGCCCCAGCCAGAAGTTCGGCATCGCGATCCCGATCGAGCTGCCCAGCAGCGTGAGCCGGTCGAACCACCCGCCCTGCCGGACGGCCGCGAGCACGCCGATGACGAGGCCCAGGACGACCGAGAGGACGAGCGCGCTCACCACGAGCGAGACCGTCACACCGATCCGGTCGCCGATCGCTTGCGTCACCGGGTAGCTCGAGAGCATCGACGTGCCGAGGTCGCCCTGCAGGGCCCCGCTGAGCCAGCGCCAGTACCGCATGAGCAGCGGGTCGTCCAGACCGAGGCTCGTCCGCAACGCCGTGACCTGCTCCGGAGTCGCGTTGTCGCCGAGCAGCGTGGTGGTCGGGTCGCCGGGGATGAGCAGCACCAGGGCGAACACCGCGAGCGAGACGACCCAGACCAGCACGACTAGCGTCGCCAGGCGGGCCGCCACCGTACGGATCACGGCTCAGCCCCTGGTGATCTCGACGGCGCGCAGGTCCGGCGTGCCCGAGATCGTCGAGCTCAGGCCCCGCACCTTCGCCGAGGCCATGATCACCGACGGCGCGCTGCAGATCGGCAGGTGCACGTGCTGGTCGACGGCCCGTGCGGAGAGCCGTTGGTAGACGCCGGCGCGGGTGGCGTCGTCGGGCGCCGCGAGCCCCTCGCCGGCGAGCCGGACGATCTCGGGATCCTGGGCGGCTCCGGGGTTGAACGTCCCCGTCGGCAGGTAGAGCGACGCGACGGTCCGCGCAGGGTCGACCGCTCCCGGCCAAAGCCCGACGTAGGAGTCCGCCGATTTCTGCCCGGTGAACGCGGCGATCACCTGGGCGGGCTCGGCGATCTGCAGGTCGACCTTCACACCGATCTGCTCGAACTGGCTCGCGATCGCCTCGGCGACCGTCGAGTACGGCGCGCCGTTGACCACCGTCATCGACATCGCGAACCCGTTCGGGAATCCGGCGTCGGCGAGCTTCTGCTTCGCCGCGGTGACGTCGAAGGCGGACGCGTTCGCGCTGAGATTCGGCGCGGCGGCCCAGTAGCCACCAGGGAAGATCTGCGGGCTGACGATGCATTGGCCGCCGAGGATCGATCGGGAGATCCCCTCCCGGTCGATCGCCGCCGAGAGCGCGGCGCGGACCTCCGGCTTCGCGAGCGCGGGGTTGCGCGCCATGTTGAGGTAGACCAGCAACGCACCGGTGCCGTGCTGCACGAGTACCTGGTGCTTCCCGGTCGCGGCCGCCGCGGCGTACTGGTCGACGTTGATCAGCGTCGCGTCGTCCTCACCCGCCTCGACGGCCCTGAGCCTGGTCTCGGGGTTGAGCTGGACGCGCAGCTCGATCCGCTTGGCCGCGTTCGCGACCGCACTCTTGTTCCAGTACCCGTCGTAGCGCTCATAGACGATCATCGCGCCGGGCTGGTCCTCGACCACCTTGTAGGGACCTGCGCCCACCGGCATCAGGTCGAGGTCGGGGTTGTCGAGCGCCCGAGGTGAGATCATCATCCCGGCGCGGTCGGCGAGCAACGCGGGCAGCGATGCGGTCGGCGCCGCCAAATGCAACACGACGGTGTGTCGGTCGGGCGCGTCGATCGAGGTGACGACGGCGAGATCTCCCTTCAGCGAGGAGCGCTCAGCGGTCTTGGCCCGTTCGAGGTTGGCCTTGACCGCGGCGGCGTCGAACGGGGCCCCGTCATGGAAGGTGACGTCCCTGCGCAGCGTCAGCGTGAGCGTCTTCCCGTCGGCGCCGACCTGCGTGTTCTCCGCGAGTAGCGGGATGACCTTGCCCTGGGCATCGATGTCGAAGAGCCGGTCGTAGACCGGGAGCAGGAACGTGTTCACGAACTGGTTCGCCGCGGTGACCGGGTCGTAGTTCTTGCCGGCGTCGGTGCCGAAGCTGAACCTCAGCGTGGCGGTCGGGTCGGCGGGCCCGGACGGGGCGGTCCCAACGGAACCACCCGGTCCGGCGGGGGCTTTCACTTCTCCCCCGCCGCACGCCGCGAGCAGCGCGGCGGCGGAGATCGCGGCGGCCGCCAGCCGGATTCGGGCGCCTCGGGATCTGCTGCGTGGTGAGGTCGTCGGGGACATGCGGCCTCCTGATGCGTCGGTGCATCGGTGCGTCGGGAAGTGGTCGACTGGAGCCGGGGAATTGGGTCGAATTTCGGCGTTTTTCAGATATTTCGTGCCGATTTCTGGATTTGTACGTGTGTATGGTGGATGCTGTCAAGGTGCCTGGACGAGAACGCCGCCGTGAGCTCGACGAGCTCGACACAGCCCTCGTTGCCGCGTTGCGGGAGGACGGGAGGGCGCCGAACGTCGAGTTGGCCCGGATCGTCGGGACGTCGGAGAAGACCGTCCGGACCCGCATCGCCCGCCTGATATCGGAGTTCGGGCTGACCATCACCGCCACGCTGCCCGAGCAGGGCCAGCGCAGCCGCATGGTCTACCTGCTGCACACCGAGCCGGGCAGCCGGTTCGAGGTCGCCGAGTTCCTCGCCGCGCGCGCCGAGGTCACACGGGTCGAGCTGACGACCGGCTCGGCCGACGTGTTGGTCACCGCATCGTTTCCGGACGACGCCGCGGCCTTGCGATTCCAGGTGCAGACCGTGGAGGCGCACCCCGGGGTCCGCTCCGTGTCCTCGTGCCACCTGATCGGCGAGGTCGGCAGCACCGGTCACGGCGCGGGGGAGAGCGGGCCACGGGTCGACACCGAAGCGCTCGCGGCGCTGATCATCGGCCCGCCGCGCTACGCCGACTTCGAGGGGCTCGCCGGCTCCATCTGCGACGCCGTCACGAAGGGCCTGGGCGCCGACCGCGCCATGGTCGTCACCAGCCCGCCCGACCTACCGCGCACCGCGGGGAACTGGTACGCCCGGGGCATCACCGAGCGCTACCTCAACCGGTGGCAGCGCCTCGTCCAGGACCGGCGCGCCCAGGGCCCCATCCAACGCGTGTGGGACACCCGCCTGCACGTCTTCGTCTCGGACGCGCGCAGCGACCCCTTGGTCGCCGACGCTCACGACCTCGTCCGGCAAGAGGGCTACATCAGCCTGCTGACCCTCCCCGTCCTCTATGGGGCGTCGCTCGTCGCGACGATCAGCATGTACTACGACCGCCTGACGGCGCTGGACGACGAGTACATCGCCACCGCGCAGGGCGTCGCCGACCATTTCGCCGTCGCCATGGCCCGTGTCCTCGGTCTCGCGCCCGCCCCGCCGAGGGGCTCGCGACCGGCAGCGCAGGGCGGCGCGACCTGAGCCGTCGGCCGCGACGGCATGGCGAAGCCGACGCCGAAGCCCGTCAACATCATGGGCGTCACCAGCACGCCGTAGTCTGTGTCACCGCCTGCCATCAGCCAGCCGAGCACCCCAAGCGCACCGATGACCAGACCGGCCGTCATCGGCACGTGCGGACCGGTGCGCGCGGCGGCCCGGCCGTCCAGTGGGGAGGCGATCGTCGCCATCGGCAGCAGCGCGACGCCGGTCAGAAGCGCGCTGAGGTGACGCACCCGGCTCGCGTTCGAGGCTGTCTCGCAGGGCGTGGAGGAGGCGCTCGCGGTAGAGCACCTGGCCCGCCTCCGCCGCTGCCTGCACCGTCGTCCGCGGGCAGCCCACCCTTGGGCCCGATGATCCAGAGGTAGCCGAACAGGAGCCCCTGGCAGCGGACAGGGAAGCAGATCCGGGGCAGCAGTTCGATCTCAGGCCGCCCAGCCACGTGTACCGGACCCTCGGCTGTGGCGATGTCGTGGGGTGACGGTGTGTGCCACGACCTCGTCCGGGGCGCGCATCTTCATGATGCTCGAGATCCGTTGCAGGTCGATGTGGTCGTCGTGGGCGGTGTGACAGATCAGGTTCATCTGAGGGTCGTCGATCGCCACCGCCAGGCCGATCCGGTCCGCGAGCGCCTGCGCGACCCGCTGCAGCTCATCCACCTTGCGTCACCACCCCCCGCGGGTGTCAGCCGCGGGCCGGCATGTGCTTCTGGAACCAGTCCACAACACGGGTGCAGAAGTCGATCAG
>NZ_BBYK01000096.1 GCF_001570365.1 Microtetraspora fusca | reverse complement strand
TGACAATGGCTCACTGGCTGCGGCGGTTGCGGCTACCGCTTGACCGTGCTCCGTGGTGACCTTCGATCGTCTGGTTGTTCGCTGTGGTGGTTGAGCGCATGGGCGGTGCCGGCCGCGACCGGCCGTAGCGGCCGCCTACTACTCGTGCCGCCTCCGGCAGCCCTGCCGGAGGCGGCGAGGTCGCATCACGCGACGGCGGTCCCCTCGAGCTCGACCATCAGGCCGGGGATCGCCAGCCGTGCCACCCCGAGCATCGTGGTGGACGGTGCCACCCCGGCGGCACCCAACCGCGACGCCAGCACGCCGTAGTGCTCGAAGAGCCGATCGACGTCAGTGGTGTAGACGTTGAGCCGGACGAGGTTCGCGAGGGACATGCCGGCCTCGCCGGGCACGGCCTCCAGGTTGTCGACGCTCAGCGCCAACTGCGCCGCCATGTCATCCGGGGGTGGCGACGCGGTCGGTGGCGATGACGATGCCGTCGAGGTTGACGTGCGTCAGACCCGCAACGGGTTGACCGCCGTTCGCTCCATTGCCATATCAGCTCCATTCGATTCGTCGACGTTACGTACGTCCATCGGCTCGGTAGCCGACATCTTGTTCGTCGTGTTGATGAGCCTCCCAGCGAATACACGACATCCTGTGTCGTGTATCTCTGGGGAGTTTTCGTATGCGCGCCGACCGGTTGGTCTCGCTGGTGCTGCTGCTGCGGCAGCACCACGACGAGGCACTTGCCCTGCTGATCGCCGGATCGCGGCGCGGCGCGCAGGCATTCGGTCTCGTTGGGCGCTCGCTTCGGCGATGCTAGTTCGCCGAACCCTGATCGGGATATGCATAAAGGATGCATATAAAGTCGCTATGCTTCAGGCATGAGTCGCCAAGGCGCCGCGCACGGCGCTTCCGATGCCATCGGGTCAGCCCTCTACGGTCTGGCCACCAGGGCCGTGAGACGCCTTCCCCGCGACATGAGCCTGACGTCCGCCGCCACCTTGGCCACCCTGGACAAGACCGGCCCGCGACGGATCACCGATCTGGCGGTGGCCGAGGGCGTCACCCAGCCCGCGATGACCGTCCTGGTCCGGGTGATGGAGAAATCCGGGCTGGTCGAGCGGACGGGCGATCCGTCCGACAAGCGGGTCACGCTGGTGTGCCTGACCGAGGCCGGCGCGTCGTACGTCCGGACACGACGCCAGGCGGGCGTCGACGCGTACGCGCGGTTGATCGACGAACTCACCGGTGACGAGGTCGAGGCCTTGGCAGCAGCCCTTCCGGCGCTGCTGCATCTGGCAGAGCTCGAAAGCCACGCCCGAGAGGAGTCGGACCGGTGACCGCGGCCCAGGCTCATGACCAGCCCATGAGTACTGCCCTGATACGTTCCGAGGCACGTCTGCTGGTCCCCGCCCTGATGTTCATCGCCCTGGTCGTGGCGGCGGTCGCCAGCCTCGGGACGCCGCTCATCACCAGCGTGGCGACCACGTTCCACGTCTCCCTCGACAGCGCGCAGTGGACGCTGACCATCGCCCTGCTCAGCGGCGCCGTCGCCACACCCGTCCTCGGCCGGCTCGGCGCCGGTCCGCACCGACGGGCCACGATTCTCGCCACGCTGGCGATCGTCGTCGTCGGCAGCGCGCTCACCGTGCTGCCGCTGCCGTTCGCCTGGCTGCTCGCCGGCAGAGCGGCCCAAGGCGTCGGACTCGGTCTCACGGCGCTGATGATGGGCGTGGCCCGCGACCATCTTCCCGAGGAGCGCAGCGCGGCCACGATCGCCCTGATCTCAGTGGTCTCCATCATCGGAGCCGGCGTCGGCTACCCGCTGGCCGCGCTGCTCGCCGAGTTCGGCGGACTGCGGGCCGCCTACGGCCTCGGCCTGCTCGTCACCGCCATCGCGTTCCTGACCGCGTGGCGCTCCATGCCCGCAGCTCCCGAAGGCCGCTCCGCTCACGTGGACGTGGCAGGCGCGGTCGTCCTGGCCGCTGCGCTGCTCCTGGTGCTGTTCCTCGCCGGCGAACGGGATCTGTGGAGCCGGCACCTCGCCGTGGCGGCGGGCCTCGCCGTCGTCGCGGTGGTGCTGCTCTGCGTCTGGACCGCCTCCGAGCTGCGCAGCACGACGCCTCTGGTCGACGTCCGGGCGGTACGGCACCCGGCGGTCGCCGGGGCGAACATCGCCATGTTCGTCGGCGGGAGCGGCATGTACCTCCTGCTCACGCTCATCACCCGCTACGCGCAGACGCCGCACAGCGCCGGCTACGGCTTCGGGCTGACCACCTTCGTGGCGGGGCTGGTCCTCATCCCGTTCTCCGTGCTGGGGTTCGTCGCCGGCAAGCTCACGCCCCGGGTCCGCGAATGGATCGACGGCCCCCTGCTCCTGGCCGGCAGCGCCGCCATCGTCGGCGGCGGGTTCGTCCTGTTCGCGGCGGCCCGGTCCAACCTGGCCGAACTGCTCGTGGCCATGGGCGTGCTGGGCTTCGGCGTCGGCAGCTTCTCGGCCGCCATGCCCGGCGTCATCCTGGCCGTCACGCCCAAGAGCGAGACGTCGAGCGCCATGAGCTTCAACTACGTCGTCCGCAGCGTCGGGTACTCCCTGGGCAGCGCCATCGGCGGTCTGGTCCTGGCCGCCGGCACCGACACCGGCCGCCTCTTCCCGAACGACGGCGCCTACACCACCGCGGCGCTGGTCGGCGTCGCCGCGATGGCGATCACGACGATGACCAGCCTCGTCCTCGCCCGCCGACGCTCACCCGAGACCAATCCGATCGCAGCCCCAGCCGGTTGATCGAAGCCGTCCGACTTCGACGCCGTCTCCGTCGGCTCGCTGACCCACAGCGCGCCGACCATGGATCTGAGCATGCTTCTGAGCATCAATTCCGAACACAGGAGGTACCGTGGCCAAGGGCTACTGGGTCAGCGCCTACCGCACCATCGCAGACCCTGAGAGGCTTGCTGCCTACAACAAGCTGGCCGGTCCAGCCGTCGAGGCCGCGGGCGGGCGGCTGCTCGCCCGCGGCAGCCGGGTCGTCGCACACGACGCCGGAATCGCCGAGCGCACCGTCCTGATCGAGTTCGACAGCTTCGAACAGGCGGTCGCCGCACACGCGAGTGCGGCCTACCAGGAGGCGCTGGCCGCACTTGCTGACGGCGTCGAGCGCGACTTCCGCATCATCGAAGGCCTCGACTGACGACCGATGCTGCGTCAGGGAGGAACACGATGCCGGCTGCGGGGATCACCCCGGCTCGTCAGCGCGCCGCACCGTCGCGAAAAGCGTCAGGCCGGTGGCATCGGCGGTGATGTCCAGTCCGGCGACGGTTCCCGGCGGCGCGGCGGCTCGGACGTCGGCCTCGATGTCGGCGGGGGTGCGTTCGACGAGGTTCCAGCGGCCGATGTGGGTCATCAGGGCGGCGTACGGGTTCGGGGTCGCGATGTTGGAGAAGTAGAACGTGCCTCCGGGGCGGCACAGGCGGGACAGGGTGGTGCGGATCAGGGCTCGGGCGAAGCGTTCTTCGAGGTAGTCGAAGAGGCCTCCGGCCAGGACCAGATCGAAGGGGCCGTGGTCGGCGGCCAGGTGGGCGGCGGTGCGCAGGACGTTGCCGGGGGCCGCGGCGGTCTGGGCGCGGGTCGCGGGCGGCAGGTGTGTGAGGGCGTGCTGGAGGGCGTCCGTTGCGCAACTCCCTGCGCAACCGCGCCGCCGCGATCGCCACCCGCTACGGAGTGTCATCCTGAGAGTTGTCGCCTTCTGCGGGCCGCCGCCGACGCGATTCGGACCGCTTCATATTGGTAGGTGCCAACCCGCCGAACGACGTGTGCGCGACGCGCGGCGCCGCCTTGCAGACGGTCATCGTCCATTCGTCTGAACACCACAACCTCTTGGCACCGCCACCCCCGCCTTAACGATCGTTCAGGGAAACAGGACGGCCGTGAGACACCCGGGAGGCGTCTCACGGCCCTGGCACGTCCTTCGACCGACGGGGCGCGGCCGGGGAACGGACAGGTCGGCGGCGGGCAGACCCCGCCGCCGACCAGTCGAGCGATCAGCCGAGAGTGTCTCGACCGTTCTCCTGAGCGTGGCCGTCCGCCGGCACGCTGCCACGGGAGATCGGTGCGCGCCACATCGGATACATGACCGGACCGTCGGGCAGCCGCAGCAGCTCCGGCATGTCCACATAGCCGTGCCGGAGGTAGAGCCGGCGGCTCGCCTCGCTGCTGGCCTCCAGGTAGGCCGGCATCCCCTCGGCGTCGAGCCGCCGGTGGTGCTCCTCCAGCAGCAGGCTGCCGAGACCGCGGCCGGTCCGCCCGTCCCGCAGGGCGATGAACGCCAGATAGTGGTGCGGCTCCTGCGGGTGCAGCTTGTCCATGAGCCCGCCGAGGACGGCGTAGCGCTCGGCGTGTTCCCCGGCGAAGGAGGCGATCGCCTCGTCCTGGCCGGGGATCTCGGGGCACGGCGCGGTGAACCAGACCGCGACCCCGGCGAGCTCGCCGGACTCGTGCACCCCGTAGATGTCGCCGTGGTCGAGCGCGTGCGCGGTGTGCATGGTGAAGAACCGCCGCTGGATCGGCAACCGGTCCCGCTCCGGCGGGACGAGCCAACGGGTGATCGCGTCGCGGCTGAACCTGTCGGCGATGATCTCGCCGGCCGCGTCCGCGTCCGTCATCCGGGTGATCTCGACCGTCACCGGGCACCTCCGCCGACCGCCTGCGCGCCCAGGCCGATGTTGGCGTACACCTCCGGCCTGGTCGCCTTCAGCACGCTGCCCCAGACGACGCCCAGGATGATCGCGACGACGTAGATGCCGGGCAGGATCCAGCGGATGGGCGCGTCAGGCTCAACGTCGAGCACCGTGTCGAAGTTGATCAGAGTCATGCCGATCATCGTGCACAGTGCCAGGGCCGCCAGGGCCGGGGCGATGCGCGTCCGCCACACCGTCTCCCCGGAGGGGTTCCGCGCGAAGAACACGATGACCGAGATCGAGGTGACGGTGAGCAGGGTCAGCAGCCCGAGGCCGCCGAAGGCGCCGAACGTGAAGAACAGCTTCGTGACCGGATCGAGGTCGAAGATCGCGTAGACGAAGATCACGATCAGCCCGAGCGCCGTCTGCAGCACCGATCCGGCCTTCGGAGCCGCGGTGCGGGCCGACGTACGGCCGAACACCGAGGGAAGCACGTTCTCGCGTCCCAGGGCGAAGATGTAGCGGGCCGTGGTGTTGTGGAAGGCGATCATGCAGGCCATGCTGCTGGTCACGAACAGCACGGACCCGATCGTCGAGACGGCGGAACCCATGTGGGCGGCCGCCTGGTTGAAGATCAGCTCGGTTTGCTGCTCGGACACCGCCTTGACGATGCCGTCCGGCCCCGTCGGCACCGTCTGTGCCCAGGCGGAGATCGAGTAAAGGATCGCGATGATCGCGATACCCAGGTACGTGGCGAGGGGCACGGTCCTGTTGCGGTCCCTGCTCTCCTCGGCGAAGACGACCGACGACTCGATGCCGGCGAACCCCGCGACGACGGTGGCGAGCGCGGCGCCGACGCCGGACACGAACAGGGAACCGGGGTTGAAGCCCTCGAAGCTGACGCCGCCCGGGGCGGGGTGGAGCAGGTCACCGATGTCGAAGACGAGGACGACGGCGATCTCGCTGACCAGCAGGACAGAGAGGATCTTGCCGTTGACGTCCACCCGAAGCAGGCCGAGCAGGCCGGTCACCGCCCACGCGACCAGCGCGATCACCCACCAGGGGGGCGCGGCGCCGAACCAGTCGAGGAGCAGCGGCTCGGTCGCCGACCCGATGATGCCGTAGAGGCCGAGTTGCAGCGCGTTGTAGGCGAGGAGCGCCACCCACGCGGTCGCCACCCCCTGCGTCCGGCCGAGCCCCTGCGCGGCGTACGCGTAGAACGCGCCCGCGTTCACGACGTGCCGGGCCATCGTCACGTACCCGACGGCGAACAGCGCGAAGATCGCGCCCAGCATGAGGAACGCGAACGGCACGCCGATGACACCCGTCACCTGGTACGCCGTCGGGACCGAACCCGCGACGACCATCAGCGGCGCCGCCGCGGAGATGACGAAGAAGACGACCGACGGGACGCCGAGCCGGTCCTTGGCGAGGGCGCTGGAGACGGCGCTGGGCCGTTGTTCTGTCAGGGACATCCGGAACTCCGTGAGGTGGGGGGAAGAAAGATCATCGGCGGCTGATGACGGCTTCGCCGACGACGACCTCGGTCTGGACGATGAGTCTCTGCAGCGGTACGGGGAGCAGGGCGGTCGTGGCGGTCGCGAACGCGGCGTCGTGCTCGCGCAGCGCCCGCGGGGCTCCGCCGGTGGCGACGACGAGCCCGTAGAGGACGCAGTCCCTGATCGCGGGCGGCTTACGCCGCTCGATGGCGAGGTTGAGGCGGGCGAGCGGCCACGCGGCCGTGTTCGCGTCCACGGGTGCCGCGGGCTGCAGTTTCAGCAGGTGCCTCGCCGGCGGGTTGAGCAGGTTCTTGGCGATCATCCTGGCCACGACGTCGTCGTAGACCGTACGGGCGAAGAAGTGGAGCCAGGTGACGATCGGGTGGTGCGGTTCTGCGACGACGTGGTCGAGCACGTTCTGGGTGAGCGGATCACCGGTGGCGTCCTCAGTGATCACGTAGAGGCGGTCCTGGCCCGGGACGAGGTCGAGGGTGACCCGCTCGGCGAGCATCAACTCACCGATGACGGCGCCCGCCAGCCCCAGGCTCGCGAGGCGCGGATGGAGTCGCGCACGCCCCGTCACGTTGTGGTGGATGACGAAGAACAGATCGTCGGCCAACGACGGGCGTGAAAGATCACCTTCAGCCACGATCGGCGATCCTATATGCGGATTGTTAAATCTGTCATCGCAGAAAGTCCGGAAATTCCGACCGACAGGGGGCACTCCCCGCCATAGCCTTCGATAGACAGTTATGTTCCGAAATCTTCCTCTGGAGTTAACTCCATTACGTCCCAGTTTGGGGCGAACGGCGGATTTGCCGGCGACGGACGACTCCCCCAAGCGGACACGGGACCTCTGATCGGGGCGCGCCTCGTGGGAGGGCAGGAAGCGCACGATGTCGGACACGAAGAACGATGACGGCCATGAGGCCGAGCGGGACGATTTCGGGCGCCGGAATAACCATTATTCGACGGCACAGAACCCGATGCTCATGGGCTCCCGCGCCGGCGAGGAGAATCGGTCGCGCCCAGATGTGCGACATTAGTCATCCGATATTCGCCTCACCGGAGGTGGCGCGCCTCGAAAGAGCAGGTCGGATTGGTGAACACGTTCACGTCCCGCAGGCCCGAAAAGCACGAGGCGATTCCGCATTCCGTCCGTGTCCGGAACCTCGCGCGCTACCACCGTCGTCGCGTCACGACGGCGACCGCGCGATGTCGAGGGGTGAGAGGCACCGAAGACCCGCACTGAGACCTCCACGGGAACCGCGCTCACCTGGCGAAGCGGCGTCACGACGGGAGCCGAGACGCCGTTCCGCGAGGTCGAGGGTCAGGTCCCTTCGCACAACGTGCGGGAGACCACCTCCAGCCAGATCGCCACCGCCTCCGCGCCCGGATCGACCCGGCCCACGGCACGCTCGCCGAGATAGCTCGAACGGCCCCGCCTCGGCGTCATCGCGGCGGTCGCCGCCGTCCCCTTCCTCGCCGCCTCCACCGCCGCCGACAGCGCGCCGCACGGCTCCGCGCCGCCGTCGAGCGCCTGGCGCAAGGCGTCGGCGGCGGGCACGAGCGCGTCCAGCATGGTGCGGTCGCCGACCTCCGCGCCGCCGAGTTCCGACACCGCCCGCGCGCCTTCGGCCAGCGCCCGCGCCCAGTCGCGCGGCGTCGGATCCCCGCCCGCCTCCTCCAGCACGGCCGCCGCGCGCAGCAGGAGAACCGCGTACAGCGGGCCGGAGGTGCCGCCCAGGGCCCGGCGCAGCGTCGCCGAGAGGGCGCGCAGAACAGCGGCGGGATCCTCGGTCCCATAGCCCGGGAACTCCCGGCGTACGGCGTCGGCGCCGCGGGTGAGGCTGATGCCGAGGTCGCCGTCACCGACCGCCTGGTCCATCGCGGTCAGCTCGGGTTCGGCCGCGATCAGGGCCGCGCAGACCTCCTCGACCACCCGTTCCAGCACCCGCCGGAGCGGCGGCCCGCCCGCCGCCGCTGCCGCGGGCCGGCTCCCGGCAGCGGGCACGCCACTCGGAGCGGGCGTCCCCGGGACGCGCAGCGGCTCGGGCCGCACCCGGCCGAGGTGCGCGGCCGGCCAGGCCGGAGCCGACACCGGCGCGTCGAGCCGGTCCAGGAGACGGTCGTCCACCCGCAGCACCGACATCGAGCACCCGGCCATCTCCAGGGCGGTGAGGAAGGACCCCGTCCAGACGCGTTCCGGCCGGAAGCCCTGCTCCGCCAGCCTGCGGACCGCGCGGCGCGCGACGATCTGGAGCTCCATCAGCGGCGTGCCGCCGAGGTTGTTCACCAGGAGCGCGACCCGGTCTCCGGGCGTCAACCCCAGGTCCGCGGTGATCCGGTCCAGCAGCGTGTCCACCACGACGTCGGCCGGTGCGACGGCGGTCCGCCGCACGCCTGGCTCACCGTGGATGCCGAGGCCCAGCTCGACCTCGTCCGGGCCGAGCTCGAACCCCGGACGGCCGGCCGCGGGCACCGTGCACGCGGACAGGCCGACCCCCATCGAGCCGACCGCCGCCGCGGCCGCCTCGGCCTCCCGGCGCACCTCGGCGAGCGGCAGCCCCGCCTCCGCCGCCGCGCCCGCGACCTTGTGCACGAACACCGTGCCCGCGATGCCCCGGCGGCCGGCGGTGCCCTCGCCCGCGTCGAGAGCGACGTCGTCCGCCACGACCACGACTTCGACGGGGATGCCCTCGGCCTTGGCCAGCTCCGCGGCCAGGCCGAAGTTCAGCCGGTCGCCGGTGTAGTTCTTGACGATCAACAGGACGCCGGCCGGGCCCGCGACCGTACGGATGGTCTCCAGCACGGTGTCGGTGGACGGAGAGGTGAAGACGTCCCCGCACACCGCCGCCGTCAGCATGCCCCGCCCGACATAGCCGGCGTGCGCGGGCTCGTGTCCGGAGCCGCCGCCCGAGACGATCGCCACCCGGCCCGACCTCCTGAAATCGGCGACATCCGCGCGTACGGCGACCGTCTCTCCGTCCAGCAGGGCGATCTCGGGGTGGGTGAGGGCGAGGCCCTCCAGCATGTCCGGGACCACGCCGGACACGTCATTGACGAGTTTCTTCATCGGAATCTCCTTGGATGGGGGTCCGCGTTGAAGCGAGGCAGATCTACCCCGGCGCCGTGCGGGCGTACCCGTTCCCCTTGACGTGAAGACCCTGCGGGGTGACACCCCTAATACCGGGAAAGACCGGCATATCGGGCATATCACATCAGGGGGCGTGATGAAGTTCGTTGGCGAGAGGCAGCTCAAGGCGACCAGAGCGGCGCCGGAGAAGTTCACCGGCGGCAACGTCTGGGAGACGTCGGCTCTCGAGGAGCTGCGGCCCGACGGCCTGCGGGCGCTGCGGTTCTCCTATGAGCCCGGAGCCCGCTCATGCTGGCACGTGCACGACGGCGAACAGGCGCTGTACATACTCTCGGGGCGAGGCGTGGTCACGCGGTGGGGCGAGACGACGGGCCGGGAGGTCGGGCCGGGCGACTGGGTGCACGTGGAGCCGGGCGAGAAGCACTGGCACGGAGCCATGGCGGACACCACCTTCGAGCACCTCGCGGTGACGGCGACCGGCGCGACCCACTGGTACGAATCGGTCTCCGACCAGGAATACCGCGCCAGTCACGGCACCGAGACCGGATCCGCCGGCCAGGCGGAGGGAGGCGACGCGGGCTGACCGGCCGGAGCCCCCGCCCGCCGCGGCTCGAACGGCGGCAGGGCCGGCTCCCCCGGCGGCGTCAATCCCGACCAGCCAGAACGGCAGGCGGGTTCCGGCCGGATAGGCTCGATATCTGAGTCGGGCATCACGCCTACCCGTGCGGGGCGCTCAGGAGATCAGGGTCACATCGGTGCCCGAGACGAGCGCTCAGGCGACCAGAGGGAGGCCCGTCATGGCGATCGCCACGATCAATCCCACGACCGGGGAGACGGTCAGGACGTTTCCCGAGTTGAGCGACTCCGAGATCGAGCGGAAGATCGGCCTCGCCCACGAGCGGTGGCGGACGTACCGCGAGACCGGGTTCGACGAGCGGGCCGAGTGGATGCGGGCCGGCGCCGACCTGCTCGAGCAGGAGGCCGACACCGCCGCGGGGCTGATGACCACCGAGATGGGCAAGACGCTGGCCGCGGCCCGCGGAGAGGCGCTCAAATGCGCCCGCGGCATGCGTTACTACGCCGACAACGCGGCCGAGTTCCTGGCCGACGAGCCGTTGGCCGACCCGTCGGCGGTCGGGGCCAGGCGCGCCCTGAGCCGGTACCGCCCGCTGGGTCCGGTGCTGGCGGTGATGCCGTGGAACTTCCCGATGTGGCAGGTGATGCGCTTCGCCGCGCCGGCGCTGATGGCGGGCAACGTCGGGTTGCTCAAGCACGCCTCGAACGTGCCGCAGTGCGCGCTGTACCTGGAGGACGTGTTCCGCCGCGGCGGGTTCCCCGAGGGCTGTTTCCAGACGTTGCTGATCTCCTCCAGTCGGGTGGAGGAGATCCTGCGGGATCCGCGGGTGGTCGCCGCCACGCTGACCGGGAGCGAGCCGGCCGGACGTTCGGTGGCGGCGATCTGCGGCGACGAGGTGAAGCACACCGTGCTGGAACTCGGCGGCAGCGACCCGTTCGTGGTGATGCCCTCGGCGGACCTGGATCGCGCGGTGGAGACCGCGGTGGACGCCCGGGTGCAGAACAACGGACAGTCCTGCATCGCGGCCAAGCGGTTCATCGTGCACTCCGACGTCTACGACGCCTTCACCGACAGGTTCGTGGCCGGGATGAGGGCGCTCACGGTGGGCGACCCGTTCGACCCGGCCACCGATGTCGGGCCGCTGGCCACCGAGCAGGGCCGGGCGGGGGTCGAGGAACTGGTGGACGAGGCGGTCGCGCGCGGCGCGAAGGTGCTGTGCGGCGGGCGGCGGCCGGACGGACCGGGGTGGTTCTACCCGCCGACGGTGATCAGCGACATCACCCGGGACATGCGGATCTTCACCGAGGAGGTGTTCGGCCCGGTCGCCGCGCTGTACCGGGCGGCGGACATCGAAGAGGCGGTGGAGATCGCCAACGCCACCGCCTTCGGCCTGGGGTCCAACGCCTGGACCAGGGACGAGGCCGAGCAGGAACGGTTCATCGCCGACCTGGACGCCGGTCAGGTGTTCATCAACGGCAAGACGGTGTCGTACCCCGACCTGCCGTTCGGCGGCGTCAAGCGCTCCGGCTACGGCCGCGAACTGTCCGCCCACGGCATCCGCGAGTTCTGCAACCTCAAAACCGTCTGGATCGGCTGACACCTCCGACGGACCACACAGCGCCGACCGGTCCCCCTGATCGCGGGTTCGCGTACGCGGATGGAGGCGGCGAGGTCGTCACGCCGGCGGCGGTTCCGGGCGGCGTGACGACCGGCGGGGGTCGTGCTTCCAGCGGGCGTACTCATCGGGCAGGCACACCGCGCACGGCCGGTAGCCGGCGGCGATCGCGGTGGCCTCGTCGGCGAAGAAGACCCGCTGCCCGACGTAGCCGCCGCGGGCGATGGCGCGCAGCGCCGAGGGGCAGTCCAGCCTCCCGTACAGGCGACCCCGCCGATGCCCGCCGAGCGTTCCCGGAGACGGGCTCGGGTACGGCTGCCCGTCCAGGCCGGTCAGCGTGTACATCGACGGCTCCCGCTCGGATTTCAGGCGGCGTCGTGGAAGACCAGGCCCAGGGTGCGCCGTCGTCCGGAGCGGACCACGCTGACGCCGTGCCGTACCGGCGAGGCCGACCAGCCCCGCACCGAGCGGACCGGCCGGTCCCGGGTGGTGAAGATCAGGCCGCGGCCCTGCTCCAACATGGTCGCCGTCCCTCTGGACTGGGCCCGAGGCCGCTGTTCGACCAGCAGGAACTCTCCGCCGGAGTAGTCGCCGCCGGGCTCGTCCAGGCCGATCACGACCTGCAGCGGGAAGACCAGGTCTCCGTACAGGTCGCGGTGCAGGGCGTTCCAGTCGCCCTGCCGGTAGCGGAGCAGGATCGGGGTCGGCTTGGTCTGTCCGGCCTCGTGGCACATCCGCAGCCACTCGGCCAGCGTGTCCGGCCACGGCGCGGGCCGGCCCAGCTTGGCCGCCCAGTCCCGGGCGATCGGCAGCAGGCGCGGGTAGAACGCCTCCCGCAGTTGCCGCACCGGCTCCGGGAAGGGGGTGTCGAAGTAGCGGTACTGCCCGGACCCGAACCGGAAGCGGGCCATGTCGACGGTCGAGCGGAACAGCCCGGCGTCGTCGTACAGGTCGGCGATGCTCCGGCACTCGGCCGGGGTCAGCACCGGACGGGTCAGCGCGCAGCCGAACTCGTTGACTTCGGCGGCCAGCGCCGGCCAGTCGTCGTGGTCCACCCGCTCACGCGGCGTGGCCGCCGGATGCGGCGTCGTGACCATGTTCCTCTCCAGCCTGGTAGGTGGCGGCAGGTGCGCCCCCCTGCGGGAGCGCCGTACGGGGACGTGTCCCTTCGGTTCCACCAGATATAACGGCGGACCGCCCGCCGACCCCGGCGGTATTCGGACCTCGCGTTCCGCCCGCGGCAGCGGCCGACCCGGGCGGTCGGCAGGACGGTGGGCCCGCCTGGGCCGCTCTCGCCCGCGTGATCTCGGCCGGCTTCGCCCGGTGGATAATCCGGACATGCGGTTTGGAATCCTCGGCGAGACCCGGGCATGGCACGACGACGGCACCGAGGTCCCGCTGGGCGGACCGGCCCGGCGCGCGTTGCTGGCCCTGCTGCTGGTCCGGCCCGGTGAGGTCGTGCCGTCCGACCGGCTGGCCGAGGAGATCGACCCGGACGCGGCGCCGTCGGCGCACGCGCTGCAGTCCCAGGTGTCCAGGCTGCGCACGGCGCTGGGTTCCGCGGCCGCGATCGAGCGGGCCGGGGCCGGGTACCGGATCGTGGTCGCGGACGATGCCGTGGACGCCTGCCGGTTCGAGCGGCTGGCCGGGCAGGGCCGTACGGCGTTGCGTGACGGCGACGCCGTACGGGCGGTCGCGCTGCTGCGCGAGGCGCTGGAGCTGTGGCGCGGGCCCGCGCTTGCCGAGGTCGCCGAGAGCGGGACGGCCCAGGCCGCCGCCGTACGGCTGGAGGAACTGCGGCTCGGGGCGTTGGAAGACCGGTTCGAGGGCGAGTTGCGGCTCGGCGAGCATCGCGCCGCCGTTGCCGAGCTGCGCGAGCTGGTCGGCCGCCACCCGCTCCGGGAACGGCTGGCGGGGCTGTTGATGCGGGCGCTGTTCGCCGCGGGCGGGCAGGCCGAGGCGCTGGTGGTGTTCGAGGAGACCAGGCGGCACCTGGCGGAGGAGTTGGGCGCCGATCCCTCGGCCGAGCTGGTGGCGCTGCATCGGGAGGTGCTGAACACCGACGCGTCGCCGTCGCTCGCCGGGCCGCCCGCCCAGCTGACCTCCTTCGTCGGTCGGGACGAGGAGATAGCCGAGGTCGCCGACCGGCTGCGCACGGCCCGGCTGGTCACGTTGATCGGCCCCGGCGGCGTCGGGAAGACCCGGCTGTCGGTCGAGGTCGCCGGGGTGGTGGCCGACGAGGTGTGCTTCGTGGAGCTGGCCGCGTTGGGCGACGGCGCCGGGCCGGCACGGGCGGTGCTGGGCGCGCTCGGCCTGCGTGAGCACGGGCTCCAGATGGGAGACCCCGCGCGGACGCCGGTCGATCGGCTGATCGCGGCGTTGTCGGACCGGGTGCTCCTGCTCGTCCTGGACAACTGCGAGCACGTGGTCGAGGAGGCCGCCGCGCTGGCGGCGCGGCTGCTGGCGGCCTGTCCGCGGCTGCGGGTCCTGGCCACCAGCCGGGAGCCGCTCGGCATCATCGGCGAGAACCTGCACCAGGTGCGCCCGCTCGACGGCGACGCGGCGGTGCGGCTGTTCGGCGACCGGGCCGCGGCCGTACGGCGCGGTTTCGCCGCCGATCCTTCGCTGGTCCGGCGGGTCTGCGCGGCCCTGGACGACCTGCCGCTGGCCATCGAGCTCGCGGCGGCGCGGCTGCGCACGCTGGACCTCGACGATCTGGCGGGACGGCTGGACGACCGGCTCGGTGTCGCGGCCCGCGGCAGCCGTACGGCCCACGACCGGCATCGGACGCTGCGCTCGGTGGTGGCGTGGAGCTGGGGCCTGCTCTCCGAATCCGAGCAACGGGCCGCGCGGCGGTTCACGGTCTTCGCCGGAGGCGCGACGGCGGAGTCCGCGCTGCGGGTGTGCGGCGCGGACGGCGAGACGCTGGAATCCCTGGTGGACAAGTCGCTCCTGGAGGTCTCTCGCGGCCGTTTCCGGATGTTGGAGACGATCCGCGCCTACGGTGCCGAGCGGCTCGACGAAGCAGGGGAACGCGAGTCGGCACGGCGGGCCCATGCCCGGCACGTCCTGGATCTGGTGCGTGCCGCCGACCCGCATCTGCGGCGGGCCGAGCAACTGGACTGGCTACCGACCCTGGTGGCCGAGCATGAGAACGTCCTGGCCGCCATGCGCTGGGCGGTCGAGACTCCCGACGTCGCGACGGCCCTGGAACTGCTCGCCTCGGCCGCGACGTACGTGTGGATCCGCGGCGCGTCCGCTTCGGCCGCGCCTCACGCGATCAGCCTGCTCGCCGCGATCGGTGACGCGTTCCCCGCCGGGCTCGGAGAGGAGTACGCGACGTGCGTGCTGCTGGCCGCGTCCGACCGGACGACGTGGCGGCGCCACCGCGCGACGGCCGAGCGGGCGCTGGCCGCCGCGTGGGCCGGCGATCGGCCGGGCCGGTACCCGGCCGCGTTGCTGCTGTGGATGATGCGCAACGCGATCGAGGCCGACTCGCGGAGCGCGTTCGCGCTGGTCTCGTCCCTGCGGGACTGCCCCGAGCCGTGGGCGCGGGCGGTCGTCCAGTACGTGTCGGGATTCGGGGCTCTGGGCGAGCGGGACAGCGCGGCGGCCGAGCGCGCCTTCGGCGAGGCCGTCGAGGGGTTCCGGTCGCTCGGCGACCGCTGGGGCACGGCGCTGACCCTGGACATCCTGGCCGGTCTGGCGGGCGGGAGCGGAGACCGTGCGCGGGCGATCGCGCTGACCGACGAGGCCCTCGCCCTCACCGGCCGGCTCGGCGCACTGGAGGACTCGGCCGACCTGCTGGTCAACCGGGGCGATCATCTCGCCGCCGACGATCCGGCGGCGGCCCGCGCCGACTACTCCGAGGCCGCCGATCTGGCCCGCCGCGCCGGCAGCTCGACCTGCCTGGCCGCGGCCCTGCGCGGGCTCGGCGACATCGCCCTGCTGGAGGAGGACCGGGCCGAGGCGGAACGCCTCTATGCCGAGGCCCTGGAGCGGATCGACCCGCACTGGATCAAGAGCCTGGGCAACCGGGTGCGCATCCTCGTCGGGCTCGCCCGGGTCGCCGAATCACGCGGCGACCGGGCCACGGCCCGCGCGCGCTACCGCGAGGCCGCCGAGAACGCGGCCGTGCTGGGCCCCTCGGCGTCGGACGCGCTGCGCCTGCTGGGACTTCCCGCATCGGTCACCGAGGCGGTGAGCCGGCGGTGAGCCTCCGGTGAGCCCTCCCCGGCAGGCTCACTGCCATGAAGAACCGCAACGTACTGATCTCCGGCGCCTCCGTCGCGGGCCCCGCGCTCGCCTACTGGCTCCACCGCCACGGCTTCACCCCCACGATCGTGGAGCGCGCACCGGCGCTGCGTGACGGCGGCTACGCCGTCGACTTCCGCGGCGAGGCGCACCTGTCGATCCTGCGCCGCATGGGCATCCTGGACGACCTCGAACGCGCCCGCACCGGCATGGGCTCCATGTCGTACGTCAACAGCGCGGGCAAGACGCAGGCGAAGATGCCCGCCGACCTGTTCGCCGGAGACATCGAGATCCTCCGCGGCGACCTGGCCCGCATCCTCTACGACGCGACCAGGGAGCACACGGAGTACCTCTTCGGCGACTCCATCGCCTCGCTCACCGAGGACGCCGACGGGGTGACCGTCACCTTCGAACGCGGCGCGCCGCGCCGCTTCGACCTCGTCATCGGCGCCGACGGCCTGCACTCCGCCACCCGCCGCCTGGCCTTCGGCCCCGAGGAACGGTTCGTCAAGCACCTGGGCGTCTACTGCGCGATCTTCACCACCGCCAACCACCTCGAGCTCGACCACACCGGCCACGCGTACCGGACCGGGAACAAGCTGGTGGCGATGTACAGCGCCCGTCACAACACCGAGGCCAAGGCCGTCTTCTACTTCGGCTCGCCGGAGCTGGACCTGGACCGGCGTGACGTGGCGCGGCAGCAGGCCATCCTCGCCGAGCACTTCACCGGAAACGGCTGGCAGAGCGACCGGCTGCTGCACGACATGCGGCAGGCGCCCGACTTCTACTTCGACTCGGTCGGCCAGGTCCGCATGGACGCCTGGAGCCGAGGCCGCGTCGCCCTGGTCGGCGACGCCGCCTACTGCCCGTCCTCCCTGTCGGGCATGGGTACGGGCCTCGCCCTGGTCGGCGCGTACGTCCTGGCGGGCGAGCTGGCCGCGGCGCGCGGCGACCACCGCGTCGCGTTCGCCCGCTACGAGCAGACGCTGCGCGCGTACGCGGAGGGCTGCCAGAAGATGGGCGACGGCGTCGCCAAGCTCATGGTCCCCAGCAGCCGCTTCCTGGCCTCGGCCCTCAACCGCTACTACAAGATCATGCCGTACCTGCCGGGGAAGAACATGGCCTCCAAGATGGCCCGCAAGACCGCCGAGAACATCACGCTCCGCGACTACACCGGCGGCGACGCTCCCCGGCGGCCGTCCTCGCCGACCGGGTCGCGCGGGGCGAGGTGATCAGCGCGGCTTCGGCACGACGCGGTTCGTTCCCGCCGGTTTCACCGTGGCCGCGGCGCAAGCGCGGTCAGCTCCCGCCGGACGACCGGCCACGCCTCGCTCTCCGGGTCGATGAGGACGAAGTGGCCGGCGCCGGAGATCCGCACCAGCGAGGTCGCCGGATGGGAGGCGACGTAGGACTCCGAGACGCGCAGGGGAACGCGCTCGTCGTCGGTGCCGTGCACGATCACCACCCGGTTCGGCGGATCCGGCATCCGGACCGGGTCGAGGTCGGCGTAATCGTCCGGAGGTCCGCCGAGGAAGTCGGTCACCCCGCCGCCGTCGAGGTCCAGCCGATCCGCGAGTCGCAGGTCGGCGACCGGAGCGAGGGCCAGGACGGCGGTCCCCTCCGGCGCGGCGCACATCGCCAGATGTGCGCCGGCCGAGTGACCGACGACCACCGACGGACGCAGGACGTCGAGGGCGGTCCGGACGTCGTCCACCGTCGGGCGGGGCCGGCCGGGCCGGCGGCGGTATTCGATCGCGGCGACGCTCCACCCCGCTTCGCGCAGCGCGTTCGCCATCGGGCGCAGGTGGGTCCGGTCGAACTCGGGACGCCAGAACCCGCCGTGGACCAGCGCCATCGTGGGGCCCTCGGCGGGCCAGAGGTCGATCATCTGGTCGGCGTCCTCGCCGTACCGGAGGGTGCGATCGGGGCCGGGCGCCGGGCGCGTCAATACGGAACGCTCCTCCATCATCACCTCCAGTCAGCCGGTGTGCCGCGGCGAGATCATGACGTCCTCCGGATCCCGGCCACGGCGGCCACGATCACTCCGGCGAGCAGGGCGGCCCCGGCCCCGGCGAGCAACTGTTGCTGCCTGCGCACCCGGCGCTTGACCTGGGAGTACGGCACCGTCGAGAACGACACCAGCTCGTACCGCGACACGTAGCGGCCGGGGAACGCCCGCTCCAGCCGGTGCTCGATGCCCTTCGCCAGCCGGTACACCGGCGAGGCCACCTTGTCGCGCATCTCGATGAAGTTGGCCAGGGCCATCTCGGCGATCGCGTCGGTGTTCTCCTTGCGCCGCCGCTCGAACAGCGGCAGGGCGCGGGCCCAGGACCCCCCGGTCTCGTCCAGGCACCGGTCCAGGACGACCACGTCCTCGAAGCCGCAGTTGGCGCCCTGGCCGTAGAACGGCACGATCGCGTGCGCCGCGTCACCGATCAGGCCGACGCGGCCGTCGGTCTGCCACGGCGCGCAGCGGACGGTGCCGAGCAGCCCGACGGGGTTGTGCCGATAGTCCTCCACCAGGGTGGGGGCGAGCGCCACCACGTCCGGGTAGTGGGTGCGGAAGTGGCGCTCGACGGCCGCCGGGCTGCTCAGCGAGGCGAAGCTCGCGGTGCCGCCGGTCGGCCAGAACATCGTGCAGGTGAACGACCGGTCGGGGTTGGGCAGCGCGATCATCATGGAGGTGCCGCGCGGCCAGATGTGCAGCGCGCCCGGGTCCAGCGCGAACTCGCCGTCCACCGCGGGGATCGTCAGCTCCTTGTAGCCGTAGTCGAGGAAGTCCGCGCTCTCCTCGATGCCCCGGTGCGCGAGCAGTTCTCCCCGTACGGCGGAGCCCGCTCCGTCAGCACCGAGCACCACGTCGGCCGTGGCATGTGTCTCGCCGTCCGCGGTCGCGAAGGTCATCGCGCCCGTCGCCGGGTCGAGCCCCGTCAGGCGATGCCCGAAACGCACCTTCACCCCGGGGGCGGCCTCGGCGGCGTCGAGCAGCGTGTTGTTCAGCGCGCCCCGGCTGATCGAGTTGATCGCCATCTCGCCGTCGTGGCTGTACGGCTGGAAGTCGAGCGGGCCGTCCACCGGGTGGATCATCCGGCCGCGCATCGGCAGCGCGTCCGCCATGACCTGCCCCTCCAGGCCGATGCGGCGCAGCGCGTCCAGGCCGCGTTCGGAGATGGCGAGGTTGATCGACCGGCCGCGCTCGGGGGTGCCGGCACGCGGGTCGGACCGCCGCTCGTACACGGTCACGTCGAGACCGCGCCGGGCCAGATAGCAGGCGAGCAGGCAGCCGGTCAGACCGGCGCCGACCACGGCCACGTTCACAGGTCCTCCGCAACGCACTCGGCCAGCGCGACGGCGGCGCGCCAGCAGTCGTGGTAGGTCGAGTAGAGCGGCGTCGGCGCCATCCGGACGATGTCGGGCTCGCGGGCGTCGGTGACGACCCCGTGCTCGTGGCGCAGCCGCCGGGCCAGCTCCGCGGCGCTGCCGCGCTCGACCCGCAGGGAGAGCTGGCAGCCGCGGCGCTCCGGGTCGCGCGGGGTGACTACGGCGATCGGCCGGGTCGGGACGACTTGGTCGAGCAGGCTCTCCAGGTATCCGGTGAGCCGCACGCTGCGGGCCCGCAGCTCGGCCATGCCGACCTCGTCGAACAGCCTGAGCGAGGTACGCACCGGGCCCATGGCGTAGATCGGCGGGTTGGAGATCTGCCAGGCGTCGGCGCTGGCCGGCGGCCGGGAGACCGGCGCCATCTCGAAGCGCGTCTCCGGCTCCGTGCTCCACCAGCCCTCGAAGCGCTGGAGCGACGGGTCGCTGAGGTGCCGCTGGTGGACGAAGACGCCGCCCAGGGCGCCGGGTCCGGAGTTGAGGTACTTGTAGGAGCACCAGGCGGCGAAGTCCGGTCCCCAGTCGTGCAGCCGCAACGGGACGTTTCCGGCGGCGTGCGCCAGATCCCATCCGACGACCGCCCCGGCGGCGTGCCCGGCCGCGGTGATCGCCGGGATGTCCAGGAGTTCGCCGGTGAGGTAGTTGACCCCGCCCAGCAGCACCAGCGCGACCGTGTCGCCCTCGCGTTCCAGGAAGTCGAGCACCTCGTCGCCGTCGCGGAGCCGTACGACGGTCTTGTCGGGGTCGAGGCCGTGGAAGCGGGCTTGGCTGCGCACGGCGTAGCTGTCGGAGGGGAACGCGGTGTCCTCGATGAGGATCCGGGACCGCTCCCCCTCCGGCCGGTAGAACGAGACCATCAGCAGGTGCAGGTTGACGGTCAGCGAGTTCATCACGACCGTCTCCTCCGGCAGCGCGCCGACGAGCCGGGCGGCCGGACCGGTGAGCAGCTCGTGATAGGGCAGCCAGGGGCGTTCGGCCTCCAGGTGGCCCTCGACGCCGAGCCGGGCCCACGCGTCCAGGTCCTCCAGCAGCTCCGCCCGGGTCGCCCGCGGCTGCAGGCCGAGCGAGTTGCCCGCGAAATAGGCGCTCTCGGGATAGCGGCCGCCGTCGGCGGGCGGCACCAGGAAGAGCTCGCGGCGTCCCGGGTCCGCGGCGTCGCGCCGCAGCGCCTCCTCCTCGGTGAACTCGGTGAACTCGGTGAACGGCATCGGGGCGATCATGTCCGTTTCTCCTTCACATGTGCGTTCTGGCGGACCACAGCTCCGGGAAGACCACCCGGGCCATGCTGCGCTCCAGCCAGGCCAGGCCGTTGGAGCCGCCGCTGCCGGGCTTGGCGCCCATCGCCCGGCGGACCGCCGCGACGTGCTGATAACGCCAGTCGCCGAACTGCTCGGCCAGCTCGGTGAGCGCCTCGCCGAGGAGCCGCAGGTGGTTGTCCGGGCCCTCGTCGCGGTAGGCCTCGACCCAGGCGCGCTCGACCGCCGGGTGCGGCTCGTACTCCGCGGCGACGTCGCGGCCGAGCACCTCGCGGGGGATGTCGTGGCCGCGTCGCGCCAGCACGGCGATGACGTCGTCCCAGATGCTCGGCGTCTCGTACGCGCGCACCAGGTCGCGGTGGATCTCGGTCTGCCGCTTGAACGGTCGCAGCAGCGCGGCGTTCTTCAACCCGAGCGTGAACTCCACCTGCCGGTACATCGCCGACTGCAGCCCCGACGCCTCGCCGAGCTGGTCGCGGAAGCGGTTGAAGTCGGCGGGGGTCATCCAGCGCAGCCCGCGCCAGCTCCCGTTGAGCGCCTCCAGGTGCAACGCCGTACGGCGCAGCGGCGCCAGCGCGCCCCACACGTCGTCGTCCCGCAGCCGCTCCTGGGCCTTGCGCAGCTCGAACGCGATGAGCTTGAAGTACAGCTCCATCACCTGCGTGACCATGAGGAACGACATCTCGCCGGGGTCGTCGCTCATCGGTCGCTGCAGGTCGTGCAGCACGTCGGTGCGCACGTACATGTCATAGGGAAGCCGTGTCCCGAAGTCCAGAGTCGGCGTCCCACCGGTGGCCTGGGCCCGTTCGGCGCGTTCCCACGCCGTCGTCGGGCGCACGGCAGGTTGCTGTCGCACAGTGTCCACGCGCTCGCCCCTCTCCTCGCTGGCCACCCAATGATGACGTCGCACTATGGGGCGAAGGAATGCCGCATCAACGGCCATTTCCGGAGATTCCCGCATATCGATGGCAATATTGGGGCAATCGCTTTGCGAACGAAAGGTTCCCGTGGTGGACGGCACGGACGGCGAGTCGCCGCGCGCACTCGGGCCGAGGGGACCCTGTCCGGTGCCCCTGTGGCTCGGAGTTCGCTCGGTAGGGTCGGCCGCATGTACTCGACACGGATCTCCCAGCACGTGAACGCGCCGCGTTCGGCCATCTACCAGGCGCTCGTGGACGCGGGCACGATCGCGAAATGGCGGGTGCCGGCGGGCATGAGCAGTCACGTCCACGAGTTCGACGCCCGCGAGGGCGGCTCGTTCCGGATCTCGCTCACGTACGACGCCCCGGGGCCGACCGGCAAGTCGGCGTCGCACACCGACACCTACCATGGCCACTTCGCGGAGCTCGTTCCGGACGAGCGTGTGGTCGAGGTGTTCGAGTTCGAGACCGCGGACCCCGGGCTGCGCGGAACCATGACGATGACGACGACGCTCGCCGACGCCGCGGGCGGCGGCACCGAGGTCGTCATCGTGCACGACGGGATCCCCGACGCCGTGCCCGCCGGCGACAACGAGACGGGCACGCGGATGGCGCTGGCGAACCTGGCCGCGCTCGTCGAGACGGGCCACGCGTCGGCGCCCAGCGAACCCACCGGGTAAGCCTGGGCAACCTCGTCGGCCCGGCCGCGCTCGACGTCGATGAGGTCCTGGCATGACGCTCCTCGCCGACGGCGACTCGTCTCCTGTAACCGCGCCTTCCCGCCCGGTTCATCACCGCGACGCACCCCGCAATGCCTTCTGACCTGCACGAACGCAGGTGTGACGCGCATCACGTCGGCCGCATGTCACGAACGGACCCGCAGCTTCCATCTGGTGGTCGTCGACAGCGAGTCGAGGAAGGCGAAACGATGAGCGCACAGCACGAAGCCGGTGTGACGACCACCCACCGCGTGGTGGTTCTGGGAGCGGGGTACGCGGGCCTGTCCGCGGCGATCCAGCTCGCGTCTCGGGTCAAGCGGAGCGAGAACGTGCAGGTGACCCTGGTGAACGCGCAGGAGCGGTTCACCGAGCGGCTGCGGCTGCACATGACGGCGACCGGGCAGCGGCTCGCCGAGCTGAACATCCCGGAGCTGCTGGAAGGTACGAGTGCGCGGTTCGTGCGCGGCTGGGTGACGGCGGTGGACGCGGATGCGAAGACCGTGCGGATCGACGACGAACGCGTCCTGCCGTACGACACGCTGGTGTACGGACTGGGCGGCGTGGCCGACACGGCGACGGTGCCGGGCGTCGAGGACCACGCGTACACCCTGAACAGCGCCCAGGACGCCGAGGTGCTGGCCGACCGGCTGGCGCGACTCGGCGGCGGCACGGTGGTGGTCGCCGGCAGCGGGCTGACCGGCGTCGAGTCGGCCGCGGAGATCGCCGAGCGGCACCCGGAGCTGAACGTGGTGCTGCTGGGCCGGCGTGAACCCGGTGCGGCCATGAACCCGAAGGCCAAGGCGTATCTGCGGTCCGCGCTCGACCGCCTCGGCGTGCGGGTGCGCAGCGGGGTCGAGGTGGCGAAGGTGCTGCCCGGCGCGGTCGAGCTGGTCGGCGGGGAGACTGTGCCGGCCGACGCGGTCCTGTGGACGAGCGGCACGCGGGTGTCGCCGCTGGCGGCCGCCGCCGGGCTGACCGTCGACGAGCATGGCCGCATCGTCACCGACACCACGCTGCGATCGGTGTCCCACCCCGAGGTGTACGCCGTGGGCGACGCGGCCGCGATCCACCAGGGCTACGGCGTCATGCACGGCACCTGCCAGGGAGGCATGCCGACCGGGGTGCACGCCGCGCTGTCGATCGTCCGGGCGCTGAAGGGCAAGCAGCCCAAACCGTTCCGCTTCGGCTACTACCACACGCCGGTGAGCCTGGGCCGCCACGACGCTGTCGTGCAGTTCACCCACCCCGACGACAGCCCCCGGCGGCTGTACCTCACCGGCCGTGTCGCGGCCCGGTATAAGGAGACGGTGACCGCTTCCCCCTGGCCCACATGGGGCCGTATGAAGAAGATGCCCGCCTCCGGCGCGTTCTGGCCGCGTGGCGGCCGCTTCACCCAGGTCCGGGACGCGCGGTGACCCCGTCCCTGAACCTCGACGAGCAGGTGTTCGTCCGGCATCGGAACCTGCTGTTCTCGGTGGCCTATCGCGTCCTCGGCACGGCGGCCGATGCCGAGGACGCGGTCCAGGACGCCTGGATCAAGTGGTCGGCCGCCGACCGCTCGCAGGTGGCCGACCCCAAGGCGTACCTGACCCGGATCGTGTCGAACCTGGCGCTCGAACGGCTGCGCTCCACTCAGCACAAGCGGGAGACCTATGTGGGGCCGTGGCTTCCGGAGCCCATCCTCACCAGCGGAGACACGGCCGAGACCGTCACGGACGCCGAGTCGGTCTCGATGGCGATGCTGGTGGTGCTGGAGACCCTGAGCCCGCTCGAGCGCGCGGTGTTCGTGCTGAAGGAGGTCTTCGACTTCAGCCACGCCGAGATCGCGGAGGCGGTGGAGCGCTCCGAAGCCGCGGTACGGCAGGCCGCGCACCGCGCCCGCGAGCATGTGCAGGCCCGGCGGCCGCGCTTCGCCGCGGACCGGTCGCGGCAGCGTGAGGTCACCGAGCGGTTCTTCTCCGCGGCGACCGGCGGTGACATGAACGCCCTCATGGAGCTGCTGTCCCCCGACGTCACGCTCTGGACCGACGGCGGCGGCAAGGTCCGCCAGGCCCTGCGCCCGGTCGTGGGCGCGGCGACGGTGGCGGCCTGGTTCGCGGCCATCGGCACCGTCACCTATCAGGGCATCGAGCCCGCCGACATGAACGCCGAACTCGTCGAGATCAACGGCGGGCCGGGCATCGTCTTCAGCGGCTCGGGCCGCGTGATCGCCACCGTCACCTTCGATTTCGACGGCGACGGCCGCATCACCACGATCCACAACGTGGCCAACCCGGACAAGCTCCTGGCCGTCGCCGACGGCACCGCCCGCGACCTCGGGACACGGTGAGCACGGAGTGAGACCCGCCCGATCTGCAGCAGGCGTGGGCGCAGATCCCCGACGCGGCCCGGGCGAGGGATCACCCAGCGCACCGTGGAGACCCACATGCGCTCCGACTTCCAGCGGCTGCGGTTGCCGGAGTCACCCGGCAGCCACCGCCGGGTGCCGGCCGTTCTCGCATACCTGCGCTCGGGCTGAGCGGCGCAGGATGTCACATATTGACTTCCTCCCCCGCCTAAAGGCGGGGGATCC
>NZ_BBYK01000095.1 GCF_001570365.1 Microtetraspora fusca | reverse complement strand
TCAAGCGGTGCGGCTACGACTCCGTCCCCTGGCCCACCTCGGTCGCTCCTGAGCAGTCCGGGATGAAGGACTCCTACCGCGTGGCCCACCCCGATCCGGTCGCCGAC
The DNA here is from genome assembly GCF_001570365.1 of Microtetraspora fusca. GTDB lineage: Bacteria > Actinomycetota > Actinomycetes > Streptosporangiales > Streptosporangiaceae > Microtetraspora > Microtetraspora fusca. The sequence continues at coordinate 25,320 of NZ_BBYK01000095.1, read as the reverse complement.
CCCGGAACCACCTGGTCGCCGATCTACACCACGTACACCGGCGGGTACGGTCACGACGCCCACAAGGGCGAGCCCGAGCCGCAGGACCGCATCGACTTCGTCCACTACAAGGGCGATCTGGAGGTGAAGTCGTCCGACGCGGTCGTCGAGGGCACCCCGGCACCGATTCCGAACCACAAGGACAACGCCTGGACCTCCGACCACGCCGCCGTGCTGACCACGTTCGCCGTCCGTTGACCGGACTCCGCGTTCGCGGCCGCGGCAGCGCTACGCGTCACCACGTCGACGAGCTGAGCCGCGTACCACCGCTTGCCACCCGTCGACGGTGACCTCTGGCGGGATGCCGGCGACGTCGGCCTCGTATGCCACACATACGAGGGCCGACCTGCGACGGCAGGTCAGCCGAGTGTCATCGCTCGCGGGTTCCCGCCCGCCGGAGGCGATGATCCGACCATGACCGGTGCCGGGCCGTTCTCGTATCCGAGGGAGGCGGTTGAGTTACGCTTGCTCGCGAGCAACGCAAAAGGGCCCCGGTCCCGTGCCAAGGAGAACCGGAGCCCCGTGGTGCAATCGTGCGGGCCTGGGTGAGGTAGGCGCCTACCTAGGCCCGTCGCCGTTCAACGACCAGTCCACCGTGATCAGTACCAAAGAGCAGTAGCTGCCAAAGCGTCCGGTCACTGGACTGCCTCCTCGACAGATGTCCGGGCTTCGGTCTTGTGGCCACGCCGACTCACCCCGAGCGCGGCCACGGCCACGAGGACGGCGGCCGGAAGCAGCAACGCCCAGCGGAATGCCGCTTGATACCCGCCGGTGAGCTCGGTCAGGCCCGGGTTCGAGCCGGCCACCGACGCCGCGACGGCGGTGAACACCGCCAAGCCGAGCGCGCCACCGAGTTGCATCGAGGTGTTGACCAGGCCGGAGGCCAGCCCCTGGTCACCGTGCGAGATGCCCGTGGTGGCCACGATCATCGCAGGCGCGTAGCTGAGGCCGGCCCCGATGCCGCTGATCAGCAGCCCGGGAAGCACGTGAGTCCAGTAGCCGCCGCCGACGGCGACCGTGCTCAGCAGGCCCGTGCCGAAGGCGAGCAGCACCGCGGAGGCGGCCAGCAGGCGCAGCACGCCGAAGCGCGCGACCAGGGCACCGGTGCGGCTCGCGACGATGAGAATCGCGACGGTCACCGGCAGGGATCCAAGCCCGGCGGCCATCGGCCCCATGCCCAGCACGCCCTGCATGTACTGCATGCTGAACATCGAGGCCACCATGGCCGCGCCGGCGTTCAGTACGACCAGCAGGTTGCCGTACCCGACATTCGGGTCACGCAGCAGCGAAAGGCGAACCATCGGCTCGGCGGCGCGTGTCTCGACCCGGACGAACACCGCCAGCAGGACACCGCTGACGAGCAGGCAGACGGCGACCGCCCCGCCCCATCCGTGGGCCGCCTGCGTCACACCGGCGGTGAGGAGGACTGTCGTCCCGGTCAGCAGGCAGGCGCCGATCACATCGACCCGACCGTGCCTTCTTGGCGTGTCCGACCGCACCAGCCGGGTGACAGCCGCCAGGACGAGCAACCCCACCGGCACGTTCACCAGGAACACCCAGCGCCAGCCGCCCAGGTCGGTCAGTACACCGCCGAGCAGGTTCGCGGCCACCGCCCCGGCCGAGCCGATGGCGCCCCAGAATCCGAGCGCCCGGTTACGCGCGTCGCCCTCGGCGAAGCTCGTGGTGACCAGGGTGAGCGCAGCCGGGGACACCAGTGCCGCGCCGAGCCCTTGAAGTGCGCGGGCCGCGAACAGTACGGCGCCGCCCGGGGCCAGCGCGCAGGCGGCAGACGCGATGGTGAACAGCGCCAGACCGGCGAGCAGGGTGCGCTTGGCGCCGAAGAGGTCGGCGATCCTGCCAGCGGTGATCATGAAGCCGCCGTAGGCCAGCACGTATGCGGTGACCGTCCACTGGGCCACCGCCGGGTCCAGGCCGAACTCCGCCTGGATCGTCGGCAGCGCGACGATGACCACAACGGTGTCGACGATCAGCATGAACTGGGCCGCGCCGAGCACTCCCAGGAGTAGCCGGTCCGACCCGCGGGTCATCGGTAATCCTCCGGCGCGGCGCCCCCGTGCTGGGTCGCGGCGTAGTAGCCGCCCCAGTCCGGCCGGGAGCCGTCGGCGTCGGTGAAGCCGTACTCCTTGGCGAGCTGCCAGGTCGCCAGCGACCGGCCGCTCCATCGGTTCACCTGCGGGTCGGCGGCGAGGGCGACCACCGCCCGGCCGAGATAGAAGGGGGTCTCCGACATCGCGAAGAAGGGGTCCTTGGCGATGCCGTCCCGCCAGTTCTCCTCCGTCACCCCGAAGTGGTCGAGCATCGCCTCCGAGCGGAGGAACCCGGGCGTGAGCGCGACGGCGGTGACGCCGTGCGGCCGCAGGTCGCCCGCCTGCGCCTGCGCCGACCGGATCACGCCGGCCTTGGCCAGGTCGTAGAAGAAGGTGCCCCGGTACTCCTGGTCCGCGGTGCCGTCGGTGACCTCCACCACCAGCCCGGAGCGGCGGGCCACCATCAGCGGCAGGGCGTGCCAGCTGGTGATGATGTGCGTGTGCACCGCCTGCCGTTGCAGCAGCAGGCCCTCGTCGAGCGACTGTTCCCACAGCGGCTTGTCCCACACCGTCAGCGGATCACCGCCCCAGACGTTGTTCACCAGGATGTCGAGCCTGCCGTCCTGCTCCCGGCCGATACGCGCCACCAGGTCGCGGACCTGGACAGGATCCAGGTGGTCGGTAGCAACCGCGATGCCGTGACCGCCGGCGGCGGTGACCAGGTCCGCGGTCTCCTCGATGGTCTCGGGGCGGTTCATCGGCGACCTGGTCCCCGCCGTACTGCGACCGGTGACGTACACCGTCGCCCCAGCCGCGCCGAGCTGGACGGCTATCCCCCGGCCACCTCCACGGGTGGCTCCGGCGACGAGGGCGATCCGCCCGGCCAGTGACCTATATGTCATTGGTTCTCCTTGGTGTTCCGGTAGGGGGCGAGTAGCGTGCTCAGGTCACGGCGGATCGCCTCCGCCAGCGGTTGCGATCTCGTCATCGCCCAGATCAGCTGTGTGCCGTTGCGGATGGAGTCGACGGCGGCAGCCAGCCCGTCAACGTCGGTGCCCGCCATCATGTGACCACTCGCCACCGCCGACCGCAGGTAGCCGGCCAGCTCGCCGCGGACCACCGCGTCGTGCTCGCCCAGAAGCGCACGGAACTCGTCGTCGGCCAGTTCCAGGTGAAGGAACGCCAGGTGGTTGGCGAACTCCTGTGGCCCCATGTCGGGACCGGTGCTGTGCACCACCGCGCGGATCAGCCCTTCAACCGGGTCGGCGGCGGACTCGAACGCGGTGCGCATCGACCGGATGGACCTTTCCTCTGCCAGGCTCCATCGGACGAATCCGAGCAGCAAAGCTCGCTTGCTGCCGTACCGCCCGGCGAGCACTCCAGTGGAGATTCCGGCTTCCTGAGCGACGTCGGCGAGCGTCAATCGGCTTGGCCCCACCCGTCCCACAGTCGCGACGAGCGCGGCCATGATGCGGTCTTCGCTGATGGTGCGCGGTCGTCCCGCCATCATCTGCCCTCCATTCAATAATGAACAGTCATTATTTAATCACATGCTCCACGGCCCTGTTCTCGTACTAGCTACGGCGAACGGACATGTAGCGCTGCGTGACGGCTCTGGCCGTCGTTTCCCTTCCCTGGGCGCCTCGTTGAGCTGAACGAGTGATCTTGGGCCGGGCGGAGGGTACGGGTACGGCAGGACTGGGAGCCGGAGGACCTGATCGAGGTCTGGACGCTTCTCGAAGACGACATGAAGCGGGTCCGAACAAGTCCGGGGCGGTTCATCCATCGTGCGCGTCGAGAAGGTCCAAATAGGCCCCGAACGGCCTCCCAATGATGGTGCTCCGGATAGCGGCCAGACCCCCGATGCTCACGGCACCTCGTGATCCCAGCACCTTGCGTGTACGGCACGCAGATGACTCAGAGCCGTCCGGAGTTCCTCGACCATCTGAGCGCGCTCATCCGCGGCACCACCGGGCGCAGACGGTCGAACCGGCGCTCCACCAGCCCATCGCTGAAGGTGAACTCCGAAACCGATCGCGTGATCTCGCACGGGGCCCACTTTCTCCACGTGACGAAGAAAGAACTCGTGGCGCAGGCCGTACGGGTGTACCTCAAGGTCCGCCAGGCTGAACTGCACACGGCCATACAAGAGGCGATGGCCCAGCTGGACGGCACGCACGCGGCTCGGGTGGCGCTCGTCTCCGGACTCACCAAGGGGCAGATCGAGGAGCTCGGCGGCGTGGAGGAAAGGTGAACCCTACCCGCCCGACCATCCGCTGCCCGTGTGAAGACCTCGGCATCGCCAAGCTACCGCCTGCCCGCATAGCCCCGGACAAGATCGACCACCCACTGATCAATAAGGCCTCTGCCCAGTTCGCCGGAATGAGCCGACGCGGGGATACTTGCGGCGGCGCGGAGGGCGGGATAGAGGCCCGCGAGCAGGCCCACCAAGGCGTCGGCGACGGGGCCGGCCAGGGCCAGCCGTACGTCGAGGACAGGTGTCCACGGCTTGGCCGCTGAGACCGGGATCATGTCGGGCCCTCTTCAACCGGATGATGGTCGACGAGACCAGTCCGGTGACTCCCGTTTGACAGCCTCGATCGCTCTCCGCGTGGGGCGACCGGTCGCCTGAGGGACCTGGTCGAGAGGTACGCCGAACACCTCCGCCCAGCGACGGCGCCAGGAGAGCCGTCGCTCGGCCAGCTGAGCAGCGCGGTTCTCGGCATGGCGGCGACGGCGGTCGGCCTCCACGCGGGCTGCGCTCTCTGTTCGTAACCATGGTGGCGTGTTCCGAAGCAATCCCGCGACGTGCTCGGCGGACCAGCGGCCGCTCTTGGGGCGCAGTAGCCGGATCATCTCGACGGGAAGGCCGAAGATCCCCGCCACTGATGCGTCGCCCAGTTGGGAGGCCGCCCGGATGGCTGCGTCGACGATGACCTGTTCAGCCTGGTGGCGTCGAGTGGCTTCTGTTGCCGTACGGCAGGCCTCGGCGAGGGCGGCCCGCTGCAATTCCTGATCCGCCCGAGCCTGCAACAGCCACGGAGGTGGCGCGGAGACCAGCTCATGGAGGATGCCGGCGAACAGATGATCTCCGAATCGCGGGAGATCGGCGGGCGTCTTGTCGACGGGTACGCCAAGCTTCCATTCCGCTGCCTTGGGTGCGACCAGGGTTGCGATCAACTCGGGCGCCCGTGTGAGCAGAGCAGTGAGCATCGCCTCCAGTTCGGCGCGGGGCAGGCGGGCTTCGCGCAGGGTTGCGATGAGCGGGGGGACATGCGGGTCCACGATGAGGCGGAGCCGCTGGAGCGGGCCAGGCCAGACACCGACAACCTCCATCAGCGCCGCGGTCCAGACGAGCACCTGGGCTGGATCTCCATCAGGGGCGGGTTTCGCGGCTTCGATCGCGGCGCGAGCCGTCTCAGCCCGCACGAGGTTGAGCTTGCGGGTTCTGGCTGCCTTTCTGGCTGCTTCGGAACGGGAGTACGACCGTGCCGCGGCCCGGAGTTCGGCGTCGGCGCGGGCGTGGTAGGCCAGGCCGTCAACATCGGCGGCGCGGTAGTAGCGGACCACGAGAGTCCGGCCGTACTTCCTAACCTCTTCAACGGCGACGGGGGTCAGGTCGGCGGCGATCTGTTTGAAGCGTTCGGCCGAGATGCCGAGCCTGGCACCGGCCTGAGTGGCGTTGCACCGATACTCGGCGGCCAGAAGCCGCCGGAAATGCTCTGCGTCGCTCTGTGCCGCGTTGACCGAGACGGGATCGAAGGTGCGGTCGGGAAGACGTCGTAGCAGATCGGTCTCGGCCGCCAGCTCAACCTCCCAGACGGCGAGCCCGAGCAGCTTGCGAACCTTCTCACGGCCCACACCGCGCGCCATGATGTCCACCTTTCTCGCTCAGGACGTCGCTGAAAAGTCTGCCCGGGCGCTACGACAGTTTCAGGTCGAGGTCGGCAACGCCTACATCGTCTGAATGTCTGTGGCGTAGGGCATCATGGCGCTCTCGCAGATCTTGGACATTTCGATGGGAGTGCCCATGTCGTACGCGGGGCCCCGGCCGACAGCCCTCGCGGTCCTGATCCACCACAGCGGGAAGGCGCACCTGCCGGGCCGCTGCATCCATCCGCCCGCATGGCAGTACTTCGAGCCGCCCGTCTGGGGATGGGTCGAGGACCGCGAGGCGTGGAAGCGCATCCTGGCCGGGGATCCCCTCCAGGCGACCTCCGGGAACACGACCTTGGTCGCCGTCTCCCCGTGCGGGCACTGCCCCAGGGAGAACGACTGGGGCGTGCTGGCGATGTGCCTGTTCCCCGAGGTCGGCTACCAGCTGATCTGGCAGAAGCTGACAGCGTCGCTGACCACCCCGCCGATCGTGACGCCCACCGCCAAAGCCTTACGCGACCTGCGCCGCAGAGTCGGCAGCACACCGATGCGCTGCTTGTTTGAGATCGTGTGCGGCCGCTGGCCCAACCCACAACCCCCGGGGCGAGGTTCGGGCCCTACCGCACGGTCTCCTTCGACGCTGCAGCTCGCTCAAGGCCCCCGACACCGTCCGCAACCGGGCATGGCTCGGCAGCCCGGGCCACGGCGGCTACCCCCCAACTGGAACTGATGACGCTGGTCGAGACCGGAACACGGGCCCTGATCGGCGCGGTCTTCGGCCCCACCAGCGAAGGCGAGACCGGCTATGCCCGGCGCCTGCTGCACCTCTGAAGCCGGACATGCTCGTGTTATGGGACAAGGGCTTCGACAGCAACGCCTTCCTCGCCCAGGTCGCCGCCACCGGCGCGCAGGTCCTCGGCCGGCTGCGCAGCAACCGGCGCACCCCCGTCCTGGCCGCGCTCGCCGACGGCTCCTACCTCACGATGGTCGGCACCCTCCAGATCCGCGTCGTCGAGGCCCACGTGACCGTGACCTGCGCGGACGGCACCACCTTCACCGGCTCCTACCGCCTGGCCACCACGTTGACCGACGCACGCCGTTATCCGGCAGCCGCCCTCGTCGCCCTCTACCACCAGCGGTGGGAGCACGAGTCGGCCTACTACGCGCTGCGCCACACCATCATGCAGGGGCGGGTGCTGCGCTCGGGCGATGCCGCCGGGCTGGAGCAGGAGATGCGGTCGGTGCTCACGCTCTACCAACTCCTTCGTACAGTGATGGTCGACGCCGCCGAGTCCCGGCCCGGCACCGACCCGGACCGCTGCGGCTTCTCCATCGCCCTGCACACCGCGCGCGATCTGCTCGTTCAAGCCGCATGCGTCCCCGACCCCGGCACCAACCTGGTCATAGCCGGTCGTCCCGGGACGCCATAGGAACATCGCCTGCCACCTGGGCGACATCACGCTCGGCACCATGTATCGACAGCTCTCACGATGGGCCGAAAACGGCCTCATCCTCAAGATCGGTGCCGGTCTCTACACCGCCGCTACGCACCCGCCGACTGTCTTGCCAAAGCCGCAAAAACGCTAACTACCCGGCCTTGGGGCAAGCCCCGATCGCTATGGGTTCACCATGGCCACTCGGAACAGATCCGAGCACCAGGTGGATCTGGTCGTGGCGACTGATCGTTCTTATGCTGCCGTGGTGTGTTGATACATCCGTGGGATTCAGGCACCGACGATGAGGCGCTCGCGTTCGTGCAAGCGCATGAGTTCGGCCAACTCGTCGCGGCGGGGCGAGACCGGGACATCCCGGTGATCGTGCCGACCCAGTTCGTACTGGCTGATGAGAAGACGCTGCTGCTGCATCTGGCTCGCCCGAACCCCATTTGGACGGCGATCGAGGAGAACCCGTCCGTCGTTATGTCACTGGCCGGTGACTGGGCGTATGTTCCGGCGGCGTGGAAGGCGATCGACGGTGAGGATCCGGCCCGGGGTGTTCCGACAACGTACTACGCGGCCGTACAGCTCATCTGCACCGCGCAGATCGTTGATGATCCCAAACAGAAGGCCGTCGTGCTGCGTCGTCAGCTTGCCCGGCTCGAGCCCGACGCCGAACTGGTAGACCCACTGGAACATGGCCGGATACTGCGCGGCATTCGAGGGCTACGCCTGTCGGTCCGTGAGGTCAACGCAAAGTTCAAGTACGGCGGGAACGTCGACGATGCCCACAGGGGTCAGGTTGCCAAGCTCTTGGCGGAACGCGACGGCCCCGGCGATACTGCAGCGCTTGGTCATCTTCGCCGTCGGACGCCCCTCGAGGCCGAGCCGGTCGGCACGAGTGATCATTGACGGAATGGTGGTCTAGGCAACCGGATTTCCATGGGGCGCACTGGAAGAACGTCACGATCACCGAAGACTACAGTCTGACGCCCCAGACGCCCGACGTCGCCAGCAGTGCCAGTCAACTCACCGCCATTGCCGATGAGGTGCTTGGCCTGGACAACACTCAATTGCCCAGGAGGTAGTCGAATCCACATCTCAAGTCATAATCGGAATTCAGACCCTGGACAGCTGCGCCCCCATCTTTCCCTGGCAGCACGAATACGGCAGCCTGGTTGGATATCCGTTCAAAGTGGATCTGCGCTTAAAAAAGCCACTGGGGAAGCGCACTGTCATCGAAAAAGAAAGCAAGCAGGACGTGCGCGTAGATCCACCTTCCGCCGGCTCATGATGGGAATGGGTCAATACGCCCCTCTTGTGCACTGAAGCGACCGCCAGCAACGGCGAGCTCGTCAAACACCCTGGCGATCACGTGGCATCCGCCCGGAATTGTCCGGTGCAGGCAACCATGTGTGGCGCGGGCGTCCTCGACGGCTTCCCGCTCGCCGCAGTGGTCCTACCCCTCTCGCTCACAGCCCAGGCACGCAGCCCGCTTGAGCTTCGTGCCCCTGGTTAGTGGGGTGGCCCGCGCCGGATGGGGCGGGCCACCACGCTGCGGGTCAAGCAGCGAGGTCGTGGGAGAACCGATCCAGCTCGATGCCGAGAATCGCTTTGCCCATTCGGGCAGGAAGACGGACCGGGTGCGAGCGAGACCGTCTCGATCTACGACGAAGCCGCCATGCGCCGGATGCCTTTCCTCGGTGGCGTGGGACGGAAACCCCTGAAAACCGCCGCTCTCCGAGCTGGCGTCGTTCGCCGCTCAGCTCGCACGCCATCGGGAGCGGCGTATGCACGCGTTGTTCCACAGCCGGACGGAGGCCACCTCGTGACCGGAAGTTCTCGAAGCAGTGGCACTGACCTCTCAAGTGGGCAGTCGTCCATTGACTCACCCAATCCCACGGACCAATTGGAAAGACTGGCCGCCGAGCTCAAGGACCGTGGCTTCGCCACCCGCGTCTATAAGGTCGATGGGGGCCGGCCGAGGCTCCGTGTGATCAACACTGCGGCACCGGTCCTCACGGAAGACATCCACGTCGTCCGCGACGGCGAAGGCGGCCCGGCCTTCTTCTTCCCCTGGCCCCAACTCATCGCCCCCATCCGCGATATCGACGCCGCTGCCGACCGGATCGAACGTGTCCTCGCCGAGGTCGGCCGTTAGTACCCGATCTGCTGACTCATCGGCGTGGTCACCACCACCCTCACGGTGCCCGACGACATCGCCACCTCTCTGAGACACCCTGCCGGCCGGAGGAGAGGGGTCCCGGCCAGGTAGGGCGGGCGGTCTTCCTGGGGGAAGTTGGAAGGCCGCCCTTTCAAGTCGTCCGCTCGCCGTGCCGCCCCGTCACGGCGAGCGGACTACGTTCCGTAATGGCGGTTCGCCGAACAGCGACCGGCTGCCATTGGCAACTATCCGAAAGCGACCGAACTCATGACTGATGGTCTGCCCGATGTCCTGCTCTCCCGATTCGGGGAAAGCCCGTTGCGCATCGGCACCCGCACGTCCGCCCTGGCCAGGGTTCAGGCCGAGCACGTGGCCACTCTGATCAGCAAACACGTGGCCGGCATCCAGACAGAGATCGTGCCCACCCAGGTCAGCGCCGACCTGTGGCCCGGTGACCTCGCCGAACTCGGCGGCAAAGGCGCGTTCAGCAAGGAGATCGACCGCGCCCTCGTGTCCGGCCAGATCGACGTCGCTGTCCACTGCATGAAGGACGTCCCCGGAGACGTCCCCCTCGCCGAAGGCACCGCCTTCGGCGCCTACCTGCCCCGCGACGACGTTCATGACATCGTGGTGACCCGCGACGGCACCCCGCTCGCCGACCTCCCCGCCGGATCTTTGATCGGCACCAGCTCGGTACGCCGCCGTGCCCAGCTCACCATGTACCGGCCCGATCTGCGCACCGAACGCATCCGCGGCAACATCGACACCCGCCTGGCCAAGCTCGAAGGCAGCGACAGCCGCTACGCCGCGCTGATCCTCGCCCGCGCTGGCCTGAAGCGACTCGGTGTCCTCAGCCAGCACCATTACGAGGTCCTGCCGGTGGAGTTCCACCCCTCCGATGCGGGTGTCGTCTCCATGGTGCCCGCGGTCGGCGCCGGCGTCATCGGCATCCAGGCCCGCCAGGCGGACGCACCCGTCATGCGGCTGCTGGACGAACTCAACGACCCGCCCACCGCGCGGCACATCCTGGCCGAGCGGACGATGCTCCACATGCTGCGCGGCCACTGCAACAGCCCCATCGCCGGATACGCCTCCACCACCGGCGACGGCGCGCTCTCACTGTTCGGCATGGTGTTCAACCGCGACGGCTCGCAGTTCGTCCGCTCCCATGCCTGGGGCGAGGCGGACGACCCGGCCACCCTCGGCTCCCGCGTCGCCGCCGACCTGCTCCATCAGGGCGCCCGCCGTCTGATCACCGCCACCCGCAAATGACCATCTCCCCCGCCTTACCCGAGGCTCCCGCGCAGGAGCCGCAGGGATGTGCCGTCACCGCCCACCTGCTTGTGCTCGACGCGGTGGGCCGGTGGCTGATCCTGCGTACCAGCCGCGACCACGCCCGATGGCAGCTCCCAGTTGGGCGTCTCCAGCCGGGCGAGAGCCCTGCTATCGCGGCGGCCCGCGAAACGTGCGAGGAGACCGGCCTGTCCCTGCACGCGGAACACCTCATCACCGTGGCCTGGATACCGGCCATCCGCCCCGAACGGCGCGACCGCCTCGACTTCGTCTTCTCCACCCGCGCCCTGCGCCCCGAGGACCTGGCCGACATCCGGCTCCAGACCACGGAGGTAGACGCCTGGAGGCTCAGCCCACCCACGCACGCGGCGAGCCAGCTTCATCCGTTGGTCGCCGAACGCCTGGCTGAAGCGGCTCTGAACGGGCCTGGCCATTACCTCGACCAAGATCCGAAATCGAGGCACGAAAGGACGATGACGCCGTGACGATTTCAGCCCTCACCCCCGCCGACCTTGCCATGGTCATCCTGGTCCGAGGCGACCACGACCTCATGGCGTCCCGCCCGATGCCCACCATGCCGATCAAGGAAGTGGGAGCCGTGGTCGGCGACCTCGCCCGATACGGCGTCCCTGCGCTCAAGGTCTTCGCGGGGGGCGACCGGCGAGACGCCCACGGCTCCCGAGGAGCAACCGCCGACAGCATCATGGCCAACGCGATCCGCGAGGCGAAGTCGGCCAACCCGGCTGTGACGGTGATGACCGAGACATGCCTCTGCTCCTACACCGACTCGGGCGAATGCCACATCGCCCGCAAAGATGGCCAGCCAGATCTGGCGGCGACGCTGGAGGCGATGGCCGCACAGGCTGTCGCACAGGCGGACGCCGGAGCCGACATCGTCGGCCCGGCGGCGATGCTTGCCGGGAGCGTCGCCCGTATCCGGCGGGCACTGGACGAGACCGGCCACCACAACGTTGCCGTCATGCCACATCTGATCTTCGACTCGCGGCTCTATGAGGGATACCGGAAGACAATGGATGCCGTCCCGACCTCCGGTGATCGCCGCCTATTCCAGATCGACCCGCGATCGCCGATGGCGGCCGTCGACTCGGCCTTGGCGTTCATCTCGAAAGGCGCGCGCATGCTCCTCCCGGAGCCTGCCCTGTTCTGCGCCGACGTCCTGATCATGCTGAAGCGGACGTGCGATGTGCAGCTCTCGCCGTTCTCGGTATCGGGCGAGTATCTCCGGCTGGCAGTCTGCGGTGACGACTTGCGGCTCCTGCTGGAGCTGTTCACGTTCCTCAAGCGCTCAGGTTCGGGGCAGATCATCACGTATGCGGCTGCCGACATGGCGCGCATCCTGGCCTAGCAACTGGGCCGCTCCCATGACTGGAACCTGCCTATCGGGTTTGATGCCGACCGGTCTGCGAGGGTTTGACGAGAACGGCGTCGCCGCCAGACACCATGATGGCGGCCGATGTGCTCCTGTCATCGGCTCCAGCCAGCTTCAGGGAGCCTTTGCCGGAGCTATCGACCTTGCCTATGGTCGGCATTCGGCTGGTCCAAGACTGCGCGGGTCTCAGCTGAGGCGGAGACACCAAGGGCGGCGAGGCGGGCTTTGAGGTGGCGGACGCGTAGGCGGGCTTCGTCGGTGCGGCCGAGTTCGACCAGGAGCCGGATGGCTGCCCGGGCTGCGCTTTCCATGTCGGGGTCGAGCGCGCAGGCCTGGTCGAACACCTCCAGTGCTCGTTCGCTCCGTCCCGCTCGCTCGTGGAGCGTCCCGAGTTGGAGGAGTGCCTTGACGCTCGCCACGGTGAGCGGCCGCGAGCAGCATGATCGGGAACTCCCGGTCCTCCTGGCCGATGGCGAGCCCCACCCACCTGCCGCCGTCCCGCGGGCGCCACCGGAGCACGCTGCCGCAGGTGCGGGAGAGCTCGGCGAGGAGCTCGCCGTCCTGCTGCGGGAGCCTGATCGTCTCGGGTTCGCCCCAGCCCTCCGTCAACCTCGCCGCCAGCGCCTCCAGCGCTGCCTCCATCTCGACCGCGGCCGCCTCGACGACCTCCAGGCCGTCGTCCCAGAAGTCCTGGCTCAGCCGCAGCGCGCGCACGTGGTAGGCCGGGGCGCTCGTGCCGTACCCGTGCCGCTCCTCCTCGGCCGGAAACGGCCGGGCGAGGAGGTCGTCGAGGACTCCCAACTGGTCGTCGATGGTCATGCCAGGACCCTAACGGCTCACTCCGCGCGCAGGACCGTGGCGGTCCCCGCCCTGGCCGCCCACCCGGCGGGCACGAGCGCCCCGAGCATGGCTGTCAGGAGCAGGACGCCGACCACCGCGGCGAGCATCCTGGCGTCGTAGATGTCCATGATCGTGGCCGGATAGCTGGTCCTTCCCGCTTCGGAGGCGATCGCGAAGAACGCCCGGAACAGCCCGATCCCCGCCGGCAGGCCCAGCAGACCGCCGAACAGCGCCAGCCCGGCGACCGACGTGACGACCATGGCCACGACCTGCCGCGGCTCCATCCCGACCGACTTGAGCACGCCCAACTCGTGCCGCCGTTCGCGGGTGTTGAGCACGACGACGTTGAACACGCCGAGCGCCGTCACCAGCACCAGCACGAGCGCGAAGGCGGGGACGACGGTCCTCACGTCGCTCTCGGCGGGCCGCGGTATCGCGCGCGCCTGCCAGCCCCCGGCCCGCACCATGGCCAGAAAGGCGCTCACGTCGGAGTCCGGCGCCAGCCCGATCTCGTAGGCGTAAGGCCGCCGCGCGCCGTTGCGGTGGAGGAAGGTCTGCCCGCTGACGTAGACGGTCTGCTCGGTCTTGGTGATCGCCAGCTCACCGACGATGCGCAGCTCGGCCGTACGACCTTGGAGCTGTACCGCGAGCGTGTCGCCGACGCCCTTGCCCGTCAGGCGCAGCAGCGGCCCGGGGACCACCACCTCGTCCTCGCCGCGGAACCAGCGGCCGTTCGCCAGCGGATACCCGGCGGTGACCATGTCCCCGCTCCAGCCGATCAGGATCCCCGACTGGGCCAGGCCCTCAATCCGGGCATCGGCCGCCCGCATCGCGGTGAGCGTGCGGGCGCCGGGCAGCGCGCGCAGCCGCGCCGAGATGTCCTGGGGAACCGGGTTGCCGTCGACGCTCACCTGGACGGCCGCACTGCGGTCCTGCAGCCTCTCCACCGCGTCGGTGCTCAGGTAGAGGCCGCCGACGAACGTGAGTGCACTCGCCCCCACCACGAGCACCGCCAGCGTCAGCGCCGTCCTGGCCGGGCGGGTGAACGGCTGCCCGAGACCCAGTCCCAGCGGGATCGGCAGCCGCGAACCGGCCAGCCGCCGCTGAGCCGTACGGCTCCGGCCGGGGCCGGAGCCCGCGCTCAGCTGTATGGCCTGGACGGCGCCCAGCCGGCCGGCGCGCAGCGCGGGCAGCAGCGCGGTGACGGCGACGAGGGCCAGGACACCCGCGTAGGTGGCCAGCGCGGCCAGGTACTCGACCTCCACACCGACGGGCAGCCCGATCATGCTCGCGTAGTCGCCCAGCATGGGCAGGGAGAGCGCGTTGCCGACGGCCGTACCGGCGAGGGCGCCGGCCGCCGACGGCACCATGATCATGATCAGATGGACGGCGACGACCTGCGCCGGGGTGAACCCCAGCGACTTCATGACGCCGATGGCGCGCAGGCCGGAGATGACGGCACCGCTGACCGTGATCACGATGATCAGTACCGAGATGGCCAGACCGAGACCGCCGAACGTCACCAGCATCGGTACCGTCGAGGACAGCCGGCTCTCGAAGGCGTACCGGAGTGTCTGGTACGAGCCGGTCGAGATCAGGCCCTCCCGCGGCAGGGCGGAGGCATCGGCGAAGCGGTACAGCAGCTGGTCACCCGCCGGGTGCGGCAGCGCGCGGGCCTGGGCGGGGGTCGTCCACGCGTCGGCCGAGGCCGACATGGACACTGCGACGCCGACGACGGTCAGCGCGGGCTCGCCGGACAGCGTCGCGAACCTGGCGCCGACCGGGCTGGAGGCGGGATCCCAGCGGCCCCGGCTGATCACGACCTCGCCCGCCGCCCGCGGCCACCGGCCCCTGACTACGGCCACCCGGTCCACCGCGCCACCCGGATCGGCGCGGCCGACGACACGCCAGGACGCGCCGTCGGTGTCCCTGACCGTCGCCACCGGGAACGGCCCGGCGGTCCCCTCCAGGTGTCCCGGCGCCGAGCCGGCGGCGTACAGCGCCGTCACCTGGGCGCCGCGCTGCTGTTCGAAGGCCCGGTCGAAGGGCGCGTTCGTGCCGGACAGCAGCGCCAGGCAGAGCGCGATCACGCCCGAGGACAGCGTGACCACCACGCCGACGATCACGCTCTGCAGGCGGCGCCTGCGCACGGCCGCCAGGCCGGCGATCCAGACCGCCCTCACGCCGCCTCCATCTCCGCGATCCGGCCGTCGGCGAAGTGAACGACGCGGGTGGCGCAGCGTTCGGCCAGCCGGTGGTCGTGGGTGACGAGCATCAGGGTCTGGCCGATCTGGTTGAGGTCCAGCAGCAGGTCCATGACCTGCTCGCCGGAGCGGCTGTCCAGCGCCCCGGTCGGCTCGTCGGCCAGCAGCAGCGCGGGGCGGTTCATCAGCGCGCGGGCCACCCCGACGCGCTGGCGCTGCCCGCCGCTGAGCGTGGCGGGGTAGGCGTCGCGCCGGTCGGCGATGCCCAGCTCCTCCAGGAGTTCGAGCGCTCGCGTCCTGGCCTGGCGCCGCGGGGTGCCGACGAGCCTGGCCGACAGGGCGACGTTCTCCAGCACGGGCAGGTCGTCCAGCAGGTTGAAGAACTGGAACACCATCCCGATCCGCCGCCTGCGGTAGCGCGCCAGCGCGCCCTCGCTCATCCGTGTCAACTCCTCCCCCTGGACGGTCACCAGCCCTGAGGAGGGCCGGTCCAGCCCGGCGATCATGTTGAGCAGCGTCGACTTCCCGCTGCCGGACGGGCCCATGATCGCCACCGCCTCGCCCGCCCCGATCGACAGCGTGACCCCCGCCAGCGCCACCGTCTCGCCGTACTCCTTGCGCACGGCCTCCACCTGCACCACTGCGTTCATGCAGGCGACCGTACGACCGGCGGCCGCCGTCTGTCGTCGGGCAAGGGACGTACCTCCGCGGATGTACGGCGGGCCCATCCCTGGGTGGATGGCCGCGACGACCCGTTCTGCCACCATGGGGAGGTGGCGTTCACCCTGCTCGGCTGGCTCGTCGCGGTGTGCGCCGCGGCCGTGGCGATCCATGCCCGGCGCTCGCGCATCCGCGACCTGGCCGAGCGCAACCGGCTCATGCAGGCCGAGCGCGACACCGCCACCAGGCTGGCCGTCGAGCAGGAGCGGGCCAGGATCGCCCGCGAACTGCACGACGTGGTCAGCCACAACGTCAGCGTCATGATCATCCAGACGGGCGCGGCCCGACGGAGCGTCCACGAGCTGCCGGAGGAGGCGATCGAGGCGTTGCGGGCGGCCGAGACCAGCGGCAGGGAGGCGATGAACGAGCTGCGTCACCTGCTCGGCCTGCTGGCGTCCGCCGATCCGCACGAGGACCTGGTCCCTCAGCCCGGCCTGTCACGGCTGGGGGCGCTGGTGGACAAGATCGCCTTTGCCGGTATGCCCGTCGAGATGTCGATCGAGGGTCAGCCGCGCCCGCTGCCCGCCGGGGTGGACCTGACCGCCTACCGGATCGTGCAGGAGGCGCTGACGAACGCGCTCAAGCACGCGCCCGGCGGGCGGGCCGAGGTGTTCGTGCGCTACACCGAGCGGCTGCTGCGCGTGGAGGTGGTCAACACCGGGCCGAGCGTGCTCACCGGCACGATCGCCCCCGCTTCGGGGAACGGCGCCGGTCGCGGCCTCGTCGGCCTGCGCGAGCGAGTGACCGTCCTCGGCGGCGACCTCGACGCCCGCAGGCGGCTCGGCGGCGGCTACCGCGTGCGGGCCAAGATCCCCCTCGAGGAGCCGGCGGCATGATCCGGGTACTGATCGTAGATGACCAGGCCATGGTCAGGACGGGCTTACGGCTGATACTCAAGACCGGCGACGTCGAGGTGGCAGGCGAGGCCTCAGACGGCGCGCAGGCGGTCGAACTGGTGGCGGAGCTGCGGCCCGACGTCGTCCTCATGGACATCCGCATGCCCGAACTGGACGGCCTGGAGGCCACCCGCCGCATCATGGCCCTCGACCACGTGCCCCGAGTGATCATCCTGACCACCTTCGACCTCGACAGGTACGTCTACGAAGCACTTCAGGCAGGCGCCAGCGGCTTTCTGCTCAAGGACGTCAGCCCCGAGCAGCTGCTCGCCTCGGTCCGCCTGGTCATGACGGGCGACGCGCTGCTCGCGCCGTCGATCACCCGGCGGCTCGTGGAACGCTTCGCCTGGCCCACCGCAGCCCCGGCGCCGGGGCGGCTGAGGGATCTGACGCCGCGGGAGGTGGAGGTGCTGCGGCTGATGGGGCGCGGGCTGTCCAACGCCGAGATCGCCGCGGAGTTCCGGCTCAGCGAGGCGACGGTGAAGACGCACGTCACGCGCATCTTCACCAAGCTCCACCTGCGCGACCGGGCTCAGGCGGTGGTGCTGGCCTACGAGAGCGAGCTGGTCCGCCCCGGCGGGCAGCCGTAGGCTCATCGCTCGGCAGGGTGGCGGGCGTGGCGGTCGTCCAGCGCGTTCCTGCGGGAGGGGGTGATGGCGTGGATGGCGTCGTCGCCGCGAGTCATGGTTTTGATTCTGCCCTGAGGAGTTCGGGCTGACTCGGCCCCAGTCCGAGGGCCGGGTCAGGCCGAACCCGGTCGTAGGCGGGGCACAGGGCTGCACCTGGACGTAGAAGGGGTCACCGTCGAGGTTGCGGTTTCGCCTGTGGACGCCGCTGATCAGGCCGCCCTGGCTGTGCTGCTCTTCGGGCATGGTGACGAAGGGATACCCGTCACAACTCTTCCCAGCGGGCGCCTGCTGTCGCTGTTCGCGTAGCCAACGTTGCAGGTTGGGACGGCGCGTCGTGGACAGCGGGCCGCCGAAGCGGTTGATGCTTGCCCGCAAGAGCGGGTGCGGCGAGAGCTCATGGGGTGACGGGTTCGACCTTGAGGGCCGGGATCGCGGTGATGCATGCGGTGGAGCCGGGGTCGCTGGTACGGATGAAGCGGGAAACGAGGCCGGTGACGCAGCCGCTGCGTTCGAAGTCCACCAGGTGGCCGAGGTTGGGCAGGACGATCTGGCGGGCGTGGGTGAATGATCGGGCGACGTGGGCTGCCTGTGAGGCCGGTGTGTTGGCGTCCATGTCGCCGGACAGCAGCAGGACCGGCACGTCCGGTGTGGTGCCCGTCGGCTCGTACGGCTTGGCACCCTTCACCTTGGGCCACTGCAGGCAGTAGTCGCCGAAGCCGTAGCGGGCCGCGCCGGTCGCTCCAGGGCTGAACGGTCCGGTACGGCCGGGTGTCGAGCGCGACAGTGCTTTGCGATACTGCCGGGCGCGCTGCGCCATCGGCGCGCTGGACTGCCACAGCACGGGGAAGTCGTTGCAGGCCATGGTGGTGGCCGTCGACTCGTTGATGTCGCCGCCACGCTCGGGCCACAGGCGCTGGGCCAGGGCGGCGAGTCGTCCGTAGTCACCGCGTACGGCGTCGTGCAGCATGGCGGGAAAGCGGCCCATCACCCCGATGGCCTGAGGGTCTCCGCCGTTGCCGCCGGCGGCGTTCTGCAGGGCCAGGCCGGCCAGCATGTCCTCGGTGAAGGTCACCGTACGGCTGGCGCTGCCGCCGGGATCAGGCACGGTGAGAGTGACCGGATGTGCGCGGAGCCGGGCGGCGAACGTCCGCAGGTCAGCGACGGCGGTGTCGGCGTCGCACGCTCCGGCGCCGCGTTCGCAGACGGTGCGCAACATGCCGGGGAAGGCGCGTGCGCCTGGCCCAAGGAGCGGATCGGCGTCGACCGGCAAAACTCCTGACAGGACGATGGAGGCGACGCGGCTGGGGTAGCGGCGGGCGTAGACCTGCATGAGATAGGTGCCGTAGGACTGGCCGATGAGATGCAGGCGGTCGACGCCGATGCGGGCGCGTACGGCGTCGATGTCGTCGCTGACGGCGGTGGAGGTGTAGCCGCGGGTCCGGGGGCCGAGTACGGCGCCGCAGCGTGCGACGGTGCTCTGGACCTGGGCGCGTCCGGCCAGGGTGTCGACGGTGATGCCGCAGTCCAGGGCACCGGAGGCGTTCGTGCCGCGCGGGTCGACGAGGAGGAGGTCGTGGTCGGCGAGGAGCGGTTTGAGGAGGTCGGTGTAGAAGCCGGTGAGGGGAATGGGTGCGTTGCCGGGCCCGCCGGGGTTGACGGCGACGGTGCCGGCGGCCGGGGCCATGGCGTTGGACCGGCGTATGAGGGCGTAGGCGACGTCGACGACACCGAGTGCCGGGTCGTCTTGTACGAGCGGGCGGCTGATGGTGTCGCATTCAACCTGGTGGCCGGGGACCGAGGGACACCAGGCCGGGGTGGTGGAGGCGGCGTGGGCGGGTAGTCCGGGGAGCATGGCGAGCCCGGCGATGGCGGCGGCCATCCAGCGGTGTGCGTGGGTCATGGTGCTGACGCTAGAAGTCCCGATCGCGGAGCGACATGAACCAACGGATGATCTTCTACCTCCGCCGTGCGGGGGGTGGCGGTCTTCGGGGCAGTGCTCGCGGGCGAGGGCCGATGCAGTCAGCCCCCTGCTGTACCGCCTGCTCGTCGGGCGGGACACCGGCCCGCGGCTGCCGACGCTGCTGCTCGCGGTCGACGCCGACCGGGTGCGCAAGCTGATCGGCGCCTGAGTCCGGCCCGGTCGCGGCCTGGGGTGACGCCGCGGGCCGCGCCGCGGGTGTCAGCGGGCTCCGCCGTTGACGGTCAGTTCGCCAGCTCCTCGGCCGGCAGGTCCATGAGGAGGCCGTCGTGCCACGTGCCGTCGGGGCCGCGCTCGTAGCGCCGCGTGACGCCGACCGGGTGGAAACCCACCTTCGTGTAGCACCGGATCGCGGCCGCGTTGCCCGCGGCCGGGTCGATGGTCAGCCGGTGATGGCCCCGATCGAAGATCAGATGCCGGGCGAGCGTGCGCGCTGCCCCGGTGCCGACCCCGCGTCCGTGCACCGCCGGATCGACGTAGATGTCGATGCTCGCGTGGCGGTAGCCGGGGTCGTCCTCCGCCGTCCACTGGATCTGCCCGACCACGCGCCCGTCCCCCACGATCACGAGGATGTTGTCGCCGGGGTCCTCGATATCGGCGCGTACCTCGGCCGCCAGGTAGTCGCCGCCCCGCCACCACCGGTACACCTGCGGGTGGACCGGATGGCCGCGAGCGCCGGGACGTCGGCGCCGGTGACGGGCCGCAATGTCACGGCGCCGTCGTGCAACACGGGGTGCGCATCCAGGGACATGTCCGGGAACGTACCGGGTTCAGCTCGGCCAGGCCGATGCCTTCCCCGTCGGTGGTACAGAGGCATACGCGAGATCCCCGGGGCTCGGGCCCCGGGGATCTCGGGACGGTCAGGCCAGGTTGGCGAAGGTGGACCTCGGCGGACAGGGGACGTAGATGTCGTCGCAGGCGGAGTCGCGGTTGCCACCGCCCCCAGAGGAGCCACTGGGCGCAGGCGGCGGAACGTAGTAGTCGAAGATGTCGCCGGGGCCGATGCCGCCGGGGTTGTCGAATCCACCCGGGGTGACCCCGCCGGGGCGAGGGGGCGTCAGCACGCCGGACGGCGCCGGCGAGTCGGTGGTGGTGGTGCCGGCCCGGCTTTTGATAATGAGTGTGTACCGCGTCCCGCTCAGGTCTCCGCCCCACTCAGTCCGCGTAATGGTGCCGTCCCCGTTGTCGTGATCCCAGTGATAGCGCCCGCAGCAGACTTCCGGCGTGTTGCCGCCGGGCGTGCTGGCGTCACCCGGACCCGTCGAGGTCGGGTCACTGCTGCCCGTCGTGGAACTGGCCGCCGCCCACATGGCCAGCCACAGGTGGTACAGGGGACTGTCGGGCTCGGCGTAGACGTCACCGCGAGGCACGGGTCCGCCGCCTCCGCCGCTGACGACGGCGCCCGGGATGCCTCTGCTGTTGCTGGCGACGGCTCCCATGTTCTGCAGGAGCAGGGCAGGCAGCTCCTTGGCCCCCAGCGGGGCCTTGTACGGCTGGGCGGGGATGATCACCTGGGCGAATGTCGGCGGCTTGGGCCAGAGCCCCGGGCATTTGGCCTGCAGCCAGATGGCCAGGGCCTGGCCCAGTGCGACCGTCCCCTTACGATTGGGGTGGAAGCTCTCCTGGAAGGCGTGCAGCAGGTTTCCCTGGAGCAGCTGGCTTTCGTCCAGCATCCAGGGGTTGAAGTAGGAATCCGGCTGGCCGACCTCGTGGCCGGCCACGACGCTGGTGCCACCGGGGCCCGCGGTGTTGGGGTCGAAGACCTCGATCGGCGGCCACTGCGGGTGGTCGCTGTTGAACTTCTGGACCGCGGCCCGAAGGGTGTCGTTGAGCGCGGTGGCGAATCCGTGGATGGCGTCCAGCGTCGGGCCCGCCATCATGTTGATCTGGGGGTTGCCGGTCGGCTTCACTCCCACGGGATACAGCGTGACGGCGATCATGGCGTTCAGGGCGGCGGCGCGCACCGAGGAGAGCGACTTGTAGACGCTGGTCTGCACCTCGGTCAGTCTGCTCTTCTCGCGGTATATCGCGGCATTGACGTCGGCGACCTGATAGCTGCGCCACGCCGGCGCCACCCCCAAGCCGCTCAGATAAGCCGGGATGGCCCTCTGGGCGTAGCTCATGAGCGCTGTCTGCAGGATGTCGCCGTAGTGCGCGTCGTTGCCGCCGAACCCGTAGATCACCACGTTGGAGTTGGAGAGGATCCCGTCGGCCTGGGGGATGTTCCTGTTGTGCCCGGTGTCGGAGTCCACCTGGGGTACCACCAGGTGCTTGCTCTCAGCTCCCGAGGAGGCGAGGAACTCGAACCTGTCGCCGAAGCCCCAGGTGTCCTCGATATACCCGTCCTGCATGGTCAGGGAGGGCACGAGCGGCTTGTTGGTCGTCTCCAGGTAAAGCCAGGCCAGCGGCCCCATCGCGTAGGGGGACTGGTGGCGCCAGTGCGACGAGGAGTCGGAGGCTCCTCTGTAGCCGCCCGTCCCTTCGCCTGAACTGAAGCTGTCACCCGTGCCCGACACCACCCGGGGGATGGACGCCGGCACCAGAGCCGAGCCCGCACCACCGCAACCGGGCACCGTGGGAGGGTCGGCCGCCGCGGGCCCGGCCAGGCCGACCGTCACGGATAACACCGTCGCCATAGTCACGGCGGCGGTCCTGGCCACGAATCGTCTCGGGGATGAGGGGGATGAGGGGGATGAGCGGTCAAGTGGCATGAATGCTCCCGGAGAGGGGTCGAGGAGGACGTCCCGATCGGAGTACAGGACGATCAGGACGCTGTCGGGGCGGTCATAGCCGGTGCTTGTCCGGGCGGCCGGTTTGTGTCCGGCTACGACCAGGAGGATGTCAGCGTGCCCGAGGGGGAACATGGCTCGTCATCCGGCGAGAGGGTGGCGGGCCGTTCGCTATCCGGCGAAGTGACAGCCGCGGATCGGCGCGTGGGGCATCAGCAGCACGAGGTGCGATTTCGGCGGCTCTGAGGTGGCGTCACGCGGAGCCCGGAGCGCGAGAGCCGGAGGCTCTACCAGTTCGTCGTACCGGATCCACGCTTTGACGTTGGAGATGCCGCCCCGCCCGTAGCAGTTGAGTAGGCGACGCCCTGGTAGTTGGGACTGACGAAGCTGTGGCTGCCGTCGTTGCAAGTGACGTCCACTTGCCACTCGTACCTCGTGGCACGGATCGCGTAGCTCGCCATGCGGCCGCTGTCCGTGAACTGACCCGTGCAGATGAAGTCGAGGGCGGGCAGCTCGCCCGGTACTTCGTCGTCGCCCGACGACTTGGCGGAGGCGGTCGGTGCGGGAGTCGGCGCTGTGGTGGAGGGGGTGCCCGACATGTCGATGGGCACTTCGACGGGGGCGGAAGCCGCGTGAGCGGCGGCGGCCAGAGCCGGCGCCGCCATAGCCGAGGCGACGACGGTGGCCGTGCGCGTGAGTAAGGGGCGCGCATCAAGCGTCTACTCCCGTCAGGCAAAACATGAGGATGCCTCATTTTGGTTCGCCTCGCCGCGCAAAACATCCTCCCAACGGAGGATCTTCGTTCGGCCACAGGGCCAGGAGCTTCGGCCACATGGCCAGTAGCCGGGGCGCCGGGCGGAACCTATTCGTTCGGGACGGATCAGCCAGCAGCCGCATAGAGGACCCCGTCCACCGGCGCACGAGCTCTACCGGGCCGAGGAGGACGCGCCGACCGGACCGCAGGATGATCGGTACACGGGCGGGGTCGCTCTCGAAGCCCTCGCCGTGGGGGACGAGCCGGCCCATGACGCGGGCGTGGCTGCGGTCGTGTTCGACGCGGAGCCCGTGGCAGCCGGTGATGTCGCCGAGCTGCCGCACAGGAGCATCAGGTCGGGCTGCATCACCAAGGCCCCGTGCGGCGGCGGCAAGGCGGGACCGTCCCCGGTCGATCGGGCCAAGGGCGGACTGAAGCGCTCCGTCGCCACTTCACCGCCGCTACAAAAGCCTCAGCAACGAGGGAGAAGCTTCACCGACTCCGAGATCCCCTCAACCACCAGAACGGCGTGCTCCACCTGGAGAACGTCCTGGCCCTGGGACTGGATGACCAGGAGAGGCACTCGGGAACTCAGAGGATATTCCTCATTAGGCAGGTACCTGAAGCGCGGCCTTCACCATCACGAGTCGGCAATACTGACCTAAGGGTGTGATCAGGGTCAATCCCGGATGGGCGCCCTCTTTGATCGCCTCGACACTGAAGCGTGCGCCTACCACTCATACTCGCGCTCTTGCTGGCCACGGGCTGTGCCGCGGCAACCCCCCTGTCCCCCCAGGCCTACCAGGCTCTCCTCCAGGAACGCCTGGACGCGATCGTCGAAGCCGGAGCGGTCGGCGTGCTCGCCGAAGTTCGCCATGAGGGCCGAACGTACCGGCTGTCCAGCGGAAAGGCGGAACGCGGCGGCCAGACTCCCCCGGCCCCGGACGGGCAGTTCCGTGCCTGGTCGATCACGAAGACCGTCACCGCGACCGGGGTGCTCAAGCTGGTCGCCGACGGGCGCCTCTCGCTGGAGGACACGGTGGAGACCCACCTGCCGGGGCTTCTGCCGGACGGCAGCAAGGTCAAGGTGCGGCACCTGCTGAATCACACCAGCGGCATAGCCGACTACGTGGGCGACCTGCCCTCCACATTGCAGGGGCTGCGCGAGACGGATCCCGAGCCGCGCGACCTGGTGGCGAGCGTCGCACCTCGGGGTTTGGCATTCACGCCGGGCAGCAAGCACGCCTATTCCAACACCAATTACGCCATCCTCGGCTTGATCATCGAGAAGGTGACCGGCCAACCGTGGCGCACTTATCTGACTCAGCGAGTGATCACCCCGGCCGGGCTGGAACAGACCATCCTGCCGGGGCAGAACGTCGCCATCCCCGGCCCGCACGCTCACCACTACGCGACCCTCTCCGGCCAGCGGGAGCCGCAGGACGTCACAGAGCTGAACCCGGCCGAGGCGGGACCGGCCGGGGAGATGATCTCCACGGCGGCCGACATCAACACCCTGTACGCCGCGCTGCTGACCGGCCGTCTGTTGCCCGCCGAGCCGCTGAAACAGATGCTGGAGGTCACCGACGACCGGCCCTACGGGCTGGGCATCATCGGCAAGAAGACCCCCTGCGCGGGGCTGAGGTACGGGCATACCGGCTCGTTCCCCGGCTACCGGACGCAGGCGTGGTCCTCGCGCCAGGCCACCACGCAGGTGAGCATGTCGCTGAACCTTGCTGACACCAACCAACTGGACGAACAGGTGGAGGAGTTCATCGAAGCCGCCTTCTGCCCCTGACACGAAAGAGGCTTCATCCCAGGTCGGCGACGAAGCGGGCCAGCCGGTCACGGCAGCGGAACGCCACCGTCCATCTGAACGGCGCCGGCTTTGAAATCGAAGTGGGCCACACGCTGACCTTCGGCTCGAGCCGGAGCCAGGTCTCCCGAAGAGGAAAAGGCGTGGAGGCGTCTGCTGTCCTTTTCACCTTTCTCTTTTCGACGATCACATTGCCGTCGTTGTCGAGCGCACGGCTGCGGCAGGGGTCAGCGTGATCTTGGTCGATGACCGGACTCTCCGCGCCCGGCCGGGAACTGTCCACTTTGGCGAGCCGGCGGTGCGCGAGGTGGCGCTCATGGGCCAGGCTGCGGCAGCGCGCGCAGAGGCGGAACGTCAACGCATGATGGCACTCACTGCGGTCAACCTGGTGGGGATGTCGGCCTCCGCCGTGCGGAGGGTGGCGGCCTTCGTGGCAGTGCTCGCGGGCGAGGGCCGATGCGGTCAGCACCCTGCTGTCCTGCTCACCGGTCGAACCGGTCAGCAGACA
>NZ_BBYK01000094.1 GCF_001570365.1 Microtetraspora fusca | reverse complement strand
CCCTGGCGGTCGAGTACGCGCCCTTCGCGGGCAGCCCGTCGGGGTTGACGTACCGGGTGTCGGCCAGACCGAGTTTCGCGGCGGCGGCGTTCATCTTGGCGACGAAGCGGCGGGTGCCCGGGCCGTACCGCTCGGCCAGCGCGTGCGAGGCGTCCGCGCCCGAGGGCAGCATGAGCGCGTAGAGCAGTTCGCGCACGGTCAGCCGCTCGCCGGCCCGCAGGCCGCCGCTGGTGGCTCCGTTCGCGACGGCGTGCTTGACGTCCGCGGCCGTGATCGTGATGACGTCGTCGAGCGACGCCTCGTGCCGCACCACGTAGGCCGTCATGACCTTGGTGAGGCTGGCCACGGGGAGGCGGCGGGTGTCCCGCTTGGCGAACGCGACCTGGTCCGCCGTCGTGTCCACGAGGTACGCGGCGCGGGCGGTCACCTGGGGCGCGTCCCGTGTCGTGACCGCGCGGGTGGCGGGAAGGGGGGAGGTGGCGGTGCCGGCGGTGGTGGCGGCGGCGGTCGTCCCGACCGATCCGAACGCCAGGAAGGCGGCCGACAGCGCCGTGATCAGCCCGATGCGCATCCCGTCATGATGGCACGATCAGACGCCGGCCTCCGACTGACGCCGCCGACGGCGCCACACGACGAAACCGGCGACCGCGCCGAGCACGACGACGGCGACCGCGGCCGCGATCGAGGGAGACTCGGCGGCGATCTTCAGCCATCCCCACAGCACGGCGTAGAGCCCGAACGACGTGACCGGCACCCAGGTCAGGCAGCCCAGGGCGCTGGCGACGAGATACCAGCGGTAGTCGATCCGGAGCACGCCGGCCACCCAGGGCAGAGAGTGGCGCAGCCCGGGCACCCAGAAGCAGCCGTAGACGGCGAACGCGCCCCACCGGCGCACCACGTTCTCGACCTTGAGGATGCGCTTCTGGCCGATCTTCCGGCCCAGCCGGGAGCGGTAGAGCGCGTTGCCGAGCGTGTGGCCGACCCAGTAGTACGCCTGGAAGGCGCCGAACAGGGCGACGGCGCCGATCGCGACGACCACCCAGAGCGGCATGCCGAGGAAGGAGGCGGACATCGGGTCGGGCATTTCCACCTCTCCTATGACATGTCGCTTAGGTCAGCCTTACCTTACAGCGTCATCTGACAGGGCCGCCCGCGCCTCGGAAACCCAACGTTCGACGCCGACTCGCTCGGCGACCGCGAGCGCGTTCTCGTAGTGCTCCCTCGACGGCAGGCCGAGCCGTACGGCGAGGTCGCCGAGCGTCCGGGCCACCGGCCAGAGCGCGACCACGCCGGTGCCCGCCCCCGCGATCCGGTCCCGGAACGGGACGAGCCGGTCGTACGCCTCGCGCATCCGGGCCGTGTCCGACAGGAGGATGCCGGCGAGCGCCCGCCAGATGAGGGCCAGCTCGTACAGGTAGTCGGTCCTGACCGGCTCCCGGGACGTCGCGATGGCCTGCGCGTCCTTCATGTGCCCGGCCGAGGCGAGGGCCAGCGTGTACGCGTCGAGGGTCCACTTCGCCCCCCGCTGGTGCGCCTCCCCGAGCGGCTCGACCATCTCGTCCGCGCGCCCCTGCACGAGGTGCAGGCAGAACGAGGCAATCAGCGGCAGGTCCTGGCGGCCCTCCAGCATCCCCGCGCGGGCCGTGAGCCGGGCCGCGTTCCGGTAGGCGCCCTCCGCGCCCGCGTAGTCACCGCTGATCATCAGCCGCTGCCCCGCGTACCAGGCGCCCACGGCGGCGGGGGCGGGCAGGTCGTACCGCCGGCCCAGCCGTTCGGCCTGCGCGAGATGGGAGTCGGCCTCGGCGAAGTCGCCACGCGCCGCCGCGCACTCCAGCAGGACCAGGTGCGCCAGCGTCTGCACCGAGATCTGCCCGGACTCGGCGCCGACCCGCAGCAGCTCGCGGCCGATGGTCTCCCGCTCGTCCACCTGCGCCATCGTGTACGACTGGCGGAGCCGGCCGCTCAGCGCCGTCGCGAGCAGCGCGGGGTCGCCGCTGGAACGCGCCAGTTCCTCGGCCTCCAGCGACGCCTGATACCCGCGCTGCGTCGCGGACCCCTCCAGTTCGAGCGCCAGCGTGGCCAGCAGGCTGGCGCGCAGGGTCTGCTCGCCCGCCGGCAGCTCGACCAGGGCCTTCTCGGTGACGTCGACGATCTCCCACGCGGTGCGGGTGAGGTCGCGGGCGATGCCCTTGTGCGGCACCGCCAGGGCCGCCGCGACCCGGGCCGTCAGCTCCAGGTCGCCGAGCGGCAGCGCGACGTCCATCGCCTCCCGCCGGTGCGCCCGCGCCGCGCTCATGTCGCCGCACAGCGCCAGCGCCCGGATCATCCGGAGCTGCAGCTCCAGGCGCTCCCGTACGCCGCCGGTGCGGGCGCGGTCGAAGGCGGCGATGGCCCGCTGCCACAGCGACGCCGCCTCGCGGTGCGCGTAGCGGCGCTCGGCCTGCTCGGCGGCGAGGCCCGCGTAGCGCTCCGCCTTCGCCGCCGTCTCCACGCTGCCCGCCGCGTCGTAATGGTGCGCCAGCGCGGCCACGTCCGAGGGCGTGCGCCGCTCGATCACCGAGGCGACCGCCGCGTGCAGGCGTGACCTGCGCAGCCGCGACGCGTCGGAATAGATGGTGTCGCGCACCAGGTCGTGGTCGAACCGGAGCATCCCGGGCCCCGGCTCGGCCACCAGGCCGGCGAGCAGGCCCGCCTCCACCGCGTCCACCACGGCGTCCTCGTCGCCGGAGACGTCCACGAGCACGTCCACGTCCACGTCCCGGCCGATCACCGCGGCCTGCAGCAGCACCTGCTGCGCCTTCGCGGGCAGCCGGGCGATCCGCCGCCGCAGCACGTCGCGCACTCCGGAGGGCACCTGCGAGAGGTCCGCCTCCGCCTCGAACAGGCGCACCGTCTCCTTGACGAAGAACGGGTTGCCGCCGGTCCGCTCGACGATCGCGCTGACGACCTCCTCGTCCACGTCGCGCACGCACGTCGCCCGGACCAGCTCGGCGACCGACGCGGCGTCCAGCCCGTCCAGCCCGACACGTACGGGGGCCAGCCGGGCGAGCGCGGCCAGCACGTCCTGCTGCCGGTCGTTCAGCTCGCCCTCGCGGCAGGTGACCACCAGCAGCACCGGGCTCGCGGCGAGCAGGCTGGGCAGCGCGCGGAGCAGCGCGAGCGTCTGCTCGTCGGCCCAGTGCAGGTCCTCCAGGACGATCAGCAGCGGCGCCTCGCGGGCGACCGCGGACAGATAGCCGCCGACCGCCCGGTGCAGCCGGAACCCGCCGGACGCCTCGTCGTCGGAGGTGTCCGGCGCGGTGTCGTCGAGCAGCGGCGCGAGGAGCGCGGCGTACTCGCCCGCGCCCCTCCGCTCGATCAGCGCACGGAGCACCTGGACCCAGGCCCACCCCGGCGGTGTCGCGTTGCTGTCGGGGCAGCCGCCGACCGCGCTGACCCAGCCGTCGAGCCGCGTGGCGAGCCGCCGTACGAGCGTGGTCTTGCCCGCCCCCGCGTCGCCGCCGATGAGCGCGACCGTGAACCGGCCGGCCCGGGCGCGCGGCGCGGCGGACACCAGCGTGGTCAGCTCGTCGTCGCGTCCCACGAACGGCTCGGGCTCCAGCGGCGGCACCGCGCCCGCCTCGACCGGCCGCGGCGGCCAGGACGAGGTCACCTCCTGGACCCGGCGTTGCGCCTGTGGGGGGAGGTCGAGGCCGGAGTCCTGGGCGAGGATGTCGCCCTCCATCTTCCGCAGCGCGGGACCGGGGTCGATGCCCAGCTCGTCGGAGAGCACGGCCCGCGCCCGGCGCAGCGCGGCCAGCGCGTCCCCCTGCCTGCCGCAGCGGTAGAGCGCGAGCGCGAGCAGCCGCCAGCCCTCCTCACGCAGCGGGTGCTCGGCGGTCAGCCCCTCCAGGTCGGGGACCGTCTCGGCGTGCAGGCCCATCCGCAGCCCCGCGTCGGCGTAGCGCTCGCGCGCCACCAGGCGCAGCTCGTTCAGCCGCGCGACCTCGGCCTCCGCCCAGGGCTGCTCGGCGAAGTCGGAGTACGGCGTGCCGCGCCACAGCCCGAGCGCGGTCTCCAGCCGGGCCCGGGCCGAGTGCGGGTTGTCCTCCAGCCGCTCACCCGCCGAGCGGACGCCCGCCTCGAACCGCAGCGCGTCCACCTGCTCGGGGGCGGCGCGCAGGGCGTACCCGGACGCGACCGTGACGAGCAGCCGGGTGGGGCCGCCGCGCGGCCGGTCCGGCTCGATCACCCGGCGCAGCCGTGAGATGTAGACCTGGAGCCCGGACTGCGCGCCCCGCGCGTCGTCCCACAGGTCGAACAGCAGAGAGTCGACCGGCACGACCTGGCCGCGGGCGACCAGCAGCCGGGCGAGAACCGCGCGCTGGCGCAGCCCGCCGAGATCGAGCTCCCGACCGCCGTCGTACGCCTCGACCGGGCCTAGAACCCGGAATGCCACTGTGGTCATGGTCGCCTGCGCCGGGGGGTCGCTCGCTGGCAACGGCTCGTTTCGCGCCTGCCGAGCCCGGTCATCCTCCGCGGACAAAGTATCGCGTTCAAGCCCGGAAGACTTCGTCGCCGGAGCGTTCGCTTCACCGCGTGCGCATCGGACCGGCGTCGCCGGAGCGGCGGCGCAAGAGCGCCCAGCCGCCGAGCGCGAGACCGCCCCACGGGATCTCGATCGTGTACGTCCAGAAGCCGAACAGGATGGCCGCCGCGGTCGCGCCCGCCTCCGGCGCGCCGAACGCCACCAGGGCGAGAGCCGTGCCGGCCTCCATGAAACCGGCCCCGCTCGGGGTGGCCAGGGCGCTGGTCAGCACGCGGGAGAGCGCGAAGACGGCGATCGATTCGGCCAGCCCGGGATAGGAGCCGGTGGCCTGGAGGCAGAGCACGAGGATCAGCCACTGGAGGACGAGGAACGCGACCATGCCGACGGAGAGCGTCGCCCAGCGGCTGTGCACCACGTCGGCCGTGTCCTTGCGCAGCTGGGTGAGGGCGCCCGAAGCCCAGCCCTCGGCCGGGCGGATCCGCCGCGGCGCGAGCCGGACGACGGCGTCGAGTGCGCGGCCGAGCACCCGGGCGGCGCTCTCCCAGTAGAGCGCCGACGCGACCACGGCGACCAGGACGAGGATCGAGATCGCGCCCGCCCACCCGGCGTCGGCCACCGCCGGGCTCAGCGCGCGCCCCGACATCAGCAGCGCGAGGATGCCGGCCGCGGGCAGGATGAACCGGAACAGCGTGTTCCAGATGCCGCTGACCAGGGTCAGCACCACGACCGAGCGGGTGGTGAACCCCCACCCGCGGGTCATGCCGAAGGTCACCGCCACCCCCGCCGCGCCCCCGAACGGCAGCAGGTTGCTGACGGCGCTGCCCGCGGCGTTCAGCGTGAGCGCCTGGGCGTGGGTCAGGCCGGGCAGCGACCCGGTCAGCACGAACGTGTACGCCAGCAGACTGGCCAGCCAGACCACCGTCATCAGGACGATCATCTGCCAGCTCATCGAGGCGAACAGGGCGCCGATCTGCGACCAGGAGATCTCGGCGCCGGTCATCGTCCCGACGATCTGCGGGAGGAAGACGATCAACGCGGCCGCGAGTCCGAGCGAGGCCATCGACAACACGACCCGCAACCACTTGCTCATGCTTCCCGCTCCCCACCACGTCGGCGACCCGTACCAGTCTGGGGGCAACGCCGGGTGGTGGCTCTCCTTCTTTGGGAGGAGCGCACCCCTAAGGGATCAGTGGAAGGGGTGGCGCACCCGGGTGCCCGGCGGGAGGTCGCGCCGGACGTACCACTCCGTGCCGAAGATCAGCCGGTACGCCCAGAAGGGGATCTTCAGCATCGCGCCCAGCGTGCGGTCGCCGTCGCCGCCGGTCGTCTGACTGGCGTGGGCGGCCATCGAGGCCCGTTTCGCCCGCGCGTACTTGCGGACGTTCACCCGGTGGGTGATCACGTGGTTCGGCGAGTAGGCGCTCTCGAAGCTCCGGACGTCGATCTTCGGGTAGAAGCGGGCCGCGAGCCGCACCCCCTTCAGGAGCGGGTCTCGGTTGACCGTCGCCTCCAGCACGATGGGGGTCCCGGCGATCTCGGCCGCCCGGCTGCCCACCCGGTACACCTGGACGTGGTCGGGGTGCCCGTACCCGCCGGCCGGGTCGTAGATCGTCAGCAGGTCGGCGGTCTCCTCCTTGAGGATCGCGGCCAGTCGCTGCGCGGCCTCCTCGGTGTCGGCGTCGATGAAGGCGTTGTCCGGACGGTCCTCGGCCACGCCGCCGTCGATGGCCAGCCCGGAGTCGCCGTACCCGAGCAGGACGACCCGGGCGCAGCCGAGCGTCTCCGCCGACCTGTGCAGCTCCTTCATGCGGGCCTGGCCCAGCTCGTCTCCGTGGGGGAGGTCGGCGAGGCCCCGCTCGCCGGCGGTCGCCACCACCAGCACCACGCGGTGGCCCTCGGCGGCCAGCATCGCCATCGTCCCGGCAGTCAGCAGCGCCTCGTCGTCAGGATGAGCGTGAAAGAAGACCGCGGTTCTCGACACAGCGCAATGATTCCATGCCGCCGGACCGACGGTTTGATGGCGGTCCCGGCCTCTGCCAGTCTGGTTTGGTGAGGATCCTGCACATCAGTGACTGTTACCTCCCACGTCTAGGCGGCATCGAGGTGCAGGTGGCCGACCTCGTCGGGAAGCAGCGAGAGGCGGGGCACACGGTCGAGGTGGCGACCGCCACACCGGGGGAGCCCCTCCCGGGCGTGCGCCGCGTCGTGGCCGGGCTCCCGTTCGACCTCCCCGTGCACCCCCGGGGCACCGTCCACCTGATCCGCCTGATGACCGGCTGGCGGCCCGACGTCGTCCACGTCCACGCGGGCGCCGTCTCGCCGTTCGCCTGGCAGGGGGTCCGCGCCGCCGTACGCGCCGGGCTGCCGGTGGTGGTGACGGTGCACAGCATGTGGGATCCGGTCACCTCCGGCCTCTACCTGGGGTTGCAGGCCGCCTTCGAGTGGCGGCGCTGGGGCATCGCCGTGACGGCGGTCAGCGAGGCGGC
This sequence comes from Microtetraspora fusca, assembly GCF_001570365.1. Lineage (GTDB taxonomy): Bacteria > Actinomycetota > Actinomycetes > Streptosporangiales > Streptosporangiaceae > Microtetraspora > Microtetraspora fusca. The sequence goes on along the minus strand of NZ_BBYK01000094.1, from coordinate 19,967 downwards.
CGCCCGGCCCATCCGCGCGGTGGCGGGCGCCGGCGTCCCGGTCCACGTCGTCTCCAACGGGCTGGACGTCACCGCGTGGCATCCCGAGCCGGGCCGTGCCGTACCGGAGGGCGAGCGGGGCCACTCGGAGGGCGCGCACGTGGTGGCGGTGGGACGGCTCGCGCCGCGCAAGCAGCCGGTGCGCCTGCTCAAGCTGCTCAAGGCGGCCCGCGCCATGGTGCCCGGGACGATCCCGATGCGCGCCACGATCGTCGGCGAGGGGCCCGCCCGCGGCTCCATGGAGCGGTACCTGCGCGCGCAGGAGATGGACTGGGTGTCGCTGCCCGGCCGGTTCACCCGTGACCAGATCAAGGAGCTGCTCGCCTCGGCCGACGTGTTCGTCGCCCCCGCGCCGCGCGAGTCGTTCGGCCTCGCCGCCCTGGAGGCCAGGGCGGCCGGGGTGCCGGTGGTCGCGCGCTCGCAGAGCGGGGTCGCCGACTTCGTCCGTCCGGGCAAGGAGGGACTGCTCGGCCACACCTTCGACGAGCTCGCCTCGTCGGTCGCGCGGCTGGTGCGCGACGAGCCGTTGCGCGCCTCGATCGCCGCGCACAACCGCGAGGTGGAGCCGATCGCGTGCTCGTGGCCGGCCGTACTGGACGGGTTCGAGCGCTGCTACGCGGAGGTCCGCGCCTCGCGCCCGTAGCCGCGCGGAGCGGACCAGGCGGGTCGCGGCGTTAGGCTCGGCGTCCATGCGTGCGATCCCGACCCTCATCCGGCTGCTCGTCCTGCTGCTCCTGGGCGCGGTGCCGGCCGGTGCGCTGCTGGCCGGTACGGCGGGCGCGGCGCACGCGCAGACGGCACCGGCCGCGCGGGTGGCCCTGATCGGCGTCCCCGGGCTGCGGTGGAGCGACCTCGGCCCGGAGGCGACGCCGAACCTGTGGCGGCTGGCGGGCGAGAGCGCGATCGGCTCGCTGTCCGTACGCACGATGGGGCCGGTGACCTGCCCGGCCGCCGGCTGGCTGACGATCTCGGCCGGCATCCGCACGACCGCGGGCGAGCGGTGCCTCCCGGAGGCGCCGCGGGCGCAGGGGCAGGGGGCTCTGGTCACCCGGGACGGGGCCGGCGCGCACGCGGAGGGCGCCGGCCTGCTCGGGCAGGCGATCCACGACGCGGGCCTGTGCTCCGCCGCCGTCGGCCCGGGAGCGGCGCTGGCCCTCGCCGACCGCGCGGGCCGGGTGGACGCGTACGCCCCGACCGTCGCGGAGCTGCCCGCCGCCGAGTGGGAGCGTTGCCCGTTCATCGCGATCGACGTGGACGCCGCGGTCCGGCCGTACCTGGCCTCCGGGGAGCTCGCGGACGAAGACGACGTGCCCGCCGCGACCCGGGCGCAGGCCGTACGCGACGCCGACCGGGAGGTCGGCGAGGCGCTGGCGCGGATCCCGGCGGACGCCACGGTGCTCGTCGCGGGACTCGCCGACCACGACCGGACCCCGCACCTCAGGGTCGCGATGATGCGCACGCCGGAGACGGCGCGGACCGGCGGCGCGGGCGGGCTCCGGATCGGCTCCGATTCCACCCGCCGTGACGACATGGTCATCCTGCCGGACGTCACCGCGACCCTGCTCGGGGCCCGCGGCCTGGCCACGCCCGGCCTGGTGATGGGCCTGCCCTGGACGGCGACCGCCGGCCACACCGCGCCCGTGGCGGACGCCGCGCGGGAACTCGTCGCCGCGGACGTCGCCGGGCAGACCGTCCGTGACATGACGGCGGCCTTCTTCACCGCCTTCGCCGTCGCCCAGGTGCTCTTCTACGGGGTGGCGTACCTGATCCTGCGGCGCGGCGGGCCGCGCGGACGGGCGGGGCTGCGCGCGGCCGCGCTCGCGCTGGCGGCGCTGCCGGTCTCCACGTACGTGGTCAACCTCTTCCCGTGGGTGGAGACCCCGTGGCCGGCGTTCACCATCGTGGCGGGAGCGCTGGCGATCGACGCCGTCATCACGGCCGTCGCGCTCGCCGGACCGTGGCGGAGGGCGGTCCTCGGTCCGAGCACCGTCGTGGCCCTGATCACCGGCGTGGTGCTCGTCGCCGACCTCGCCACCGGGACCACCCTCCAGCTCAACGGCGTCATGGGGTACACCGGCGTCGTCGGCGCGCGCTACTACGGGATGGGGAACATCCCGAACGCGCTGTTCGCCGCGTCCGCCCTGCTGTGCGCGGCGGCCGTCGCCCAGGCACTGGTCACGCGGGGCCGCCGCCGCGCCGCGGTCGCCGCGGTGCTCGCGATCGGCCTGGCCTGCGTCGCCGTCGAGGCGTGGCCCGGGGTGGGGAGCAAGTTCGGCGGCACCATCGGCTTCGTCTCGGCGACCGCCGTCACCGCCGTCCTCGTCGCGGGACGACGACTGTCCGCCACCCGCCTGGCGGTGATCTGCGCGGGCGGCTTGGCCGTCTCGCTGACCGTCGCCTTCCTCGACCACCTGCGCCCGGAGGCCGACCAGACCCATCTGGGCCGCTTCATCGGGCAGGTGGGGCACGGCCAGGCGGTCGAGCAGATCCAGCAGAAGCTGGAGGCGATGCTGCGGACGTTCGGCAACCCGAACCTGGTGCCGATCCTGGTCGCGGCGCTCGCGTTCCTGGTCTTCGCGCTGCGCAACCCGGGGAAGGTCACCGCCGGGGCGCTGCCGCTGGCGTTCGCCCGGGTCCCGATGTTGCGGGCGGGGCTGGTCGGCGCCCTGGTCAGCGGGGTGGTCGGCACCCTCGCCAGCGACTCGGGCGTCGCGGTGCTGTCGATGACCCTCGCGCTCGCGGTGCCGCTCGCGCTCGCCGCAGGGGTGCGGGCTCTCGAACTCGGCCCGGCGCCCGAAGGGGAGGCGGCGCACTCCCCATCCTCCGCCGACGCGCGGTGAGCCCGGGGAGCGGCCGCCGGTACGTCCCCGGAGGGGTGGTCCGTTCGCCGTCGGAGGCGTTCTCGTACGTGCTGGAAGCCTGGGTTCAGAAGGGAAGGACGCGCCCGGAAGGGGTGCGCAGGTCGATGGGCTGGGGTCGCCTCGGCGGCCGAGGCCGCGAGGTGATCTGGACTCTCTTCATTCCGGCCCTCCTTTTGGTTTCATGATTCCCAAGAACTCGTCAGGATCACCCGCTCATGGTCACTAGTAGGTATCGCATTGGGGACGTGGATGTCAGGCCCCCACGTCAAGGGCGCGGGGACGGCGGCCGGGGCGGGGCGTGGTCGCGGCGCGGCCCCGGCGTGCGCGCCGCCGGCGGCCCGGCGGTCGGCGCGATGGACCGAAAGCGACGCAAAACTAGGGGATAAGCGCGGATTCGCGGCGATTGTTGAGCGCGTTGTCGATCTTTCGCTGCATGATCATTGATCTTTCTCGGTCGCCTTCGGTGGCGGCGAGATTCCGCGCGATCCGGAGTACGGCTCTCGCGACGTCGTGGACGCGCGTTTCCCTCGGCCGGTCCTCCGCGAGCGGGTCGAGGCCGAGGACATTCAGCATCGCGCGCACCGAACCGCATTTCCGCGCGGCGCTTTCATGATCGCCTGAATTGAGCGCCACGTGGCCCTCGGCGACCGTCGCGTGCACGACCGACAGCGCCCGGGGGAGGTTGAGGTCGGCGTCCATGGCGTCGCTGAACTGGGCGGGAAGATCGACGGAGGGCTCCGCGCCGACCCGCAGCACGAACCTCTCCATCCGGCGGTAGGCGGTCGCCGCCTCCTCGACCGCATCGGTCGAGAATTCCAGCGGCGACCGGTAGTGGGCGGCACAGAGGTAATAGCGCAGCTCCATCGGGCGTACCCGGTCGAGCAGCGCGTCGACGGCGAGCGGATTGCGCGCGTGCTTCCTTATCTTCTCGCCCCGGTGGGTGACCGGGCCGTTGTGCACCCAGAAACGCGCGAACGAATCTCCTGCCGCCCGCGACTGGGCCAGCTCGTTCTCATGGTGCGGAAAAACAAGGTTCGCGCCGCCGCCGTGGATGTCGAATTCGTGACCGAGATATTTCCGCGCCATTGCGGAGCATTCCAGATGCCACCCGGGGCGGCCGTCGCCCCACGGGGCGTGCCAGACCGGCTCGCCCGGCTTCGCCCGCTTCCACAACGCGAAATCGCGCGGGTCGCGCTTTCCGCGTTCGTTCTCCTCTGTTATCCGAATGTTCTCCGGCGGTTGCCGGGAAAGTGCGCCGTACTCCGGGTAGGAGCCCACCTCGAAATAGACGTTCCCGTCCGACTCGTACGCGTGGCCCGCCGCGAGCAACTGCTCCACGAGTTCGATCATCTCCGGGATGTGTCCGGTCGCCCGTGGCTCCACGCTGGGCGGAAGGCAGCCGAGCGTGGTGTAGGCGCGGTCGAACGACCGGTACACGGGATCGGCGATCCGCCACCACTGGATCCCCTCGGAAAGCGACCTGCCGATTATCTTGTCCTCGATGTCGGTGACGTTCCGGCAGAAAAGGACGCGATATCCGTGGTGCCGCAGCCAGCGGTGCAGGACGTCAAAATTCACCTGCGATCTGACCTGGCCGACATGGGGCGGCACGACCACGGTGGGACCGCAGAGATAAATCGATGCCATTCCCGGAATTCGCGGGGTGAAATCGCGCACCGCGCGGAGGCGTGTATCGTAAAGGCGAAGACCCACCTAGCCCAGGGTAAGCGACTTATCCGCTCGCTGTCGACCGCACGGCAAAGCCCGCGCTCCGCACTTCCTGAAATGTGGATAGCGCGGGCGGGTCAAGGGGGAATAGCGGGTGACGCGGCCGTGCTATCGGCGGATCACCTGCAGCACGCTGGCGATGCGTTCGGCGGCGGTGACGACGTCGGAGGCGTGCCCGATGCGACCGGCCCACGACAGCCAGTACCACCACTCTCCGTCGTTGGTGTCCGAGGCGAGCACGTCCTCGGCCATGGTGGGCTCCATCGGGTTGATCACGCGCAGGCGCGGATAGAGCCCGGCCGGCGCGGTCAGCCGTACCTGGAAGGAGTGTGCCTCTAGCTGGGCGGCCAGCCGCTGAAGGTGGTCCATCGCCTCGCTGCGATCTGCCTTCATGGGGGTCTCTCCGGGGAACGTGGGGACCTATCTCCGGAAAGAGTGACTGCCCACGGAACGGGCGGCAATCCGTCCCAATCCACGAAACCGCGCAACAACCAGGGAAGTCGCCGGATTTCCGTGGAACACCATCGGATGCCGGGCCACGAACCCATAACGGTACGGGGGGTTGCGTGCCGTCCCGTTAACCTGTGGGAAATATACCCGTAACCAGGTAGGACCCTCCATCCGGTGAAGGGCAGGTCCATGGCCCGAGGAGAGCATTCCCCCGCGTGCGCTCGTCGCTGGCGCGAGCAGGCCGAGGCTCGGCGGTGGACCCCCTGGCAGACGGTGCAGGCCATCCACGGATGCTGCGGTGTGAGCATGCTCAAGGCTCACCGGCTGGCGCGCGGATGGTCGGCCAGGCAGGCGATCGAGGAGCTGGAGCACCTCTGCGAGCGGCACGGGCTCGGTCTGCCGAGGGCGAGCATCGACCTGCTGAACGCCTGGGAGAACAACCGGGCCAGGCCGCGTCCCCAGACCATCGACCTGCTGGCCCGCCTGTACAAGGCCAACGCCGTACGGCTCGGCCTCGCGGCGGACTACTGCGAGGACACGGGCGGGCCGAAGGTCGTCGTCATGGCGCAGGGCCGGCCGGAGGAGGCGGTGCGGGCCGACGACAGCGCCGACCACTGGGCAGATCGCAGGACCGACCACTGGGCCGATCACAGGGCCGACGACACCGGGCGGCGGTCGCTCTTCCACCACGCGATGCTGATGGGCCGCCCGGACGGCCGGTTCTTCGCCGAGGTCGAGGGGACCAGGCACGACCTCGACCGGGCCCTCGCCACCGGCACCGTCACCGAGGACCAGCTCGACCGGCTGGACGAGCAGGTGCTGCACCACCGCAGGGAGTACATGACCACCCCGCCGATGCCCATGCTCTGCCGGGTCATGCTGGAGATCGCCGACGTGCGCAAGCTGACGGTGACGCGGCAGCCGGCCTCGGCGCAGCGCCGCCTGCTCACCGCGACCACGATGCTCGCGCTGCTGTCCGCCGACGCGCTGATGAAGCTCGGCGACACGCGGCAGGCCCACGCCTGGTACGGCACCGCGCGTGCGGCGTCCGACGACGTCGGCGACCTGCGGCTGCGCGCACTGGTCCGGGCGCAGCAGACGATGCTGCTCTACTACTACGGCGATCTCAACGAGACGGTGCGGCTGGCGCGCGAGGCGCGGATGCTGGCCGGGTCGGCGCCGAGCTCGCCGGCGGCGCTCGCGGCCGCCGCCGAGGCCCGTGCCCTGGCCCGCATGGGCGACGACAAGGCCGCCAGGATCGCCCTCGCCGAGGCCGAGCAGATCTTCGCACGGATGCGCGGACTGCGGCAGGACGACCTGGCCTTCGTCTTCACCGAGAAGCGCATGGTGTTCTACCGCACCGGCACGCTGATCGAGCTGGGCGACGCGCAGCCGATCGAGGCGATCGACGCGTTCCCGCCCGGCTTCCAGACGATCGATCCCGCGCTGATCCTGCTGGACCAGGCGGCCCACCTGGCCAGGAACGGCGACCACGAGGAGGCGTGCCGGATCGCGGCCGAGGCGCTCAGCCAGGTCCCGGCCGAGCACCGCACGTCGATCGTGGTCACCCGGGCCAAGGCGCTGCTCGCCGACGCGGATCCCCGTCGGCCGGCCGTACGGCACCTGAGCCGGGTGCTCGCCGAGTCGTCGGCGCGGCTCGCCCTATGAGCCTGTCGCCGGGCCTGTCACCGGCCCTTTCACCGGCTTCTTCATCGACCCCTTCATCGAGCCCTTCATCGACCCCTGCATCGGCCTCGTCGGACCGCTCCACGGAGGGGGCGGCCGACGGGAGGCAGGGGCGGACGCCGAGCCTGTCGGAGGAGGCGTTCGCCGTGCTGCGGGACGTGTGCCTGCGGCTCGGCGTGGACGCCGAGGGGGCGCAGCTCATGCGGCTGCGCAGCAACGCGGTGTTCAAGCTGCGCGGCGACATGGTGGTGCGGATCGCCACCGCGCCGGACGCGCTGACCCGCCTTCCCGTGGTCCTCGCCGTCGCCCGGTGGCTGGCCGACAGGGGGTTCCCGACGGTCCGTCCCGTGGACGAGATCCCGGGCCAGCCGATCGTGCACGCGGGCCGCGCGGTGACCTTCTGGCGCTACGTACGCTCCCGGGGGCGGCCGACGACGCGCGAGCTGGGCCGGGTCCTGCACAACCTGCACCGCGAGCCGGTGCCGCCGATGGCGTTGCCCCGCCTGACCGACCCGCTCGCCGAGGTGCGGCACGCGGTCGAGCACCGGGCCGAGGTGCTGACCCCGGGGCAGCGTTCCTGGCTCAGCGACCGGATCGAGCACCTCACCGGGAGCTGGCAGGCGCTGGAGACCGGGCCTCCCGTGCTGCTGCACGGCGACGCGTGGATCGACAACCTGCTGCGCTGCCAGGACGGCCACGTCGTGCTGTGCGACTGGGACGGCGTCGCGGTCGGGCCGCGCGAGTGGGACCTGGTGCACACCTACCACGGGCAGCGCCGGTTCGGCCTGAGCGCCGCCGAGGTGGACGCCTTCGCCCACGCGTACGGCTCGGATCTGCGGCGCTGGCCCGGATACAGCACCCTGATAGAGGTCAGGGACATGTACGCCGTGGGCATCCACATCCGCAACGCCTCCGGCGACCCCTTCTCCCGCCAGGAGCTGCCCCGCCGGCTCGACTCGCTCACGCGCGGCGACGGCCACGCCCGCTGGTACATGGCGGCCACGGGCTGACCCCCACTCCCGGCCCGCGGGAGAACCCGGAGGGCCGACCCTGAGATCCCTAGGGGTGCCTCGGGGAAAGGTCGGGGGCGCTTCCGGTCGATCTCCGATGGGACCGAATCGATCTTCCCGCCAGAGTCATGGCCATGGGCATCGTGTTGGGATATGTGGCGATCGTCGCGGGTTCGGCGGGAATGGTGCTCCTGCACCTGGTCTCGGAGCTCAACCCCTTCCGGGACATGATCAGCGATTACGTGTTCACGCCGCAGGGTTGGCTGCTCCCCGCCTCGCTGTCGCTGCTCGCGACGGGGGCCGCGCTGCACGCCGTACGGCTCGCCCGGCTGGAGCGCCGGGGGGCGCTGCTGGTCGGCGGGTGGGCGGGCTGCATGCTGCTGGTCGCGGGCTTCCCCACCGACCGCCCCGGGCTGTCCCTCTCGATGTCCGGTGAGATCCACCGGTACGCCGCGTTCGTGGCGTTTCTCTGCATGCCGGCGGCGGGGCTGCTCGTCGCCCGGCGGACGGGCTCGCGGCCCGTCCGCGTCTTCAGCCAGATCGCAATCGGCTCGCTCCTCCTGGTGCTGGTGCCGTACGCGATCGGAATGCTGGGGCTGGACCCGAGGGTGGTGCCCGGGGGGCTCAGCCAGCGGGTGACGGTCGTGTCCCAGGTCGCCGCGCTGCTCGCGATGGCGCTGCTGGCGGGCGCGCGGCCGTCAACCGCCGCAGGCCGCGAAGACGAACGCGTCCTTGGGCTTCGCGTAGGTGTCGCGCACCTTGCCGGCCCCGGTCTCGCTGTCGAACTGGCCGATCCACATGGTGCGCTCGCGGTCGACGTGCATCGTGACCTGGTGGTCGCCGGTCCAGTCGAGCATGTACGGCGTGCTGCCGGCGGGCAGCTTGACACGGAGGCTGCGCACCACCCGGTCCTCGACCATGTCGTACAGCTTGAGCCGCGCCCCGCCGCCGGACCCGGTCACGACGGCGACGGTCCGGCCGTCCGAGGACAGCGCGTGCGGGCTGTTGTTGACGACGACCTGGGGCGGATCGACCCGGGACACCTCGTTTCCAGAGGAGTCGTAGGTGACCAGCGTCCGGGTGTTCTCGTCGGTCTCGATCTCGCCGAGGACGGTCGCGCCGTCGCCGCTGAGGGAGGCGTTCACGACGGTCTTGGGGAGGGTCGTGCCCTGACCCGGCTCTGACACGTCGTACACGCGGTACGGCCGCCGCTCGCCGTCGGAGCCGTAGTAGCTGACGAGCAGCCGGCGGCCGTCCTGCGACAGGGTGAGCTCCATCGGCGCGGTCACGCTCAGCCCCTTGAGCTTAGGCATCACGTGGGCCGCGCCGCCCAGCTCGCGCACGACGAGGCGGTTGTCGCTCTTGCGGAAGTACGCCAGCGAGTGGCCGTCACCGCTGACCGCGATGGGCGCCGCGAGGTAGGTGTAGGTCTTGCCCTTCGCGTCGCGCGGCCAGACGAGCGCGTCGGTGAAGGTGACGGTCTTCCCGCTGTGCATGGCGAGCCGCCACGGCCCGCACGGGACCTGGCCGTACGTCTTGTCCCGGCACCCCTTGACCGAGACGTTCCTGATCGAGTCGTGCGCGTGCGCTGCCGTCCGGGCGCTCGCCGCGGCCGGCGATGCGACGGTTCCGATGGCTCCCGTCGTCCCCAGGGCCCCGATGGCACCAATGGCGAGGGCGGTGATCGCGCGGCGGGCCGGCACCCGAACGGCCGGCCGGGTCGTCGTCGTCATGGGACTCCCCTTTCTCCCCGTCGTTAGACCGACGGGAGGAGCGCCCGGTTGGTCACGACTCCGCATCAACTGACGGGCCGACGAAAAGACCCCCGTCGCGTGTGGTCACACACGCGACGGGGGTCCTCGTGGAGTCCGAGACGGCGTCAGATGAGGCCGAGCTCCTTGACGGCGTCGCGCTCGTCGACGAGCTCCTGGACCGAGGCGTCGATGCGCTCACGCGAGAACGCGTCGATCTCCAGGCCCTGGACGATCTCCCACTTGCCGTTCTTCGAGACGACCGGGAAGGAGGAGATGAGGCCCTCGGGCACGCCGTACGAGCCGTCGGACGGGATCGCGGCCGAGGTCCAGTCGCCCTCAGGGGTGCCGTTGACCCAGTCGTAGACGTGGTCGATCGCGGCGTTGGCGGCGGAGGCGGCCGAGGACGCACCCCGGGCCTCGATGATCGCCGCACCGCGCTTGGCGACGGTCGGGATGAACGTGTCGCGCAGCCACGCCTCCTCGACCAGCTCGGCCGCGACCTTCCCGGCGACCTCGGCGTGGTAGAGGTCGGGGTACTGCGTGGCGGAGTGGTTGCCCCAGATCGTCATCTTCTTGATCTCGGTGACCGGGACGTTCAGCTTGGTGCCGAGCTGCGAGAGCGCGCGGTTGTGGTCCAGGCGGGTCATCGCGGTGAACCGCTCGGCCGGGACGTCGGGCGCGGCCGACTGCGCGATGAGGGCGTTGGTGTTCGCCGGGTTGCCCACCACGAGCACGCGGATGTCGTCCGCGGCGTGGTCGTTGATGGCCCGGCCCTGCGGGCCGAAGATGCCGCCGTTGGCCTGGAGGAGGTCGCCGCGCTCCATGCCCGCGGTGCGGGGGCGGGCGCCCACCAGCAGCGCCACGTTGGCGCCGTCGAAGGCCTTGTTGGGGTCATCGGAGATCTCGATGCCGCGCAGCAGCGGGAACGCGCAGTCGTCCAGCTCCATCGCGGTGCCCTCGGCAGCCTTCAGCGCCGGAGTGATCTCCAGCAGGCTCAGCTTCACCGGGGTGTCCGGCCCCAGGAGCTGGCCCGAGGCGATGCGGAAGAGCAGCGCGTAACCGATCTGGCCGGCCGCGCCGGTGACGGTCACTTTGACGGTCATGACGATCCCCATTCGCGTTAGGTGTGACCTCCGGATGCTACTCGCCCACCCCCATAGGGGCCGCGAGCAGGTCGGTGTTGGTCCTCCGTCCATCTTCCGACAACTCTCCCGACAGCTTCGCGTCCGCCATCGTGAGCACCCTGTCGACCAGCGGGAGCGTGGCGAGGTCGTGCGTGACCATCACGGTGGCCAGACCGTTCTCCCGGGTGAGGTCGGCCAGGAGCGAGACGATCCGCGTGCCGCGCTCGTGGTCGAGGGCGCTGGTGGGCTCGTCCACCAGCAGCACCTCGGGCCGGTTCATCAACGCGCGGGCGATGTTGACGCGCTGCCGCTCGCCGCCGGAGAGCTGGTGCGGCCGCTTGTGCTCCTTGTCCGCCATGTCGACCGCGACGAGCAGCTCCCGTGCCCGTACGGCGGCCGCGCGCGGGGAGGCGCCGGCGATGTGCGCCATGACCACAAGCTGTTCGAGCGCGGTGAGCGAGGCGAGCAGGTTGGACTGCTGGAACACCACGCCGACGTGGTCGCGGCGGATCCGGGTCCGGACGGCCTGCGGCGCGCCGGAGACGTCGTGCCCGGCCACGGTCACCCGCCCGGAGCCGGGGGTGAGGAGCATGGCGGCCACGGCCAGCAGGCTGGACTTGCCCGAACCCGAGGGGCCGACCACGGCGGTGAACTCGCCGCGTGCGACGTCCAGATCGACGTGGTCGAGCGCGGTCAGGGTGCGGTCGCCGTCGGGGTAGGTGAGGACGACGTCGTCGAGACGGAGGGGAATCGGGAGGGTCATCGGGAGGCTCCGAGCGCGGTCAGCGGGTCGACAGAGGTGATCTTGCGGATGGCCAGGGCGGCGCCGGCGGCGCCGAGCAGGATCATCACGACCACGGGAACGGCCGTGGTGGCGGCGGACAGGACGAACGGGACCGTGTTCCCGGCCAGGGCCCCGGCGCCCGCGCCGAGCGCTCCGCCGATCCCCGCGCCCAGCAGCAGCACGACGACGGCCTGGGCGAGCGCGTCGCGCAGCAGATAGCCCGTGCTCGCGCCGAGCGCCTTCAGGACGGCGACGTCCGCACGGCGCTGGATCGTCCACACGGTGAAGAACGCGCCGATGACCAGCGCGGAGATCGCGAACAGGAATCCCCGCATGAGCTGCAGTGAGCCGTTCTCGGACGAGTAGGAGCCGATGGCGGCGGGCGCGTCGTCCCGGGCCACGGTGGTGGTGCCGAGGCGCGCGTCGGCGCCGGAGAGGTCCGGGTTCCCCGAGGTGCGTAGTGCGATCACTGTGGCGACCGCGTCCTGCCCGGCGGTCCGCTGCCAGTCGCCGATGCTGATCCAGGCCACGGGGGCGTGGCTGTACGAGGCGCTCCCCGCGGTCGCCGAGACGGTGAAGTCCCGCCCGAGGATCCGCACCGTGGTGTGCTTCCCGCCCGGGTTCCCGTCCAGTTTCCCGTCCAGTTCCTCGGCCAGGCCGGAGGAGAGGACGACCTCGCCGTCCCGGACGTTCTCGACCCCGAAGACGGCGGCGCTCGTGCCGCGCTCGCCGGAGGCGACGCGGCCCATGGTGATCCCGAGCCGCTCGGCGGTGGAGACGCCCGGGACCCGCTGCCATTCCCGCCACATCGTGTCGGTGACGCGGCTGTCCGAGAACGAGGGCTTGGAGTCCCCGGAGGTGGTGAAGACGATGCGGTCCGCGGGCAACTCCGTGATCGCGGAGATGTTCTCCCTGGCGAGCCCGGCGGTCAGCCCGGACAACATCGTCACGAGCAGGGTGATGAGCAGGACGACGGCCCCCATCAGGGCGAATCGTCCCTTCGCGAAGCGTAGATCTCTCAGTGCCACGAACACGGCGCGTGTCTCCCCGGCGGTGGTCTGGTGGTTCGGTCTCTCGGTCGGTGTCCAGCCTGGGACGGGGAACGGGTCCGGCGCGTCGTGAGGACGAGCGGCCGCGGGTCCTCCATTGGGAGACCCGGAATACACCTTTCGGACGACACGGAACCGGACAGGCCATGACCTACGCTGAGTGCGACATGATGGACTTTCCGTTTCCTCCGGCGTTGCGGCTGCTCAGGTGGGCCATCCACGGCACGTTCGCGGTGCTGCTCGTGCTCGCCGTCGTGCAGGAGAGCCGTACGGCCGTGGCGGCGGGAGGCGTCCTGCTGGGCGTCTTCTACGGGACGGGGTTGTTCGTCGAGTCGCGGCTGCCCGACTTCGGAGGGCGCCTCCACCTGCTCCTCGGCCGGATCTGGCTGCTGCTGGTGACCCTGGCGTGGGCGGCCCTCGCGCTGACGTCGCCGGGTTTCGTCTGGCTGGCCTTTCCGCTGTTCTTCGCCTATCTCCACCTGCTGCGCCTGCCGGCGGCCGTACCCGGCGTCGTGGTGCTGACCGCGGCCGCCGTCGCGGCGGCGAGCTGGCACGCGGGCGGGCTGACCCCGCCCCAGGTCATCGGCCCGGTGATCGGCGCGGTCGTGGCGACGCTCATGGCGCTGGTCTACAAGGCGCTCTACCACGAGAGCGAGCAGCGCAGGCTCCTGATCGACGACCTGGTTCGTACGCGCGAGAAGCTGGTGCGCGCCGAGAGCGACGCCGCCAGGCTGGCCGAGCGGGAGCGCCTGGCCCACGAGATCCACGACACCCTCGCGCAGGGCATGTCGAGCATCGTCCTGCTGCTCCGGGCCGCCCGGCGCGATCTCGCCACCCGGCCGGAGAGCGCGGAGGAGCGGGTGCTGGAGGCCGAGCGCGCCGCGGCGGAGAACCTGGAGGAGGCGCGCAACTTCGTACGCGCTCTGGCGCCGCCCGCCCTGCAGCACTCCTCTCTCGCCGCCGCGCTGCGCAGGATCAGCGACTCGGTCGCGGCGCGGACGTCGACGCGGGTGCGGTTCGAGGTGTCCGGTGATCCGGTCGAGCTGCCTCCCGCCTACGACCTGACCCTGCTGCGGGTCGCCCAGGGCGCGCTGGGCAACGTCAGCCGCCACTCGGGCGCGGACAACGCGGGAGTGACCCTCACCTACCTGGACGACGCGGTCGTGCTGGACGTGTTCGACGACGGACGCGGATTCGACCCGGTCGATCCGGCGCGTACGCCCGAGGACGGCCCGGGCACCGGGTACGGCCTGCGTGTCATGCGGGAACGCGCCTGCGCGCTCGGCGGCACCCTCACCGTGGAGTCCGCGCCGGGTGAGGGGACGGCCATGGCGATGACGCTTCCGTTGCCCGGGGGCGACCGATGAGCGCCGCGATCCGGATCCTGCTGGTGGACGACCACCCCGTGGTCCGTTCCGGCATCCGGGCGATGCTGCTCGGCCAGCCGGACTTCGAACTCGTGGGCGAGGCCGCCACCGGCGAGGACGGTGTCACGGAGGCGGTGCGGCTGCGGCCGGACGTCGTGCTGATGGATCTGCGACTCGGCCCCGGCATCCACGGCAGCGAGGCCACCCGGCGCATCGTCGCGGGCGACGGCGCGCCCAGGGTCCTGGTGCTCACCACGTTCGACACCGACGCCGACATCCTCACGGCCATCGAGGCGGGCGCGACCGGCTACCTGCTCAAGGACGCCCCCTCCGAGGAACTGCACGCGGCGATCAGGTCGGCCGCGAGCGGGGCGAGCGCGCTCGCGCCGAGCGTCGCGTCCCGGCTGCTCGGCCGCGTACGCGCGCCCGAGGGCACGCTGAGCCCCCGCGAGCTGGAGGTGCTCGGCCAGGTGGCGGAGGGCCTGTCCAACCGGCAGATCAGCAAGCGGATGTTCCTCAGCGAGACGACCGTCAAGACGCATCTCGTGCGCATCTACGCCAAGCTCGGCGTCGACTCCCGCACGGCGGCGGTCGCGGTCGCCACCCGTCGCGGCCTCATCCGCCCCTCATGACGGGTTTCACCTGCTGACATGATGTGCCGGTGACCTCTCGTCCCCCGGAGCTCCGGCTCGGTCCTCCTCTGCGGTTCGCCACCGAACTGGTGGCGTGGGTGGCCACCCCGTGGGCGCTGTGGAGCCATTCGGTGGTGCTCGCGATCGTGTCGGTCGTGGTGCTGATCGGGCTTCCCGCCGTGTTCTCCACTCCCGGTGACAAGGCACATGTCGTCATCCCCGTGCCGGGGTGGGCCACGATCGCGCTGGTGCTGCTGCAGTTCGCGGCGGCGGTCGCGTCGTCGTGGGCGGCCTGGCATCCGGTGGCCGGCGCGGTGGTCGTCGTTCTCGTGGCGGCCGCGGTCGTCACCGAGGCGCCGCGCTGGAGATGGCTGCTGACCGTCGGCCCGGCACGTTGATCTCTTGCGGCCGGCGTGCGTTTGATTGAAACTTTCAGGAAACAAAGAGGGGTTCTCCGGACCGGTTCGGCGGACGATGCGCTGCTCGGAGGCGTGCCGCCGATGTGGCGACGGCGAACGCGGGGCGGCCCGGTGGACGGCGCTCTGTACGGGGAACTGGGGCCTGCTTATGGTCGGTGGGAGCGCTCCCAAGCGCAGGACCATGTCGCCCAGGAGGACCCCCGCAATGAGATTCACTCCCCGATCCGGAGCGGCGCGCTCCCTGGTACGGCGCGGCCTCGTCGCCGCGTCCGTGCTCGCGCTCGGCTCCACGATGGCCGTGGCCGCCGCCACGTCGGCGAGCGCCGCCGTCGCGTGCAGCGTCACGTACTCGACGAACGAATGGACGTCGAGCCCCGGCAACGGCGGCTTCACGGCCAACCTCACGATCACGAACGTGGGCGACGCGGTCGACGGCTGGACCTTCGCCTTCACGTTCCCGAACTCCGGCCAGAAGGTGACCCTGCCGGGCTGGAGCGCCAACTGGTCGCAGAGCGGCTCGAAGGTGACCGCCACCAACCTGGACTGGAACAAGACCCTGGCCTCGGGCGCTTCGACCAGCATCGGCTTCAACGGCACCTGGTCGGGGAGCAACCCCACGCCCCCGTCGTTCTCGCTCAACGGCGTGACCTGCAACGGCACCTCGTCGCCGAGCCCGAGCGCCTCGCCGTCCTCGTCTCCGTCGGCCTCGCCGTCCGCGTCGCCGTCCGCTTCTCCCTCACCCTCCTCCTCGCCCTCGCCCTCGCCGAGCACGTCGCCCAGTTCCCCGCCCGGCACGCATGTGGACAACCCGTACGACGGGGCGGACGGGTACGTGAACCCGGACTGGTCGGCGAAGGCCGCGTCCGAGCCCGGCGGCTCCAAGGTCGCGAAGACCTCGACCGCCATCTGGCTCGACCGGATCGCCGCGATCACCTCGGGGTCGGCCGGTGACAACCACATGGGCCTGCGCGACCACCTCGACGAGGCGGTGCGGCAGGACGCCGCCAACGGCAGCAAGCCGCTGACGATCGAGGTCGTGATCTACAACCTGCCCAACCGCGACTGCTCGGCGCTCGCCTCCAATGGTGAGCTGCTCATCGCGCAGAACGGTCTCAATAGGTACAAGACCGAATACATCGACCCGATCGCGGCCATCATGGCGGATCCGAAGTACGCGAACCTGCGTATCGTGTCGATCGTCGAGATCGACTCGCTGCCGAACCTGGTCACCAACCTCAACGTCGCCAAGTGCTCCGAGGCCAAGTCGACCGGTGCGTACGTCCAGGGTGTCCAGTACGCCCTGAACAAGCTGCACGCGATCCGCAACGTCTACACGTACGTGGACGCCGGGCACCACGGCTGGCTGGGCTGGGACACCAACCTCGGCCCGTCCGCCGACCTGTTCGCCGAGACCGCCCGCGGCACCACCGCCGGCTACGCGAGCGTGGACGGCTTCATCACCAACACCGCCAACTACTCCGCGCTGACCGAGCCGTACTTCACCATCGACACCAAGGTCAACGGAACCACGGTCCGCCAGTCCCGGTGGGTGGACTGGAACCAGTACGTGGACGAGCTGACCTACGCCCAGGCGTTCCGCAACACGCTGATCTCGAAGGGCTTCCCGTCCACGATCGGCATGCTCATCGACACCTCCCGCAACGGTTGGGGTGGCACCGCGCGTCCGTCCAAGGCGAGCACCTCGACCGACGTGAACACCTTCGTCAACGAGTCCCGCGTCGACCGCCGGATCCACGCCGGCAACTGGTGCAACCAGAGCGGCGCCGGCCTCGGTGAGCGTCCGAAGGCCAACCCGGCCCCCGGCCTCGACGCCTACGTCTGGATCAAGCCGCCGGGCGAGTCCGACGGCTCCAGCTCGGCGATCCCGAACGACGAGGGCAAGGGCTTCGACCGGATGTGCGACCCCAGCTACACCGGCAACGAGCGCAACGGCAACAGCATGACCGGCGCGCTGGCCAACGCTCCCGTCTCGGGCCACTGGTTCTCGGCCCAGTTCCAGGAGCTGCTCAAGAACGCCTACCCGCCCCTCTCATGAGCCCCTGTTCGAGGCGCATGTGAGGCGCGCCTGAGGGCGTGTCACCCCCGCGGGCCCTGCCGGTTCTCCGGCGGGGCCCGCACCTTTTCGCATGATTGCGGTCTAGGCGCCCGCGGTCCGGCGGTGCGGGCGCGCGGCCGGCCCGTACGGGCGCGGGGACCTGAAAAGTCTCAGTGTCGGTGCGAGCCGGTGTTCTTCATGATGAGCATGACGCCCAGAACGATCGCGCCGATGATGAGGATCCACTTCAGGGCGCTGAAGACCAGGCCGACGATGGAGCCGATGAGGAAGAGGCCGACCACGACGAGCGCGGCGATCAGAAGAATGCGTCCCATGCATTGAACGCTATGCCGTCCCGGTTCGAAATTCGCCCGGTCAAAGGGAACTTCAGGGACAACTCAGGGGATGGCCGGGGGCATCTCAGGGGCAAGCCGCGCTCGGGTGGCTTGGTGCTGTACGGCTCTGTGACCGTTCGGCGGTGGTGGCTGCGGGGGTCAGCCGACTTGCGGCACCGCGCGCACCCATTCCCGGTTTCCCTCCAGGAAGCCGGACATGGTCAACCCTGCCGCGTCGAGTTCGGCCGCGAGGAAGTCGTCCTCGAGGCGCCTGCTCACGAAGGTGTGGGTCCATCGCCGGTCGCCGACCGTGTACTCCATCGTGGCGTTGAGAAGGCCGGGTTCCGGCCGCTCGACATGCGCCATCCGGACGACGTGGCCGTCCTCGACGACCCGTTCGAAGACGTCGACGGTGTCGTACCACTCCGGTGACTTGCGCTGGAGGATCACGCATCCGTCGTCGGCCACGTGATCCCGGCAGGTGCGAAGGAACGCCCGGCGGAGCTCGTCGTCGGCCGTCTCGATCACGAAGGACATGAGCAGGACGACGTCGAACCTGCGCGGAAGCGACAGCGTCTGGATGGGGGACGGAACTGTCTCGGCCCCCTTGATGTGGGCGAGCATCTCGGGCGACTCGTCCACCGCGACGACCTCGTGCCCGAGCGCCAGGAGGCTGTGGGTGATCCGCCCTACCCCCGCGCCCAGTTCGAGGATCGAGGCCGCCTCGGGGATCGCCGCGTGGACGAGTTCGGGTTCGCCGTGCGGAGTCAGCATCGCGTAGTAGTCAACGGCGCAGCCGTCCGGCGTGATCGTCCCGGGCCCGGTGCCCTGGTACAGCGGTCGAGATGTCATGGTCACCATCCTGAAGGACGGATTTCGGATCCGGCACTTCCAGTACCGATCACTTTGGTGGCTCTATCTCATGCCGAGCCCGCATCGTGGGCGTCAGCCTTTCAATGTCGAAGGTCGCCAACGCATCGGCCGTCCCGATGCGTTCCGTGGCACCCCGGTGCCACCGCTGACCGGCTCGGTTCCATGACCGTGGACGGTCCCCGGGTCGGGCTCACACCTGTGGCGGGTGCGGGAGCCGGCGCGGGGTGCTGGCGCCTGGCCCAGGCGTGCGCATCGGGCATCGGCGGGCGGATGTGGCAGGTGCACCGGGCATGGGTGGCAGGCGCGGGCCGCTGACGCCGGCACGGGTGACACAGGGCGCGGACGCGGGGGCATCAGGCCGGCGCGGGTGGCCGGGCGCGGCAGTGGCATGGGTGGCGGGCGCGGGATTCGAACGCCGGGCGGGGGCACGCATACGGCCTCCGCGGCGGCGCGGGCACGCGCATCTGGCACGAGGACGAGGCGCCGTGGTAGGTGCGTGCACTGACGCCGGCACGGGGTGACGCAGCGCGCGGAGGCGGGCCCAGGCACCGGCGGGCGGGCGCGGGAAGTGGCATGGGTGGCGGGCTCGGGCCCGCGGATCTGCAGGTGCATTGGACACGGGCGGCGGGCGGGCGCACTCGCGTCCCGGCAGGCACGGGCCGCTGCGCAGGCGTTGGCATGGTGTATTGACGCGGGTGCGGGCCGTGTACCAGGTCGGCGCAGGCGGCCGGGTGCGGGCAGGGTCACGTGCGGCGGCACGGATGCTGACGCCGGGCGCGGGCAATGGCACGGGCGGTGGCCGCGGGCACGGGCATGGGGTGCCCGATATTTCCCGAAATTTGATATCGATATTCTCCTCGAAATTCTTTACGAATTTGACTTGATTAGCGCCGCCCCCTCTGAGACTATTCATACAGGTGTTCTAATGATGACCGATCGGGGGTGGACATGGCTCAGCTCTTCGGGCCCGCCGGATTCTTTCCGGAGGAGCTGTCGGGCCACGACGAGTCTCGCCCCTGCGACGTCGACTGGTGGGAGCGCGCTACAACCTCCAGGTCGGTCCAAACAGGCGAAATGCCCCACAGTGCCGCCATATTTACAATCGATGACTTTCTCCCCGATGTGGCGAAAGGCGGCTATTCAGCGGCGAATAACGCGACCCCGGCACAACCGGCGCCACCGCTCTCCGGTCGTCTGGCCACAAGTAACGCGGGCTTGGCAAAACCAGGGTCGCCATTTCTCGGTCGGCCGGGGCGAGGCCCGCTCTTTCCGGGCGCGCCCTTCGTTCCCCCGCAGTCGCGGCCCGACGCCACCTCCTCCGGCACTGCCCCTCGGGTCGCGGGTGTCGAGGGACAGCCGGAGGCGGAGGCGGCGGTGAGTGAGTCGGTGTCCGTGGTCGCGGATGACTCGGCCGCGGATGCTGGCTCGGCCGAGGATGCGGCCCGGGTGGAGGACGAGTTGGCGTCGGCGTCGGCGGTGGAGGACGAGTCGCCCTTGGGTGCTGAGGCGGAAGCGGCGGCGGGGCGGTCGTCATCGACGTCCGATGCGGCTGGGCAATGCGGCGAGGGCCGGGGTCCTGGGGTGTCGTGGCCGTTGGTGGCGCAGGTTCGCGAGGTCGCGTCGGCGGTTGCGGTGGCGCTGGTGCCGGATGCGCCACAGGTGTGTCTGGCCGAGGCGGAGGATCTGCTGTTCGCGCGGGATCGGTTGATCTCGGCGATCGCGGCGCGGGTGGAGCGGGTGCACGCCGCGGGTGAGGCCAGGAGGGGTGGGCATGCCTCGACCCGGTCCTGGCTGCGGGGT
>NZ_BBYK01000093.1 GCF_001570365.1 Microtetraspora fusca | reverse complement strand
CAGGGCCCGTCACCCGCCTTCCCCGAGGTCTCCTACCGCCGCTGATGACCCCTGCCCACCGGCCGTGACCACGCCGCCCTTGTAGGCGGCGATGACGAGCTGCGCCCGGTCGTGCGCGGCGAGCTTGGCCAGCAGGCTGCGGATATGGGTCTTGACCGTCACCGGCCCAATGCCGAGCCGCTCACCTCCCGCTCCCGTCAATTGGGTCGGCCCCGCCGCCAGCCGGGCCGGGATTCCGGTGGGCTCGCGCCGGGCGAACTCCCCGATCAGCCGCGTGGTGACCGACGGGGCCGACCAGCAGCCGCTACGGCCGCCACGGCACCCGCGATCTCCTGGGGGGCGTGTACCGGATTGCCCGTGTCCACTGCGGGCCTGGATTGCGGCAAGCTGACCGTGCCGCTCGACTACGGCTACCCGAGAGCCGAGACCATCGACGTCGCGGTGATCAGAGCGAAGGCCACCGGCACCCGGACCGGCTCGCTGGTGATGAACTTCGGCGGCGGCGGCAACGGCGTCATCAACCTGGCGGTGAGCCACCAGAAGTACGCGGCGAGACGGTCCTTCTTGGCGGCCAGATCCGTCAGGACCCGGGCGGGCTCGTTGTGCACGATGTGCCGCTCACACCGCACGCTCACAGTGGCCGCGATCTGCGGCTGCTCACATTCGGGCACCTCCATGTAGGCACGGCCGTACACGCCCGGCCGGGCGAAGGACATCGGATCACCCGCCGTACGCGAGGAGAATCAATGCCCCGTCTCGCACCGGCCGGCGATCTCCTCGGCCTCGGCGATACGAGCACGCAGGAACGCGATCAGGTCATCCATCGGGACTCGACCCTCATCACTCGGTAAGAGCAGGTGGGTTCCCATCATGACGCCGAACCGCGCCGGCACCGACGACAGCGAGCAGCGGATCACCCTCCGCGATGAGATTCTTCCTCCTCCTGAGTACGTTCTTCTGCCCGACCGGACGAAGTAGCCAAAAGCCATCGCCCGACCGCAAATGTCCACGCGGCGCGGTCCTGCCGGTCAGACGAAGGAAAACAGAAGAGAGGGCCCGCCTGAGATCAAGCGGGCCCTCTCGACGGTTGGTCAGTTCAGCGCCTTGCCGGTCCTATCGCTCAGGCTGGCCAGCCGCCCTTCGCACGTCGCCACGGGCGCTGATCATCGCGGCGGTGGACTCGGCGGCGGCTTAGACCCCGACGGTGTTGAAGGACCGGTTGTCTCGTCGCTCCCGCTCGGCGGCAAGCCGCCGCCGGAAGTCGGCGTTCCATTCGGTGACACGCTCATCCGTCCAGACCACCCGGCATCTACAAGGCGCGCTGCTGCGAGCCTGGGCTGCCTCGGTGAACGCGGCTTCGCCCTGCTGGTTGGAATTGTCGAAATTGTTGGAGAAATGAAGGGATGACGCGCGCAGCGATCTGGCATCTGTCGCACGGATCCGCACGCGGGCGCGGAGGCTATAGGATCCTCCGAAAACTGACGAAGGGTGCGTCTCCATCTACTGCTATCACTCATCGGGCTCGCCGGTCGCTGAGGATGGTGTTCGGTGAGCGGCGGGGTGGCCCTTCAGGCGTTCCTGAGCGGGTTGGCTCTGGGTGCGGCCTACGGCTTGATCGCGATGGGGTTCAGCCTCGTCTACCGGCTCACCAGGGTGATCGCTTTCGCGCACGGTGATCTCGTGATCGGTGGCGTGTTCATCGGTGTGCTGATGGTGCTCGGGTCCACGCCGGTGGCGGCAGCCCTGGACGTGGCGCCCTCTGTCGGGCTGGCGGTGCTGGTCATCGCTGCCGGAGCCGCTCTGTCAGCGGGCGTCTACCTCATCGCCGTAAGACCCTTCCTGCCGGCAGCCGGGCACCAGTCCAACCGCGGGGATGTCCTGGGCTGGGTGGCGGGTGGTCTGGCGGCTGGGCTGCTGGTCCGGGAGGTCCTCGGGCTGGTGCTCACTCAGGACGCCTACGCGGTGCCGGATCCGTTGCGGCTGGGTCGGTTGACGCCTTCAGGGGTGCTGCAGCTGCCCGGCGGAGGGACGGTGGCGGTTCGCGCTCTCGGTGTCATAGGGATCGGGCTGGCTGTGGGGATCCTGGTCGAGCGGCTGCTCGTGGTCACCCGGACCGGCACGGCGATGAAAGCGGTCAGTGAGGATCCCACTGCTGCCGCGCTGCTCGGACTTCCGGTGCGGCGGCTGGTGCTCATCGCTTTCGTGGTGGCCGGCGCGTTGGGAGGTCTGGCGGGGCTTCTGATCTCGCCGGACCGTTCGCTCGGTGTTGACGATGGCGTCATTCTCGGCCTCAAGGCGATAGCGGCTGCGCTGTTGGGCGGCCTGGGATCGGTGCGTGGCGCGCTGGCCGGAGGGCTGGCGCTTGGTGTGATCGAGTCGTTCATCGTCGCGTCGAGCGTTCTCGGCCCGCGCTACGCCGACGTGGTACCGCTGGCGATCCTGCTGATCGTGCTGGCCTTGGGGCGGCAGGGCCTGCGATTGCGGCTGCGTGAGGACCCGGAATGATCGTCGACCTGGCACACCATCTGTATCTGTTGATCGCGGTGCTCGGGCTGGCTCTGCCCGTCTCGTACGGAGGGCAACCCGTCCTGTGCCAGGGCGCGTTCTTGGCCGTGGGCAGCTTCGGTGTCGTGCATCTGGAACGTGCGGGCTTGCCGCTCGCTGCGGCCGCGTTCGCCAGCGCCGTATTCGCGGCGTTCGCCGGCTACCTGGTCGGCCTGCTCACGGCTCGTCTGCGCGGCGCGGCGGTTGCGTTGTCGACGTGGGCGTTCGCCTGGCTCGTGTACGCACTGCTTCGTGCGTTTCCCGCCCTGTCCGGTGGAAGCCAAGGGCTGGTTCGCCCGTCACCGGCCCGTCTGCACTCACAGATCTTCGACGTGACCATCACCCTTACACCGCTGGTGCACGTCGCCGTGGCGGGGTCGGTGTGTCTGCTGTCGCTGGCCGCCGTCGCCCGATTGAACCGCGGGCCTGCCGGACTGGACTGGGCGGCCCTTCGCGAAGCTCCTGCACTGGCCACATCCCTCGGGGTGCCGGTGCTTCACCGCAGGGCTGCCCTCTTCGCCACGGCCGCGGCCATCGCAGCAGTGTCCGGCGCGGGCATCACCGTGCTGCTTGGGGTCGCCGCCCCGTCCGACGTCTCGCCGCTGCTGTCCCTCCAGCTGTTCGTGGCGGTGCTGATCGGGGGTGTGGCACGGCTGTGGGGGCCGGTGCTCGGCCTACTCGTGATCGCCGTGATTCCACCGCTGGCTGACGCGCTTGCCAGCACGGTCGGTCTTCCCTCTGAACGATCCGGTGGCGTGCTCACCGCCTTGGCGCTGGTCGCGGTTCCGTTCCTCCGCGGGCCGATCGAACGGCTCGCGGGCAGGTGGCCCGAGCGCGCGGAGCGCCCGCGTGAGCCAGCGGAACTCTCCGGGGAATCCGCCCGCGCCGCTTCCCGAGAGGGGGTGATGTTGGCTGCCCAGGGGTTGGACGTCGCGATTGGGGAGACGCACATCCTCACGGGGGTCGATCTGGAGGTACGAGCCGGAGAGGTCCACGCGCTCATCGGACCTAACGGCAGCGGCAAGACGACGGCCTTACGTGCCCTCGCCGGCGCCCTTCAGCCCACGGGCGGCCGGATTCTCGTGGAGGGGACCGACGTCACCGGGGCCGGCCAGCTCGACATGGTCAGGCGGGGCGTGACCCGTACGTTCCAGCACACGGTCGGTCTGGAGCGGCTTTGTCCTTACCGTCAGGTGCTGCTGGGTGTGCGCGGAGGAACACCGGTGCCGTTCGCCGCCGTCCGGCACCTTCTCGGAAGTGTGTCGGTACGGGACCACGCAGCCGCCGCTGACCGCGAGGCGTGGAGGGCGCTCCGTCTGACGGAACTCGCCGAGCGCGCGTTCGACCGCCCGAGGGAGCTCGGCGCCGGCGAACAACGCCTCCTGCAGGTGGCCCGGGCCGTGGCGACCGGGGCGCGTGTGCTCCTGCTCGACGAACCAGCCGTCGGCATGACCGGGCCGGAACGAGCCACGTTGTCCCGTGTGCTGCGTCGCCTCGCAGAAGGCGGCACGGCCATTCTGCTGGTCGAACATGACTTGGCGCTGGTCCACGGCGTCGCCGACAGGATCACCGTCCTGGAACGCGGCCGGGTGCTGGCGGGCGGAAGCCCCGAGTCCGTAGCCGCCGATCCTGCGGTACGCCGGGTCTACCTCGGCGATGTCGATCTATCGTCCGCCTCCGGCTGATGTACTGAGAGGAGACCGTGTGGCGCTGCTCGAGGTCCGCGGACTATGCGCCGGCTACGGCGCTGTCCCGGCGCTGGACGACGTGTCCTTTCATGTCGAGCGCGGCGAGATCGTCGCGTTGCTCGGCGGCAACGGCGCGGGTAAGACGACCGTCGCCCGTTCGGTGTCGGGCCTGCATCGGGCGAGCTCGGGCAAGGTGCTGTTCTACGGCCGGGACATCACCCGGTGCGGTCCGCAGCGGATCGTCCAGTTGGGACTGAGTCACGTATCCGACGGCAGACGCGTCTTCCCCAGTCTCACGGTCGAGGAGAACCTGGACCTCGGCGCCTATCTCGACGGCCGCCGGAAGAACGTCGTCGCCGAGCGCCGAGAGGGCGTCTACCGCACCTTTCCGCGACTGGCGGAGCGGCGTACCCAGCACGCCGGCAGCTTGTCCGGCGGAGAGCAGCAGATGCTCGTCATCGGCCGTGGCCTCATGTCGGAACCCTCGCTGCTGGTCCTCGACGAACCGTCCGCTGGTCTGGCTCCCACGTCGATTGCCGCGCTCGGCGAGAGCATCGCCGCCATTCGAGCGGGGGGCACGGCTGTTGTGCTCATCGAGCAACACCTTCAGGTGGCTCTGCAGCTCGCCGATCGGCTCGTCGTGCTGCAGGAAGGTCACGTGATCCTCAGTGGGCGCACTGCGGAGGTGGCGGCCGATCCGCGGATTGGACAGATGTATTTCGGAGACAGAAACCCCCTGAAGACCTAGCGAGCGATCCGCGCTGACCCGAGTCCGAGTTCCAGTAGACATCGCGCAGGGCACCGGTTCGGGCGGAGGACAGCAGTTCCCCCGTCCGAACCGACCCTGACGGCTTCGTGGTGCGCGGGCATGGCACACAGTGACGGGGCGTCAGTCTTGTAGCTGGTTCACGGAGGGGAGGGTGTCGGAGAGCGGGTCGTCGGCGACGGGTTCGAAGACGAAGCCGTGGAACCGGGCGAAGTACATGTCGCTGGGGTTGACACCCTCGTGCTGGTTGGGCCCGTAGCCGCGATAGTCACCGTTGGCGCCGGTGATGCTGACCTTGTTCAGGGCCTCCATGAGCGGTTTGCCCAGTTCGCCGCCCTCGCTGAGCGAAGCGGCGATCAGGTGAACCGCGTCGTAGGAAAACATCGGCCAGTCTGGCGGCTGCACGACCTGCTTGCCGTCCTGCTGGACGCCGACCAGATCGACCCCCATCTTCGCCTCGTAGTTGGCGCGGAACTGCTCAAACGGCTTCGGCCCGACCTCGCTGGTCATCCGGAACGAGGCGAAGGTGACCTGGTCGAGCCAGTCCGGATGCTCGGCGAGGCGCCGGCGGACCAGCGGGTCTTCACCGGTCGGCCCGGTATAGATGGGCACCTTCCAGCCCAGCGCGTGGACGGCCTGGATCGCGGCGATCACGTCGCTCGCGCTGGCCCATACGACCAGCCTGTCGGCGCCTGCCTGCCGCGCGGCCAGCACCTGCGTTGTCAGGTCGGAGGAGCGTGCCGGTGCCTTCTGATCCGCCACCACCTCCACCTCGTCGATCTTGAAGGCTTGCAGCAGCGCGTCCCGGCCCTGTTCTCCGTATGTGGAGTCGTCACTGATCACGCCGACCTTGGGGCGGCTGTTCGCGATGTAGTCGGCGAGCCTGCGTGCCATGGGCTTGTTGGCCGGCGCCATCCGGAACAGGCTCGGCCAGCGGGACGGGTCGATCAGCGCCTCGCCGCCTTCGAAGCAGATGAAGACCGGCAGGTGTGCAGGGTCGGTGACCGAGGCAACGGAGGCCGCGCCGGTTCCGTCGGTGAGCAGAACGGCCGCGTGGTCGTCGACTGCCTTGCGGGCGTTCGCCGCGGCTTTGGCCGGCGACCCGGCGTTGTCGAGCACCGCCAGCTTGACTCGGCGTGCTCCGGACGGGGTGGTGACCCCGCCGTGTGCGTTGAGCTCCTCGATCGCGAGCCGCGCCCCTCGTTCGATGAAGGTGCCGATCCACGGCTCAGTGGACATCGGCGCGCTGACCACCACCAGCACATCGGTGGATGCCCCCTGCGATTTGCCGCCCGAACAAGCGGAGACCAGGACGATGAGCGGAATGAGCAACATCGTCGTGCCCCGAAGCCTATGGCCACGCCAGCAAACCTGATAGCGTCGCCGCCCACGGCTGCGTCCGCCCGTTTTAGGGGTTTCCTGCCGATACATGCGCAGGACCATATCCTACGTTTCTGGGAGTCCATTTCATGACCATCAAGCGACTGCTCGCCATGGCGAGCGTCACTGTGGCCGCTGTGGCGTCTCTTGCCGGCTGCGGGGGAAATTCGAATAACGCAGATTCGAACAGCTCCGCGAGCACGACTCCGGAGGCGGCGAGCCCTGCGGCAGCGGGCAACGGCATCGCCTGCGCACAAGCCGGCGACCTGAATGCCACTCCCGACTTGAAGCCGCCCGCGGACGTGCCGATGTTGCCTGGCGGCCAGATCTACCTGGCCAAGGGGCCCTTCGGCAAGACCCAGCTGTTCTTCCTCTGGAAGGACGCGGATCCCACAAAGCTCGACGCTGTCCGTGACGAGGCAGCCGACGTCCTCGCCAAGGCCGGATACACGATCGAGCGCAAGGACCAGGAAGAAGGTTCGGAAGCCGAAGCACACCTGTCCGGACCTCACGACGTCGCCATCCAGGTGATCCAGCTGTGCGAAGGGAAGGTACGGATCAAGTACAACATCTCGTAAGGGAACAAACCGCAGCCGGCGGGAGGAGTCAGCCCTCCCGCCGAGCTACCTGAAGATCATCCCTCCGTACGACATCGACGCCCGGCACAGCGTCAAGCGGGATACCGCCTGGGCCGGGTACAAGGTGCATCTCACCGATACCTGCGCCCCCGGCCCGCCAGTGGGGGCTCACCCTGGTCTCCGCCGCCGACGGCCGATCACTCCCCGCGGGCCCGCGTGGGCGAGGGCGACGATCGGCCGCATTCCGCATCGACTGGGAGAACCAGCAGGCCACCTGCCCGCAAGGCCAGACCAGCGCGTCCTGGATTCCGTGCCGGCAGCGCTGGTGTCGAGGCGATCGTGGTCCGGTTCCCCGCCGAGGCCTTCCGGCCGTTCCCGGTCCGAGACGTCTGCACTCACTCGGACGGCCGTGGCCGGCAACTCTCGATCAGGCCGCGTCCCCGGCACGGGGCCCTCAAACTGGGCCGCGCCACGCAGAGCATCCAAAAATGGAATGCCCGCTACGCGGCCCGATCTGGGAAGGAAGGAACGATCAGCCAGGCGGTAGCGGTCACCGGCATCCGCCGCGTTCGCTACATCTACGTGCTCAAGCTGAACGCCGTCCTACACCTGTCGAAAGTTGATCCATACGTATAACCATCGGTGGAGACACTTCTGCGATGGTCCTGATCGCGGAGATCGACGAGCAGGTGCGGGCGGCAAGTTCGATGCGTCGCTGCCGCATTTGGGCGAGCGCCAGAGGCGTTTGACCCGGCAGCCGAAGCACTGCCGCTGGGCCACCACGACTTCCACGGCGAGTGGGACTACACCATCAGCCGGCAGATGCGTCCACTTCGCGGTGATGTGACCGTGCCTTTGTGTTGAAGGCCGCCGCAGCGATCACCCTCCTGCGGATCGACGCCTCGCGGACCGACACACCTTTCGCGCGTACCCGGACCACTCACCTGACCTGCCTCGATCTACGCCTCGCAGCGTGATCGGGAGGTAGCCGGCGGGGGTCTGATCGACCGTCTCACTTCGACAAATGTCGGATTGACTATATTTGCCGCCCCTTTTTACCTTTAGGCGCTAACTGTTTACCCGTGGACGGGTGACTAGGAGGCGGAGTGATCAAGAGACGAGATGTCCGAATGAGGCGGCCTACGCTGCCGCTGATCGGTACGGTGGGGGTGCTCGCACTCGCCGTATCGGCCTTTACCTTCCAGGGGCCCGCGTCCTCGGACCAGGCAACCCGCACCTCGGCAGGCCAGCTGAGCCCCTCTCTGCAGTTGCCCGGCGAGGAGGAGGACGGTGGCCCCGCCGAACCGGCGGATTACCTCACGCAGAAGTTCACCTCCGGGCAGGAGGTGACGACGGCGCAAATCAAGCAAGCGGTCCAGCAGGCCAAGACGCTCAAGCCGGGCGACGGCACCTGGGAACTCGTCGGACCCGCCAATATCGGAGGCCGTGTCACTGACCTGGTTGTGGACCCCACCCACCCCGACACGTTGTACATCGCGGCATCGGGCGGCGGTATCTGGAAGAGCACGGATGCCGGCAACACTTTCGAGCCGGCCTGGCCGAGCGAGTACACGCAGACGATAGGCGCGCTGGCGATGGGCTCCGACGGCACGTTGTGGGCCGGGACCGGCGAGGCGAACCCGTCCGGCGGTGGCCTGACCTACTTCGGTGACGGTGTCTACAAGTCGACCGACGGCGGCAAGCACTGGCAACAGTGGGGCCTCACCGATAGCGGGGCGATCGGCAAGATCGTCATCGACCCCACAAACCCGAAGAATATCTTCGTCGCGGCTGCGGGGAACCTTTCCGGGTCGGCGAGTGAGCGCGGCATCTACCGGCTGACGAACGGCGGCAAGGACTGGAGGCTCGTCCTGCCGACGCCGAACAACACCACCGGCGGCGTGGACCTGGCGATCGACCCGACGAACCCCAAGCGGATCTTCGCGTCGCTGTGGGACCACCAGCGCAACAGCGGCCGCCGACTCTACGGCGGTGTCGGCTCCGGTCTGTACCGGTCCGACGACGGTGGGGACACGTGGAAGCGGCTGGAGAACGTGACCGGCAGGCATGTCGCTGACTCCACGGGCACCGGCCTCCAGAGCGACCCGGGCCTCGGCCGCATCGGAGTCGCGCTCGCGCCGAGCGACCCGAACCGGATCTACGTGATTTCCGGGACGACGATGGGTGCCGACAAGGGCTTCTATGTCTCGGACGACGGCGGCGACACGTTCGTGCCGAGCGGTCGTGCAGGTGGCAACAGCGGCTTCGAGTGGTGGTTCGGGCGCCTGTGGGTCGACCCGAAGGACAAGAACCACGTGTTCAATGCCGACGTCAACCTGCGCGAGTCCAAGGACGGCGGCGCGACGTGGGCTGCCTCCAGCGGCCCGCACGCCGACCAGCACGCGATTCAGTGGGACCCCAACGTCCCGGACCGGGTCTACCTGGGGAACGACGGCGGTGTCTACCGCTCTGACGCCAACGGCGCGACCCGCTCCTGGATCCACGCGACGTACGAGCCGTGGAACCAGTCCTACCACCTCGCGGTGGCCAAGGACGACCCGAACCGGCTCGCGACCGGCCTGCAGGACAACGGCAGCAACCGCACCTGGACCAACACCGCCGGGCCTTCGGACTTGACGCAGTGGAACTCCTATGGCGGCGGTGACGGCCACTACGTCCTGATCGACCCGAGCGACCACAACATCTACTACGAGTGCTCCCAGGTCGGAGTGTGCTCCCGGCACGAAGACGCGAACGGCGCTTCCCGCACCATCCGGTTCGGAAAGCGGGCCTCCTCGCGCATCACGACCGACGCCCCGATCGTCCTCGACCCGAACGACCCGTCGATTCTGTACTTCGGTGGCAACATCCTCGAGCGTTCGACTGACCGGGGCACGACCTTCACCCAGATCAGCCCGCCCGGGGACTTCCTCACGGGACCGGTTCCGGATGAGCAGGACGACAAGGGATCGTACGGGGGCCTGTACTCCGCGATCACCGCGATCGGTGTGGCCAAGACCAACGGCAACACGATCTACGTTGGCACCGACACCGGCCGGCTCTGGAAGACGACCGACCTCGGTGCCAACTGGACCGAGTTCACCGGCAAGGGTCTGCCCGTCCGGTGGGTGAACTCGATCGTGGTCGACCCGGCCAACGCCGACCATGTGTTCGTGGCCTACTCGGGCTACCGCGAGGGCGACTACGCGGCGAACATCTGGGAGACGACCGACGGCGGAAACGGCTGGCAGAACATCAGCGGAAACCTGCCGAACGCGCCCATCGAGATGCTCGCCTACGACCAGCCGAACGACCAGCTCTACGCGGCGACCGACTTCGGCGTCTTCTACAACAAGAACGGCAAGAAGAACTGGAAGCGGTTCGGCAACGGCCTGCCCAACACGCCGGTGCTCGACATCAAGATCACCGGTGACGGCAAGACGCTCTATGCGGCGACGTTCGGACGCAGCGTCTGGCAGATCCCGCTTCCACAGAAGTAGCGAACTGCAGTAGCGAACTGCAGTAGCGAACTGCGCCCGGACGATCAGGGAGGGCGGACCCACAAGGGCCCGTCCTCCCTGCGTTTGCGTCGCCCGGGGCCGCCCGCGGCCCGGCCGAGAAAGCCACTGATCCTGGACCTGGTCGGGCCGGTTACTCACCATGCGCTTGACGTGCGGCCTGCGCGGTGACGCGTTCGATTGCCTGGACGGCGACATCGGGCTGGTCGACGTAGATGTAGTGGCCGCTTTTCGTGGCCGTGCTCAGCTTGCTGCCGCTGGACAGCGCGAGCCACTTGCGCTGGCCCGCGGCCCACGCCTGCTCCAGGCGCGGCCCGTACTCGGGGACGGCCGCGAGGTACTGCTTCCCGTGCTGGATCACCTCCACCGGGATGTTCCCGGCGGAAGGGACCTTGCCGTCGGTGATGACGAGCTTCTCCGGGTTCTCGCCCCGGAATATCGCGAGGTTTCGCGCGCGCAACTCGGCCCGGCACCGTTCCTCACCGCGGTGCTGATGCAGCAGGTCGGCGGACACTCGCGCGGCAGTGAAGTGCGGCGGCCCTCCACCTGCGCAGTCAGGACATGAGCCTGCGCGACATCGCCGCCCAGCTCGTCATCATCCTCGACAACCGCAGCCAACTGGTGAACGTCCCGGTGACCGTGCACGGCAACGGTGGGGACAGCACGATCGCCGTGCAACTCCTCACCGCGGACGGCCGGCCGTACGGAAAGCCGGTCCACGTGACGGTCCGCGCCACCGGGTACACCGGCATCGCCCTCGTCATCGTCGGCGCCGCTCTCGCCATCATGCTGGCCGCCGTGGTCATGCGCATCCTGCGGCGCCGGTCCGGCAAGTCGCTTCCCCGAGGCGCCCAGGCGTCCTCCGGCCAGGCCGCCACCGAGCAGCGGCCCGTGTCCGCCGACCAGGGGCGCCGTGGCTGCGTCGTAACGCTACCGATCGGGCGGTCCGGGATCGTCACCACACGGTGGACATTCGCCGGTAGCTCGTGCGGGAGACAAGTGTGGCCTGTCGGAGAGGGGCGGGATCGCCGCGCTCTGTCGTGCGGTGCGGACGCCGCCGGAGATGTACGCGATCCATGGCGACGTCGAACGCAGCGGCGTCGTAGGACGAAACACATGTGCGCCTGTCCCCCGTGCGAGCTACCTGCAAGTGTCCACCGCACGGGGACGATTCCAGACCGCCGACTCCCTAGCGTTTCTCGGCGTAGCTGCGGCGCACTGTCGCGGAGTCCCCCACGTAAGGGAGTCGTCATGCGGTTGTTGAAACAGCTCGTGCCTGTCGCGGTGGTCGCCTTCGTCGGCGGCACGATCGTGGGCGCGGTGCAGGGGAACGCGCTCCTCACCTTGCTCCTCGGCGTCGCGACGGCCGTGCTCGCGGTGTTCGTGTACGCCCGGGTGGTGCGGTGGTCCGAGCACCGCGCACCGGTGGAGGTGGCGGCGCAAGGCGCCGCCCGCGCCATCGCACGGGGGGCGATGATCGGTGTCGCGCTGTTCGCGGCCGTCATCGTGAACATCGCTCTCGTGGGCGGCTACCGGATCGACGGCTGGGGCTCGCTGACGGGCGCGGTCGGGCAGCTCGGCTTCATGGCCGCCGCCGCGGTGACGGAGGAGCTGCTCTTTCGCGGCATCTTGTTCAGGATCGTCGAAGAACGCACGGGGACGTGGATGGCGCTGGCGCTGACCGGCCTGTTGTTCGGCCTGTCGCACCTGTTCAACCCGCACGCCGATCTGTGGGGCGCGATCGCCATCGCGATCGAGGCGGGCGGCATGCTCGCCGCCGCCTACGCCGCCACCCGCACCCTGTGGGTGCCGATCGGCGTGCACTTCGGCTGGAACTTCGCGGCGGCCGGCATCTTCGGCACCGAGGTCTCGGGCAACGGCGCGACGCAGGGGCTGCTGCACGGGGTGACGTCGGGCCCCGCCCTGCTCACGGGCGGCGAGTTCGGGCCGGAGGCGAGCCCGTACGCGGTGGTGTTCGGCCTGCTGCTGACGGTCGTGTTCATGTGGCTGGCCCGCAGGCGCGGCAACGTGGTCCCGCTCCGGCGCGGCACGACCGCTACCCTCGCCCAATGATCGATCTACGGCGGGTCACGGACCTGTGGCGGCGGTGCGACGTCGTGGTCCGGGATTTGCCGTTCGGGCTGCTGCTGGCCGTCGCATCGCTCCTGCCGGCCCTCCACGGCAAGGGGACGCAGGTCGGCGACATGCCGGCCCGTCCCTTCGACGCGCCGGCGTTCGTGGTGATCGCCCTGGAGTGCCTTCCGCTCGCCGTGCGCCGGCGGTGGCCGGCCGTGTCTCTGGCTCTGGTGTCGCTCGGCTTCGTCCTCGACCAGTTCCGCGCCTACCACGTGTTCGCGAGCAACGCGATGCCCATCGCGCTCATCAGCGCAGGCGCCCATCTGGAGCGCCACCGGCGCGTCACCGTGGTCCTCCTCTCCGTGGCGTACGTGCCGCTGGCGCTCGCGCTCGGCCGGCTCGGCGCGACCGAGAGGGTGGAAGGTTACGTGGTGTTCTACCTGGTCCTGGCCCTCGCGTGGGGCATCGGGGCCTGGCTGCGCTCCACCCGCGCCGCCGAGGCGGAACGCCGCCGCCACGTCGCCGAGGCCACCCGCGCCGCCGAACGCACCCGGCTCGCCCGCGAGCTCCACGACGTCGTGACGCACCACGTGACGGCGATGGTCGTGCAGGCCGAGGCCGCACGCTACCTGACCGCCGCCCCCGACCGCCTCGACGCGACGCTGAGCGCCGTCACCGACACCGGCCGGCGGGCCATCACCGACCTGCGGCACATGCTCGACCTGCTCAAAGCCGATCACGACACCGACGTCGGCATGCCCTCCGCCGGCGAGCTCCGCACCCTCGTGGAGCAGACCCGCCAGGCCGGGCAGCCGGTGGAGTTCAGCGAGGAGGGCAGTCCGGCGGAATCGGCGGGCAGCGCCGAGTTCGTGACCTATAGGGTCGTCCAGGAGGCCTTGACGAACGCCCTCAAATACGCCCACGGAAGCCCGACCGTGGTCCGGGTGCGCTACGGCGAGAAGGAGATCAGCGTGGCGGTGAGCACCAGCGGTTCCGGCTCGCGGGTCGGCTCTCCCGGCGGGAGCGGGCGGGGCCTGGCCGGGCTCCGCGAGCGGGTGGACGCCTTGGGCGGCGAGTTCAGCGCGGACCGGCAGGCGGGTGGCGGCTTCGTCGTACGGGCCCGCATCCCCGCGGGAAGCCCGTCGTGACCGCACCGGTCCGGGTCCTGGTCTGCGACGACCAGGCGCTGATCCGCACCGGGTTCGCGACGATCATCGATGCGCAGCCCGACCTGGAGGTGGTGGGCGAGTGCGGCGACGGGCGCGCCGCGGTCGACCTCGCCCGCCGGCTGAGTCCCGACATCGTCGTGATGGACGTGCGGATGCCGGTGCTCGACGGCATCGAGGCGACCCGCCTGCTGGCCGGCACCGGGGTAGCGGACCCCGTCAAGGTGCTCGTGGTGACGACGTTCAACCTGGACGAGTACGTGTACGAGGCGCTGCGCGCGGGGGCGAGCGGCTTCCTGCTCAAGGACGCCCCACCGGCGCAGCTCCTGCACGGCATCCGCACCGTCGCGGCGGGCGCCGCGCTGCTGGCGCCGGAGGTGACCCGTCAGCTCGTCGGCCGGTACGCGGCGCGCATCCGCCCCGCCGAGGGAACCCCGCACGACGTCGCGCTGACCCCGCGCGAACTTGAGGTACTGCGCCTCATCGCCGACGGCCTGTCCAACAGCGAGATCGCCGCGACGTTGGTGATCAGCCAGGAGACCGTCAAGACGTACGTGTCACGCATCCTCACCAAGCTCGACCTGCGTGACCGCGTGCAGGCGGTGGTCTACGCCTACCGCAGAGGCCTGGTGACCTGAGACCCACCGAACCGGCACCCCCGCACGGCGCGCCTGCCGTATGAGGCCGGGGACCGGGTCTCCGCTTAAGAGCAGCCCTAAAGAACACCAAGGGGCCCGGCACACGCTTTGGTCAGGGAACCGACCAAGGAGAATCCGATGACTTCCCCGAATGTCCCGAACGTGCTGGGCTTCCGCATCACCCACCG
Organism: Microtetraspora fusca; assembly: GCF_001570365.1. Classification (GTDB taxonomy): domain Bacteria; phylum Actinomycetota; class Actinomycetes; order Streptosporangiales; family Streptosporangiaceae; genus Microtetraspora; species Microtetraspora fusca. Next base: position 12,847 of record NZ_BBYK01000093.1, on the reverse strand, counting down.
GGCCATGCGCGGCGACGCGCGCCGCCTCGCCGAGGTGACTCAGGAGATCGCCGCGGGGCGGCAGTCCTGCGACGCGCGCCGCGCCGCGGCGATCCGTGACTTCACCGTCCAGCTCTGCGCCGGCATTCACCACCATCACAGCGTCGAGGACGAGGTGCTCTGGCCCCTGCTCGTACGGTCCGCGGGCCCGGAGGTGGATCTCACCGACCTGAGCGACGACCACTCCGAGCTGGACCCCCTCCTGGACGAGATCCGCGCGGCGATGGCCGACCCGGCCCAGGCGGCCAAGCCCCTGGCCCGGCTGGCCGACCTGCTCGACGAGCACATCGAGGAGGAGGAGCGCGTGATCTTCCCCATCATCGAGCGGCACGTCTCCGCCGCGGACTGGAACGCGGTGGAGGAAGTGGCCAGGAAGGGCGGCAAGGTCTCCTTCGAACTGCCCCGGATCGAGCAGTACGCCCTGCCGTCGGAGATGGCGGAGCTGCGCAAGCTCGCGGGACCGGTGCTCGTGGTGCTGCTCGCGCTGATGCGCGGCGGCCACCGGCGACGCCAGCGGCTGATCTTCGGCGCCGCCTGACCCCGTCGTCCGGCTTCACGACGCTCCCCGATCCGGTCACCCCGTGCGTACGGGAAACGAGGTCCACAACGGCTGGATACGCGGCTCAGCGGGCGGCTCGGCCGGTTACGGACGCCAGCGCGAGCAGGGCACGCTCCCGCCAGTGAGGGGAGCAGACCCGCTCCGCCACCTCGGCGGCGACGGCATAGTGCCCTTCGGCGGCCTCCGGGTCGTCGAGGAACTCCGCGAGTTCCCCCAGCGTCTGGGCGACCGGCCACAGCGTGATCGAGCCGCTGTGCAGCCCGGCCAGCTCTTCGCGGGATGGCAGGAGCAGCCGGTAGCACTCGTCGGCCACTTCACGGGCCCCGAGGGCGATCGCGTTGGCCGCCCGTATCGCCATCATGAACAGCCAGTAGTAGTCCCGCCGTGGTGCTCGCCCGGCCGGCCACACCTCCCTGGCTTCCTCGATGCGGCCCGCGGCGATCAGCGCGTAGGTGTACTGCTCGTCCACCTGTTCAGGGACGCGCTCCCGCAACGCGGCTATCTCGGCCAGCGAGTCGTGGCCGCGCCCGGAGCACACGCGAACCGTCAACCTGCCCAGCGCGCCGAACGAAGCCGCGTTGATGGCGCCCACCTGGGCCATCCGCTCGGCCACCGAGGTGTAGGCGGCCTCGGCCCGTTCGAAGTCTCCCCTGAGCAGGAAGTGGAGGGCGTCGAGGACGGCGAGGATGCCGAGGGCGAGACCGAGCTGGCCACTCGTGGAGAGCTCGACCGCCCGGTCGGCGTGGCCCCGGGCCCCGGCCCAGTCGTTGCGGCCGAGCGCCACCATGCACAGGGCGAAGTGGCCGAGCGTCTGGTAGCCGAGCAGGCCACCGGACGCCGACGCCTCCAGCAGGTCCTGGCCGAGCCGCTCCAGTTCGTCGCGCCGTCCCGGCTCGACGCAGGCCCAGTATCGGGCGTTGAGCGCCATGCAGAGCAGCCGCGGATCGTCCAGGTCACGGGCGATCCGCAGCGCTTCGGCGCTCACCGTCTCGAGAAGCTCGGGGTCGTTCCCTTCGAGCTGGTGGGCCAGCGCCACCAGGACGCGGCAGCGCGCCTCCCCCGGCTCCTCGGGCATCGCCTCATGCGCCGCCCGTACGACGTCCTGATCGGGCTGCCGGTCCAGCTGGATCGTCCAGATGACCGGCGCGTCGAACGCGGCGGCCGCACGGGCGATGAGCACCGGGTCGGTGGTCCGGCGGGCGAGTGAGAGCGCCGTCGCCTGCGCCGCGAGGGCGGACACGACGTCCCCCGCGTGGGCCTTCGCGGAGACCAGGCGGCACAGCAGATCGACCCGGGTTTCCAGATCGGGGCCTGCGGCGAGATCGAGCGCGTCGAGCGCGCCCTGGAGCAGCGCGGCCGCCTCCTTGTGCGCGTAGAGACCGGACGCCTGGTCCGCCGCCCGCGCGGCGTACTCCGTGGCCCTGAGCGCGGTGGCGGTGGTCGCCGCGGCCAGGGCATGGTGCCCGAGCGCCCCCACGTCTCCCGGCCTGAGCCGCTCCAGCGCCGCAAGCGACCTCCCGTGCAGGCGGGTACGGCGAAGCCGGGGGATGTCCTCGTACAACGTCTCGCGTACCAGTGCGTGGGCGAAGCGGACGTGACCCGGCAGCGGCTCTGTCAGCAGCCCGGAGAGCACGCCTGCCTCCAGGCCGTCGAGCACGGTCTCCTCGTCGGCGCCGGACATGGCGATCAGCACGTCGGCGTCGGCGTCCCGGCCGAGGACGGCGGCGTTGCGCAACGTCACCTGGGCCGTCGCGGGCAGCCGGGCCACCCGCCTGCGGATCAGGTCGCGAACGCCGGGCGGCAACGCGTGAACGGCGGCCGGCCCGTCGACGGCGAGCAGCCGCGCGATCTCGGTCACGAACAACGGGTTGCCACCGGTCCGCTCGGTGACGGTGCGGGCCGTGGCCGGGTCGACCTCCAGGCCGGACCGTTCCCGTAGCAGCAGGGCCACGTCCTGCTCGGTCAGGCCGTCCAGCGTCACGTTCTCGGCGGCCTGGACGGCGAGGGCCGCCCGGGTGGTCAGCAGGTCGGCGGCGGCCTCCGCAGGCCGGTGGGTCAGCAGCACGAGGACGGGCGTCCGGGCCAGGCGTACCGCCAGGTGCCGGAGCAGTTGGAGGGTCTCCTCGTCGGCGCGGTGGACGTCCTCGATCACGATCAGCAGGGGGCCGGGCACGCTCTCCAGATACTCCCCCGCCGCCTGGGCCAGCCAGAACTGGCCGACGGTTTGGTCGGTGTCGGGCTCCAGGAGGGGCGCGAGCCGTACGACGGCCTCCGGAGCGGGCGGGAAGGCGATGGAGAGATGACCCAGGACCTCGCTCCAGGCCCACGCGGGCGGCACGCCGCCGACGGTCTCCGGGCACCGGCCCACCGCGGCGCGCCAGCCGTCGGCCACGAACCTGCCCACCAGCGCGTCGGCCAGTGTGCTCTTGCCCGAGCCCGCGTCGCCGCCCAGCCAGGCCACCCGGAGCCCGTGCCGCGCCTGGGAGGCGGCGGCGACCAGGCGGGCGAGCTCCGCCGTACGGCCGATCATGGGCGCGGGGTCGGCGGCGGGCGCGGGAGGGAACCGGGCCGGGCCGGGAGCCGGTGCGGAACCGGCGGCGGTCGCGACAGAAGCGGCCGGATCCGCCGAAGCCGCAGGAGCGGCGGACGCGACCGACGGGATCCGGGCCGGGGCCAGGCGGAGGGAGTCGGCCTGGGCGAGGATGTCCGCCTCCAGGTCGCGCAGGTGGGGCCCAAGGTCCACGCCCAGTTCCTCGGCCAGGCCGTGCCGCGTCCGGCTGATCACGGCCAGCGCCTCCCCCTGGCGTCCCGCCCGGTAGAGGGCGAGGGCGAGCAGGCGTACGCCGTTCTCGCGGAACGGATGAGTGTGAACGTGACGTTCGAGCTCCGGCACGATCTCGGCGTGGCGGCCGAGAGCGAGCGCCGCCTCGGCGCGGTAGTCGACGGCGACGGTGCGGATCTCGTCGAGCCGGGACACCTCGGGGGCCGCCCACCCCTCGTCGGCGAACTCGGCGTAGGCCGGACCGGTCCACAGCCTGAGTGCCTCGTCGAGCGTCTCCATGGCCTCGGTGGGCCGTCCCGCGTTGAACGCGGCGACCGCGGCGTCGACCAGCCGGGGGAACCGCCACGCGTCCACGGCGTCGGCCTCCAGGTTCAGCCGGTACCCGGGCGGAGCGCTGACGATCACGCGGTCAGGACTCCGGGTGGAGCTCCGGGGAGGCCGGCCGGGTTCGAGGACGCGCCGCAGGTTGGAGATGTAGACCTGCAGCGCGGCCAGGGCCCGGGGCGGCGCCTGCTCCTGCCAGAGGTCGTCGATGAACCGGTCGGTGGAGACGACATGCCCCTGGGCGCAGGCGAGCCTCGTTATGACGGCACGCTGGAGCGACGCGCCGAGGTCGACGGGGCGGCCCGCCACCTCGGCACGGCACTGCCCGAGAACCCGCAACCTCACCATGACGTCCCTCATGCCGGGTAGTGGTAGTAACCGAGGAGGTCCCGCACCGCGCTGACGTCGTCGATCCGCGTCTTCGTGCCCGTGGCGAACGCGTTGATCATCTTGCCGCCGCCGACGTAGACGCCGACGTGGTGAGTCTTCCTGCCGGTGCCATAGAACACCAGGTCTCCCGGCTGCGCCACCGACACCTTGCGGAGCCTGCGGATGTGGTCGTCGGTGGTGCCGTTTCCCAGGACGTCCTCGCCGAAGCCGAGCCGGTACATCCAGCGGGTGAACCCGGAGCAGTCCAGGCCCCGGGTCCACAGAGCCGGGCAGGGCCGCACGGAGCCCGTGTAGCCGCGGCAGGTCCCACGCGAGGGGCCCGGCCGCGCGGCGTGCCCGCCGCCCCAGGAGTACGGGATGCCCTGGAACGTGTAGGCGTAGCCGACGACCCTGACGAGCTCGTCCTCGCGCTGGACCGACCCCGAGGCCAGGGCGAGTACGGCCATGCCGACAAGGAGGCGCCCCCAACGCATGAACGCGACAATAGCTTTCGTCCCGCTTTGCCGCACCACTTCTTCATGACAGATCGCGATATTCAGCCAGTGCTGTGGCCGGAAAAGATCACGCCGGGCCAGCACGTGCAGTGTGGATCCGGTTGTCCTCCTGCGCACAACCAGCGGCGTGCATCACGGCATCCGGTCGCGGGTGGGGCGCGTCCGGCTTCACCTCCGGTTGCCTGCTGCTTTGTCTTGAGCGCGGGCGCGCAGCAGGAGCGCGACCCAGCTGCGATAGGGCCGCCAGGCGTCGGCGATCCGCGTGAGGCGGGCGGGGGTGGCCACATCGAGGCGGTACTGGGCGGCCATAGCGTGGTGGACCCGAGGTTCGGCGGCGGGGAAGACGTCGGGGTGTCCGGCGCCGCGGATGAGGATGAGTTCGGCGGAGAAGGGGCCATGCCGGGGAGCTCTTTGAGGTCGGTGAGGGCGAACTCGGCGGGCTGGGCGCGCAGTGCGGCGGCGTCGAGACGTCCTTTCGAGGGCGGCGTCGGCGATCGCGTGGAGGCGCTCGATCATGGTGTTGGTCAGGCCGTCGATGTGGTCGATGCCGCGCAGCGCTTCCGGGGTGGGGAAGACGTGCAGTTGCTGTCCGGCGATGTCGAGGGCCTGGCCGTGGTCGCGGGCGAGCTGTCCGCCGCCTCTTTCTGGCTGACCGTGCAGCCGATGACGCCGCGGCCGTCGTCGGCGGGGAAGGCCAGGCGCAGCACGCCGTCGGTCGCGTGGCTGCAGGAGGCAGGGGTGAAGCACTCCAGGAACCGGATGGACGATGCCAGGGAGTACGGGCCCTTGGGGGTGAAGGAGGCGGCGGACACGGTCAGGCTCCGTGAGCGGTCAGGACGTACCCCTCGGGGCCCACGAAGGAGAACACCGGGCCGAACGGGCTGTCGATGATGGGGGTGAGAATCTCGATGCCGCCTGCAGCGAGCTTGTCGTGCAGCGCCTGGGCGTCGGGAGTGGAGAACCACAGGGCGACGCCGAGGCCGGGGCGGCCGGCGTCCAGGTCGGTGCCGGGCAGCGGCTCGCGCACCGCGAACGGGCAGGGTTTGGTGTCGAACACGATCGCGCCGGGCGGGCCGGCGGAGGTGCGGACGAGGCCGAGGCGCTCTTCGCAGAACTTGCCGGCAGCCTCCACGTCACGGACCTGAAGGGCCACGAAGTCGGGGCCGTTGACGCTGACGGACATGGGGCGTCCTCCTCTAATCAATGTCAGGACTTTGACATAGTTGACGCTAAGGCGCCGCCGCATAGATGTCAAAATGCTGACATGGAGGACAGGATGCCAGTGGAGCCACCGCACCCGGCCGAGGACGTGCTCGAGCACGTGGGATACCGGCTCAAACGCGCCCACGCCGCCCTGCGCGGCGCCATGGACAAAGCCCTGCGGGAGCACGGCCTGACCGTGCCGCAGTACGCGTGTCTCGAAGTGCTTGCCGCACGGCCCGGCATGTCCAACGCCGACCTCGCCCGCGCCACTTTCGTCACTCGCCAGTCCATGAACGTCGTCATGCGCGGCCTGGAGGATGCCGGACTCATCGACCGTCCCGGCACCGTCGAGACCGGTCGCGCCCGCCCCGCCGACCTCACGGCCGAAGGCCGACGCCTGCTCCACGCCGCGCAGGAATCCGTCTATGCCATCGAAGCCCGCATGACCCGCGCCGTCCCCGGACAACGTCTGGCCGCCCTCCTCGAAGACTTCGACCGCATAGCGCAAGCCCTCGACGGCTGATACGCCAGTGCTGAGGCAGCCAGGGCCCACGGGCGATGAGCACGAGAAGGGCGGTCACTTCGGCCAGACGCCGGAGGAGCCGCGACGGTGCGAGCCGATGAGGTGGGTGTCGATGATGCCGATGGCTTCCATGAGAGCGAACATGGTCGTCGGCCCGACGAATGCGAAGCCTTCGGTGCGCAGCGCCTTGGACAGTGCCTCGGACTCGGGCGACCGGGTGGGGATCTGATCGAAGGTGACCGGCTCGGGGGTCACATCGGGCTGGAACGACCACACGAACTCGGCCAGGCCTCCCTTGTCGCGCAGGCGGATCGTGGCCTGGGCGTTCCTGATCGCTGCGCGGATCTTCGCACTGTTGCGCACGATGGCTGGATCGGCCAGCAGCCGCTCCACGTCCGAGTCGTCGTATCCCGCGACGACGTCGGGGTCGAAGCCGTCGAACGCGGCACGGAACGCGGGGCGCTTGCGCAGGATCGTCGCCCACGACAGGCCGGCCTGGAACGCCTCCAAGCTGATCCGCTCGTACACGCCCTGCTCATCGCGCACGGGCATGCCCCACTCGGTGTCGTAGTAGTCGCGCAGCAGCGGGTCGACGGATGCCCAGGCGGGTCGAGGCAGGCCGTCCTCGCCGATCACCACTCCGGGGTCGGGCTGCGGGGCGTCCAGGGCTGACAGTTCGGCGGTGAGGGCGTCGGTCATACTCGTGCGGGTTCCTCGTTCGCGAGTGGATGCGGGGCCGTCAGTCGGCGAGGCCGGTGACGCGCATGGTGATGTTGATCCGCCCGCTGTCCAGACCGCAGCCGTCGGCGGCGGTGCCGGGGTGGACCTTTGGGATGCCGTGGTAGGCGAGCCGGGAAGGGCCGCCGAAGACGAACAGGTCGCCGGAGGCCAGGGCGATGTCCTCGTAGGGCTTGTTCCGGTTCTCGGTGTTGCCGAAGCGGAAGGTGCAGGTGTCGCCGATGGACAGTGACACCACCGGGGCGAGCGAGCGCTCGTCCTTGTCCTGGTGCATGCCCATGCGGGCGGTGTCGTCGTAATAGTTCACCAGGGCGGTATCGGGAGTGTAGTCGTCGCCGGCGTGCGGGTCGCCGGTCGCCTCGACCAGTGCCCTGCGGCCCAGGCGAACCATCCACTCGGGAAAGTCGAGCACCCGGTTGCCGTTCACGTCCACGGCCTCGCGCGTGTACTGGTAGGGCCGCCAGTGCCAGCCCAGGCACACCGTCTTCACGCTCATCTCGTGCCCCCGGACCGTCGCCGCCCGTATCGGCACCGGACCGCGGGTCCACTCGTGGAACCGGGCGACGATCCACGCCTGCTGCTCCAGCGTCAGCCAGCCGGGCACCCACACCGCCCCGGGTGCGAGCTCCCGCCGTGGGCGATCCACAAGGTCATCGCCGAACAATGTGCTCATGCGCGCCTCCGTCCGCCTCGCGGCGCGGCCGCCTCCGCCCACGTGATCGTGGTGGCCAGGCCGTCGCGGATGCCCCAAAAGGTCCCGTCTTCACCGGCGCCGGCGAGGCCGTCGAGAAGGCCGAGCCCGGCCAGGCGCGCCGTCTGGTCGATGCCGGCTCGGGCAGCGAGGGTACGACGCGGCGTCCAGGGGGTCGACCACACGAGGCGGCGGGTCATCTGGGCGAGCCCCACCGGGGTCCCGGCGAACACCCACAGGTCCGGCTCCGAGCGAGTGAGCCGGTGCGCCTGCCGCAGCCAGGACGCCGCCTGCTCGGGCCAGTCGACCATCGCGACCACCTGGCCGCCCGTCTGCCTCCATGCGGCGGCGAAGCGGCGCCCGGCATCCACGGATGCCGGGTCGCGGCCGGTGCCGACGGCGACCATCGCCGCCCGTCGCGCCTGCGCCATCCGGACGAGCCCGGCAAGTTCGTCCTCGCTCATGGGCGAACCTCGGTGCCGGCCCCATGCGGCGGTCGTGCCGTCGCGAAGTCGCGGCGATACCAGCGCGGTGTTCATCAGTGCTGTCGTGGTCATGCCGCCTTCTCCAAGGCAAGCAGGCTGGTCTTCGCGTCCAGGCCGCCGATGTAGCCACCCAGCCCCCCGTCGGTGCGCAGCACCCGGTGGCATGGCACGACGACCGGCAGCGGGTTGGTCGCGCACGCCGTGCCGACCGCGCGGACGGCCTTGGGGTTGCCAACCTGCTCGGCGACCTGCTTGTAGGTCAGGGTGTGCCCGTAGCCGATGCGGGGCAGGTAGTGCTGCACCGTCTGCCGGAACCCGGCCGAGAGGGCGTAGTCCAGCGGCACATCGAAGGCGCGCCGGGTGCCGGCGAAGTACTCCTCCAGCTCCCGCGCGACGGTGTCCAGCCGCTTCGGGGCGGCCAGGATACGCGGGCTGATCTTCGCCGCGAGTGTGTCCAGGACCTGGTCGAATCCCTCACGTTCGTAGGCGACCCGGACGAGGCCGCGCTCGGTCGCGGCCAGCAGTAGCTCGCCGACCGGAGTGGTGACGGTGCGGTAGGCCACGTCCAGCAGGTCGCTGTCGGACGCCGCCTGCGCGAGGCGGGTGTGCAGGGCCGCGAGGTGCGTCTCCGGCACGGGCAGCAGGGCGGTCACGTCCGGCTCCCCGGCCTCGCCGTCCCAGCCGACATCGTCGATGATGATGTTCATCGGGGTGCTCCTTCCTGTGTCCCGCCCGCGTGATATCTCTTCCGTAGTGTCCTGACCCCATCCGCGGCGGCCCGGCGCACCGCCTCCGGGGTCCCGCCGATCAGCTCCGCCACCTCGGTGTGCGGCAGCCCACCCAGGTAGTGGTACGCCACCGCGAGACGCTGCCGCTCCGGCAACGACCGGACCGCTCCCCACAGCTCCACGGCCTCAGCGTCGGGGATGTCGGCGGTCGAGGCCTGTTCCGGCAGCTCGTCGGTGGGGATCGCGTGCCGGGCTCGGGCTCGGGTGATGTCGATCGCCTTGCGGTGCGCGACCCGTACCAGCCACGCCTGCACGTTCGTATCCTCGTCCAGCCCCGGCCACGCGCGCAGCGCGGCCAGGAACGTCTCCGACCAGGCATCATCCGCGTCCGGGCCCGGGCCGAGCACGGCATGGCAGACCCGCAACACAGTCGCGCCATGCCGCTCCACGGCCTGCTCAAACGGTGCTCTCATAGTCATCACCCTGTAGACGCCCCAACCCCGCCGAACGTGAGATCAGGGCGGCAAATCAATCTCATCGTCCCGCGCCGCCGACGGCAGAGGAGGTTGCGTAACACTCGCCCGCGGCGCCGATGACGATCCACTCCTTGCTGATCGCCGAATCGGTCGTGCCCTGCTAAAACAGGCGCCCCGCCCGCGCCTCCTCGGGCTCCTCCAGTTCCAGGAGTCGCCGTTTGCGTTCCAGCCCACCGGCGTATCCCGTCAGTGCCCCATTGGCTCCGATCACCCGGTGGCACGCCACGAACACACACAAGGGGTTCCGCCCGACCGCCTGCCCGACTTTCTGCGCCAGCCTCCGGTCGCCGAGCTGCTCGGCCAACGCCCCGTATGTCGTCGTCCGCCCGTAAGGAATCTGCCGCAACAGCGCCCACACCCGGACCTGGAACTCGTCGCCGCGAGCGGCCAGCTGTACAGCGAACTCGCGCCGCCGCCCAGCCAGATACTCGTCCAGCTCATGGGCGGCCTGCGCCAAGAGCGGATCCGAGGACGCGTCGACCTGTTCGCCGAAGGTCGAGGCATCCGGCCGATGCCAGTGGTGCGGGAAATACAAGCCCACCAGTCCGCCTCCGTCGGCGACCAACGTCACATCGCCCAGCGTGCTCACCACCGGTGCGTACCGTCGTGCGCTCATCTCAGCTCCTTCCATCACCAAGAAGTCGCGACAGGGCGCTGAAACGTGAGCCTGGTCGCGAGTTCGGCGACCGGCCTGGTGGTACTGGCGGGCTCGCCTATTCAACTGTCGCGAGCTCGGTGATCTACACGTACGAACACGGAGTCGTCCAGCGTCTCCCGGAAAACGCACGTGATGAGGGCAGTTACTGAACCCGGCCCTGACTGCGTGACAGCCCTTGAGGAACCGCGCTCCAGAGAACGACAAGTCGCACTGGTCAACCGCCTTCAGGCGCCCTACAGCCCCCGAATTCTGCGCGCCGTACGAGAAGGCCTGGCTCATCCCGGCAGACCTGTGCAACCGGTGGATCACCTGGTAGACCTCGCTGACCGGCTCGGCCTGGTCCGCCGGCCCGTGCCCGGCGAAATCGGGCGGCGAGAGCAGATTTGTATGATCCAAGTCGCCTTCAATTGGTTGCAAAGGGCGCGCCAAGTCGTACCGGGTCTACTGATTCCTGTCACCGAGACAACAGACCAACAGGAGACATTGGTGAAGTCCATCAGCAGCACCCTCAAGCGCACGGCAGCGGTCCTCGCCACCACCGCCGTCGCCATCACGACCTTCGGCGTCCTGTCGAGCCCGGCGCACGCGGCGAAGCCCAATGGGGGCTGGTACCAGTGCTACATCGCAGACTACGGCTGGATGTGGTGCAAGGACCTCTGATCCTCGCCAGAAATACTCGGGAAGACCGCTCCACGCCACGTGGGGCGGTCTTCCCGTTCCGTGTACGGACTGCTGGTACGGCATTGCGCCGCAACTCGCCAGCAGCGCTTCACCCTCGCTCATCCAACGGAGTAGCTCAAACACGTTCTAAATGACATTCTTGATCACAACATCGACGACGGTTCCCGTTGGGTAGCCGAGGTCGGAAGCTGGGTCGGCGTCGTTCCCGGAGGTTCCGAAGAATTCATGCTGTCCCTCACCGTCGACGACCGGCAAGCCCTCAGCCTGGATGCACCGCGTGATTTCTTGTGATCGATTCCTGGTCCAATTCCTCGGCGAGGGCCGTTTCCGCCGGTGAAGCGCTGTTTCCGGGCAGGCGGGGGCCGCTGCGCGCGGATCGCAGCTTGTCCACGTGTCCAAAGGCTCGGGGCGGGGGTTCATGCGCCGGTGGCGCGGGTGACCGTGGGGGTCGCGGTGGTGCGGTAGTGACCGAGAGTGTTCAGGGCTGGTCAGACCGCATGTGCGGGCGGTGGGTCATGGACGGCGTCGAAGACGTTCATCCACGCCTGCTGCCAGCGCCAATGCTGCGGTAGGCGGAAGGTGACGTGACCGCGTCCGTGCCGGGCCAGGCGGGCGGGGACAGCGACCAACCGGCGGCGGAGCGTGGCACCACGTGCCCTGGCGTGGACGCCACCGGCCAGGCAGCCGGTCGCGCGCAGCAGGTTGTGGGTGATCGCCGCGCAGGTCAGCCACGCGGCGTTCGCGGCGAAGTCACCCGAGGGAAGATGCGCGAGCGGGCCGCAGACGAGGTCGGCGAAGACCTGCTCGACGATCGCGTGGTCACGATGCTGTTCCTCGGCCTGGGCCAGGTGGAACGGGCTGTCGGTGAAGACCGCGTGATACCGGTATTGGCCGAACAGCTCGTCCTGGCCGCCCGCAGCCTGCGGGTTGAGCCGCTTGACCCGGCGCACGATCAGCCGTGCCGTGACCGCCCGGCCCTTCTTCGAGGTGAACGCCGTGTAGCGGGTCTCGGCGATCTCGGCGTCGGACACCCAGCAGCCGGCCTGCTCATCGAAGATGGCGTTCGGGTACTCGATCGCCTGCCAGGCGTCATCGTCGATGGCGGCGATCACTGCCTGATCTTGGGGTCCATTTTCGCGGTGACGGAGAAGCGCGCGCCCGCGCGGCGGCAGGCGGCGATCACGCCCGCCGCATAGAACGCCGAATCTCCGCGCACGAGGAGGATGCCGGTGGCGCCCGCCGCCCGCGCAGCGCTGATCGACTCGGCCACGAACGATTCCGCGCCACGGGCTGAGTTCGCTTTCCCGCCGCGTAGCCGGGTGCCGGTGACGACCGGCGCGGCCAGCGGCGTCGACAAGGTCGAGGCCAGCACGTTCAACCCGCGCACCAGCACACTCTTGCCCTGGATCTTGGTGTGGCCGAACCCGGCGCCTTGCTTGGCGTATCCGTAGGTCCGTTTCTGCATCGAGTCCACGTCCAGGAACGCGACCGTGTCGGCTCCGGGCAGCAGCGGCGTGCGCTTGGCCAGCCGGGCCAGCAACTCGCGGGAGACCCTCTCGATCTGGCGGACGTTCCCCCACTTCAGGCAGCGCAGGAACGAGCCGAGCGTGGACGGGGCACGGATGCCATCGAACAGCTTGTCCATGCCGCCGTGCCGTAACGCGTCCAGATCGGCGATGGAGTCGGCCCCGGCGGCCATCCCGGCCACGATCGAACCGATTTTCGCCGCCGCGTTCACGCCGAGCCGGTCGGCGATGGTGACGTGCTCATCGACGAGTCCGCCCAGGTCACAGCGTTCGGCCAGCCGCATCACCGGCTCCAACCCGGCGTAGGCGACGAGGTGCTCATCATCGAAGCTCGCATGGGTCTTGCCGGGAGCGTGGAACAATTGCACGTGAGAGGTGTCCTCTCGGTTTGGTTGACGGAAGCGTGAAGAACTCCCATCATCCCAGGCCGGAGGGCACCTCCTCTCATTTCACGGCAATCACGTCAGATTCCGCGCGGTGTATCCAGGCT
>NZ_BBYK01000092.1 GCF_001570365.1 Microtetraspora fusca | reverse complement strand
CCGCCGTGGGCCTCGGCGCGGCCGCGTTCGCCGCGCTGCCGCGGCCGGCCCGCGCCGACGACGCCGTCACAACGGCCGCCAAGCCGCCCCGGCCGGCCCGGGTCGCCGTGATCGGGGCGGGCATCGCCGGCCTGACCGCCGCGCTGACCCTGCGCGACGCCGGAGCGACGCCGATCGTCTACGAGGCCAACCCGACCCGGGTCGGCGGCCGCATGTACTCGCAGCGATCGCTGTGGACGGGGGGCCAGACCTCCGAGATCGGCGGCGAGCTGATCGACCAGGAGCACAAGAAGATGTTTGAACTGTGCCGCCGCTTCGGCCTGACCACGGTCGACTTCGCCGGATCCGGGCCCAACGGCGCCGCGGAGATCCTGCACTTCGGCGGCGGCTACTATCCGCGTACCCAGGCCGACGCGGACTTCAAGGTGATCTATCAGGCCCTCCACAGCGACCTCATGGCGGCCGGCGAGGTGAAGTGGAACAGCAGCACGGCGGCGGGCACCGCGCTCGACAACATGTCGCTGTACGAATGGATCGAGTCCCGCGTGCCGGGCGGGCACTCCTCCGACCTGGGCCGGTTCCTCGACGTCGCCTACAACGTGGAGTACGGCGCCGACACCGTGAACCAGTCGTCGCTCGCCCTCATCCTGCTGCTGGGCTACCAGCCCAAGCCCGGCCACTTCAACGTCTGGGGCCTATCGGACGAGCGCTACCACATCGTCGGCGGCAACGACCAGCTGCCCAACGCCATCGCGGCCGCGCTGCCCTCCGGGTCCATCCAGATGGGCTGGAAGCTCCTGGCGGTGCGGGCGAACTCCGACGGCACCCAGACCCTCACGTTCGACAACGGCGGCACCACCAAGACGGTCACCGCCGACCACACGATCATCACCGTGCCACTGCCGATCCTGCAGGGCCTGGACCTGTCCCAGGCCGGTTTCGACAGCCGGATGACGGCCCTGCTGCGCGACGCGCGCATGGGGTACTGCACGAAGCTCAACATGCAGTTCTCCAGCCGGCCGTGGGTCGGCACCGGTCCATGGCCCGGCGTGTCGTCCGGAGACTGCTTCACCGACATGTCCTTCCAGCAGTGTTGGGACACCACCAAGGGCCAGGCGGGATCCTCCGGCATCCTCATCCAGTACGGCGGCGGCAGCCTCGCCCGCGCGCTCAACCCGTCGACACCGTTCCCGACCGCCGACGACCGCTACGTCCGCTCGCTGGTGACCTCGACACTTACGCAGATCGACAAGGTGTACCCGGGCACCGGGGCCGTGTGGACCGGACGCGCCCAGCTGTCGGCCTGGCACAAGAACCCCTACTCGCTGGGCGCCTACGCGTACTGGCCGGTCGGATACGTGCACAGGTACGGGGGCTACGAGGGCACCGTCCAGGGCAACGTGCACCTCGCCGGGGAGCACACGTCCTACGACTTCCAGGGCTACATGACCGGCGGGGCGACCGAGGGCGCGCGCGCCGCCCAGGAGGTGCTCGCCGCGCTGCGCGCCTGACGGTGGCGCCGACCCCTCTGGGGGCCGGCGCCACGGCCTACGGCCGTCCCATCTCGATGCCCGCGCGGAGCCGGCGGATCTAAGCGCGGGCCCTGCTGTACGGATAGTCCTTGAGGGTGACGGCGTCGGCCCTGTTCATCGCCTTCGCGATCAGGCCCGCCCAGGGCAGGTGGGGCATCAGCCTGATGGACAGATTGCGCATCCGGATGGCCGTTCGCGACTTCGGGACGAAGCCGTTGACGCCGCCCGGCGGCAGCTGGTGGTTCTGCCGGACGAAGTCGCGCATCTCCCGCTCGTAGGCGGCGAAGGCCGCCGTGTGATCTCCTTCGGCCGCGGCCAGCTCTCCGGCCAGGATGTACGCCCCGACCAGGGCCAGGCCCGTGCCGTTGCCGCCCAGCGGCGAGGGGCTGTATCCGGCGTCGCCGAGCAGCGCCACCCTGCCGTGGGACCAGCCGTCCATGACGATCTGCGTCGCCGAGTCGAAGTAGAAGTCCGTGGCCGCCCGCATCTCCCTCAGCATCGCGGGGACGTGCCAGCCCGCTCCGGCGAAGACCTCGGCGACGATCTCCTTCTGCCTGCGCTGGTCTCGGTGGTCGTACGCCAGCGGCTTCGACGCGAACCCGAACAGGACCTTGGCCTCCTCCGGCCGCCGGGACGGCCGCAGCGCCGCCAGCTTCTGGCCGGGCATGTTGTGGAACAGCTCCCAGTCCTGGATGCCGAAGACGTTGCGCGCGGTGAAGTACGCCGTGTAACAGCCGAGGTCGCGGCGGAAGCGCGACTCCGGGCCGAAGACCAGCGAGCGGGTCAGCGAATGCGTGCCGTCGGCCCCCACGACCAGGTCGAAGACGCGCGGCGCGGACCGCTCGAAGGCAACCCGCACGTCCTCCGCGGTCTGGGTCACCTCGGTGATCGTGTCGTCGAAGACATATTCCGTCCCGTCCCCGGTCGCGCCATGAAGGAGTTCGATCAGGTCGCCGCGGAGGATCTCCACCTCGCCGACCACACCCGCCCCGCCGAGGAAGGAGGCGGGCATGTCGGCGACGCGTCTGCCGGTCGCGTCCACGTACGACATCCCTTTGGAGTCGACCGCCACCCGGCGGGCGTCCTGGAGGAGCCCCATGCGCTCCACCACGTCGCGGGCGGCGCCGCGCAGGTCGACCGTGTGCCCGCCGAGGCGCGGCGCGGGGGCCCGCTCGACCACCGTCACGGCGAAGCCGTGGCGGCGCAACCAGTAGGCCAGGGCGGTTCCGGCGACACCGCCGCCGCTGATCAGGACATTCGTCATCACGTGCTCCCTCGCTTGTCCGTGCACGGCCACCGTACGCCTAGTGCGCGTACATTGTTAACAGGGCACTAGTGCAGTATTTTGTCCGGCAGCGGTCCGGGCTGAAGCGGGCCTGGTGCACTAGGGCAGCGGGAGTGTGAATCATGGACGAGGAGACCCCTCCGTACCTGCGCATCGTCGCCGATCTGAGGCGACGCATCACGACAGGCCGGCTCCGGCCCGGAGATCGGGTGCCGTCGACGCGGCAGATCACGCGGGAATGGGGCGTGGCGATGGCCACCGCCACCAAGGCGCTGACCGCCCTGCATCAGGAGGGGCTCGTCCGCCCGGTGCCCGGGGTCGGGACCGTGGTGGCCGATTCCGGAACGGGTGCCGTCCCGTCCCGCCGCTCGGCTCCCGAGCTGAGCGAGGAGCGCGTCGTGCGGGCCGCGATCGCCATCGCCGACGCCGAGGGCCTGGCGACGCTGACCATGCGCCGGATCGCCACCAGCCTGGGAACGTCGGTCATGGCGCTCTATCGGTACGTGTCCGGCAGGGATGAGCTGGTCACCCTCATGGCGGACAGGGTGCTGGCCGACGGCGGGCTACCCGAGCCGCAGCCGCCGAACTGGCGGGCCAGCCTCGAACGGGCGGCCAGAACGCAATGGGCCCTCTACCGCCGCCATCCGTGGCTGGCGCAGGCCGTCTCGTTCACCCGCCCCACGGCCACGCCTCACGTGATGGCCCAGGGCGAGTGGGCGATGCGGGCGGTGGACGGCCTCGGCCTCGACCCGGTCATGATGGTTCACATCTACGTGACCGTGGCCAACTACGTGCACGGCACCGCCGCGCATCTGGAAGCCGAGGCCGAGGCCGTCCAGCAGACCGGCACCACCGACGACGAGTGGCTCGAATCCACCGTGCTCCCTCAGATGCGCGAGTTCCCGCTGCTGTCGCGGATCCCTCCCGACTCGCTCGACCTGAACACGCTCTTCGAGTTCGGCCTGCAACGCCTGCTGGACGGAATGGCGACGCTCATCGCTTCAGTGCGGGCGGACAGCTCAGTGCGGGCGGACAGCTCAGTGCGGGCGGACAGCGACGCCGACGTCGATCGGTCGCATTGAGGACGATGTCAGGGACATGTAGGGGCGACCGATGTGAGTCAGTCGAGCCTCCCCCGCCATACCGTCCGACTTGAAGGCGACCGAGGTGAGCTTCCGCGGCGACGGAGGTCTCACCCTGCACGGCACGGTCCTCGCGCCCACCTCGGCGAAGCCCGCGCGGCCCGGCATCGTCCTCGTGCACGGCACGGGTACGGGCACGCCGCGTACGAAACTGATGGGCGAGGCCGTCGCGTTCGCCCGCCAGGGGCTGTCCGTTCTGATCTACGACAAGCGGTCCGAGGGCTATTCGCTCTTCCAGCGGTCGTACTCACAGCTCGCCGACGACGCGCTCGGCGGCGTGGCCGCGCTGCGGTCCCAGCCGGGCGTCGACCCGGCGAAGGTCGGGGTCTGGGGGTTGAGCGAGGGCGGCTGGGTGGCCCCGATCGCGGCCTCCCGTTCCAAGGACGTCGCCTTCGTCGTGCTTGTGGGCGCGAACAGCCGGCAACCGCTGCGTCCGCTGATCTGGCTCGCGCTGCAGGCCCTCACCGTGGCGTCCGTGGTCGCCACGGTTCTGACCGCGCCGGCCTGGCGCCGCGCCCGCGGCTCGGTGCCGCGAGGGGAGAGGGGACGGCTCGGCCTCTTGGTCGTCGGCGGGCTGGTGTTCATCCCATGGAGCCTCTACTGGGGCCTGCTGCTTCCGTGACTGCCCGCACCTCTCCCGGGACCGGTGCGGCGTGCCGCTATGGCTCCCGGTTGGCGCGCGCGTGCTCCTGAGCGGCGTGCCGTACCGCCTGCTCCGCGCCGGTCAGGTGCTCAGCGGCGCCGGAATCCCGGCGAACGGTTCGACGTCGTCGGCATGTCGGGGTGGTGTGACATTGTCGGACGCGTTGTGTCCGAAACCGGGCCGCTCGTTCGTCATCGTGGTGAGTCCCCGAAACCGAGGAGCGAAGATGAAGTACATGATGTTCGTGTGCACCGACACCGAGCCCGACACCGACAAGGCTGACGAGCCCGACATCGACGTGTGGGTGTCGGAGAACGACACGCGCGGCCGGCGTTTGGAGGGCAGCGCGCTGGCATCGACGTCCGCGGCCACGACGGTCCGGGTCCGCAACGGCCGACTGCTCGTCTCGGACGGTCCGTTCGCGGAGACCAAGGAAGTGATCGTGGGCTACGACCTGCTGGAGTGCGCCGACCTGGACGAGGCGATCGAGGTGGCCCGCGCCCACCCGATGGCCCGAGCGGGACGGCTGGAGCTGCGCCCGCTGATCGACCTGAACGACTGACGAAGTGACCGACGCGCCTGCGGCTGCGACGGCCGACGCCGTCGCGGCCGCGAGCACGGATGCGTACGCGCGGATCGTCGCCGCGCTGATTCGCATCACCGGTGACTGGACGCTGGCGGAGGACTGCGCCCAGGAAGCGCTGACGCTCGCCCTGCAGCGGTGGCCTCAGGAAGGGGTGCCGGGCAACCCGGGCGGCTGGCTGATGACGGTGGCCCGCAACCGCGCGATCGACGTTCTGCGCCGCGCGTCGGTCGAACGCCGCAAGTTGGCGGAACTGGCTGTGCCGGCGCTTGCCGATCCGGACCCCACCCCGGCGGAGGAGGTCGTGGACGACCGGCTGCGGCTCATCTTCACCTGCTGCCACCCCGCACTCTCCCTGGAGGCGCGTGTGGCGCTGACGCTGCGGACGATCTGCGGGGTGGCCACCGCCGATATCGCGCGGGCCTTCCTGGTCAGCGAGTCGACCATGACCCGGCGTCTCACCCGGGCCAAAACGAAGATCGCGGACGCGGGCATCCCGTACCGGGTGCCGACCGGCCCGGCGCTCGCCGAGCGGCTCCCCGGTGTTCTGGCCGTGCTGTACCTGCTGTTCACCCACGGCTACAACGCCGACGGCCGGCCCGCGTTCGCCGACGAGGCGATCCGCCTGGCCCGGCTCCTCCGGCAGCTCATCCCCGGTCAGGGCGAGGTGTCGGCGCTGCTGGCGTTGTTCCTGTTCCAGCACTCCCGGCGCGACGCCCGCCGCGACCGGCGCGGTAACCTGCTCCCTCTGGACAAGCAGGACCGGCTCCGCTGGGACCGTGCCGCGATCACCGAGGGCCTGCACATCCTTGCCGAAACTCCAGAGGACGGCCCGTACGCGCTGCAGGCTCGCATCGCCGCCTGCCACGCCACCGCCGCCTCCGTCGACGCCACCGACTGGCCGGCGATCGCCGCATGCTACGACAAGCTCGCGCGGATCCACCCTCACCGGTGGTCGAGCTGAACCGCGCTGTGGCGCACGGCTACGCGCATGGGCCGGCGGCCGGGCTCGCGCTACTCGCCCAGGCCCGCGCCGGTGGCGCGTTGGACGACTACCCACTCGCCGTCGCGGCGGAAGCCGACCTCACCGCCCGTCACGGCGACCGCGCCCGAGCCGCCGACCTGTTCCGGCAGGCGGCCTCCGTCGCCTACTCCGAACCCGAACGCCGCGCACTGCTCGACCGTGCCGACGAACTGGTCCGCGTAGGTGACGCCCAGGAACGAGAAGTGATGACTCGGTAGCCAGGTGATCAGTCGTCCAAGACCGCACCGTTCAAGTGCCGAGCCCGGGGCGACTCCCGCTCAGTGGCGGGCGTTGGCCTCGATGCCGTCGAGAAGCCAGGTAAGCCCGAGGGCGAAGCCGGTGTCCCAGTCGTCGCCCGCGGCAAGAGGGCCGTGCGCCGCGAGCGCGGGGTAGCGATCCCGGTTGGCGCGCATGTGCTCCTGAGCGGCCTGCCGTACCGCCTGCTCCGCGCTGGTCAACCAGGTGGCCTGCATCAGTGCGGAACCGATGACGTAGTTGGACAACCCGAACGCCGCGGCGGTGAGGTGGGGCTCGCCGACCCCTGCCTCAAGCAGGGTGGCGTACAGGAACTCGCTGCGCGCGAGCACGTTGGGGCCGAGCATCGGACGGCCCAGGAGCGCCGACGACCAGGGGTGTTTCAGGAGAACGGCGCGCCATCCATCGATCAGGGCGGTGATGTCGGCACGCCAGCCCTGGCCGCTCCCGCGCGGGATCCGGACGTCCGCGAAGATCGCGTCAAGGGCGAGGTCGAGGACGTCGTCCTTGGTCTTCACGTGCCAATACAGCGTGGTGGAGCCGGTGCCGAGGCGCTCGGCGAGCCGCCGCATGGTCAGCCGCCCGGCGCCCTCCTCGTCCAGGAGGGCCAGGGCCTCTTCGACGATCCGGTCCCGGCTGAGCGGGGGCGCCTCGCGCCCGGCACGGCCGGACGGCCGCAACCACACGCCTCCCGCCGATCCTGACCGTCCTGCTCCCGATACCGCCTTGCTCTCGTCCACGAAGGCGAGTCTAGTATGACGATCGAGCACCAGATCATTGATCCGGTCACTGGAACAGCGATCGAGGAGCATTGAGAGGAGGGCGGCGATGGCGGGGCATGTCGACGTGGACGGGCTGACCTACGTGCTGCCGGACGGGCGACTACTCCTTCACGAGGTGTCGTTCCGCATCGGCGAGGGGGTCAAGGCCGGGCTGGTGGGGCCGAACGGCGCGGGCAAGACCACCCTGCTGCGACTGATCGCCGGGGATCTGCCGCCGGACGACGGCCGAGTGGCCTGCTCCGGGGGCCTGGGGGTGATGCGGCAGTTCATCGGCAGCGTCCGTGACGGCCGGACCCTGCACGATGTGCTGCTGTCGGTGGCGCCGGACCGGGTCCGCGCGGCCGCCGCGGCTCTGGGACGGGCGGAGGCGGCGATGACGGCTCGCGACGACGAGGCGACGCAACTGGCCTACGCGCAGGCGATCAGCGACTACACCGACGCGGGCGGCTACGACATGGAGGTCGTCTGGGACACCTGCACCACCGCGGCCCTGGGCCTGCCGTACGACGCGGTCCGGGACCGCCCGGTGGCCAAGCTGTCGGGAGGCGAGCAGAAACGGCTTGTTCTGGAGGCGCTGCTGCGCGGCCCCGACGAGGTCCTGTTGCTGGACGAGCCGGACAACTACCTGGACGTGCCGGGCAAGGAGTGGCTGGAGGAGCGGCTGAAGGCCACCTCGAAGACCGTGCTGCTGGTCTCCCACGATCGGCAACTCCTGGCCGATGTCACCGACCGCATCGTCACCGTGGAGGCACGGGGCGTCTGGGTCCACGGCGGAGGTTTCGCCACCTACGCCCAGGGCCGTCGCGACCGCATCGCCCGGCTGGAGGAGCGCCGCCGCCGCTGGAACGAGGAACACGCCAGGCTCAAGCAACTGGTACGCACCCTCCAGCAGACCGCGGCCAACAACGACGCGGTGGCCTCCTCATACCGGGCCGCGCGCACCCGGCTGAGCAGGTTCGAGGAGGTCGGTCCGCCCGAGCAGCCGCCCAGGAGACAGAACGTGCGGATCCGGCTGCGCGGCGGCCGCACCGGCAAACGCGCCGTCGTCTGCGAGAACCTGGAACTCACCGGGCTGATGCGGCCGTTCGACGCCGAGATCTGGTACGGCGAACGCATCGGAGTGCTCGGCTCCAACGGCTCGGGCAAATCCCACTTCCTCCAATTGCTGGAGCAGGCCGCGGACGGCGCGGTGCCGGCCACGCGGCACAGCGGCACGGTGCGACTGGGCGCGCGGGTGGTGCCCGGCCGCTTCGTGCAGACGCACACCCGGCCGGATCTGCACGGCCGCACCCCGGCCGACCTGGTCATGGCCGGTCACGCGCTCACCCTGAACGACGCCATGGCCGCTCTGGCCCGCTACGAACTCGCGCCCGCCGCAGGCCAGCGGTTCGAGACCCTGTCCGGCGGCCAGCAGGCCCGACTGCAGATCCTGCTGCTGGAGCTGTCCGGCGCCACCCTGCTCCTGCTCGACGAGCCGACCGACAACCTGGACCTGGCCAGCGCCGAGGCTCTGCAGCAGGGCCTGGCCGCCTTCTCCGGCACCGTTCTGGCCGTGACCCATGACCGCTGGTTCGCCGCCGACTTCGACCGGTTCCTGATTTTCGGCGCGGACGGGACCGTCTACGAGAGCCCGGAACCGGTCTGGCACGAAGGCCGGGTCGAGCGCACCCGCTGAATCCCCGGGCGGCACCCGCGCGCCGCGTAGAGATTAAGACGCCGCCACGGCTTGAGTGTCGGCGAACGATCGTGAACCCGCAGGTGGGCAGTGTCGGCAGCCCGCGCCGGGAACCAACGTCGGTGAACGGTCCCGCCGATGGATCCCGACACATGCACACGTGCGGGTCCCGACCGCCGACGCGGTTCTCGCACGTGAGCTCCGTGGGGCAGGACGTCAGGGGCGGCCGGCGGCGCCGGTGGGGCGCGCCGAGGCGGTGGCGGTCCGGGCGAGGAAGTCGACGAGGATCCGGTTGACGACCTCGGGCCGCTCCAGGAACCCGAAGTGGCCGCAGCCCGGGACCTCCGCGTACCGGGCGCCGGGGATCGCCTCGGCCGCCTCCCGCCCCAGGAACGGCGGCATGATCAGATCGTCGGAGAACGACACGACGAGGACGGGCCGGGTGACGCCGGACAGCGCCTCCCGCCGGTCGCCCGCCAGCGTCGCCTCGTACTGCAGCGCCGCGCCCTCGCCGGTGATCGGGAAGGCGGTCAGCACGTCGAGCCAGTCGGCCACGGTCGCGTCGTCGGCCAGCGAACGGGGCGAGAAGAGTTGGCACATGAGGGAGACCGCGACGTGCCGCACTCCGTTCGCCGCCGCCCCCTGGCGTACGCGCTCGGCGCTCGCCTCGGTCATGGCCGTGCGGAAACGGTCGGCGCGGGCCCGGGTGCCCAGGAGGGCGGCCGAGACGACCAGCTCGGGATGGGCGAGCGCGAGCTCCTGGCCGATCATCGCGCCCATGGAGGCGCCCACGACCGTGACCGGTCCGTGCCCGAGCGCGCGGATCAGCCCGGCCGCGTCCGCCACCAGGTCGGCGAGCCGGTACGGGCCGGGCGGGCAGGAGGACGGCGCCATGCCCCGGTTGTCGAACGTGATCACCCGATGGCCCGCCGCGAGCAGGGCGGGCACCTGGTGCAGCTCCCACAGAGTGGCGCGGGAGGCCGCGGGCGAGATCAGCAGCACCGGCGGCCCGGACCCCCGCTCCTCGTAGGCGAGGTCGATCCCGTCAACCCTGATCGTCGGCATACGCGCTCCCGGTCTTGCTCCACAGCCCGGTCCTGAGCCGGGTGAGGGCGATGACGAACAGTACGGAGATCACCGCCGCGCTCACCAGGACCGGCGTGCGCAACCCGATCTCGCGGCCCCCGGCGGCCTGGCCCGCCGTCACCAGGAGGCCGCCGATGGCCGAGCCCAACGGCAGCGGCCCCCAGGAGATGAGCCGGTAGATGCTGTTGACCCGGCCGAGCAGCCCCTCCGGCACGATGCGCTGCCGGTAGCTGATCGTGATGATGTTCCAGGCCAGGCCGAGGCCGGCGCTCACCGACAGGGCCACGGCCACCACGATGCCGTGGGAGGCGAGGCCCACGATGACGAGCGCCGACGCGCTGCCCGCGAGCGACATCAACAGCACCCGCCGCGGCCCCAGCCGCGACTCCATCCACGGCGTCGCCTGGGCGCCGATCGTCCCGCCGACCGCGCCGACCATGAACAGCAGGCCGTACTGCACGGCGTTCAGGCCGAGGATCTCCTGCGCGAACAGCACCTGCGTCGCGATCGCCACGGCGCCCGCCAGGTTGAGCACGCCGAGCAGCAGCCCGAGGTCGCGCAGCGGGCGGTGCCGCCAGAAGAACCGCAGGCCCTCGGCCAGCTCCCGGCGCAGCGATCCGGAGGTCGGGGACGGCTCGCGCGGCGTTACCGGCAGCAGCAGCACCAGCAGTCCGGAGAGCGCGAACAGCGACGCGTCCACGGTGAACGGCACCGCGAGCGCGACGCCGACCAGCAGGCCGCCCACCCACGGGCCGAGGAAGACCCCCACCGTGGTGTCGGCGACGGTCAGCCGGGCGTTGGCCCGCTGCAGCCGGTCCGGGCCGACCAGCCGCGGCAGGATCGTCTGGGACGCGTTCTCGTTGGCGACGGTCAGCGTGCCGAGCACGAAGGCCACCGCGTACAGGATCCCGAGCGCCATCGTGCCGGTGGCGAGCGCGAGCGCGATGCCCGCGGTGAGCGCCGCCCGGCCCCAGTGCGTCGTGGTCAGCACCCGCCGGTGGTCGGCGCGGTCCACGACGGCGCCGAGGGGCAGGCTGAGCAACAGCCACGGCAGGTCGGCGATGACGCCGATCAACGAGATGAGCAGCGGATCCCGGGTCAGGGAGGTGGCCAGCCAGGGGAAGGCGACCGAGCTGATGCCGGTGCCCAGGTTGGCGATGAGGAAGGCCGTCCAGAGCATGCCGAACCCGCGGCCGAGACCGCGACCGTCGGCGGGCAGGACGGAACTCGTCGGAGACGCCACGTCGCTTCGCTCCTTCCCGCGGCACCGCAGCCCAGCGGACCAAGCCACGGGAGGCCCGTCAACGTACGTGGCGACTTGTCGCCATCCGCCCCTTTCGTCCTTGCCGGGCTCACGGTCGTATCCCAGCCTGGTGCTTGCCGAGTCCGGTGATCACTTCAGGAGCGCAACGATGATGTCCGAGAGCGCGGCCAGCGGCCAGGTGGCGATCGTCGGAATGGCCGGGAGATTCCCCGGGTCCCACGACATCCAGGAGTTCTGGCAGAACCTGGTGAACGGGGTCGAGTCGATCACGTTCTTCAGCGAGGAGGAGCTGCGCGCGGCGGGTACGCCCGAGGAGCTGCTGACCCACCCGTCGTACGTGCGCGCCGCACCGATCGCGCCCGACACCGAGTACTTCGAGCCGGCGTACTTCGGGATGTCGGCCCGCGAGGCGGAGATCCTCGACCCCCAGCACCGCGCCTTCCTGGAGGTGTCCGACACCGCGCTGCAGCACGCCGGGTACGACCCGGCCCGCTATCCGGCGCGGATCGGCGTCTTCGGGGGCGTCGGCATCAACCGCTACCGCGAGCTGAACGCGATACGCAACGCCGACGCGATCCGGCTCATGGGCCACTTCGCCATCGACCTGTCCAACACCAGCGACTACGTCGCGACCCAGACGGCGTACCGGCTCGGGCTGCGCGGGCCCGCGCTCACCACGCTGAGCGCCTGCTCCACCTCGCTGGTGGCGGTGCACACCGCCTGCCGCGCGCTGCAGGCGGGGGAGTGCGAGATCGCGCTCGCGGGCGGCGTGGACGAGCCGCTGCCTCGGATCTCGGGCTATTTCTACGAGGACGGCGGGATCTTCTCGCCCGACGGGCACGCCCGGGTGTTCGACGCCAAGGCCAGAGGCACCATCTTCGGCAGCGGCGCCGGCGTGGTCGTGCTCAAGCGGCTGGAGGACGCGATCGCCGACCGGGACACCATCCACGCGATCATCCGCGGCTCCGCCGTCAACAACGACGGCGCCACCAAGGGGGCGTTCTCCGCGCCGAGCGTGCCGGGGCAGGTCGCGGTCATCACCGAGGCCCTCGCCCGGGCGGGCGTCAGCGCCGCCGACATCGGCTACGTCGAGGCGCACGGCACCGGGACGCTCGTCGGCGACCCGATCGAGGTGACGGCGCTGACCGAGGCGTTCCGGGCGCACACCGACCGGGTGGCCGACTGCCCGATCGCGTCCGTGAAGTCCAACGTCGGCCACCTCGGCGCGGCGGCCGGCATCACCGGGTTGATCAAGACCGTGCTGTGCCTCACCCACCGGATGCTCCCGGCCAGCCTCAACTTCGACGAGCCCAACCCGAGCATCAACTTCGACTCCTCGCCGTTCTACGTGAACACCGAGCTGACCCCGTGGAAGGTCAACGGCCACCCGCTGCTCGCCGGCGTCAGCTCCTTCGGAGTCGGCGGCACGAACGCGCACATGATCGTCGAGGAGGCGCGGCGGGAGGCCCCCGCGTCCTCCAGCAGGCCGTACCAGCTCATCCCGCTGACCGCGCGCACGCCGACCGCGCTGGAGCGGCTCGGCGCCGCGCTCGGCGCGCACCTGGAGGAGCGGCCCGCCGATCTGGCCGACTCTGCGTACACGTTGAGCGTCGGCCGCACCGCGCGCGCCAGTCGCGGGTTCGTCGTGGCGGAGGACGCGGCACAGGCCGCCGAACGGCTGGCCGCCGGCGTCCCGGCCGCGCATCCCGCCATCGCGCCGCCCCGGGGCTCCGAGCGCGAGATCGTGTTCATGTTCCCCGGCCAGGGCGCCCAGCACCCGGGCATGGGCCGGGACCTCTACGAGGCCGAGCCGGTGTTCCGGGCCGAGATCGACGCCTGCGCCGAGGTGCTCGCCCCCCTGACCGGGTGGGACCTGCGGGAGCTGCTGTTCGCCCGGGACGAGCCGCGGCTGGCCGAGACCTCGGTCACCCAGCCCGCCGTCTTCGCCGTCGAGTACGCCCTGGCCGCGCTGCTCCGCTCGCGTGGCCTCGAACCGGCGGCGATGGCCGGGCACAGCGTCGGCGAGTACGTGGCCGCCTGCCTGGCCGGGGTGTTCACCCGCGACGAGGCGCTGTCCCTCGTCGCCGCGCGCGGCGCCCTCATGCAGGGGCTGCCCCGGGGCGACATGCTCAGCGTGCCGCTGTCGGAGGAACTGCTCGTCCCGCTGCTGGGGCCGGGCGTGGACCTGGCCGCCGTCAACGCCCCCGACCAGTGCGTGGTGTCCGGCCCGGCCGAGCGGGTGGCCGAGCTGCGCGAGGTGCTGTCGCTGCAGGGCGTGGAGGGACGGCCGCTGCACACCTCGCACGCCTTCCACTCCGCGATGATGGACCTGATACTCGACGAGTTCGCCGCGAAGGTGGCGGCCGTCGCGCCGCGCCCGCCCGCACTGCCGTACGTCTCGAACGTCACCGGCACGTGGATCACGGCCGAGCAGGCCGTCGACCCGGCGTACTGGAGCGAGCACCTGCGCCGCTGCGTGCGGTTCGGCGACGCGGTCAAGGTGCTGGCCGAGGGACGCCGCCGGGTGCTGGTCGAGGTCGGCCCCGGCCAGACGCTGACCACCCTGGCCCGGCGCCAGCTCGACGCCGATCAGGCCGGCCTCGCCGTACCGACGATGCGCCATCCGCAGCGGCGGCAGGCGGACACGGAGGCGCTGCTCACCGCGGTCGGGCAGGTCTGGCAGGCCGCCGGCCGGGTGGACTGGGAGGCGTTCTGGCGGGACGAGCCCCGCTCCCGGGTTCCGCTGCCCACCTACCCGTACGAGCGCCAGCGCTGCTGGGCCGAGCCCGACCCCGAGCCCGAGCGCGCGACGGTCGTCGGAGGAGAGGACACCGGGCCGTACTACGTGCCGGTCTGGCGGGAGACCGCCGCCCGGCCGCCCGCGCCGGCCGACACGTCCACCTGGGTGGTGTTCGGCCCCGGGCACGGCGTCGTCGAGGAGCTGGTCCGGCGGCGCAGGGCCGAGGGGCTGCCGGTGGTGGCCGCCGTCCCCGGCGAGAGCTTCCAGGCCGGGGAGACGTTCACCGTACGGCTCCGTGAAGTGGCCGACTACGGGAAGGTCCTGGACCGCGCGATGGAGGCCGGCGAGGGCCGGCTCACGATCATCCACGGTTTGTCGGCGGCCGGGGAGGGGGCGGCCGCCGGCCCGGGCGGCTGGCTCGACCTCGGCTTCTACAGCCTGCTCAACGTGGTGCAGGCGCTCGCCCGCCGCGGCGACGCGCCCGAGGCCGACCTCGTCGTGGTCTCCACCGACATGCACGACGTCTCCGGCGGCGACCCCGTGGTCCCCGCCAAGTCCGCCCTGCTCGGGCTGATCAGGCTGGTGCCCAAGGAGCTCACCGGCGTCGCCTGCCGCGCCGTCGACTTCAGCGGGACGGGAGACCCGGAGGCCGACGCGGCGCGGCTCGCCGCGGAGATCACCGCGGCGGGCCGGGACGAGCTGGTGGCCTACCGGGGCCGCAAGCGCTGGGTCTGGGGTTACGAGCAGGTCGATCTGGACCGCCCGGCGGCGGAGCCGGCGCTGCGCGAGGGCGGCGTCTACCTGGTCACCGGCGGGCTCGGCGGCCTCGGCATGGTGCTCGCCCGGGACCTGGCCGAGCGGGTGGACGCCCGGCTGGTCCTGGTCGGCCGGACCGAGCTGCCCGAGCGGGACCGCTGGGACGACTACCTGGCCGCGCACGGGGACGAGGACCCGGTGGCGCGGAAGATCCGCAAGGTCAGGGAGCTGGGCGAGAACGTGCTCGCCGTCTCGGCCGACGTCGCCGACGTGGCCGCGATGCGCGAGGTGCGCCGTCTCGCGGAGGAGACGTTCGGGCCGGTCGAGGGTGTCTTCCACGCGGCCGGCGTGTCCGGCGGCGGCATGCTGGAGACCCGGTCGCCCGAGGCGGCGGCCGCCGTCTTCGCTCCCAAGGTCGGCGGCCTGTACGCGCTGGAGGAGGTCTTCGGCGACGAGCTGGACCTGCTCGTGCTGTACTCCTCCATCGCCGTCGTGTCCGGAGACTTCGGCCTGGGCGACTACTGCGCGGCCAACGCCGTCATGGACGCCTACGCCCACGCCAAGGCCGGCGGCCGCACCCGCGTGCTGTCGATCAACTGGCCGATCTGGTTCGACGTGGGCATGGCGCACGACACGTACGCGCCGGCGGTGCTCACCGACTTCGAACGCGGCGACCGGTACGAGCCGGTGGACCACCCGCTGCTCGACAGCCGCCTCTACCAGCTCTACTCCGACGATGTCGTCTTCGTGAAGCACCTGTCGGAGGCCGACTGGGAGGCCAACGAGCACCGCATCGACGGCAAGCCCACCATGCCCGGGACCAGCCTGGCCGAGACCGTCAGGGCGGGCTTCGAGCTGGCCACGGGGGAACCGCGGGCGGAGATACGCGACCTGGTCTTCATGCGGCCGCTGACCTTCGAGCGCACCCGCAACATCCGGGTGGTCTACCGGCCGGACGGCGAGGGCGGCTACCAGGTGTCGATCATGGACGCCGAAGACGGCTCGGGCGAGCCCATCAACGAGTACACCAGGGCCAAGGTCCGGCGGGCGCCCGACGAGCCGGCGCCGGTCCACGACCTCGCGACGCTGCGCGCGGTCTGCGACATGCAGGACACCCCCGGGTACGACCCGCGGATCGGGACGCTCACGGTGGGCGCGCACTGGAAGAACATCCGGGAACGTCGGCGCGGCGAGGACGCGGAGCTGGTCCTCGTGGAGCACCCCGACGCCTTCCTCGACGACCTCGGCCGGTACTGGCTGCACCCCTCGCTGCTCGACAGCGCCAACGCC
This sequence comes from Microtetraspora fusca, assembly GCF_001570365.1. Lineage (GTDB taxonomy): Bacteria > Actinomycetota > Actinomycetes > Streptosporangiales > Streptosporangiaceae > Microtetraspora > Microtetraspora fusca. The sequence goes on along the minus strand of NZ_BBYK01000092.1, from coordinate 11,365 downwards.
CTCGGCCAGAGCATCGCGGCCGACGCGCGCTTCCTCCCCTTCGGGTACGACCGGATCGTGGTGCGCGCCCCGCTGCCCGCCCGGATCTACAGCCACATCCGGCACCGCGACGACACCATGGGCGACATCACCCGCAGCGACATCACGATCATGGACGAGGACGGCAACGAGCTCGTCGCCATCGAGGGCTTCACGCTGCTCGCCTACGACACCCCGGACCGGCCGGACACGGTCGTGCCCGCCGCGCCCCCGGCGATCGCCGAGGCGCCGTCCGCCGCCGCCGAACTGGAGCTGATGCTGCTGCGCGAGGGCGAGCTGGAGTTCGGCATCCAGCCGGACGAGGGCTCGGCCGCGCTCTGGCAGATCCTCGGCAGCGGCGTCTTCCCGCAGCTCATCATGTGCCCCGACGGGCTGGGGGAGCGGCTGCGCCGGGCCGCGGGCGTCACCCGCGACGCGCTGCGCGAGCAGATGACCCAGGCCCCGCAGCGCGCCGCCGCGGCCGCCCCGCGAACCCTCGCCACCCCCTACGTCGAGCCCGGCACCCCCGCGCAGCGGGCGCTCGCCGGCTTCTGGCAGGACTCGCTCGGCGTCGACCGCGTCGGCGTCGACGACGACTTCTTCGACCTCGGAGGCAACTCCCTCATCGCGGTCCAGCTCGTCGCCCGGATCAGGGAGCACTTCCGGGCCGAGCTCGCGGTGGCGGTGCTCTTCGAGTGCCGGACCATCCGCAACCTCGCCCAGGACATCGAGAACACGCTCGCCGAGCGGATCGCCGCGATGTCCGACGAGGAGGCGGCCGAGCTGCTCTCGGCCCTGGAGTAGCTCCTCTGGAGCGCCCCTGAACCGCCCCGAACCGCCCGGACTGAAGGAGACAACGTGTTCGAAGACGACGACGACCGCGAGTACACGGTCGTGATGAACCACGAGGAGCAGTACTCCATCTGGCCCACCCGCCGCGCCGTACCCGCCGGGTGGAACGAGGTCGGCAAGACCGGCAAGAAGGCCGACTGCCTCGCGTACATCGAAGAGGTCTGGACCGACATGCGTCCCAAGAGCCTGCGCGAGCGGATGGGCGGCTGACCGTGCCGCCGACGACCGGAGTGGTGATCCACGGGCAGGACCTGAGCGCGACCGAGATGCTCGAACGCGCCAGGATCGCCGAGAAGATCGGCGTGGACGAGGTCTGGCTGGTGCAGCTTCCCAGCCTGCGGGACAGCGCGGCCGTGCTCGCCGCGATGGCCCGCGTCACCGACCGCGTCACGCTCGGCGCCGGCGTGCTGCCCTTCTACACCCGGCCTCCGGTCACCATGGCCCAGACCGCCATGACCATCGACGAGCTCTCCGGCGGGCGCTTCGCGCTCGGCGTCGGCACCGGCCACCGGGTCACCGCCGAATGGATGCTCGGCGTGCCCATGGGCCCGCCGGTGGACGCGATGCGGGAGTACCTCACGGTCATCACCTCGCTGGTCCGCGACGGCGAGGTCCACCTCGACGGCGCGTGGTTCAAGGCGCACGCGGTGTACGTCTCGCCGCGGCGCGCGGCCATGCCGGTCTATGTCGGCGCGTTCGGCCCCGCGCTCGCCGAGCTCGCCGGCGAGCTGGCCGACGGCCTCGTGCTGTGGATGTGCACCGCCGACTACGTCCGCGACGTCGTCATGCCCGCGCTGCTGCGCGGCCTGCGGAAGTCCGGCCGCTCCCTCGACGGGTTCCCCGTCCTCGCGATGGTGCCGGGCGCGGTCGCCGACGACCTCGCGGGCGACCGCGAGCACCTGCGCCGCTACCTCGCCGCGTACGCGCGGGTGCCCACCTATCGGCGGATGTACGAGCTGAGCGGCTTCGGCGAGGAGCTGACGCGCGGCGTCGTCAGCGACGCCATGCTCGACGGCATCGCCGTGATCGGCGGCGAGGAGGACATCGCCGCCATGGCGGACCGCTACCGCGCCGCGGGGGTCACCCAGGTCGTGGTCACCCCCATGGTCTCGGCCCACAGCGAGCGCGCCTTGTTCGTCCGCACCGTAGAGGCGCTGATGTCCCGATGACCCCCGCCCCGACGCCGCCCCCCGGCCCCGCCCAGTGTTCCCACATGGCTCGTCCTGCGACGCCTCACCCGGAAGGGGTTCCTGCGGAAGCGCTCAATTCGGCCGTCACGCCGTCCGCCGTTCCGTCTCCGGGTACGGCCTTCCCGGCCAGGGACACGCTGCACGGTCCGGTCCTGGCCGCGGCCCGGCGTCGGCCCCACGCAACGGCGGTCGTCTGTGACGGGGAGCGGCTGACGTACGGGCGGCTCGCCGTCCTCGCGTCCGGCCTCGCCGTACGGCTGGGCGCGGCGGGCGTGGGACCCGAGGACGTGGTCGCGGTGTGCGTGCCGCGCGGCGTGCTGCTGCCCGCGGCGGTGCTCGGCGTCCTCCAGGCGGGCGCTGCCTTCCTGCCGGTCGCCGCCGACCTCCCGGTCCGGCGCGCGCTCGGGATCATCGCGGACGCGGGCGTCCGGGCGGTGGTCGCCACCGCGGAGACCGCGGACCGGTTCGAGGGACACCCGGTCGTACGCGTCGACGAGAGCGCGGGGCCGGGCCGCATTCCGCGAGTCGGCGGGGGCGGCTTCGTCGATCCGCTCTCGGCGGCGTACGTGATCTCCACCTCCGGATCCACAGGGACGCCGAAGGGCGTGGTCGTGCCGCACGGGGCGGCGGCGGCCCACATCCGCGCCATGGCCGCCCGGCTGCGGCTGACCTCGCGCGACGTGGTGCTGCAGGTCGCCGGTGAGTCGGTGGACGTGTGGGTCGAGCAGATGTTCACGGCGCTGTCGCGTGGTGCGACCGTGGTCATGCGCGGGCCGCGTCCGTGGGGCACCGGCGAGGTGCGCCGGGCGCTCGCCGAGAGCGGCGCGACGGTCGCCGACCTGCCCGCCGCCCTGTTCGCCGAGCTGATGGCCGAGTCGGCAGGCCCCGCGGATCGCCGGACCGACATCGCCGGTCTCGCGGGCCTGCGGCTGCTCCTGGTGGGGGGTGAGCAGCTTCCTTCCCAGGCCGCCCGCCGCTGGCATCGGCACACCGCACCCGACAACGGCACCGCACCCGACAACGGCACCGCACCCGACAACGGCACCGCATCCGACGGCGGCACCGTTTCTGACGGCGGCGTCGGCGGGGGCGTGCCGGTGCTGCTCAACGCGTACGGGCCGACCGAGGCCGTGGTGACCGCCTCGGTCCACCGCGTGACGCCCGACGACGGCGATCGGGTGCCGATCGGCCGGCGCGTCGGCCTACGGCGGCTCGAGGTGCTGGACGGCGAGTTGCGCCGGGCGCGCGGCGACGCGCGGGGAGAGCTCTACATCGGCGGCGACGTCCTCGCGCGCGGCTATCTGGGCCGTCCCGGCCTGACCGCCGAGCGTTTCGTGCCCGACCCCTACGGCCCGCCCGGCAGCCGCATGTACCGGTCCGGGGACCTGGTGCGGCGGCGCAGGCCGTACGGGCTGGAGTTCCTCGGCCGCGCCGACGAACAGGTCAAGATCCACGGGCACCGGGTCGAGCCCGGCGAGATCGAGGCGGTCCTGGCGGCCCACCCCGGCGTACGGCACTGCCGGGTGGTGGCGGGAGCGGGCCGGCTCGCCTCCCATATCGTCCCCGCCGAGGCCGCGCTTCCCATCACGGTGGCGGAGCTGCGGGCTTGGGCGTCCGAGCGGCTGCCGCGCTGGATGGTCCCGGTGGAGTGGCACGCGCACGCGCGGCTGCCGCTCACGGCCGCGGGGAAGATCGACGTCTCGGCGCTGGCGCACGCCCCGCTGGAGGCCGCCACAACTGACGCGCCGCCGGAGCCGTCCAGGGGCACCGTGCCGCTGGAGGCGTTCCCGGGTGCCGCGCGGCTTGGGGCGTTCACCGGCAGCGCGGCGCTGGAGGCGTCCACGAACGCCGCGCCGCGCACGCGGCTCGAACGGGAGCTCTCCGACATCTGGCGGCGTGTCCTCGGCGTGTCCCGGATCGGCGTGGACGACGACTTCTTCGCGCTCGGCGGCACCTCGATCGGCGCGATCCGGGTGATCGCCGCGCTCCGCGAGGCGACCGGCGTCGAGCTGGACCTTCAGGACGTGTTCACCGCGCCCACGGTGGCCGGGCTGGCCGCGATCATCGAAACCTGTGCCCTCGCCCACGCCGACACCCTCATCGAACCCGACACCTTCGTGGGTACGCGGGCGGCGCTGCCGCCGGTCACACCGTCCGGCGATCGGGGGCCCCGGGACGTCCCGCTGTCGCTCATGCAGGAGCAGATCTGGTTCCTCGAACAGCTTGAGCCGGGCAACGTCGCCTACAACGCGCCGACCACGTTCAGGCTGGCCGGACCGCTCGACCACGCCCGCCTGGAAGAGGCGGTCACCCGGCTGGTCGAACGGCACGAGGCGCTGCGGACCACGATCGTGACCGGGGCCGACGGCTCGCCCGTCCAGCGCGTCCACCCGCCCGGTCCCGTACGGATCCCGGTGGTGGACGTGGGCGAGGACGACGACCTCGAACGCCTCGTGCTGGCCGAGGCCCGCACTCCCTTCGACGTGTCGCGGCCACCGCTTGTCCGCTGGACCCTGTTCCGGCTCGCCCCCGACCTGCACGAACTGGTGCTGGTCGAGCACCACCTGGTCCACGACGGCTGGTCGTTCGCGCTGCTGGTCCGGGAACTCACGGCCCTCTATCGCGGGGACGGCCCGCTTCCTCCGCAGGAGGCGCAGTACGGGGACTTCGCGCACTGGCAGCGCCGGGTGGCGGACGCGCTGGACGGCCGGCGGACGTACTGGATCGAGCGGCTGACCGGCGCGGACGACGGGCTCGACCTGCCCTACGACCGTCCACGGCCGCCCGGCCCCGCGTTCGCCGGCGCGGCGCACCGGGTCGAGCTCCCCGCCGACCTGTGCGAACGCGTCCGCTCGCACAGTCGCGCGACCGGCGTCACCGTGTTCGCCACGCTGCTCGCCGCGTACGTGGCGCTGCTCCACCGGATCGGCGGGCAGCGGGACCTGTGCGTCGGCTCCGCCTTCGCCAACCGGCGCGTCCCCGGCACCCAGAACATCCTCGGCATGTTCGTCAACCCGGTGACGCTGCGCTTCGACCTGGGTGGCGCGCCGTCGTTCCGCGACCTGGTCGCCCAGGCCGGCGCCGTCGCGCTGGAGGCCCAGGCCAACCAGGAGCTCCCGTTCGTCCGGGTGGTGGAGGCGCTCGCGCCCGCGCGTACGCCGGGCCGGAACCCGCTGTTCTCGGCCATGTTCAACATGGACGACGCGCCGCTCGGGCCGATCGACCTCGGCGACGTACGCGGCGGCTACCTGGAGTTCCAGAACCGCACGGCCAAGGTGGACCTGTCGGTGCTCGCCGTGCCGCGCGCGGAGCGCCAGACGGGCCTTCCCGAGGAGCGCCGCGACCGGCGGATCACGCTCATCTGGGAGTACCGCGCGGACCTGTTCGACGCCGCCACGGTGGCCCGCATGGCGAGCCAGTACGAGGCGCTGCTCGACGCCGCGCTGGCCGACGCCGGCACGAGCGTGCGTGAACTGCCCGTCGGCCGAACCGACCGGCCCCACCCCCGGCCGCGGCCGTCCGAGGCGCTGCCGGTACACGTCCTGTTCGAGCGGCACGCCGCCGCGGCTCCCGGGGCGCAGGCGGTACGGCTCGCGGGGGGCGGCTCCGTGACGTACGGCGAGCTGAACCGGCGGGCGAACCTGGTCGCCCACACGCTGCGTGACATGGGCGTCGGCCCGGAGGACGTCGTCGGGCTCTGCCTGGAGCGCGACCTGGACACGCCCGCGTGCGTGCTCGGCGTGCTGAAGGCGGGCGCCGCCTACCTGCCGCTGGACCCGGCCGGCCCGCGCGACCGGCTGAGCCGCACCGTCGCGGACGCGGGAGCGGTGGCGCTCCTCACGAAGGACCGGCACCGGACCTCGATCGCGGCCGCGTCCGGCGGGGTGCCCGTCATCACGCTGGAGGGGCTGTCGGGGCCGGACCGGGGCGATCCGCCGCCGACCGCGCTTGCCGGCAACGCCGCGTACATGATCACGACCTCGGGTTCGACGGGCGAGCCGAAGCTGGTGGTCGCCACCCACGCCGGACTGGCGGCCGAATACCGGGCGTGGGAGGAGGCGTACCGGCTCCGCCCCGGCGGGCACGCCCAGCTCGCCGCGTTCGCGTTCGACGTGTGCACCGGGGACCTCGTGCGGGCCCTGGCCGGCGGCGGCACGCTCGTGATCTGCGACCGGGAGACCGTCCTCGACCCGGCGGCCCTCCATCGGGCGCTGCGGGACAACGACGTGCGCTACGTCGAGATGCTGCCGCCGGTGGCGCGGCTGCTCGCCGACCACTGCGCGGCCACTGGCGAGAGCCTGGAGTTCCTGCGGCTCGTCGCGGTCGGCGGCGAGCCGTGGACCGACGCCGAATATCGCGCCCTGCGGCGGGCGACGGGACCGGCCGTACGCGTCCTCAACGTGTACGGCGTGACCGAGGCGACCGTCGGGAGCACGTTGTGCGAGGACCCGCGGGTGGGCGGCGGCCCGTGGCTGCCCGTCGGGACGGGACTACCGGGCGTGGAGGCGCGCGTCCTCGACCCGGCGGCGCGCGTCGCGCCCGTCGGCATGGCGGGGGAGATCACCCTCGCCGGCCCCACCGTCACGCGGGGGTACCACCGCGCGCCGGGCCGTACCGCGGAGCGCTTCGTCCCGGATCCGGACGGCCCGCCGGGATCGCGGATGTACGCGACCGGCGACCTCGGCCGTACGCGGGCGGACGGCGCGATCGAGTTCCTCGGCCGCCGCGACCAGCAGGTCAAGGTCCGCGGCTTCCGGGTGGAGCCGGGCGAGGTCGAATCCGCGCTGCGCGGGTGTCCCGGCGTGCGGGACGCGGTGGTCGTCGCCCGGCGCGGCGAGTCCGGCAGGCCCGACAGCCTCGCCGCCTTCGTGCTGGCCGCCCCGGCTCCCCTCTCCGCCCCGGCCCTCGACTCCCGATCGGGCGGTCTCGTGGGGCCGGCTCCCGCGTCGGCTGCCACACCGGGTCCGACCGACGCCCCTTCGGCGGCACTCACGGGCCTGGCCGCCGGTCCCGGATCGGTCCTGGGCTCCGCCACGAGCGGCGGATGTCCGGCGCCCGACGCGCTCAGGGAGTGGCTGGCCCCGCGCCTGCCCGACTACATGATCCCGGCCTCGTTCACCGTCGTGCCGGAGTTCCCCCGCACCCCGGCGGGGAAGATCGACCGGCGGGCGCTCGCCGAGGCCGCGCCCGCGCCGCTCGACCTTCCGTACGCCCCGCCCCGTGACGAGGTGGAGGAGGCCGTCGCCGCGGTGCTCGGCGAGGTGCTCGGCGTGGCTCGGGTGGGGATATTCGACGACTTCTTCGCCCTTGGCGGGCACAGCCTGCTCGCCGCACGTGCCGCGCTCCGGCTGCGGGCACGGCTGGGACGCGACGTCTCGGTGCGGGACCTGCTCGCCGCCCCCACCGTGGCCTCGATCGCGCTGGCACTGGCCGGTGGTCCGGGCTCGGCCCCGGGCGACCCTGAGCCGGTCGCGCCGCCCGTCCCGCTGGACAGGGGCGCCTATCTCGTCGACGCCGGCATGTTCGACGACGACGTTCTCGGCGTCCGTGGGGAGGTGGCGGGATGACCTCCGTGGTCGCGGTGCCCGCGTCCTTCGCCCAGGAGCGGTTCTGGTTCGCCGAGCAGGTAGCCGGACAAGCGGGCGGCCACCCGGCCGGGCGGGCCGCGGAGCGGACGCCCCGCGGCGCGGCGGCTTCCGCGGCCGCCTCTCATGAAGCCGGTCGAGCCTCGGGTGGAGCGGGCGCCTTCGGGCCGCGTGACCGGGTTTCCGGCGGCGCGGCCGGGCAGGGGGTGGACCGTCCGGCTCGCCATAACATGCATCTCGCCCTGGAGCTGGCCGGGCCGCTCGACGTCCCGGCGTTCCGCGCCGCCTTCCAGCGCGTCGTCGCGCGGCACGAGTCGTTGCGGACGACCCTGCGCGCCATCGGCGGCCGGCCGCACCAGGTGATCGCCGACGCCCTCGCTGTGCCGATGCCGGTGGTGGACGTCGCGTCGCACGAGGTTCCGGTCCGCGCCGCGGCGCACGCCCGGCGACGCTTCGACCTGGCCGCCGGGCCGCTGCTGCGTACCGAACTGCTCCGTACGGCACCCGACAGGTACGTCTGGCTGCTCACCCTGCACCACGCCGTCTGCGACGGCTGGTCGCTCGGCGTGCTGCTCGGGGAGGTTTCCGCCGCCTATCGCGGCGAGCCGCTCGCGCCGCCGGCCCTGCAGTACGCCGACCACGCGCTGTGGCAACGTTCCCTCGTCGAGCGCGGCGACCTCGACCGAGACGTCGCGTACTGGACGGAGTCGCTGGCCGGGGCGCCGCGCCTGCTCGGGCTGCCCATCGACCGCCGCCGCCCGCGCGTCTCCGGCCATCACGGCGCGCTGCTCACGCTGGACCCGCTTCCGGAGGGGCTCGCCGCCCTCGCCCGCCGGGAGAGGGCCACGCCGTACATGGCGACGCTCGCGGCCTTCGCGCTGCTGCTCAATCGCGTCACCGGCACGGACGACCTCGTCATCGGCACCGTGCACGCCGGACGTGACCGGCCGGAGACTGAGGCTCTCATCGGGTGCTTCGCCAACACGCTGCCGTTGCGTGTCGGAGTGCGGCCGGGCGACGGGTTCCGGGCGTTGCTCGCGCACGCGAGGGAGACCGTGCTCGCCGCGCACGATCACGCGAACGTGCCCTTCGACCGCATCGTCCAGGCCGTCAACCCCGACCGCGCGCTCGGGCACAACCCGCTGTTCCAGGTCATGCTCGACGTCGAGCCCGGCGCGTCCGGACGGCTCGACCTGCCCGGGGTGGACGCCGTACCGCTCACGGTGACCGATCGCGGGGTCGCCCTGTTCGACCTCAGCCTCACCGTGGCGGAGGGCGGCCGGATGGTCTGCGAGTACAGCACCGAGCTGTTCGACGAGCACACGGTCGTGTCGCTCATGAGCTGCCTTCCGCCGCTGGTCGACGCGGCGCTGGCCGAGCCGGATCGTCCGGTCCGCGAGCTGCCGCTGCTCCGGCGAGCCGAGCGGGAGCGGATCCTGGCCCTCGGCGCGACCTCCGCCACGACGAGCCCGACGAGGCTGACGAGCCCGGCGAGCCCGACGAGCACAGCGGGGCCGGTGCCCGTCGCCGTCGCCGAGGTGGCCGCCCGCCGACCCGGCTCCGTCGCAGTGGAGGAGATCGCCACCGCCTCCCCGGGACCGGCGAGTGGAATCACGTACGGCGAGCTCGACCGCGCGGCGGCCGCTCTCGCCGGCCGGCTCGCTCGGCAGGGGGTGGGACGGGGTTCGCTGGTGGCCGTCTGCTGCGACCGCTCCCATGAGGCGATCGTGGCGATCTGCGGCGTCCTTCGGGCCGGAGCCGCCTACCTGCCGATAGACCCGGAGCACCCGGACGCGCGGATCACGCGTCTCATCGACCAGGCCGCCGCCATCGCGATCGTCACCTCGGCCCGGCACGCCCCGCGCCTGCCCGGTGCGCTCGTCGTCGAGCCCCTGGCGTACGGCGCGTCCGGCACGGGGACGGACAGGGCGGCCGACGTCCGGCAGGTCATCGACGGCGATGCGGCCGCCGGGTCCGCCGGGTTTGTCGTGGCCGCCGACGTTATCTCCGGGGCTGTCATGGAAGCCGGACCTGTACCGGCTGCCCGCGCGGTCTCCGGTACGGCGATCGAGGCGGGTTTCCCCGGCGTCGCCATCGGGCCGGTGACGGTCCAGCCGGACGACCTCGCCTACGTGATGTTCACCTCGGGCTCCACCGGACGGCCCAAGGGCGTCGAGGTCACCCATCGCGGGCTCGCCACTTACGTGGCCGCCGATCTCGCGGCGTACGGGCTGACCCCGGACGACCGGGTCCTTCAGTTCGGCTCGCTGGGCTTCGATCTCAGCGCGGAGGAGATCTTCCCCTGCCTCGCCGCGGGCGCGACGCTCGTGCTGCGCTCCGACGACATGCTCGACAGCCCGCAGGCGTTCCTGGAGGCCGTCGCCCGGGCCCGGGTCACCGTCGCGCACCTGCCGACCTCGCTCCTGAACGTGCTCTGCTCCGCCGTGGCCGAGGACGGGGCCCGGGTCCCCGATTCGCTGCGGCTCATCGTGATCGGTGGCGAGCCCGCCGATCCCGCGCACGTCGATCGCTGGCGTTCGGTCGCCCCCGCCGTACGGCTGGCGCACGTCTACGGGGTCACCGAGGCGAGCATGGTCTCGACCCTCGCCCTGCTCGACCCGTCGCCCTCTCCGTCTGCGGCTTCGGTGCGGAACTCGGCGGCGGCGACGCCGTCCGACCTGTCGGTGGACCCGGGCAGGGAACGGCTCACGATCGGGCGGCCGATCCCCGGCACCGAGATCCACCTCCTGGACGGCGAGTTGGAGCCCGTCCCCGACGGTGTTCCCGGCGAGATCCACATCGGCGGCGCCGGGCTCGCCCGCGGGTACGTCCGCGATCCGGGCCGTACGGCCGAACGGTTCGTGCCCCACCCGTACGCCGACGGCCGCAGGCTCTATCGGACCGGTGACCTCGGCCGCCGCTCCGCCGACGGCGCGCTCGAATTCATCGGCCGCGTGGACCGGCAGATCAGCCTTCGCGGATACCGGATCGAGCCGGGGGAGACCGAGGCCGCGCTCCGCACCCATCCGGTCGTGCGCGAGGCGGCGGTGACCGTACGCGACGAGCGCCTGGTGGCCTATGTCGTGCCCGTCCCCGTGTCATCCGCCGAGCGACGGAGCACGATTGGACTGGCACGGGACCTGCGGGCGCACGCCGCTCGGGTGCTGCCCGGCCACCTGGTGCCCGCGGCGTACGTGTTCCTGGCGGCTCTGCCGAAAACCGAGTCCGGCAAGGTGGATCTGCGCGCGTTGCCGGACCCGGAGCCGGAGGGCGATCGGTCGCCCGCTGAACTGTCGGGCGAGACCCAGCACGCCGTAGCCGAGATCTGGCGTGAGGTGCTCGGGGTGGACCGGGTCGGCGCCGACGACGACTTCTTCCAGCTCGGCGGCCACTCGCTGCTCGCGGCCAGGGTCGCCGCCCGGATGCGGCGAATGTTCGGGGTGGCCGCCGGGGTGCGGCTCATCTTCGAGCACCCCCGCCTCGCCGACGTGGCGGCGGCCGTCGATCGGGCTCGCACGTCCGGCGCCGGTACGGTTGCCGGCCCCCGGCTCACCGCGGCCACGCCCTCGCACGCCGCGCGGGTTCTGACGGACGTGGTCGGCGATGGCGGCGAGCTGACCGAGCTCCTGCGCGGATTGGGGATCACGTCGCATGACTGAGCTGGTGCCGCAGAACAGGACGCCCGATGAGCGGGCACGGGTCGTCCCCGTCTCAATGGCG
>NZ_BBYK01000091.1 GCF_001570365.1 Microtetraspora fusca | reverse complement strand
AGGGCGCGGCCAAGGCGCTTGTCGGCAAACCCGGTGCGCGAGCCGAGGTGTCGGTGGAGGAGGCCGCCGACCTGCTGTACGGCCTGCTCAGCCCCGAGCTGTACCTGTTGTTCGTCCGCGAGCGCGGGTGGACGCGCGAGCGCTGGGAGCGATGGGTCGGCGACACCCTCCGCGCCCAGCTCTGCACCGTAGGGGGGAACCGATGATCCGCCGTCCCGTCGCCCACGTCCTCGCGAGTACTACAAGGCTTGATCAGATGTGGCGGCGGCTGCGGTACGCGGCGGTCTTGGCGCGAGCCGTGCACGCCGCGCCGCAGTAGCGGCGTGAGGCGTTGCGGGTCAGGTCGATGTAGACCGCCTCGCACTGATGCGCCGCGCACTCCCCGAAGCGGTCCGGGCCGTAGCCGTCCACGATGAGGGCCAGCGCCGTGGCGAACTCGCCGCCCAGAGCCTCCACCTCGCTGCCGCCCGAACCGTGGAAGTGCAGGTGGAACGGCTGGCCGACGTCCTCGACCAGGTACGGCTGCGCGCCGTACCTGCGGATCATGGCGTTGATGCGGGCGGCCTGGTCCGCCGGGCGCTCGGCCAGGAGCGCCTGCCGTAGTTCGGCGGCCAGCTCGGCCAGGTGCCGCCCCGCGTCTGGGGCGGCGCGTAGGGCCACACTCGCGCGGTCGCCGAGGTTGGCGGCGAAGGTCGTCACCAGGTTCTCGCCCGCCAGTGGCTGTACCGAGGCGCCGCCCCGCCAGCGCGCCGTGGCCAGGTTGACCAGTTCGGCGATCAGCGGAGCCTGCCGGGTGACGTTACAGGCTATTTCCACTTGACTGGTAACACCTTCCCTTGTGTCATAGGCGTAATCCAGTTAGATGGTAACGGAGTCGCTGTGTTCGCGCCCTATCGCCGCCTGCTCACCCATCCAGGCGTCCCTCACCTGCTTGTCAGCGGGCTCGTTGTCAAGCTGGGCACGCCCGTGCTCAGCCTCGCCCTGCTGCTGGCCGCCGTCGACCGGCTCGGCTCCTACGCCGCCGCCGGTCTCGTCCTCACCGGCCACGCGCTGGCCCTGGCGTTGTGCGCGCCGCTCGGTGGGCGCCTCGCCGACCGGTACGGTCCCCGCCCTGCCCTGACCGGCTACCTGGCCGCCCATGCCCTCGCCTACGCTCTTCTCCTCCTCGCCCCGCCTGCCCTGATGATCGGCGCCGCGGTGCTGCTCGGCGCCACGACCCCGCCGGCCGGATCAGTCATCAGGGGCGCCTGGCCACTCCTCGTCCCCGTCGCCTCCGTGTCCGCGGCCTACGCGGTCGACAACGCCGTCAACGAGCTGATGTTCATCGCCGGCCCCCTGCTCGTGCCGGTCCTGACCCTGGCCGTTCCCGCTTACGGTGTAGTGGCCGCCGCGGGCGCCGCCGTCCTGCTCGGCACCGCGCTGCTCCTGGCCTCCTCCGCGGTACGGCAAGCAGCGCCTACCCCGCCGGGCAGGCTCCGGCTGGCCGGCCCGCTCACCCACCGGCGCACCTTCCTGCTGCTGACCATCGCCGCCTTCGGCACCTTCACCTTCGGCTGCCTGCGCATCGCCACGGTCGCCTCGGCCGCCGCCTTCGGCTCCGCCGCTTCCGCCGGCGTGCTGATGGGCATGCTGTCGGCCGGTGCCCTCCTCGGCACCCTCGGGTACGGCGCGCGGGCCTGGCCGATCATCGGCGGGCGCCTGCTCGTCCTGCTCTCGCTCGCCGAGGCGGCCATCCTGCTCGGCGGGGGCTGGGCACCCGGCTTCGTGACGCTCGCCGTACTGATGACTCTTGTCGGGCTGGTGACCGGGCCGCGCGACGCCGTCGTGCCTGCCCTGCTCTCCGACGATGCCCCCGCGCGCTACCGCACCGAGGTCTTCGCCTGGCTCAACACCTTCATGTGGGCCGGCTACGGCCTGGGAACCGCCGTCGCCGGCCGGCTCATCGGCTCCCACGACACCGGCACCACCGCCTTCGCCACGGCCGCGGCCGCAGCCGTGGCAGGCGCGATCCTGGCAGCCGTCGCCAACCGGATCGCCTCGCCCCTGCCGACACTCGCCACTGTGTCAACCGAAGGTCCTTCCCGTGAATCTGATCATCTAGCTGACAACTGAGACCCAGATAGGGGCCGCTTGATCATGCCTCCACCTTCAGGATGACCTTTCCGCGAATGAGGCCGCGCTCGGCGGCCCGGTGCAGGTCGGCCAGGGACTCCAGCGGGCGAACGTCCGCCTTGACGTGGACCGTGCCCTTGTCGATCAACGCCACGAGCTCGGCCAGCTGGCCCGGGTCGTTGCGGGCCACGAACCGGACAGCGCGCGGATGCTCGATCGGCCGGGTGATCGAGACGAACTCCTTGGCCAGCCGCGTCACTGAGGCGGGCACGTCGGCCACCAGGTTGATCAGCACGTCGTTGCCGCCCGGCAGGGGAGCGCTGGTGTAGTCGACGACCTCATCAGCGCCCAACGCCCGCACGGCGGCGGCGCTGCGCGGGCCGGCGGTCGCCACCACGTGCGCGCCCGCATGCTTGGCCAGCTGCACGGCGAACAGCCCGACGCCGCCGCCGGCCCCGTTGATCAGCACCCGGCTGCCGCGGCCGACGCGGGCATGCTCGAAGACCGCCTGCCACGCGGTGAGCCCGGCCACCGGCACGGCAGCCGCGTCCGCCAGCGGAATCCGTTCCGGTGCCCTGGCCAGCATGCTCGCCTTCGCGACCGCGTACTCGGCCGCAGCCCCGTCGATGAGCCCGAACACCCGGTCGCCGGAGGCGAGGTCACCCGCCCCGGTGACCACGGTGCCCGCGACGTCCCAGCCGAGCGTGTGCGGCAGCGTGACACCGAGCACGTCCTGTAGCAGGCCCATCCGTAGGCCGACCTCCGACGGGTTGAACGACGTGGCGGCCACCCTGATGAGTACCTCGCCCGGTCCAGGCGTCGGCACCGCCACCTCGTCCAGGGAGATCACCGAGGCGTCGCCGTACTCGTGGATGCGGGCGGCCCGCATGGTGCCGAGGAAGTCCGCGGTGTGCTCGCTCGCCCACGTCTCGAATGTGCTCGCGGGCGCTCCGGTGACCTCCTCCACGGTCATGGTGGCCGGGCCAGGCTCGGCCAGACCGTGCAGCATCCCGTCGACGGCCGGCGCGCAGGGCTGTCCCGCGCGGCGTTCTCCCGCCGGTTCACCCAATTCCTCGGGCAGCCGCCGCTGACCTATCTGACCTGGTGGCGGTTGGGCACGGCCGCGCGCATGCTGCGCGACTCCGACGCCGCGCTGAGCGAAATCGCCGGCGCGGTCGGCTACGGTCCGGAGTTCGCCTTCGCCAATGCCTTCAAGCGCCAGTACGGCATGGCCCCCGGCAAATACCGCCGCCTGGGCTGCCCGCCTTCAGGCCGAAGGGCGGCAGGCGCCGCTCCAGCCCCCGGAGCTCGAAACCCGGAGCTGTCGCCCACTTCGCAGATCCGGCGGGCGCGTTCCAGATCGTCAAGGTAGGACAGGTCGCCGTAGGCGGGTCTCGGCCGACGTGCGGAGAGTGGGGTTGGACGACCTCATCGAGTGCGACGGTATCTGCTGAGCATCTGCTCTCCGACGTCGACATAGCCGGCGAACAACCCGATCACGTCATGGAGCCGATCTTGTGCCAGGCCGGGATCGACCAGGTCTTCGCCGTCGCGCAGGGCGGCGATCAGGGCTCTGGCCCGCGCATGGCTGGCCTCCAGCAGCGTCTCGATCCCGGCAGTGGCTTCGATGAGGAGCCTGCGGCTGCCGGGCTGCGGGATCACTCGGGCAAGCCCCCAGGAGCCCAGCTGCCGTACCGAGGTGCTCACCGACCGCACACGGCTACCGTGATCGAGACACGTGCACTCCCTCATCAAGAGTCAACGGGAGGGGTCGCACCTTGCCCGGCGAGCTTGTCATCGCGGTTGACCAGCTGGCACTGGTCGAAGGACAGGCAGCCGCAGCCCACGCACTCCGCGAACTGGTCGCGCATACGCTCCAGCGTGGCGATGCGGGTGTTGATCGCCTCGCCCCAGCACTCCGACGCCTTCAGCCACAGCTCTCGGGTGGGAGAGACGTGGTGCGGGACGTACTCCAGGACGCCCTCGATCACCGACAGGGGTATGCCGACACTTTGCGAGGCGCGGATGAACGCGAGCCTGCGCAGCGCGCTGCGGTGGTAGCGGCGCTGGTTGCCGACGGTGCGGCGGCTGGCGATGAGCCCCTTGCGCTCGTAGAAACGCAGGGCGGAGGCGGGCACGCCGCTGCGCTCGGACAGCTCTCCGATGGTCAGCTCCGCGACGATCGCGTCGGAATCCGGCATACCGGCCAACCTAGCTTGACTTGAACCTTGGTTTAACAACGAGGCTGGTTCGGCCAGGGCGCCCAAGGACGCCGCCTATCCCTTCGTGACCAGTGGAGAGACTGCCGTGCCCGAAGAGCCGCTCCAGCTTGCAGTGATCGTCGGCAGCGTACGGGACGGCCGGCTCGGTCCGACCGTCGCCGCCTGGATCGCGGGCCAGGCCCGCAGTCGCGGTGACTGGACCGTCGACGTCGTCGACCTGGCCGGGATCGACCTGCCCATGGTGCTGCCGGACTTCGGCGGCACGCCCACGCCCGCCGCGGCCCAGGCTCTGGCGACGCTGACCCCTCGCCTGGAGAGGGCCGAGGCGTTCGTTGTGGTCACCCCCGAGTACAACCACAGCTTTCCCGCCTCTCTGAAGAACGCGGTTGACTGGCACAACCGGCAGTGGCACACCAAGCCGATCGCGTTCGTCAGCTATGGCAGCGTCTCCGGCGGCCTGCGCGCGGTCGAGCAGCTTCGACTGGTTTTCGCCGAACTGCACGCGGTCACCATCCGCGACACCGTCAGCTTCCAGCACGCCTGGGCCCAGTTCGACGCGAACGGCACGCCGACCGACCCGGACGCGTGTACCGCCGCCGCCAAGATCATGCTCGACCGGCTCGACTGGTGGGCGCGGACCCTGCGCGAGGGCAGGGCGGCCCGCCCCTACTCCGCATGAAGGCTCGCCCCTGCGACCAGGTGACGGCCCGTCCCCACACATCGGAAGAGAAGCCTGCTGTGAACGAGACCATCTCTGAGTGGATCGAGCGCCACGCCCATCCACTGACCACCCTGGACCAGCGGGCCCCGCTCGACGACCTGGGACCGCTGGGGGACATGGCCGCCGATGCCGCCATCGTGGCTGTGGGCGCTTCGACGCGCCAGGCCCACGAACTGTCGGCTGTCGCCCACCGGATCCTGCGACTTCTCGTCGAGAAACGGGGATTTCGCTCCCTCGCTCTCGAAGGTGACGATCCGGAACGTGTCGGGCTGGGCGCCTACGTGCGGACCGGACACGGCGATCCGCGGGCGCTGCTGGCACGGGCACGGCCGTTCTGGCGCACGGAGGAGATCCTCGGCGTCGTCACATGGATGCGCGCCCACAATGAGCGGCACCCCCACGACCCGGTCCGCTTCGCCGGACTGCCCGAGTCGTCCAGACCGGCTCCGCTGACGCGCGAGGACCTGGAAGAGCGCCTGGCTGACGATGTGATCCGGTGGCGCGAACGCTCAGGAGACAAGATCGTCTATTGGGGCGGCATCGCCCACACGATCCAGTCTCCTGGCCATCTCGGTGGCCACCTGCGCGAGCGCTTCGGATCCGGGTACCTGTCCATCGGCCTGACCTTCGAGTACGGCGCGCTGCCCATGCCGGTGCCCAGCCCGCCGGCGGATTTCGCCGAGACGCCGTTGAGCGCCGCCGGCCTGGACGCGTTCCTGCTCGACCTGCGTACGCCTGGACCCGAACCGGTACGCGCCTGGTTGGAGGAGCCGGCCAGAACTCGGCTGATCGGTCCCACCCAAGACCCAACAGAACACCTGTCCGGCGGATCATTCGGCGACTGGTTCGACATCGTCGCACACCAGCGGCGGGTGACCCCCGTTCACCTCATCTCCATCTGACGCAGTAGGAGGCGCAATGAACACTTTCCACGGCAAGACCGCCCTCGTCACCGGCGCGAGCAGGGGAATCGGCCGGGCCATCGCCCGGCGCCTGGCCCGCGACGGCGCCCGCGTCGCCGTCCACTACGGCAGAAACGAGCAGGCCGCCAAGGAAACCGTGGCCGCGATCGAGACGGCAGGCGGGCACGCCTTCGCTCTGCGGGCCCAACTGGGTACGCCCGGGGACGCCGAACGCCTGTGGGCGGCCTTCGACGCGCACGCCGACGGGCTGGACATCCTGGTCAACAACGCGGGCATCCTCAACGAGGAGCCTGGCATCGAGCACGTGACAAGGGAGCAGTTCGAGCGGATCTTCGCGGTCAACGCCACCGCCCCGTTCTTCATCACCAAGCTCGCGCTGCCGCGGCTGCGCGACGGCGGCCGGATCGTCAACATCTCCACGATGCTGACCCGCGGCTCGGCGATGCCCCCGTCGATCAGCTACGCCATGTCCAAGGGCGCGCTCGACGTGCTCACCTCGACGCTCGCCAAGCAACTCGCGCCCCGCGCGATCACTGTCAACACCGTGGCGCCCGGTGTCATCGACACCGATATGCACGAGGGCAGGCTTGTCGGGGACGCGCTGGCCTGGTTGTCGTCGCTGTCGCCCATGGGGCGCGTGGGCACACCCGAGGACGTCGCCGACGCGGTGGCCTTCCTGGCCTCCGATGACAGCCGCTGGGTGACCGGGCACTGGCTGGACACCTCAGGAGGAACCCTGCTGTGACGGGTCACGACGGCGAGAAGACGGCGTGTGGCGACGAGCGGGGAACCCCGGGGGAGGGGTGGCGGTGGATTCTCTCCCGCGCCGGGGCGAGGGGGAGTGGACGCCGGACGGTCAGCGTGATCTGTAGTAGCCGAGCAGGGCTTCCCAACGGGTGCGTGGCCAGCGGGGCCAGTCGATGCGCCGCCCTTCGAGTGAGTCGGCCAGGAAGTCGAGGTGGGCGTGCCAGAACGCCAGGACCTTGCTCACCTCGTCGCCGTACTTGCCGGTGGCGCTGAAGAGGAGCAGGCAGCC
This sequence comes from Microtetraspora fusca, assembly GCF_001570365.1. Lineage (GTDB taxonomy): Bacteria > Actinomycetota > Actinomycetes > Streptosporangiales > Streptosporangiaceae > Microtetraspora > Microtetraspora fusca. Next base: position 23,477 of record NZ_BBYK01000091.1, on the reverse strand, counting down.
GCTGCCGTCGCCCTCGAGTTCCCAGCGGAGGTCGCCGTGGGCGTCGGTGTCGATCTGGAGGATGTGTGGCGGCTTGTAGGCGCTGATCAGGCCGTGGATGACGGGGGCGCTCTGCCTGCCGTGCTCGTCCGTGCCGAGCCATTGCAGCGTGACTCGGCCTCCGAGGTGGTGCTCGATCTCGGCCTCGGCGAGCCATTCGACCAGGTGCTTGGGCTCGCTGATCGCGCGCCAGACGCGCTCGACGGGGTGGGGGAGGCGGCGCTCGAAACGCAGGGTGCAGGTGTCGTCGGTCGTGGACACGCTGCCGTACTCGGTCATGGTGATCCCTCCCGTGTTCCTCCTCAGGCTAACTCTCGTGCCGCGAGATCCCGTTCCGGGATGGGCACTCTCGAAATCTACAACGTAAAGGCGCGGGGTGGATGAAAGATCATCATGACCGAGCAACAGAACCCAAACCCTCGACAACAGGTAAGGCGGATCGGGGAGAATAGGGGGACATCGCGAGCGGTCCGGCCCGTCCGCGTTTCCGCTCTTTCCTGGCAGGAGACCCCGTACGTTGTCCCAGCAGCATCACGCTCCGTCCTCTGAGATCGACCGTCTCGGCCTGCGCGCCGACTGCGCGAGCTGCTTCGGGCTGTGCTGTGTCGCGCTGCCCTTCGCCGCCTCGGCCGACTTCGCGGTGGACAAGGACGCGGGGAAGCCGTGCGCGAACCTGCGGGACGACTTCCGCTGCGGCATCCACGCGCATCTGCGCGAGCGCGGCTTCGCGGGCTGCACTGTCTTCGACTGCCTGGGCGCCGGGCAGAAGGTCTCCCAGGTCACCTTCGAAGGGCGGGACTGGCGGCGGCATCCGGACACGGCGCGGCGCATGTTCGACGTGTTCGCCGTCATGCGTCAGCTCCACGAGCTGCTCTGGTACGTCAATGAGGCGTTGTCACTCGCCCCCGCCCGTCCCGTTCACGACGATCTCCGTGCCGCCCTGGACAGGGTCGACCGGCTCACCCGTGAGAGCGCAGAGACGCTCGTGGAGACGGACGTGGCGGCGGTACGCGAGGAGGTCAACGCGCTGCTGCTGCGCGCCAGCGAGCTGGTACGGGCGGGGGTTCCGGGGCGGAGGAGGAACCACCGGGGCGCCGACCTGATCGGGGCCAGGCTGAGGGGCGCCGATCTGCGGGGGGCCAACCTGCGCGGCGCGTACCTGATCGCGGCCGACCTGGCGGGCGCGGACCTGCGGACGGCGGATCTGATCGGCGCGGACCTGCGGGACGCCGATCTGAGCGGCGCCGATCTCACCGGGAGCATCTTCCTCACTCAGGCCCAGGTCAACGCGGCCAGGGGGAACGGCGCTACGCGGCTGCCGGCGGCGCTGGCACGTCCGGCGCACTGGCGGGAGGGGGCGCCGCCGCGCCGGAGCGGCGCGCCCCGGCGCGGGCGGGTCAGTGGACGCTGAATCCGCCGTCGACGCAGATGGCCTGGCCGGTGACGTACGCGGAGGCTTCACTGGCGAGGAAGACGGCGATGCCGGCGAAGTCGGCGGGGACGCCGTTGCGGCCGGCCATGGAGCGGGCGGCGAGTGCCTCGACGCGTCCGGGTACGGCCTGGGCGGGCGCGGTCAGCGGGGTGAGCACGAATCCGGGGATGATCGTGTTGCTGGTGACGCCGTGGGCGGACCAGGCCTCGGCCTGTGAGCGGGTCAGGCCGCAGATGGCCGCTTTGGAGGCGCCGTAGGCTCCGCTGTCGCCGAACGCGCTGATCGACTGCTGGGAGCCGACGTTGATGATGCGGCCCCATCCCCTGGCCGCCATGCGGGGTGCGAAGTGCTGGCCGAGCAGGTACGGGGCGGTGAGGTTGACGGCGATCGTCTGGTCGTAGTCGTCGACGGTGAGGTCGCCCATGGGGAGGCGGATGTTGTTGGCGGCGTCGTTGACGAGGATGTCGATGTCGCCGAAGAACTCGGGGGCCTCGGCGCAGACGCGGGCGACGGCGGCCCGGTCGCCGAGGTCGGCGCTGATGGCGGCGGCGCGTACGCCGTGTCCTTCGAGGGTTCGTACGGTGGCGGCGAGCTCGGCGGGGCGGCGGGCGACGATGACGATGGAGGCGCCGGCGCGGCCGATGGCCTCGGCCATGGCCTGTCCGATGCCGGAGCTTCCGCCGGTGACGAGGGCGGTGCGGCCGCGGAGGGAGAAGAGTTCTGCGACATAGGACGACATAGCGGATCATCCTACCTTTGTCGCCCTGGCGGAACGGGGTCGATGGATCTCTGTCAGCGGGGTCAGGGGGGTCAGTGGGCGGCGGAGCGTCCGCTCTCGGTCAGCATGGAGTCGGCGGCCGCCTGGAGTTTGATCATCACTTGTTCGAGCGTGTTCAGGGTCTCGGTGTCGAGCCGGCCGAGCAGGCGCATGTAGTTGGCCGTGCCGGCGTCGATGAGCTCCTCGGCGAGGAGGCGGCCGCGGGTGGTGAGCTCGACGAGGCGGACCCGGCGGTCGGTGGGGTCCTCACGGCGGCTGACGAGGCCCTGGGCGACGAGGCGGTCGACGATGCCGGTGACCGTGCCGAGGCCGGTTCCGAGCCCTCTGGCGAGGTGCTGCCCGGAGGAGGCGCCGCGGAAGAAGAGCATCATGACGACCTTGAGCTGCTGCATGGTGAGGCTGGAGGCGAGCAGCGGGGTGGAGCGGTCGTGGGCGAGGAAGCGGCCGATCGTCCGCTGGAGCCGGGCGAGCCGGTCGATGAGCGCGCGGCGCTCGTCCCGCTCGCCGCCGGCCTGTCCTGTCGCCTGGTTGTCGCTCACGTTCACCTCTCGCCCTCGGCCAGTCAGGTTACCAGTCATTAACACGAAGGCGAATTATTCGCATTACGCGAAGTGTTAGGGTGGGGCGAACAGATTCCCCAAGATCATCCGTGAAGGAGCTCCGCCAGATGACGTTCCTGGCTCGCCTGAGCCTGGCCAACCGCACACTTGTGGTGATGATCGCGGTCGTGCTCAGCGCGCTCGGCGCCTTCGCGATCCCCTCTCTCAAGCAGCAACTGTTCCCGTCCCTGAGCTTCCCGGGCGCGTTCGTCGTGGCCGCGTATCCCGGCGCGTCCCCTGAGATCGTCGAGGAACAGGTCACCAAGCCGATCGAGAACAGCTTCCAGGGCATCGCGGGCGCGACCGACATCACCTCGACGTCCAAGGAAGGACTGGCGCAGGTTCAGGTCGCGTTCGAGTATGGCACCGACATCGACGCCGCCGTGTCCAAGATGCAGCAGGCCGTGGCGCGGATCGGCTCCCGGCTGCCCACGGGCGTCGACCCGCAGGTGATCGCGGGGAACACCGACGACATCCCGGTGATGGTCATCGCGGTCGGTGACGCGGGCGACCAGCACACGATGTTCGACCGGCTCGAACGCGTGATGGTGCCCAAGCTGCGCGGCATCGACGGCGTACGCGACGCGGCCGTCTCCGGCGCGCGGGAGAAGCAGGTCGTCATCACCCCGGACCAGATGAAGCTCGCGATGCGCGGCCTTTCGGCGGCGTCGATCCCGGAGGTGCTGCGCGCGAACGGCGTGGCGATTCCGGCGGGCGCGGTCACGGAGAAGGACCGGACGCTGACCGTGCAGGTCGGGGACCGGATCGAGACGGTCGAGGACCTGAAGAACCTGTACCTGGCCCCCGCCGCGCCGCAGGGCGCCGGATCCGCCGGGGGCGCCGCCGGGGCGGCCGGCCGTACCGGATCGGCGGCGGGAGCGGCCGGCGCGGCGGCGGGCGGTCAGCTTCCCCAGCGGGTGGCGGCCGCGCCGAAGCCGGTCAAGCTGGGCGACGTCGCCGCCATCGAGGTCAAGGACTCCGACGCGACCACGCTCACCCGTACGAACGGCAAGCCGAGCCTCGGCGTGTCGATCACGATGAAGCCGGACGGCAACGCGGTGCGGATCTCGCACGACGTGCGCGCCGCGCTGCCGGAGCTGACCCGCGCCGTCGGGGACGCCTCGGAGCTGACGGTGGTGTTCGACCAGGCGCCGTACGTGGAGCGGTCGATCGAGGATCTGACCACCGAGGGCCTGCTCGGCCTGGCGTTCGCGGTGCTGGTCATCCTGGTGTTCCTGCTGTCGGTGCGGTCCACGATCGTGACGGCGGTGTCGATCCCGCTGTCGGTGGTGATGGCGCTGATCGCGCTGTGGGTGGGCGACTACTCGCTGAACATGCTGACGCTGGGCGCGTTGACGATCGCGGTCGGCCGCGTGGTGGACGACTCGATCGTGGTGCTGGAGAACATCAAGCGGCACCTCGGATACGGCGAGAGCAAGCGGCAGGCGATCCTCACGGCGGTGCGCGAGGTGGCGGGGGCGGTGACGGCGTCCACGCTGACGACGGTCGCGGTGTTCCTGCCGATCGCGTTCGTCGGCGGCATGGTCGGGCAGCTCTTCAGCCCGTTCGCGGTGACCGTGACGGTCGCGCTGCTCGCGTCGCTGGTGGTGTCGCTGACGGTGATCCCGGTGCTGGCGTACTGGTTCCTGAAGGCTCCGGCGCTGTCGCCGGCCGAGGCGGAGGCCGTGCGGGAGGAGGCGGAGCTGCGGGAGCTGCGCAGCCCGCTGCAGCGGATGTATCTGCCGGTGCTGCGGTTCGCGACGCGGCGGCGGCTGGTGACGCTGGTGGTCGGTCTGGTGGTGTTCGCCGGGACGATGGCGCTGGTGCCGAAGCTGAAGACGAACTTCCTCGACTCCTCGGGCAACGACTCGATCCAGGTGACGCAGCGGATGCCCGTGGGGACGGCGCTGGCGGTCACGGACGCGGCGGCCAAGAAGGTCGAGGCGGTCTTCGCCGAGTTCTCGCAGATCGAGTCGTACCAGGTGACGGTGGGCGGCGGCAGCCAGTTCATGGGCGGGCTCGGCGGCAGCGCCGACCGGGCGTCGTATTCGGTGACGGTGGGCGAGGGCGTGGACGCGTCGGCGTTCCAGGACTCGCTGCGTGACCGGCTGAAGGGCATGTCCGGCGTGGGGGAGATCACGGTCGGCGGCTCGGGCGGCGGGTTCGCCTCCGACCAGGTGCAGGTGATCCTGCAGGGCGCGGACACCGGCGAGCTGAAGACGGCGGCGACCGCGGTGCGGGGGGCGATGTCCGGGGTCAAGGGCGTGCGGGACATCACCTCCAACCTGGAGGACAGCGCGCCCCGGATCGAGGTCCACGTGGACCGGGAGAAGGCGGCCGCCAAGGGGCTGAGCGAGGCGACCGTGGGCCAGTTCGTGGCGCAGGCGTTCCGCGGCGCGCCGGTGGGGTCGATCAGCCTGGATGGGCGCTCCAGCGACATCGTGCTGCGGACGGGTGACGCTCCGGCGAGCCTGGAGGCGATCGAGAGGATCACGCTGCCGACGGCGGCGGGGCTGGTGAAGCTGAGCTCGGTGGCGGACGTGGTCCGGGCGGACGGCCCGACGCAGATCACCCGTCAGGACGGCGATCGTACGGCGACGGTGTCGGGTAAGGCGGACGCGGCCGACCTGGGCGCGATCACGGCGAAGGTGAAGGACACGCTGAAGGGCGTGAAGCTGCCGACAGGCGTGACGTACAAGATCGGCGGCGCGAGCGCGGAGCAGGAGAAGGCGTTCGGGGATCTCGGGCTGGCGATGATGCTGGCGGTGGCCATCGTGTTCATGATCATGGTGGCGACGTTCCGGAGCTTCGTGCAGCCGCTGATCCTGCTGGTGTCGATCCCGTTCGCGGCGACCGGCGCGATCGGGCTGCTGCTGCTGACGGACACGGCGCTGGGTGTCCCGGCGTTGATCGGCATGCTGATGCTGATCGGCATCGTGGTGACGAACGCGATCGTGCTGATCGACCTGATCAACCAGTACCGCGAGCAGGGGCTGGGGATCGTGGAGGCGGTGCTCGAGGGCGGCCGTCGGCGACTCCGGCCGATCCTGATGACCGCGATCGCGACGATCTGCGCGCTGACGCCGATGGCGCTGGGCGTGACCGGGTCGGGCGGGTTCATCTCGCAGCCGCTGGCGATCGTGGTGATCGGCGGGTTGATCTCCTCGACGCTGCTGACGCTGGTGCTGGTGCCGACGCTCTACACGATGGTGGAGCGGACCAAGGAGCGGCTGCGCCGTACGCCGAAGGACCGGCCGGCGGCGGAGGTGAAGGTGTACGACGAGGACGCGCTGGCGTCGTCCAAGTAGCACCGGAGGCAGCGTCCGCGCGGCGCTGGGGTTCTCGCGCCGGTTCTCCCGTGGTGTCCACGGGGGGACCGGCGCGAGCCGTGTCGGGGGAATCAATAAACTGGGCCAACGTGAGTGACAAGCCGCGTATCCCCAATGTCCTGGCCTCCCGCTATGCCTCCGCGGAGCTGGCCCGTCTGTGGTCTCCCGAGCACAAGGTGGTGCTGGAACGCCGGTTGTGGCTGGCGGTGCTGAAGGCGCAGGCCGACCTCGGTGTCGAGGTGCCGGTGGGGGCGGTCGCCGATTACGAGAAGGTGGTCGACCAGGTCGACCTGGCCTCGATCGCCGCGCGCGAGCGGGTCACCCGGCACGACGTGAAGGCCCGCATCGAGGAGTTCAACGCGCTGGCGGGGCACGAGCAGGTGCACAAGGGGATGACCTCGCGTGACCTGACCGAGAACGTCGAGCAGTTGCAGGTTCGGGAGAGCCTGCTGCTGGTGCGGGCGCGGACGGTGGCGCTGCTGGCGCGGCTGGCCCGGCTCGCGGCCCAGCATTCGGAGCTGGTGATGGCGGGGCGGTCGCACAACGTCGCCGCGCAGGCAACGACGCTGGGCAAGCGGTTCGCGACGGCGGCCGACGAGCTGCTGGTGGCGTTCGGGCGGCTGGAGGACCTGATCGGGCGGTACCCGCTGCGCGGGGTGAAGGGGCCGGTCGGGACCGCGCAGGACATGCTGGACCTGCTCGGGTCGCAGGAGCGGCTGGCGGAGCTGGAGGACCGGGTCGCGGCGCATCTGGGGTTCGCGCGGCGGTTCACCAGCGTGGGGCAGGTGTATCCGCGGTCGCTGGACTACGACGTGCTGTCGGCGCTGGTGCAGCTCGCCGCCGCGCCGTCGTCGCTGGCCAAGACGATCCGGCTGATGGCCGGGCACGAGCTGGTGACGGAGGGGTTCAAGGAGGGCCAGGTCGGCTCTTCGGCGATGCCGCACAAGATGAACACGCGTTCGTGCGAGCGGGTCAACGGGCTGACGGTGATCCTGCGCGGGTACGCGTCGATGGCGGGTGAGCTGGCCGGCGACCAGTGGAACGAGGGGGACGTGTCCTGCTCGGTGGTGCGCCGGGTGGCGCTGCCGGACGCGTTCTTCGCGTTCGACGGCCTGGTGGAGACGATGCTGACCGTGCTCGACGAGTTCGGGGCGTTCCCGGCGGTGATCGAGGCGGAGCTGGACCGGTATCTGCCGTTCCTGGGGACGACGAAGATGCTGATGGCGGCGGTCCGCGCGGGGGTGGGCCGGGAGACCGGGCACGAGCTGATCAAGGAGCACGCGGTGGCGTCGGCGCTGGCGATGCGGTCGCAGGGGTCGGCGAACGCGCTGCTGGACCGGCTGGCGGCCGACGAGCGGTTCCCGCTGGACCGGGAGCGGCTGGACGGGCTGCTGGCGGACCGGATCTCGTTCACGGGCGCCGCCTCGTCGCAGGTGGCGGCGGTGGCCGAGCAGGTGGCGGAGATCACCGAGCGCTATCCGGAGGCCGCCGGGTACCGGCCGGGCGCGATCCTGTGACGGTGGCGTCCCCGCGCCCGCTGGCCTCGGCCGCGGAGGTGGCCGAGGCGTGCGCGGACGACGACCTGATCGTGTGGGCGGCGCAGGGGATGCGGCCGGGGGTGCGGGCCTGGGCGCTGGGTGACGCGGTGGCGGTGGCCAGTCCGGGCGCGTCGCGGCGGGATCGGCTGGCGATCCGGGGGAGCGCGAAGTGCGCGCTGCCGCTGGCTCGGTACGCGCTGGCGGAGGCGGGGCCGACGTACCGGCCGTTCGGGGACGCCGAGCTGGTGCGGGCGATCTCGGCCGGGGTCGAGGGGCTGACCGAGGCGGTGGGCTTCTCGTGGATGGTCACCCGGTCGGCGCCCCCGCCGCGGGGCGAGGCCGCGGGTGACGGCGAGGCCGGGTGGTTGAGGCCGCGGGCCGATCCGGAGATCGCCACCCTGCTGGCGGACGCGAACCCGTCGTCGTACGCGGTGCCCGGCGTCGAGCGGGTGTCGCGCTGGGCGGGGGTGCGGGACGTGTCGGGTGAGCTGGTCGTGGTCGCGGCGGACGCCTGGTCGGCGCCGACGGTGGGGCTGATGGCGGGCGTGGCGACGGCGGCTCCGGCGCGGGGCCGTGGCCTCGCTGAGCGGGTGTGCCGGTTCGTGACGCGTGCGTTGGTGGCCGAGCACGGCCGGGCGGCGCTGATGGTGGACGACTGGAACGACTCGGCCATCCGGTTGTACGAGCGGCTGGGGTACGCGCGGCGTTGCGTGGCGGCCAACCGGCTCGGTGCGGGGTGACGGGACCGGTCAGGCGAGCAGCGCGGGGAGCTCGCGCAGCGAGGTGATGCGCGGCGGCCGGTGCGGGTCGGTGTGGCCGGTGTCGTGGCGGTCGAGCCAGACGCCGCGCATGCCGACCCTGCTCGGGCCGATCGCGTCGAGTTCGCGGTCGTCCCCGACGAGAAGGATCTCCTGCGGGCGCAGTCCCAGCTTGGCCGCCGCGGCCAGGTAGCACTCGGGGGCGGGTTTGAAGGCGCCGAGCGCGTCGGGGGTCAGGACGGGGTCGAGGCGGTCCATCAGGCCGATCCGGCGGAGTTTGGCCTCCTGCTGCACCGGGACGCCGTTGGTGAGGATGCCGAGGGTCAGGCCGCGGCCGGTGAGCGTGTCCACGGTGTCGGCGGCGTCGGGGAAGGCCGTCCAGGCGGCTTCGTAGTGCCGGAGGAAGTCGGCGTAGGCGGCGTCGAGGTCGGTGGGGAGGGGCAGCCGCATGAGCCGGCAGAAGTCGCGGAGCCGTCGGCGGCGCTGCTCGGCGAAGGAGCACTCCCCGGCGTGCCAGGCGGGCAGGTGCCGCCGCTCCAGCTCCAGCCAGAGGGCGGGGAGGTCGGTGAGCGGCCGGTGGCCGGGGGAGAGCGCGCGCGTCCAGGCCACGGCGGCGTGGGTGACCGCGCCGCGGTGGTCGAAAAGCGTCTCGTCGAGGTCGAAGAGGACCGCCCTGATCATGAGGACATCCTGGCGGATCGGGGTTTCGGTCGCGTTTCGATCGGGTGAACGCGTCGCCGCGGCCGACTGGGAGACCGCGGGTCAGCTTTCCTTGGTGAGCTTCCAGAGCCGGCCGATGGCGCGCAGGCCGAGGCGTCCGGCGACGCGCTGGGAGGAGAGGTTGTCGGCGCTCGTGCTGTAGAACAGGTGCGGGCAGTCCGCGGACAGCAGGCCGGCCCAGGCGGCGGTCGTGGCGGCCGCGTAGCCGCGCCCGCGGAAGGCGGGGTCGGTCCAGGTGCCCGCCTCGGCGCCGGCGCGGGTCCGGCGGGGGGTGGGGTGGCTCCCCACAGCTCGCCGACCAGCCGTTCCGCGGGGGCGGCCTGGTCGGCGCACAGGACGAGCAGCGCCAGCAGGGCGCGCTGTTTGGGCGCCGTCAGCGGCACGGGGGCGCCCCCTCGTGTGATCTTCAGAGTCCCGAGGATCCCGACGTGCACGCCGCCCCTTCCCCCGCACGGCAGCCCGGCTAGGAAGTATACGACGCCAAACGATCATGAACGGGTGAGGCGGTCAGGTCACCGATCCCTCGGCCGCGGCCCCGACCCCGGGCAGCCGGGCCGCCGGCAGGGCGGAGACGGCGGCCAGTACGGCCAGCACCACGCCCACCTGGTGGAACGCGCCGACCGGCCCGGCCGTCGCCGTACGCGCGGCCAGCAGCGAGGACAGAACGCCCACGCCGAGCGCGCCGCCGAGCCGCTGGGCGATGGTGAAGACAGTCGTGCCGTCGGCGATCCGGTCCGCGCCGAGCGGCTGGAGCAGGACGCCGAGCAGCGGCGTGACCACGATGCCGATCCCGGCGGCCCTGGCCGTCAGCAGCGCGGACGTCACCCACAGCGGGGTCCGCGCGTCCAGGGCGATCAGCCCGGTCCCGGCCACGGCCAGTACGGTGAAGCCCGCCATGACCAGCCTCCGTGCGCCGACGCGGGCGCTGATGCGCTCGCCGAGCGCGGTGGCCAGGCCCATGACGACGCCCTGCGGCAGGAGGGCGAGGCCGGTGGCGAGTGCGGTGTGTCCCTGCACCTGCTGGGTGAACACCGGGAGCAGGAAGAGGGCGGTGAAGGCGACGACGGACGCGCTCACGCTCAGGAGCAGCGCGAGGGCCGAGCGCCGGTCACGCAGGACGCGCAGGTCCAGCGCGGCGTGCGGGCGACCGGCCGACCAGCGGGCGTAGGCGGCGAGCAGCAGCGCGCCGCCGGCCAGCGGGATGAGGGCGGCCGGGGCGGTCCAGCCGTGCGTGGCGCTGCGGCTGAGGCCGAAGACGGTGAGCGGAAGCCCGGCCGACAGCAGGGCGAGGCCGGCCCAGTCGATCCGCGCGTCCGGCTGCGGCGGTGGGGTCAGCGTGCGGGGCGCCGCGCGGAGGGCGAGCAGGCCGTACAGTCCGGCGGGCACGTTGATGAGGAAGATCCAGCGCCATCCTCCGCCGGCCAGGAGCAGCCCGCCGAGTGAGGGCCCGAGTGCGGGCGCGAGGAAGAGGAGCATTCCGGTGGCGGCGGGGATCCGCCGTCCGGCGGCGCCGCCGCGCTCGCCGAGCAGCATGCTCATCGCCAGCGGCACCAGGGGCGCCGCGGCGAGTCCCTGCGCCGCGCGGGCGGTGATCAGTGTGTACGCGCCGGGCGCGACGGCGCAGGCGGCCGACGCGGCGGTGAAGCCGATCATCGCGGCGGCGTAGACCGGGAGCGTGCCGTACCTGCGGGCCAGGTAGGAGGTGGCGGCGAGCCCGGCCGACAGCGCGAGCAGGTAGCCACTGACGGCCCACTGGACGGTGTCGAGCCCGGTGTGCAGTTCGCGGGCCAGGGCGCTGGCGGCGACGTTGACGACGGAGGAGTCGACCATCGTCAGCAGCGGTCCGGCCATCAGGCCGAACGTGGTCGTGGCGCGGAGCGTGCCGGTGCCCACGGGGGTCACGCCCGCTCGGTGAGCCGCTCGATCCAGGTCCGCTCGCGGCGCACACGGTCGAGGAGCTCGGCGACGACGAGTCCGCCCCAGTCGTGGTGGCGGTCGCTGCCGCTCGCCCGTCCGGCCTGGTGGAGCAGATGGCGCTCCCGCTCGGCCAGCGCGCGGCCGCGGGCGGCGAGGACGGCGCGCCGCTCGTCCGGGCCGATCAGGCTGAACAGGCCGACGCGGGTGAGGAACTCCTCCTCGTTGCCGGCCAGCTCGGGCGGCAGCTCGCCGAGCATGTCGTACAGCAGTTCGCGCCCCAGCTCTGTGATCGTGTAGATGTGCCGCGGCGGCCTGCCCTCCTGTGGTTCGGCGGTCTTGACGACGGCCCCCGACTCCTCGAAGCGGCGCAGCGCCGGATACAGGGAGTTGTTGTGGAGCGTGTAGCCGGTGGTCTCCGCGACCCCGCGCTTGAGCTCGTAGCCGTGGATCGGCCCTTTCAGCAGATGGCTGAGGATCAGAATGTCCACATACATACGTCCACGATGACATAGGTCAAACTGGACGACAATTGCTCAAGGGTGTCGATCCACTCACGTTCGCCCTGGACGTCCAGCGGTCCCGTCGCCTCGCCCGATCGGCGCAAGCTCCGCGCAAGCCGCGCCTGGAAACATGGAACGTCAAACGATCACGAAACGGGTCCGGCCGCGGCGCCGGACGCGCGCAGGAGGTGTCGTTTGCCCGCTACGTCTCCCGACCTCCGGCTCGGGCTGCTCGGCCCGCTCCGGCTGACCCTCGACGGCAGCGTGACCCCGGTGCCCGCGCCCAAGCACCGCGCCGTGCTGGCCGTCCTCGCCGTCAACATGGGTCGCGCCGTCACCGCGGAACGGATCATCGAGGAGCTGTGGCAGGGCGCCGCGCCGGCATTCGCCCGCAAGACGCTGCAGGGATACGTCTGGCGGATCCGCCGCCTCGTCGGCGACCACCTGCTGACCCACGGCGGCGGCTACGAGCTGCGGGCCGGGACCGGGGAGACCGACGCCGCCCGCTTCGAGGGACTGGTCGCCGATGGGCGGGAGGCGCCGCGGGACCGCGACCACGCCCGGGCGCGTGGCAGGCTCGCCTTGGCGCTGCGCCTGTGGCGCGGACCGGCGCTCGCCGACGTGCCCGCCGGCCCCGTGATCTTCGCGTACGCGGAACGGCTGGAGGAGACGCGGTTGCTCGCCCCGGAGGCCGCCGCGGAGCCCGACATCGCGCTCGGGCGGGCGGCCGAGGCGGTTCCCCTCCTACGCGAGCTGACCATCACCCACCCGCTGCGCGAGTCGGCGCACGCGCTGCTCATGCTCTCCCTCTATCGGTGCGGCCGCCAGAGCGAGGCGCTGGCCGTGTACGGCGCCCTGCGCGAGACGCTGGTCCGCGAGCAGGGGTTGCAGCCGGGCCGGGCGGTCGCCGACCTCCACCACAGGATCCTGCAGGCCGACCCCGGCCTCGACGTCTGACCCCACGGTGTGCGCACGCCCGGGGCGTCGGCGGGCCTGGCCCACACCACCAGCGTGCGGCGACTCGCTTCTTCCTGCTCTGGGGCACGTGCTGGACGACGACCCCATCGCGGCTCCGCCGCGTTCGATAGGCGGGTCGGGACGGCCCGAACGTGATGGACCCGCCCGGTGGACTCTCCCGCCGGGGGAGGGGCCATGCTGGGTCGGGTGAACGACGACCTGCTGTCCATCGGGCAGTTCGCCCGGCTCGCCCGGCTGAGCGTCAAGCAGCTCCGCAACTACGCCGATCTCGGGCTGCTCGAACCCGCGTGGGTCGACCCCGACAGCGGCTACCGCTACTACCGGGCCGGGCAGGCACGGGCGGCACTGGCCATCGGGCTGCTGCGCTCACTCGACGTCCCCCTGGCCGTGGTCGCGACCGTGATCGGATCCATGGCGTCCCCGCCGGGCGACGCCGGCGGTCTGGAGGAGCCGGGCGTGGAGGACCGGCGGGCCGCCGCCGCGCTCTCCCGCGTACGGGACGACCTGGAAACCGAGCTGGCCCGCCGCCGCCGCACCCTGCGGACCCTGGAACGCATCCTGGAGGGCGGCCTGCCCTCCGCCGAAGTGAGCGTGGTGCGTGAGCCGCCGCACCGGGTCGCGCTGCTGCGCGACGTCGCCGCCTCGCCCGAGCACATCGGCGCCGTCACCTCGGCCTGCGTCGCCCGGCTGGTCGCGGCCCTGCGGTCCTTCCCCCTCGGCGACCCGGGCTCCGGCGGTGAGCCGGTGCGGCTCATCGGCCTGTTCCCGGTCGACGTCGACGACGCCGTCCCGATCACGGTCGCGGCGGTGCTGCCGGAACGGCACCGCGACGACCCGCCGCCCGGGACGCGGCCCGACATTCTGCCCGGCGGGACCTTCGCCCGCGCCGTCCACGTGGGACCGTACGACCAGATCTCGCTCACCGCGCACGCCCTGCTGGCCTGGTGCGCCGAGCGCGGCCACCCTCCCGCCGGGCCGCTGCGCGAGGTCTACATCGACGACCCGGCGGTCACCCCGCCGGAGCGGCTGGTCACCCATCTGATGATCCCGCTGGCGGACCCGGCGGGGTGAGCGGCGATCAGTCCCGGGACAGGGCCAGGCGCACCCCGAACCCGACCAGCACCGTGCCGGTGACCCGGTCGATGACGCGGTGGAGCCGGGCCCCGGCCAGCAGGCCGCGCGCCAGATGTGTCCCGAAGATCAGCAGTGTGAACCAGGCCATCCCCTCGACGTTGTGCACCAGCGCCAGGAGCAGCCCCATCGGCAGGTGCGGCGCGTCGGCGGGGATGAACTGCGGCAGCATCGCCACGTAGAACACGCCGATCTTGGGGTTGAGCAGGTTCGTCAGCAGCCCGCGCGCCCACGCCCGGCCCGCGCTCGGGAGCGCGCTCGGGCCGGCGGCGGCCTCCGGGGTGACGCCCGAGCCCGCCGCCGGGGTCCCGGCGGGGCGGCGCATCGTCCGCCACACCATGCGCGCGCCGAACCAGACGAGATAGGCGGCCCCGGCCAGCCGCAGAGCCGTGTACGCGGTCTGCGACGCCGTCAGCAGGGCCGACACCCCCACCGCCGCGCCCGCGCCCCACACCAGCACGCCCGTGTTGATCCCCAGGGCGGTCGCGAACGCGTGCCGCTTCCCTCCCGCGATGGCCGCTCTCAGGACCAGAGCGGTGTCCAGGCCGGGGACGATCGTCATCAGACCGGCGACGACGGCGAACGACACGAGTGCCGAAAATGTGCTCATACCGCCCATCCTGGCGAGCGCGAGCGGACGCCGTCCAACCGCACCCCGCCCGTCAGCCCGGGGAGCCGTCCACGCCCCCCTCGGCAGGGTTCTGGCCGTTCCCGCCGCCACGGCGGCCGCGCAGCAGCGGATGCGCCCGCATCGCCACCTCCAGCTCACCGGGAAGCTCGTCGCGATAGCGCCCCAGCGTCGACAGGTCGCTGTGCCCCAGCACCCGCCGCACCGCGTCCATGTCCGTACCGTCGGCCAGCAGATGCGTCGCCGTCGTGTGCCGCAGCCCGTGCGGCGTCACGCCGCGCCGCCGTCCCGGCTCCACCCGCTGCTGCACCCGGTCGATCACCGCCTGGACGTCGCCCCGCGCCAGCCGCCGGCCCCGCCACGACAGCAGCAGCGCCTTCTCCTCGCTCGCCGCCCGCCCCTCGATGTAGGCGTCGAACGTCTCCGCCACATCGGCCGGCAGCGGAACATCCCGCGTCCGGCCGCCCTTGCCGAAGATCCGCCAGTACCGCACGCCGTCGTTGGTGTAGAAATCCTCCACGTTGGCGCGTACCAGCTCCGACACCCGCGGCCCCACCGTCGTCAGCAGCAGCACGATCAGCGCGTCGCGCGCTTCGGTGCGCTGGTCCCTGCGGCGGGCCGGCTCCTCCACCGGGGAACGCGCCGCCCCGATCAGCCCCTCGGCCTGTTCCCGGGTGAGCGCCCGCCGCTCGGCCCGCAGCCCGCCCCGCTCCCGCGCGGTGACCGTCGCCGCCGGCATCGGGTTGAGCTGCACCCACCCCGACAGCGCCGCGTGCTTGAACAACGCCGACACCGAGCGGCGGAACCGCCCCTGCGAGGACGCGCTCTGCGTCCCCGCCCCCTCGCCTGAGGTCTCCGCCGCGCCGCGCCGCCGCTCGTCCGGCTTGCGGGCGAACGCCAGCAGCACGGCGTCCACGTCCTCACCCGTGAGATCGTCCAGCACCCGATCGGGACCCGCCAGCCGCGCGAACGTGGCCACGTCCCGCGCGTACACCTCGGCGGTGGCGGGGGACAGCGCTCCCGTCAGCGTCTTGGCCCGGACCAGCTCCACGTAGCGATCCACGGCCTCCTCCACGGTGAGACGGTTCAACCGAGCCGGAAGCATGATCCACACCGTATCCCGGCCCACCGACAACCGCGCGCCCGTCCGCACGACTACCCGATCGAGGGATGCGCCCGCAGGGCCCGCCCCGCCAGGCTGGAGGCACGCCTCCCGGCGCCCGCCGTACGCCGGGAGGCCACGGCAGGCGACGGACACGGACACGGACACGGACACGGACACGGTCGCGGTCGCAGGCGTGCACGGGCTGAGCGGGGGAGCGGTGCCGATGACAGCCGAGCAGCTCAAGGTCGTGCGCACCGCCATCCCCGCCCGCCTGGACCGGCTGCCCTGGTCACGCTTCCACTGGCGGATCGTCGTCGGCCTGGGCACCGTCTGGGTCCTCGACGGCATCGAGGTGACGATCGTCGGCGCCATCGCCCCCCGCATGACCGAACCCGGCAGCGGCATCCCGCTCACGGCCGCCGACATCGGCACCGCCGCCGCCCTCTACGTCGCCGGAGCCTGCGCCGGCGCCCTCGTCTTCGGCCAGCTCACCGACCGCCACGGCCGCAAGCGCCTCTTCATGATCACCCTGGCGCTGTACGTCGTCGCGACCGTGGCCACCGCCTTCTCCTTCGCCCCGTGGTACCTGTTCCTGTTCCGCTTCTTCACCGGGATGGGCATCGGAGGGGAGTACGCCGCGATCAACTCCGCGATCGACGAGCTCATCCCGGCGCGCAACCGCGGCCAGGTCGACCTCACCATCAACGGCAGCTTCTGGGCCGGCTCCGCGCTCGGCAGCGCCGCCGCGCTGCTGCTGCTGTCCACGTTGTTACCCACCGACATCGGCTGGCGGCTCGCCTTCGGCATCGGCGGCCTCCTCGGCGTCGGCATCATGATCGTCCGCCGGCAGGTGCCCGAGAGCCCCCGCTGGCTGTTCATCCACGGCCGCGAGCGGGAGGCCGAGCGCATCGTCGGCGCCATCGAGACCGAGGTCCGCGCCGAGAGCGGCCGCGAGCTCTCCCCGCCCCACGGCTCCATCACCGTACGGCAGCGCCACGCGATCCCCTTCCGGGACATCGCCGAGGTCGCGATCCGGCGCTACCCCCGGCGGACCGTCCTGGGGCTGGCCCTGTTCATCGGGCAGGCGTTCCTCTACAACGCCGTCACGTTCGACCTCGGCACCATCCTGCACACCTTCTTCGGCGTCACGTCAGGGGCGGTGCCGTACTTCATGGTGGTCTTCGCGCTCGGCAACTTCCTCGGGCCGCTCCTGCTCGGACGGCTCTTCGACACGGTGGGCCGCGTACCGATGATCTCTGGTACGTATCTCGGGTCGGCCGCGCTCTCCGCGGCGCTCGCCGTCCTCTTCATGAACGGCGGGCTGACCGCCTTCTCCTTCGTCGGGCTCGTCGCGCTCACGTTCTTCGTCGCCTCGGCGGGGGCCAGCGCGGCGTACCTCACCGTCAGCGAGATCTTCCCCATGGAGACCAGGGCGCTCGCGATCGCCCTCTTCTACGCCGTCGGCACCGGGATCGGCGGCATCACCGGGCCGCTGGTGTTCGGCGGCTTCATCGCCACCGGCAACACGACCCTGGTCGCCGTGGGCTTCTTCATCGGGGCCGCCGCCATGGCCGTCGGGGGCGTCGTCGAGCTGGCCTTCGGCGTACGGGCCGAGCAGCAGTCGCTCGAACACATCGCCAAGCCGCTGACCGCCGAATGACCGCACCCCGGCGCGGCGGCCCCGAGGTGCGGTCGCGGCGTGGTCGCGGCGTGGTCAGACCGATTCCGCCCGAGCGGCCGCCAGCGGCGCGGCCGGTTCCAGACGCCGGGTCATCCGCCGCTCGAACCACACCGTGGCGAACGGCGGCACCGCGCACACCAGCCCGAGAACCACGGTGCCGAGGCTCCACCGCCCCGAACGTGCGGCGGCCAGCACAGCGAGCACGTAGAGCACGAACAGCGCGCCGTGGATCGACCCGAAGATCCGCACACCGATCTCGTTGCCGACCACGACGTACTTGAAGAACATGCCGACGAGCAGGCCCGCCCAGGAGAACGCTTCGGCGATCGCTACGGCACGGAACAGGCGGAACGCGGAGGGCATGAGGGCATCACCTTTCAACACGCACGACAGGGAGGGGATGCCCCGAGCCTACGGGCACCCGGGGCCGCCCCCGCCGCCGGACCGCCCCCGCGGCGCCAGCCACCCGGCGACGTCGGCGACCACGGCCGCGTCGACGTGCTGCGCCACCTCGTACTCCGCGGGCGTGGACGGACCCGCGCCAGGAAAGAACAGGTGGTCGTCGGCGTCGTAGACGCGGATCGTGACGTCGGGCCGGTGGGCGAGACCCGCCCTCCAGCGTGCGAGGTCGTCCTCGACGGTCACCTGGTAGTCGCGGCCGCCCTGCAGGATCAGCATCGGCCTGTCCAGCGCCGCCGCGGCCGCCACGGGATCGTAGCCACGCAGATCCAGCCAGTACGAGCCCGGCAGACCGAACGGCAACTCCGCCGCGGGCGTGGAAGGCGACAGGTCGGGGCTGTCGACCACCGCCGCCTGCCGGGCGATCAGCTTCGCGACCTCCCCAGCGCCGGGATCCAGCGAGGCGAGGTGGCGGGCCACGCGGACAGCGGCCCGGTGCATCGGCTCAGCGTCACCGGCGAGGATCACCAGACCGGCGACGGACGGCTCAGCGGCCGCGACACGCGGCGCCACCTTGCCACCCATGCTGTGGCCCACGACGAAGACCCGCCCCGGATCCACCGCCGGCTGAGCCCGGAGCAGGCGGACGGCGGCCATCGCGTGCGGAACGTACTCGTCCGACATGGTGAACCCGGGCGCGCCCGCCACCCGCTCGCCGTGGACGTGGGTGACCTTGTCGAACCGCAGCACCGCCACACCGCGGCAGGCCAGCCCCCAGGCCAGATCCTTCAGCGGCTTGTTGGGTCCGCTGGTGCCGTCACGGTCGAACGGCCCCCCGCCCGCGAGCAGCACCACGCCCGGCCGCGGGCCACGTCCGCGCGGCAGGCTCAGCGTCCCCGGTACGGCGAGGGGGCCGGCGCCGAGCGTGACCTCGTGCTCGTCGAACGTCACCTGGTCGGCGTACGGCGGCGGCGTCCAAGCCGGGGCGGCCGGGGGAGCGAGGCGCAGTCCGTGAATCAGGCCGTCCTCGTCGAACGACATGACCATCGTGAGCGCCCCGCGCTCGCAGGTCACGGGGACGCTCACCCGGACCAGCCCCGAGTGGATCGGCTCGCTCACCGGTGTTCCGAGGGCGGAGATCGGTCCGTTCCTGCCCGTCTCCGAGGCCCAGGCGATCCGTACCGTGTCGGCGGACACCTGTGCCCGCAGTGGCGGCGCGAACAGGGCCTCGATGTCCCCGAAGCGTTCGTCGCGCGCAAGTTGGACGACCATCCTCGCGGCCGCCCCGTGGTCGGCTCCCATCACCATCCACCTTTCTCGAATTTTGAGAAAGGTAGCATATGGTGAGACCGTAACCCCGTGGACCCGTTGGAACTACTCGCGCAACCGGTACGGCTGCGCATCGTGCACGCCATGCGAGGAGGGCAGACGCTCACGACCTCCCAGCTCTGCGCCCGCCTCCCCGACGTCTCCAAGGCGACCGTCTACCGGCACGTGGACCTGCTCGCCGCCGGAGGGATCCTCGAGGTCGCCGACGAGCGGCGCGTACGCGGCGCGGTGGAGCGCCGATACCGCCTACGCCAGGACCGAGCGGTGATCGACGCCGAAACGGCCGAGTCGCTGACGCTCGACGATCACCGGCGTGGATTCGCCGCGGCGATGGCCGCCCTGCTCTCCGAGTTCAACGCCTACCTGGACCGGGATCGGGCCGACCCCGCGGCCGACCTCGTCGGTTACCGTCAGCACGCTGTCTGGCTCAGCCAGGACGAGCTGCTGGAGATGATCGGCGAAATGCGCCGCGCCCTCGCTCCCCGGCTGGCGAACCCGCCGGGGCCGGGCCGCGCGCGTTATCTGATCAGCCCGATCCTGTTCCCGACGGAGGAACCGGGGGTTGAGGAACATCGGAACGAAAACTGGCGCTAAGCCTCGATCGGCCCTGGTAGGCGCCTGACGGAGCGTCCGCCGTGGGGCGGGTCGGAAGTCCTTCCACAGATAACGCTCTATTATCTGTGGCATTGCTGATCGCCGCCTGCGGCGACGTCCGCCTAACCGCGCGTGAAGCGGCCCTGTTATCCGTGGCAAGGGAGACGCGGTGCCCGCCGCCGTGCAATTGCCGACTGGGAAGGCGCTGACGGTCCGGTCCGCGGCCGACGCGTTCCTCGACTCGCTCGGCAACCCGAATACCGTCCGCAACTACGCGATCGGGGTCGGCAAGACCGCGATGCGGATCGGCGGCCAGGCGCGGGACGACTTCGTGCTGGAGACCGTCTACTGGGACGCCGGCACCGCCCGCCTGCTTCCGCGGCTGCTGAAGGGCCGCACACGGTGGCCCGGTGTTCCTCACCCATCGCCGACCGGGCCCGGGCAAGGTCATCAGCCCCCGGGACGTGTGTCCAAATACTGGGCTGGCCCGTCTGTCGTACGGGCAGGCCCGCGCGGTGCTGGATGAGCACACCGCGTTGGGCGGCCCCGGGTACGGGCTGGGATCTGCACGAGTTCCGCCACTCCTCCCTCACGCACCTGGGTGAGGCAGGGGCGAGCCTGCTGATGCTGATGGCCAAGTCCCGGCACAAGAAGCCGGAGAACCTCCGCCGGTACTTCAAGCCCTCACGGGAGGCCATCGCCGAGGTCACCAGCTTGCTCGCCCCCGCCGACAGCAGGCGATGAACGGTTTTGGGCGGCCGCCCCGATACACATTTCTTCTTACTGGCAGTGGCGGTCAATTCACGTTGAGGTAAAGTTCACTGCTGGCAAGGTGGCGTCAAATCAGGAAATCAGGATGCCCCGATTTCCTGATTTCGGCAATCTCTCGATTCTTTGTTGACCGCAATGCGACTCTGTGAGATTTGCGATTTCAGCAGTCTCACCAGAGTGAAAGGGAATCCATGCGGCGCCTCCTCGCGAGCTCAGCTGCCCTTCTTTTCGCCGCCGCTCTTCCGGTTGGAACCGGAGCGATCGCATACGCGGAATCGCAGGCGGGGCCGACGGTCGAGCTCATTCCGGCATTCAGCGACGACCTTCCGCTCTCTGGCGCCCAGCACGGCCCCGCAGCAGCCGCTTCGGAGGTGGCGGCCGCTCCGTGGGTGTGCACTGTCTACGCCAGCGACCGAGCAAGTTCGCGAACACCATCGAGTTCGAAGGCTTCCAGTCGTGCACGGGGACGGGGTGGTCTCCTCTGCGAGTCAAGGTGACCCTCCAGCGCTACCTGGGAGCGGGGCTATGGCAGAACAAGAAAGTCGTCGACTCCGGCAACGCCTACATCGATTTCCTCCAGCGCGACGGAATATACGACTGTTCCGGAACCGGAAATGAAGAGTACCGTGTAGTCACGGATGGATACGCGGTGAACGGCGCTTATCACAAGAGCGTCCAGTCTCTCAATTATCTGCGTGTCACCTGCTAATACGATCCGCATGTCCGCCTGCTAACCTGAAATCACAAGGCAGGAAGGACGATGTCGTGAAGGGATGCTTGCGGTCGATTCTCGCGGGGCTACGTCATGATCTCGCCGGATTGAAGAAGCGCAACGGCGGACGGCCCACACAGGGGTATAGCCCAGCCTTTGATCCGTCGCTGCCTCGGGGACATGCTTCCTACGGCCCCGGCCTAGACGGCAAGGACCACCCCGAGCCCTCGGAGGATTGACCGCCACAGCAGCCAAGCGCCATCGCCGGCCGGGAGGACGGCCCCGGTACGGCGACAGGCAACGAACTGTCGCGGCCAGGTGCGGCGGTCGTCCAGCGGCGGGGCACCAAATGGTGCCCCGGCCGCCGCCTACGCCCGGCCAGCGGCGTTACCGCTGATTCCTACTCCACGAGGGCCTGTTCGTCGCTGGCATCCGGATCGCGCAGAGGCCGCAGGCCCCCGGGCAGGTCGGGTAACGAGAAGGAGTAGCGGCCGAGCATGGTGATGTGGTGGCGCACGAACGGCGAGAGCCGGGCCACGTCCTCGTCACGGACGTCGAAACCTTGCCGACGCGGCTCGGTGACGGCGGCGTCCATGTAGCGGGTGTTGAACAGCACCACGGCGTTGAGGACCAGGCCGAGCGCGCCGAGCTGGTCTTCCATGCCTTCGTGGTAGCTCTGATACAGCTGCCCGTTCTTGCCGTGGAAGATCTTCCGCGCGAGGGCGTGGCGGCCTTCTTGGAGGTTGGCCTGGGTCTTGATCTGGCGGCGGTAGTCGGGCTCGTCGGCCAGGCGCAGGATGTGCAGGGTCTTGGAGATGCGGCCGTAGTGGGCGATCGCATCGGCCAGCGGGGTAGGCCGCCCGTCGCGGGACAGCATCCGGATGACGTCGTAGGCGCGCACGGCGCCGGTGTGGATGGAGCCAATGATGCGCAGGATGTCCTCCCAGTGCCGCTCGATCCGGGCCAGGTCGATCCGGCCGCGCGCCGCTGTGTCGAAGGGGCCGTAGTCGGCGGTGGCGTCGATGCGCCACATCTTGGCGTCCGGGAGGTCGGCCAGCTGAGGGGCGTAGGTGTAGCCGGCGAGGGTGAGCAGGCCGAAGACGATGTCGGGGTAGGCGGCGGTGTCGGTGACGATCACCTCGGGGCGGCGGCCGCCGTCGCGGTCGTACAGCACGTCCAGCACATACAGTGAGTCGCGCGGGGTACCGGCCACGACCTTGCCGCCGAGTCCGGCGGCCTGGTCGTTGATGAGGTTGAGCCAGGTGGCGCCGCCGCGGCGGCCGAAGTACTTGGGGTTGGGGCGGGCATAGATCGACGGCACCGGCACCGGCACCACGAACCGCATCCCGTCCACCGAGGCGACCAGGCCGCCGCCCCATGCGCGGGCCAGGCCGATGGCGGCTTGGGCGTCGATGAGGGCGGCGTTGGCCGCCCGGTAGGTGGCCAGCCGCAGATAGGTCTGGTCGACATGGGAGAGCCGGTCGCGGGTGAGCGCGTCCACGGCTCCGATGACCGCGGCGTAGCCGACGTTGCAGCCGTGCGCGACCAGCAGCGCGGCGATGGTGACGTGCAGGTCGGCCAGACGAGCCTCGCCGCCGGTTATCGAGGTGAACGCGCGGTCGGCGCCGGTCCAGGAGAACACCTCCAGCAGCACCTCGGGCAGATCGACCGCGGGCAGCATCGCTCTCACCGCCACCCGCAACCGGACCAGGCTGGCCGGCTCGGCCTCAGGTTCCAGAGCGGCCAGGTGCAGCCGGCCGTCGTCGTCGAACCGGATCTGGGTGTTGGCCGGCAGCCGGGCGGCGACTTCACGGTATGTGCCGTCCAGCAGCGCGGCACGGGCCGCCAAGTGCTCGACCGCCTCGCCAGGCAGCTTCAAGCTGGCCAGCACGGTGGAGCGGGCGGTCTCCCACGCCGCTCCGGCAAGGAGCTTGGCCCGCGGATCACCCCACTTGGAGGAGTTACGGGCGAAAATCTCGCGGCGGCGCAGCATGCGATGGAATGCCTCAAGCACGCAGAACACGTACGCCTTCCAGTCCACATACCCGGCCTCCACGTGCGGAGAGGACAGCACCAGACGCCGCCAGGATCCGGCCAGCAAGTCGGTGTCGATCTCATCCGGGGTGACCTTCTTGCGCCCCAGCAGACCGGGCAGGCTGCGCAGCGCGGCCAGCACCGGCGCGCCCTGAGGAGTGGCGCCGAAGTCCACCACCTGCGTCAGCGTAGAAAGGAACGGCCGCACGGTGGCAAAGCGGGTGACCAACTGGGCCCGCCAGGCTTCTTCGGCGCGCAGGGCGTAGCCCAGCCGGTTGTGCGGCCGTCGCTTGGCCTCCACCAGGGCACGGTCAGCGTCGTCGAGGAAGAAGTAGCGCTCCAGGTCCGCCCGGGAGGGCACCCCTGCGAACGCCCCGTACGCACCAACCTGCTCATCGGAGAGAAACTCAACCGGCATCGGAACCTCCACACAGCCGACAAAGACGACCGCGCAAGATTCCGATCTCGGAAAGGCCAGGTCAAACCGCCCTGGACGCTCCCGAGG
>NZ_BBYK01000090.1 GCF_001570365.1 Microtetraspora fusca | reverse complement strand
AGCTCCGGCGCCAACCCCAACGCCGGCACCGGCCCCGGCCCCAGCGCCAGGCCCGGCTCCGGCCCCAGCCCTGGCTTCAGTCCCAGCCCTGGCCCCGGTCTCGGTCCCAGACCCAGACCCGGTCTCGCCCGGCACGTTCGCTGTACCTGCAGCCAGCCGCTCGGCACGAGCGAGCAGGTCCATGACGTCGCGCCCGGCCAGGTTCAGGTCGGGCCAGTCCCCCAACCGCCCATCACCACCAGCGGTCGGCCCCACACCGCCCTGGCCATGACGGCGAGCGCCTCGGCGCTGCCCCTCAGCGGCCGGGCCATCACCCCCGACGCGGTGGCCATCAGCGCCCCGGCGGCGACCAACGTTCCGAGCGTCACCGCGGCCCTGCCAGATTCCGTCCCAGGCCAACAGGTCGGCACGGTTGTACCCAGGCCGCCGTAGCTCCTCCCGACCGAAAAGAGCTCCATCGTCGATCCCGAGGCGCTGCGGCTCGGCCCCGCGACCAACCTCTTCTCCTGGCTCGGCCGTCTTCTCACGGGTGGGCGCTACGGGAGCGGGCATGATCGGCCATCGCAAGGGACCCGAAAGCCGGCCACCGCCGTCAGACTTGTGGTCTTCAGCCGCATCAGGGAAGCCGAGCAGCCGCCGCGCCCAGGACAGCGTCTCGTCCGGCTCGCCGCGTCGCCTACCTCGCCCGGCAGAGCGCGTCGTGTCATTCAGTACGGGATCAGGGGCTCCTCCGCCGTCACCGGCACTGCGGGCGCGGTCGAGGAGAACCGCGCCATAGGAGTCGCCGGAGAAGCGCTCGGATCCGATGAACGGCGTGTGCCACCTGGACCCGCGCCGCCGTCGCGAAGACGTGGAATGCGCGGCGGATGAGGGGGACGGAGGCGCGTCCTCCGGTCGGTGCGACAGCAGTACGCCACCCGAAAGCATCATCTCTTCACACCCCCGCTCCCACTCTGATCGTCGATCCTCTGCGAGGATATCGTTCACACGTTCGATATTCAACTCTGAGTAGTCACACTTGTGCTATTTGTGAGCGTCGCGCACGGCATTCCGTTTAGTCGGCATTCGCGAGCGGGGAGGTCGCGCCACGGTTGGCGTCTTGGTGTTTCTGGTGTCTCGTCATCGCCGTCGACTCCACCAGGAGCGGGTGACCTACAGCTAGGACCAACGATGCCGCCGGGTTTGCGCAGCTTGCGTCCACGTGTCGGCGGCCGCCCGCGTGGGCCAGGTGTACGACGAGCAGGACCCAGGCTGCCGCCAATGCGCCCCTTCAGCGCCGTGCCCACCATTTCGGTTCACGCCGCCGCACCACGGCGACGCCGTCAGTCCCCCTACGGCCGGGGCATTGTTCCGGTCCACCGGTGTCGCATATCGGGTCACGCACGGCAGGGTTGCGGCCTGTCTCCGATGACGGGCTGGACAAGCATGACCTGCGCTCCCGGCCGCTGCGCGGCGGGCGGCCGCGCTCCGGCCGCGGCCTGCGCAGCAGCGATCGCATCAGCGTGCCGGCGGACGGGCGCGGTCCTGCCGCGTCAGGACGCGGCCTCCGCGCATCGGCACGGCCGACCTCGTGCGTGCCACGGCCCGATCCCGTTACGCCAACACGCGTCCCGGAGCACTCCGGCTCAGGCCGTCAGCGTTCGCCGGGCTTCCGGTAGACGACGACACGGTCTCCCCGAGCCGGATACGACATGATGAGCAGCCGTTGCCGATCACGTACGCCGTCCTTCGACCTTTCCCATGAGTAGTGGATCCGGATGCGGTAGTGGCCTTTGCCCCGGACGGCGAGGTTGGGCAGCGAGTCGCCGCCCAACGGGTGGGCGAGCCTGATCTCGCCGCTGACGCTGAGGTAGCCGACCTCGACCACGCGCTGCCATCCCGTGGTCTCCACGGGCGGGCGCCGATCGTACGTCTCGGTCGCGACGCAGAGCGGGGCGTCCGAGTCGACACCGAGGCCGAGGAACCCCGGCCTGACGGTCAGCAGGTCGTCCGCGTAGGACGGATCGCTCGCCTCGAAGTCCTCCCCGGCGATGTCAGGTTCGTACGCCTCCAGGGCGCCGTAGTCCACCATCGTCACCGGGTCCCACTGGACGACCCTGGACACCGGTCTGATCCGGGGCCGGTGGCGGCGCGCGGTGGCGCAGACGCGCCGCCGTGCCTCCGCCCACTCTCGCGTCTCGCGGTCCTGTCGCTCCTGTTCGGCCGCGACGACGACGGCGGCGCTCGGGCAGATTTCCGCGAGGGCATGGCTGAGATCCCTGACCTGGACTCCGTCCGCGCAGTGGACGCGGGCGAGTTCCGCCGGGTCGTTTCGCGTGTGGACATCGCACAGCCGGCGGCCGTAGGCGACCAGGAACCGGTCCGGGAGGTCCGGCGCGACCTTCAGCATGCCGGTGGCTCCCCGCGTGGCGCAGATGAAGGCTTTCTCACCTGTCGGCGCGGCCGGCTCGGTCCCTCTCTCCCACCGCCCCGCGCACTCCCGGGCGGTGGTGACCGGGCCGCCTCCCTGGTCGGCCACCGAAAGGAAGCACAGCGGGGCGGCAGCGGCTGCCACCGTCGCCGCGACCCGGAGCCGCGAGTGCGGTCGGCCGACGGAACCCGGCAGCGCCGCCAGGAGCAGGAGGGCCGCCGCGGCGAAGGCGCCGCCGAACCACAGCCGCGAGACACCGGAGAGATGGCCGTCGAGCATGGAGGACATCAGGTCGGGGTCGCCCCAGACCTGGAGGCCGGACGCGAGGTCGTCGGCCCGGGCGGCGGCGGTGAGCGCGATGACGACCTCGACCGCGGCGGCGGCGAGCAGGACGAGCACCGTCGCCCGCGCCAGGCCGGACGTCCTCCGCAGGACCGCGACGAGGACCAGCACGGACAGGCCACCCAGCACTGCGACGGTGTCGACCAGCGATGCGAGCGCTCTCGGCACAAGGTCGGGGAAGCCGTTCGGCGCGTAGGAGGTCCAGCCGAACGAGATCCCCGCTCCGGGCCACGGCGGCGTGCCGTCGAGGAGGCCGATTGCCGGCGGGAGCAGGGGCAGCGCGACCGCCACCACAGCGAGCGGCCACGAGCGGAGCGGCGCAGGACGCGGCCGAGCCGCCCGCGCATCGGCCTCCGCCTGCGGGCCGGCGAGCTCGTGGGCGGAACGCGCCTGCCACACCACCAGCAGCAGGGCGGTCGCGGTGGCCAGGCCGCGCATCACAGGCGCGACGCCGTCGCCCGCCCGGGCGAAGAGAAACGTGGTGGAGAACGGGACCAGCAGGTACGGCGCCGCCGCGGAGCAGAACCCCGCCCACACGGTGGCCCGCCTCCACCTGCCGTCCACGGCCTGGGCGACCAGGAGCAGCACGATGCCCAGGGTCCAGGGCAGCCCGTACAGCTCGGTGGCGCCGAAGATCCGCCCGACGACCGGGGCGTCGAAGTAGTCGGCCACCTCCGTGCCGATCCAGCTCACCTCGCCCAACGCCAGGGCCGCCGCGGCGAAGGCCGCCGTCGCCCGCGCGGTCCCGCGCAGCACGACGAAGAACAGCACGGCGAGGATGAGCCACCCGAGCCCGGCGGCGGCTTCGGCCCACCACGGGACGTCCACCGGGACCACGTCGAGCAGGCCGAAGGCCACCTGGACGTACAGCACCGCCCGAAGCCCGCGCACGGCGCGGCCGGCCGCCGCCGGCACCGGGCCTGCCTGGCGCCCCCGCAGGATCTGCCACAGCGCCCACCCATGGAACGCGGCGATGAGGACGAGGATCGGCACCCACCCGACGGAGAGCCCTCCCTCCTGCTCGTACGTCAGCAGCCGGGCGAGAAGCCCGGCGTCGCCGGTGACCAGCGCGATGACACCGAACAGGACGGCCGCGGCGGTGTAGGCGGCGGCGACCAAGGCGGCAAACCAGCCGAAACGATAACGACGCACGTGCTGCTTCCCGGGGGTGAAGGGCCGGAGGCGCCCTGCGGAGAGTGGTCGACAACCTACCGGTCGCCGCCGACAAACTCCCGCGACGTACGGCAGGGCCCCAGCGCCGGGCGCCCACGTGGAGTGCGCCGCGCGTGCCGCCTGGTCGCCGAGCACCCGTGCTCCGGCAGCACACGTACCTCGTGGAGGCTCATCTCTTCACGCAGCCCGTCACCCGCCGGGCCCGAGTACTACGTCACGTCTTGTTCAGGTAGGCGAGGACGGCGAGAACGCGGCGGTTGTTGTTCTCGTCATCGGAGATCCCGAGCTTGCCGAACATGGAGGTGGTGTACTTGCTGATGGCGCTCTCACTGAGGAAGAGCCGCTGGCCGATGGCCTGGTTGGACAGTCCTTCCGCCATGAGGCCGAGCACGGAGTGTTCGCGCTCGGTGAGCTGTTCGAGTCGTCGGTTGGACGATCCGCTGGACAGCAGTTTGGCGATGACGGCCGGGTCCATGGCGGTCCCGCCATCGGCGACGCGTTCCATGGCGTCGATGAACTGATCGGCGTCGAACACGCTCTCTTTGAGGAAGTACCCGATGCCACCCGCGCCGTCGGCCAGGAGTTCGCGGGCATACAGCTGTTCGACGTGCTGGGAAAGGATCAAGACCGGCAGTCCGGGCAGTTCGCGGCGGGCGGCGAGGGCCGCCCGCAGGCCCTCATCCGACTGGGTCGGCGGCATGCGGACGTCGACGATGGACACGTCCGGCCGCCACGTCAGCAGTGCACCGAGCGTCTCGGGTCCGGTGGTCGCCGTCGCCACCACCTCGTGTCCGTACGCCTCGATGAGGCGGACCATCCCGTCGCGCAGGAGGTAGAGGTCTTCGGCTACAACGATTCGCATGGCAGCATCATCCTCACGCAGGTCGGGCCGCCTGCCGGGCTGGTGACCTCCACGGTGCCGTCGAAGACCGCGAGGCGGCGACGCAGCCCATCGAGTCCGCCGCCGGGTCGCACGCCGGCGCCACCGCGGCCGTCGTCCTCGACATCGACGACGATGCCGGTGTCGTCCCGGACGATGGAGATCCGCGCCCGTGTCGCGTGGGCGTGCTTGACCGCGTTGGTCAGCAGTTCGGCGACTCCGAAGTACATCGCGGACTCGATCGGCGGGTCCAGGCGTAGCTGAACATCGGCGGTGACGGCCGTTTCGAGCGGGCTGTCCAACGCGAGAGCGCGTACGGCGTCGATCAGCCCTCGTTCGTTCAGCACCGGCGGGTTGATCCCCCTGACCAGTTCGCGGAGCTCGGTCAGTGACGTGGCGGCGCCGGCCCGCGCGTTCCGCAGCAGCGCCCTGGCCTGGTCAAGGTCGGTTTCCATCAGCTTCTCCGCGGTCGCCAAGGAGAGCCCGAGCGCGACCAGGCGTGCCTGTGCTCCGTCGTGCAGGTCCCGCTCGATCCGGCGGATCTCGGCGGCCTGCGCGACCGTTGTATCCGCGCGCTGGGCCGTCAGCTCGTCCACCCGGTCCGCCAGTGCCATAGCAGGCGACGCGCGCAGGAAGCGGACGGCGACCGGCTCGACGGACCGCCAGGCGTACGGGGCGCCGCCGATCGCCACGGCCAGGCCGAGCACCCCGGCAAGGCGCGCAGCCGGTGTTGATTGGCCGAATCCGAGTGCCGCCGCCGCGACCCCGGCCGGCGGGATCGCGCAGATCACTCCCGCGGTGATCGGTGCGATGGCCGTGAACCGCAGGTCACGCCAGGTGGCGGGGTCCTTCCACCGGGTCCGCCACTGCTGGTCCATGCGGGCGTCCCGGCTGGTGCGCTCGTAGGAGTACCCGTTCCACCAGTACCCGGTGGCCATCTGTGTCACCGGCCCGGCCTGCCGATATCCGGCGGGAATGACGGTGCCCGTCCACTTCGCGACAAGGGAGCGGATCATTCGGCACACCGGGCGGCACAGGGCGAGCGTGCCGATGCACGCCCACAGGAACGGCACTATCCCCGACCACGGGTCTCCGTCCCACCACCAGATCCACAGCCCCGCCGCGGCGGCCCACACGGCCGGGACCAGCATGCTGACGACCACCACGACGCACGCTCGTACGAACCCCACGCAGGCGCTCGTCGACCACGACACCAGCTGCCTCATGATTCTTCCTTCTCATTCCATGACCCCCGACCGTGGCACTCGCGTCCTGAATGCGGCGATCTGACCCGGTACGGCTTGGCGTCTCCACTGTGCACCGCACCGGAGCCTGATCCGACCAGATCGGCTCTGAAGTAGGTCTGGCCCCACCCACCCGTACGTCCAGACCGATACCGCGCCATTCACGCGCTCCCTAGCGTCGTCAACCACACCAGACAACACGAGGGAAGAAGAAGCATGGAAACCACCGCCCACACCGCGGCCGAGGCCGCCCACCTCGACCGTCCACGCACGCGACGAGCCTTCGGCAAGGTGAAGATCCTCGTCGCGGCCTACGGTGCGCTCGGCGCCGCGGTCCTCATCACGGTCGCCATCCTCGCGATCACCGAACAGACGGCGACCTCGTTCATGTGGGGTCGATCGGCGGGAGTGCTCGCGAGCGCCGCGGTGACCTACTGGCTGACCGTCCTCGCCTCCCGGGGCGCACGATGGGCCTATCTACGCGTGCGCGTCATCTCGATCGTCATGCCGATCGCGATCATCGGCGTCGACATGATCCCCGGCATCTGCCCGGCGTGGTTCGCCATGATGCAGGCCGCCTGCGCTCTCGCCATCGCCGCGGCCGCTTTCATCGTCAACGGATCCGGACTTCGCGCCGCCTTTCCCAAGGCACGCTGACCCTCGGGTCCCGCATGCTCCTGGCGGAGCGGGCCGGGAAGAGGCGATCCCGATCGCCGGCTCGACGCCCCGGCGGGCGAGCAGGCGGGCGGGATCCACACCCTACGCGGGGGTGATCGTGAGGGTGACGCGGCCGGAGGTCCTGGTCCGAACGGTCAGGACGCGCCGCGCCGCGTCCCAGGTCGCCTCGCCTTCCGAGGCACGACCGCCGTCCGGGAAGCCGGCGGCGGGCAGGTAGATCTCCGTCGGCCCCGTCCCGTTGGCGTCGAAGTTCACCGTCAGCGAACGCGCCTCGGAGCGGATGTCCACGGGGACGCCGCCGATCGCCCTCGGGTACGGCCGGGCATAGGCCGCGACCAGCGGGGTGGCGGCGCCCTTCTCGTCGTACGGCCCCCACGAGCCCGGGTCCCGGGACCAGTACGCCATGCCCGTGCCCATCCCCTCCCCGAGCCGTACGACCTGGCCGACCAGGTCGGCGGCGCCCGGCCTGGTCATGTCGAGGCCGAACTCACCCAGCAGGATCGGGGCGTCGAGCCGGTCCGCCGTGCGGAGCACGTTGTCGCGCCACCAGCCGATCGTGCGGTCGGTCCACTCCTTGGAGTCCGCCGTGTAGTCGTCGCCCAGGTCGAGCGGCAGCGGGTAGAGGTGCGGAGCGAAGGCGATGCGCGGCGGGCCGTTCCGGGAGTCGTCGAAGTGCGGGAGCGCCGAGGGCAGCCCCCAGTTCACACCCACCGCCTGCGACTCCAGGAAGATCCAGCCATCCGGATCCACGGACCGGATCTCCGCGATGGTCGCCCGATAGAGCGCGGCGAGGGGGCCGGTCTCGAAGCGCGGGCCCTGGACGGAGCCGCCCCAGGGCTCGTTCATCAAGTCGTAGCCGAGGACCGCGGGGTCGTCCTTGAACCTGGCGGCGACCGCCTTCCACGCCTTGGCGTAGTGGTCCATCAACTCCGGATGCTCGCCGGTGGTGTTCCAGAAGTGGTCGAAGGCCCGGATGACGCCCGGCTCCAGGTAGTACGTCTCCCAGGTGGGCTGGTCGGTGTCGACCGGGAGCCCGTCGAGGTGGGTCGCCCATGCGGGGGCGCCGTTGCCCGCCGCACCGGTCGGGGTGATGGCGTTGCCCCACAGGTCCTGATGCATGTCGAGCATGACGTGGTAGCCGCGCTCGCCGTACCAGCGGACCCACTCCGCCACCTTGTCCAGATATTTCATGTCATAGGTGCCAGGCTGGGGCTCCACCGCGCGCCACATGATGAGGAACCGGACGAAGTTCGTCCCCATGTCGCGGTATTCGCGGTCGATGTCCGCCTCGGTGAGCTCGGGC
Source organism: Microtetraspora fusca (assembly GCF_001570365.1). Classification (GTDB taxonomy): domain Bacteria; phylum Actinomycetota; class Actinomycetes; order Streptosporangiales; family Streptosporangiaceae; genus Microtetraspora; species Microtetraspora fusca. The sequence goes on along the minus strand of NZ_BBYK01000090.1, from coordinate 24,337 downwards.
AGGGTGTCCGGGGCGCCCTTGGTGCTGCCCGCCGTGTTGAAGCCGCGCAGGATGAGCGCCCGGCCTTGCTCGTCCGTGATGAAGCGGCCGCCCGGCTCTGGGGCGCCCCTGGTCGCCGCGACGACGCCCCCGGCGAGTACGGCCAGCGCGGCGAGGGACACGATCCACCGGGCTCTCTTCATCCGATCTCCGAGGGCTTCCGCAGGAAACGTGGACGCCGCTAGCATGCCGAACATGAGCGTTGCTCGCAACAGCCTCCCGGCGGCCGTCGCGCTGGTCCTCGTCGTCGCGTCCGGCCTCTTCGGCGGCGCGCTGGTCACCCGGGTGGGTTATCTGGCGGTGCCCGCCGCGCTCGGCCTCCCCCTCGGGCCACCCGGGCTGCGGCTCGTCCCGCTCGGGGAGACGACCTGGACGGTGACGCTCACCGACAGCGCGGCGGCGCTGGTGCTCGTCGCCGTGGTCGCGCTCGCGCGCGGCGGCTTCTGGCGCACGTGGGGCGCCTTCCTCGCGGGCGCCGTGCTCGCCGATCTGCTGCGGGCCGTCGTGCTCACGCAGACGGCGTCCGTGGGCCTCGGCGCGTACGCCGGATTTCTGGCGGGCGCACTTGTGACCGGGCTGGTAGGGGGCGTCGCGCTCGGCTGGCTCCCCGGCCTGGCCGCCCTGCCACGCGGGAACGACCGCGCGAGGGCCCCCCGGGACACCGTCCCGGAAAGCGTCTGAGAAAGCTCTCGTCGCGCCGGCACGATCGCGCCCGGCGCCCCCCGTGCCCTGCCGCCCGCAGGAGGCGGCCGCCGTCCCCTGCACGGGGCCGCCCGGTCGGCCCGATGACGCACGGAGCTGGACGCCGCTACACCGTCCGGCAGATCGCCGCCCGGCTCGGTGTCGGCCTCGCCCACGCTCTACTGGCATCCCGATCCCGGCCTGCGGTGGCCGTGCTTCGCACGCTGCTACGGGAACCGTGAACCCGCTCGGCCTCTCCCCCGACTGTGAAAGATGACGGGAGGACGAGATGACCGATGAACTGCTGGTGGTCCGCGCTCAATTGGGCGAGCGCGCGGCGCTGACCGAGTTGCTGGCTCGGTGGCGGGTGCCGGTGTGGACATACGTGCGGCGCATGCTGGACGCCGAGCGGGCCGACGACGTGAGCCAGGAGATCTGGCTGGCCGTGGTCCGCTGCCTACCCCGGCTGCGAGAACCCGCCCGGTTCGCGCCGTGGCTGTTCACGATCGCCCGGCGGTCGGTGACGGATCGCCTGCGCGACGAGTACGCCTGGGCCAAGGAGGCGCCAGTGGTGAGCGACGTGGTCGCCGAGGACCCGGCTGAGGCCATGGTGGACCGCGCCGCGCTGGTGAGCTTCCTGTCGGATCTCCCGGTGCTGGAGCGGGAGATTCTCGTCCTGTTCTACCTGGAGGATCTGCCGGTGGAGGAATGTGCGTACATCTGCCAGATCCCGACCGGAACGGTCAAGTCGCGGCTCAACCGCGCCCGTCGTCTGCTGCGTGAGCACCTGGAGGAGAAGGGATACAGGCCATGACCGAAGAGCCACGAATTTCGGAGCAGGAGATGATCGAGCGGCTGGCGCCGGCACTGTCGCGCAGATCGCGGATCGGGGCGGTGGCGGCGCTGGTGGCCGGAACGGCCGGCACGGTGTTCGTGAGCACGTTGTGGTGGTCGGAGCCCGGCCCGCTGCCCGGCAGCACTCACCTGGCGTTCGCGTTGTTCACCGTGTTCTGCCTGGTCTGGGTCGGGTACGGGGGCTGGCTGCTGACACACAGGGTTCCGCTGTTCGCCACTGATCAGGTGATCGCCGCCTGGATCGGCCTGGCCGCCTCGCTCGCCACCACGGCCCTCGTCGCCGCCGTGGCCGTTCAGCGCGGCACCGGGACAGGGGTCGCTCTGGCGGTAGGGGGCCTGTTCGTCGCGGCGGCGCTGGCGCTGGCCGTGCGCGCCCATGCCCGACGGGCCGCGCTGCTGCGCCGCATGCGCGACCTGACCGGCCGGGAGTAGCGGTGAGCTGAGCCGCCCCTCGGCCACGGGGCGAGAGCCCGCCGTGGCGGGCCGCCTCAGCCGAGGGGCGGCTCAGCCGAGGGCCAGCTCGGCGACCCGGCGGGCGAGCAGCCGGGCGGGATCGACGACCGGGACGGGCACGTGGGCGGCGTCCAGGGCCAGGACGATCTCGGTGCACGCGGCGACGACCCGCTCGGCGCCGCGATCCGCGAGAGAGCCGGAGACCTCCTCAAGTGCCCGCCGGTGGGCCGGGCCGGCGGCGCCGCTCTTGACCGCGCCGATGGCCGCCATGACCCGCCGCTGGTCGGGCTCGTCCGGCTCGATGACCGCGACGCCGCGACGCCGCAGCGCGTCCGCGTACAGGCCCGTGCGCAGGGTGCCCGTTGTGGCGAGCACGCCCGCCGCGCGTACGCCGTCGGCGGCGAGGGCGTCGGCGGTGACCTCGATGATGCTGGCCAGTTCCAGCCCGGCCTCGTCCGCGAGGCGGGGGATGAACGCGTGGGCGGTGTTGCAGGGCACCGCGAGCACCTGGCACCCGGCCTGTTTCAGGCCCTCGATGCCGCGTCGCAGGTACGGGGTCGGGTCCTCGCCGTCGCCGATCAAACTCAGGGAGCGGTCGGGGACGCGGGGGTCGCCCCAGATGACGACGGGCACGTGTCCCTGGTCGCAGGTCGCCGGCGTCTCCTCCACGAGCTTGCCGTAGAAGTCGACCGTGGCCGCCGGCCCCATGCCGCCCAGGACACCGACCAGCCGGGGTCCGCTCACCGGCCGCCTCCGGCCAGGCCGCGGGCCCGCCGGGCGCCGCCGAACCGAGTCATCGAGATTCGTCCTCTCCCCCGGGGGCCACAGGTTTCCCGCGTGGTCCCGGAAGCCTTCGCACCGTGCCGGGGGCTCCCCGTGTGGTCCCTCGCGCCGTCGTGAAAGGCCCGTCCGAGCCCGGAAGCCCCGTGCCGGAAGCACGGCGGCGTGCGGCGGGCCGGACGGCCGCCCGCCCAAGAATCCCCCGATAAGGTGATTCCGGCCGTCAGGCGCAGCAAAGCGTCATCGAAAGGGTGATCGTGCAGGATTCCGGCACACAGCCGCCACGGTTGCTGTCGGAGGCCGACCTCGAACTCATCGACGCCCTCCAGATCAACCCGCGCGCGAGCTGGGTGGACGTCGGGGCGGCGATCGGCGCGGACCCGGTGACGGCGGCGCGGCGCTGGCAGCGGCTGAACGCGTCCGGCGAGGCGTGGACCACCGTCGCCCTGGGGCGGCGGCAGATGCACGCGATGAGCGTGGCGTTCCTGGAGATCGACTGCGCGGCCGGAGCGGCGGTCGAGGTGGCCGACCGGCTGGCGGAGGCGGGGCACCTCATCACCGTGCAGCACGTCGCCGCGGACCACGACCTGTTCGCGATCGCCGTGGCCGCCTCGATGCCGGCGCTGGCGGACTACCTGCTCGCCCACCTGCCACGGGTGCCCGGGGTGGCGAAGGTGCGTACGCATGTGGCCACGCGGGTCTTCGACGCCTCGCGCCGCTGGCGGCTGCGCGTGCTGTCCCCGGGCGCCGCGCGCGACCTGGCCCGGCGGCCCGCCGCGCCGGAGCCGTCCGGGCGGATGGACGCGCTCGACCGCCGGCTGTTCGCCGCCCTGCTCGCCGACGGGCGCGCGGGATACTCCGAGCTGGCCCGCGTGGTGGGCACGTCCGAGCGCACGGCGCAGCGCCGGCTGTCCCGCCTGGTCGCGTCCGGCGACATCGACTTCCGCTGCGACCTCGCACGCGCGCACGCGGGCTGGCACTCCTCGGCCGTGATGTGGCTGCGGATGCCGGACGCGCTGCTGGAGGAGACGGGCCGGGCGCTGCTCGACTGGCCGGAGACCCGGACGTGCGCGGCGCTCGCGGGCGCCCGCAACATGCTCCTCACCGTGGGCCTGCACGCCGCGGGCGACCTGCACCCGCTGGTGGTGCGGCTGGAGGAGCGCTTCCCCCACGTCGTCGTCGCCGACCGCCAGATCGTCCTGCGGCAGGCCAAGCTCTACGGCCGGCGTCTCGACCGGTTCGGCCGCTGTACGGGCGTCGTCCCGGTGGACCCGTGGAGCCTGGGAGGCTAGCTAGTCGGCGGGCAGGCCGCTGCGACCGGCGATCGTGCCGAGAACGCTGCGCAGCGCCTTCACCTCCTCGAGCCTGAGACCGTCGGTCAGTTCCGCGTCGAGTTCGGCCGCCGCCCCGGTGCACGCGGCCAGCAACTCCCGGCCCTCCGCCGTAAGCGCGAGTGTCTGCCTGCGCCGGTCGAAGGGATCGCGTTCTCGCCGAACGGCGCCGAGCTCCTCGAGTCGGTCTGCGAGCGACACCACGAGACTGGGCGCCACATTCATGAGTTTGGCGATGTCCAGCTGAGACGTCGCCGTTCCGGCCTCCAGGATCGCCAGCAGCCCCACATGTTTGGGCTTGAGGCCGTGCGCCGCCAGGCGCGCCGAGAAGCGCTCCGTCACCACGGCCCCCAGTGTGCCCAGCCGGAAGGCGAGCGTGGAGGTCAGCTTGACATCGTTCACACTCCGAATGCTACCGTCTCCGCATCGTTCAGAATTCGAATGATTGCGAGAGTGAATATATGTTGGACCCCGCCTCCGTTCAGCTGGTGTTCGCCGACCTGCAGGACGGCATCGTCGAAGCCGCCGCCACCAACCCGGCCTCTTCCATCCGCCGCTCGGTCAAGGTCCTGAACAAACTCGTCACGGCCCTCGACATCCCGTTCACCGTCTCGGCCGCGCCCCGCCCGGGCGGCCCCAGGACGATCGAGGAGGTGCCCGAGTACGAGCCGTACGTGCGCACCGGCCCGTCCTGCTGGGACGACACCGCCTGGCGCGAGGCCGTCCTCGCCACGTCCCGCCCCACCCTCGTGATCTGCGGGGTGACCACGGAGATGGTGGTGCTTCGCACCGCCCTCGACGCGCTCGCGGACGGCATGGCCGTACAGGTCCTGGTGGATGCCTGCGGCGGCATCACCCGCCGCACCGAAGAGGCCGCCCTACGGCAGATCGAGGCGGCGGGTGGCGTGGTGACCTCCGTGGCGAGCTTCGCCACCGCCATGGTGCGCGACTTCACCACACCCACGGGTCGGCAGGTCATCGCCGCCCTGCACGAGTTGCTCTGATCGCCCGGGATTACTCCATCCACAAGAACGGCCTGCGCACCCGGCATGTCGGCGAAGTTATCGAGATCGGTGACGGCGACGTCCTGGACCTGCCCGGGAGCACCTCACCAGCCCAGGTGAGCGAGGCGGTCAGGAAGGGCTGAGACGCCCCTGAGCCAGGCTTCACGACATCGGATCTCCCTGACCTCGAAGTCCATCGCATCCCCTGAGGTGGGGTGCTGCGACGATCACCAGAACGGAAGTCCGGAGGTCAGCGGGGCTCGGGGATCCCTCCGCCGCGCGCCTCCCGGCACAGGCCGGCCCGCAGGACGTCCGCCTCGCGGCGGCCCACCACCTGCAGGTCGCCGACGGCCAGCGCGGGCAGGCCGAGCGCGGACACGACCGACGTGAAGCGGCCGACCTCCCCGCGTACGGCGGCCTCGTCGCACCCGACCCGGGGCGCGGGCCCGCCGAGCGTCGGCGAGATCAGGAGGTCGACGCCGGACATCTCCCCGGAGAAGCGGGCCCGGACGGCCGCGAGTTCCTCGACGGCCCGGCGGTACTCCCGATGGCCGGTCCCGGCGGCGTCCAGCTTGCGTCGCACGCCCTCGCTGTAGCTCGCGGCGGCCCTCGGGTATGTGGCCTCGTGGGTGCGCCGGGCCTGCGCGCCGACGATCGTCCAGTACGGGCTGAGGATGTCGTACGGCAGGGCGATCTCGCGGATCTCGGCACCCAGCTCGGCGAACTCCCCGGCCTGTGCGCACCCTTCGGCCACCCCGATGACCAGCCCCGACAGGGAGGGCGGCAGCTCGACCGCCTCGCCGGTGAGCGCCCGCCACACCTGCGCGCAGTCGGCCACCGACGTGCTCATCGGCCCCACGACGTCGAACATCGGGGCGAGCGGCGCGACCCCTTCGGCGGAGACGGCGCCGGCCCGCGGGCGCAGCCCCACCACGCCGCAGCAGGCGGCCGGGATCCGGACCGAGCCGCCGGTGTCGGTGCCGAGACCGACCCGGGCGATGCCGGCGGCGAGCGCCGCCGCGGTGCCGCCGCTCGACCCGCCGGGCGACAGGTGCGGGTGCCGCGGGTTGCGCACGTCGCCCCAGTGCGGGTTCTCGCTCGTGATGCCCCAGGCGAACTCGTGCTGGTTCGTCTTGCCGACCAGCAGCCCTCCCGCCCGTTCGAGCAGCTCGACGCAGGGCGCGGTGGTCAGCGCCTCCTCGCCGCCGTACAGGGCGGAGCCGCGGGTCGTGGGAAGCCCGGCGACATCGATCATGTCCTTCACCACGAACGTCCAGGCCCACAGTTCGGCCGAGACGGCGGGCGCCGGAACGTCGTGACGGGCGAGCCGGTCGATCACCGGCTCGGGGCCGGTCTCGATGAGGATGTTGTGCCCGTCGTGGCGGCGTATCGCCTCGGCGGACCGCGCGATCGCCGCCTCGCGCTCCGCCATCACCTGGGCGGCCCCGGCCTCCGCCGTCTCGCGTTCCATGGTCGGGGACCTCCTCGCACCGCCGGACGGCGCGGCCGGTGCGACGGGTCGCCCGTCCGGCCGCGCTCACGATCCGGCAAATGCTGACATATCCCCCGTTGCGCGTCGACCCCCGCGCTCCGCCGTACGCGGTCAGACCGCGAGCGCGTCGAGCAGCACGCGCAGGCGGGCGGTCTCGCGCTCGGGGCGGACGAGGGCGAAGATGCTGCGGCTGGTGTTCAGCCACGGCACGTCGGCGACCACGACCTCCGGGCCGTGCCCGCGCAGCGCGAGGTCGGGGACGAGCGCCGCGCCCAACCCGGCCCCGATCATCGCCATCGTGATCTTGAAGTCGTCGGAGTGGCCCGCGACACGAGGGTGCAGGCCCCAGCGGGCGAACACGCTGTCGAAGAAGGTGGCGTCGCTGCTGCCCGGGTGGTGCATGATCCACGGCAGGTCCACGAGCTGCTCGGTGCGGTGGGGCGACAGATCGGGCCAGCAGCTCGGGAGCACGACCTTGTAGCGGTCCTCGGCGATCCAGCGACGCCCCAGCGCCGACGGCCATGAAAGGCCGGAGTTCCCCACCTGGTAGACGATCGCCGCGTCCATCTCGCCGCCGGCGTTCAGGCGCGGGATGAGCTGGGACGACTCGGCCACAGTGACTCTGATGCCGGCCCGGTCTCGCGGCTCCATCCCCCGCAGGACGCCGGTCAGCACGTCGGTGAAGCTGGGGAAGATGCCGAGGTGGAGCTGCCGCTCGCTGTTCCGGTGCACCGCCCGGACGGTCGTGACCATCCGCTCCATGTCGGCGAGGACGATCTGCGCGTGCCTGGCCAGCACCTCGGCGGCGCTGGTGGGCAGCACGCTGTGCGCGGAGCGCTCGAACAGCTTCACGCCGATCTGCCGCTCCAGTGCGGCCATCTGCTGCGAGACAGCCGACGCCGTGTACCCGAGCCGGTTCGCCGCGGCGGCGAACGAACCGAGCTGGACCACCTCACGAAGAGTGCGCAGATGCTCCGGCTTGAGCATTAGCACTCCTTACTCTCAGGGCTGCCAAATGTCGTGTTTATAGCGCTTCCGCCTTCTTTTCGCCACTCCTACAGTGATGGCCACCGTTCCTCGAACCCCTTTGAGAGTCACATGAGCATTCGCGTGTACCGCAACGCCGCCATCCACACCGGAGAGGTCGGCGCCCCGCCGGCCCAGGCCATGGCCGTGGACGGCGAGTTGCTGATCGCCGTCGGCACCGAGGCAGAGGTGCGTGCGGCCGCGGGCCCGGGTGCGGAGCTGATCGACCTGGATGGCGCCGCGGTGCTGCCCGGTCTGTACGACGCGCACATCCACACCGCGCAGTACGCCCAGAGCCTCGGCGCGGTCGACCTGCGCGACGTGCGCTCGCTGGACGAGGCCCTCGCCATGGTGAAGGCGCACGCGGCTCGGCTGCGGCCGGGCGCCTGGCTGTTCGGCGGCCGGTGGAACAGCAACACCTGGAACCCGCCGGCCCAGCCGGACCGGTACGCGCTGGACTCGGTCTGCCCGGACATCCCGGTCGCGCTGCCCAACGTGGACGGCCACACGGTGTGGGCCAACTCGGCCGCGCTGCGGCTGGCCGGCATCGACGCGAGCACGCCGGACCCGGTGGGCGGCGAGATCGTCAGGGACGCGAGCGGGGAGCCCACCGGCATCCTGCGCGAGGCGGCCTCGTACCCGCTGCGCGCCCTCATGGTCTCCCCCGACCTGCGCGACCTGCTGCGCGCCGCGCAGGAGGAGTTGCTCGGGCTCGGTCTGACCAGCGTCCACGACATCGACGGTGAGGACTGCCGGGCCGCCTACCTGGGGCTGCGCGACGCCGGCGAGCTGAAGCTGCGCGTCCACAAGGCGATCCCGATGGTCCACCTGGAGCGGGCCATCGCCGAGGGCCGCCGCACCGGGCAGGGCGACGACTGGGTCCGCACCGGACCGGTGAAGATCTTCAGCGACGGCGCCCTCGGCTCGCACACCTGCCACATGAGCGAGTCCTTCGCCGGCGAGCAGGGCAACACCGGCATCGCGGTCACGCCGTACGAGGATCTGGTCGCGCTGTTCTCCCGCGCGGCGGGGGCCGGCATCGCGGTGGCCACGCACGCCATCGGCGACCGGGCCAACCACCTGGTCCTCGACGCGTACGAGGCGCTGGGCCACACGCCGGGCCTGCGGCACCGCATCGAGCACGCCCAGCACCTGCGCCCGGACGACCTGTCCAGGATGGCGCGGCTGGGCGTCGTCGCCTCGATGCAGCCGGTCCACTGCACCAGCGACATCGACCTGGTCGACTCTTTGCTGGCCGGTCACGAGCTGGCCTCCTACGCCTGGCGCGGGATGCTGAACGTCGGCGTCGCGCTGGCCTTCGGCTCCGACGCGCCCGTCGAGCACCCCAACCCCTTCGCCGCGCTGTACGCCGCGGTGACCCGCACCCGGACCGACGGCACCCCCGTCGGCGGGTGGCAGCCGGAGCAGCGGCTGAGCATGGCCGAGGCCGTCACCGCCCACACCCTGGGCGCGGCCTACGCCGCGGGCGAGGAGGAGCGCAAGGGTCTCCTCACGCCCGGCAGACTCGCCGACTTCATCGCGGTGGACACCGATCCCTACCGGGAGTCGCCCGAGGCGGTGCTGCGCACCAAGGTCCTGACCACCGTCGTCGGCGGCGATGTCCGCTGGCGGCGTATCTGAAGGAGCACCTCCCTCTTGAACACCCGGATCCTCACCACGCTCGCCGTCGGCGGGCTGCTCACCGCTACCGCCGCCTGCGGCGCCCAGTCCCTCGACAGCGGCGACTCCGACGCGGCGGCCTCGGCGCCGGCCGTCGTCCTCGACCAGGCGCCGGCCGAGGAGAAGGCGGCCGACGTCATCAACGCCATCACCCCGGACGAGGAACTGGCGGCGAAGGCGCCGGCGAGCCTGAAGTCCGGCGGCCTGAAGGTCGTCTCCTCGATCGGCTACCCGCCCATGGAGCTGTACGCGAGCGACGGCACGACGGCGATCGGCTTCGACCCCGCCCTGGCGCGCGCCATCGCGAGAAAGCTCGGCGTCAAGGTGACCATCACCGACGAGGAGTTCAACTCGCAGATCCCCGGCGTGCTCACCGGCCGGTACGACTTCGTCATCTCCTCGATGAGCGACACGCCGGAACGGCAGGGCCAGGTCACGTTCGTCGACTACGTGCAGGCCGGCGCCGCGCTGCTGGTCAAGAAGGGCAACCCGGCGGGCATCAACGGGCCGAAGGACCTGTGCGGCAAGACGGTCTCCGTCGTCGACAACGGCTCCTCGATGGAGCTGGCCGAGAGCTACGACGCCGCCTGCAAGAAGGACGGCAAGCCCGCCGTGGACATCCTGAAGTTCCCCGGCGACACGGAGGCCATGCTCCAGGTGGGCAACGGCCGCGCCAAGGCGAGCGTCACCGACTACGTGGTCGCCGCGTACAAGGCGGCCGACCCCAAGCTCGAGATGGAGGCGATCACCCTCGACGGCACCGCGAGCCCCTGGGGGATCGGGATGAAGCCGGACAACACCCAGCTCATCGACTCCGTCAAGGGCGCGCTCGACTCCCTCATCAAGAGCGGCGAGTACGGCAAGCTCCTCAAGGCGTGGAACCTGGACGCGCTGGCCGTCGATTCGGCCGTCGTCAACGGCGGTAAGTGACGTGCGCACCGAACCGATCGCCGGCCCGTCCGGCGCACCGGTCCCCGTCGCACGCACCTGGCACTGGGGCCGCTGGCTCGCCGCGGCCGTCGCGCTCGCGGTCGCCGGCTGGCTGGTCTACCTGGTCGTGGTCAACCCGCATCTGGACTGGGGCAAGGTCGCCGAGTACCTGTTCAACGACCGGATCCTGTCCGGCGTCTGGGTCACCATCGAGATCTCCGTGCTGGCGACGGCCCTCGGGCTGGTGCTCGGCGTCCTGGTCGCGGTCATGCGCCTGGCGCACAACCCGGTGCTGAGCGGGCTGGCCACCTTCTACATCTGGTTCTTCCGCGGCACGCCGGTGCTGGTGCAGCTCATCTTCTGGTACAACCTGGCGTTCCTCTTCCCCGAGCTGGTGCTCAAGATCCCGTTCACCATGATCGGCCTCAAGTGGGACACCAACCAGGTGATGACCGGCTTCACCTCGGCGATGCTGGGGCTGGGGCTGAACCTGGCGGCCTACTTCGCCGAGACCGTACGCGCCGGGATCCAGGCGGTGGACCGCGGCCAGACCGAGGCGGCGTACGCGCTGGGCATGACGCCGGCCAAGCGGATGCGGGTGATCGTGCTGCCGCAGGCGCTGCGCATCATCATCCCGCCGACCGGAAACGAGTTCATCTCCATGCTCAAGACCACCTCGCTGGTCTACGTGGTCGCCGGGCACGACCTGATGACCAACGCCAGCCAGATCTACAAGGCGAACAACCGGATCATGGAGCTGCTGATCGTGGCGAGCGTCTGGTACATGGTCATGACGGCCGTGGCGACCTTCCTGCAGGGGCGGCTGGAGCGCCGCTTCGGCTCCGACGCCGTACGGCTGGTGCGCGGCGGCGGCATGGCGGCCCGGGTTCTGCCGAAGGTGGCCGCGTGAAGCCCGGCGTGGAGTCCGTGGAGTCCGTGGAGTCCGGCGTGGAACCCGGCGCGGAGCCGGTCGTGCTGGCCTCGGACGTCCGGATGGGCTACGGCGGCGTGCAGGTGCTCAACGGAGTGGACTTCGCCGTGGCACCCGGCGAGGTGAGCTGCGTCATCGGCCCGTCGGGGTCGGGCAAGTCCACGTTCCTGCGGTGCATCAACGGGCTGGAGCCGGTGCTCGGCGGCAGCCTGCGGGTGCTCGGGGAGGAGGTCGGCCACACGCTGCGCGACGGCAGGTACCACCCCTGGACGCCCAAGGAGTTCGCCGCCTTCCGCAAGAACATCGGCATGGTGTTCCAGCGGTTCAACCTCTTCGCGCACCAGAGCGCGCTGGAGAACGTGGCCTGCGGCCCGGTCCACGTGCTGGGCACCCCGCCGGACCGGGCGCGGACGCTGGCGATGGAGCACCTGGACCGGGTCGGCCTGGCCGACCACGCGCACAAGCGGCCCCACCAGCTCTCCGGCGGGCAGCAGCAGCGCGTCGCCATCGCCAGGGCGCTGGCGATGAACCCGGCGCTGATGCTGTTCGACGAGCCGACCTCCGCGCTCGACCCGGAGCTGGTCGACGAGGTCCTCGAGGTCATGAAGGGCCTGGCCTCCGAGGGGATGACGATGGTCGTGGTGACCCACGAGATCGCCTTCGCCCGGGAGGTCGGCGACCGGCTGACCTTCTTCGCCGACGGCGTCGTGGTCGAGCGGGGCCGGCCGCGCGAGCTTCTCGCCGCCCCGGCCCACGAGCGCACCCGGGCGTTCCTGTCCAGCGTGCTCGGCTCCGAGGACGACCGTTCGTAGGGTGAATGCCCGGCCGATCGCGCCGCTTCTAAAGTGAAACAGGTTCTATTACGCTCTGTTTCCATGCGGTTCACCTATGCCGAGGCCATGACCGACCCGTCGTACTATCTCCCGCTCGCCCGGGCCGCCGAAGCGGCGGGCTACGCGAGCTTCACCGTGGCGGACTCCCTCGTCTATCCGAAGGAGTCCGCCACGAGCTATCCCTACACCTCCGACGGCGACCGGGAGTTCCTGGAGGACAAGAGCTTCATCGAGACGTTCATCCTGGTCGCGGCGCTGGGAGCGGCGACCTCGACGATCCGGTTCACCCCGTTCGTGCTCAAGCTGCCGATCCGCCCGCCGGTGCTGGTCGCCAAGCAGGCGAGCTCGATCGCGTACCTGACCGGCAACCGGCTGGCCCTCGGCGTCGGGCTCAGCCCGTGGCCGGAGGACTTCGCGGTGATGGGCGTGCCGTGGGCGCGCCGCGGCAGGCGGATGGACGAGGCCATCGAGGTGGTGCGCGGCCTGACGAGCGGCGACTACTTCGAGTACCACGGCGAGTTCTACGACCTGCCGCCGGTGAAGATGTCGCCGGCCCCCACCGAGCCGATCCCGATCCTGGTCGGCGGGCACAGCGAGGCGGCGCTGCGCCGGGCCGCCCGCCTCGGCGACGGCTGGATGCACGGCGGGGGCGACGCCGAGGAGCTGGACGCGCTGCTGGCCAGGCTGGCCGCGGCGCGCGCGGAGGAGGGCACGACCGACCGCCCCTTCGAGATCCACGCGATCTCCTACGACGCGTACAGCGTGGACGGGGTGAAGCGGCTGGCCGACAAGGGCGTCACCGACCTGATCGTCGGCTTCCGGTCGCCGTACATCAAGGGTCCGGACACCGAGCCGCTGGCCAGGAAGATCGAGCGCCTTGAGCGCTTCGCGGAGTCGGTGATCGCCAAAGTCACCCCTTAACCCAGAAACGAGAACACGTTACAGTCCCGGGTATGACCGATTCCACGGCAGTCACCTGGGAAGCGCCGGACCCTGACCACGCCGACCACCCCGCGCGCCGGGCCGCGCGGTCCTCCATGGCCGCGGTCACCGCGGGACGCAGGGCGGAATGGCTGGGGCTGTTCGCCCCCGGCGCCCTCGTGGAGGATCCCGTCGGCCCCTCGCCGCTCGATCCCGAAGGCAAGGGGCACCGCGGCCACGAGGAGATCGGGAGGTTCTGGGACGCCTACGTCGGCTCGGTGCGCGAATACCGCTTCCACGTCAGGGACTCCTTCGCCAACGGGCCCTGCTGCGCCAACGTCGCCTCCATCGTCATGACGATGGACGGCGGCGCGACCATGACGGTCGACTGCGTGATCATCTACACCGTCGACGAATCCGGGGCGATCACGTCGCTCCGCGCCCACTGGGAGCCGGACCGGGCGATGGCCACCCTGACCGCCCCCTGAGGCAACGCCCCGGTCGCCGGGGCGCGGGAGACGGCGCCGCCGGGAGGCGGCGCGGCGGGGTGCGGGGCGAGGCCGCACCGCCGGAGAACGGCCGGGTCGGAGGGCGGGCCCACCATGCCCTCGTCCCGGTCTGACCAGGGGATTCATCAGCGAACATCGGACGCGGGGGCCCTATGCACTAAACCAAGCGCTTGCTACGCTCCGCCCATGGTGTCCACAATCGTCTGGGGTACCGGCAACGTGGGCCGTGCGGCCATCCGCGCCGTCGAGGCCCATCCGGCACTGGAACTCACGGCAGTGCTCGTCAACAATCCCGACAAGGTCGGCCGCGACGCGGGTGAACTCGGCGGGCTCGACCATCGGCTGGGCATCACGGCGACCGACGACGTCGACGCGGTGCTGGCCGCCCGACCCCGCGCCGTGGTGTACGCGGCGTCCGGGGACATCCGCCCCGACGACGCCCTCGCCGACATCGTCCGGGCGATCCGGGCCGGGGCCGTGGTCGTCACGCCCTCGCTGTACGCGCTCTACGACCAGCGCAACGCCCCGCCCGAGCTGCGGGAACCGGTGCTGGCCGCGGTCGCCGAGGGCGGCGGCTCCCTGTTCGTCTCCGGCGTCGACCCCGGCTGGGGCAACGACGTGCTCCCCCTGCTCATCAGCGGTCTCGGCGCGACGGTGGACGTGATCCGTTGCCAGGAGATCTTCGACTACACCACCTACGACCAGCCCGACTCGGTCCGCTATCTCGTCGGCATGGGCCAGCCGATGGACTACGAGCCGCCGATGATCGCGCCGACGGTCCCGACCATGGTGTGGGGCGGGCAGGTGCGGATGATGGCCCGCGCCCTCGGCGTCGAACTCGACGAGATCCGCGAGACCCTGGAGCGGCGCCCGCTCGACGCCACGGTCAGCACCAGGTCGATGGGCGACTTCGAGGCCGGCACCCAGGGCGCGGTCAGGTTCGAGGTGCAGGGCATCGTCGAGGGCGAGCCCCGCATCGTGATCGAGCACATCACCCGCATCCACCCGTCCTGCGCGCCGGACTGGCCGTCGCCGCCCGACGGCGAGGGGGCACACCGGGTGATCATCGAGGGCCGTCCGCGCATCGAGGTCACGGTCGAGGCCTCCGACGAGGGCGGCAACCGGTCCGCGGGCGGGAACGCCACCGCGGTCGGCCGGCTGGTGAACGCCATCGACTGGCTCGTGGAGGCGCAGCCGGGGCTCTACGACGCGCTCGACATCCCGCTGCGCCCCGCGGTCGGCAGGCTCGGAAGGAAGCGATCATGAGAGTCGACGTCCCGGACGGCAAGGACCCGATCCAGTACGTGTGGGGCGAGATGGTCCCCGGCATCGGGCCCGCCGCCTCCAACTTCTCCCTGGCGGTGTACGCGCACACGACCCTCGGGCTGCGCGAGTTCGAGGCCGCGCGGCTGCGGATCGCACAGCTCAACGGGTGCCTCTTCTGCCTCGACTGGCGGACGGAACGCGACGGGCAGAAGGTCGAGGAGGAGTTCGCCGACGCGGTGACCCACTGGCGCACCACCGACGCCTTCGACGACCGCACCCGGCTGGCCGCCGAGTACGCCGAGCGGTACGCGCTCGATCACCACGGTCTCGACGACGAGTTCTGGAACCGGATGACCGCGCACTACAGCCAGCCCGAGATCGTCGAGCTGACCATGTGCATCGGCTCCTGGCTGACGTTCGGCCGGCTCAACCGGGTGCTGGGCCTCGACGCCGTCTGCGTGCTGCCCGGCGGCGGCCCCTCCCCCTCCGGCAAGCCGTAGCCACCTCATGGCACTCCGGACGAACACCCCCCATTCGCAAGACGCGAACCCCCTTTGGTCGAGAGTGAGGACCACAGATGAGTGACAGCACGCCGGTCGGGTCGGCCTCCTCGGGCGTCTCCCGACGCGGATTCATCGCCGGGGCCGGTTCCCTCCTGGGAGTCATGGCCCTCGGCGGCCGCGCCCCCGCCTGGGCGCAGACCATCGCCGCGACCGCTCCGATCGCCAGCGGGGCTCACGTGCCGGCCCTGGTGATCGGCACCGGATACGGCGGCTCGGTCGCCGCGCTGCGCCTCGCCCAGGCGGGCGTCGACGTCCACATGGTCGAGATGGGCATGGCCTGGGACACCCCCGGCAGCGACGGCAAGATCTTCTGCAACACGCTCTCGCCGGACAACCGGTCGTACTGGCTGCGCACCCGGACGAAGGCGCCGCTCAACTACTTCCTCGGCTTCCCGATCGACCGGGACATCTCCCGTTACACCGGGATCCTGGACGCCGAGGAATTCAGCGGCATCACGGTCTACCAGGGCCGCGGCGTCGGCGGCGGTTCCCTGGTCAACGGCGGCATGGCGGTCACGCCCAAGCGGGAGAACTTCGGCGCCATCCTCCCGACGGTCAACCCCGACGAGATGTACGACATCTACTACCCGCGCGCCAACGCGGGGCTCGGGGTCGGCACCGTCGACCCGGCCTGGTTCGACTCCACCGACTGCTACCAGTACGCCCGGGTCGGCCGTAAGCACGCCCAGCGCTCCGGGTTCCCGTTCGTCTTCGTGCCCGACGTGTACGACTGGGACTACATGAAGCAGGAGGCGGCCGGCACCGTCACCAAGTCGGCGCTGGCCGGCGAGATCCTCTACGGCAACAACTACGGCAAGAAGTCGCTGCAGAAGACGTACATCGCCCAGGCCACGGCCACCGGCCGGGTCACCATCTCGCCGCTGCACAAGGTCGTCTCGGTCGCCCCGGCGTCCGGCGGCGGCTACACGGTCGTCATCGACCAGATCAACACCAGCGGCGAGACCACGACCACCAAGACCGTGACCGCGGACCGGGTGTTCTTCGCCGCCGGCAGCGTCGGCACCAGCAAGCTGCTGGTCAAGCTGAAGGCCACCGGCATGCTGCCCAACCTGAACAACGAGGTCGGCAAGGGCTGGGGCGACAACGGCAACGTCATGTGCGGCCGCGCCAACCACATCTGGGACCCGACCGGCTCCCTGCAGTCGTCCATCCCCTGCGGCGGCATCGACAACTGGGCCGCGGGCGGCGCGTTCGCCGAGGTGGCGCCGCTGCCCACCGGGATCGAGACCTTCGCCTCGTTCTATCTGTCGATCACCAAGAACCCGAACCGCGCCGAGTTCTCCTGGAACCCGGCCACGGGCAAGGTCGACCTGAACTGGCAGCAGTCCTGGAAGCAGCCCGCCATCGACATGGCCAAGACGATCTTCGACAAGATCAACTCCAAGGAGGGGACGATCTACCGGACCGACCTCTTCGGCATCTACAAGATCTGGGGCGACCACCTCACGTACCACCCGCTGGGCGGCGCGGTCCTGGGCAAGGCCACCGACAACTACGGCCGCCTCGTCGGCTACCCCGGCCTGTACGTCATCGACGGCGCGCTGATCCCCGGCAACACCAGCGTCAACCCGTTCGTCACCATCACGGCGCTCGCGGAGCGCAACATCGAGAAGATCATCGCCACCGACCTGTAGGGCCGTACGCGGAGGGCCGGCCACGCACGGTCGGCCCGCCGCACTCACCGGGACCCGCCGGGTCACACGGGCCTGCGGCGTCGGAGGATCGCCGACGCGGGAAGCAGGACGGCCAGGGCCAGGCACAGCCAGGCGAACCAGTCGCCCGCCCACGTGTAGAGCGTGCGGACGGCGCCCGTGCCGACGGTCGCGGTGAGCACCGTCGGCACGCGACCCGTGGTCGCGGTCTCGGCGCGGACCCGGCCGTACGGATCGCTCACCGTCAGGTTCCCGTTCGCCGCGCTGCGCACGGCCCAGAACCCGTTCTCGACGCCGCGCAACACGGTCGTCCGCGCGTGCTGCCATCCGTCGAGGTCGAAGTCCCAGGCGGGCAGCATCATGACCCGCGCGCCCTCGCGCCGGTACGCGCGGGCCAGGTCGGGGAAGTCCAGGTCCTTGCAGATCGCCACACCGGTCCCGGCGCGGAGGAACATCCGGTCACCGGGCTCGTACGGCTCCACCCCGGGCACCATGTGCTGCTTGCGGTACACGCCCGGCTCGCCTCCTCCGGCCGGGAAGAACATCGCGGTGTTGTGGTTGGCGTCGGTCACGATCACGCCCGCGACGACGTCCATGCGCCGCTCGCGGGCCAGCGCCGCGAGCGGGCGGGAGATCAGGGGAAGGTCCGCCGCCGTCGTCACGAATCCGCCTTCCGGCAGGACCACGGCGTCGGTCCCGGGCGGCAGCGCGCGCACCCGTTCCAGCACCTCGCGGAGACGTTCCCGGCCACGCGGCGTGTCGATGGGCGCCCAGTCGTCCTGCTGCCGGGAGGCGAGCAACGCGACCTTCCCTTCCGCGCCGTACGGCGCGGCCAGGGCGAGCCGTACGGCTCCGCCGACCGCGACGACGAGCAGCAGCGTCAACGCGGTAGCCGCGACCCGCCAGGGCCGACCCCCCGCCTGCCGCCGGGCCTCTCGCCGCGCGTTCCGCCGGGGCGCGGCGGAGGCGGCCAGCGCCGCCGGGACGGCCGTCACCAGGAACGAGATCCCCCACCCGCCGGTCAGCGCGGCGAGCTGGACCACCGGCAGGACCCCGGCCTGCGTGTGCGCGAGGCTCCAGATCGCGCCGTTCGGCGTGAGGGTCGCGACGAGGTACTCGGCGCTCACCCAGACGGCGGGCACGACCGCCGCCGCCGACCACAGGCGGCCGCGCCGTACCAGTGCCCGGAAGAGCAGGACGGCCAGGGCCGCGACCAGCGCGGACACGACGACCGTCAGCAGCGCGACCGGAAGCGGCGCCTCCATCCGGTCCCGCTGGAGCTCCCACATGGTCGTCCCGCCCACGGCCCACGCCGCCACCGCCGCGAGGCACGCGCGGACACCGGTCGTCCGCGGCGCGATCAGCAGCACCGGCAAGGGCGCCACCCAGGTGAGCCACGGGATCGGATGCAGACCCGTGCCGAAGTGGAGCAACCCCGCCGAGAGCGCCACGCATGCGACGAGCACCCCCAGATCACCGACCCGGCGCGCGCCGCCGAGCCCGCGGGGACGACCGTCTTCCGGACCTCCAGTGCCGGAACAGTTGGTTCCCGGACGAGCGCTTTCAGAACCGCTGGTTCCCGGACGGTCGGTGCCGGAATGGCTGATATCTGGACGGATGGAATCTGGATACATACGACGGCCTCCTCGCGAATCGCCGTCGATGCTGCCCGCGAAGGGGTGCCGCCCGGATCGCCGCCGCGAGTGAATCCCGGCTCACTCCTGCGATGGAGACCCCGGGACGGCCAGCCCCGACTCGTACGCGAAGACGACGGCCTGGGCGCGGTCGCGCAGGCCGAGCTTGGTCAGCAGGTTGCTCACGTGGGTCTTCACCGTGTGCTCGCTGACCACCAGCTCGGCGGCGATCTCGGCGTTCGACAGGCCGCGCGCGACCTGCGCCAGCGTCTCGCGCTCCCGGACGGTCAGCTCGTCGAGCCTGGCCTTCAGGCGGGGTACGGCGTGGCCGCCCCGCGCCAGCGTCTCGATCAGTCGCCGGGTCACCGTCGGCGCGAGCAGCCCCTCCCCCGCGGCGACCACCCGGACCGCGCGGACCAGTTCGTCGCGATGCGCGTCCTTGAGCAGGAACCCGCTCGCGCCCGCGCTCAACGCCGCGTACACGTACTCGTCCAGGTCGAACATGGTCAGCATGAGCACGCGGGAGGACGAAGCGGCGCGGATCCGCCGCGTCGCCTCGACGCCGTCCATGGTGGGCATCCGGATGTCCATCAGCACGACGTCCGGCTGGAGTTCGGCCGCCGCGCGAACCGCTTCCACGCCGTCGGACGCCTCGCCGACCACGGTGATGTCCGGCTGCGCGTCCAGGATCATGGAGAAGCCGCCGCGGAACAGGTCCTGGTCGTCGGCGACGAGGACGCGCAGCATCAGCCGGCCGCCTCTCCGGACGGCTTCCGGACCGGAAATGTCGCCTCGACGGCGAACCCGCCGACCCGTCCCGGCCCCGCCCGGAAGGTGCCGCCGCAGGCGGTGACCCGCTCCCGCATCCCGATCAGCCCGTGCCCTCCGCCCGGACCGTGTCCCTCCCCGCCATCGCCGGGGCCGCGGCCGTCGTCGGCCGCCTCAACCCGCAGCGCGTCCGGCGACCAGTCGAGCACGACCTCGGCCCTGGAGGCTCCCGCGTGGCGCAGCGTGTTGGTGAGCGCCTCCTGTACGAGCCGGTACGCCGCCACCTCGGCCTCCGGCGGAAGCGGGCGCGGCGTGCCGCGCGACTCGACGGTCACCGCCAGGCCCACCCGGCCGACCCGCTCCGCGAGGTGTCCCAGCGCGCCGAGTCCGGGCGGCGGTTCGGCGGGGTCGGGCACCGTGGCGCGGAGCACGCCGAAGATGTGCCGGAGCTGGCCGATCGCCTCCCGGCCCGTCCGGCCGATCATCTCGAACGCCGTCTCGGCCCGTTCGGGTCGGTCCCGTACCATGAGCGCGCCCGCCTCGGCCTGGACGACCATCATGCCGACGGAGTGGGTCAGGATGTCGTGCATGTCGCGAACGATCCGGGTTCGCTCCCGCGCGGCGGCGGCCGCGCTCTCCTCCTCCAGCCTGCGAGCCCGTTCGCGCAGCGCGGTGATCTCGGCCGAGCGGGCCCGCGCCCCCATGCCCAGCGCGTACGCGGTGGCGAACGCCATGCCGAGGTAGCCGAAGGACTCCGGCGGCTCCCCCGGGACGATCAGGGACACCGACAGGGATCCGGCCCAGCAGGCGACGGCCGCGAGCTGCCGGCGCAGCGGGCTGCGCACCGCCACCGTGTACGTCGCCACCAGCGCTCCGTACGGCAGCGGCGGCATGGCCTGCTCCAGCGACAGCGCGGTCGTCGCCACTCCCACCAGGAGAGCGACGGACATGGGCGCGCGCCGCCTCCACAGCAGCGGCGCGGAGGCGGCGACGGCCGACACCACGCCGAGCCACCCGGCGGACGCCCAGGTCACCTGGGGCCACAGCGTGGCGACCAGCACGAGCGTGGCGATCCCGGCGTCGATCGCGTGCGGTCCCGGGCGGCGCTGTCCGGTCCGCCGGAACGGAAGCGTGAATATCAGTGACACGAGGCTCCCTGAACGTTCTCGCTCCCGAGTATCGATCACCACCCATCGTGCGGGTACGCCCGATCGCGACCGGGTGCCGCCAGCGGCTCCCTCCTGCGTGCCTACCTCAGCGATCAACACCGCAGCCTGAGTGGGAAAGGCGATCCGCTCATCGATAACGAGATCATCGACTTCTACCACCAGGGCCTTGAGCAGGTGCCGAGCAGAGCGCTGGTCGTGGCAGCGATCCGGCGCCTGGAGTCCGAGCCGGGCGTCCTCGGCTTCTCCTCCCACATACTGGTCATCGCCGACGAAGTCCCCGCGGGGAAGGAGGAGCGGTGAACTCCGAGCGAACCAACAGGCTCATCCACGAGGTCTCCGCCTGGATCGACAACTCACCTGACAACCAGGGACGGGACCGCGAGGCCCTGCTGTGGGGCAGGGTGGCCAAGGTCACGGAGGAGGCCGGCGAGGTGATCGAGAAACTCGTCGGGATGACCGGCCAGAACCCGCGCAAGGGCCGATCGGCCACGCGGGCGGACGTCGAGTACGAACTCCTGGACGTCGCGCTGACCGCCCTGGCGGCGTTGGCCCACCTGCGCGCCGACGATCCGCACCCGCCCGACCTGCTCGGCCTCCTCGCCCGGCATGTCGAGGTCGTCGCCCGGCGGGCGGACCTTCTCTGAAGGATGAGGGCGTAGGAAACCCCCTGGTCCGAAGTGCGGGTGTTCAGGATCTCCGCCAGTTGAGGGCGAGCCGGAGGCGGGCCCGTTGGTCGGCGTCCGTCAGGTCGGCGTCGAGCAGCCCGGCGACGCGGGCACGCGCGGGCTGCCGGTGACGGCCCGGCCCTCCCCGTCCAGCAGCGCCGCCCCCGTTGACGGCGTCCTTCCCCTGAACAGCACGGCCGGGCGCCTTAAGCGGGACCTTAAGGACATCGGAAGGAGACCCTAAGGGCGGCCCGGCAATGTGGGTCTCGTCGGAAGCCGATCCACGA
Organism: Microtetraspora fusca; assembly: GCF_001570365.1. Taxonomy (GTDB): domain Bacteria; phylum Actinomycetota; class Actinomycetes; order Streptosporangiales; family Streptosporangiaceae; genus Microtetraspora; species Microtetraspora fusca. The sequence goes on along the minus strand of NZ_BBYK01000090.1, from coordinate 2,847 downwards.
GACCCTGAGAGGGCAGCCATGACGCAGACCGCCGAGTTCGAGATCGTCCGTGACTTCGCCGCGCCGCGCGAGCAGGTGTACGCCGCCTGGACCCGCCCCGAGCGCTTCGCCCGCTGGTTCGGGCCGCGGATCTTCACCACCCCGGCCGACCGGGTCATGCTGGACGTCCGCCCGGGCGGCGCCTGGCAGGCCACGCTGGTCGGCGACGAGGGGTTCGAGGTCGCGCTGCAGGGCGTCTACCGCGAGGTCGCCGGGCCGGGACGGCTGGTCTTCACCACCGGCGACCCGGACAACCCCGGCGACGGCCCCGCCTCGGTGGTCACGCTGACCCTCGACGAGCACGCGGACGGCACCACGATGCGGTTCCACCAGTTCGGGGTCAACACCGACGCCGAGCACGCCGAGCAGTCCAAGGCGGGCTGGCTGGAGTTCTTCGACCGGCTGGCCGAGCACCTGGCGGTTCAGGCCACGTCGTCGAAGGTCAGCGCGCGGCCGTGAGCGTGCGCGGCGGCGTACGCCTCCTCGCCAAGCACGTCCCTGGCCCGGTCGGCGATCCGGCGCACCTCGGCCTCCTCCGAGTGGGAGGCCGGGGTGCCGTGCGCCAGCCTGGCCGCGGCGGCGAGGCCGAGCAGCCGCGCGCACTCGTCCGGCGGCGACGCGGCCGCGAGCCCCTCCACCGTCAGCGCCGTCGAGCGGGGGTCGCCGATCCTCCTCGCCGCCGCGAACGCCTCCAGGAACAGGGCGCGGGCCTCCTCGACGTCGCCGCGTGACTCGTGGACGAAACCCAGCTCGACCAGGGCGGTGGGCAGGAACAGCGGGGGCTCGCCGTCCCGCGGCACGCCGTCGAGCATGCCGTTGATGTGCCGCTCGGCCTCCTCCAGCCGGCCCGCCCTGCGGGCGGCGTAGCCGTACCCCATCTCGGCGAAGATCCGGCCCTCCCGGTAGCCCCGTCCGACGGCCAGCCGCAGCGCGCGGCCGGAGTGCTCCATCGCGGACGCGTAGTCGCCGGTGTTCATCGCGATCCAGCCCAGCCACGACAGCCGCCGCACGGTCTCCGCCCACAGGCCGAGCTCCTCGGCCGTCCGCAGGTCCTCGGCGAACAGCCGGGCGGCCCGCTCGTAGTCGGCGCGGATCTCGCTCAGCCCGGCGAGCCACTCGGTGGCCTGCAGACGGCCCCAGCCGTCGCCCAGCTCACGGAACAGCCGGGCGCTCTCCCCGCCGTCGCGTTCCAGGGCGTCCAGATCGCGTACGGTGAAGGCGTCGCGGGCCTGCCTGCTCAGCGCGGCCGCCACACCCCAGGTGTCGCCGACCTCGCGGAAGGTCGCGAGCGCCTTCTCGACGAGCACCCGCGCGGACGGCACGTCGGTCAGCCCCAGCGCGACGAACCACTCGGCCCTGGCCCGGTCGCCGGGGTCGGCGATGTCCAGGGCCGGCTCCCAGTCGGCGTCCTCGCCCAGCAGCAGGGCGAACCCGGCGTGCCAGGCGCGGGCCCGCGCCCGGTCGGCGGCGGGCGCGTCGCCGTCGGCGGCCAGCGCCGCCTCCAGCGCCCGGCGCGCCTCGCCGAACCGGCCGCGCAGGAACCAGTACCAGGCCAGCGCGTTCACCGTACGCAGGGCGACGGCGGCCGGGGCGGCGTCGAGAGCGGCCCGCAGGTTCGCGGCCTCGACGTCCAGCCGCCGCAGCCAGCGTCCCTGCTCGGGTCCGCGCAGGTGCGCCTCGGCCCGTACGGCGAGCGCCGCGTAATGGTCGGCGTGCGCCCGCCGTACCCGCTCGACCTCGCCCGCGTCGTCCAGCCGGCGCTCGCAGTACGCGGCCACCGACTCCAGCAGCCGGTACCGCACGCCGGACGGGCCGTCCGCGACCACCACGAGCGACCGGTCGACCAGCCGGGCCAGCACGTCGAGCACGTCGATCCCGGGTTCGGCGCACACCGCCTCCGCCGCCTCCAGCGCGCAGCCGTCGGCGTGCGCGGCCAGGCGGCGCAGCACCACCCGCTCGGCCTCGGTGAGCAGCGTCCAGCTCCAGTCGATCACCGCCGTCAGCGTCTGCTGGCGCGCCGGGGCGCCGCGCTGGAACCCGGCCAGCAGCCGGAACCGGTCGTCCAGCCGGTTCACCAGTTCGTGGACGCCGAGCGCCCTGACCCGGGTCGCGGCCATCTCCAGCGCCAACGGGATGCCGTCCAGCCTGCGGCAGAGCTGCGCGACCGCCTCGGCGTTCCCGTCGTCGAGGGTGAACCCCCGGGCGGACGCGGTCGCCCGGGCCATGAACAGCCGGACCGAGCCGGCCCGCGCCACCGCCGCCGGGTCCGACCCGTCCGGAAGTTCCAGCGTGGGTACGCTCCAGAGCGCCTCGCCGGCCACGTTCAGCGGCTCGCGGCTGGTCGCCAGGATCCGCAGGCCGGGCGCGGCGCGCAGCAGCACCTCGACCAGCTCGGCGGCCTGGTCGATCACGTGCTCGCAGTTGTCGAGCACCAGCAGCAGCCGCCGGTCGCGCAGCGCGTCCACGAGCCGTTCCCTGGGCGCGGCGCGGTCGCCGCGGATGTCGAGCGCGACGAGCACGGCCTCGGCCAGGGACGGCGTCCGCCGGTCGTAGGCGGCGAGCTCGACCAGCCACGCGCCGTCCGGGTGGGCGCCGACCAGCCGCCTGCCGACGTCCAGGGCCAGGCTGGTCTTCCCCACGCCTCCCGGGCCGGTGAGCGTGACCAGCCGGCCCGTCTCCAGCAGCGCGCGCACCTCGTCCACCGCGCCGTCGCGTCCGATCAGATCGCCGACGGCGGCGGGCAGGTTCGTCGGCGGGCGCGCGGGCGCGCCGCTCAGCGCCGGGTCCTGGCGCAGCATCCGCGCGTAC
>NZ_BBYK01000089.1 GCF_001570365.1 Microtetraspora fusca | reverse complement strand
CGGGCCCCTCTTTTTTGTTTCCCACGGCCGGGGTTGTGGTGTTCTGGCTGGCCCGGCTGGTGGTGGTGTGGTGTTTTGAGGGGGTCCGTGGTGGGGCCCCTCTTTTTTTGTTCCCGGGGTCGGCGGGCTGTGGTGTTGGTGGTTGTCGGCCGGGGCTGGGGTGTGGTGTTCCGGGTCCGGGGGCTGGGTTTGTTTCCTGCGTCCGGTGGTGGTGCCGGGGTTGGGGGTTTCCCCGGGCCGGGGTGTGGTGTCCCGGCTGGCTGGCTGGCTGGCTGGCTGTGCTGTCGGTGGCTGTGGGGCGAGGGCTGGCTTTGTGGCCCGCCGGCTGGTGCTGTGCCGTGGGTAGGGGGTTGTGGGCGGTTCATTCGTGGGATCTGTTGTGCTGGCTGCGCCTGCGAGTGTCGCCGGTGTTTTGAGGGGGTCTGTGGCAGGCCCCTTTTTTGTTTCCCTGGCTTTCTCCATGTCGCGATCAAGCCTCTGCCGGGCCTTCCGGCGGGCACGCGCTGAGGGCCCGCTGGTATCGCTCCGTGATGTGCCGCAAATGGACGGCGAGGCCGGGTGCGTCGACGATGTCGAAGTCGACCTCGAGCGCGCCGAGCAGGAATGTGAGCGCGCGCGGGGTGTCGGCACCGATGTGCAGCAGGCAGCTGTCCTCCTCGACGGGCTCGACGCGGCCGTAGGTGGCGGCGGTCCGGGCGATGTCGGAGGTCGCCGGGATGTGTAGCCGGACGGTTGCCTGGTAGGTCCACATCCGGCCGACGCTGGAGGCGACATGTGCGGCAGGATCTCCGCCGGGCAGCTCACGCGGCGTGAACCGTGGCCCGGTGGGGGTCTTGGGCTGGATGCGGTCGACGCGGAAGGTGCGCCAGTCTGCACGGTCGCAGTCCCAGGCGACCAGATACCAGCGGGAACCCCACGTCACCAGTGCGTGCGGTTCGACCTGCCGACGGGTATGGGCACCGCCGCTGCCGCGGTAGTCGAAGCGTAGGCGCTGATGGTCTCGGCAGGCGGAGCCGATGGTGCTCAGCACGTCGGCGTCCACGGCGGATGCGGGCGACGGGGTGCGCACCGCGGAGGGCCGTACGGCGTTGACCCGGTGCCGGAGCCGGGCCGGCAGCACCTGTTCGAGCTTGAGCAGGGCGCGCACCGCGGTTTCGCCGATCTCCGCGACGCCGCTGCCGGCCGCCATGCGCAGCGCGATGGCCGCGGCGACGGCTTCGTCGTCATCGAGCAGCAGCGGGGGGAGTTGAGCGCCCGGGCCGAGTCGATAGCCACCGGCGATGCCCTTCACGGCATGGACCGGGTAGTCCAGGTCGCGCAGCTTGTCCACGTCCCGGCGCACAGTGCGAGTAGTGACGCCGAGGCGGTCGGCCAGTTCCTGCCCGGACCAGTCGCGGCGGGCCTGCAACAGGGCCAGCAGCCGCAGCAGACGCGCGGATGTCTCCTTCACCCGCGCAAGTCTGCCAGCACTAGAGGACCGAAGGTGTCCGCTAGTGCTTCTAGCGTTACCGACATGAACGACACCGTCACTCCGTTCCGCATCGAGATCCCCCAGTGCGACCTGGACGACCTGCGCGACCGCCTGGCCGCCACCCGCTGGCCGACCGACCTGGCGGGCGTCGGGTGGGCCCGCGGCGTGCCACTGGCCTACCTGCGTGAGCTGGCGGAGTACTGGCGTACGGCCTACGACTGGCGGAAGCACGAAGCGAGGCTGAACGAGATCCCGCAGTTCACCACCGAGATCGACGGGCAGCGCGTGCACTTCCTGCACATCCGCTCGCCCCGGCCGGACGCGCTGCCGCTGATCCTCACCCACGGCTGGCCCGGATCTATCGTGGAGTTTCTCGACCTGATCGGCCCGCTGTCCGACCCGGCCGCGCACGGCGGTGATCCCGCAGACGCCTTCCACCTGGTCATCCCGTCGCTCCCCGGGTTCGGGTTGTCCGGACCGACCCGGGAAACCGGATGGAACACCGGCCGGGTCGCGGCGGCCTGGGCGCAGCTGATGCACCGGCTGGGATACGACCGCTACGGCGCCCAGGGCGGTGATCTGGGTGCGCTGGTCGCGCCGGAACTCGGACGTGCCGCCACAGGGCAGGTCACCGGTGTGCACGTCAACGCGGCATCCTTCGGCTTCATCCCGTTCGGGCAGGTCTCCGCCGAGGAGCGGGCCAGCCTCACCCCCGCCGAGCAGGCCCGACTGGACGTGCTGGCGGAGTTCACCGACGACCAGAGCGGTTACTTCAAGCTCTCGGCCACCCGGCCGCAGACGCTGGCCTACGCGCTGACCGATTCGCCGGTCGGCCAGCTCGCCTGGCTGGTCGAGAAGTTCAAGGAATGGACCTTCCCGGCGGCCGAGTTGCCCGAGGTGGCTATCGACCGGGACGTGCTGCTGACCAACGTGATGCTGTACTGGCTCACCGGCACCGGCGGGTCCGCAGCGCAGTTCTACTACGAGAACATGCACGCCCACAGCTGGCACACCGAGCCGGCCACGACCCCGACCGGGGTCGCGGTGTTCGCCCAGGACCTGCCCATCCGCCGCTACGCCGAACGCGGCAACACCATCACCCACTGGTCGGAGTTCGACCGGGGCGGCCACTTCGCCGCGCTGGAGGCGCCGGACCTGCTCATCGCCGACATCCGGGCGTTCTTCCGCACACTGCGCTAGCCGCCCGAAGGTGGTGGCACCCGCACCGGGTGCCACGACCCGTCACTCTGAACGAAGGACACGCCCTCCGTTGGAAATGCAGCTGTACGTGGAGGGGTTCGAGGTGGAACTCATCGCAGGCGATATCTGAGGGCAACTGTGGAATCACGTGCTGTCAAGCTCTGCTGGCCAGCGGCTTGCGGGTCGAGCGCTGTCGGCGTTCCGCAGTGGTCGGCTGTCGAATGGATGCTCGGTGAGAGCGACGTCCCGGTTGGTTACCCCGGCGTCGACTGCATCCGCAGGGCGCGTTCTTGGGCATCGGAAAGCTCGTCGCCGTGCTCGAGAATCCAGCGTCCGAGTGCCTCCAGCGGGCCATCGACCAGGCTCTCGCCCAGGTCGGTGAGGCTGTAGTCGACGCGAGGCGGGGCCGCGGCGTAGGCCTGCCGGTCGACCAAGCCGTTGGCGAGCAGGCGGTGCAACGTCTCGGTCAGTACCTTGTCGCTGATGCCGCCGATCGCGGTGCGCAGCTCGCGGCGTCGACGCGGACGCGAGCGTAAGGCCGCAAGTACGACGGGATCCCATGTGTGGGCGAAGAGGTCGATGGCCGCGCGCAGGCGGCAATCGGCAATCAGTTCGTAGCAGTGTGCTTCACGATCGCTCATCCTGCCTCCATTGTCGTGCGTTCGTCAGGCACCGATCGGTGCGTATCGGCCTTACTACCGTGGCCCGACGATCACTGTTTGAGAGGGGAGAGACCGATGCGAATCGGGATCTTGGGGGCCGGAACACTGGCGGAGGCGCTGGGTGAGGGCTGGGCGCGCGCCGGACATGAGCTGGTGATCGGTGGGCGGTCGCAGGCCAATGCACAGAAGCTGGCCGATCGGCTTGGCCGGGGCGTGCGGGCTGTCACGCCGCGTGAGGCGGTCACGGGACGGGATGCGGTGCTGCTCGCGGTGTCGTGGGACGGCGTCGATGAGATGCTGCGAAGCGCGGGCGCGTCCGAGGGCTCGCTGGAGGGGACCCCGTTGATCGATCCCACGAATGCCGTCGAGCATGGCGTCGGTGTGTTGCTGACCGAACGTGGAGAGGCGATGGCTGAGCGAATCGCCGCACTCGCTCCGGGAGCGCATGTCGTCAAAGCCTTCCACCTGTTTCCGGCCGAGCAGTGGAGCAGGGCGCCCGGCAAGGACGAGCATCCGGTGACGGTGGCGATGTGCGGCGACGATCCGGCTGCGCTGCAGGTGGTCAGCACGCTGGTGCGTGATGTCGGCGGGGTGCCGGCCGTTTTGGGCTCGCTGGATCGTGTCCGTCAGCTGGAGGAGGTCGCGGGTTTCGTCATCGGGCTGGCCTTCGCGGGCTTTGATCCCGCATTCGCCGTTCCGCGTGTCCCATCACCGGCAACGCTGCCGCCCGCTGCGGAGTCTCCTGTGTAGGGCCTTGGCGGACATCGGCAATCGGCAGGAGCATGGTGGCGGCCGCTGCACCGGGTTGGCGAGGCACCGTGGCCCAGGTCGTAGTACTGCCATGGCTCATCGCTGGTTGCGGTGCCAGAGGTGGCGGCGTCCGCTTCACGTGGCCCTCGACTGGGCCGGAGCTGTACGGCAGCGTGCGTCTGGGCGGCCGGCACCGACGGGGCCCTGGACGGCCCGACGCGGCCGGCCGTTCCGCAGGGAGGTGCGGCGGGAGAGTGTGGCGCGGAGGCGGGGGGTTGCGGAGGCCGGCGTAGGACCGTGCCATGTACCACCGCGCCCGCGACGGCCGCGGGAGCGGCATCACCGGAGCGCAACTATCACGGCCGGCCGGAGCAGCCCCCCGTCGTAGTGCCTACGGGCATCAGCCACCGCTCCCTCCACTGTCCCCACGCCCCACCCATTTCGGCGGCCATACCGGTGACTCGGGAGAAGCACAGCCCGGAAGCGATCCGGGCTGTGCCGGCTGTCACCTCGCTGATATCGGCGATGGCCGCTTCGCCGGTCCTCAGCGGCGATCTCTGCCTGTGATTCTCAACGATGGCCCATGTCCGCCGTCCCGACGATTGCTGCGATGACGGCTGCCGCCGCGCTCCTCAACGATCGCTTGGGCCTGCGTCCGTCCTGCGGCCTGCTGTTCCTAGACGTGGAGGTCGCCGGACCAGATCGTGAGGGCCTGGCCGACAAGCTCGACCCGGTCCCCCTTGACGGTTGTGCGCATCGTGCCGGTACGCGGTGAGAGCTGCTTGGCGAGAAGGCTCTCCCGCCCCAGCTTCGCCGACCAGTACGGCGCCAGGACGCAGTGAGCCGAACCCGTCACCGGGTCCTCCGGGACACCCACCCGAGGGGCGAAGAACCGGGAGACGTAATCAGCCGCGTCGGCCGGGTCGGCGGGAGCGGTCACGATGACGGCTCGGACGTCGAACGCGGACAGCGCGTCGATGTCAGGGGTCAGATCGCGTACCACTTGTGACGACTCGACCTCGGCGAGGAGATCGGTACGGCCCATTCCGGTCCACCGTACGGGCACTCCGAGGGCCTCGGCCAAACCGTCCGGCGGGGTGATTTCCGACGGGGAATGCGCCGGGAAATCCATCGCTATGGAGCCGTCTTCCGACTGACTGACGGTGAGAATTCCACTCAGCGTCGTAAATTCGATCGTGTTTTCGGCGAGGCCGGCCGAATAGAGCACATGCGCCGCCGCGAGGGTGGCGTGCCCGCACAGCGCGACCTCCACCGTCGGCGTGAACCAGCGCAGCGAGTAGCGTCCGTCGGCGTCCGGGCCGAGCACGAACGCGGTTTCCGAGTGGCGCATTTCGGCGGCGACGGACTGCATCCAGGAATCAGTCGCCGAGGCTTCCAGCAAACAGACGCCCGCCGGGTTACCCTTGAAGGGTTGGTCGGTGAACGAATCGACGGTGAAGACGCGCATACGGTGATGCTATCGACGCCGTGAATGCGGCCTGGCGCGGGGGCGTACGCCAGAAAAAAGAAATACAAGTCGGGCGTGTCGCCCGACTGGGGCCGAATGGTTGGTTACCGTCCTTTCTATCGGGGTAGCCCAATGCGGCCGGATCTCGGGGAGAGGATGTACCGATGGGGGCAGTGCGCAAGGTAGCAAGCTACCTTGGCCTGGGTGGCGTTGAGCAGTACGACGAGCCCTATGGCGACGAAGAATACGAGGATGACTGGATGCCGGCCTCGGAGCGGGCGGCCAGGCGCTGGCAGCCCGCGGAACAGCCCGCGCGGATCGTGATGGTGCGTCCGCAGAAGTACGATGACGCGTTGACCGTTGGGCGGCATTTCCGCGAGGGCCACACGGTGGTCATGGACGTGGTCGGCATGTCGACGGCCGAGGCGACGCGGATGGTGGATTTCGCGGCCGGTCTCGCGTACGGCTGCGAGGGCCGCATCGAGCGCATCGCGGAGAAGGTCTTCCTGTTGACCCCTGCCAACGTCGAAGTCTCCATGATCTGAAGCCGGGCCGGGATCCCGGGCCGTACTTCGCCCGTCCCGGCTCGGCCGGTTGAACAACCCGAAGCCGTACGCGGCCGGTTGAACAACCCGGAGCCGTACGCGGCCGGTTGAACAACCCGAAACCCAGAGATCAGGCGCTCGGCGACGCACGACCCACAGAGATCCGAAACCCCCCGACGAGATCAGGCGGCCCGGGGACCGCGGCGGAGCAGACGGGTGAGCTCCGTGAAATCCTCGGCCGCGGCGTCTGCGCGCTTCATCGACTCTCGCGCGTGCTCGTGCAGCGCCCACACCGCGCCTTCGGCGGTCTCGTGGAGCTCGGCGAGCCGGGCCTGGACGCGGTCGAGATCGGCCTGCTCCTGGACTCTGCGCCGCCACAGCAGGAATCCGCCCCACATCGCGACGGCGACCCCGGCGAACGGGGCCGCCAGCGAGATCGTGAAGCCGACGCCGAGTACAACGACGCCGATGGCGATCAGCGCGTACCCCAGCCAGTTGCCGCGCCGCTCCGGCACCGACTCGGTGACGATGCCGTGCTCGGCCGCCTGCATGGAGTCGCGATCGGGCCCCTCGGGACGGAGGATCACCGGGTGCCCCAGCACGGGGAGGGTCACCGTGTCGGGCGGCGGCTCCTGAGCGGCGCGCAGGAGCGTCTCCGCCGCCTCCTTCACCGCGGGAGCGGCGACATGGAGGGCGAGCGCGGCCAGGTGGGGCTCGGCGCCGGGCTGGACGTCCTGGAGGAGATGGCCGCGAAGCGAGCTGAGCGGCCCCTCATGGCCGCTCTGCCCGATCAACGTGTGGAGCACGGCGAGCGGCTCGGCGTCCGGCCACACGGAGCCGGTCACGATCTTGGAGGCGGTGGCGGGCTGCCGGGAGGTGGTGATCTCGGCGCAGCGCTCGCGCAGCCGGTTCAGCCGGTCGGCGGCCCTGACCGGACCGCAGATCTCGGGGAGCTCGGTCAGTGGGGGAAAGCCGGCGAGCGCCTGCGGCACGACCTGCGCCGGCTCATCGGGGACGAGGGCCTCCAGCCAGCGCTCATCCCCGGCCGGTACGGCCACCGCGTCGAGCTTGCGGAGCACGAAGATCTTGCCGACCGGCCCGTACGCGCCGCGCGCCGCGGCGAGCCACACCGCGCGCTGGCCTGAGGTCACCGGGCGGTCGTCGCTCAGGTCGCCGAAGGCGGTGCCGAGCCAGGAGGCGTGGATGCGGTCGCCGTGACCGGCGACGGCGAGGGCGAGGCAGAGGAACAGCGCGGTGCGCCCCTCGTCGAGACCGGCGGCGCGGGAAAGCGGCTCCATCGCGTCCTCGCCGGCGAGCGTGAGGACGAGGGCCTGGACGGCGGGGGCGAGCCAGTAGCCGGGCACGTCGGCGACGTCGGACGGCAGGCCGGGCGCGCTCCCGTCGGCGGCGAGGTGGACCAGGAGCGCCTCAGCGTACCGATGCAGCTCGGCGGTGTCGGCGAGACCCGCGACGTCGGGGTTCTTGCTCAGGTCCATGCTCAACGCAGAACGCTCCCCGAGAAGGTGACGAAATGCCGCCGACTGACGACCGCTCCTGGCGATGGCCACGGGTTGCGGGATCGGCGGACACTCCCTTGACCGGGCCAAGACTAGACCGTTGTAGCGGCATATCTGGACGAGACGCGCCGAATGGCGACGCGGACTTGCCCCCGCCCGGGGCAGGTCGCTCCGGGCGGGGAAGGACGTCACATCCGCTCGGGGACCTCGATGCCGAGCAGGTGGAGGCCCTGGAGCAGGACGCGCAGAGTCAGGGCGGAGAGCGCCAGACGCGACTGCCGTACGGACTCGTTCTCGGCCTTGAGCACCGGGCAGCTCTCGTAGAAGGACGTGAACGCCTGGGCCACATCGAAGAGGTAGTTGCACAGCCGGTGCGGCTCGGACAGCTCGACGACGCTCTCGATGACCGAGCCGAAGCCGAGGAGCTGCAGCGCGAGGGCGCGTTCCGCGGGCTCGCCGAGGACGATCGGCCCGCTCACCGTGGCCGGGTCGATGGAGCCGTTGCGGAAGATCGAGCGGATCCGGGCGGTCGCGTACTGCAGGTACGGCCCCGTGTTGCCGGTCAGGGCGAGCATCCGGTCGAAGTCGAAGACGTACTCGCTGTCGTGGCTGACCGACAGGTCGGCGTACTTGACCGCGCCCATGCCGACCTGCTGCGCGATCGAACGGCGGGTGGCGGCGTCGTAGCCGCGGTCGGCGATGACGGCCTCGGCCCGGATGACGGCCTCTTCGAGCAGCTCGGTCAGCTTGACCGACTCGCCGCTGCGGGTCTTGAACATCTTGCCGTCGCTGCCCAGCACGCTGCCGATCTGGACGTGCTCGGCGCTGGCCTCGTCGGTCAGCCAGCCGGCCATGCGCGCCGAGGCGAACACCATCTGGAAGTGCAGCGACTGCGTCGCGCCCACGACGTAGAGGATGCGGTCGGCCTTCAGGTCCCGCACGCGGTAGCGGATGGCGGCAAGGTCGGTGGTGGCGTAGCCGTAGCCGCCGTCGCTCTTGCGGATGATCAGCGGGAGCGGCTGGTCGTCGCGGCCGGTGAAGCCGGGCGGGAAGACGCAGAGCGCGCCCTCGCTCATGACCGCGACGCCGGCGTGCTCCAGCTCGTCGCAGACGTCGGTCAGCATGGGGTTGTACATGCTCTCGCCGGCGATGTCGTCGTCGGTGAGGGTGACGCCGAGCTGCCGGTAGACGCGGTTGAAGTAGCGCTGGGTGTATTCGATGAACTCGCGCCAGAGCCGGAGGGTGTCGGGGTCGCCGCCCTGCAGCATCGGCACCCGACGGCGGGCGCGCTCCTCGAAATCGGGGTCGCTGTCGAACTTGCGGCGGGCCTCCTGGTAGAAGGCGTTGCCGTCACCGGCGGCGAGCCGCTCCAGGGACTCCTCCTCGCCGATGTCGAGCAGGTGCTCGATCAGCATGCCGAACGGCGTGCCCCAGTCGCCGAGGTGGTTCTGCCGGATGACCCGGTCACCGAGGTGCTCGTGGGTGCGCGCCAGCGTGTCGCCGACGATCGTGGTGCGCAGGTGCCCGACGTGCATCTCCTTGGCCGCGTTGGGTGCGGAATAGTCGATGACGACGGTTTTGGGGGCGGGCTGCGGCACGCCGGTCCGCTCGTCATCGAGGAGGCGGTCGGCCTGGGCGGCGATCCAGCCGTCGTCGAGGGTCAGGTTGAGGAAGCCGGGGCCGCTGACCTCGACGCGGATGTCAGTGGTGTCGAGGGCGTCCACCAGGGCCTGGGCGACCTCCCGCGGCGCACGTCGCAGCCGCTTGGCCAGGCTGAGCGCGACGTTCGCCTGGTAGTCGGCGAACTGGGAGGGCCTGATCAGCGGGTCTTCGCCTGAGTACTCCTGGCCGAATGCGGTGCCCAGCGCCTGCTGGACCCGCGCGGCGAGTACGAGCTGCGGGTCGGTCATGCGCCAAGTTTATCGATGGCGGTCCACCCCGTTTTCCAGGTCAGCGCGGCCGTTCACCAGAGCCGATGGGATCTCGGGATCGAGGCGATCCGCTCTCCGATGCGGGTGACGATCTCTCCGCCTGCGAGCCGGGCGGCCAGCTCGCAGGCGGAGGCGATGCCCGCGGCCCTGGAGGAGCCGTGCGCGATGACGACGGTCCCGTTCAGGCCGAGCAGTACGGCCCCGCCGGTGGCCTCGGGGTCGAGCCGGCGATAGAGGCGGCGCAGCCGCGGACGTTGAAGCACGCCGCCGAGCCGGGCCACGGCGCTCTCGTCGATCGTCTCCCTGAACTGGCCGAAGGCGTATTTGATGCTGCCTTCGAGGGTCTTCAACGCGACGTTGCCGGTGAAGCCGTCGGTGACCACGATGTCGGCGCGGCCGGTGAGAAGGTCGTGACCCTCCACGTTTCCGACGAAGTCGACGCCGGGCGTGGCGGAGAGCAGTTCGTGGGCTCGTTTGACGAGCTTGTTGCCCTTTCCGGCCTCCGAGCCGATCGTGAGCAGCCCGACGCGGGGGCGGGGAAGGTCGAGGGCGACCTGCGCGAAGGCCACGCCGAGGTGCGCGAACTGGACCAGCATCTCCGGCTTGGCGTCGGCGTTGGCGCCCGCGTCGAGGAGCACGGTGGGCGTCGGCAGGGTGGGCAGGGTGACCGCGATGGCCGGGCGTCCGACGCCCTGCTGCCCGCGCAGCCGCAGCTTGCCGGTGGCGACCACTCCGGCGGTCGAGCCGGCCGACACGACGGCCGACGCGTCGCCGCGTTTCAGCAGGTGGCAGGCGACCGCGATGCTGGAGCGGGGACGGCGCAGGCTGGCGAGCGCGCCCTCGTCCATGGAGAGGGCCTCCTCGGCGCGTACGATCGGGATCTCGGAGGTGGCGTCGTGCGCGGCCAGCGTCTCGTAGAGCAGCCGCGGCTGGCCGACGAGGACCACCGGGACGCCGCGTTCCCTGACCGCCTGTACGGCTCCGGCCACGATCTCACCGGGGGCGTTGTCCCCGCCCATGGCGTCGAGGGCCACCGGAAGCGTGCCGACTGGAGCCGGATCTGGCGCAACGCGGTCCAATCGGTTCACCTCACGAGTCTGCCACCTGCGCGGATCGTTGGCGCGAGCGTAGACCTTACGTGGGGCGGGACGGTCAGCTGTGCCAGGGGGAGTGCCAGTCGGTGGCCACCCGGGACAGGATGATCTTGCCGAACCTGGCCTTCCCCGTCACCCTGATCAGCGGTCCGTCTCCTTCATGGCCGCCCGAGACGTGGCGCTTGGAGAACAGCGCGCTGCCCTCGTCCACGATCCGCGCGTTCTCGGGGACGCGGACGATGAGCTTGCCGCAGAAGGAGTCGAGTTCGAGGGTGACCTCGCGGCCGGGCAGTACGGCGTCACGCAGGTCCACGATCAGGGCGCCGAAGGTCGAGCGGAGCCGCGTGTGCCGCCCGGCGACCCAGCGGCCGCTTCGGATGACCTTGCTGAAGACCGCGGCCACTTCGTGGCGTTCGGTGGCGGGTGTCGGCGTCCGGGAGGCGTCGGGGAGGTCGGGGATGTCGTGGGTCAGGGGGACGAGGTCGCCGAGCGTCACGGCGCGGTAGGCCGCGTCGAGCCGGTCCGCGTGCTCCGCGGAGGTGAGGCGGCCGGTCGCCAGCGCCTCCCCGAGGACGGCCGCGACCCTGTCCCGATCGGCGTCCGAGGCCCGCTGGCCTGCGTCTCCATCGCCATATGGGGTTAAGGAAGTCACATCCGCACGATACTCGCTTTCGCGATATGTCGCGAGATCTCGCCGGACATGGCAGAACCTCACAAGGAAGTTTCCAGGGTGTGGAACCTGCGGTGAGGCGGTCTCCTGGGGTTATATGAGAACCTCAGACGCGCGACGGGGGTAGTTGGTTTACACAGTTCCCGAAACCTACTGAGAAAGGAAGGCCGAGTGATCTTTAGCGAGGGCACACGCGGCTTCCGGGCCTACACCACCAAGCATCTTGACGAGCTTCTCGGCCGCGGCGGCCTCGACGAACAGGCCCGGTTGCGGGTGCGCGCCGTGGCGACGGTCCTGCCGTTCCGCACGAACGCCTATGTCGTCGACGAGCTGATCGACTGGTCGGCCGTCCCCGATGACCCGATCTACCGGCTCGTCTTCCCGCAGGAGGACATGCTGCCCGAGGCGGACGTCTCGCGGCTGGCGGCCCTACTGCGCGACGGCGCGCCGGCGGCGCGGATCCAGGAGGCGGCCCGCGAGGTCCGGATGCGGCTCAACCCGCACCCGGCCGGGCAGCTCGAACTCAATGTGCCCCGAGTCGACGGCGAAGCCGTCCAGGGGCTGCAGCACAAGTACCCCGAGACCGTGCTGTTCTTCCCCAAGCAGGGACAGACCTGCCACGCATACTGCACCTACTGCTTCCGCTGGGCCCAGTTCATCGGCGAGCCCGACCTCAAGATGGCCTCCGACGACATCGGCAATCTCGTCGAGTACGTCAAGGCCCACCCCGAGGTGACGAGCATCCTCTTCACCGGCGGCGACCCGATGATCATGAGCGAGGCGGTGCTCCGCCGGTACGTCGAACCGCTGCTCGGGCTGGAGCAGCTCGAATCGATCCGCATCGGCACCAAGTCCCTGGCGTACTGGCCGGACCGGTTCGTCGGCGACCCGGACGCGGACGCCACGCTCAAGCTCTTCGCCGAGGTGGTCGCCTCGGGCAAGAGCCTCGCCTTCATGGCGCACTTCTCCCACCCCCGCGAGCTCGAGTCCGACGTCGTGCAGCGGGCGGTCGAGCGGATCCTGGAGAGCGGGGCCACCATCCGCACCCAGGCGCCCCTCATCCGCTCCATCAACGACCGGCCCGACGTCTGGGCTCACATGTGGCGGCGGCAGACCGCCATGGGCATGATCCCCTACTACATGTTCGTCGAGCGGGACACCGGCCCCCAGGACTACTTCGCGGTCCCCCTCGCCGACGCCCACCGTGTCTTCCGTGACGCGTACGCGCAGGTCTCCGGGCTGTGCCGTACGGTCAGGGGCCCTTCCATGTCGGCCACCCCCGGCAAGGTCTGCGTCGACGGCGTCACCGAGGTCGCCGGTCAGCGCGTCTTCGTCCTCCATTTCATCCAGGCGCGCGATCCCGAACTGGTCGGGCGCCCGTTCTTCGCCCACTACGACCCGGACGCGGTCTGGCTCAGCGACCTGAGACCGGCCTTCGCGGACCGTTTCCCCTTCGAGGCCGCCGCCGCTCACGGCCGGCTCGACGCCTGATTCCGTCCGAAATCGGCCGCAGTAGCGCTCCAGCGGGGGCCCTCGAACCGGCCTGAATTATCAAGCGCGAGGAAAATCTGTTCGCCCGGCCTGGGAGACGCGTTTACCGTGCCTTTTTCCCAGGCCGGGGATCGCTTCCTTCGATATCCCGATGAAACGGGATTCCTGGTGATGACTGGAAGGTGATCACTAGTCGCTGATTTCCGGATATTCCGGTCCTTTGCCCTGGTAGAGCCCTGGACATGCTCGGCGGGTCGATCACCGAGAAGGGTGATAGAAATGCCGTCCGTAGCTGAGTCCTGACCGGCGACGTACGCCGGCGCACGAGGGGTAAATTCCCGCTCTCGTGAAATGGGATATGAACCGGGGGAATTATGAATCGAATCATTAAGGCTGCCGCGGTCCTCGTCACCGTCGGTATCGCGGGCATGTCCGCCCTGCCGGCCCAGGCCTCGGCCGCTGACACCGGCGCCGACGCACAGCTCGCGGCCGTCACGAGGGTGCTCGCCGACGTCCGCGCCGACGTGGTCGCCGGCGCGACCGGCTCCCTCCAGGGCCAGCTCGCCACCGTGGCGAACATCGCGGCCCACGCGGACGCGACCGTCAACGCGACGGTGGCGGCCCAGCTCGCCGCGACGGCCAACGTGGCGCTCGGCGCGGTCGCCAACGTGAACGCGAACGTGCAGGCCCAGCTCAACGCCGCGGCCAACCTGACGGCGGGTGTCACCGCCGCGCTCGCCGCCAACGTGAACGCGAACGTGCAGGCCCAGCTCACCGCCGCCGCGAACCTCACCGCCGGCGTCGCCGCCGCCGTCACCGCGAACGTCAACGCCGCCGCGGCGGCCGCGGTGAACGCGAACGCCCTCGTCGCGGCCCAGCTCGCCGTCGCCGCCAGCGCCGCCGCCAACGCGGCCGCCACCGTCTCCGTCGTCACGACCGCGCCCCTCTGCGCCGGTGTGGCCGTGCTCGCGGGCGTCAGGATCCCCGTCGTCGTCCTCGTGGGCGACGCCCGGGCCCTGGTCGCCGCCCAGGCCGCGCTCTCGGCCAACGTGAACGCCGCCATCAACGTCGGCCTCGTGGCGAACCTCAGCGCCCTCCTCAACACCAACGTCGCGGTCAACGCCCTTGCCGGGATCAGGGTGCTGATCCCCGGTACGGCCACCACCACCGTCAACACCGTGAAGTCGACCTCGTCGACCGCCATCACCCGGGCCAACGGCTGGACCAAGACGGTCACCACGACGATCGTGCCGTGGAACACGGTGACCGTGGTCAAGAACACCGAGACCACTACCAGCAGCACCAGCACCAACGGCACCACCACCAGCAGCACCCCGACCTCGACCACCACCACCACGACCACCAGCACCCCGGGCTCCTACGCCCCGTCCGGCAGCTGAGTTTGATCGAGTGCTGACGAGGCACTGAGAGCACGAGAGAGCCGGTCGGCGCCATCCAGGCGCCGACCGGCTCTCTCTTTGCCGCCCGCCTCGGCGGCGCCGTCCCGGCCCTGATGGAAGAGCAGGAACGGCTGCCGCGACGACCGGCGCGGGATCAGATCAGTTGTACGAGCCGCGCAGGCAGGTGCGTCGCCCGATCTCCGCCTGCAGCCGGGCCATCTGCCAGTGCAGGTCGATGAGCTGCTCGGCGATCAGATTGAACGGAAGCTCCGAGGGATCTTCGGCGGCCAAGTGGTCGATCGCCGTCGCGAGGTCACCCATCCCGCCCTCCGGTGTCCAGGTCGAATCTACGTTCGAATCATAATGGAACGCCGGGCCGGCCGCATCAGGTTTCGTACGTCG
Source organism: Microtetraspora fusca (assembly GCF_001570365.1). GTDB lineage: Bacteria > Actinomycetota > Actinomycetes > Streptosporangiales > Streptosporangiaceae > Microtetraspora > Microtetraspora fusca. The sequence goes on along the minus strand of NZ_BBYK01000089.1, from coordinate 18,913 downwards.
GCGCGATGTAGCCGCGAGCGAGCGTGTTCGCCGTGATGTTGAAGCCCACCACCGCGGGCGGCGCGTCCTCGCCCACCCCGAGCTTCTCGACCTTCAGCGCGTGTACGGCGAAGACGTAGCGGTGCGGCCATCCGGGCGGCGGGGCGGCGCCGCCGTACGCCTGCTGGCTGAAGTCGTTGCGCCCCTGCACGGCGCCCTCGGGAAGGCCGGCGAAGGCGGGGGCCGTCCCCGCGCCGGTCGGCAACTCGGTCACGTTCGCCGGGATGTCGTAGACCAGCCAGTGCCAGAATCCGCTGCCGGTGGGCGCGTCCGGGTCGAAGCAGGTCACCGCGTAGCTCTTCGTGCCCTCGGGCGCCCCCGACCAGCGCAGGTGCGGCGACAGGTTCTGCCCGCTCATGCCCCAGTCGTTGAACGCGTGGGCGTCGGACAGGCGCTCGCCGTCCTGCACGTCGCCACTCTCGACGGTCAGGCTGGGCACCTGCGGAAGGTGATCATAGGGAATCGGCGGCTGCGTCGGCACGATCCGTCCTCCGATGATGAGACGTCATGGTCGTCTCCCATCCTGGTACGGCCGCCGCCCCGGTCGCCACTGACCGCGCTCAGCGGCCGATCATGCCTTGTTGTACGCGGCGAGGACCTCGGTCGGGTCGCCGTCCATCTTGATCTTGCCCTTGTGCAGCCAGATCACGCGGCTGCAGGTCTCCTCGATGACGTCGAGGTTGTGGGCCACGAGGAAGACCGTGCCAGCGGACTCGCGCATCTGCTTGATGCGCTTCTGGCTGCGCTTCTTGAACTCGCGGTCGCCGGTGGCCAGGGCCTCGTCGATGAGGAGCACGTCGTGGGTCTTGGCCGAGGAGATGGCGAAGCGGAGCCGCGCGCCCATGCCCGAGGAGTAGGTGGACATCGGGAACTGCACGAACTCGCCGATGCCCGAGAAGTCGACGATCTCGTCGTACTTCTCGCGCAGCTCGTTCGGCGACATGCCCATGGCGTAGCAGCCGAGGACGATGTTGCGCTCGCCGGTGAGCTCCTTCATCAGGGCCGCGTTGACGCCCAGCAGGGACGGCTGGCCGTCGGTGTAGACCGCGCCCTTGTGCGGCGGGAGGAGGCCGGCGATCGCCCGCAGCAGGGTCGACTTGCCGGAGCCGTTGCGGCCGACGATGCCGATCGCCTCGCCGTGCCGGGCCACGAAGGAGACGCCCTTGACGGCGTGGACCTCCTTCATCTGGGGACGGCCCTGGCGCCGGAGGACGCGCATGAGCGCGTTGGCGGCGTTGCCCTTCTGCGCGTCGGTGGCGGCGCCGTAGACCTTGTAGACGATGTGGAGGTTGTCCACGATCACCGTGGGCGTCCCGAGCTCCTGAGCGGGCGGCGCCGGCGTCTCCGAGGGCTTGGGCGTTTTCGGGGGCTTGGGCGCCGGGGATTCTTCCTGGGCCACGTGGGACGACTCCTTGGTCAGCTCAGCCACGTCCGTACCTCTCCTCGGCCCGCCAGAAGTACCAGAAGCCGACGATCAGTGCGAACACTGCCCAGAATACGCACGTTATCCAGGCCCAGCGCTCGGGGAACCTCTGGTAGATCAGTAGATCGCGCATGAATTCGATGTAGGCCGCGGCCGGGTTGAACTCCAGGGCCCAGCGGAGCACCTGCGGCAGGTTCGCGGTGCGCTCCGTGATGCTGTAGAAGACGCCGGAGGCGTACAGCCAGGTGCGGGTGATGAACGGCAACAGCTGGTTGGTGTCGCGGACGAACGCGCCGACGCGGGCCATGAAGAGGCTGGCGCCGATGTTGAAGATCATCTGCAGGGCCAGCGACACGGGGATCAGCAGCCAGAGCCAGGTGATCGGCTCCCTGGTCACCAGGATGAGCGCGACGAGCACGCCCATGGACCAGGCGAGCTGCTGCAGCTCCTGCACCGCGTACGCCAGGGGCAGCGAGGCGCGCGGGAAGTGCAGCGCCCTGATCAGCGAGAGGTTCGACGAGACGGACTTGGCGCCGCTGATGACCGTCCGCTGCGTGAAGGTGAAGACCATGACCCCGGTGATGAGGAACGCGGGGTAGTTGTCGATGTGCTTGCTCTGCCCGAGGATGACGCCGAACATCAGCCAGTAGACGGCGGCGTTGAGCAACGGTGTGAGCACCTGCCAGAGCTGGCCGAGTGCCGATTCGGAGTACTTCGACACGTTCCTGGACGTGGCATACGTCAGGATGAAGTGCCGTCGCGTCCACAATTGGCGCAGGTACGCGGGCAGGGTGGGGCGCGCGATGGCGCGTCGCAACCCGTGTCGCGCGGCGAGCGCGGCCATCGACTCCGGCGCCCCGCCGCCCGCCTGGGCGTCCGCGACCGCGGAATCCGGCTGGCTCATGGGATGGACTCTATTGGATGGTGATGAGTAAGAGACCGGTGATGGTCATCCGTTGGCCTCTCATGGATGTCGGCCACGACCGTCGCGGGGTGCGGGGCCGCGGCTTGGTCAAAGGTAGCCCAGCGGGTCGTGGTATGGGGACAAGGCACGAGGTCTGATGTCATGAGGCGACCGATGCCCCACCAATCCCATCCTATGTGTACCTTATTTGGTGGTTTAGGCTTAACAGTGGCATTTAGCCCGGCCTTGTTGGTATGCGTATGACGCCCCGCCGACGCACGTGTGACCGAACTGCAATGCGCCAGAGACTCGTCTGGTGTGCGGAGTGAGGGATGCTCGCGACGACTGGCAGGGCGTCAGCAGGCTTGGCCATGCGTACAAACGAGGGAACCTCACCACCATCAGAGGGACCTCGCGAAGTGACGGGGCAGGCCCGCCAACGCCCATCCTTAGAGGGAGGATCAATCCACTATGCGCGTAGCTAAGGGCGCACAGATCGCCGCCGGCACCGCGCTGCTTGCGCTGGGTGTCGCCGCGTGCGGCGGTGGCGGCAGCAGCTCCGGCGGCAGCGGCGGCACCAACCCGCGCGCGGCTGACGGCACCGTCTACATCCGCGGGTGTGAGCCCCAGACCGGCTTCGTCCCGGGCAACATCAACGAGGTCTGCGGCGGCACGATCAACCAGTTCGTCTTCGACCAGTTGATCAAGTACAACAGCGACACCGCCGCCCCTGAGCTGAGCCAGGCCGAGTCGATCGAGAGCCCGGACAACAAGGTCTGGACGATCAAGCTCAAGCCGGGCCTGAAGTGGAGCGACGGCTCGCCGGTCACCGCCAAGAACTACGTGGACGCGTGGAACTACACGGCGTACAGCCCGAACGCGCAGAACGGCGGCTGGTGGTTCGGTGGCGTCGAGGGCTACTCGGACGTGGCGACCGAGGACCCGGACGGCCCGGACGGGCCGAAGGAGGCCCCGAAGCCCAAGACCGACAAGATGTCCGGGCTTGAGGTCATCGACGACCTGACCTTCAAGGTGACGCTGACCGCTCCCGAGGCGGTGTTCCGCACCAAGCTGGGCTACACCACCTTCTCCGCGCTCCCCGAGGCGTTCTTCAAGGACCCGAAGAGCTTCGCCCAGAACCCGGTCACGAACGGCGCCTTCAAGTTCGTGAAGTGGGACCACAACTCGCAGATCGTGGTTGACGCCAACCCGGACTACGCGGGCACCGAGAAGCCCAAGGTCAAGAAGATCGTCTACAAGATGTACAAGGACGACGACGCGGCCTACGCGGACCTGGTCTCCAACAACCTCGACTTCACCGAGCTCATCCCGCCGTCCGCTCTGGCCGGCGACAAGTGGAAGAGCGACCTCGGCGACCGCGCCATCGAGGGCCAGCAGGGCGTCATCCAGACGGTCACCTTCCCGCTGTACGACAAGGAGTTCGGCGGCAACGCTGACTTCCGCAAGGCCGTCTCCATGGCGATCGACCGGAAGACGATCACCGACAAGATCTTCAACAAGGGTCGCGTCCCGCTGGACGGCTGGATCTCCCCGCTGGTCGACGGCTACAAGACCCCGGGCGCGTGCGGCGAGCTCTGCGCCTACGACCCGGCCAAGGCCAAGGAGTACCTCGCCAAGGCCAAGGCCGCGGGCTACACCCCGCCCAAGGAGTTCCCGATCTGGTACAACGGCGACGCCGCCCACAAGGAGTGGGTGGACGCCACGGCCAACAGCATCAACCAGGCCTTCGGCCCGGACGCCGGCGTGACCTTCGTCGGCAAGGCGGTCCCGACCTTCGCCGAGTTCCGCGACATCATCACGTCGCACAAGATGAAGGGCCTGTTCCGCACCGGCTGGCAGATGGACTACCCGCACATCGAGAACTTCCTGAACCCGCTGTTCAAGACGGGCGCGGGCTCGAACGACGGGCTGTTCAGCGACAAGGAGCTCGACGCCAAGCTGCGTGAGGCCGACACCGCGACCGACCCGGCCGACTCCATCGCCAAGTACCAGGAAGCCGAGGCCATGCTGACCAAGGAGATGAACGCCATCCCGCTGTGGTCCTTCGGTCTGCAGGCCGGCACCTCCAAGTGGGTGACCGGGGTGAAGGTCACGCCGTTCGGCGTCCTCGACCCCCTCTCTATCGCGATCAAGGAAGCGTAGGCTCGCCTCGCATGCGCCACGAGGCCGGTTCCTGACCGGGGCCGGCCTCGCTGGCTGTTTGTAATGATCACGCAACGTCACGTGATCATCACCGTCCAGCCTTCCTTCGGTCACCCGCACTCATCTACCTGCGGCATTGTGGACCGGTAGGGGATTGCGTGCACGACCTTTAGCGTCAGAGTGGAGGTGCGCATGGGCCGATATGCGATCCGGCGCCTGCTGCAACTCATACCCGTGCTCCTTGGCACGACCTTTCTCATCAATTACATGGTTTGGCAGCTTCCCGGCGACCCGTTCGCCGCGCGCTGCGGCCAGCGTCCCTGCCCGGACGCCTACATCAACGCCATGCGTGCGGAGTTCGGCCTCGACCAGCCGATCCTCGTGCAGTACTGGCACTTCCTGAAGAACCTGCTGACCGGCGACCTGGGCGTCAACTTCAACAACGTCTCCGTCGCCTCGCAGCTCGGAGAGTCGTGGCCGATCACGGTCCGGCTCGGCCTGATGGCCGTCGTGATCGAGGCCGTCATCGGCATCACGGCCGGCGTGCTCTCCGGCCTCAAGCGCGGCGGCTTCCTCGACAACGTGATCACGATCTCGACGCTGATCCTGCTGTCGCTGCCGGTCTTCGTCACCGGCTTCCTCCTGCAGTGGCTGTTCGGCGTGCAGCTCGACCTGATCAAGCCGACGGTCAGCCCGGAGGCGCCGTTCGGCGAACTGATCGTGCCGGCGTTCGTGCTGGCCAGCCTCAACCTGGCCTTCACCGCCCGACTGACCAGGACGAGCATCATCGAGAACCGCAGGTCCGACTACGTGCGGACCGCGATCGCCAAGGGCATGACCAACCGCCGGGTCGTGGGGGTGCACCTCCTACGCAACTCGCTGATCCCGGCGCTGACCTTCATCGGCACCGAGGTCGGCTCACTGATGTCCGGAGCGATCATCACCGAGGGCATCTACAACATCAACGGCATCGGCGGCCTGCTGTGGCGCGCGGTCAACGACCACGACTTCACCATCGTGGTGCCGATCGCGTCCCTGCTGGTGCTGGTCTACCTGCTCGCCAACCTGCTCGTCGACCTCCTCTACGGCGTGCTCGACCCGAGGATCCGTTATGAGTGAACCGACCGCCACGCAAGACCTGGTTCAGGGCGTACCGGAGCCCTCGGCCGCCGCGCCGGCCTCGTCCGGAAAGCCGCGCAGCCTCTGGCACGACACCTGGGACATCCTGAAGCACCGGAAGATCTTCTGGATCTCCTTCGTGCTGCTCATCGTGTTCCTGGTGATGGCCGCCTTCCCGTCACTGTTCACGAGCAAGAACCCCGAGTACGCCACGCTGGCCAGGAGCATGGAGCCGCCGAGCTCCGACGCCTGGTTCGGGTTCGACCTCCAGGGCCGGGACGTGTTCGCGCGCACCATCTACGGCGCCCGCACGTCGATCATCGTGGGCGTGCTCGCCACTGTGGGCACCGTCCTCCTCGGCGGCGTGGTCGGCGTGGTCGCGGCGTACCGGGGCCGGTGGCTCGACTCGCTGCTGTCCCGCATCGGTGAGATCTTCCTCGGTGTGCCGTACGTGCTGGGGGCGATCATCATCCTCGGCTCGGTCGCGCCGGTGCAGGCCAACCCGGGCAAGACCTTGATCATGACCGTCGTCATCATCGTGCTGGCGGTGCTCGGCTGGCCGGTGCTGGCCCGCATCGCGCGATCCGCGGTCATCCAGGCGAAACACCAGGACTACGTGCAGGCCGCGCGGGCTCTGGGCGCCGGGCCGTTCCGGATCATCTTCAAGCACCTGCTGCCCAACTCGCTGGCCCCGATCCTGGTGTACGCCACGATCACGATCGGCAGCTACATCGGCGCCGAGGCGACGCTGTCGCTGCTGGGCATCGGTCTGCGCACGCCGGTCATCTCCTGGGGCATCGCGATCGCCGACCACACCCGGTACATCCGGACCGGCGCGCACGCGATGCTCTTCCCGGCCGCGTTCCTGTCCCTCTGCGTGCTCACGTTCGTCATGCTGGGCGAAGCCGTGCGCGACGCACTCGACCCCAAGCTTCGCTAGGAGGCACGTACCGTGACCGAAGTGCTTCCCGAGAGCAAGAGCGACGGCACCTACGGTGGCGCGCTGCTTGAGGTGGACAACCTCCACGTCGAGTTCCACACCCGGGCCGGCGTGGCCAAGGCGGTGAATGGCGTCACCTACAGCGTGAACGCGGGGGAGACGCTGGCCGTCCTGGGCGAGTCCGGCTCCGGCAAGAGCGTCACCGCCCAGACCATCATGGGCATCCTGGACATGCCGCCCGGCAAGATCGCCAGTGGGGAGATCCGTTTCCGCGGGACGGACCTGCTGAAGCTCCCCGAGGAGGAGCGGCGGAAGGTCAGGGGCGAGGGCATCGCCATGATTTTCCAGGACGCCCTGTCCGCGCTCAACCCGGTTTTCCCGGTCGGCTGGCAGATCGCCGAGATGTTCCGCATGCACCGCGGCATGTCCCGGGCCGACGCCAAGAAGAAGGCGATCGAGCTCATGGACCGGGTCCGCATCCCGGCCGCCAAGGAGCGGGTGAGCGACTATCCGCACCAGTTCTCCGGCGGTATGCGCCAGCGCATCATGATCGCGATGGCGATCGCGCTCGACCCCGAGGTGCTGATCGCGGACGAGCCGACCACCGCCCTGGACGTGACGGTGCAGGCGCAGATCATGGAGCTGCTCGCCGAGCTCCAGCGCGAGAGCAACATGGGGCTGATCCTGATCACCCACGACCTCGGCGTCGTCGCCGACGTCGCGGACAAGATCGCCGTCATGTACGGCGGGCGGATCGTGGAGAACGCCTCGGTCCACGATCTGTACCGCAGCCCGGCGCACCCGTACGCGAAGGGCCTGCTGGAGTCGATCCCCCGGGTCGACCTCAAGGGCCAGGAGCTGTACGCGATCAAGGGGATGCCGCCCAACCTGCTCGACATGCCGACGGGCTGCGCGTTCCACCCCCGCTGCCCGTACCGGCAGGAGAAGTGCGTGACCGACGTTCCCCCGCTGCACACGATCAGCGGCACGCGCGGCAGCGCCTGCCACTTCTGGAGGGAGGTCCTCGATGGCGACGCCCAGTGAGGTCGTGCTCGAAGTCCGCGACCTGGTCAAGCACTTCCCGCTGACCCAGGGCATCCTCTACAAGCGGCAGGTCGGCGCGATCAAGGCGGTCGACGGCATCTCCTTCGACCTGCACCGCGGTGAGACGCTCGGCATCGTGGGTGAGTCGGGGTGTGGCAAGTCCACCCTGGCCAAGCTCCTGATGGCGCTCGAACGGCCCACCTCGGGCAAGGTCGTGGTGAACGGCAAGGACATCACCACGGCCAAGGGCTCCGAGCTCAAGCACATGCGGCGCAACATCCAGATGGTGATGCAGGACCCGTACACCTCGCTGAACCCGCGGATGACGGTCGGCGACATCGTCGGTGAGCCGTTCGAGATCCACTCAGGGGTCGTGCCGAAGGACGGCCGGCGCAAGCGGGTGCAGGAGCTGCTGGAGGTCGTGGGTCTCAACCCCGACCACATCAACCGCTACCCGCACCAGTTCTCCGGCGGCCAGCGCCAGCGCATCGGCATCGCCCGGGGGCTCGCGCTCCAGCCGGAGATCATCATCTGTGACGAGCCGGTCTCCGCGCTCGACGTGTCGATCCAGGCCCAGGTGATGAACCTGCTGGACGGGCTCCAGAAGGAGTTCAACCTCGCGTACATCTTCATCGCCCACGACCTGTCGGTGGTGCGCCACATCTCCGACCGCGTCGGGGTGATGTACCTCGGCAAGATGGTCGAGATCGGCACGGACAACCAGATCTACGACCGGCCGAGCCACCCGTACACGCAGGCGCTGCTGTCGGCCGTGCCCGTGCCCGATCCGGAGGGACGCGAGCAGCGGGAGCGGATCATCCTGCAGGGTGACCCGCCCTCGCCGGCCAACCCGCCGTCGGGCTGCCGGTTCCGTACGCGCTGCTGGAAGGCGCAGGACATCTGCGCCGAGCAGGAGCCGTTGCTGGAGATCCGCGCGAAGTCGGGCGACCACCCGAGCGCCTGCCACTTCGCCGAGGCGTCGGACGTCGTCCACGTGAGCTGACGCCGCCGCTCCACGGGTCACAGACGCCCGGCCGCCTCGATGGCGCGCCGGGCGTTCGCCATTCCCGCCCCGTACGCGTCGTCGTGGCCGCCGGGCGGCTGGGGGGAGGCGCCCCGCTGGAGCGCCCGGCGCACATCGCGGGCGGGCAGGTCGGGGTAGCGGGAGCGGACCAGCGCGGCGACGCCGGAGACGAGGGCCGCGGCGGGGCTGGTCCCGTCCGCCGTCACGTAGGAGTGCCCTCCGCGGGCGCTGACGATCTCCGTGCCCGGCGCGACCAGGGAGAGGTAGCGCTGCCGGTTGGAGAAGGGCGCGGGACGCAGCGCCCGGTCCACCGCGCCGACCGCGATGACGCCGGGATAGGCGGCGGGGAAGTTCCTGCGGTTGGCCCCCGCGCCGTCGTTGCCGGAGGACGCGATCAGCACGACCTGGCGGGACAGCGCGTACCGCACGGCGCGCTCCTCGGCCGGTGACCCGCGGTAGGCGCCGCTGCCGCCGCCGAGCGACATGCTGATCACCTGCGCGCCGTGGTCCACGGCGTACCGGATGCCCCGGGCGACGGCGTCGCGGCAGGCCGTGTGCGCCGCGCCGGTCCACCGCGGGTCGTCGCCGTCCAGGGTGACCTTGATGGAGAGGATGCGCGCCTCGGGGGCGACGCCGAGGACGCCGTAGGAGCGGCTCGGACCGTGCCCGCGTCCGGCGATCAGGGCGGCCATCGCGGTGCCGTGCTTGCCGGGCGTGGCCGGTGGCGCGCCGCCGCTCGCCTTGGTGCTCGGTCCGGGGTCCGGCTCGGCGCCGGTTCCGCCACCGGTTCCGCGGCCGCAGGACGGCGGGGCCCCCGGCGCGGACGCCGCACCGGTGAAGTCGGGGCCCTGGACGACCGCTCCGGAGAGATCGGGGTGCCGGTCGTCGACGCCGGTGTCGAGCACGGCGACCGTGACTCCGGCGCCGCGCGTGGTCCGCCACGCCGTACGGACCTCCATCGCCTGGAGCGGCCACTGGCGGGCCCGGATCGTCGCGCCGACGTCCTCGGAGGGACCGGCCGCGCCGGTGAGCAGGAAGGCGGCCAGCAGGATCGGCACGATGCAGAGGAGCAGCGCCGACCTCATGGCCGTGACGGTCCTCCTCCCCGGGACGGCGGGTCAGGGAGGCCGATTCTCGCATGATCCGCCCGCCGGAGCGATGATTTCCGTGAACGAGCGGTCGCTTTCGGTTATGTCAGGAGTGTGCCTTGTGCGGCTGCGGCGACAGCCGTACGTGCGCGCCCGGTGGCAGGCCGAGCCGCTCGGAGGCGTCCCCGGAGTTGACGGCGAGCGCGACGAGCCCCGCCGAGTCGGTGAACGCGACCAGGTCACCCGGCGGGACCGTCGCGAACGTCTCGCGGTACGGCACGACGAGCTGGCGCCTGCCCAGCCCGACGCCCAGCGTGTCGCCCGGGCGCACGTTCAGGGCGGCGAGGTCCGCCCCGGTGATGGAGAGCTGCACGTTGCCGTGGCGGTCCACCGACAGCACCTCGCCCTCGACCACGCCGTCCCGCACGCGGGAGGTGGGCGCGGGCAGCGAGACCAGTCCGAGGACGTCGATCCGCGGGCCGACGTCGGACGGCCGGCGCCCGGCGCACAGATGCGCCGCCACGGGCGCGAAGACGTCCCTCCCCGGGAAGGTCGGCGAGACCGGCGTGAGGAACAGTTCCTCGTTGGCGATCTCGTAGGCCGCCTCAGCGCCGCCCGCCGCGTGGACCGCCCAGGACAGCACGCCGTTGTCGGGGGCGAGGAACACCCGCCCGCCCGCCTCGATCGCGACCAGCCGGCGGTTCCCGCCCATGGCGGGATCGACGACCGCGACGTGGACGCCCGCGGGCAGATAGGGCAGGGTCTGCGCCAGGATCGCCGCGCCGCGCCGCACGTCGCCCTCGGGCACGAGGTGCGCGACGTCGATGATCCGGGCCTGCGGGGCTATACCGATGATCACTCCGTGGCACGCGGCGACGAAACCGTCTTCCAGCCCGTAGTCGGTGAGGAGCGTGATAACTGAGGTCACACCAGGTGACATTACGTCCGGCTCTCGGCTCTGAACACCCCGCCCTACCGCGACTACCATGAGGGCGGGCCACAAGCCCGCTGAGGAGGAGAGCATGGATACTGCGCCGGTAGGCGGCGAAGGTCCCGCTCCCGAGAACGCCCCCCGACCTCAGGCACTCTCGGATCGCGATCGTCAGGTGCTCGCGTTCGAGCGCCAGTGGTGGCGCTACGCGGGAGCCAAGGAACAGGCCATCCGGGAGACCTTCGACATTTCCGCGACCCGTTACTACCAGATCCTGGGCGAGCTGATCGACCGGGTCGAGGCGATGGAGCACGACCCGATGCTGGTCAAGCGCCTACGGCGGATGCGGGCCGCGCGCCGGCGCGATCGCGCCGCCCGCCGCCTGGGCCCTTGACCGTTTTGGGGGTATGTAGCCCGTCATGTCAGATGAGACGACGCCCGTCGAGGCGCTGATCAGGACCGAGACCGGGCGCGCCGGGCTGGCCGCCGTGCTGGAGGACCCGTCCGGGGTGGTGATCGGCCTCGACTTCGACGGCACGCTGTCGCCCATCGTGCCCGACCCCGCGTCCGCCCGGATCCACCCCGACGCCCCCGCCGTGCTCGTACGGCTCGGCGGGCTGGTGCGCTCGGTCGTCATCGTGACCGGCCGCCCGCCCCTCCAGGCGCTCGCTCTCGGCGAGGCGTCCGACGGCCCGTCCCTCGCCGACGTGCCCGGGCTGGTCGTCCTCGGCCACTACGGCATGGAGCGATGGGAGCGCGGTGAGGTCACCGCCCCGCCCCCGCCGCCCGGCCTCGACCGCGTACGCGCCGAGCTGCCCGCGGTCACACGGGGTCTCGACGGCGTCCTGATCGAGGACAAGGGCCGGGCGGTGGCCGTGCACACCCGGACGGCGGCCGACCCCGAGGGGGCGCTGCTGGCGCTCAGCGAGCCGGTGGCGAAGCTGGCCGCGGCCTCCGGGTTGATCGTCGAGCCGGGACGGCTGGTCCTGGAGCTGCGGCCGCCCGGCATGGACAAGGGGCGGGCCCTGCGCGGGTTCCTCGCCGAGCGCGCGGCGCGCTCCGTCATGTTCTTCGGGGACGACCTCGGCGACATCGCGGCGTTCGACGCGGTGGCGACCTGCGGCCTGCCGGGGGTTCGGGTGTGCAGCGGCTCGGCCGAGGTCACCCGGCTGGTCGAGCACGCCGACGCCGTCGTGGACGGCCCCGATGGCGTCGTACGGTTCCTCGGCGCGCTCGCGTCCCGGATCGGCTGACGTACCGCGCGCACCCGCTGGACGGCCCGGCGAACCGCCTCAAATCGAACTGCAAGTGCTCACACCTACGCTTTCCGGTCATGGATAAAAGAGCGATCGCGATGGTCGCGGCCGGGCTCGCCGGAGTCGCCGCACTGTCCCTCCCCTCGGCCGCGTCCGCCTCCGCGCAGGGCACCAAGGAACTGCGTGTGCGCGCGGGCTTGACGTTGCGGATCCCCACGACCTGGAAGGTGTACACGGTCGACAAGGACTGGACCCGGGTCGTGACCGGCGCGTGCCCGACGGCGGGCACCTCCCGGTTCGGCTTCCGCGACTCGGGATGCCGCAGCTTCTGGGTCATGGGCCCCGAGGCGATCAAGGTCGGGCACGAGCACTTCGACGCGTACACGCCGGACGAGCCCTTCTATCCGGCCAACGACGTCGGCCCCTGCCCGTACGACAAGAAGTTGTGGCTCGGCCCGATGACCCTCGCGGACAAGGGGCTGGCCCAGGTCGGCCGCGGCCACAAGGCGTACTATCGCGCCTGGTCGGCCAGGTGCGTGTCTCCGAAGACGTACAAGAACAAGGCGCGCTTCACGCAGCGCGAGTGGTTCCTGCCCACGTCGAAGATCCTGTTCGTCGACCAGTGGAACACGCCGGGCCTGTCCGCGATCCTCAAGCAGGCGACCTGGAGCTGAGGATCCCGCCGCAGGCCAGCAGGATCAGCGCGGGGACGAGCAGGAACGCCGTGTGCGTGCCGAACCCGTCGCCCAGGGCGCCGAGGACGAACGGCCCGCCTCCGGAGCCCAGGCTTCCCCAGATCGACGCGGCCCCGGACGCCGCGTCGGGGCGGCCCCCCGACGCGGCGATGACCCGCGACAGGGCCAGCGGGAAGTGCACCGAGATGCCGAGACCGCTGAGCGCCAGCCCGGCGTAGGCGACCGGGACCGCCGTGGCCGTCCAGAAGATCGTCCACCCGGCCAGGGTCACCGCGAGCGCGCCGAGCAGCACCGCCGAAGCCGGGTGGCGCAGCGCGAGCCGGGCGCCGCCGAACCGCCCGGCGGCGACACCGGCGAGCATCGCGGACAGCCCCGTGGTCGCCTGGGCCACCGTGAGGCCGGTCCGCTGGGCGAGGAGCTCGGCGGCCCACAGGTTGAACGTGAACTCCAGGGCCACGCAGCACAACAGGACCGCGCCGGCCGTGTGGAAGCGCCAGCCGTACGGCCTGCGCTCCGCCCCGGCGGACGGGACCGGCGCCGGCGCGGGCGAGGGGGCGGGGGCGGGAACCCAGACCCGGCCCATGGCCAGCGCGAGGACCGTGGTCGCGACGACCGGGATGTAGAGCGCCGAGCGCCACCCCAGCGCGGAGTCGGCCGCCAGGCTGAACACGTACGAGACGGCGATGCCGGAGGTGACCCCGACGGCGTTGGCCTCGCTGATGGCGGCGGGCCCGGCGGCGCCGTGGTGGTCGCTGAGGACCGCCATCGCGGCGTAGAGCGACACCGAGGCCGATCCGCCGGCCAACAGGTAGCCCAGCACCGTCACGGGCAGGGCGTGGCCGAGCGCCACGGTGACCATGCCGATGTTCATGCCCGCGAGACCCGCCCACGTGGCGGCCCGTCGTCCGAACCGCGACGTCAGCGCGGGCAGGGCCAGCCCGGCGGCGATCCCGCCGACGGCCATGGCGGTGCCGTGCAGCCCGGCGGCGGCCTGGGAGACGCCGAGCTCCGCCCTGATCATGGGAAGCGCGGCCGAGAGTCCGTAGAGGTACGTGGCGAAGGTGGCGAGCTGGAGGTAGATCAGCCAGGTGGGCCGATCCCTGGCGAGCCTGGCTGCCGCGACGGTCGTCACGCCCTGATCCCCGCTTTCGTGCGAAACGAGGCAGACCGTATCACCTGTGATCAGCGGCCGACAGTCACGACAAAGCGCCGAGTTGCTCCTCCAGCCACAGCCGGGGCGGGAGCGCGGTGGCCGCCGCGCGGAGCCGGGCGCACCGCTCCCCGCGCTCGGCGTCGGGCATGATCAGCGCCTCGTGCAGCGCGGCCGCGGTGCCCGAGATGTCGAAGGGGTTGACCAGCAGCGCGTCGGCGCCGAGTTCGGCGGCGGCCCCCGCCTCCCGGGAGAGCACCAGCGCGCAGCGCGGCGACAGGATCGGGCCCTCCTTGGCGACCAGGTTCATGCCGTCGCGGATCGGGTTGACCAGCAGCACGTCGGCCAGCCGGTACGCGGCGAGCGACCGGGGGTAGTCGTCGTTCACGTTGAGGATGAGCGGATCCCAGTCGTCGGTGGCGTAGGCGTCCTCGATCTCCTTGGCGCACCGCTGCACGGCCGCCGTGTACTCGCGGTATTCCGGCAGGTCGTGACGTGAGGGGTAGGCGAAGGCGAGGTGGACCACCTTGCCGTGCCACTCGGGGTGCTCCGCCAGGAACTCGCTGTAGGCCATCAGGCCGCGGACGATGTTCTTGGACAGCTCGGTGCGGTCGATGCGGACGATGAGCCGCCGGTCGCCCACCTGCTCCCTGAGCGCGGTCAGGCGCGCCTCCACGTCCGGCTCGGCCGCCCTGGCCCGCAGTGCCGCGCCGTCCACGCCGAGGCCGTGCACCCCGATGCGCGTCGTCCGGCCCTCGTGCGTGACCGTACGCGCGGCCCGGTCCACTCGCGCTTCCAGGATGGCGGCGCAGCAGTCCATGAACGCGTCCGCCCAGCGCGCGGTGAGGAACCCGGCGTGGTCGGCCCCGAGGATGCCGCACAGCACCTCGGCGGCGACGTCGTCGGGCAGCAGCGAGAAGTACTCGGGCGGGGCCCAGGGCGTGTGCGAGAAGTGGGAGATGCGCAGGTCCGGCCGCTCGACCCGGAGCATGGCCGGAGCCAGGGTGAGGTGGTAGTCCTGGATCATCACCTTGGCGCCGTGCGCGGCCTCCTCGGCCAGGGCGAGGGCGAACGCCCCGTTGTACTCCTGGTAGGAGGCCCACTCCCGGCGGAAGCGCCGGTCGAAGATCGGGCTGTTCGGGGTGTTGTAGAGCAGGTGGTTGACGAACCACAGGGTCGAGTTCGCGATCGCGTTGTAGGCGCGCTGGAAGGTCGCCGGGGGGATGTCGAGCATCCGCAGCCGCCCGGCGTCGTACCCCGCCCGGTCGAGCCGCCCGCCCGGCACGAGCCGTACGGCGCTGCGGTCGCCGTCGGAGAGCGCGGCGCAGACCCAGAGCATGTCCGAGTCCTTGAACGCCTCGGACAGGCCGGACACGAGGCCGCCGCCGCCGCGGCGCATGGTCAGCGCGCCGTCGTCCGACAGAGTGAACGAGACGGGCCCCCGATTGGAGGCGATCAGCACGTTGCTGCTCATTACACACGACCCTACCGGGCTGGACCGGCGAAAATCCTGATCGTCGCCAATAGGATGTCAAGGAACCGCGGGCTTCCCCGCGAGGCGGGATGAGAACAGAGATGGCACTGGACGAGACGACCGAGGACCTGGCCCGATCGGCCGCCCAGGGTGATCACCGGGCTCTCGGCGAGCTACTGCGCCGGATCGAGCCGGACGTGCTGCGGCACTGCGAACGGCTCCTGCCGTACCGGCAGGACGCGGAGGAGGCCGCGCAGGACACCCTGCTCGCGGTGGCGCGCAACATCGGCAGGTTCGAGGGCCGGGCGAAGTTCAGCACCTGGCTGCACATCGTGACCGCCAACTGCGCCCGCACCACCTACCGCTCGCTGAAGCGGCGGTCGTCGGAGCAGGCGGAGGAGCTGCCGGAGCAGCGTCCCGACCCGCGCCGGGTCAGCGTGATCGCGGGCTCGCGGCTCGACCTGCTGGACGCGATGGAGGCGCTGGAGGCGGAGAAGCCCGACCTCGCCCAGGCGCTGGTCCTGCGCGACATCTGCCAGCTCGACTACGCCGAGGTGGCCGAGCAGCTCCGCATCCCGCTCGGCACCGCGAAGTCCCGCATCCACCAGGCGCGCAAGTACGTGCAGACGGCCCTGGGCGAGGCATACGGCTGATCGTCTTACCTGCCAGTACGATTTCGTCTCAGATGGTGAGACGCCGGATCGGACTCCGGGGACGGCAAGGTACAGTGCTAGGAAGCGTCCCCGGATGATCTAGTGGGACGCGACCCGCGGATCCCCGTCGGGCGACAACTGAATATTGCTCATCCAGAGGGGTGGAGGGACCGGCCCTGCGAAGCCCCGGCAACCCTCCCGGTGCCCGTACTCGTGACCACGAGGCCGGCCGGGACAGGTGCCAATTCCGGCTCGTGACCAGGGTGGCCACGAGCGAAGATGAGGGAAAGGCCTCGCTTCATGGCGCTCGCAAGCACTGCAGACACCACTCTCGACTTCGGTCCCGCCTCCGCTCTTTCCTGTCGTGAGTGCGGCACCCGCTACGACCTCGGCCCGATCTTCGCCTGTATCGAGTGTTTCGGCCCGCTTGAGGTGGCCTACGACTTCGGCCCGGTGACCCGCGAGGAGATCGCCGCCGGCCCGACCAACATCTGGCGATACCGCAAGCTCCTCCCCGTCCCCGCGAACGTCGAGACCCGGCCCAACCTCCAGCCGGGCTGGACCAAGCTGGTCAAGGCCGACACCCTCGCCGCCGAGCTGGGCCTCCGCTCGCTGTACGTCAAGGACGACTCGGGCAACCCCACCCACTCCTTCAAGGACCGGGTGGTGGCGATCGCCCTGGAGGCCGCACGCAACTTCGGCTTCCACACTCTCTCCTGCTCCTCCACCGGCAACCTCGCCGGAGCGGTCGGCGCCGCGGCGGCCCGCGCCGGGCTCGACTCGTGCGTGTTCATCCCCTCCGACCTCGAAGCGGCCAAGATCACCATGGCCTCCGTGTACGGCGGCCGCCTGGTCGCCATCGACGGCACCTACGACGAGGTCAACCGGTTCTGCTCGGAGCTGATCGGCGACGAGCTCGGTGAGAAGTGGGGCTTCGTCAACGTCAACCTCCGGCCGTACTACGCCGAGGGGTCCAAGACGCTGGCGTACGAGATCGCCGAGCAGCTCGGCTGGCGGATCCCCGACCAGATCGTGATCCCGGTGGCCTCCGGCTCCCAGCTCACCAAGATCGACAAGGGCTTCCGTGAGCTGATCAAGCTGGGGCTGGTCGAGGACAAGCCCTACCGCGTCTTCGGCGCCCAGGCCGAGGGCTGCTCGCCGGTCTCCGGCGCGTACAAGGCCGGACACGACGTGGTCCAGCCGGTCAAGCCGGACACCATCGCCAAGTCGCTGGCGATCGGCAACCCGGCCGACGGGCCGTACGTGCTGGACATCGCGCGGCGCACAGGCGGCGCGGTCGAGGACGTGACCGACGGCCAGGTGGTCGAGGCGATCCGGCTGCTGGCCCGCACCGAGGGCATCTTCGCCGAGACCGCCGGCGGCGTGACCGTCGGCGTGCTGCGCAAGCTCGCCGAGAACGGCCTGCTCGACCCCGAGGCCGAGACCGTCGTGCTCAACACCGGCGACGGGCTGAAGACGCTCGACGCCGTCGCGGCCGAGGCTCGGCCCGCCGCGGTCATCCGCCCCTCCCTCGCGGCATTCCGTACGGCTTTCGCCAACTGACCGCGTTTTACCGACGAAGCAACGAAAGTGAGCGAAAAATGAGCGTATCTGTGCGGATTCCGACGATTCTTCGCACGTACACGGGCGGAGCCGCGGAGGTGTCCGGCGAAGGCGGAACCCTTCGCGAGGTGCTGCAGAAGCTCGACGCCGACTATCCCGGCATCGGCGCCCGCATCCTCGATGAAGCGGGCAAGATCCGGCGTTTTGTCAACGTATATGTCGGCGAAGAGGACGTCCGTTTCGCCGAGGGGCTGGACACTGCGACCCCCGAGGGCATCCAGATCTCGGTCATCCCCGCGGTCGCCGGCGGCTGACCGCCCGCGCCCTCGCGACACCCACGTGCCACGCTCGGTACGTGGGTGTTTGCATGTTGACGTGCGGTTCTGGCTAATGGTGCTTAATGCGGAGGCTCATGACGATTAGTGCAATTCTCAACTAACCAATGGTTAACCGAATATTGTCCTGATCCCGCTTTGGGCGAACGCCAAGAACGAGTTTGGGGATTGACTCTGTTGCCCTACGGCTTGACACGGGTATGGTCGAGGACGATCGACGTAACCGGGGGCCTCTTCGGTGAAGGCGGTCAGCACTGGTCTCAGTGTCTTCATTGAGATCAGGTGTTATGGATCGCGCGGGAATGGGCGTGATCTCCAGCCCAGCAAGAGGAGTCGGAAAGTGGCGCAGGGCACCGTCAAGTGGTTCAACGCGGACAAGGGCTATGGCTTCATCGCGGTAGACGGTGGTAAGGACGTGTTCGTCCATTACTCGGCAATCATGATGGACGGGTACAAGGCCCTTGAGCAGGGGCAACGGGTGGAGTTCGACATCACGCAGGGTCAGAAGGGTCCGCAGGCCGAGGGCGTGCGCACCGTCCTTTGATCCGAGGCGGCATCTGGTGGTGCTTCGGCGGAGCACCGGCGTGGGGCCCGGTTCGCGTGGGGCGAGCCGGGCCTTCGCGTTCCCCGGCCAGCGCGTCCTGTGCGCGACCTTCGAACCCCCGTGTGATCCTGGGGTCGGCCCTCGCGGTCGCCGTACCACGGCCTGGCGGTCCTATGTGGTGGGACCATCCGTACAGGCGGGGTAGATCCATGATGCGCGACGTGCGAAAAAGCGATGCTGCCAGCTCAGACCCGTTGCAGCTTGCACTCACATGGGTAGAGTGCTAAACAGTTCGTTGGCACTCTGATGTCGAGAGTGACAGAAACACCGGGATCGAGGCGATGGGGTCTGCGAAGGGAAAGCGGGCCCGATGCCGTCGCGGGCGTCGGCTCGGTCCTCGCAAGCCACCCTGCAACTGGGAGGTCTAGCCTTATGGCAGCCAAAATGATCGCGTTTGACGAGGACGCCCGGCGCGGTCTCGAGCGCGGTATGAACCAGCTCGCTGACGCCGTGAAGGTGACTCTCGGCCCCAAGGGCCGCAACGTCGTGCTGGAGAAGAAGTGGGGCG
>NZ_BBYK01000088.1 GCF_001570365.1 Microtetraspora fusca | reverse complement strand
GAGAGCCGCCGAAAGCAGCCGGATGCCAGTGGTCGCGGAACATACGCGGAATGCTCTTGGCCCCGTTTTCCCAGGTGGCTCCGCCAGTTTGCGGACCGGTCACACGCATCGGACCCACGAACGGGCGGTGCGCTCGTCCATCCCGATCTCGTCCTGGACGAGGATGACGGCCTCCTCCTCTTGGCCTCTCACCTTGAGCTGACGGACCCGCCCCGTCAGATCCATCGCCCACATCGGATCGACGTACTTGAGCACGCGCCGCTGCCGAAGGATCTTGCTTAATCGGGTGAGCCACAAGAGGAACGCCACACCGAAAAGCACACCGGGGAGGACGAATAACAGATAAGGGATCATCGGCTCCGACATGTGCGGATCTTATGACCCGCCATCGTGCCTTGAACATCGAAGGACCCCGAGAGATCTCCCGGGGTCCTTCGATGTGATCTCGTCTCATCCGACGAGGGCTTCCAGAATGCGGCGGTTGGCCATCTCGCGTTGCCCGTCGATGCACTTGGCGTAGACCCGCAGCATCACGTCCACACCGTGCCCGGCACGTTCCGCGGCTTCCGGCGCGTGGACCCCGGCATTCAGCCAGAGCGAGACCGCCGCGTGCCGCAGGTCGTACGGCCGGGCCGCCAACGGCGAGGCGACGACATCCGGAGGGAAGGCGTACGCGCGCGCTTCCTTCCAGATCTTCGACACGGTCGAGCCGGAGAAGGCTTTGCCGGACTCGGTGTTGCGGAACAGCCGCCCATCAGAGGCGACACCGTGGGCCGCGATGTGCTCGCGGAGGATCGTCACCAGTTCGGGCGGGATCGGAACGGGCCGGGTCTCCTTGGCGCCGCGATGCTTGAGGCCGCGTTCGTCGTGGGTCTCCCCCGAGTCGGTGTTCTCCGGCCGGGTCTTGGCCAACGTGAGGAGGCCCCAGCCGGTTTCGGGGAGATGGCAGTCCTGCTCACGAAGGCCGGCGGCTTCACCTGGGCGTAGCCCGCCGAAGTACATGGCCGCGAACATCGCCCGCATCATCGGCCCGCGCGTCCGCCCGACGTACGTCACGGCGGTGAGCAACTCCCGCGCCTGGACTGGGTTGACGACCGAGCGCCGATCGACCTCCCCGCCCGGCTTGGGACGGCGGAGCTTCACCCGGTGCAGCGGATTTGCCGAAAGTTCTTCCCGCTCTACGGCGTACTCCAGGGCGTGATGGAAAACGGCCCGCTTGCGCCGGTAGGTCAAGGGCGGCGCTACGCGCCGCCTCGCGGCCCTCCGCCCGCTCGGCGGCCGGGCATGCGGCCTGGGGCCGGTCCCGGCCGCCGGCAGCCCGGACCGCTCCGCCGGTAGACGAAACCGCTATACCGAAAGCACGCCGGGCACCATCAGGCCACCGCTCACGCTCGGTCGCTCTGACGAGCAGCCCCAATCGCTCCGCTCTCTTGCTTCTTCAAGAGCCCGATATAGCCGAGCGCCATTCCAAGTGAGCCGAGGACCCACCCCGCCCCTACCACTGTCGAAGCCGCTTGAAGCGTCGCGTTGGGAAGCACCACAATTCCCGCTCCGTCCTTCACGCTCCACAACAGGAACAACCCGACACCAAGCACGATCTGTTGAATGCTCATCACGACGAGGCCAACCCTGATCATCACGGAGTGATTGTCATCTCGGCGTCTCCCCGGCAGCAAGAGCCCGCCTCCGGGGTGATCGCCACGAGCACGAGCCGGGTCCGTAGCTGGCTGAGGTGGAAGCCTAATCGTCCCAGCCGCCGGCAGCTCGGGCCGCCCGCCGTGCACAGCATCCACAACACCAAGCCGACCATGGACCCGCCGTCGCCCGGGTCATCTCATGAGATCAACAGGAGCGGGCATCCCCTTCATGGCCTCCAGCACCACACGCTCACCCAGGGGACGGCTGAGCCGTACGATCACCTGCCTGCGGAATCCCACATCCAGGCAATCCCAGCTACTTCCCCTCTCGTGTGGATGCTCCTCTACCACGATCAGGGCCGCATGCGCAGATTCGACGGCTCGCGCGGTGTAGTCCGCGCCGCAAGGCCCAGTGGTCTTCCCCCCGGTGAACTCGGCGGTGAGCGTCTGTCCGTCCCGGTGAACGGTCACTTTCTTGACGGACGGAGCGCCAAGAAGGGGGCCGTACCCATCCCGCCGCAGAGGTAGAGGTGTCGGAGTAGCCCCCGCACCGTCCCTTGCGAACGCCCGTTCATAACTCTCAAGAGCCTGCCGTATGTGCCCATCAAGCTGCCGGGTGCCCTCGGTCGTGATCCACCACAGCAGCCCCGCCAAGACCAGAGCGACGACAGCCGCGACAAGCAGGACCCAGCGCGTACGAGTCATGATCGTGAGACGCCGCTCATATGGCGCTGGTTCACGCGCATCGCATCGGCCCCGCCGCTTGTCATCCATCAAATATGCCTCCGGCGGGGGCCTCGGCTCCGGGATGATCGCGCGAGCGTGACCCGGTCCGTAGCTGGCTGAGGTGGAAACCTGATCGTCCCGCCCGCCACGACCCAGGCAAGCCCAGCAGACCGACTCCTTCGGCCCCAAGCCCGTCTGTGACCGTTGGCATCCGATGATCGAGGAACGGCAACCGGCGGGCGTACACGCGAAGACGAGCTTGCCCCTCCGTCGCCGGCCCGCTGCCGCTTCGCGGGGGGTCGAGGCAGACGGGACGATCAGCCGGGCAAGGCGTGCGCGGGCGCGCATTTCAAGATCCGGCACATACGCGGAACGCCGCCGATGGAAGTTGATCGAAGCCGCGCCGGACCGCAGGTCAGGAGCCCACTCCTCCGACAAGATCAATTCCACTCATCCGTGGGTCGTGGGTTCAAGTCCCACCCGCCCTACTCACAAATATGTCCCCTACCTGCGATTTCTCGATTCGCTTCGATCTTGGAGCGAGCAGAAGGCGGCCGATGGTTGCTCGTCGGCTGCTCTTGGGCACCGTCCGGGCACGCGGTAGATCGTTTAGGTGGCCTTCGTCAGCTCAGACCCCGAAGACGATCAAGAGAAGACCACACCAGAACACCCCTCCCGCCCGAAACTTCCAACGCTGCCCCACTGACGACCAAGAACGCTTCACCCGCCCTCCGCCGACTTCGGGCGAAGGCTCGCGTTCTGATACCAGCGGACGAATACTCCGCTGGTTGGACCACTTCGTCCGCCATCCCGCGCAGACCACTCCACAATGTTCCACGGGGCCTCACATCACACACCACACCACCGGCCGAGAAACGATCGGCCGATGCGGATGGACGACGACCACCACTCCCCTGACACCAGGCAGGGACGGCCCGGCCACCGAGGATGCCCCGGCTTGATCTCCTCCACGCCGAATGCGCAAGAGCACCCGCAGCGGCGCCAACGGCGACGGCGTCGAGGTGGCCGTCATCTCGGCCACTGACGGCCACAAGACCGGCGAACGCCTGTACGCGGTTCGAGACCCCAAGGACCCCGACGGCCCCGCCCTCATCTTCACGCCCAGCGAGTGGGAAGCCTTCATCGCCGGCGTCAAAAGCGGCGAGTTCGACTGAACACCCTGCACCAACTCTGGGGCTGTGCGGCTTGGTCTGAGCCCGCGCGTCATCAACCCAAGTGACCCGCTACAGCCCTACGCTGTGGCACCCCCACCCATCCGTCCCGGCTCGGCTCTGACACTCCGTGCCTGGCGCGAGGCGCCGGAGCGAAGGCAGGCGTTACATGGAGCCCTACCTGATGAAGCAAACGGCAAGAGCGTCAGACAAGCCCTCACCTTTGTAGTCCGACCAGTCCGCGCCGCCCGTGTAGCGGGCCCAGTCCGCCTTGCTGATCTCCGTGCCGGGGTTGACTCCGCAAGCAGCCCGCCCCGGGTCGGCGACGATCTCGGCGAGGTCCCCGAGATCCCACAGGAAGACCCCGCCGGGGCCGGCCGCCAGGGCGACGCCGCCATCGGCGCCGAGAGCCACGGAGTAGATCTCCCGCGTGTATCCCTTCAACGCGGCCAGCCGGGCCGGCCTGGACCGGTCGGAAAGGTCCCAGAGGATGGCTGAATCGCTCGGTCCCGCGAGCAGGGCGGTCTTCCCATCGGGCGTCAAGGCCATGTCATACATATCCCTGAGGGGCACATCAAGCGTAGCCGTGCGAACCGGACGCGACGGGTCATCGAGGTTCCAGACCTCGGCCCAATGCGCGTCCCCGACAAGGACGACGCGCCCGTCCGCGCTCATCGCCGTCGCCCTCGCATACTTCTCGGCAGGTACCAGGTCGGCCGATTTGACCGGACGCGAGGGATCGGAAAGGTCCCAGACCATCACCGCTCGATAGTTGGACAAACTGCTCTCGTACGAGATGACGGCGATCCCACCGTCCGCGCTGAGTCTGACGTCGCCAACGATGGCGAAGGTGAGAAATCTCGTCACCGACCGGCGCACCGGACGAGACCGGTCGGTCAGATCCCACACGGTCAGGTCGCCGCCGAGGTCGGCGGTCACCGCCCTGCGGCCGTCGCGCGACAACGCCATCGCCAGGACGCTGGCGTCGTCCTCGGCGTTCTTCCCGCCCGCCATTACGGCCGCCCGGATCGGCTTGGCCGGATGGGTGAGATCCCACACGATCGTGTCGCCGACGTCGCCGCCGGTCAGCGCGGTCCGGCCGTCGCCGCTCAGCGCGGTCATGCTCATGCCTTCCCTGCGGTCCTTCAACACGGCGACCCGATCGGACTTATTGACGATCTTGGGATCGAGCCAGGTCGTGAGGTCCCATACGCTCATTTCGTCGCCGCCGGCCAGGGCGATCCGCCCGTCGTCGCTCAGCACCACCTCGCCGGAGACGTCCGGGGTGAGTTCATAGCCGCGTATCCCGACCATCGTGTCGATCAGCCCCGCCCGGGTCTGCTCGTCAGGGTGGATCCTGACTGCGGCCAAGCCGAGGTCTAGGGCCATGCCACGGGCGGTGCCACGCAACTCCGCGGCGTGGAGCGCGAGCCCATGAGCCAGTGCGATCCGCTCCTGAACCGACGCCCTGTCGTGCTCACGCTTCCACAGGAGCCCAGCCACGCCCCAGGAGACGACCAGGAGCACGGCAAGCACTAACGTGCACGTTCTCCGGCGAGGACCGCCGCGTCCATCCACATGGCGGGCTCCGGCCAGGTCATTCATCTCGGCCTCCAGTCCATCCGGATCACAACGGCGCGTATTCCGTGTGGTAGACGTGCTCGTAGAGCGGACCGCAGAATGAGGTGCCGGTCATGGTGGTGTGGCAGTCAAAGGTCCGGATGATCATCACGCCCACGAGAGACTGAGTCACAGGAACTACTCAGCAACATTGGAGCGGTCTTTAAGAAAGTGAGCACACGGTACCTGCGAACGATCTTGACGTAAAGAGTGGATAAAATGTGATCTAGCTCATATCAAGTGCTCGTCCGGAACGTGCCGCGTCTCCGCCTGCTCGCCTCAGCGTGCTTAACAGCCCGTTATCGGGCCGCGGGCGGTGCCGCACTGAGCCTTCGCGACGCTGAACGCGCAGCGGATCCGCTGGACGGTGGAAAGCACACTCAGGAGAGCGGCCGAGCAACCTGCCGCTTCTGTGTGGGTTCTTCTCTGTGTCGGCGCTACCCGCTTCCCTCATCGGGGTGACGCCCGCCCTGTCCTCGGAGCGGCGCGGGTGGGCACAGTAAAGGGTGCATGGTTGCTCCATGTTTACCCGCGTGTACACGGCAGGGGCTGAAACGTCACCCAGGCATACACGGTTGCTCGTGCCATCGCCGGGATGGTCGCTCGTTGTTCGCTCGCGTGTACGCGGTGCGAGCTGGAATGACCTGTCACAACCCGGCACGTCGACACAGACAACAGCGGGCGGAAGGATAGAAATCGACACAGGGAGACATAGGACGGCATTGATCAAGGCGACTCATAATCCGTGGGTCGTGGGTTCAAGTCCCACCCGCCCTACTCATAAAATATGGCCCCTGACCTGCGACTTCTCGATTCGCTTCGATCTTGGAGCGAGTAGAATCGGATATGTGCTCATCGGTGGCTGGCGACCGCTGTGCCCACGACCACCGCCGGGCGGGCGCCACCTTCATGTTCCGCCCGTACCCCAAGCGGCGGCGTGACCGCACCCGGCCGTGCCATCCTGGTGGTCACGATGGCCGGTCATCAACCGTCGAGTGCCGTGCTGATCCTCTTGCGGCTGTCATGGGGCTGTTCCAGGTCTTCATGAGCTCGACCAGGTGCCCGCTGTAGCTGCGTTCGGCTTTGGTGTAGTCGTTTCCGCCGGGGCCGAAGGACCAGGCAATAGCGTTCATCTCCTCTTCGTCCCTGGAGGGGGCGGATCGGAAGAAGGTGGCCAGGCGTTCGTCGACGGTGGGGAACCGGTTGGCGGGGAGTTTGAGGGCGTAGAACCCGACGCGGTGAATCTGGCCGTCGGGCACGCTCATGGTCACCGAGAAGGTGTGTCCGTCGGGTGGTGTGAAGGTCGCCATGTCGTCGAACAGGGTCGGCTCGGGCGGGTTGCCACCCGCCAGGGCGATCAGCTCTTCGGCCTTGTCCGGGGTGATCTTGCAGGACGTCCGGAAGTAGAGGTTGGCGGTACCACCGTGGTAGTCGACGGCGACGTGACGCACGGAGGTCAGCCCCAGCGCGCGGAAGCGCGGCTCGTGCAGGCGCAGCGCCTGAGGGACGTGGGACGCGCCGAGCACCTGGTCGACCGGGCGCATCCCACCCAGGTAGACCCAGGTCTTGGCGAGGCCGTGCGCGGCGTCGAAGTCGCAGAGTTCGGTGGAGGCATCGCCATACAGCGCGCTCCAGGAGGCGATCCGGTCGATCAGCGTGTGGCCCGGGTCCAGGAGTCCGGCGCGGATCGCGGTGCCGACCGAGTCGGTGGGGCGGCGTTCGTAGAACCGGTAGTTGAGCGGGCCGCCGGGTGTGTCGGTGGTGCGCCACAGGACGGCGCCGTCGCGGAAGCTGTCGGGGTAGGCGTCCAGGACCGCCCGTGTCACCGGTTCGGAGTAGGCCGCGCCGATAGCGTCGGCGGTCGTCCTAATGTCGCGCAGGAACAGGTCGGGGGAGAACGCGAGAGGGGTGGTCATGGTCGCTCCGATCGGTGGGGGCCGTCGTGGAGACGGGTCCAGGCTCCGTAGTGGGTGTTGCCCAGGACCATGCTGCGGCTCTCCTGCACCGCCCGCTCCAGCGTCGCGACGAGCTTGTCGTCGACGAGCAGGCCGTCGGGCAGGGCGATTCCGGCTTGGCGCAGGAGCGGTTCGACGGCCTGGACGGCGCTACCGAGCCAGGTGAAGACCGTGGAGCCGGGCTTCCCGCCCGTCATGGCCCCGGAGTCGACATCCGGCCACGGCAGGCCCGCGTCCAGGAACACGCGGGTGAGGTGCCGGCCGAAGTCCGGGGCGATCCCGTGGGCGCGGAACAGGGCGCTCAGCAGGGCGTAGCAGTCGTTCCAGAGTGCGCAGCGCGGGACGCTGACGTCCGGGTTGGAGACGTCCATGTCGTGCATGACGACGATGCCGCCGGGGCGGACGAGCCCGGCCAGGCGGCGCAGCGCGGCGGCCGGGTCCGGCAGGTACTGCAGGACGAACCTGCCGACCAGCGCGTCGAACGGTCGCCACGCGGCGCCAGAACCCGCCGGATCGACCCCTGCCGGATCGAACTCCGCCAGATCGGCGTTCGCGAAGCTCACGATGTCCGTGAACCCCATGGACGCGGCGCGCTCGCGTGCCGTCTCCACGGCGGCGGGTTCGCGTTCGACGCCGACCACGCGCCCGCCGGGGCCGACGATCTCCGCGGCGATGAACGCGACATCGCCCAGGCCCGACCCGACGTCCAGGACGGACATGCCCTCGGTGAGCCCGGCGCGGCGCAACAGCCGTGCCGTCCAGGGGCGGACGTAGGACGCCTGGATGAGCAGCCTGCGCTGTTCCAGCGCCGCATGACCGAGGAGGTAACCGGTTGCGTGCTCCGCCGTGTCGGACATGAAACCGCCTCCGCAGGTAGGGCCGAACGTCGTTGAACGGTAAGTCGGGTGGGGGCCGGTCGGGTAGTGGGCTATGCGGCCAGTTTCTGGAGGAAGTCGGTGAAGTCCGCGTCGGCCCAGTGGTCGATGATCGATCCGGTCGACGGTCGTCGCGGTGAAGGACGCGTAGCGGCCGGTCGGCGGGTAGTAAGAACTATCCATTGAGTTCCTCCAAGGCTCTTCAGCCGCTCTAACCGCAGGACCTGGGCTTACGTGATGGCGCTCCGGCTTCTTCAGGTGTTGATGAGATTTCAGGGATTCTGAAGGTCTATCGTCCTGGTCGTTCGTCTTGCTGTGATGGTGAAGGCGAGGTGCCGGCCGCTCCGAGCCGACCCGCTGTCCAGGAGCAATGAATGGCGGGCTGCCCCGGAAAGGCAGCCCGCCGGCACATCAGAGCCGCAGCGTCTTGAGACCAGGCGCGAGTTGGACGGGGTGAATCTCTGCCCCCAACGGCTCCCCTCACGATGGTGCGCAGCGCGACGGATGAGATCCTGGCCTCTATCCGGCGAGCGTTTCAGGACGCGAAGTCAGCCTTGTCGTCGATCCATGACGGCAGGCTCGGCCACCACTCATTAGGCCCCGCGCGGAACACGAGGTCCGGGTCCCCATACAGCCACACGGAGCGAAGCGGCGAATTAGACCAGCTCCTGAGTGAAGAGACCTTGTTCTTCACGTAGGAGGGCAGTTCTATGTACGTCCCTAAGGAGTACTCGAAGCAGTCGCCCTGGTAGTAGGGGTCGGTGAATAGCTGTGCATAGCCCGGCTTCTCGTAGTGGGTGCAGTTTCCAGCCGCATTCGCGCTGGGGGCGGACGTGATAAGGCCCGCCGCCACCGCAACGGCCACCACTCCAGCCTTGAGTGGCATCTTCTTGATCATTTCCTGACTCCTTCGTGCAGAAGCGGAACCGTGTCACACGGTCCACTGTGATCGTCGAATCGAACTCGTCTACGCGCGCCCCAGAATGCCCATTGACGAGCTGGGAAGCGTGGCGAGGCCCTCCTGCTCGTCGCTCGGGCCGTACGTGGTGCTCATGCTCATGCAGCCCAGGCCCTCGGCGCTCACGACGAGACCTTGGGAGCCAAGGTGGACCTTCTTCATGGTTACCTCCTGACAGGTATGGTTTTCTGCTTCTCTCAGGGCGCCCCTCCGGCTGGAGGGACGCCGTGGAGTTCGGCTCCGCCTGGTCAGCCGGATCCGAAGCCCTTACGGCAGGCGAAGCTCAACGCCTCGTTGACGCTGCCGTAACGCTGGTAGCGGGCGACGAGCGGGTACATGCACACCGGCCGCGTCTGGACCACGTTGCCGCCGGTGGAGATGGGTGTCATCACGACCTCACGCCTGTAGTCCACGACCGTGGTTCCTTCCTGCGTCCGCGGCCCGCCGGTGGGGCCGCCAAGCTTGCCGTGACTTCACGGTCGCGCTTCAGGACCGCGGCTCGCATCCGTCAAACACCCTGGCCCGTACCCGGGCATGTCGAGGGCGGCGCCGGTTTGCGACCAGCCGTGAAGCGAGTGCGGACATGCGCCCTTCTTTCGCAGTCGCGGCGCGGCGTCCGCACCAGGAGAGGTCCCTGGTGCGGGCTCCCGGCCTTAGGGCACCGTGTATCCGCCGTCAACGGGGACCACCACGCCGGTGACGAAGCTCGCCTTGTCGGAGCTGAGCCACACCACGGCGTCCGCGATCTCGCCCGCGGTGGCGATCCGCCCCATCGGGTGGGATGCGATGATCGACTTCATGGGCTCGGAGTCCCTGTCCTGCGAGGCGATCATCGGCGTCTCCACCAGACCGGGTGCCACGGCATTGATGCGGACGCCGTAGGACGCAGCCTCCAGCGCCGAACTCTTGGTCATCGCGATCGCGGCCGCCTTGGTGGCGGTGTAGCCGGAGAACCCGGCCACGCCGACCAGCCCGGCACCGACCGGCTCATCCGCATCGTCGAGGACCCGACCACCGACCCCGACTTCCGCCGCATGTGGGCCGACCAGGACGTGTACCGGCCCATGTACGGCGCCAAGCGCTACCGCCACCCGCTCACCGGCGAACTCACCCTCGGCTTCGAGGCATTCACCCCAGCCGGCGCGCCACGCCAGACGCTCGGCCTCTACACCGTCGAACCGGGTTCCCCCTCGGAAGCAGCGCTTCGCGAGATCTGAGCCACAGATACACGAGCAGCACCACGCCGGAAAGCCGAGGCCGTAAACCTGTTTGGCTCAGCGCCGGCTCGCCGGGCAACTTCTACCACTAGCTGCGCCAGACCGTGCCCGGCGGAAGCAGCCACCGCCGGGCCTCGCCGTACGCAGTGGTTCACGTGGTGGAGGGTCGACAGCCACGCCATCTGCAAGCGTACGGCGGGGCCTGGAGCGGTACGGGGTTCTTCCTGCTGACGAATTCCTGGTTCAGATAAGGGCACGGAGGACAGGCTGGAGCGCGCGGTGGAAGGTCGGGTACGCGAAGTGCATCCCGGCCAGTGTGCTGACCGGGACCTCCGCGTGGATCGCTGTTACGAGCGCGGCCAGCACCTCACCGCCCGCGCTTCCGACGACGGTGCCGCCGATCAGCACGCCCCGGTCCGCGTCCGCGATCAGCTTGATCGGACCCGTCTCCTCGGCGATCCAGCCGCGGGTCCCCAAGTCGGCGGTCGCTGTCCGGACGTTGATGCCGCGTTCGCGTGCGGCGGTCTCGGTCAGTCCGACCGAGCCGACCTCGGGGGACGTGAAGGTGACGCGGCCGACGGCCCGGTAGTCCGCCCACGGGCCGTCGGCGCCGGTGAGGTCCCGGACCGCCACGTCGGCCTGGTACATCGACATGTGCGTGAACGCGCCCTTGCCGGTGATGTCGCCGATGGCCCAGACGCCCTCGGCCACCCGCATCCGCTCGTCCGGGTCCAGCACCCGCGCCTGCGGATCCAGTCCGATGTGCTCCAGGCCGAGATCGCGCAGGTTGTTGCGTCGGCCCGCGGCGACCAGCAGGCGCTCGGCCGTGACTGCGCCGTCGGCGAGCCGGATCCGGAAGCCATCGCCGTCGTGCTCGACCCGCTGGGCCCGCGCCGACGTGCGCACTGTGATGCCTTCGGCCGCGAACGCCTTCGCCACGGCCGCGGAGGCCTCTGGCTCCTCGACCGCGAGCAACCGGTCGGCGGCCTCGATCACGGTCACCTCGACGCCGAAGGCGGCGAAGGCCTGCGCGATCTCGCAGCCGATCGCGCCGCCGCCGAGCACCGCCAGCGAGGCCGGCGGCTCGGTCAGCCGGACGACATCCCGGTTGGTCCAGTACGGCGTGTCCACGAGCCCGGGGATCGGTGGCGCGGCCGGGGAGGTCCCGGTGTTGAGCACGATGCCTCGCCGGGCGGTGTACGACGTCAGTGACCCGTCGGGGCCGGTGACGGTGACCGTGCCGGGCGCGGTGATCCGGCCGCGGCCGCGGGCGAAGACGCCGCCGGCGTCGACCAGCCGGTCCACCGCGACCTGGTCGTTCCAGTCGTCGGTGGCCTCCTTGCGGATCCGGTCCGCGACCGGCTTCCAGTCCGGGGTGACGGCCGCCGATCCGGCGCGGCCCTCGACGAGCCGGGTCGCGCGCAGCTTGTCGGCCGCGGCGATCATCATCTTGGTCGGGATGCACCCGAAGTAGGGGCACTCTCCGCCGACCAGTCGTTCGTCCACGCCCACGACCGACAGCCCGGCCTTGGCCAGGCTTCCGGCCACGTGCTCGCCGCCGGGGCCCAAGCCGATCACTACGACGTCGCATTCGCTGGTCTCGCTCATGTCTGCGCACCTTTCCGCTCGTGTCGCCTTGCCTTCCGACCATGCCGCACAGCCTGTGTCATCGCATCCGTGACATCCCCGTGCCTGGTGCCCGGCCCGGGGCCCCGGCCTGCTCGTCGTTCCGGCACGAGAGGTTCGGGGCGGGGCCAGGGGGTCTCCCTGGTGCGACGGCACCGCCGCGGGACGAGGCTGGCAGCACAACCGCAACAGCAAAGGAAGGGCCGTCATGGCCAGGCTTGCAGGAGGGGGCGGGAACTCAGCCGAGGTCGCGGCCCTCTGGCGAGGTCAACAAGGCGCTGCTGACGTTCCTCGCCAGCTGACCAGGCCCCTTCCCGAGCTCATAAAGGAGAGCGAGCATGAACAACTCACCGATCAACCCCAAGACCATCACCGTGGACGGGCTCACCGTCCGCTATGCCGAGAGCGAGCAACGCGACACGCACGCGCTCCTGCTCAGCCCATGGCCCGAGAGCGTGTACGCCTTCGAGCCCACCTGGGCGGAGTTGGCGGCCGATGTTCACATCGTGGCCGTCGACCTGCCCGGTTTCGGACAGTCGCAAGGCCGTCCGGACGTGCTCACCCCGCGAACCGCCGGCGCGTTCGTGCACCGGATCCTGGACGCGCTCGGGCTCGACCAGGTGCACATCGTCGGCCCGGACATCGGCACCAGCGCCTCCCTGTTCGCGGCGGCGCAACAGCCGGGCCGTTTCCACAGCGTCGTCATCGGCAGCGGCGGGGCATCCGCCGACCTCGAACTCGGCGAGCCGCTCGCGGGCTGGGTGTCGGACCCCGACATCACCTGGTACGAGCAGAACGCCCACACCGTCATGAAGGCGACCCTGGACAACATCTTCCCTGCCGTACCGCTCGCCGACCACGTGCGAGAGGACTACCTCGCGTCGTACGCCGGTCGACGGTTCGCCGAGTCGATGCGGTACGTCCGCACCTACCCGACCGAGCTCAGAGCCCTGGAGCAGGTGCTCCCGGATATCCGGACGCCGGTCCGGATCATCGCACCCGAGCGGGACCAGGTCGTCCCGCCCGCGCACGGCGAGTTCCTCGCCGCCCGGCTGCCCAACAGCAGCCTCGACATCGTCGACGCGGGTCACTTCATCTGGGAAGAGGCCCCCAAGCCCTACGCCTCCCTGGTCCTCGACTGGTGGGACCGCCACCACACCAACACTGAAAGGTGAAAACCATGACCACCACCACACTCGCCACCGAGCCGACCGCCACGAAGCAGGCGGACCTGAAGCTCGAAGCCGTCGTGATCCCGGTCTCCGACGTCGACCGCTCGAAGCGGTTCTACCAGGACCTCGGCTGGCGCCTCGATGCCGACTTCGCCTTCGACAACGGCTTCCGCGTCGTCCAGGTGACGCCTCCCGGTTCGCCCGCGTCCATCCAGTTCGGCACCCTGATCACCCACCAGCAGCCTGGCACCGCCGAAGGCATCTACCTGGTGGTCTCGGATGTCGTCGCGGCCCGCGACCGGCTCGTGGCCCTCGGCGTCGACGTCAGCGACGTCTTCCATCCGCAAGCCCCGGGAGCGCAGTTCGGCCAGGTCCCCGACGGCCAGGCCGACGGTCCCGCGACCGATCGCGCCAGCTACGGATCCTTCGCGACCTTCCGCGACCCGGACGGCAACGCGTACCTGATCCAGGAGGTGACGACCCGGCTCCCCGGGCGCGTCGACACCACCGCCACGGAGTACGCGTCGGTGAACGACCTGGTCGAAGCGCTCAAGAGTGCGGCGGCCGCGCACGGTGAGCACGAGGCCCGCAACGGCGGCGCCTACGACGAGAACTGGCCGGAATGGTACGCGGCCTACATGGTCGCCGAGCGCCACGGCGACGAACTTCCCCGATAAGGACGGACGCATCATGACGACCCTCATCCGCGGCCCGGAGCTCACGCAGCTCACCGCACCCATCCTCGACGTCACCGCCGCCAACGGGGTGACCTACGCCTACCGCCGCTTCGGCGCCGCCGACACAGGGCAGCCGCCCCTGCTGTTCCTTCAGCATTTCCGTGGCAACCTCGACAACTGGGACCCGATCCTGGTCGACACCCTCGCTGCGGGGCGGGAGGTGATCCTGCTCGACAACACCGGAGTCGGGCTGACCTCGGGCCAGGTGCCGGTCACGGTCACGCAGATGGCTCGGGACGCCATCGCCTTCCTCGACGCGCTGAAACTCGACCACGTCGACCTTCTCGGCTTCTCGCTGGGCGGCATGGTCGCCCAGGAGGTCGCACTGCTCCGGCCGCGCGCGGTCCGGCGCATCGTTCTGGCGGGGACCGGTCCCCGGGGCGGGCCGCAGATGCACGGCTGGACCCTCGACATCGAGCGAGCCGCGAACCAGATCGACGGTGGTCTGGACGAACTCCTGCACATCTTCTTCGGCATCACCGAGACCAGCCGGGCGCTCGGCATGCAGTACGCCCAGCGCGTCTTCAGCCGGACCGAGAATCCCGACAAGCCCACCGGGCCCGAGGTCGCCCGCGCCCAGTACGACGCGATCGTCGAGTGGGGCATCCCGGACCCGAGTCGGCTTGCCCGCCTCGCCGGGATCACCCAGCCCACGCTGGTGGCCGCCGGTGACAACGACCCGATGATCCCGACGGTCAACTCCCAGGTGCTCGCCGACCACCTGCCGAACGCCCGCCTGCGGATCTTCTCCGACGCCGGACACGGGTTCCTGTTCCAGTACCCGCGCCAGTTCGCGGAGCTCGTCGACGAGTTCCTGAGCGATCTGGTGTCGCCCCGCGGGTGATCATTAGAATCGACGCGTGGCAGCAGCGCCGATCCTCCGAGGACGCCAACAGGAGCGTGAGCGGTTGGATCAGGCGCTGCGGCGCGTCAAGGAAGGCGAGAGCGCCGTGCTTGTCCTGCGAGGCGAGGCCGGCGCGGGCAAGACCACGCTGCTGCACTACCTGGAGCAGCAGGCGACCGGCTGCAGGATCGCCCGGATCACCGGCGTCGAGTCCGAACTCGACCTGCCGTTCGCCGCACTCCACCAACTCTGCGCCCCCGTGCTCGCCTCGGCCGG
Organism: Microtetraspora fusca; assembly: GCF_001570365.1. GTDB lineage: Bacteria > Actinomycetota > Actinomycetes > Streptosporangiales > Streptosporangiaceae > Microtetraspora > Microtetraspora fusca. Next base: position 19,788 of record NZ_BBYK01000088.1, on the reverse strand, counting down.
CGCGCTCCCGGCGCCCCAGCGACAGGCGCTGGACGTGGCGTTCGGCAACATCACCGGAGCGGCCCCCGGCAAGCTCGTTCTCGGTCTGGCGGTGCTGAGCCTGCTCGCGGAGACGGCCGCGGAGCGGCCGCTCGTCTGCCTCGTCGACGACGCCCAATGGCTCGACATGGCCACCCGGCAGGTACTCGGGTTCGTCGCCCGGCGCCTGCTCGCCGAATCGGTCCTCCTGGTCTTCGCCGTCCGGGAACCGAACCAGGACACGCTCCTGGCCGGCCTGCCCGCTCTGACCGTCGACGGGCTGGGCGAAGCGGACGCCCGGGCGCTCCTGGCCGCGACGACCCCGGGCCGGCTCGACGCCCGGATCGCCGACCGCATCGTGGCCGAGACCCGCGGCAACCCCCTGGCCCTGCTGGAGCTGTCCCGCAGCGGCCGGGCCGAACTCCTCGGCGGATTCGCCCTTCCAGCGGTCGGAACCGGTGCCCTGCAGGACCGATTCGAGCAACGCATCCGCGCCATGCCCGACTCCACCCGGATGCTGCTCCTGCTGGCGGCGGCCGACCCCACCGGTGACGCCGCCCTGTTCTGGCGCGCCGCGCAGGAACTCGGCTTCGGACCACAGCAGGCGGCCCCGGCGCAGGAGGCGCAACTCGTCGAGATCGGCCGAAGTGTCCGATTCCGGCACCCACTGGTGCGCTCGGCCGCCTACGCCGCAGGCAGCGGTGAGGACCGCCGTGCCGTACATCGCGCCCTCGCCGATGCCTTGGACAGCGGCGGCGATCGGCAGCGCCGGGTTTGGCACCTGGCCGCGGCGGCGGCCGGTCCGGACGACCGGCTCGCCGCCGAGCTCGCCGACGTCTCCGAGGGGGTGGCATCCCGCGGCGGGATCGCGGCCGCGGCGGCGCTGCTGCGGCGCTCCTCCGAGCTGACCACGGACCCAGGGCTGAAGATCGAGCGCACGCTGGCCGCGGCCCAGGCCGGCCTCAACGCGGGCGACTTCGAGTCCGCGCTCGGCCTGCTCGCCAGAGCCGAAGCCCTCCCGGTCGACGACCTGCAGAGCGCCCGCATCTACCTGATCCGCGGACTCACCGACCGCGCCGCCCACTCCGGACGAGAAGCACCGGCGGCGCTGCTCCGCGCTGCCCAGCGGCTCGAGCCCCTGGACGGCAGGCTCGCCCGGCACACCCTGCTCGACGCCTGGAGCGCGGCCCTCGTCGCCGGTCGCCTCGCGGCTGCCGACGGCGATCTGGCCACAGTCTCCGCCACCGCACGCACTACACCTCCCGCGCCTGGAGCGCCGACCGCCGCCGACCATCTGCTCGACGGCCTGGCAACCGTCATCACCACCGGGACCGAGGCCGGGCGCCCGCTGCTGCGCAAGGCGGTCACCGGGTTCCTCGACGACACGGTGCCGCCCGACCTGTGGTTGCGCTGCGGTGTGCTGGTCGCGAACGCCGCGTTGTCGTTGTGGGACTACGACCGCTGGGAGGCATCGAACGCCCGGCACGCCGACCTGGCCCGCGCCAACGGCGCGCTCGTGCCGCTCATCAACGCGCTCAACGTCCGCCGGGTCATCGCGCTGTGGCGGGGCGACGTGGCGCACGCCAAGGAGCTGGGTCTGGAGGAGTCGACGGTCAAGGAGGCCACCGGCACCCGCAGGGCCTCCTACGGCGACTTCTTCCTCCTCGCCTACCAGGGGCACGCGGCGCAAGCGTTGCCGCTGCTCACGGAGGCGGCCGCCGAGGCCACCGCGCGCGGCGAAGGGCTCGGCCTGTACTTCACCGAGCGCGCCACGGCGCTGCTCCACCTGGGCTTGGGGCACTATGCCGAGGCGACGGCCGCCGCCGAGCGGGCCGCTACCGGTGACCTCGGCCCGTTCACCGCGCAGGCGCTGCCCGATCTGGTCGAGGCCGCGGTCCGCAGCGGCGCGACCGCGATCGCGGAAACAGCCCTCGCACGTCTCGGGACGTACACCGCGGGCTCCGATCTGGAGTGGGCGACCGGCCTGGAAGCCCGCGCACGAGCCCTCGTCAGCAGCGGAGACGAAGCCGACCGGTCCTACGCCGAGGCCGTCGACCACCTCAGCCGGACCCGCCTGAGGTTCGAACTGGCCAGAACCCGGCTGGTGTACGGCGAGTGGCTGCGCCGCGAACGCCGCCGCGTGGACGCTCGTCACCAGCTGAAGCATGCCTTCGAGGAGTTCACCGAGATGGGCGCCGACGGCTTCGCCGAACGGGCCAGACACGAACTGCTGGCGACCGGCGAGAAGGTGCGCAAGCGCACCGCCGACACCGTCGACGAGCTCACTCCGCAGGAGGAGCACATCGCCCGCATGGCGAAAGACGGCCGCACCAACGCGGAGATTGGTGCCGAGCTGTACATCAGCGCCCGCACCGTCGAATGGCATCTGCGCAAGGTCTTCGGCAAGCTCGGCATCAGCTCACGCAAGGAACTCCGAGACGCACCGATCCATTCGCCCAGCCGGACGCGCTGACGCAGAGACCTGCCAAGATGACTGCTTGCCCTATCCCGGTCGAATGACTGGGCATCCCGACAGCTACACGGCCATCCCCGCAGTTCGTCCAGGCCCTTCCCTCGGCCTTCGAGACTGCTTGGAGGATTGGTGCAGAAATTCGCGCTAGAGATGATCATGGATGGACGAGCCTGCGGCGCTGGTGGCTCGCCCCGGTCCGCGTGGGATGTCAGTGAGTGCGTGTGGGCGGGGCGAGAATGCCGGTGACCTCGGCGATGGCCTCGCTGCCGGGCCGGGTGTAGCGCATGGCGGTGCGAGGGTTCTTGTGGCCGGTCTGGCCATGATGAGCTGGAGCGGGACCTTGGCCTCTCCGAGGCGGGTGGCCGCCGAGTGGCGTAGCTGGTGGGGGTCGAGGCCGAGGTGGGTTTCCATCAGAACGCGGACGCGGTCGTAGCCGAGCCGGGGCCGGCCGGTGTGCGGGCAGATGTGCTCTGGTGCGGGGCGGCGGGCCGGGACGGGGCGGCGCTGGGCCAGGAACAGCGGGCCGCGGACGCGACCGGTGCGGGTGCCAATTAATCATCCGGTCAGGTCAAGCCGCATATCGGTACCCCTGAGGACACTGCCGTGTCGATCACGTCGATGGGCGTCGAGCAGCGTGACTCTTCGCCGACGAGGCGAAGCTCGCCGGGCTCGTGAGTGGCCAGTAGCGCGGCGGTGGACTCAGCCGCCGCCCGCGCGACTTCCGGATAGACGCTGGTGTACGTGTCGCGGGTAAAGGTGGAGGAGACGTGCCCCAAGGTCTCCTGAACGATCTTCAGCTCCACCCTGGCGGCGAGTATCAGTGAGGCGCCACCATGGCGGAGGTCATGCAGCCGCACCGGCGGTAGACCTGCCTGGGATGCGATCAGGTGGAACTGGTCGCTGGCGTGCTGCGGATGCAGGCCCTGTCTGGCCAGGTCGTCGAGCCACTAGCCTGAGCAGATGCCGGAGACACTCGCCAGTCTGGTCGCCAGGCGCGATCTCGGCCTGACCCTGCGCGCCGGGCGCGGCGACGTCATCGTGCACTGGGCGCACATCAGCGAGCTTCTCGACCCCACGCCATACCTTGACGAGGGCACCCTGTTGCTGACGACCGGGCTGAGCCTGGGGCGCACCAGCAGCCAGTGGCCCGAGTACGTCGAGCAGCTGGTGCGCGCGGGAGTACCCGCGCTGGGGTTCGGGGTGGGGCTGCGGCACGCGATCGTCCCGCCGACACTGATCGAGGCGGCCGACCGGCTCGGGGTGAGCGTGGTGGAGGTGTCGGAGCCGACGCGGTTCAGCTCCGTAGTGCGCGCCGTGACCGACGGGATCGCCGCCGCCGACAGGGCCGCGCAGACCTCGGCGATGGAGCGCTACCGGACCCTGGTGAAGGCGGCCCTGACGGCTCCCGCGCACCGTTCGATCGTCACCAGCCTGGCCGTGTACCTCGACGCGTGGGTGCTGCTGCTCTCGCGCGAGGGTCACGTGCTCGCGGGCGCTCCCGACCACGCCCGGCGCAACGCCGAACGGGTGCGGCTGGAGGTCTCGCGCACCCGCTCCTGGCATTCGGCGATGTTCGACCTCGGTGACACCCGGGTCACCCTGCTGCCGGTGAGCGAGGCGGCTCGGCCCGCGGGCGTGCTCGCGGTCGGCAGGCCGGCTCCGCTGTCCGGGCACGATCGCGGCGTGGTCGACATCGCCGTCGATCTGCTCTCGCTGGAGGTCGCGCGGGCGGCGGAGCTGCTCGCCAGCGAACGCAGAGAGCGGGCGACGGTGCTCGCCCTGGTCCTGGCCGGCCGGTACGCCGCGGCCGAGCAGGCGGCCGAATCGCTGGGCATCCCGCTGCCTGAGGGGCTCGTGCGCATCGCCGTCGTCACCGCCGACCCGGGGCACCGCGGCGACCTGCTGGTGGCGCTGGAGAACGAGCGCAGCCTGCAGATCGTGTCGGCGCTGGTCGCGGGCGATCCGCGGGGCCGCATGGTGGTGGTGCTGCCCGCCGTGGAGGGGCACGTGGGGGTGTTGCAGTCGGTGCTCAGCTCCGTCAACGGCGGCCGGGGCGTGATCGGCGCGGCCGTCGAATGGACCGACCTGGCTCGTGTCTGGCCGCGGGTGGCCGCGCTCGCGACACGGTGCCGGCCTCCGCGCCGTGCACATTGCTGACCACCAGGGACGTCGCCGACGTCGGGCTGCTGGCGCACGTCGGCCCAGCCGAGGCGGAGGGATGGGCGATCGCGATGCTGGCCCCGCTGGAGAGCGAGGAGGCCCGCAGGACCGACCTGCTCGGCACCGTGCGCACCTTCCTGACGCACAACGGCAACACGGAGGCTGCCTCGGCTGCGCTCGGCGTCCACCGCCGGACACTCACCTACCGGCTCGGACGCGCCGAGACGCTGCTGGGGAGGCGCTTCTCCGACCCGGGACTGCGCGCGGAACTATGGATGGCGTTCACCGTACGAGACAGGTGAATAACGGCGAATTGCGCGAATGGCGCAAACAGCTCGTGCGGTTGCCCGGATCGCGGATGGGGCGGGCGTGCCGTCGTGACACATCCTGGCCTGAGCCGACGTCACCCCCAAAGCTCGCAGGAGACCCGCTTGTCCATCACCTCCGCCCGCCCCCCGGCGCTGGAGGTCTCCTTCACTGACGACCCGAAGGTCGTCAAGGAGGCCGCCACCGAGGACTACTCGAACCATGTCGTGCCCAGGTCCTGGCGATCTGGCCGGTGGTCGCTCGCCATGGCCTGGTGGGCGCTGTTCTCGGCCATGTTCTGGCTCTACGTCGCCGTGGCCGCGGCGGACGCCGTCGGCACCCCGGCGACCATCGTCGGCATGGTGCTGACGGTGGCCACCTTCGGAGCCGTGAACCTGGTCCTGTCCAGGTACGCCGCCCGTACCGGCCTGACCGTCGCGCTGCTGTCGCGGCGGCTGTTCGGCATGCTGGGCTCGGCACTCGCACCGCTCATCTTCGCCGCGACCGCGCTGTACTACGCGGTGTTCGAAGGCTCGATCGTCGCCGTGGCCTTCCAGCAGTACTTCGGCGGCGCCATCGAGATCTGGTACCTCGTGGTCGTGGCGTACGCGCTGCCGCTGGTCATCGGCGGCGTGCGGACCTGGCTGGACAAGCTCAACGGCGTGCTGCTGCCGCTGTACGTGGTCGGCTTGGTCGCTGTGGTGATCGCGGTGACGGTCCAGCAAGGCTACCCACAGGACTGGCTTCGGTCGGCGACGCCGAGCGGCCCGCTGCCCGGCTGGCTCACCGCTTACCTGATCTACATGGGTGTCTACATCATGATGATGTACACCGTGGACTACGCCCGCTTCGGCCGGGCGGAGGACCAGAGATTCCACGGCACGGTCACCTTCGGCTGGGTCTTCTACGCCTTCACCTTCGCCGTCAACGGCCTGATCGGCATCTATCTGCTGCGCGCCTGGGACATCGCGGGCACCGAGACGGGTGTGGTCATCGCGTTCATCAGGTCGCTGGGCTTCGCCGGCGTACTGGTGATCTTCGTATCCCAGACGCGGATCAACACCGCCAACTACTACCTCGCCTCCACCAACCTGGACGCATTCGCCACGCGGGTGCTCCGGCTGAGGCTGCCGCGGGCCGTCTGGACCGTCGTGGCGGGCGTGCTCGCCTACCTGTTCATGCTGACCGACGTGCTGAGCTACCTGCTGCGTGCGCTCGCCTGGCAGGGCGTCTTCGTGACCGCGTGGGTCGCGATCGCGATGGTGCACATCGCGGTGCGGGGCGCGGACCGTGACGGCCTGCCCGAGTTCCGGCCACGGCGGCTCAAGCCGGTGACCGCGGGCGCCGGGGCCTGGCTCGCGGCCTCCGCCGTGGGGATCGTGCTCACCGAGCAGCCGGCCAGCCCCGTGCTCGCCCAACTCGCACCGCTGATCACCGTCGCCGTCGCCGCGGGCCTCTACTACGCCGCCCTGGTCACCGCTCCCGGCGCCCTACGGCCTGCCGGGGAGGACCCGCGAGACGAGGTCGAGGACATCTGGGAGGCCCGCATCAGGTGCCACTCCTGCGACCGGCCCTACGTGGCCGTGGAGATGGACCGCGACCCGAACGCGGGGGGAGCCGCCGTCTGCTCCGCCTGCGCCGCCGACTCGACCGCTCCGGCCGGTGCCACCGCGCCGGCCAGCCGCTGAGGGAGGAACCATGACCGCCGTCATCGCCCGCCGTCCGGCCGAAGGAGACCGGCCGGCCATCGTCTACCGGGCCGCCGGTGACCGCCACGTCCTCGTCGAGTACGGCGAGATGGCGCTCGACCTGGAGTTGAACTTCTTCGTGACCGGCGTCACGGCCCATCTCGCCGAGCATCCGGTGCCGGGGCTGGTAGAGGCCGCGCCGGGCTTCCGCTCACTGCTGCTGCACCACGAACCCGCCGCCATCGACCGTAAGGCGCTCATCGACGCGGTCGAGGAGGCGCACCTGGCGCAGCGGTCGGTGCGCTCGCTCGTCCTGCCCAGCCGGTTGATCACGCTGCCGATCGCGTTCGACGACTCCGAGAGTCGCGAAGCGGTCCGCCGCTACACGACGACCATCCGGCAGGAGGCGCCCAACATCCGCGACAACTCCAACATCGACTACATCGTCGAGTACAACGGCCTGCCCGGCAGGGACGCCCTGTACGCGACGGTCACCGGCACAGAGTGGTGGAACGCGTACACCGGCTTCTTCCCCGGCCTGCCGTTCATGTTCCCGCTCGATCCGCGCAACGCCATCACCGTGCCGAAGTACAACCCGACCCGCACCTGGACGGCGGAGGGGGCGGTCGGCATCGGAGGCCCCTGCGTGGCGATCTACCCAGTGGAGGCGCCAGGCGGCTACCAGCTGTTCGGCCGGACCGTACCCGTCTACGACATTCTGGCCAGGCACGAGGTGTTCCGCGACGATCCGATCCTGATTCGCCCGGGCGACCGGGTGCGCTTCGAGCCCGTGAGCGAGGACCAGCTCCTGGCGGCCCGCAGGGACGTCCTGGAGAACCGCTACGAGTACGTGATCGAGAACGACCAGTTCTCGGTCACCGACTACCTCGCCCGCGCCGCCGAGGTGCGCGCCGAGGCCGACACGCTGCGGTCCGCCCGCGAGGCCGCCGCGGCCAGAACGGAGGTGCCGTGATGACCGACACGCACGCGGTCTTCGACATCGTCATGCCGGGGCTGCAGACCCTGGTCCAGGACTACCCCGGCCGTCGCGGCCTGCAGTCCAAGGGCTTCTTCCCCTCCGGTCCGATGGACCACGTGTCCTTCCGCATCGCCAACGCGCTGGTCGGCAACGAACCGGGGGCGCCCGCGCTGGAGATCCCGATGGGCCGGCTCGCGTTGCGCGCCCTTGCCGAGACCTGGGTCGCCGTCACCGGAGCCGAGGGCTCGGGCATCCGGCTGAACTCCACGCCCATGCCGCTGGGCGAGACCGTCCGGGTGGTGCCCGGGGACGAGATCACCTGCTCGATCGTCAAGGGGCCGGGGTTCCGGCTGTACCTGGCGGTGGCGGGCGGCATTGACGTCCCGATGGTGATGGGGTCGCGGGCGACCTACACCATGGGCGGCATCGGCGGCGTCGAGGGCCGGGCTCTGGTGAAGGGCGACGTCCTGCGGGCGCGGCCGGTGACCGCGCCGCCGCCGCGGCTACGTGTGCCGGCGTCGCTGCGGCCCGCGCTGGCCAACGTCTGGGAGGTGGAGGTGATGCGCGGCCCGCACGCGGACCCCGACTTCCTCACCGAGCAGGACTGGAAGGATCTGATCGGCCGGGAGTGGAAGGTCGACCTCAACTCCAACCGCGTCGGCACCCGGCTGGAGTCGCATCGCTTCCAGTGGGCCAGGCCGTCCGGCGGGGTCGCGGGCGGGCACGCGTCCAACGTGCTGGACGGGAGCTACCCGATCGGCGGCATCAACACCAACGGGGACGTGCCTGTCATCCTCGGGCCCGACGGCCCGACCGCGGGCGGCTTCACCGTGATCGCCACCGTCGTCCAGGCCGGGCTGTGGAAGGTCGGCCAGCTCCGTCCCGGCCGCGACCTGATCCGCTTCCGAGAGGTGTCGCTGGACGAGGCGCTGGCGCTCGCCGCCCGCGTCGACTACACGACCGACCCGCACCACTACGAGGAGCTGTGATGCCGCGCGTGGACCTCAACTGCGACATGGGCGAGAGCTTCGGCCGCTGGAGCCTCGGCGACGACCTCGGCATGATGCCGTACCTGACCTCGGTCAACATCGCCACCGGCTACCATGCGGGTGACCCGCCGACGATCCGGCGCACAGTGGCCGCCGCGGTGCGACATGGGCTGGCCATCGGCGCGCACCTGGCCTTCCCCGACCTGATGGGCTTCGGCCGCCGCCGCATGGTGATCCCGGCGGAGGACCTGGAGGACTACTGCCTCTACCAGCTCGGCGCCCTGCAGGCGTTCGTGCGGGCCGCCGGCGGCCGACTGGCGCACGTCAAACCGCACGGCGCGCTGTACGTGATGGCCTCGGATGACCCTGCCGTCGCGGCCGCGATCGCCCGGGCGGTGGCCAAGGTGGACGCGTCGCTGCCGTTGATGCTGCTCACCTCCGCCACGGCGGATGCCGTGGCCGCCGAAGGGGTGCGGCTGGTCGTGGAGGCGTTCCCCGACCTGCACTACGACCGCATGGGGAAGCTCGTCATCGAGCCGGTCAAGAAGGCGTGGGACCCCGAGCTGGTCGCCCGCCGCGCGGTCCGCATGGTGCTGGAGCGCAAGGTCGCCGCCGACGACGGCACCGAACTCGACGTGGACGCGGTGTCCCTGTGCCTGCACGGTGACGCGCCCAACGGCCCGGAGATCGCCGAGGCGGTGCACAGGGCGCTGACCGGCCACGGGATCGAGCAGGCCCCGCTGGCCGTGCTGCTCGGCAGCTCAGCGGAGGGAGGCCGCCGGTGATGGAGTCTCTGTTGGTTGCCAACCGCGGCGAGATCGCCCGGAGGATCATCCGCACGGCGCGGCGGCTCGGCCTGCGCACCATCGCGGTATACAGCGACGCCGACGCCGACCTGCCGTTCGTCCGTGAGGCCGATGAGGCGGTGGAGCTCGGCCCCGCGGCTCCCGCCGAGTCCTACCGCAACGCCGAAAGGGTGCTGGCGGCGGCCCACCGTACCGGCGCCGAGGCCGTCCATCCCGGCTACGGCTTCCTGTCGGAGAACGCCGGCTTCGCCCGCGCCGTCCAGGAGGCGGGGCTGGTCTGGGTCGGTCCCGCGCCGGACGTCATCGAGCTGATGGGCGACAAGATCAACGCCCGGAACGCGGTCGCCGCCGCCGGGGTCCCGGTCGCGCCCGGCACCCCGGAGCCGGTGGCGGGCGAGGCCGCCGCGCTCGACGCCGCGGCGACCATCGGCTACCCCCTGATGGTCAAGGCCGCAGCGGGCGGCGGAGGCATGGGCATGGCCGTCGCCCACGACGAGGACGACCTGCGCAAGCAGTACGCGGCCGTGTCCGGATTCGCCGAGCGGTTGTTCGGCGATCCGGCGATCCTGCTGGAGCGCTACTACGCCGGCGCACGGCACATCGAGGTGCAGATCCTGGGTCTCGCCGACGGTGCCGTCATCGCCCTCGGAGAGCGCAACTGCTCGGTGCAACGGCGCAACCAGAAGCTCGTCGAGGAGAGCCCGTCCCCCTGCCTCGACCCGGACCTGCGCGAGCAGATGCTCTCCGCGGCCGTGCAGGTGGGCAAGGCCGTCGGTTACCGCAACGCGGGCACCGTCGAGTGCCTGGTGTACGGCGAACCGGGCGCCCAAGGGTTCGTCTTCCTGGAGATGAACACGCGACTGCAGGTCGAGCACCCGGTGACCGAGGCGGTGTGGGGCGTCGACCTGGTCGAGGAACAGCTTCGCGTCGCGGCGGGCGAGCCGCCGTCGGTGGACCTCACCGCGCTGCGCCCGCGCGGGCACGCCATCGAGTTCCGCGTGAACGCCGAGGATCCGGTGCGGTTCCTGCCCGGCCCGGGGACGATCAACGCCTGGAACGAGCCGTCCGGCGACGGCATCCGCGTCGACGCCGCCTACAGGCAGGGCAATCGGGTCACCCCCGCGTACGACTCCCTCATGGCCAAGCTGGTCGTGCACGCGGGCACCCGGGAGGACGCGATCGCCAGGGCACGGGCTGCGCTGGCCGCCTTCACGATCGCGGGTCCGAAGCAGAACCTGCCCTTCTTCACCGAACTCCTCGACGAGCCCGAGTTCGCCGACGGCTCGTACTGCACCGCGTTGGTCGCGCGGATGCGCGCCACCCCAAGGAAAGGAAGCTGAGATGGGCCAGCAGATCACGTCCGACCTGGCGGCCAACGTCTGGAAAGTGCTCGTCTCCACGGGGGACAGCGTCGCCGCCGGCGACACGCTGGTGATCCTCGAATCCATGAAGATGGAGATCCCTGTCGAGGCCGAGACATCCGGCGTCGTCACCACGCTGCCCATCAGCGAAGGTGACGTCCTGGATGAAGGGGATCTGATCGCGGAGATCTCCTGACCCTTCGCGATCTCGGCAAGTGAGGGACGTCGGCATGCCCGCCGCACGAACATGGGCCGTCATGCCGACGCCATACAGGGTGCTCTGCGTGAGCAGTCCCATGCCCACCCCGGCGACCAGTGTGAGCGCGGATGCCAGAGCCGTTCCCGTGCTCGCCCCCAGCCAGGTGAGCACGAGAACGCCTGCGACGAGCACGCCGCCGAGGATCGGATACCTCCGGTAGCGGCCGTCGCGGATATCCCCCAAGACGGATTCGTCCCGGACCAGACGCGGAATGAGAGCGCGGACGGAGCGGGCCATTGGCGGGCGTCCGGCCGCTTCGGGCGACAGCTGCGGGCCTGACGCTGTATCAGCAGATCGCAATGCCAGCGCAGGACAATATCCGGGCGGACGAGAAGCCGCCCTCGGCGCAGAACCTCGCGGGGACAACGACACCTGGCGGATGCCCGGCTGTGGCCGGGCCCTGGAGAGCAGCGCCGCCGCCCGACAAGCCAGCCTCAGCCGAAAACTGGGCGTACGTCGGCCACGCTGTACTCCATCACATAGTCGTTCTTGATGGCGATGCCCGCGTCGGGAGCCGCAGCGACCTCTCGCCAGGCGTTGAGGTGTTCCCGAGACTCCCAACGCTCGAAGTTGTTCACCCGGGCCGGGTCGAGCGGGTCGGCAGTGATGGCCAGGTCGAGACATCCAGGAGCCTGGCGAGCCCGGCGTACGAGATCGTGGTGAGCAGCAACGAAGGCATCGCGCTGGTCAGCGTCGACTTCGAGATAGCCCGCAATGATCAACCTCTCCGTTCAAGGGACGATTTACGCGCCTTGGGTACCGATCGTATGGCGCCAACGAACTCATCGGTACAGCGCCGGTCACACTTACCTTCACGGTCAGAACCTGCCGAGGACGTCTCCAGCGGGGGTGCTCCGGCTCAGGGATGGCCTCGGACTCCCAGCTCTGTCCACAGGGGCAAAGTAGCTGTCTGTGATGCTCAGGCCGTGATCTTCTTGGGCTGACGGGGGCACGGTCTTGGTCTTGTCGAGGCCATACACCGTCGACCGCGGCACGCCGAACATGTCAGCTTGATCGGGCCTTCCACAGGTACGACGGCCGGGAAGGTACACCCCTTCCCGGCCGATCCACAGGTCTCAAGCATTGCTCCGTAACGCCCTGTGCTCCCGAGGCTGCCGTGGAGGCCGGGCAAGGACGGTGATCCGTGCAATCTTGATGATCACTAGGATCGCCGAGTGATCATCAGACGACGCCCGGCCGCAGCCTTGCTCGGGATGCTGGCCGCCCTCTCCATATTCGGTGTGCCCCCCGCTCACGCCGACGAGACCACCCCGAAGGAACCGCCCAAGGTCGAGCTGGTTCTCGACATCAGCGGCTCGATGCGGGCGCGCGACATCGAGGGCCACAGCCGGATCTCGGTGCTCCAGCAGGCCTTCAACGAGGTGCTGGACGCGCTGCCCGCCGAGGCCCAGGTCGGCATCCGCGTCCTCGGCGCCACCTACCCCGGCAAGGACAAGGCCGTGGGCTGCAAGGACACCCAGCAGCTGGTGCCGATCGGCCCGATCGACAAGCTGGAGGCCAAGACCGCCGTCGCCACCCTGCGCCCCACCGGCTTCACCCCGGTGGGCCTGGCGCTGCGCGCCGCCGCTCGGGACCTCGGAACCGGCGAGACCACCCGCAGAATCGTCCTGATCACCGATGGCGAGGACACCTGCGCCCCGCCGGACCCGTGCGAGGTCGCCCGGGAACTCGCCGCGCAGGGCACCCACCTGGTAGTGGACACCCTCGGCCTGACCCTTGACGACAAGGTGCGCAGGCAGCTCACCTGCATCGCCTCCGCCACCGGCGGCACCTACACCGCCGTCACCAGCAAGACCCAGCTGACGAACCGGATCACCCAGCTGGTGGACCGCGCCGCGACCACCTACACCCAGACCCCGGCTCAGGTGGACGGCACCGACAACTGCACCCGCGCCCCGCTGCTCAGCCCCGGCGTCTACACCGACCGGGAGCAGTTCCAGGAGCACCGCTGGTACCGGGTCCAGGTACGCGACGGGCAGGAGCTGCGGGCCTCCGTCAGCGTCTCCCTGGACCGCGCGCTCAACCGCGACTACGGCGTACTGCTGCGGGCCGTCTCCCAGGACGGCCGGGAGCTGGTTCGCGGCACCGACGCGGGCAGCGGCCGCACCGATGTGCTCTCCACCGGCCTGCGCTGGTCCGCCGAGCAGGACGCTCCCGACCAGACCGTCTGCCTGGTGGTCAGCAACTCCTTCTCCTCGCCCACCGCCACCACCGCCGCAACACCCGGTATGCCGCTGGAGCTGACCGTCGGCGTGGTCGACTCCTCCCCCGCCCCCAACGGCCCGGACCTGGGCCGCGGCTGGGGGCTGCTCGGCCTGCTGGCCCTCGCCGGTCTGGTGGGTGGCCTGGTCTTCGGCTGGCTGGCGCGCTGGCGGGTCGCGATCTGGATGGAGAACTGACGATGCGTACAACTTCCGTCCGCCGCTGTGCTGGGGCGCTGTCCGCCGCCGCGGCCGCACTGCTGCTCTCTGCCGGTCCGGCCGCCGCCGACACCGCCTCGCCGTCGCCGTCCCCGTCGGAGAGCCTGGCGCCGGTGACCACTGCCGGATCCTCCTTCCTCACCGCGACCGCCGTCCAGCCCGGACAACCGGTGCAGCTGGTCGGCTCCACCGGCGACTACCTCTACTGGTCGTTCACCTCCGAAGCCGGGCAGACCGCCAAGATCGCGATCACCGTCACCCTGCCGCCCAAAGCCTCCCGGCACGGCGCATCCAGGTGGGCGGTGGACGTCTTCGACGGGCTCCGCCGCCGCCAGGCCTGTACGGCGGGCGCCCAGACGCCGACCGCTGCGGCCGGCACCGCAGCGGTCACCCTGGGCTGCACCCTGCGGCAGGTCCGCGCCTGGGCCGAGCCGTGGTCCGGCGACCCGCTGCCCGGCACCTACTACGTCCGGCTGGCCGTCACCGAACTGCCCGAGCAGGATCTGGGCCTGCCGATGCAAGTGGCGATGCGGATCACCGCTCATGACAGCGACGACATCCAGCCGGAGGGCGGCAAACTCAAGACTCCCCTGACCCAGCCGGTCGCCGCCGGAACGGTGCTGACCTCGGCGCCGCCGGTCGCGGCAGAGGAGGAGAAGGGCACCGGCTGGAGCTGGGACTGGCTCCCCGACCTGTCGACCCGCTGGGCCTGGACCGCCGTCGGCGGTGCCATCGCGGCCGTCACCGGCGTCGGCGGCTACAGCCTCACCCGGCATCCGCGTCGGCGTCGGCGCAGCCCGGAGCCCGACGGCTTCAACCGCCTCTGATCCCCCGCAGCCACATCAGCGCGGAGGGCACGTCCGCGAAGACGTCGTCCAGTACCTACGTGAAAATGGCTCGGCGGTTCGCCGAGAAAATCGATGTCCTCGACAACGGGTGCCGGTGCTGCGTGCCTCGGTCGCCGCGGTGGCCCTCTGGTCCGCACAACACCTGCCAGGGCGGAGAAACCGCCCTGGCAGGCGACCAACAGAGCGGCCCACGCGGCCGACCTATCCCGGAGTCACACATGATCAATTGAAATGCAGTCATCGGTGCGGTCCAGCAGCATCTCGACAACATCGCCAGAAGCGACTCGATCGTGGCGCCGGTTTTCGGGCCCTGAAGCCTCACGATGAGGAGCCGGAGCCTGTCACCCACACGGTGCACACCGTGATGCTCGCCTCCTGGCCGCCGACGGCGGGCACTGCGGGTGTCGATTAATCATCCGGCCAGGTCAAGCCGCATATCGGTACCCATCAGGACACTGCCGAGTCGATCACGTCGGCGCGCGTCGGGCAGCGTAACTGGTGACCTCTTGGTGATCAGCAACCTGGGGACCTGGCGTACTTCCCCATGGAGCCCGACAGTCAAGCACACGTTGACATCGTTATCGGAAACGGGCAGATGACCCACGCCGCGAGGCGTGGCCCCACCAGGCTGACAGCTGAACTCGCCTTTGACCTGTCAACCCCGGAGGAAACCCACCGTCGACCCCTGGAACCGACGCCCACCCTGCGTGACAGCCGGGCAAACAGACCGCCCGGCAGCTTGACAACATGATCGAACTCGGCCGAAGACCGGCTTCATGCTCAGGAGGCCACCTCGCGCCTCACCGACGACTGATCAAGGTTGACGGCACCGACCCGGCACCCCCGGACCCCGCGGCACGACCTGACATCGTGAAGAAATCTTTCGCTAATTGTCGCCGATATGAAGAAACTTATTGACATCGCGATCTTAACTTCGCAGTCTGTCTGCACCGGATCCCCCAGCCGAGGAGCGTTCGTGCGACGATCGTCCCCCCTCCGCCTGGCGGCCGCGGCCATCGTGGCCGTCGGCGGCCTCTCCCTCCCCCAACCCGCCTCGGCGGCCCAGACCGCCCCCGGCGAACGGCAGGCCGCCTTCGCCGAGGCTGCCAAGGCCTACAACGTGCCCGAAAGCGTCCTGCTCGGCGTGTCCTACCTGGAGTCACGCTGGGACGCCAACGCGGGCCTGCCGAGCAACTCCGCGGGCTACGGCCCGATGCACCTCACCGACGCCGCCGCGCTGACGACCGAGAACCACCACGTCGACGGTGTCGAGGACCCCCGCGGCGACGACAGCCGCCCCCTTTCGGCCCCCGAGGAGACCCCGGCGCCCGCCGAGATCCCCATGTCGCTCAGGACGCTGGAGAAGGCGGCCGAGCTCACCGGCGCGAGCCGCGATGAGCTGCGCGCCGACCCGGCCGCGAACGTCCGCGGCGGCGCGGCCCTGCTGGCCGACTACCAGAAGCAGCTCGGCGCGCCACTCAGCGACGACCCGGGCCAGTGGTACGGCGCGGTGGCCCGCTACTCGGGCGCCACCGAGGCCGACGCCGCGAAGTTCTTCGCCGACGAGGTCTACGCCACGATCGAGACCGGCGCCGAGCGGGTCACCGACGACGGCCAGAAGGTCGCGCTGAGGGCGGCGCCCGGTCTACGGAAGATGGACAGCTGGCTGGACAAGCTCGGCCTGCGCCGGCCCGTCCGCGACGGCGTCGAGTGCCCGCCCACGATCTCGTGCGAGTGGATCCCCGCGCCCTACCAGGCCCTGCCGAACGGGAGCTACGGCAACCACGACCTGTCGAATCGGCCGGTCAACCAGCAGATCGAGTACATCGTCATCCACGACATGGAGGGCTACTTCGGCCCCTCCGTGAACCTGGTGCAGGACCCCGCGCGCGCCGCAAGCTGGCACTACTCGCTGCGCTCGGTCGACGGGCACGTCGCCCAGCACGTCAAGACCAAGGACGTCGCCTGGCAGGCGGGCAACTGGTACGTCAACGCCAAGTCGATCGGCCTGGAGCACGAGGGCTTCCTCCGCACGGGTGGCGCCTGGTACACCGAGGCGATGTACCGTACCTCGGCAAAGCTGGTGCGCTACCTGGCCAAGCGCTACGGTGTCCCGCTCGACCGGGCGCACATCATCGGTCACGACAACGTGCCCGGCACGATCGCGTCCACCGTGCAGGGCATGCACGAGGACCCGGGCCCCTTCTGGGACTGGGCGCACTACTTCCAGCTTCTCGGCCACCCGCTGCACGGCACCGGCGGCCCGACCACCGAGTCGGTGATGATCCTTCCCGACTACGACAAGAACCAGCCGTACTACTACGGCTGCGACAAGGACAACCCCGAGGCCGCCTGCCTGCCGCACGGCTCGGCGTCGATCTGGCTGCGCACCGAGCCCCGTGAGGACGCCCCGCTGGTCAAGGACATCGGCAAGCACCCGACCGGCGACTCGCTCTACAGCGTCTACGACCACAGCGCCCGCGCCGTCACCGGCCAGCGCTACGCCGTGGCCGACCGCCAGGGCGACTGGACGGCGATCTGGTACCTCGGCCAGAAGGCGTGGTTCCACAACCCCGCCTCCCAGCCCACCGCGGTGCCCTCCAAGGGCCTGGTGGTGACGCCCAAGCCGGGCCTGGCGAGCGTCCCGGTGTACGGCAGGGCGTATCCGGAGGCGGAGGCCTACCCGGCGAACGTTCCGTACCAGGCGATCTCCCCGCTGCAGTACACCTTCCCCGCGGGGCAGCGCTACACCGTCGGCCTGACCGCGGTGGGTGAGTACTACCAGGCGGTGACGCTGGACCCGTCCCAGCACACGGTGGTCCGCGGGAAGCTGAAGTACTACCAGATCCAGTTCGGCCACCGCGTGATGTTCGTCAAGGCCGACGACGTCGTGCTGTCCGCCACCTGACGGCCACCCGCCGGATCCGCGGTCTCCGCCACCTGACGGAGCGCCGGAGGACCAGCCAGGGGAGCCGAGGCATCCGCCCCGGCTCCCCTTTGTCCGATATGCCGTCTCATGACAGGAGTCTGCTCTACCGAGGACTCCGCCGGTGGTATTCGATCGAGGATCCGCGGTGGCGAGGTGCGCATCACGCAACGCGCTGATGACCTGGAGCCCTTGGTGGAGGACATCGCGCGTCCGATATCACGCAGGTGGTCGACCACCTGCACCAAGTACTCACCGGCAAGTCGCAGGAGGCGCTCCAAGACCTCAGCGAACGCCTGAGTGGGAAGTGCGTGACGCGAACGACGCACTCGACTACTCAGCGGATGGAGTGTCCCCGGCAGCGAACTCCCTCATCGAGTTCATCGACCGCTTACTGCGTGAGGCCTAGGACGCGACAACCGCGATGGGCCGGGTGAACCGCAACCGATCTGATGAGCCCGACTTGATCTACACTGACGGCGACTCCGGCCGGGCTCGGGCTAGCAAGCGGACCCAGGTCTTGTGCTTCGTGCACGCGGGAGACGACGCCGATGACAGCCTCTCCCTCTTCAATGAGACGGGTGTTCACGAGTAGGTATGACCTGGGATGGCGTCGATGCTCAGAAGATCGTTTCCCAGCAACATGGCTGCCTGGGCAATACATCTAGCTGCCGCCTCGAAGTGGAACAGTCGGGCGGGGCAGGACACGCAGACTCGCAACGATCAGCACCAGGCACAGCGTCAACAACGCCGTACTCTGAATGATCAGAGTGATGGCGAGCGGCTGCACGGGGCCTTTGACATCGATCAGGAAGAGCGGTGACCGCGCAGCGGCCATCGACGCTGCGACGATGGCGAGGCCCAATCGCCAGGCCGGTGTGGTGTCGCGCATCAGGCATAGCAGGCCCGCTATCAAGAGCGCCGCCACGGTCACGCCCTGCGGATCGATCCAGCTGGCAACCCACACAGCCGGGTGGCCAGGCGTGACAGCCATACCCCAGGTGTTCGTAAAGGCGAGCGCGATGGCGATGTACAAGGCGGCCAGCCCCAGGGGTAGGGCTGTCATCGGGGGGGAGCGCCGCACCGGTGCGTCCGGGTGGTAGGCGGTCAGCAGCGCGAGGACGGGCACCATGGTGGCCAGGATGTGAGGTGCGGAGTCGATGACCGTTCGAGGCCAGGTGAAGGCATCGATCCCGGCCATGACCAGCATGTACAGCAGGCCCAGCGTGGTCAGGAGCTTGGCCGTGCGCACCTTGCCGAGCGCGAGCGCGGCGAAGGCAATGATCCAGACCAGGCTCTTCGCTATCGACAGGAGCTCCGGCATCTGGCTGCCCGGGGCGATGACCAACGACTGTCCCGGCAGGTAGCCGAGGATATGCAGCGAGAAGGCCGTGGCGATCCAGCCGATCACAGCCTGGTAGCCCAGCCCGAGCAGGGCGACCAGCCTGACTGCGTCGCCGATGGCGCGATAGCGGGGGCCAGCGCCGAGGCCGCCGAGCCTGCTCCTGACCGCCAGTGCGGCGATGGAGGCGACCTCTCTCCAGCTCGGTCGCGCGTTCTGCTCGTCGCAAGCTGGCCCGGCACCTTCGAGGAATGCCTCGACCATCTCCTCCTCACGCTCGGCCCTGTAGGGGGCGGGCAGCATCTTGAGGATGAATCGGTAGCGCTGCTCCAGTAGGTTCACGCCGAACCTCCAGCGATCAATGGCCGGCTAGTGGAACCGCGCTGGCGGGCTTCGAGTCGCTGGGCAGCGATCTGGAGGGTGCCGTTCAGCCTGGCGAGTTCTGTCGCAAGCGCCTCTTCACCCGTGTCAGTGATGCGGTAGTAGCGGCGCAGACGTCCCGAGTGCGCCTCTTCGTGGTCGAGTTCCACCAGGCCGTCGGCGGCCAATCGGTCGAGAACGCCGTACAGGGAGCCGATCTTGAGCTGCACCGTGCCTTCAGACAGCCGGTCCACTTCCTGCACTATCCCGTAGCCGTGACGCGGCTCGTCCAGGAGCGCCGTCAAAGCCAAGAACATCGGCTCCGTCATGGTCACTCTGTCAGCATAACCTGCCAGACAAGATATAGGAGAGGTCATGCGGCGGTAGCTGCGTTCTTCGCCGTGAAAGAGCAGCACCCAAGATGACCAGTAGTCGTCAACCGCTCCATCATGAGCGTGGGCCCTCACCTTGCCAGATCAGGCCGTATTGGGAACGTCATGGGTGAGGTCCCCGGTTCAGTGGCGGCGGTGGCCAAGCATCGCGGTGGGGGATACAGCAGTGTGAAGTTGTGACCGGTCCTTCTACAAGGAGGCGTTGGTGGCCACCGGGAACTTGCCATCCCGGTCACGGACCAGATAGCGCGCCCGGCAACCCGCGTCGTCCAGATCCATCACAAGATTCTTCATCGCCTGGAGCGCCCAGATCGCGGTCGGGTGAGCCGTGGCGCCCAGCGCACGGACGTGCTGGGTGGCGTGCTCGATGACGGCCAAGATGTACTGACGCCGCCCATCACCCTGCAGTCCTGCTCGCCGGTCGCACCGGTCAGCAGGTG
>NZ_BBYK01000087.1 GCF_001570365.1 Microtetraspora fusca | reverse complement strand
ACGCATGTCGCTTCCTCTCATGGGCGGGCCTTATGTGATGGGTCGATCTCTATGGGCTCGGGACGGAAAACGGAGGGCGCGGGTTCTACGAGTGTCGAAGTCAGAACCAGTCCGGCAGATCCGCCCCCACCATGACCCGCAGGCCGCGGATCCGGACCGGCAGGCCAAGGACAATGCCCAGCTCCGCACCCCTGCCGCTAGAACATCTCCGGCAGCCAGGCGGGAGGGCCGGTGAAGATCCGGTCCAGCGCGTCGACCGCCTCCGGGGCGCTGATCGCGAGCCGCCCGGCGCGCAGCAGGTCACGGGTGCTCGCCCAGCCCGAGTAGAGAGCTGCCAGCTCACAGGATCCCAGCGTCACGATCGGCACATCGTCATCGCCGACTCCGAATTCGACCGTCGCCTTACCGTCGGACACCTTCAGCAGCCAGCGACCGGTGTTCTCCCGCAGATTCGGGTCGGTAAGGTCGAAGCAGACAGCCGCGTCGACCCATGTCGGGTACCCGCGGCCCGACAGCGCCGCGGCCACATCGACGATGCGCAGCATCCACGGGTAGCAGAACTCGACGCGCGCGACCAGGCCGCCCAGAAGGCTCAACCACGGGTCCCGAGGCGGGCCCGACCACAGCAGGTCGCGTCCCAGGCCCTTGTGCCTTGCGAAGTGGGTCAACAGTGCGGCCGATGCAGTAGGGGTGGTCCAGACGACCTCACTCACCTCGACATCGAAGTAGTGGGGCAGGTCCTTACCAGCTGACTGCTTGCGGTACGCGACATAGCCGGTGACCCGACCGTCCTCCCACACCGCCCGGCGAAAGACGGAAGTCCGGTCGGCGTCCTTTGGGTGTCGCAAGTCCCACCAGTACGGCGACCGGGCCAACAGCCCTTGTTCCGTCGCAGCGAATCGGTTGTAGCAGTCGACGATCGCCGGCAGGTCGTCGTAGGTCCAGGTCCTGACCAGGGCCTCGGACCCCTTGGTGACCGGCAGCGCCTCGAGCGGCGCGCGGTAGGTGCGATGGTCGCCGGCGATCTCCCAGCCGGCCTTCCGGTACGCCGCCGGCGCGCTGGGAAAAAGGGTCGAGACCGCTACCCCGTCGGCGTACATCTCTTTGAGCATGCCGTCCATGAGCAGACTGCCCGCGCCCGAACCGCGGTAGTCGGTGCCGACGGCCACACTGTGGACGCCGGTGGCCTTCAGTTCCCGGCCGCCGAAGTACTGGCCGAGGGGAGTGGCCACCGCTGTGGCGCAAACGATGCCGTCGCGTTCGAGGACGTAACGCCCCTGGAGAGGAAGATCGGCCTTATCGCCGCGGGTGCCGGAGGCGACGGCGAAAGCCTCGTGGAGGAGGACGATCATGTCGGGCACGTCGTCGTGTGCGGCGGCACGTATCACATCGGTCACAGGACACTCCGAATCGTCAGCCACGCTTCCAAGGGGCGTCTTTCGGGGGCGCGGTCGATGAGCGGTTCTCGCCCCACCCGCTCGCGGACCCGTCCACCAGGGCGAAGGGACCGACCGGCCATCTGAAGCCGTCGACGACGATCTGGTCGACCTGGTCTTTGGTGGCCAGCCCTTCGTCGACCACTCGCTGGGCCTCACGCACCATGGCCGTCAGCACACGGTTGCCGACGAATCCCCAGACGAACGGGTTCTCTTTGACCACGACAGGGTTCTTGCCGCACGAGGCCGCGACCTGAACAACCGCGTCGACCGTTTCCTGGCTGGTCTGCGGCGTCACGACGAGTTCTGCCAGCGGCATGACCGGCGCCGGCGATGACCAGTGCCACCCCATCACCTTCTCCGGACGCGTCGTCGCCCCCGCCAGCGCACAGATCGGGTGACCCGAGGTGTTCGACGTCAGGATCGCCTCCGGTGGAGCCATCTCATCCAGACGTCTGAACATCCGCGTCTTGAGACCCAGGTCTTCCGGAATGCACTCGACGACCAGATCGGCCGAATCCAGCGCCTCAGCCAGATCGGTGCCGAAGGACAGCCGCTCCTGCGCGGCTCGCGCCCGCTCGGGGGAGATCTTGTTCCGCTCCACCGCCCGGCGCAGGCCGTAGCGACCGTCCACGACGAGCTCCCGCGCGACCTTGATCTGCTCTTCGGACAGGTCGTAGCAGTAAGTGCGGTAGCCGTGGGTGGCCGTCGCCTGGGCGATGCCGCTGCCCATGATCCCGGCGCCGATCACGGCGATGCGCATCTGGCTCATGCTCGCGTCCCACTTCCGCCTGCCCGACCACGGGCGTTGACCTGGTTGGTCATAAGTTCCAGCTTCCAGTCGATGTTGAAATACAGGGGGCCTGGTCTGAGTCAGACCAGTTCGTAGATCGTCGTGTTGGCCTGGCCGCCGCCTTCGCACATCGTCTGCAGGCCGTACCGCACGCCCTCCGACCGCATGTGATGGATCAGCGTCGTCGCCAGCCGTGCCCCCGATCCGCCGAGCGGGTGGCCGAGCGCGATCGCGCCACCGTTGACGTTCAGCGCCTTCTCGTCCGCCCCGGTCTCGGCGAGCCACGCCAGCGGCAGGCACGCGAAGGCCTCGCTGCATTCGAAGGCGCCGATGTCGCCGATCGAGAGCCCCGCCTTCTTCAGCGCCTTCAGCGTCGCCGGGATGGGCGCGGTCAACATCGGCATCGGCGCGTCGCCCGCGAGCACCGCGGTGTGCACCCGGACCAGCGGCGTCAGCCCCAGCGCGGCCGCCGTCTCGGACGTCGTCACCAGCACCGCCGCCGCCCCGTCGGAGATCTGCGAGGAGTTACCCGCCGTGACCCGGCCAGCCGGCCGGAACGCCGGCTTGAGCCTCGCCAGTCCGTCCAGCGTGCCGCCTCGGCGTACGCCTTCATCGGCCGATACCACGGTGCCGTCCGGCAACGTCACCGGCGCGATCTCGGCGTCGAACCGACCGGCGTCCTGTGCCGCCGCCGCCTTCTCGTGCGACGCGAGCGAGAACTCGTCGAGCCGCTGACGCGACAGGCCCCACCGCTCCGCCATGATCTCGGCACCCTCGCCCTGGTTCGGCATGGTGTCGCCGTACCGCGCGCGGTAGTCGGAACCCAGGGGGAACCCGCCGGCGAAGGACGAACCCATCGGCACCCGCGACATCGACTCCACGCCACCGGCCACCACCAGGTCATAATGACCCGCGATGACCCCTGCGGCGGCGAAGTGGATCGCCTGCTGTGACGAGCCGCACTGCCGGTCGACCGTGACCCCGGGTACCGCCTCCGGCCAGCCCGCCGACAGGGCGGCGGTTCGCGCGATGTTGAACGCCTGATCACCGATCTGCCCGACGCAGCCCCAGATCACATCGTCAACGTGTGCGGGATCCACGCCGGCGCGCGAAACCAAGGCCCGCAGGACGTGCGCCGAGAGATCCGCCGGGTGAACCCCCGACAAGACACCGTTGCGACGTCCCACCGGGGTCCGTACCGCTTCCACGATCACCGCGTCCCGCATGGCTCACCATCCGCCCGACTTCGTTGGGATTGACCATCTCGTAACGCCAGTACTATAACGCTATTACCAGAACGACGCTACCGCACCGTAGGCGGAGGATCGATGGCGCCGCCCGATCGACCCGGAGGAAGTGTGACGACAACGACCGCACTCGAAGGTGCCACCGCTGTGACGTACGGGCAGAGGTTGGCGATGCTGGCCGCGTCGGCTCCTGACAAGCCGGCGCTGATCGTGGCGCACCAGGCCGGTGGAGAGACCGTGATCGGCTTCGGTGAGCTTGAACGGCGCAGCAACCAGGCCGCACGCAGGCTGGCGCGGGCAGGGGTCGGCCCGGACAGTGTTGTACTGGTCGCCCTGCCCAATGGGATCGCGCACGCGGTCGCGTCGTTCGCCACCTGGAAGCTGGGCGCGTGCGTACTGACGATGAACTCCACCCTGCCCGAACACGAGCGTCAGCTGACCTTGGCGGCGGCCAGGGAATCCGGACGGGAACTGTTCGTCGTCGGAGACACCCAGGAGTGGGCACTGCCGGGAATCAGCCGGACCGAACTGATGAACGCCGAGCAGTACAGCGCCGACGCTCTGCCGGTCGTCGTGCCCCGCCCCGGCACGGCGCTGGCCACCGGTGGTTCCTCTGGACGACCGAAGATCCTCGTCAACCCCACGCCCATGGTCGCCGTACCACTCGAACCCGGCGAGCGGGACATCTTCGGACGGGAACCGCACGGCACGGCCCTGGTGGCCAGCCCGATGTACCACGCGATGCCTTTCCTGCAGACCTACCAGAATCTGTTCCACGACTGCACGGTGGTGTTGCTGGAGCGATTCGACGCGCGGCTGGCAATGGAGATGATCGAGCGCCATCGGGTCACCTGGATGGTGATGGTGCCCACCCAGATGCAGCGCTTCCTTCGCGTACCCGATCTCGACTCCCGGGATTTCAGCAGCGTGAAAACCCTCTACCACGCAGGCGCGGTATGCCCCCAATGGGTCAAGCGGCGTTGGCTGGAACTCCTGGGCCCCGACCGGGTAGTGGAGGCGTTCGGCTCATCGGAAAGTGCCGGCGGCACGTTCATCTGGGGTCAGGACTGGCTCGCGCACCCCGGCAGCGTCGGCAGAGGCGGCGAACTGACGGAAGTGCGCATCCTTGACGACGAAGGTGCTCCGGTGGCTCCCGGCGAGGTCGGCAACATCTACCTCCGCTGGCTTCGCCCGCCGGCCGGCTTCACACAGAACCCCGACGACAACTACGCCTACTGGGGAGCAGAGCCGGCCACGGCCACCAGCGACGGCGCGGTATGCGTCGGCGACCTCGGCTGGCTCGACGAAGACGGATACCTGTTCATCGCGGACCGCCGCGTGGATTTGATCATCACCGGCGGCCAGAACGTCTACCCCGCCGAAGTCGAGGTGGCGCTCAGCGAACATCCCGGAGTCCTCGACGTCGTCGTCATCGGTCTGCCCGACGAAGCATGGGGCCGGCGCGTGCACGCCATCGTCGTCGCCGACCCCGAGCGGCCACCGAGCGAAGAACAACTCCGCCGGCACTGCAGGGACCGCATGGCCCACTACAAAACCCCCAAGACGTTCGAGTACGTCGACGTCCTGCCCCGCGACGACCTCGGCAAGATCCGGCGCAGGCAACTCGCCGGCGAACGCCTGACCAGTGGCTCCTGATCACCCTGTCGGAGGAGTCGCTGCTTGCCTGCTCGGGCTCGCCGGTCTGAGGCCGCCGGCCCACGAAATCGCGGCCATCTCTCGTGGCTACCCGGAGGCCCGGGCGGCGGCAGACGTCCTGTTCACCATCGCGACGGACGCGGACGAGGTCTCCGGATCGGTGTTCCGAGCCGACCCGTTCAGTACCGCCGATGAGTAGAGGGACGGATGCGTCGCCGCGCACGCTCACTGAGCTCGCCGAGGGCGTTCAGGCTGGTGACGTCACCAGCCTGAACCTCGTCCGGGAGGCGTTCGAACGAGCGGATCGGGTGGACGCGGATCTTCACGCGCTCAAGTCCAGGCTGACCGAACACGCAGAACGCGCGGCGGCCGACGTCGATGAACGGCACACCGCCGGCCTCGACATCGGCCTGCTCGGCGGTGTCCCCGTGGCCGTCAAGGACATCTTCAAGCTCGCCGACGCGCACACGACAGCCGGGAGCGAGATTCTCGACTGGCCTCCGGACGGGACCGATGCCGTGGTCGTCGAACGGCTGCGGAACGCGGGGGCGATCATGCTCGCCACGACGACGACGATGGAGTTCGCCGTCGGCCCGCCTGACGAGGAGCGGGCGCCGGTGCCGCGCAATCCCTGGAACCTGGCGCGATACACGGGAGGCTCCAGCTCGGGGTCGGCCTCCGCCATCGCCGCGGGGATCGTGCCGGCGGCACTCGGTACCGACACGGCGGGAAGCATTCGAGCTCCCGCGGCCTATTGCGCGGTCACCGGGCTGAAACCGACGTATGGACTCGTGCCGAAGTCCGGCTGTGTGCCGCTCGCGCACAGCCTGGACACGGTCGGACCCATGGCGAGGTCCGCGCGTGACTGCGCGCTGATGCTCGGGGTCATCGCCGGCCACCACCCGTCTGATCCGAGCTCCGTCCGCCGTCGCGTACCTGACTATGCGCGCCACCTCGATGGGGACCTGTCCGGCTTGACCGTCGGGGTGGATCGGCTCTTCCGCGTGGCAGGTGACCAAGAGGATCCGGCGCTGCCGGAGGTCCTGCATGACGGCATCGAGGTGATACGAGGCCGGGGCGCGCGCGTCGTCGACATCGAGCTCCCGTACTACGACGAGCTCGCCACCGCGCTCACCGTCGTCCTGCTCTGCGAGGCGTTCGCCTACCACCGGCCCGGCCTCCAACGGCGGTGGCGGGACTACGGCGCCACCACGCGTCTTGCTCTCGCTTGTGGAACGCGGTACACCGGCGCCGACTATGTGCAGGCGCAGCGGGTCCGCCGCTTCGGGCAGAAGGCCTTGGCCAGGTTGTTCGCCGAGGTGGACGTGGTGCTCACTCCGACCGCGGTCACAGGCGGGGTCTCGCTGCGGTACATCGCGGAGATGGACCCGACCCACGGCATCAGATCGGCCTACACGCCGTACTGGAGTGCCGTCGGCAATCCCGCCGCTTCGATGCCCGCGGGATTCGACAGTGATGGCCTGCCGCTGGGGCTGCAGATCGCCGGCCGGCCGTTCGGCGATGCCGTGGTGCTGAAGGTCGTCGACGCCTTCCAACGCGACACGGACTGGCATCTGCGCGTTCCCGAGGGGCGTTGACCGGCTCGATCAGCCGGTCTTCACGTGGATCGCGGTGAAAAGGGTCTCCATGCCCCGGTCAGCATGACCGGATCATGGAGACCCTTCCCGCGTCTGCGTGCCGGAACGTCGGAATCGATCGTCCAGCGGCGAACGCGCGTCGTGGCGTCAGCCGTGGGACGCGACGAGTGCACCTCGCTGGTACACGGCGCGAATCCGCTGGGTCAGGTCGGCGAATTGGAGGGGGTCTCCGTCCACCACCACCAGGTCCGCCTGCTTGCCCGGCTCGATGGTGCCGACTTCCGCGTCGAGCCCGAGAAGCCGCGCGGCCGTGCTCGTGCTCGCCTTCAGCACGTCTGCCGCGGGCATGCCGGCCGCGGCCATCAACTCCAACTCCTCAAGGTTCCTGCCATGCGGGAAGCCGACCCCGTCGGTGCCCATCGCGATCCGAACGCCGGCCTCGACCGCGAGCTTGAAGGAGCGCTGATGGTGGGCGATGACCTCGTGCACCTTCTGCCGCGAGGAGTCGGTGATCGCGACTCCGTTGCTGGTGGCCTCGATGACGCTGCGCGGCGCGAGCAGGGTCGGCACGAGATACGTGCCGTGCTTGAGCATCAGGTCGACCGCTTCCTCATCGAGGTAGATCCCGTGCTCGATGGACCGCACACCCGCTTCGACCGCGTTCTTGATGCCCTGTGTTCCCTGGGCGTGTGCCATCACCGGAATTCCCGCCGCCCGCGCCTCGATCACCGCCACCTCGATCTCCTCCGGCAGCAGCTTGGAATGCCGGGGATCGTCCCCAGGGGACAGGACGCCCCCGGAGGTCGCGATCTTGATCTGGTCCGCACCCGCACGCGCCAGCTCGCGCACCCGTCGCCGCATCTCCTCGACGCCGTCCACCACGCTGCTGCCAATACCGGGTACGGTTCCGGTTCCGAGCGAGGCCATGCACTGGCCCGAGGGCATCCAGCCGTCGCTGTGCCCGCCTGTCTGGCTCAACATCTGGATCGCGATCAGCAGCCGCGGACCCGGAATCCGCCCGTCGGTGACGGCCTGCTTCACGGCCGGGTCGGCGCCGCCCGCGTCCCGGGCGGTGGTGATGCCGATCGAAAGCAGTTTGGCCAGATTGTCGGCGGCTATGTAGTGGCCGTACCCGTACGGCTGTTGCATGAGGATCATCAGGTCGATCGTTTCCAGGGTCACATGCACATGGCAGTCGATGAACCCCGGAAGCAGTGTCCGGCCGGCCACGCTGACCTCGACGTCACCGTCCAGCCCCTGACCCACCTCGACGATCCGGCCATCCTGAACGGCGACGTCGGCGGGACTCGGCGCGGCACCGGTCCCGTCGAAGACGTCGCCACCGGTGAAGACGGTACGGACGGATGTGCTCACGCGCTGTTCCTCTCGATGTGGGGGACCGTTTCGGTGGCATCGGCCTCCTTGCCGAGCACGTACCTGCTCATCCAGTCGAGCAGTGCGTCGTTCTGCGCTCGGCGGTGCCCGATCGGGCCGATGACGGAGCCACCGTGGCTGGAGCCGGGGAAGCGCAGCATCTCGGCCGGAACGCCGGCGATCCGCAGCGCGGTGTAGAACTGCTCGGTCTGCTCGGCCGGGCAGCGGTAGTCGTTCTCGTGCTGCAGGAACAACGTCGGCGTCGTGCAGTTCTTGGCGTAGGTGATCGGCGAACAGCGTGCGTAGGTTTCGAGCAGCTCGAACGGGGTGTCACCGAGTTCGGAGACGCCCATCCAGGCGCCGACGTCGCTCGTGCCGAAGAAGCTGATCCAGTTGAACAGCGGGTTCTCCGGGCAGGCCGCCTTGAACCGGTCTGTGTGCCCGATGACCCAGCCGGTCAGGTTGGCGCCACCGGAGATCCCGCACACGCCGAGCCTGTCCGCGTCGGCCAGGCCCAGCTCGATGGCGTGGTCCACACCCGCCATCAGGTCCGCGTAGTCGAGGTTGCCCCAGTCACCGTTGATCGCGGTGGCGAAGTCGTCCCCGTAACCGGTCGAGGCGCGGTGGTTCACCTGCAGCACGCCGAACCCGGCTCCGTTGAACATGAGCGAGTCGAATCCGAAGTTGTAACCCCAGGCCGCGTGCGGACCGCCATGGATCGCCAACACGGTGGGCACCGGAAGCTGGGCGTCGGCCGGGCAGAGGAACCAGCCCTCCACTTCCGCGTCGTCCTTGCTGCGGAACGACAGCCGATGAACGGTCGGCAGCGCGAGCTCGGACAGCAGCGCCTGGTTGGTCCGGGTGAGCCGCCGCTCGTTCTGGCCGTCGGCGTCGGCGACGTACAGGTCGCCCGGCTCGGTGAAGCCGAAGGCGGCGAACACCACGTTGCCGCCGGCCGCTCCGACGGCGGTGCAGACCCGATCGCCGGTCACGATGACCTGGTGTCGCTCGGGACCGGAAAGCTGGATCCGTACGAGCGACACGGCGCCGCGAGCCTGCACTTGCAGCAGCGCCGCCGTACCGTCCTCGGTCGGCACGATGCCGCCGACGACGCCGGCGACGAAGCCGGCGGACGGGCTGTCGGTCTGCATCAGGCCGCCGAGGTGACCTGCGATGTCGGCGCCCCGCTTCTCACGCTGCCCGGTGGCCGGATCGACGATGTAGAGCGACGGGCGGACGCCCGGCTTGGTGTGCGCCTCGTAACCGGTCAGGTAGACGACCTTGCCGTCGGCGGTCACGGTGTGCGTGAAGACGATGACCTCGGCATCAGTGCCCGTGACATCGCTGACCTCACCGCCGAGGGTGACCCGGTGCAGGCGGGAGTCCGGCTTGGTGGAATCCGGGTTGTGTCCCGCGACGAACACGATGGCCTGCCCGTCCGGGGTCCACTTCGGAGCGCTGTTCATCCACCCGTCCGAGGTGAGCCGCTGGGGTTCGGCGTCCGTGGTGAGGTCGAGAACGTAGATGTCCTGAAGCGCGTCATCGACCAGGCCGATCCCGTCTTGCCGCCATACGGTGCGGGTCACGCGATACGGGGCGCTCGGGTCCCGAGACGTGCCGGCCGGCCCGGCGGTGAAAGCGATCTTGCTCCCGTCCGGGGAGAACACCGCACCGCTGCCCACCCCCTGGGAGAGGTTCGTGAGCTGCCGGGCCTCGCCGCCGGCGACCGGCAGCAACCACAGCTGCGGCGTGCCGCCTCGGGTGGACATGAAAGCGATGTGTGTGCCGTCCGGCGAGAAGGCCGGCGCCGTGTTCACGCAATCGCTGTGAGTGAGCCGTGCCGATGTGCCGTTTGCCACGTCAAGCAAATGGAGGTCGACGTGTTCGGTATTGGTCTCCGTATCCACTCGGGTTAACGCATAGACGGAACGCCTGCCATCCGACGACAGGTCGGCGCCGCGTAGAAACCGCAGGCGAAACAGGTCTTCGGGGGTGACCTGACGCGTCATGGACCCTCCAGTAGTGGGCTATAATGAAGTTATAATAGTGGCGTTACGGAACTAATCAAGGGGTGCCGCCAAATGAGCGATTCGAATTCGACCCGATGGCCGGCAAGGTCCGCGGCCAAGGCCGCCACGCGCGCCGCCCTGATCGAGGCGGTACGCGAGATCGCGAAGGAACGCGGCTATCTGGCCACCTCCGTGGAGGCGGTGGCCGAGAGGGCCGGCGTCACGACGGGATCGATCTACTCGATCTTCGGCGGTAAGCGCCAGCTGTTCACCCAGGCATTCGACGAGATAAATCGGCTTCCCCGGTTGACCGACGCGGCCCCGCTGGGCACGCCGATGATCCAGGCACTCGAGGCCTTCGGCCTGCACTGGGCCGACATGACGAACCAGCCGACCACGAAGACGGCCCTCGACCTGTCCATGGAGCTGCGGCTGACGGCACGCGGGGACAGCGCCATCGAGGCGGACTCGCAGCGTCGCTACGGCGCGCAGATGCAGGAGCTCGCCGACGAGCTGACCAGATACGCCGCGGCGGCCGGCGAGTCGTTGCCGATCCCGGCTATCGACCTGGCAAGGATGCTGGCCGCGACCCTTGGCGGCTTCGCGCTCGCCCGGGTGCAGACCGGCGAACCCCGGGGCGAGCTCTTCGGTTATGCCGCGGCCTGTCTATGGACCGGCCGGTTCGCCGCGACGGGCGGCAGCTGAGCAACCCCCAGCACCCCGATGCCGCCCGTCATCGGCCCAGCACACAGCCCGGCGTGCCGGACCGGTCAGAACGCGCCGGGTCGCGTCCCGCACCACTCGTGCATTCTTCATCCGGCGCTCACCACGCCGGCGGTGACGAGCGCGTCGATCTGGTCGTCGGTCAGTCCGAGTTCCTTGGCGATCTCGCGTGTGTGCTCCCCGGGGTAGGAGGGGGGTCCCGACACCGACAGGGGCGTGCGCGACAGCCGCGGGGCGGGCGCCGGCTGCACGATGCCGTCCAGCTCGACGTAGGTGCCGCGCGCGACGAGATGAGGGTGCCGCGTGCGCTCCTGCCAGTCGAGGACCGGCTGCACGCAGGCGTCGGTGCCACCGAGCAGGGAGGCCCACTCGTCCCGGGTGCGGGTGCGCCACAGTGCCGCCCACTCGTGTTTGTGGGCCGGCCACTCGGCCGGTGACGGCTGGACGAAGCGGTCGTCGTCGCCCTCGCGGAAGCCGGTGATCCGCACCATCTCCGCGAAGAAGTGCGGCTCCAGTGGGCCTACGGCGACCCACTTGCCGTCGGCGCACTCGTAGACGTCGTAGTAGGGAGCGGCCGAGTCGAACGCGTTCGCCCCCCGGCGCGTCGGGTCCCATAGGCCCATCTCGGACAGCGCAGTGATCATCATCGTGAGGACGCTGACACCGTCGACCATCGCCGCGTCGACGACCTGGCCGACCCCACTGGCTCGTGCCTCGACGAGCGCCGCGAGGGTGCCCATGACGAGGAAGAGCGAACCACCGGCGTAGTCGGCGACCAGATTGAGAGGGGCCACCGGCGCCTCGTCGGCGCGCCCGATCGCCCACAGCGCTCCGGTGAGAGCCAGGTAGCCGATGTCATGGCCGGCCACCTGCGACAACGGGCCTTCCTGACCCCACCCGGTCATCCGCGAGTAGACCAGCCGGGGGTTGCGGGCGGCGCAGTCCTCGGGCCCGAGACCCAGCCGCTCGGCCACACCGGGCCGGTACCCCTCGACGAGCACGTCCGCGCGTTCGATCAGGTCCAGGACGAGGCCGCGGCCGTCAGGGTTCTTGAGGTCCACCGCGATTGAACGCTTGCCCCGATTGACGACGTCCTTGCGGTATCCCTGCTGGAGCTGCGGGCCGCCGGGCACGATGCGGTCGACGCGGATGACGTCGGCGCCGAGGTCGGCCAGCAGCATGGTCGCGAACGGTCCGGGACCGATGCCGGCGAGTTCCACGACGACGGTTCCGGCGAGAGGTCCTGAGGTCATCGGGGTCGGCTCACGCATCGGCGTCAACCGTGAAGATCGGCAGCGGCGGCGCGTCGGTGCGGTGGCGCCAGCCGATTCGTACCCGATCGCCGATTCGTGCGGTGTCTCCGGCAACGTTTGTCAGCATTCTTGGTCCTTCATCCAGTTCAACGATGGCTGCGATGTAGGGCGGCTCCAGGTCGGGCCTCGCGGAGATCCTCACCGTCGTGCAGGAGTAGATGGTCCCCGATCCGCTCGCCGGAACGGACTCCAGCGAGGTCGACTCGCAACCGAGGCACAGCGGGCGCGGATAGTGTTGCCACCGGCCGCAGTCGGCGCATCGCTGCAGGACGAGGACTCCGTTGCGCGCCCCGTCCCAGAACGCCCGGGACAGCGGATCACCGTAGTAGAGATCAGTCACGACCGAGCACCACCGTCGAAGAAGTGGACAGGAACCCGCCGACACCGTGCGCCACGGCGATCTCGGCGTCGGCGACTTGGCGGTCGTTCGCCTCGCCGCGCAACTGACGCACCGCCTCCACGAGAAGAAGAACGCCGAGCGCGCCTGGGTGGTTGTACGACAGGCCGCCTCCGGTGGTCATCGCCGGAAGGTCACCGCCTGGTTCGAGCCGGCCGTTCTCGACGAATGGACCGCCCTCGCCTCGCTCGCAGAACCCGAGGTCCTCCAGCGCCTTGATGACGGTGATGGTGAACGAGTCGTACGGTTGGAGGACGTCGACGTCCGCGGGGACGATCCCGGCCATCCGGAACGCGGCCTCACCCGACTTCACGCCGGCGCTGACGGTGAGATCGGGCATCTGGTCGATGTGCCAGTGGGTATGGCTCTGTCCGACTCCGAGGACACGCACCGCGGGTTTGGCGGCATCGCGCGCCCGTTCCGGTGTCGTGACGACGACGGCCCCTCCGCCGTCGGTCACAAGACAGCAGTCCAGGGTGTGCAACGGGTCGGACAGTAGTGGAGATTCGAGCACGTCGGAGACGGTCAACGGCGTTCTGATCCACGCCTTCGGGTTCAGCGCCGCCCACTTGCGCGCCGCTACGGCGACCTGTGCGAGCTGCTCTGATGTGGTGCCGTATTGGGCCATATGGCGGGCCGCGATGAGCGCATAGTGCCCGATGGGAGCGGGCAGCCCGTAGGGGTGCTCGAACTGTGCGGTGAGCGAGGCCGCGTCGGCCGCGGGAGGGCGGCGGTTGCGCCGGCTTCTCTGCCGCGACGCGTACGCGATCAGCGCGACCTCGCACTGTCCCGCTGAGACCGCCAGCATGGCGTGATGGACGAACGCCTCGAAGGCGGCTCCGCCCAGATCGCTGGAGTCGGCGACCCGCGGCTCGATTCCGAGATACTCGCCGACCTGGACCGTGCCCTCCTCGCCCATGTAGTTGACGAACAGGCCGTCCACGTCCGCGATGGTCATTCCGGCCTCTCCGAGCGCCTCTTTGGCGGCCAGCGCGACCATCGATAGCTCGGTCTGGTCGAGCACCTTGCCGAGCGGCGTTTCGGCGACGCCCGCGATATAGGCCGGGCGTGCTTTGAGCCCTGTCATTGTGTCCCTTCGTGTTTCCATGGGTGCGGCGTGCCCGGATTCGCCGTCTTCCTGGCGTCGGCCGGTCTGGGCTCACCCGGGTACGGTGGTGTCCTGCGCCGCGATCGTTCGGGTCGCCTGGGACGCGTAGTGACACGCGGCATCGCTCGCGGACGTCGCGATCGTTCCGGGGTCGTGCTCGATGCAGTCTGTCCGCTCCGGGTTCGTCTGCGGCCCGACCGGACAGCGGGGATGGAAGCGGCACCCGGCGGGCGGGCGCCGTGGGTCAGGGGGCTCGGACTGAATCGGAAGTCGCAACGGCGCGCCGACTTTGAGGCGAGGCACGGAGTCGACGAGCGCGCGTGTGTAGGGGTGTCGCGACTGTACGAGGACTTCCTCCGAGTCGCCCGCCTCCACGATTCTGCCGAGATACATGACGGCGACCTGGTCACTGATGTGTCGAGTCACCGCGAGATTGTGTGAGATGAAGACGATCGAGAGCGCCAGCTCCTTCTGCAGATCACCGAGGAGGCGGAGGATGCCGGCCTGGACTCCGACGTCGAGTGCGGACGTGATCTCGTCCGCGATCAGGACGCTCGGCCTGGCGGCGAGGGCGCGCGCGATGGACGCGCGCTGTAGTTGCCCACCCGACAGTTCGTGCGGGTAGCGCCGGGCCACGCCGGTGTCGAGGGCGACGAGTTCGAGCAGCTCGGCCGGGGTGCGCGCCGTCCCGCTCGCCGATTCCCTTACCGGCGAGGCGAGCACTTCGGCGATGGAGGCGCCGATGGTGGATCGCGGGTTGAAGGCCGACGACGGGTCCTGGGTGATGAACTGGACGTGACGGCGAACCCGGGCTTCCGCCGGGCGTGACCAGCTACTGAACTCGGCGTCGGCGACGACCAGGCGCTGAAAGCTGCCGTGGGCGAGCCCGACGAGCGCGCGGGCGACCGTCGACTTGCCGCTTCCGGACTCGCCGACGAGTCCGAGGGTGCCACCGGATGGGACCGCGAGGCTGACTCCGTCGACCGCGCGGACGGCGCGCGCTCCCCGGCCGTACTGAACACGCAGGTCGGTTACTTCCAGTGCTGTCATACCAGCTGCTCCTTGTCGGCCATATTCCAGCAGGCGACCTCGCCGGCCGCGCCCTGCATGAGCGGCGGAATCTCGTCCGCGCAGCGCTCGGAGGCGATGGGGCAGCGGGCCAGGTAGCTGCACCCGCCCGGCCTGTTCCGGCCGTCGGCCGACGGTGCGACGCCACCGGGTTCGGCCGGCGCCTCGCTTTCCGCGGAGTGGTCAAGCGTGATGACCGACGCGAGCAGCGCCCGGGTGTAAGGGTGTTGCGGCCGGTGTACGACGTCGGCTGTGTCGCCGTACTCGACGATGGCTCCGGCGTACATGACGGCGACCTTGGAACACATCTGGGCGATCACCGACATGTCGTGGCTGATGAGCAGGACCGAGGCTCCGCTTCGAACGTTGACGTCGCGAAGCACACTGAGTACCTGCGCCTGTACGGTGACGTCGAGCGCTGTGGTGGGTTCGTCGGCGACGATCAGCGCCGGTTCGGTCATCAGGCCCATCGCGATCATGACTCTCTGCCGTTGACCGCCGGACAGTTGGTTGGCGAAGTCGCGAAGCCGGCTCGCGGGCGCCGGTATACGGACGTCTGTGAGCCGCTCGACCGCGCGTTCGACGGCTTCGCGGCGGCCGACGCCGCCGGCGCGAACCGCCTCGGTCATCTGCGTGCCGAGCCGCATGGCCGGGTTCAACGACGTCGCCGGGTCCTGGAAGACCATGGCGAGTCGCTGCCCGATCCGCCGCGACCTGAGACCCGCGGGAGTCCCGGCATGTCCGAGGAAGCGGCAACGTTCCGTGGTGACCCGCGCGTTGGCCGGCGCCAGGCCGGCGATGGCCAGGGCGGTCATGCTCTTCCCGGATCCGGATTCGCCGACCAGGCCGAGCACCTCTCCCTTACGTATCCGCAGGTCGATGCCGCGTACGGGCACCACTTCACCGGCGGGGGTGTCGAACGCGACGCGGAGGTCCCGGACGTCGAGTACCAGGTCGTCGGACGTTGGGTCATCGGGTGTCGGTTCGGCGGCTGCCTGCGCGTTCTGTGCGTCGTCGCCTGCCGTGCGGCGTCGCGCCCCTGCGAGTCTGGGGTTGGCGGCCCGGGCCGACGCCTCGCCGACGAGAGCCAGGCCGATACCGGTAACGACGATCATGGCTGCCGGACCCAGGGCCGCGGCCGGCTGCACGTACAGCAGCGTGAAGCCGTTGACGAGCAGGACTCCCCAGTCGTAGCTGGGCGGTTGGACGCCGATGCCCAGAAAGGAGAGCGCGGACACGGCGACGAGCGCTGAGCCGATGGCGTAGAAGAACGTCAACAACAGCGGTTCGGCGATGTTCGCGAGAAGGTAGCGGGGGAGGAGGGTTCGGGTCGGCACACCGAGGGTTCGCGCGATCCGGAAGTATTCCTTGCGTGATTCGGCAAGCGCCAGATTGCTCGACAGCCGCGCGAGCGGCGGCGCGAAGGCGATGCCGATTGCCACGATGGTGCTCGTCGTGCCGCCTCCGAACATCGCGACGAAGACGATCGCGAGAAGAATCACCGGGAAGCTCAACGAGACGTCGACCGCGGCCAGACACACGCGTCGAAGCTGGGCGGGCAGAACGGCGATCACGATTCCGACGACATAGCCGAGGATCGCTCCCACCACCGCCGCGCCGACGGCCAGGAGCAGCGACAGGCGTGTGGCGACCATGGTGCGCGCGAAGACGTCACGGCCCAACCCGTCGGTCCCGAACAGATGATCTCGGGACACTCCGAGATTGAGGTTGGTCACATTCTCTGCCTGCGCCGCGTCGTGCCACAGAAGCGGCCCGACGACGGCAAGGGCGATGATCAGGAGGAGAGTCAGCGATCCGACCGCTCCGCTGGGTGTCCGGAAAAGGGCGTGCAGGTATTTGTTGCGCATCAGTTCTCCCGCAACGCGCCGGGGTCGACGATCGCGAGCAGGACGTCGACGAGGGTGTTCACGATCACGACGGTGGCACCGAGGAGCAGCACCCCCGCCTGCACGACCGGGTAGTCACGGTTCACGACCGCGCTGGTCAGCGCGGACCCCATGCCCGGCCAGTTGAAGACCTGCTCGACGACGACCGTGCCACCCACGAGCGAGGCGAAGGAGACGCCGGCGAGGGTCACGCCACCGTAGGCGGCGTTCGGCATCACGTGCCGGATGTAGATCCGCCGACCGGTCAGCCGCTTCGCTCGTGCGGTTCGGACATAGTTCTGCGAGAGGACGTCGAGGGCCTCGGCGCGCACTACTCGCGACAGGAACCCGATGCCTGGGATGGCCACCGCCAACGTGGGTAACGTCAAGCTCGACAGACCGTTGTCCCCCGCGACCGGAAACCATTTGAGGTAGAGACCGAAGACCACTGCGAACAGTGCGGCCAGCACGAAGTCGGGGACAGCGCTGAGCGCACCCATGCTGGTGCCGTACGTGGCGTCCAGTCTGGGTCGTCGCCCGTCGCGGGTGAGAACGGCCATGAGGGTGCCGACCCCGAAGCCCACGATGAGCAGCACCATCGTGGCCGCCGCCGCGAGCTCCACCGTCTTCGGGAAGCGCTCGGCGATCAGTTCCCGTACCGGCACTCCCTGGCTGAACGACTCGCCGAAGTCCAGGTGCAGGGCGTTCCAGCAGTACGACCACAACTGCTCGAACTGCGGCCTGTCCAGCCCGAGGCGGTGCCGGGTGAGCTCAACGGCTTCCGGCGTGGCCTGCAGGCCCAGGATCCGCCGAGCCGGGTCGCCGGGCATCAGCCGAACCATCAAGAAAGTGCCGACGAGCAGCAGCGCGCATACGACAACGAGCCGTGCGACGCGGGAGAGCAGGAAAACCAGCCACGGGTGACGCGCCTTGATGTCGCTCCACCCCGCCCGACTCGACAGTTGCTGAGTCGGGCGGGAGACGACGGCTGCCTCTTCAGCCACGGGCCGCTCCAAACGATGTCCGTTGCCCAGTTGCCTTCATCTCCGGTCAGCCCTTGGTACGGCGGATCGCGAGAGTGCTCGGCAGGCCGTTGATCTGCAGAGTGACTTTCGGGGACGTGTAGATGGGCGTGACCGGCACCTGCCATGGCAGCAGGTCGTAGTTGCGGAGCAGCTTCGTCTGGACGGTTGCCCAGAGCTTGTCCGCCTCGGCCCCGACCGAGGCCGCCGCCTGGTCGACGATCGCGGTCAGTTCGGCGTCGCCGTTGCGAATGAAGTTCGTGCCGGTCGGCGGGAGCGCGCCGACGTAGAACGACATCAGGGCTGTCGGCGCCTCGACGGAGCCGTCGATCGGAAAGATCGTGATGTCGTAGTTTCCGCTCGACAGGTCGGCGAGCCACCCGTTTTCGTCGGTGACGGAGAGCTTGACATCGACACCGATGTTCTTGAACTGCGAGGCGAGATATTCGTTCGCGTTCCCCCACCCGGCGCCACCGATGACGCGCACCTGCAGGACCTTGCCATCCTTGGTCCAATGCCCGCCCGACTCGGTCCATCCGGCTGCCGACAGCGTGGCCTTCGCCGCCTCCGGCGAGAACTCGGGCACGAGCTCCTTGGTGCTTTCGTCGTACCCCGGCATGTTCGGCGGCAGGACGCTCGTCCCCAGCTCGATGTCGGACGCCGTGGGACCGAGGTAGGCGAGAAGCAGGGCCCTCCGGTCGATCGCCTGGAACAGTGCGTGTCGCACCTCCGGGTCCGCCGTCACGTGACCGGCCTCCATGTTACCGACCACGGACCACTGTCCCTGGGTGGCGACGACGGTCTTGGCGATGGACTTGTTGCTCTCGACACGCTGTGCGTCGACACCGCCGAGCCCGGAGACGTCGATGGTGCCGGCGAGCAGCTCGTTCGCCGCGGTGGCGTCACTGTTGATGACTTTCAGGATGATGGTCTCCGGCACGCCTGGCGCTCCCGACGTCATTCCGCTGGGTCCCCAGGTGTAGTCGTCCCGCAACTTGAGCGTGTAGGAGAGTCCCGGCTTGCTGTCCGCGAGCTCATAGGGACCTGAGCCCTCCGCGCCCGATGCCAGCCTCGCTCTGTCCTTGAGCCCGGCCGGGCACACCAGTGGCACCATCTTGAGACCGGCGAGCAGCGAGCCGAACGGCTCGGCCGCGGTGATGGTCAGGGTGGAGCCGGCGTCGTCTGCGGTGAAGGTCAAAGGTGCCTTCCCCAGCCAGCGCGTCGCGTAGGGGGAGCCGGTCTTGGGGTCCATGTAGGCCTTGAGAGACGCGGCGATGTCGGTAGGAGTGAATGCGGAGCCGTCTCGGCATTTGACGTCGGACCGCAGTTGGAACTTGATCGACGAGGGAGTGACCTCCCAGGACTTGGCGACCACGCCGATGTAGGCCTTGGTCCTCGGGTTGTACTGCACCAGCGTGTCGTACGTCGCGTAGGTGATCGGGGTGGTCGCGCCGGTCACGGTCTTGAATGGATCGAGCGAATCGGGTGCGCCTGCCATTCGGTAGGTGACGGTGCCGCCGGGCGCCGCGAGCTCGGATCCACCGCCCTTCGTTGCGTTGCTTGTCGACTCGCCCGAACAGGCCGCGCCGGCCAGAGTGACGACAGCGGCCGCAGCAGCCAGTCGAAGTGGGGATTTCACCGACATAGACATGCCTCTCATGCGATCTCCCCAGGAAGTGAACCTTAACGATCGTTAGAAGTCAATGGACCTCGAATAGCAGGTGAACGCGATCTACCAGGTGGGTTGTCAGCTCTTGACCGAGCTGTGCTAGGTACGCCATCATGCAGCGTCTTAACGATCGTTAAGCAACGCCGCTAGAACAACGAAGGGCGGATTCCGCGATGACACGTCTCAAGGGGCGAACCGCGATCGTGACCGGTGCCGGGCGGGGTCTCGGCCGCGCGCACGCGTTAGAACTCGCCGGACAGGGGGCGAACGTCGTCGTGAACGACCTCGGCGGAGACGTACACGGCGCCGGAGCGGATCCGACACCGGCACAGGAGGTCGCCCAGCGGATTCGAGACCTCGGCGGACAAGCCGTGGCCAGTGGCCATGACATATCGGACTGGTCTCAAGCGGCCGATCTGATTCAGATGGCCGTCGAGTCCTTCGGTGACCTCGACATTCTGGTCAACAATGCCGGGATCATCCGCGACCGGTCACTCGCCAATATGACCGAAGCCGACTGGGACGACGTGATCCGCGTTCACCTCAAAGGACACGCCGCACCGACCCGACACGCGGTGGCCTACTGGCGGCAACGGGCCAAGGCCGGGAACCCGGCCGACGCCTCCGTCGTCATGACGAGCTCCGTGGCCGGGCTCGCCGGCAGTTTCGGGCAGGCCAACTACGCCACCGCGAAATTGGGTGTGCTCGCGCTCTCACGAGTTGTCGCCCTGGAAGCCCAGCAGTACGGCGTTCGATCGAATGTCGTTTCCCCGGGCGGACGGACAAGGATCACGGAGCCGGACGGGGTGCGGACCGCACCTGATGACGCCGCTTCAGGCTTCGATCAGATGGACCCGGCGAATGTCTCCCCGCTCGTCGCCTGGCTCGCCGATCATCGGTGCCGGGCGAACGGCCAGGTTTTCCACATCACAGGCGAACATCTGATCATCTCCTCGCTGCCCACGATCGTCCACGAACTGTGGAGCCGCGGCCGTTGGACGCTGGAGAAGTTCGACGATGAACTGCCCTCACGGTTGGTCGCGCCACTCGACCTGGACGCATGGCTTCCGTCGTCGTGAGGCGGCAGGGCATACGCTGACGGAGTCAGCCTTTGGCGCTCGCCACCATCGCGAGCGCCAGGTCGCCGTACATCCGCGCGACCGAATCCTTCGTCAGGGGGCCATCGGGCTGAACCCACATCACATTGTCGGCCATCCCGAGGATGGCGAACGATACCGCCGTCGGATCGACGATCCGGAACACGCCTTTGGCCATCCCGGACGTGATGATTTGTTTGAGATCCGTCACGTGCTGGTGCATCAGGGACCGGACCTCGCGTCGCTGCGGCGGGGGAAGCGACTCGACCAGAACTCCCATGCTGACCGCGGAGTTTCCGCGAAGCTCGCGAACATAAGGCTGAGCGAGCACGCATTGAACGTGGGTTTCGACGAACTTCGGCAACTGTCTCTCGGGCGGTTCGGCGAGAGTGGCCTGCTGGCAGCGGGCGATCTGGTCCACCATGGGCATACGTAAGCACTCGAACAGCAGATCGGCCTTCGACCCGAAGTGATAATAGAGCGCCGGCCCCGAGACGCCGAGCTCGGCGCATATCGCGTCGACGCTGGTCCCGGCGAATCCGTTGAGCCGGAACATCACCCCGGCTCGTTCCACCAGTTGCGCGCGCAGGTCGCTCGAGATCACCCGCGGATCCGACCCACCGACTGCGCGCCTGCCCATTCCGATCCCTTTCGATCTCGATACACACCCTACCGAGGTCGAGCATACGTCGCGTCAACCCTGCGAGGTCGCGCCGCCACTGCTGCGGCGATCGACGAACCTGGACCGCGGCGGTGCACCACCTGGCACTGACCCCTCCCGGTGTGCGTCGTCCCGGGTGTCCTGGTGCTCGCCGCCGACATTGCGCCTGCCGATAATGTCAACCCGGGCGCCCGCCCGCCGTCCGCTCCATCCGTGCCCTCATCCTGCGTCTGGTCCGGGAGAACCCCCTCTGGGGATATCGGCGCCTGAGCCCTCTTCTCCGGGATGACAGCCTGAATGCGCTGTTTCCGCAGGTAGGCGCGGTTACCGCGGGACGAGTAGGCCTTGTCCCCGGTAACCGCGCCGGGCCGGGTGCGAGGACGGCCGACAGGACCCCGCACCCGTATCTTCTCCAGCACGGGGATGAACTGCGGACTGTCCGCAGCCTGCCCCGCAGTCAGGACGAACGCCAACGGCCGGCACTTGCGGTCGGCGGCGAGGTCAACCTTGCTGGTCTGCCCACCCCTCGATCGGCCGAGCAGGGCGGCTTTCAGCCGGACCTTGTGTCGACGTCGGATGCGGTGGAAGGCCGCGGTCCGTCAGCGATCGAGGAGGTTCGGGAGCAGATCGCCGAGCTGAACGGGCGGCTGCCGACGCTCATCGCCCGCCTTCGAGCTGGAAGTCAAGGTCGACCGCGTGTCCGCTGAGTGTGCCGGTGGCGTGGCCGGCTCCGGTGCCCAGCGCGATCCGCACCTGCAGCCGGCCCGGTGCCACGCCGGGCCCGGAGAGCCGCAGCGTGCCGGTGAGCTGCTGACCGGCGCCGGGCGCCAGCGTCCCGGAGACGCTCGCGTCGCGCACCACGCGCACCGCCGTCAGCGTGATCGCGCCGGGTGTCGCCGTGTCGGCGGCGTAACGTCCGCCGCGCAGGCCGTCGGCGGCGCCCCATGCGCGGACCACTCCGTTCTGCTGCACGAGGTCCTCGGCGGTCGCGCCGACGAGCCCGAGCGCGCGGCGGACCGCGGGCGTCGCGGCCGCGCGCGCCGGCGAGAGCTGCTCCGCCGAGACCGCGGCGCGGCCGGGCACCGGCGGCGGCGTCCCGGTGCGCAGGCATGCCCCCGGATCGGCGGACAGCGTCTTCACGAAGCCGATCGCGAGCGGGAGGGCGCACGGATCTCCTGACGGCGTGTGGCCGGCGTTCGCGACCTCCGCGAAGATCGCGTGTGGGAACTGCGCCGCGGTCTCGCGACCGGCGCCGGTCGGCGTGTTCGCGTCGAGGTCGCCGGAGAGGACGAGCACCGGCACGTCCGGCAGCAGCCGGCCGGTGGCGACCGGGGCGCCTGCGGTCGGATCGTTCGGCCAGTCGATGCAGAGGTCGGCGCCCTCGAATCCGGCCGCCGTCCATCCCGCCGCCGAGAACGGCCCGAAGGCCGCCGGGCCGAGCGCCGACAGCGCCCGCCGGTAGTCGGCGCGGCGCACGGCCGGCGGGTCCTGGTAGCGGAACGCGCGCGGGTAGTCGTGGCACATGACGGCCGCGAAGGCGGGCGCGCTGAAGGCCGGATTCTGCGTCAGCCCGGCGACGTCGAGCATCACGAGCGAGGCGAGGCGCTTCAGCGGGTCGAGGTCGCCGGCCGCGGCGTTCGCGAGCGCGGACGGCAGCGCCGCCGACAGCGACCGCTCGCCGCGCGCGTAGACGACCGATGCGAGCGCGGCCTCGTCGAGCGTCGCCTGATAGGTACGCGAACCGGTCGCGACGGTGAAGCGGACAGGGTGGCTGCGCAGCCGCGCGGCGACCCGCTCGAGGTCGCGCATGACGGCGTCGCCGTCGCATGAGCGCGTGCGCGTGCAGATCAGGTGAATCGCCCGCAGCCCGGCGTCGAGCCGGTCGCGCCCGAAGGTGTCGAACGCGATCGGGTAGGAGCCGCTGAGCACGACCGATTGGACGTGCTCGGAGTGGCGCGCCGCGTAGACCGTCATCAGGTACGTGCCGTAGGAGTCGCCCCAAAGGTCGAGGCGATCGAGGCCGAGGACCTGGCGGACCGCGTCGATGTCGTCGGCGACCGCGGCCGAGCCGTAGAGCCCGGCCTCCGAGCCCAGCTCCCGCCCGCAGGCGCCGATCGCGGCGACGAGCTTGGGGTGCGAGAAGCCGGCGAGCGGATCGGTCATCGACTTGCACGTGATCTGCTGCGACAGCCCGATGCCGCGCGGGTCGACGAGGAGCAGGTCGCGGCGGTCGAGCAGCGGCGCCAGCAGGCCGGCGTAGTTCACGAAGCGCGACGCCGGGGCGCCGGGGCCGCCGGGGTTCGGCACGACCGTGCCGAGCGACGGCTGCGACTGGTCGCGCCGAGGGAGGAACGCGAACCCGACGCGCGTGGTGCCCCGGCGCGGCTCCGCGCGGTCGAGCGGGACCTCGACGGTGCCGCAGCGGGCGCCCGCCGGCGCGCCGTCGTAGGTGCAGGGCTTCAGCGGCTCCAGCAGCCGCGGGGGCGCCGCCGGTGTGGAGACCGCGCCCGCGGCGGCGGTGCCGGTGCCGACGGCGAACGTGGCGAACGTGGCGAGCGCGGTAAGCGCGGTCGTGGCCAGCCGCCGTGTGCGCGTACGCGCAGGGGGTATCGACAGCAACATCTCTCTCCGGTTCATCATTGACGGGTCAGGCGAGCAGTGCGAGCGTCGCCCGGATGAGGGACTCGACTCCGACCGCCAGGGAGCGCTCGTCGATGTCGAAGGCCGGGTGGTGGTGCGGGACGGCGTCGGGGAAGCCCGCGCCGACGGCGTAGTAGCAGCCGGGGACCTTGTCCAGGTAGAGGGCCATGTCGTCCGAGCCGGTCGTCGGCTCGACGTCGAGGACCCGGTCTGGTCCGAATGCTCCGGCGAACGCGTCCCGGACCAGCGAGGTGACGACCGGGTCGTTGGTCAGGGGCGGGCAGCCGACGCCGCGCGAGAACGTGGAGGTCGCCCCATGGAGCTCGGCGACGTCACGGGCGGTCTGCTCGACCATCTCGCGGAGCGCGACGCGTTCTTCGGCGTTGAGTGTGCGGATCGTGCCCGCGAGCGCGACCTCGGCGGGGATGATGTTCGGGGCAGCACCGCCGTTGACCTGGGCGACGGTGACGACGGATCCGTCCGCGCGGGCCCGCCTTCCGAGATCGCGCAGTGCGAGGATCACTTCGGCGGTGATCGGCACCGGGTCGATGGCACCGTCCGGGGCGCCCGCGTGCCCGCCGGTACCCGTGATCGTGATGTGGAAGGTGTCGAGGCTCGCGAGCAGCAACCCCGGGCCGAGGCCGAGCCGGCCCGTCGGCATGAGCGAGGCCAGGTGCAGGCCGACGGCGCGGTCGATGCCCTCCATGGCCCCGTCGCGGATCATCCGGCGAGCACCGTCGTCGAGTTCCTCGGCCGGCTGGAAGCACATGCGGACGCGCCCGCTCCAGTGGTCGCCGAGCGTGTGCAGGACGTGCGCGACACTCAGTGCGATCGCGGTGTGGCCGTCGTGCCCGCAGGCGTGCATGACACCGGGCACGGTCGAGCGGTACGGCCGCCCGTCGTCCACCTCCGAGATCGGCAGGGCGTCCATGTCGGCACGGACCAGCACCGTACGGCCGGGCCGTCCTGAGTCGAGGTCGGCGATCACCCCGGTGCCGCCGACACCACGCCGGACGTCGAGTCCCAGCGCCGAGCAGTGGTCCGCGACGTACGCGCTCGTGGCGTGCTCTTCGAAGCCCAGTTCGGGGTTGGCATGCAGGTGACGGCGTATCTCGATGGTGCGCTCGGTATGCCGGGCCACCTCGGTGAGGATCTCCGCGTTCAGGTCTTCCGAGGGCAGGAGGTTCCGCATGACAACGACCCTACCGGCTAAACATCAAAGATAAAAGACTTTGATGTTAGGTCTGCTTCTTCGCCTTCGCGGACCGCCGGGCATCGCGGTCGCGCCCGCGCCGCATTCGCTCCACGGTGTCCTCCAGGTCGTGGAGATGGTTGTCCATCGCCGCCCGGACGACCTCGGGGTCGCGCGTGCGGAGTGCGGCGAGCGTCTCCTCGTGGACGGTGGCCAGCGGCACCGGGTCCATCTGCACGGTCCACGAGTTCACGAGTACGGCC
The DNA here is from genome assembly GCF_001570365.1 of Microtetraspora fusca. Classification (GTDB taxonomy): domain Bacteria; phylum Actinomycetota; class Actinomycetes; order Streptosporangiales; family Streptosporangiaceae; genus Microtetraspora; species Microtetraspora fusca. The sequence continues at coordinate 12,223 of NZ_BBYK01000087.1, read as the reverse complement.
TTGGCCTCCAGGATCTCGTGCTGGTAGCGCGCGAGCATGTCGCTGCGGGCGGCCCTGCCGATCAGGTAGTGGAAGAGGTTCTCGGCATGCATGACGTCGTCGCGCTCCTGCGCGGCGTGCAGCATCGCTGTCGCCTCGGCCATCTGCTCGAAGTCCTTCTCGGTCGCGCGCATGGCGGCGAGCCGCGCGAGCTCCATCTCCACTGGCCTGCGCGCCTCCACCAGCTCGATCATCTCGCGGGCGCGCAGTTCGACGTCGAAGCCGACCAGCGCGGCGGGCACGTTCCCCGAGCGCACCACGATCCCGCCCGTGGCACCCCGGCGTACTTCCACGACCCCGGCACGCGCCAGCACGTGCACCGCGTCGCCGACGGTGGGCCGGCTGACGCGCAGGAGCTCGGCGAGCTCCGCGACGGTCGGGAGCTTGTCGCCCGGTGCGTAGTAGCCCGCGCGGATCGCGTAGGTGATCTGTCCGACGACTTCCTCGAACGCTCGTGTGCCGCTGATCGGACGGAACAGCACCGCCGGCGTGGGCTCTTCGGGGATGGTCACGGCATCACCGTACCGCCGGGCAACGGGTCCGGGACCGCACCCGGATCGGCGGGCGGCAACGTCCCGGCCGTACCTCCCGGCATGTGATTCCGCCGGTCCGGCCACAGCACCGGATCCGGGGTCTCGGCCCTGCCGGCGAGATCCGGGGTCGTGGTCCGGCCGGCCGGCGCTGTGGTCGTATGGCCGGCCGGTAGCGGTCGCAGGCAGGCCGCGCTGTGTCCGGCGGGGCGCTGATCCACCGGGCCGAGCGCGGGATCGGTCGTATGGCAGCCGTCGTCGGCCAGCGGGCAGCGGGGATGGAACGCGCAGCCGTCCGGCCGCGCACCCGGGTCGGGAACATCGCCGCCGAGCACCACGCGACCTCCCCGCTCACGCGGGTCCGGGTGCAGCACCGACGACATGAGCGCACGGGTGTACGGGTGCGCCGGCGCTTCGAGGACCGTACGGGTCGGACCCTCCTCGACGATCCGCCCGAGGTACATGACGGCCAGCCGGTCGGCATAGTGCGCGACGGTGGCGAGGTCGTGCGTGATCAGGAGGATGCCGGTCTCGCCACTGTCGCACAGCTCGCGCAGCAGCCCGAGGACTCCCGCGCGTACGGAGACGTCGAGCATCGAGGCGGGCTCGTCGGCGATCAGGAGGCTCGGGCCGAGCACGAGGCCGGCGGCGATCGCCACACGCTGGCGCTGCCCGCCCGACAGCTCGCGCGGGCGCCGCGGCAGGAAAGTCTCGGCAGGCCGCAAACCCGCGCGTTCGAGTGCGTCCACGGCCTTGGCGCGCCGCTGCTCCGCCGAGCCGCCGAGGCGGTGGATCAGCAGCGGCTCCTCGACGATCGACGCGACCGTGCAACGTGGGTCCAGTGAGCCGTAGGGGTCCTGAAGGACCATCTGCATCCGCCGCCGCCACGGCCGCATCGCGCGAGCCCCGAGGCCCTCGATCGCGGAGCCGTCGATGCGTACGGTCCCGTGTGAGGGCGTCACCAGGCCGAGGATGCTCTGGGCGGTCGACGACTTGCCCGAGCCTGACTCGCCGACCAGAGCGACGAGCTCGCCCCGATCGACATGCAGTGACACGCCGTCGACCGCTCGGACCACGCGGGCCGGCCGCCGAGCCACCCGATCGGCGATCGTACGCGGAACACGGTGGTGGAGGACCAGGTCCTCGACGTCGAGAAGATGACTCATGGCTTCCTGATCAGGTGGCGGGTGGCCGAGCCGCGAGGGTTTCCGGCCAAGGGCTGGTGGGTCATGGGGTTCTGCCGGTCAGATGGCAGGCGGCCCGGTGGGCCGGAGCGACGGGGGTGAGTGCGGGCTCCGCGAGGGAGCAGCGGTCCTCGGCGTCGGGGCAGCGGCCGCGGAAGGCGCAGCCCGCGAGGGGGACGTCGAGGGCGGGTGGACTGCCGCCGATGGAGCGCAGCGGACGGTCGGCGCCGAGTACGGGCGTCGCCTCGTAGAGGAGTCGCGTGTAGGGGTGGCGGGGGGCGGTGTAGAGCCCCTCGGTCGGCCCCTCCTCGACCGCGCGGCCGGCGTACATCACCATCGCCCGGTCACAGAGCTGGCCGACGAGCCCGAGGTCGTGGCTGATGAGCACGATGGCCAGCCCCAGCTCGTCCGCCAGCCGGTCGAGCAGCTCGAGGATCTGCGCCTGCACGACGACGTCCAGCGCTGTCGTCGGCTCGTCGGCGAACAGCACGCGCGGCTCGCCCGCGAGTGCCATCGCGATGCACGCACGCTGGCGCATCCCACCCGACAGCTCATGCGGATAGAAGGCCACATTGCGGGCCGCCATCCCGACCCGCTCGAGGAGCTCACCGGCCCGCCGCAGTGCCGCCCGTCGCGATACCCGCCCGTCGCGCGGCAGGACCTCGGCGATCTGGCTGCCCACGGTCCGTACGGGATTGAGCGCGTTCAGCGCCCCCTGGAAGACGATCGAGAGGTCACCCCAGCGATAGGGCGCCATCGCGGCATCGCCGCCGGTCAGCACCTCCTGCCCGTCCACACGGACCGAACCCGAGACCGACGCGGTGGCCCCCAGCAGCCCGAGCACACCGAGCACGGTCGTGGTCTTGCCGCAGCCCGACTCTCCGACCAGCGCCAGCCGGTCCCCAGGCCGCACGTCGAAGCTCACACCGCGTACGGCATGGACATCCCGGCCGCCGGGCCCGTCGAACCACACATTGAGATCACGAACCTCCAGCACCGGTCCGTTCATGACTCCTCCATCACGGTCGCGGCCGTACGCCTGCGAAGTCGCCGACCGGAATCAGACCCGCCACTGTCGTCCTCGCCGCCACCCGCCGCCGTCGCGCGCAGCCGTACCCGCCTCGGGGGCAGGTGGTCGTGCTGGAGCTGGGGGTTGGCGATCTCTGCGACGCCCTGGCCGATGACGCTGCAGGCCACGACCACGGCGGCGATGCACAGTCCCGGGGGGACGAAGGCCCACCAGGCACCGGCGCTGAGGGCCGACCGGCTGAAGGCGTGCTCGATCATGCGGCCCCAGGAGACGCTCGTCGGATCGCCGAGGCCGAGGAACGCCAGCGCGGCCTCGGCGAAGATCGCGGTGGCCACCGTCAGCGCGGCGTTCGCGACGACGAGCGGTGTGAGGTGCGGCAGCAGGTGGCGGGTGACGATCCGCAGATGGCTGCTGCCCAGGCCGCGGGCGCGCAGGATGTAGCCGCGCTCGCGCAGCGACATCGTCTGGGCACGTGTGAGCCGCGCCATCTGCGTCCACGACAGCAGCCCGATGACCAGGATGATGTGGCTCAGGCTTGGTCCCCAGATCGCAGCAACGACGATCATGAACGGCAGAGCCGGGACGACGAGGAAGTAGTCCGTGATGCGCATGAGGACGCTGTCCACCCAGCCCCCCGCATAACCCGCGAGAACCCCGACGGCACAGCCGATCAGAACCGCGACGAGGCTGGCCGCCGCACCGACGATCAAGACCGTACGCGCACCGCGCAACAGCAGTGAGAGCACGTCCTGGCCCGCGTCGTCGAGCCCGAGGGGATGAGCGGAGGAGGGGCTGCCGAAGACCGGACCGACACGGCGGCCGGCCTCGCTGGTCGCCAGCAGCGGCGCGAACAGCGCGACCAGCAGTGTCAGCGCGAGGACCCCGGCCGCGACGGCGATCGCGGGCTGGCGGAGGAACCGGAACTGGCTCATACGGTGATCCTGGGGTCGAGTCGCAGATATATGAGATCGGAGACGTAGTTGCAGACGACCACGACGACCGTGAGGACCAGGAACGCACCCTGCAACATCGGGTAGTCGCGCGAGGTCACCGCGCTGTAGATGGCGCGGCCGATGCCCGGCCACGAGAAGACCGTCTCGATCAGCACGACACCGCCGACGACGGAGCCGAGCGAGAGCGCGATCAGCGTCGAGATCGGCAGCATCGCGTTGCGCAGCGCATGGTGGCGCACGATGCGTAGCGTCGACAGGCCCTTGGCGCGCGCGGTCAGCACGTAGTCCTCGGCGAGGGTCTCCAGCATCGCGGTGCGCGTGAGCAGCGCGTACTGACCGAAGAGGGTGAGGCCCACCACGAGTGAGGGGAGCGTCATGTGCCAGAGCACGTCGACCGTGTGCTGCCACGGGCTCGGCTCGATCAGGAACTCGTCGACGCGGCCGCCTGAAGGGAAGACACCGCCGAGGAGGAAGAGCAGCAGCAGCCCGACCCACTGCGCCGGAAGGGCGTAGACGGTCAGCGACGAGACGGTCAAGGCCCGGTCCGTCCGGGTTCCCCGCCGTACTGCGCCCAGCACACCGGTCGCGATGCCGGCGAGGATCGCCACCACCGTGCCGAGCAGGACCATCGGCAGTGTGTTGCCGAGGGCCTCGCCCAGGTTCTTGGAGACGGGCTGGCCGTTGGCGAACGACCGCCCGAGGTTGCCGTGCGCGAGCTCGCGGAGGTATGCCACGTATTGCACGCCGATCGACCGGTCGAGGCCGAATTCGTGGCGCAGCGCCTGTTGCTGGGCCACGGTCGAGTTCGGCACACGGGCGAGGTTGCTCACCGCGTCGCCGGGGACGACGCGGAAGAGCAGGAAGTTGAGGCTGATCGCGCAGAAGATCGTGATCAGCGCCACCGCAGTCCGGCGGAGGACGAGGTCGAGGCCGCGGTTCATCGACTCAGCCGGAGCGCTGCACGCCGGCGAACGCGTTGGTCGAGAGGAAGTCGGTCGTGTACGGGCTGGTCACGAAGCCGTCCCACGTGGAGGCGTGCGCGTCGAGGATCGCCCTCGCGTAGAGCGGGATCCACGGCAGGTCGTCGTTGAGGATCTGCTGCATCTGGTCCACGATCGCCTTGCGCTTCGCGGGGTCGAGTTCGGTGGCCTGCCGCTGGAGCAGACCGTCGTAGGTCTTGTTGCAGTAGCCCGCGTCGTTGAGGTTGCCGAGCTGGCCGCAGCTGAGGACGCTGAGCTGCAGCGTCGGGTCGTAGAGGGACATCCAGTTGTTGAGGAAGAGATCGGTGTCGAGGTACTTGTCGTTCGGCCCGTGGACGGCGGAGACGAACGAGCTGGCATCCGACGGAGCGGCCTCGAGCTTGACACCGATGCGGCCGAGGTCGTTCCTGATGCTCTCGAACTGGCGCTCCCTCTCACCCGCGACGAAGCGCACCTTGTAGCTCATCGGGTGTCCGCTGGCGATCCGCACGCCGTCGGCGCCGCGCTTGAAGCCGAGCGCGTCGAGCTGACGGTTGGCCCCGTCGGCATCGAAGGCCGGCAGCTTGACGCCGGTCGCGGTCCAGCCGCCGCCGATACTCGGGGGCAGCAGGGTGTCGATGACGGTCCCGGTGCCCACGGTCGCGGTGGCGGTGAGCTGCGGCCGGTTGATCGCCGACGCGATCGCCTTGCGCACACGCGGGTCGAGCAGTTCGCGGTGCTCCGGCTTGGCACTGTTGGAGTTGAACCCGAGCACGAAGACGTCGGCGCTCGGCACCTTGCTCACGCGCAGTTTGCCGTCGCCTTTGAGCTTGTCCACGACGGTCGCCGGGACGACCTTGGCCTGGTCGATCTCGTTGTTGCGCAGCGCGGAGACCATAGCGTCGCCCGAACTGTAGAGGCGGATACCGACGGCGTCGACCTTCGGCCGCTGCCCGTAGTAGTTCGCGTTGCGCTTCAGCAGGAGGAACTCGTCCTTGCGGTATTCGGAGAGGGCGAACGGACCGCCGGACACCACGGGTGCGCTGTTCGCGAAGCGCCGCAGCCCGGAGCCGTCACCGGCCGCGGCGGACGCATAGACGTGCTGGGGAAGGATGGGCAGCATCGCGAACTGGGCGATGGCGGTGCTCAGCGGCGCCGCCAGCTTGATCACCAGCGTGTGGTCGTCGGGCGCGCTCGCCGACGTCACGCCGTTGAGCAGGAACGCCAGGCCGGCGGTGGACGACTTGGCGAACTTCAGCGTCGTCTGGATCGTCCATACGGCGTCCGCCGAGGTGAGCGGCTGCCCGTCGCTCCACTTGGCACCCGGGTGAAGGTGGAAGGTCATCGTCGTCCCGTCCTTCGAGGTCTCCCACGAGCTCGCGAAGTCCGGGCCCACATGCTCGCCCTTGTAGCCGACGAGGTAGGGGTAGACGTTGCGCATCACCGAGAGCGGCAGCACGTACTGTGCGACGAACGGGTTCAGCGAGTCGATCGGGCTGTCGGTGATCCCGACGCGCAGTGTCTGACCACCGGACGCCGTTGACGACGCCCCACAGGCGGTCGTCCCGGCGACCGTGGCGACTGCGGCCACGATGAGCATCTTCCTCAGCATGGCGCGACCCTAGCCAGGCAGCCGCTTAAAAGTCAATGAACTTTATGTTTGACCTTAAGTGGGCTTCTCCTGATGGGAAACCGGTTGCCGGGCCGGTGTGGTCTCCTGGACCGGCATGACGTTGCCGTCCGGGGGGCGGGTAGGGGATGCCCACGTGCAGGGTTCCGGCGAGCGCGTTGAGCACGGCCTGGCGGTGACGTCGGTGTCGCCCTGGCATGCCTTCGGCAGTCGCGGAGCGGCTGAAGTGCGGCGGCGGGCTGAGCGCGAGCGTGCGCAGCGGGGCGTTGTAGACCTTCCCGCCGATCCCGGTGGCACTCAAGCCCGCGAAGATGAGTCGGTGAAGTCGCCGCGGCGGGTGACCGCCTCCAGGAGCGCCTGCCGACATGCCCGGACGGCGAGGTGCCGGGTGCCACCCCTGCGTACGGCGGTGAACAGCCGGCGTGCTTGCCGGCCGGGAGGAAGTGACCGCAGAGCGACGCTGGGCCGGAGACCTCGCCATACGAGGTCCGGGAGCAGCGCGGCGGCGTGCCCTTGTTCCACCAGCCGCAGGTGAAAAAGCAGGTCCGTGGATTCGAAGCGCACATCGGGTTCGAAACCCGCGTCGCGGCACAGGGTCATCGCCCAATGGCGGGCGACCGTATCTTCGGGCTCCATGACCCATGGGTGATCGGCCAGCGCGCGCAGCGCCTCCTGCGGCTCGGCCACATCGACACCTTTCGGCTGGGCCAGGCGCAGGGGATCGTCGCACAGGTCCTCCCGCTCCAGCTCTGGGTGCCGCGGATTGGGGTGGCCCGGGTACTCCTCGGCGATGACCAGATCGAAATCGTGGGCGAGCAGGGCCGGCAGCGCCTCTTTCGGCTCCATCTGGGTGACATGGACGCGCAGGTGGGGATGGGTGTCGCGGATGAACGTCAGTGCGTCTGGGACCAGGGCCAGCGCCGCGGTCTGGAAAGAGGCGACGCGCAGGGTGCCGGTGAGGTCGATCATGGAGTTGGCGACGTCGGCTTCGGCCTGTTCGAGTCGTTCCAGTATGGCTTCGGTGTGGGTGACGAGGATCTCGGCCTGCGGCGTCAAGCGCACCCGCCTGCCCACGCGCTCGAGGAGGGGAACGCCGACCTCCACCTCCAGCAACGAAAGCTGCTGGGAGACCGAAGAGGGGCTGTAGGAGAGAGCGGCGGCGACCGCGGCGAGCGTTCCGCGGTGCTTGAGCTCGCGCAGGAGGCGAAGCCGGTGCAGATCAAACATTCGTTGGTTTTTCTAATGAATATTGCTCGAAAACATTCGCTGGACCAACGATATGGGTGGGCGGCACTGTGCTGGCGTGAATCCGAGCTCTTCTGCCACCACTTCCACCGTCCCGCCGAGGCCCACGTGGTTCGCGCGACCCGCGGCCCGGGCCTGGAGCTGCATGCCCGCCCCGGACGAGGTGTGGGAATTCCACACCAGACTTCCGGACTACGCGCCCACCCCGCTGATCGAGCTTCCCGCCCTGGCCGAAGAGCTCGGCGTCGGCCGGGTGTTCGTCAAGGACGAGTCCTCCCGTCTCGGGCTGCCCGCCTTCAAGGCCCTGGGTGCGTCGTGGGCGATCCACCGGGCGTTGTCTCGGCGGCCGAGTGACGGGCCGGTGCGGCTCGTCACCGCTACCGACGGCAACCACGGCCGCGCCGTGGCCCGCATGGCCCGCCTGCTCGGACACCGCGCCCATGTCCTGGTCCCCGAGGGCGTGCACCCGGCGGCCGTGGCCGCCATCACCGCCGAGGGCGCGGAGGTCACCTCTGTCGCCGGGACCTACGACGACGCGGTCCGCCAGGCGGCCGACGCCTCCCGTGAGCCCGGCTCCCTACTCATCCAGGACACCGCCTGGCCTGGCTACGAACAGATCCCCGGCTGGATCGTCGAGGGTTACTCCACGCTGTTCATCGAAGTCGACACACAGCTGTACGCCGCGGGCGTCGGATCACCCGGTCTGGTCTCCGTTCCCGTAGGTGTGGGCTCGCTCGCCCAGGCCGCTGTCACCCACTACCGCAGCCAGGCAGTGGTTCCCGCCACGGCTCTGCTGGCGGTGGAGCCCGACAGTGCGGCCTGTGCCCTGGCCAGCCTCACCCGGCAGGAGCCGGTGACTGTGGCGACCGGCACCACGATCATGGCCGGGCTGAACTGCGGAGCCCTCTCCAGCTTGGCCTGGCCGTACCTGCGCGACGGGCTGGACGCCGCTGTCGCCGTCACCGACGCCGACAGCGCCGGCGCGGCCCGCGACCTTGCCGCCCTCGGCGTATCGTCCGGCCCCTGCGGCGCGGCCACGCTGGCCGGCGTCCGTGCCGCGCTGACCGGCGGCGGCGCCGGCCGCCGCGCCGCTCTGGCCGTCGGGCACACCACAACCATCGTGCTGCTGAGTACCGAAGGCACCGCAGCCAACCCGCACAGTCTGGACTCCGGCGATTGGGGCGGCTTGCCAGACCGAGCTTGACGCCAGGCTGCGCGCCGACTGCCAAGAGCGAGCTGGTCAGGCCGGGCGGCGGCACCGCTGGACGACCAGGGTGACCCCGGCGACCAGGAGCGACACCGCCGGTCCGATCAGCAGGGCCGTGGGCCCGCCGCCCGGGACGAGCCGTCCGCCGAGGTAGCCGAGCCCGATGGTGCACGCGACGAAGATGACCTCGGAGAGGCAGGCGGCGAGCAGGAACCTGCGGAACGGCAGGTCGACGATCCCTGCGGTGATCGCGCCCATCCCCCTTCCTCCTGGGACGAAGCGGACGCCGATCACGGACGGCACGCCGTACCGCTGGATGCGGTTCGTCGTCCACGCCAGCGTCGAGCGGCGCCTCGGGCTGCGCGACAGCCATGTGGTGGCACGTCCGCTCCACTTCCTGCCCACACCGTAGACGGCCAGATCGCCTAGGACCGTCCCGGCCAGGATGATCGTCGCCAGCAGCGGGAGATTGAGGCTTCCCGCGGCGGCGAGCGCGCCCGCGCCTGCCAGCAGAGCGGAGTTCGGGATCATCGGGGGAACGGTGACGAGAAGGAGGAGCGCGTAGAGATGAAGCGCGCTTTCCATGCCGCCAGGCTCCCAGGTCCGCTCGTGTGGCGGCAACGGCCGCGAGCCAGGCCCAGGGGAATCTCCGAGATCACCCTTAGGGGCCCGCTCCACCCGTGCCGACCAAGGTCCTCTGTGTGAATCAGCGCTACCAGGTCGTGACGAGAGAGTTCACGCTGATCTGCGGCGTGTACGACGAAGAGGTCTGGGTCTGGCTCTTGCGGGCCAACACCTGAGGTCGCCTTCGGCGGCGACAGCGGAACCCCTGACCCCTGGGCCGTTGTCGGTGCCGCGTCGTACCGTGAAGGGGTGCCGGTACGAAACGTGTCATGGCACTGCCATCAGGTGGCGGGGCAGGAGGTTCCCCTGGCAGGGACCTTGCCGTTCACCATGTAGTCCTCGACGACACGGGTGACGCAGGAACCGCCGGCCGGGTAGGCGCCGTGCAGGTCGCCTCCGTAGGTGACCAGCACGCCGTTGGTGAGCTGCCTGCTCAGGCTCGCGGCCTCCTTGGTCGGTGCGGCCGTGTCCTGCTTCGAGCTGATCACCACGATCGGGGCCGGGCCGGTGTGCCTGACCGTGCGGCCTTCGGGGTCGACGGGCACCGGCCATTGCGCGCAGGTGGAGAGCATGAAGGCGGTCGTCGGGCTGAGCTGACCGAAGATCGGGGAGATGCGGGTCAGCTCGGCCTCGATCCTGGGCAGGTCCCGTACGGCGGGCCGTTCGCGGTCACGGCAGTAGACCGCGCTGCCGTACGGGGCCGAGCCGAAGATCCCGAAGGGGCTGTAGGTGTCGCCTTGGCGACCGGTCATCGAGTCGGCGAGCTCCAGCAGGGGACCACCGTCGCCCTTGATCGCCTTGGCGAGCCTGGTTTCCAGCTCCTGCCAGTACGCGTCGCCGCCGCTCGCCGCATGCAGGGTGGCGATCGCCAGGCTGGCGCCGAGCCGGCGGTCGCCGACCTCGAGCGGCGTGCGCTTGAGCCGCTCGACCAGCCCCTCGACGGCGCTGTCGGCCTCCTTGGTGTCCTTGCCCAGGTCACAGCCCTTCTTGACGCACCCGGCCAGGAACCTCTCGTAGAAGAGCTGGAAGGTGCGGGTGAGCTGCGTTTGCACCTCGAGCACCGACTGCCGGGGGTTGAGCCCGGCGTCCAGCACCATCCGGCCGACCCGCTGGGGATGCAGGGTGGCGTAAACGCCGCCGAGGACGCTGCCGAGGGACACCCCGTAGTAGTTGAGCTTGTTCTCGCCCAGCGCCGTGCGCAGCCGGTCCATGTCCCTGGCCGTGTCACCCATGCCCGCATGCGGCAGGATCCTGCCCGACTCCTTCTCGCAGGCGTGGACGAAGTCGGCGGTCGCCTGCAGGAACGCCTTGCGGTCGGCGGGGTTCCTGACGCCCGGGTTGACGGCGAACAGGCGGTCGATCGAGGCGCCAGGGCCGCAGGTCACCGGGGAGGTAGCGCCCGCGCCGCGCGCGTCGAAGCTGACCAGGTCGTACTGTTTACGCAGGTCCGCGTACTTCTGGTGGTTCGCCGCCAGGTTGATGACGCCGCGGCCGTCGCCGCCGAAGTTCATCACGAGTGAGCCGATCCGGGTGCCGGTGGCCTTCGCTCTGATCATCGCGACGTCGATGGTCCCGGCGCTCGGGTTGTCGTAGTCGAGTGGCGCGGTCAGCTTGCCGCAGTCCAGGCCCGTGGTGGGCACGGGCAGTCCGGTGCACGCCCCCCAGGAGATCGCGGGCGCCGCGGCGGCCGTACCGGCTGTCGTGTCTGCGATGGCGGCGGTGGCCGGCAGGAGTCCCAGCGCGGCCACCATCGGCAGCACCAAAGACCTGGGTGATCGGAGGATCAACATGATCGCCTTCCGAGTTGAGGAATCTCTCCCTCGACCCTTCCAGCGGTGCTCCCGCGGCCCCTCCCCAATCGGGATGAAACCACTCGCCGGGTGGCCCTCCTCGCGACCGACGTCGAAATCCTGCCGATCGCAGGGAATCAAGAACCGAAGTCGATATGAGGGTGATACCGAAGTTTCAACAGCTGCTCTGGCACCTCGCCGTACCCGGTGACCCGTGGTCGCCGCCTGACGGCCGGAGCCCCCGGCCTGCCCCGGCCGCGGCGGGTGCTGGTCTGCGCGCTGGTTCTGGTGGCGGCGGTGTTCGCGCCGTTCGCCGGGTGGGAGGAGGCGTTCGTGCCCTTGGCGGTCGCGCTGCACGCGCTGCGCGGGCTGATCGACACCGCCCCCGACCTGAAGGCCGTCGGCGAGGCCGGGACGGGGGAGCGGGCGGTGGAGCTGGCCCGCGGCCTCCGGCCCGACCTGGTGCTCATGGACGTCCGCATGCCCGGCCTCGACGGGATCAAGGCCACCGAGCTGATCCGGGCCGACCCGGTGACCGCCGAGACGCGGCTGGTGATGCTGACCACGTTCGATCTCGACGAGTACGTCTACGGGGCGTTGCGGGCCGGGGCCGGCGGATTCCTGCTGAAGGACACCCGGCCGGGCGACCTGCTGGAGGCGCTGCGCATTGTGGGGGAGGGGCAAGCGCTGCTGGCCCCGTCGGTCACCACGCGGCTGATCGGGGAGTTCGCCCGGCGGGAGCCCACCGGAATCTCGGCCCGGCTGGCGGCGGGGCCGACCCAGTTGTCCGGCCGGGAGCGGGAGGTGCTCTTGTTGGTGGCTCGAGGGCTGACCAACCCGCAGATCGCCGAGCGGCTCGGCATCGGGCCGGTGACGGTCAAGACCCATATCCGCAGCCTGCTGGCCAAGCTCGCCGCGCACGACCGGGCGCAGCTCGTCATCGCCGCCTACGAGGGCGGCGTGGTCACTGCCGGCGGGCAGGGGCCATCAGCGGCGGTAGGAGACCTCGGGGAAGGCGGGTGACGGGCCCTT
>NZ_BBYK01000086.1 GCF_001570365.1 Microtetraspora fusca | reverse complement strand
TGGTTTCAAGTAGAAGCAGGGTGAACGGCGGTTCCTGGGAGATGTTCCGGGGGCCGCCGTTCGCTATGGGGATCAGGGTTGAGGAACGTCGGCGCTACGCGCCATCGGGGCTTTCGGGCGCTGTGACCTGGGGCTTGTGGTGGGGGCCGCAGGTCACCTCCGCCTCGGTCGGCGGGCACGGCACAGTCCAGTCGGGTGTCGTCACCAGCACGCCGACGCCGGGGGGCGCGCTCAAGGTGTAGACGGTGCGACAGCCGGGATCCACCCGCCCCAGGTCCCGGGAGCAGGTCACCTCGACCCGCAGCGTCTTCCCTGACTCCCAGGTCTCGCTCATCGAGGGCGACCCGCCGTGCCAGGTCGTCTCCCGCTTGACGGAGAGGCGTCCGGGGACGCCCGGAGCGACCCGAACCTCGACCCTGCCCCGGACGTCCACGATGATCTGGGGCGTGGTGATGGCGTACGTCACGGTCCTCGTCTCGGTTCCACTCTGATCGAGGACCGACGACCGGTAGGAGCCGGGGAAGGAGAAGTCGTAGCTGTGGGGCACGCGGATCTCCGCCCACGCCGCCAACGCCATCGCCACCACCGCGGACACGGTCACCGCCGCGCCGGCGGCGATCCAACTGGTCCGCACCGCTCTTCGCATCATGTCGCCTCTCAAATCTTCAGGAATCGCAGCACGGCCAGCACCCGCCGGTGATCCTTCTCGGCGCCGGAGAGCCCGAGCTTGGCGAAGATGTTGTTGATGTGCTTGCCGACCGCACTTTCGGAGACCACGAGGGCCTCGGCGATGCCGGCGTTGGACCGTCCCTCCGCGATCAGCGCGAGCACCTCGTACTCCCTGCGGGTCAGCAGGTCCAGTGGGTCGCTGTGCCGGCGCACCAGCAGCTGGGCGACCACCTCGGGGTCCAGGGCCGTGCCGCCCGCGGCGACCCGGCGCAGCGAGTCCAGGAACTCGGCGACGTCGGCCACCCGGTCCTTGAGCAGATATCCGATGCCGGTCGTCGCCGTGGACAGCAGCCGGGTCGCGTAGCGTTCCTCGACGTACTGCGAGAGCACGAGGATGGGCAGCTTCGGCCGCCGGTGGCGCAGCAGCAACGCCGCGCGCAGGCCCTCGTCGGTGTGCGACGGGGGCATCCGCACGTCCGTGACGACGAGATCGGGCTCCTGGTCGTCCACCGCCCGCAGCAGCCCCTCGGCGTCGGACACCGCGGCCACGACCTCGATACCGGCGGATCCGAGGACCCAGACGAGGCCTTCCCTGAGGAGGACGGAGTCCTCGGCGAGCACTACGCGCACGGCAGGTCCACCTCTATCGTCGTCGGGCCACCGCTCGGGCTGTCGATGCGCAGCGTTCCGTCCACCGAGCCCGAACGCTGCGCCAGTCCGCGCAGACCCGACCCCTTGGCGGGATCGGCGCCTCCTCGGCCGTTGTCGCGTACGACGAGGCGGAGCACGTCGCCGTCGCGGCGCACGCTGACCTCGGCCTCGGAGGCCCGTGCGTGCTTGGCGACGTTGGTCAGCGCTTCGGAGACGACGAAGAACGCCACCGCCTCGATCACGGGAGAGGCGCGTTCCGGCACGTCGACGCTGAGCCGCACGGGAAAGGGGGCGCGCGCCGCGATGCCGGACAGCGCCGCGTCCAGGCCCTGGTCGTTGAGCACGGCCGGGTGCAACCCCTGCACGACGTCGCGCAGTTCCTTCAACGCCTGCTTGGCCTCCTCGTGCGAGCGCACGATCACCTGGCGGGCGGGCTCGGGCAGGTCGGTGAAGGCGCTGCGGGCCATGCCGAGCTTGAGGGCGAGCGACACGAGCCGCTGCTGCGTGCCGTCGTGCAGGTCGCGTTCGATCCGGCGACGTTCCGCGTCGGCGGCCTCGACCACCTCGGCCCGGCTCTCCCGCAGCGTCTCCACCCGCCTGACCAGCTCGTCTTTCACGCTGGGACCAAGCAACGCGCGCGCCGCGAGCGTGTCGAGCGCGGTGATCCCTCGAAGCAGCCACGGCACCACCACGAACAGCGCGAGTGCGCTCGCCGCGGGCAGGATGGTGGTCCAGTCGCCTCCGGCCAGCAGGAGTTGCACGGTGATGACGGCTGCGACCAGGCAGGCCGACCATGCCACGGCCCCGCACAGGAAGCCCGCCGCGCCGATCAGAGGCCCGACCGCCAGGTGATAGGCGATCTGCCGCCACAGGCTGCCCGATCGCGTCTGAAGGAGAAGCCGTCTGAGGGGGCTCCCGTCCCGGGGGAGACGCGGTAGCGGGGGGATGTCCTGGTCGAGGAAGGCGGCGAACCGGGTGCGCTGCAGCCAGGTGAGCAGCGGCACGATCCGGGTGAGGATCAGCAGTGCGACCAGGGGGACGACGACCGTCCACGCCAGTACTATCGACAGCGCGCCCAGCCCCAAGATCGCTGCCATCGAGATGAGCGCGATCGGGACGCCCGCCGTCACGTGGATGGTACGGAGCCAGGTCGGCGACGACCAGTGGCTCCGAATCCGGTCCCAGGGAGTGGTCATGCGCCAACCCTAGGCATCGGCACGGCTCGACGACATGACCCGGATATCCCAGAAAAAGGTGAGGTAAACCCCACCTTTCCCCGAGTCGCGGCCCGAGCAGCGTATGGGCAGGTTTTCCGCTGTGTCATCACTGCCGGGGCGAGCAGAGGGTGCCCGCGGGGGGCAAGGTCAGCGCCGTCAGATACCGGTCGGCGTACCCCGTCACGCACGGGTCCTTCGCCCGCAGATAGGCGACGTGGACGGGGCCGTCATAGCGGACGGTGACCGAGCCGGGGATCCTCCTCACCAGGAGCTCGGTGACCGGGAAGTCACGGTCGCCGCCGAGACCCAGCGCAGGAGGCAGGCCGGCCGGTAGGGGGCGTGGCGGGTTCACCGGCCGGTGCCGCCAGCCGGAGCAGGCCAGGGCCTCCAGCCCGGTGCCGACTCCGCCGCCGAAATCGCGGGAGATCCGCTCGCTGTAACGGCGGTCGCTGACGAGCGCCTCGTACCCCAGCCTGACCAGGCCATCCGGGCACCGGGTCGCCGCCGCGCCCGGCGAGCTCCAGCTCGCGGAGATGCCCAGGACCTGCTCGCCGAACCAGGCGAAGTCGCCCTTGCTCGCCTTGAGCAGCGCGTCGGCGAACTCCGGCGCCTTCTCCGGAACGGGGAGGACCGTCCGGGCCAGCGCCTTGAGGTGCAAATCGGTCAGTCTGATCTCGCCCAGCCGGGCGGAGGCGTACGTGACGGGCCTGCGGCCGGTGCTCTTGATCAGCTTGCGCCAGAGCGTGCGCACGTTCCGCCCTCGCAGGGCGCACGCGTCGTCACCGGCGCACCAGGTGGTGAAGCGCTTGAACGCCGCCTCAGTCGTGCGAAGTTGCGCGCGTTCCATACCGCGCCAGCCCACCGTCGAGTCAGGCGTGCTGTCGAAAACCACTGCTCGGACGTGCCCAGGGTAAAGCCGCGCGTAGGCGGCGGCCGGAACCCCGCCGTAGGAGAAGGCCAGCATGGTGAGCCTGTCCTGGCCGAGGGCGGTTCGGATGGCCTCCATGTCCCTGGCCACCGATTCCGAGTCCAGGTGGTCGGCCAGGCCGGTCGTGTCGTCCTGGCGGCACCGATCGACCAGGCGTTCCAGGGCGGCAGCCTGGGCCTCGTACGCGGCGCGGTCACGCGGGTCGTTGAGCGGCAGCCCGGGAACCCCGCACGAGGGCGGCAGATAGCGCCCTGCCGCACTGGTACGCGGGTTGTAGCCGACGACATCGAAGTGCCGGCGCAACTTCGTGAACGACTCCGAAGCCGAGGAGAGGACGCCTTGGATCCCCGGACCGCCGTCGGGCACGACGAGAACGCTGCCGAGGCGGAGCGACGGCTCGGTGGCGGGCAGTCGGGCGAGGTCCAGCTTGATCGTGGCCTTACCCGGCGCGGACCAGTCCACCGGCACCTCGATCGCCGTGCATTCCATTTCTACTGGGCCCTGGCCGGAAGGGCAGGCCTTCCAGGTGAGGGCTGGGGCGGCCTGGGCCGCTGCCGGCAGTACGGTCAGTCCCAGGAGCGCGGACAGGGCCGACAGGGCGACCGGCACGGTCTTCACCCGATATGCGGAGCGGACCGGTGCCGGTCTGACCGGCCGTTTCGTTCGGTTTGTCATGCGCTCACCGTAGAGATCACGACCGGCCCGGTGACATGGCCGAGGCATCCCAAAACAAGGTGAGGCACACCCCACCTTTCGCACGTGCGCCCAGCCCCACCTCCACGGCCTCGCCGCCTTCATCGTCGGCCACCGGCCCGACGGGCCTGCCGACCCCGATCGCATAGGGAGGGCCGGGGTTCGGGTCGCCGATCGAGTTCAAGAAGGCGTCGGCCCCGATCAGCAGCCGGGATAGGCGTCGGCCGGGAGGTCGCCGCCGGTGAACGCGGTGACGAAGTCGTCGGCGAGCCGCGCGATGGAGTCACGGCCTTCGAGCCGGGACAGCCAGCGCCCGGGGAGCGCGGCCTCGCCGTACCGCGCGCCCAGGAGGTTGCCGCAGATCGCGCCGGTGGAGTCGCTGTCGCCGGAGTGGTTGACCGCGAGCAGCAGCGCCCGCTCCACGTCCTCCCCGCCGACCAGGGCGCAGTAGACGGCGATCGCCAGGGCCTCCTCCGCGATCCACGCGCCGCCGAGGGACTCGACCGCCTCGGGCGACGGGTCCCCCTTCGCCGCCAGGGCGACCGCGGCCCGGAGCGCGGCGGTGGTCTCCCCGTGGCCGGGGTGTGTGCCGAGCAGGTCGAGGGTGCTGTCGACGGCCCGCTCCAGCGGCGTGTCCCGTACGAGGAAGAAGACGAGTGCCGCGCAGGCCCCGGCGGCGAGATAGCCGGTGGGGTGCCCGTGGGTGATCTGGGCGCACTCGGCGGCGAGCCGGAAGGCGCGGCGCGCATCGGCGGCGGCCAGCCCGAACGGCGCGGACCGCATCACCGTGCCGCACCCCTTGGACCCCGGGTTGACCGGTCCGGGCATCCCGGGAGCCGCGAGCGGGCCGAGTTCCGAGCGCAGTCCGGACAGGCAGGCGTTTCCGGGAGCGCGGCGCGAGTACAGCCACGCCTCCTCACGAAGCCGGCCGGTGCGGACGAGGCCGTCGGCCGGCGGCGGCAGCCGGTGGTCCTGCGTGTCGAGCCAGCGCAGGTAGGCGTTGCGGATGACGGCCACCTCCGCGCCGCCGACGTCCCGGCTCCGGGCGCGGATGAGCCCCTCCACGGTGAAGAGCGTCATCTGGGTGTCGTCGGTGATCAGGCCGCGGGCGCCACGCCGGTCGTGCACGAGATCGGTCACCCCGGCCGCGCCGTGGACGTGGCGGATCGCGGCGATCGAGTCGAACTCCACGGGCGCGCCGAGCGCGTCGCCGATCGCTCCGCCCAGTAGGCACCCCCGGACCCTGTCCCCGAAGTGCCGTACGCCGCCTGCCGTCCCCGCTTCTTCCGGCGCACTGCCCTGATATGCCGCGTCTCGTGCCCTGGCGTCCAAATCCATGCTCTCCTTCACGTTGTCCGGGTATCCCACTGGTTGGCATCACGGAACATCACGCGGCCCGGCAGGGGCGAGGGTGAGCCGCGTCACCCGCGAAAGTGGTCCGTTTAGGCTCCGATCATGCCTCGTTTCATCAAGCGCCCGACCGCGCGGGTTCTTCTCGCGGACGACGACGACCGGCTCCTGCTCTTCAGCAGCGTGGAGGCCATCTGGTTCACCCCCGGTGGCGGCATCGCCAAGGGGGAGCCGCTCAACGTGGCGGCGGCGCGTGAGCTGCGCGAGGAGACCGGCCACCGGGTCGCGCCGGAGGACCTGGGGCCCGTCGTCGCCACCACCTCCGGCCACTGGAGGGCGGAGTGGGACGGCCGGATCCGGTTCTCCGTGGAGTCGTTCTTCTTCCTCCGGGCGCCCGCCTTCGACCTGGACTCGGCGGGTCTCGAACGCCACGAGCGCACGTACATCACCGGGCACCGATGGTGGCCGTTCACGGAGATCCGGGCCACGACGGAGAACGTCGTCCCCTGGGGGCTGGCGGGCGTGCTGGAGCGCCTCTACGCCGGTGAGATCCCGACGGAGCCGGTCCGGCTCCCCTGGCATCACCCCGAGTTCGCCCACCTCGCGGCCCCCGCACGCTAGCCCGCGCCTGTACGAACCGGGTCCTACGGAGGCCGACGCCGCGCGGGTGGTGCTTCCCGGCCGGTTTCGGGGTGGGAAACCGGCCGGGGCGTGCGGGTCAGGTCGCGGGCTGCTGCTGGGTGATGCAGTGGATGCCGCCGCCGAGCGCGAAGATGTCGCGGGCGTCGACCGACGCGATCGCGCGGTCGGGGAAGAGCTTCGCGAAGAGGTCGGCGGTCTCGGCGTCCCTCGGGTCGTCGAAGGAGCAGAGCAGGGCCAGGCCGTTGGCGAGGTAGTGGTTGATGTACGAGTAGTCGACGAGCTTGCCGTCCGCCTCCAGGACGGTGGGGGCGGGCAGCTCGATCACCTCAAGAGGGCGGCCCTTGGCGTCCGTGGCGGCATGCAGGATCGCGAGGTTCTCCCGGGTGACCTCGTGGTCGGGGTGCGCCGGGTCGGGCTGCACGTGGCAGAGCACCAGGCCGGGCCGTACGAACGAGGCCAGCAGGTCCACGTGGCCGTTCGTGCCGTAGCCGCCGTAATCGGCGGTCAGGCCGCGGGGGAGCCAGATCACCTTCTCGACGCCCAGCAGGGCGCGCAGCTCGGCCTCGGCGTCCGCCTTCGTCCAGCCCGGGTTGCGGCGGGGGTCGAGCTGGACGGTCTCGGTGACGATGACCGTGCCCTCGCCGTCCACGTGGATGCCGCCGCCCTCGCCGACCATCGCGGTGCGATGGCGCGGCACGCCCACCCGGTCGAGGATGGACGCGGCGACCAGGTCGTCCTTCTCGTGCGGGGCCCAGCCCCAGCCGTTGAAGGTCCAGTCGATCCCCTTGAGCCGCCCGCCGTCGAACACGAAGGTGGGGCCGTTGTCGCGCATCCAGCAGTCGTCGAGCGGCTGCTCGATCACCTCGACCCGCGGGTCGAGCCAGGCGGCCGCGGACGCCCGCTCGGACGGGTCGACCAGCATCGTGACGGGCTCGTGGCGCACGATCGCGTTGGCGACCGCAGACCACGCCCGGTACGACGCCTCCGGCCGGTCCAGGGCGTAGCCGACGGGCCACGACATCCAGGTACGACTGTGCGGGTGCCATTCCGGCGGCATGAACACGGGGATCGCTCCTCAGAGGAAGTAGAGACGGTTCAGGGAAACGGAGTCGGCGGGGCCGGACTCGACCGGCTCGCCGTCCAGGGAGACGCGGCCGTGCGGATCGACGTCCACGCGGCCCAGGCGGGCGTTGTGCACCATCGAGGCGGGGCCGATGCCGCGGGTGCCGCGCACCCCGACCCGGCGCCTGCGGGTGGGCATGCGGTCGCCGGACGCGGCGGCCTGCGCGACGAAGGCGACCGAGAGGTCGGCGGCGGTCGCGCCGTGCGCGCCGAACTGCGGGCCGAGCACCAGCGGCTCGCAGACGTCGGTGGAGGCGTTCGGGTCGCCGGTCACGCCGTACGCGGGGAAGCCCGCCTTCAGGACGAGCTGCGGCTTGGCCCCGAAGTAGGCCGGGCGCCAGAGCACGATGTCGGCGAGCTTGCCCACCTCGAGCGTGCCGACCTCGTGGGACAGGCCGTGCGCGATGGCGGGGTTGACCGTCAGCTTGGCCAGGTAGCGCAGCACGCGCTCGTTGTCGTGCCGGTCGGGGGCGCCGCGCTCGGCCTTCATCTTGCCGGCCATGGCGAACGTGCGCCTGACGGTCTCCCCGGCCCGGCCCATGCCCTGCGCGTCGGAGGAGGTGATGCCGATGACGCCCAGGTCGTGCAGGACGTCTTCGGCGCCCATGGTCCCCGCCCTGATCCGGTCCCTGGCGAGCGCCGCGTCGCCGGGCAGGTCGAGCTTGAGATCGTGCACCGAGACGATCATGCCGTGGTGCTCGGCGAGGGCGTCGCGGCCGAACGGCAGCGTCGGGTTGGTGGAGGAGCCGATCACGTTCGGCACCCCGGCCAGCTTGAGCACGTTGGGCACGTGCCCGCCGCCGCAGCCCTCGATGTGGAACGCGTGGATCGTCCTCCCGGAGAGCACGGACAGGGTGTCCTCCACGGACAGGCATTCGTTCAGCCCGTCCGTGTGCAGCGCCACCTGGACGTCGTACTCCTCGGCGACGGTCAGGGCGGTGTCCAGGGCGCGGGTGTGCGCGCCCATGTCCTCGTGCACCTTGAAGCCGGACGCGCCGCCCTCGACCAGGGCCTCGACGAGAGGCGCGGAGTGGGAGGACGAGCCGCGGGCCAGGAAGCCGATGTTGACCGGCCAGGCGTCGAAGGCGTTGAACGCGTGCCGCAGCGCCCAGGGCGAGTTCACCCCGACGCCCCACACCGGGCCGAACTCCTGGCCGATGATCGTCGTCACGCCGGAGGCCAGCGACGCCTCCATGATCCGCGGCGAGAGCAGGTGGACGTGGGTGTCGATCGCGCCGGCCGTCGCGATCAGGCCCTCGCCCGACACGATCGTGGTGCCGGTGCCCACCACCACGTCCACGCCGTCGAGCGTGTCGGGGTTGCCGGCGCGGCCGATCGCGTGGATCCGGCCCTCGCGCACGCCGATCGAGGCGCTGCGCACGCCCAGGACCGGGTCCAGGATCAGCACGTTGCTGATCACCAGGTCGCAGGTGTCGCGTACGGAGGCGGCCTTCAGGTGCAGCCCGTCCCTGGCGGTCTTGCCGAACCCGGCCAGGAACTCCTCGCCCCGCTTCTGCGAGTCGTGCTCGACCTCGACGACCAGTCCCGAGTCGCCCAGCCGTACCCGGTCGCCCTTGCGGTAGCCGTACAGACTCATCACGCCCCCAGATATCCGCAGGCCCGCGCCCGCTCCATCGCGGTCTCGAACGCGCCGGGCGCGTCCAGCGGGCCGTCCACCAGGCCCGCGAAGCCGATCGCCACCCGCGCGCCGCCGATGGGGACCAGCGGAACCGTACGGCGGGCGCCGGGGTCGAACCGGATCGTGGAGCCCGCGGGGACGGCCAGCCGGCGGCCGTAGGCGGCGGCGCGGTCGAACCGCAGCAGCGGGTTGACCTCGAAGAAGTGGAAGTGCGAGGTCACGCTGATCGGGACGGTGGCGGTGTTGACCACCTCGATCTCGACGGTTTCCACCGGCTCCTCCTCGCCGGCCGGGGGCTCGGCGGCCAGGACCGCGCCGGGGGCGTCGTCGCCGAGCGAGCCGCCGCCGAACGGGTCGGTGACGACGGCGAGCCGGGTGCCGTCGTCGAAGACGGCCTCGACCTGGATCTCGGTCACGATGTCGGGCACGCCGGGCAGCACGTCGTCTGGGCCGAGGAGACCGCGGCCCGCCTCGATCGCGTCCGCCAACCGCGCGCCCGCGCGGGCCGCCTCGCACACGGTGTCCGCGATCAGCGCGGTCGCCTCGGGCACGTTGAGCCGCAAGCCCCTGGCCCGCCGGGAGCGGGCCAGCTCGGCCGCTGTGAACAGCAGCAGCCGATCCCGCTCTGTGGGCGTCAGTCTCACGTCTTCCTCCGGATCGGATAGGGGGCGGCGCGGCCTCACGAAGACACCGGCCGGCGGGCCGATGGAATTTGAATCCTACTCAAGTTTTGTCGCCGAGGGCAGGTCCGGGATTCGTCGTCAGGGAGCCGCCTCGCCGACCCCCGTACGGTCCGCCAGCTCCGCCCCCTTCGTGCGGATGAGATCGCGCAGCGCGAGGAGCGGCGGTCGCCGGTCGTCCGACCGCCACTGCATCTCCAGGGGAAGCGTCGCCCGCTCCTGAAGGGGGACGGCGACGACGTCCCCGGACAGGTGGCCGGTCGTCGAGCCCGGCACGAGCGAGAACGCCCGCCCCTGCGACAGCAGGTAGAGGCGGGAGCCGACGATCCTCGGCGGGCTCATGAGCACGTGCGGTTCGAGCCCCCGATCGGCGCACATCGCCAGGATGAAGTCGTAGTACCTCGGATGCTGCTCCCTCGGCCACAGGAGCAGCGGCACGTCCTGAAGGTCGCGCAGGGCCACGGCGGGCAGCCCGGCGGCCGGATGGGCGCGGCTGATCGCGACGTGGACCGGCTCGTCGGCGATCGTCTCCGTGCGGAAGCCGGGCAGGTCGTCGAGGAAGCGCCCCAGGCCGATGTCGGCCAGCTCCGCGGCGAGCGTCGAGGAGACGGCGCCGGTCTCGACGGACATGTCATCGATCTTCAGGGTGGGAAGGTCGGTCTCCGCCTGGCTGATGACGGCGGGAAGCAGGCGGTTCACCACGCTCGGCGACGCGACGAGGCGGGCGGTGTTCATCCTCGAGTCCTCGTGGAGCAGGACCTTCCCGATGAGGGAGCCCGCCTGGTCGAGGAGCAGGCGGCCCTCGGACGCCATGACCCTGCCCGCCGGGGTCAGCGCGACCGTACGGCGGCTGCGGTCGAGGAGGGCGAGGCCGACGGCCCGTTCCAGGCGGGCGACCTCCTGGCTCACCGTGGGCTGCGAGATGTGCAGCTTCTCCGCGGCGCGGCCGAAGTGGAGGCAGTCGGCGACGGCCAGGAAGACCTCGACCTGCCGGAGGGTGAACTTCATAGCGTGAAGCTATCGCAGACCGCGTTTTTCATTCTGGTTCTTGACCGAATGCCTCTCTAGCCTGGGAAGCCCATGCTCACGTGACGCTTCGTGGGCGGCTCGAAGAAGGTCTGCTCGAAGAAGGTCTGAACGTATGTCACGTCTTGCGATCCACGTCTCCGACGACGTCACCCGCGCGCTGGAGGCCGGCGCGCCCGTCGTCGCGCTCGAATCCACGATCTTCACCCACGGGCTGCCTCGGCCCCGGAACCTGGCGGTCGCCCTGGAGGCGGAGGAGCGGATCCGGGCGGAGGGCGGCGTCCCCGCGACGATCGGCGTCTTCGCGGGCGTCCCCACGGTCGGGCTGACCGCCGAGCAGATCGCGACGCTGTCGGAGACCGACGACATCGACAAGGTGAGCCTGCGCGACCTGCCGGTCGTCGCCGGGCTCGGACGGCACGGCGGGACGACCGTCGCGGCGACCGCGTACCTGGCGGACCGGGTCGGCGTGCGGGTCTTCGCGACCGGCGGGCTCGGCGGCGTGCACCGGGGGGCGTCGGAGACGTTCGACGAGTCGGCGGACCTGACCACGCTGGCCGTGACCCCCATCACGATCATCAGCGCGGGTGTGAAGTCGATCCTCGACATCGGGGCGACCCTGGAGCGGTTCGAGACGCTGAACATCCCCGTCATCGGGTACGGGACCCGCCGCTACCCCGGCTTCTACGTCTCCGACTCCGGATACGAGCTGCACTACTCGGTGAACTCTCCCGAGGAGGCCGCGAAGATCATCTCTGCCCGGGACGAGCTGGGGCTGCGGCAGGCGGTCCTGCTCGCCAACCCCGTCGACGAGTCGCGGCAGCTGCCGCCGGAGGTGCTCGACGACGTGCTGCGACGCGCCTGGGCGGAGGCCGACAGGCAGGGGATCGGCGGCAACGCCGCGACGCCGTTCCTGCTCGACTTCATCCAGCGGGACACGGGCGGGCGGAGCCTGGAGGTCAACGTGGACGTCTACCGCGGCAATGTGGCGCTCGCCGCCAAGGTCGCGGCGGCGCTGTCCGCCGAGACGGCCCGGGCGTAGCCGGCCCGGCGGGCCGATACCCCGCCTCAGCCCGGGGCGGGCGGCGGCGATTGGACCTGCCGCGGCGGGATAGGCCAGATTAGGTGCCATGGACAGGGTGTTGATCTCCGGCATCTCCGGATCTGGGAAGACGACGTTGGCCGCGGCGCTGTCCGCGACGCTGGAGTCGCCCCAGTACGAGCTCGACGCCCTGCACCACGGACCGGGCTGGCGCAAGCGGCCGGAGTTCCGGTCCGACGTGGAGGCGTTCTCGGCGGGACCGCGCTGGGTCACCGAGGACCAGTACCACAACGACCTGGGGGATCTGCTGTGGCAGCGGGCGGACACGGTCGTCTGGCTTGACCTGCCCCGGCTCACGGTGACGCGGCGCGTCGTGTGGCGCTCGATCGTCCGGGCGGTGACGCGGCGCGAGCTGTGGAACGGCAACCGCGAGGGCTTCAGCGACTGGCTGGACCCCGGACATCCCATCCGCTGGTCCTGGTCACAGTACGAACGCAGGAGACGCGAGACGGCCGAGCGCGTGGTCCGGCATCCCGATCTCACCGTCGTCCACCTGCGCTCCAGCAGGGCCGTCCGCCGATGGAGGGCTGAGATCGCGGCGGGCTCCCGGCTCTGACGCACCGCCGCTACGGGCCCCGGCCGTCCCGGCGGCGGGGTTCCGCGCCTCGCTTGCCGGGGGATGGGCGGGCGGCCGATCCACCGCGCCCGCGGCGTCAGGGGCGAAGATCGACCCCGCTCGGCGCTCTGTTACGGTTGCTCGCGACGCGGGGTGCCCGGGGATCGGGCTGAGATCACACCCGTCGAACCTGATCTAGTTCGCACTAGCGAAGGGACGTCATCGTTGACTGCCATCCCCAAGGTGTTGTCGATCGCAGGTACCGACCCCAGCGGCGGCGCGGGTATCCAGGCCGACCTGAAGACCTTCTCCGCGCTCGGCGGCTACGGCATGGCGGTGGTCACCGGCCTGGTCGCGCAGACGACCACCGGCGTACGCGAGATCCTCGAGGTGCCCGCCGCGTTCGTCGACTCCCAGTTGGACACTCTGCTGACCGACGTCCCGGCGGACGCGGTGAAGATCGGCATGCTGGGGGAGGCCGCGGTCGTCCGGGCGGTGGCGGCGGCGCTGGACCGGTTCTCGCCTCCGTACGTGGTGCTCGACCCGGTGATGGTGGCCAAGAGCGGCGACCGGCTGCTGGCACAGGACGCGGTGGCCGCGCTGCGCGAGGAGCTCCTGCCCCGGGTCGACCTGATCACGCCGAACCTGCCCGAGGCGGCGGATCTGCTGGACGAGCCCCAGGCGGCCGGCGTCGAGGAGATGCGCGAGCAGGTCAAGCGGCTGCACGCGCTGGGGGCGCGGCGGGTGCTGCTCAAGGGCGGTCATCTCGACGGCGACGTCTGCGTGGACGTCTTCAGCGAGGGGGACGGCGTGATCGAGATCTCCGCGCCGCGCGTCGCGACCCGCAACACCCACGGCACCGGCTGCACCCTGTCCTCGGCGATCGCGGCGCTGCGGCCGCGTCATGCGGACTGGCTCGCCGCCGTCCGCGCGGCCAAGGAGTACCTGACCGGCGCGCTGCGCGCCGCCGACACTCTGGGCGTCGGCCACGGCCGCGGCCCGGTCCACCACTTCCACGCGATCTGGTGAGCCCGAGCGCGGGACGTCCTATCTGGGAAGCCCCGCGCCCCAGCCGGAAAAGCGCCCCGCTATGAGGAGCTCCGGTTTTCCTGGTCCCTTCCCGGAACGCCGCCCTATGGTGTGGGCCGGGGGCGCCGATGACCGGATCGTTCCGGTACGGGGCCAGATCGGGCCTGCCGTTCCGGTATCGTCCCTGGTCAGAATGAGGGACATGAACCGAGCGCTGATCGTGATCGATGTCCAGGAGTCCTTCCGTGCCCGCCCGCTGTGGGAGCAGATCGCCAACCCCAAGATCGCGGATCCGGTCAACCGGCTGGTCCGCCTCGCCCGCGCCAACGGCGACCTGGTGGTCTGGGTGCTGCACGTGGAACCCGGCAGCGGGGACGTGTTCGACCCGGCCCTGGGGCACGTGCGCCTGCTCGACGAGCTGGAGCGGCCGCGGCCCGGCGAGCCGGTGCTGCGCAAGACCTCCCACAACGCCTTCACCACCACCAACCTGCAACAGCTGCTGACCGGGGCGGGCGTACGCGAACTGCTGGTCTGCGGGATCCGCACGGAGCAGTGTGTGGAGACCACCACCCGTGTGGGCAGCGACCTCGGCTACCGGATGGTCTTCGTCACCGACGCCACCACGACGAACCCGATCGGTGACCTCGGCGCCGACGCGATCATCGAGCGTACGGAGGCGGTCCTCCGCGACCGGTTCGCCCGGATCGCCACGGTGGCCGAACTGGAGGCGGAGCTGGGAGCATCCGACGCGTGAGCCGTGTCGTCTTCGTCCTGCTGCCCGGTGTCCACCTGCTCGACCTGGCCGGGCCGGCCCAGGCCTTCGGTACGGCGGCGGACTTCGGGCAGCCCTACCTGCTCAGTTATGTCGCCGAGCAGGAGCAGGTGCCCAGCGCGCAGGGCCTGCCGCTGATCGCGGACACCGAGTGGCCGGAGCCGGGCCCCGACGATCTGGTCGTGGTGCCGGGCTGGCGGGCGCCCACACTCCGTGGCGGGCCGGAACTGAGTCCGGCCGCGCTGGAGCGGTTGCGGGCGCACCACGCCGTCGGCGGCACCGTCGCCAGCGTCTGCGCCGGGGCGGAGGCGCTGGGCCAGGCGGGGCTGCTGGACGGGCGCCGGTGCACCACGCACCACGAACTCCAGGACGAGTTGGCGGCCCGGCATCCCCGGGCGATCGTGATGCGGGACGTGCTGTTCACCGCCGACGACGGGGTGGTGACCTCGGCGGGCATCGCGAGCGGCATCGACCTGGCGCTACACCTGCTGGCCGTCAGGCATGGCCCGGCCCTCGCCGCCCAGGTGGCGAGGGCCATGGTCGTCTACGCCCGCCGCAACGGCCACGAGCCGCAGGCCAGTGCCATGCTGCGGCACCGCTCCCACCTGGACGACACCGTCCACCGCGTACAGGACCTCATCGACGCGCGGTACACCGAGCCGCTGCCGCTCGCCTACCTGGCCGCCTCCGCCGGCGTGAGTGAACGCACCCTGACCCGGCTGTTCACCCGCGCCGCCGGTGGGCTCACCCCGCTGCGCTACCAGCAGACGCTACGGCTGGAACGCGCGGAGCACCTGGTCAGCCGTGGCATGACGGTGGAAACCGCGGCCAGAGAGGTCGGCTTCGAGGATGCCCGGATGCTGCGCCGCCTCCGCGCCAGAGTGCTCTTCTGACCACTGCCGCGACGCCCTCGCGGTCACCGCCGCGTCTCCGATCGCGACGATCGCCGCCGTCCGCCTCCCCGGAGCAGACGGAACGGCTTCCGCGATCAGAGGCCGATCACGACGTGGGCGTGCCACATCCCGGCCTCGCGGCCGAACCGCAGGCCCTCGCTGCTGATCGGCGCGGGTGACGCGCCGGCTCGGACGACCCTCTCCATCGGGACGGTCGCCAGCCGCATCTCGACCTGCCCCTCGGTGGCGCCCGTCCGCTCGTCGATCGACACGTCCACCGCCACCCGGCCGGACCTCTCAACCTCGCGGACGACCTCGTCCAGCAGTGCGATGAGAAGCTCTTCGTCGGTCTCCTCGGCCAGGGCGATGGTGTCGCAGCGGTCCGGCACCGCGTCACCGACATCGGCGAAGGTCTCCACCATTGCCCGTGCCGCTTCGGCCAGGCACTCCTCCCGGCCGTCCGCCCACGCCTCCAGCGCGATGCCGGCTGTGTGCGGGACCACCCGGTGCCCACTGCTCACGCTGTCCACCCCTTCTTCGGCCGGCCCGGCGCCGTCGGGCATGATTCGTGGATACGAGACTCCGCGGATCAGACGAACACGCGCCGGGAGACGATGCCCGTCCCGACGTTCTTCCCGAACCCGGCTCCCAGATCATGTTCGGGCCAGAGGTCGAATCGCTGACCCGGCTGGAGATATTCGCTCGCCTTGTCGTCCGTCACGAGGATGGTGACCAAGCGATCCTTGTCGCCGGGGATCAACGGCTCGTCGTCGTCGGTCGTGATCGCCGTTTCGAACAGGCGGCTACGGATCTTGGTCCCTTCGCGGCGGCGTACGTGGACCACCAGTGACTGCGTGGGGCTGGGTAATTCGTGTTTCAGTCCCCCCTCCTCCGTACGCAGCAGCGTTATCAATGTTCTGACCTTGTATCTCCTCATGGTTTCTCCGACCTTTTCCCGGACGGCATGCGGCGTGCTTTCTTCGCCGGCACCCCCTTCGTTTTCGACGTCCCGGCCGTTTTCGGCGGGGGAGTGGTTTTCGGCGGGGGTATATTTCTTTAATTCAAATTATACGCCGTGTTGATTCGGCGGCGATTGCGGGCCGGTCGAGGGCTAGTAGGGAGTCCCTTGCCGAGGGCGAGTCGCGTCCCCGGTGCGCGGTCGGTCTACCGCTCGCGCCCCAGGTATTCCCCCCACGGCGTCGCGTCGTGGTTCCCGCGTACGCATTCGGGGAATCGGGCACCGCCATACGAATGGCTGAATTCGGCCGGAAATTTCGACGTGAAAGCGCAAGCGTGCGGGCGGTAAGGAAACGGGCCGCTTCGGGGCGACCGAGAAGGGGAAACGCTGGAGCTGTCAGCGGAGGATCAGCTCGTACTCGACCTGCTCGATCGGGTTGCCGTCGCCGTAGTCGTGGTCGCGGACCACGCCTGACTCCGTGAAGCCGCACTTGACATAGAAGCGGCGGGACTGAGGCGTGTCCCGTAGCGTCCACAGATGGACCCGCCTGGCGCCGTCCTCGCGCATCCTCTGCAGGGAAGCGGTCATCAGGACGCGCGCGACACCGCTTCCCCAGCCGTCCGGGTGGCCGTAGAAGCCGAAGATCTCCGCCGCCTCCGGCCGCTCGGCCGAGGATCCGAAGTAGGAGAAGGCCAATGGTCGCCCGTTCAGGGCGGCTAGCATGATCGTCCCCTTGCTGTCGGCGAGCACGTCATGCCATTTGTGACGGCGCTGCCGCACCGCCTCTGCGAAGAACTCCGGAGAGAAGAAGCCTGCGTAGGCCGACTTCCACGACTCCGCGTGGATCTCGCCCACCACATCCCCGTCGTTCAGAGAGGCCGGGAACACCGTCACGTCACTGATCACGCGATCACCCTACTGGGCCCGGAGCCTGCTGCCTAGAGAAAGTAGTTGCGATCAATTTGCAGTAAGGGCGACCGAGGATGGGCGTGGCTCCGTAGGCAATCCGCATCTGAATTGATTGGGATCACCAGCGCTCTGCCGGAACGAGTTCTTCGTGGCAACCATGGGCTCTTGTCGAGCCTCACTCGTGAGGCCGGGACGTTCGGTGAAGGCGTACTCCGTCGAGGGCGAGGTTGAGCAGTTGGTCGGCCTGGGTTGGGCCGTCGGGTTCCTCCTCGGTGGCCAGGGCGATGGCGCTGACGAGTTTGAGTAGTTGGCTGATGGTGGCCTCGGGGCGTACGGCCTTCGCTTGGCGGGCGCACGCAAGGAGTTCGTCGCCGGCGCTGACGATCATTGTGTGGCAGGTGTTTCCCAAGGTTGGGTCGCCGTGGCGGGCCCCGCGCATCAGTGAGGCCCCGAGGCCGCGGTTGGCTACAGCGTGTGCGCCGACGGCGCGGAGCCAGGTAACGAGCGCGGTTCCCGGGTCGGTGTCGGAGAGCAGGTCGTGCGCCTTGGCGCAGAGGGCCTCCACTCGGCTCTTGAAGACGGCTTCCAGGAGGGCCTGCCGGGTGGGGAAGTGCCGGTGGAGGGTGGCCGAGCCGACTCCGGCGTGCCGGGCGATCTCCTCCAGGGACGCCTCGGCGCCGTGTTCGGCGATGACGGTCTCGGCGGCGGCCACGATGCGGTTGTAGTTGCGGCGCGCGTCGGCACGCATGGGCCGCGGAGCCGGGGCGGTTGCGTCCTTGGGCACGGGGTCTCCTGACGGCTTGCTAACTGGGGTGGTCCTCCATATCGTATCGAGCGGTAACCGGAGGGCCACCCCAGTTATGGGGATGCGGCCTTCGTCGGCATGGACGAGGTCGAGGAGAGACGTGGAATCGACAGCAAGGACCATCGTCGTGGTGGGGGCGACCGGTCTGCAGGGCCGGGCGGTGACACAGCACCTGCTGAGCAGCGGTTGGCAGGTGCGCGCGCTGACGCGTGATCCGGACGGGGCGCCGGCCAAGGCGCTCGCGAGCATCGGCGCGCACATCGTGAGGGGGCAGATGGAGGACGTCGCTTCCTTGATCTCCGCAGCGCACGGTGCCTATGGCATGTTCAGCGTCCAGCCCACCGTCGGCTCTCCCGGCACGGCGCCGGGCTTCAGCGCCGACGACGAGGTCCGCTGGGGGATCAACGTTGCCGAGGCGGCACACGCCGTCGGCGTCGAGCATTTCGTCTTCACCTCGGTTGCCGGCGCAGACCGTCACGGTAGCGAAACGCTGCCGCGGAACCTGATCAGCAAGTGGCGGATCGAGCAGCACATCGCCGGACTCGGCTTACCCGCGACGATCCTGCGGCCGGTCTCCTTCATGGAGAACTTCACGAGCGGATACGCCCTGCAAGACGGAGCATTGACCACCGCCCTCGCGCCCGAGGTTCCTCAGCAGATCATGGCCGTGGACGATGTCGGCTTCGTCACCGCGCTGGCGTTCTCCCGGCCCGAGGAGTGGATCGGCCGCGCGGTCGCGCTGGCGGCGGACGAGCTCACGCCGGTCCAGATCGCCGCGGCCATCGAGCGCGCGCTCGGACACCCGCTGCCGTATGCCCAGATCCCGATCGACGCGATCCGGGCCCTCAGCGAGGACTTCGCGTTCGCCTACGAGTGGCTCAACGAACGCGGCTACCGCGCGGACATCCCCGCCACTCGCCGGATGCACCCCGGGGCGATGGATCTGCGCACCTGGCTGGAGCGTACTGGCGCTGCCCAGATCGCCGCCTTCCTGGCCACCCGGCGCACCACGGAGCAGCAGCCGTGAGAGCCCGCGAGCACGCCCTCGGGCGCATTGGGATCTGGGCGGGCGAGCCCCGACCGCGCTCAAACCGCCGAACTGGCCCGCACCACGGCAGCGGCGACCCTGCCCAACCGCCGCACAGCCGCGCCTCGTACTCGTGCTCGCCCCGGTGCGGGAGAGCGCCGCCGAGCCGTCCAGCCGTGAGCCGTGACGCGGGCGAGGTCGCGCCGTCCTCGCCCGCGCGTCTTCACGGGAAACCGTCAGAAGGCCGGATCGGTGTGGACGAGGCGGCCCTCGACGTACGTGGCCAGCACCGACGTCTCGGCGAGCTCGCCGGCCGGGATCGCGTACGGGTCGCGGTCGGTGACGACCAGGTCGGCGAGCTTGCCCTTCTCGATGGTGCCGGTCCCAGTGTCCAGGTGGTTCACCCGCGCCGTGCCGATCGTGTACGCGGCCAGGGCGGCCGTCAGGCTGAGGCGCTGCTCCGGCAGGAACGCCTCCGCGCGCTCGCCGGGGAGCCACCGGTTGACGGCGACGTGGATGCCCAGGAGCGGATCAGGGCTGCTGACCGGCCAGTCGCTCCCGGCCGCGAGCGAGGCGCCGGCGCGGGCCAGATCCCCGAACGGGTACTGCCAGGCCGCCCGCTCGGGGCCGAGGAACGGGATGGTCAGCTCGTCCATCTGCGGCTCGTGCGCCGCCCACAGCGGCTGCATGTTGGCGGTGACGCCGAGGGCGGCGAACCGCGGCACGTCGTCCGGGTGCACGACCTGCAGGTGGGCGATGTGGTGACGGTGGTCGTTCGCGCCGTTGGTCGCGCGTGCCGCCTCGAACGCGTCCAGCGCCTCTCGGGCCGCCCGGTCCCCGACGGCGTGCACGTGGACCTGGAAGCCTTCGGCGTCCAGGCGGGTGACGTACCCGCGCAGCGCCTCCGGGGCGACGAAACTGATCCCCCGGTTGCCGGTCCGGCAGCCGCACCCGTCGAGGTAGGAGGAGGTCATCGCGGCGGTGAAGTTCTCCGCCACCCCGTCCTGCATGATCTTCACGCTGGTGGCGCGGAACCGGCCCGCCTCACCTCGGCGCGCGAGCAGTTCGGGGATCTGCTCCTCGCCCCTGTCGCGGTCCCACCAGAGCGCGCCGACCACCCGCGCGGTGAGCAGCCCGGACTCGGCCGCGGCCACGTAGGCGCGCTGCACTTTCGGATCGACCATCGCGTCCTGCCAGGCGGTGACGCCGGCCGTGTGCAGCCGCCGCTGGCCCGCCTGGAGCGCCCGCAGCATCATGTCCGCGGTCGGTTCGGGGACGTGCCGACCGACCAGGTGGGACGCGCCTTCGTGGAGCGTGCCCTGCGGGCTGCCGTCGGCCGCCCTCTCGATGCGCCCGTCGGCCGGGTCGGGCGTGCCCGCGTCGACGCCGCTCAGCTCCAGCGCCCGCGTGTTGACCCAGGCGCCGTGGCCGTCCCGGTTGATCAGGTGGACGGGCCGGTCCGGCACCACCGCGTCCAGCAGATGCCTGCTCGGC
The DNA here is from genome assembly GCF_001570365.1 of Microtetraspora fusca. Taxonomy (GTDB): domain Bacteria; phylum Actinomycetota; class Actinomycetes; order Streptosporangiales; family Streptosporangiaceae; genus Microtetraspora; species Microtetraspora fusca. Next base: position 23,449 of record NZ_BBYK01000086.1, on the reverse strand, counting down.
GTCCCGCCGGGGAACCATTCCATGGACCAGCCGCCTCCGCTGATCCACTCGGCGTCGGGGTTCGCCTCGGCGTACGCGCGGACGGCGGCGACCGCCTCGTCCGCGTCACGGGCGTCGTGCAGGTCGCACCGGATCATGGTGAGGCCGGCCAGGACGGGGTGCACGTGGGCGTCCTGGAAGCCGGGGAGCAGGGCGCGTCCGGCCAGGTCGACGACCTCGGTGGCGCGGCCGATCAGCGGCCGGACGTCCGGGTTCGCGCCGACGGCGACGATCCGGCCGTCTCGGACGGCGACCGCCGTGGCCGCGGTGCGGACCGGTCCGAGCGTGTGCACCGGGCCGCCGAGGAAGACGAGGTCGGCGGGGGTGGTCATGCGGTTTCTCCTTGGGACGTGAGCGGAGGGATCACAGCGACTCGGGGCGGTGCGCCCAGGGCCGGACGCGTTCGACCGCCGCGCCGACGTGGAAGACGGTCGCGTCGTCGTAGCCGCGGCCGACGATCTGCACGCCGGTCGGCACGCCGTTGGAGGCGCGACCCGACGGGACATTGAGCACCGGGCAGCGGCTGGCGATGTTGAAGACCGGCGTCAGCGAGTACTCCAGGTAGTTGTCGAGCTCCACGCCGTTCACGCTGAGCTTGGTGTCGACGTACTCCTCGCCCGCGCGCAGGCCCGGCGCCCCTGTGGTCGGGCAGATCAGCGCGTCGTAGCGGTCGAGCAGCTCGCCGATGGGCCGGTAGATCGCCGCCTCCATCTCCAGCCCCGTCAGGAAGGCGCCGGGCTCCTCCATCGCCCGCGCGGCGTCGGCGGCGAAAGCGAGGGCGTAGGGGTTGAGCAGGTCGCCGTGCTCGGCCGCGACCCGGGTGACCATGGGGCCGAAGATGGCGCCGAAATGGATGAAGACGGCCCTGAAGACGTCGGCGCGGCGCAGCCCGACCTCGACCTCCTCGACGATCGCCCCGGCCTCCCGCAGCGCGTCGGCCACGGCCTCGGTGTTGGCCGCGACCTCCGGCTCGATCTCCCAGTCGCCCAGGTTCGGCGCGTACGCGATGCGCATCCCGGTCACGTCGCCGAGCCGGTCGGGGATGTGCACGGCCGGGCGGAGCGAGACCACGTCATGCGGGTGCGGGCCGACGATGGTGTTCTGCAGCAGCGCGCAGTCGGCGACGGTGCGGGCCATCGACCCGTCGTGGCAGTAGTGGTCCAGGTTGAACGGCGCCATCGCGGGCACCCGGCCGTACGGCGGCTTGAAGCCGACCGTGCCGGTGTTGGCGGCGGGGATCCGGATCGAGCCGCCGATGTCGGAGCCGGTGGCGAGAGTGGCCGTACCGGAGGCGAGCGCCGCGCCGGAGCCGCCCGAGGAGCCGCCGGGGGAGTAGTCGGGGTTCCACGGGTTGCGGGTGACGCCCCACAGCTTCGAGTGCGTGAAGGCCGCGCAGCAGAACTCGGGCGTCGTCGTGCGGGCATGAATGATGCCGCCGGCGGCCACGATCCGCTCGATGATCGGGTGGGTCACCTCGGCCACGTGGTCGGCGTACGCGAGCGAGCCGTCCGTGGCGAGACGGCCGGCGATCGGCTGCTCGTCCTTGGCCGCGATGGGGAGCCCTTCCAGCGGGCGCGGCGAGCCGTCGCGGTAGGCGCGCTCGGCCTGCTTCGCCTGGAGGAGGGCCTCCTCGAAAGTGCGCTCGCTGAGCGCGTTGACCTGGGGTTCGACGGCCTCGGCGCGCTCGATGACGGCGGTCACCAGCTCGACGGGGGACAGCTCGCGGGACCGGAACAGCCGCAGGGCCTCGGTCGCGGGCAGGTAGGCGAGGTCGGTCATGGGGTGACACTCCTTCTCTCGGAGGCCCGGTCAGGGGCGGGGGCGGGCGGCGTCTTCCGCAGCGCGGTCGCGAGGGCGCGCCGGTCGGCGGCGATCCCCGCGGGGTCCCACCCGGGTCGCGGCACGGAGTGCAGCAACAGGCGGGTGTACGGATGCTCGGGGGCGGTCAGCACGTCACGGGTCGGCCCCGACTCGACCACGCGTCCCTGGTAGAGCACGAGGATGTCGTCGGCTACGTGCCGGACGAGCGCCAGGTTGTGCGTGACGAACAGGTAGCCGACGCCGGTGTCGCGGCGGATCTCCGCCAGCAGGTCGAGGATCTGGGCCTGGATGGACACGTCGAGGGCGGCGGTCGCCTCGTCCAGGATCAGCACCTTCGGCTCGGTCGCCAGCGCGCGGGCGATGGCGACCCGCTGGCGCTGGCCGCCGGACAGCCGCCTGGGCAGCGCGTCCGCCTCGCGCTCGCCGAGGCCGACCCGCGCCAGCAGCTCGTCGCGGCGGGCCCGCCGTTCCGCCGGGGTCATCGCGAAGTGCAGGCGCAGCGGCTCCTCGACGCACGCGGCGACGGTGACGCGCGGGTCGAGCGAGAGGTAGGGGTCCTGGAAGACCATCTGGATCTCGCGGGCGCGGGCCAGCCGGGTCGCCCTGCCGCGGGCCGCGTTCGAGCGGTCCCGACCGGCGACGCGGATCCGGCCGGAGTCCGGTCGCTCCAGGCCGACGAGCATCCGCGCGGTCGTCGTCTTCCCCGATCCCGACTCGCCGACGACGGCCAGGGAGCCGCCGGGCCGGAGCGCGAAGGAGACACCGTCGACGGCCACGTGCTCGCCGAACGTCTTGCGCAGGTGCTCCACCTCCAGCGCGTACTCAGTCATGGATCAGCTCCTCCGCGCGCAGGCAGGCCACCTGGGCGCCGTCGATCTCCCGTGGGCCGGGTTCGTGCTCGGTGCAGCCGGGCCGGGCGTGGGCGCAGCGGGCCGCGAAGGCGCATCCGCTCGGAGCCTCGGCCAGTGACACCGGGCGCCCGGGGACGCCGTGCGGCGGCTGGTCCGACTCCAGACGCGGGGTCGCGGCCAGCAGCCCCGAGGTGTACGGATGACGCGGCCGGCTGAAGAGCCCTTCGGTGGACTGCGCCTCGACGATCCGGCCCGCGTACATCACGTAGATGCGGTCGCAGATCGCGGCGGCCAGCTCCAGGTCATGGGTGACGAAGAGCATCCCCATGTCGCGCTCGGCCCGTAGCCCGGTGAGGATCGAGACGACCTCGGCCTGGGTGGTGACGTCCAACGCCGTGGTGGGCTCGTCGGCCAGCAGCAGCCGGGGCCCTCCGGCGAGCGCGCCGGCGATCATCACGCGCTGCAGCATGCCGCCGGAGAACTCGTGCGGGTACCTGCGCAGGGCCGCGCGCGGCTCACGGATGCCGACCGACTCCAGCAACTCCTCGGCCCGTTTGAGAGCGTCCTTCTGCGGCACGCCGCCGGCCCGCATCCCCTCGGCGACGAAGTCGCCGATCCTGCGCATCGGGTTGATGGAGGCCCGAGGATCCTGAAAGATCATCGAGACGCCGCGGCGGCGCAGGTCGCGAAGCCGGGTGGAGGACATCGTGAGGATGTCCTCTCCGTCCACCCGCACGCCGCCCGAGGCCCGCGAGCCCTCGGGGAGCAGCCCCAGCACCGAACGGCAGGTGACGGACTTGCCCGATCCGGACTCGCCGACGAGCCCCACAGCCTCGCCGCGCTCGACGTGCAGGGACACCCCGTCGAGGATGGGGCGCGCGGCCTTGCCGGCCGCGAGCCGCACGGTCAGGTTCTCGATCTCCAGTAGCCGGGTGGTCATCACTGCTCCCGCCGTGCGACGCGGTCGGCGATGGACTCGCCGACGATGCTGAACGCGACCACCGTGATCACGATGGCGACGCCGGGGGCGAGGGCGGGGAGCATCGCGCCCTGGAGCAGGGACGGGGAGCCCTCGTTGATCATCGCGCCCCAGTCGGCGGTGGGCGGCTGCACACCGAAGCCGAGGAAGGAGAGCGCCGCGAGGTCCATGAGCGCGTACCCGAAGTTGATCGCGGACTGGGCGAGGATCAGCGGAGCGATGTTGGGCAGCAGGTGCTTCACGCAGATCACCCAGCCGGACCAGCCCTGCACCTTGTACGCCTGGATGTAGGGGCGGGCCTTCTCCTGCAGGGCCACGCTGCGGGCCAGCCGGCCGACGTACGGGGCGTAGGCGACGCTCATCGCGATCACCGGCGCGGTCAGCCCGACGCCGAAGACGGCCACCAGGATGATGGCCAGCAGCAGGGCGGGGAAGGAGAAGATGAGCTCCATGGCCCGCGAGAGCACGGAGTCGACGACCCCGCCGTGCCAGGCCGCCGCCACCCCGATCAACATGCCGAGCAGCGTCGAGACGATCACGACCACCAGCGGGCCGAGCAGTCCCGTACGGGCGCCGAAGATCAGCCGGGACAGGACGTCGCGGCCGGACTGGTCCGCGCCCAGCAGGTGCTCGGGGGTGGAGCCGCTCAACGTCGCGGACAGGTCCACGGCGTCGGGGTCGTGCGGCGCGATCCACGGGGCGAAGACCGCCGCGACGATCAGTACGGCGAGCACGGCGAGGGCGGCCGTGACCAGTTTGTCGCCTCCCGCGATGCGGGCCAGCGGCGCGAGCAATCTGCGCCGCTGGAGGGGCACGGCGGTCATGCTCCGCCTCCCTTCGCGTGGGACAGGCGGGGATCGATGAGCGGGTGGACCAGGTCGACGACGAGGTTGGCGGTGACGAAGGCCAGCACCACCAGCAGGCTGACGGCCTGCACGACCGGGAAGTCCTTGACGGTGACGGAGCTGACGAGCAACTGGCCGACCCCGGAGAGACCGAAGGCGGTCTCCACGATCGAGGTGGCGACCAGCAGGCCGGCCACGATCGTTCCGGTCACGGTGGTGATCGGGCCGAGGGCGTTGCGCAGCACGTGCCGCCGTACAACGTCCGAGCCGGGCACCCCGCGTGAGCGGGCCACCTCGACGTGCTCGCGTCCCAGCTCCTCCAGCATCGACGTACGGGTCACCCGGGCCAGCAGGCCGACGAAGGTCAGGGCGAGCGCCGCCGCCGGGAGCGTCAGATGGTAGATCCGGTCACCGAAACCGCCGCCGTTGCCGAAGGCGGGGAACCAGCCCAGCTGGACGGAGAACAGCGAGATCAGCCCGATCGCGGCGACGAACGAGGGGGTGGCCGTGGCGATGCCCGTGCCGACGAGGACCGCCCGGTCGACGACGCCCCGCCGCAGGGCGGCCAGCGCCCCGAAGGCCAGGCCGCCGACCAGGATGAGCACGCCGGCATAGCCGATGAGCAGCAGCGTCGTCGGCAGCCGGGCCGCGATCAGGCCGCCCACGTCCTGCCGGAACGTCGCGGACTTGCCGAAGTCGCCGGTGACGACGCCGCCGATCCACTTCGTGTACTGGACCAGGAACGGGTCGTCGAGGTGGTACTGCGCCTTGATGGCCGCGACGGCGGCCGGTGACGCCGAGCGCCCTCCCAGGAGGAAGGACGCCGGATCACCGGGGGCGAGGTGGACCGAACCGAAGACCAGGAACGATGTGACGAGCAACGTCACGGCGATCCCGCCGATCCGGCGGAGGAGGAAGCCTGCCATGGTCGGACTCAACCGGCCGAACCCAGACGAGCCGCCCACGGGTAGACGAGCTGGGAGATGCTGGTCGGCGCGCCGGTGAGCCGCTTGTTCAGGAACATGGTGTGCGGCGGCTCGTACAGCGGGATCCACACGACGTCGCGAACGGCGATCTCCTGCAGCTTGGCGACCGTCGCGGCGCGTGCGGCGGGATCGGCCTGGGCGTTGGCCTCGTCGACCAGGGCGTCGTACTCGGGGTTGGAGTAGCCGCCGTAGTTGGAGAAGTCCCCGGTCCGCAGGATTCCGTAGAACTCCAGCGGGTCGGGGGTGGAGTCGTACCAGATCGTCATGACCAGGTCGATGCCCTCGCGGGCCTTCGGGTCGGAGAACAGCGCCGTGTAGGCCTCGGGGGCGACCGCCTTCAGCTCGACCTTCAGGCCGATGGCCTGACCCGCCGACTGCACCGCGTTGGCGATGACGCTGATGTCGGGCGAGAGCGTGCTGGTCGCGATCACGACCTTCTTGCCGGAGGCGCCGGCCTCCTCGACCAGCTTCTTCGCCCCGGCGACGTCCCTGGTGAGGGCCGGAAGCTCGGCGTAGTACTCCTTGGCCGCGTCAGGGGCGATTCCCCAGGCGCCGATGGCGCCCGGCGCCTTCGCCGGTGTGCCGGCTCCACCCGCGGCGGCCTTGATGATCCCGTCGCGGTCGAGCGCCATGGACAGCGCCCTGCGAACCTTGACGTCACCGAGCGTGCCCTTGAGGTCGGTGGGGATCAGGCTCACGGCCGTCGTGTTGGGGCCGAAGTAGAGCGCGCCGTTGGTGGCGGTGCGGAGCTTGGCGAATCCGGGGGGCGGCAGCAGGTAGCCGCCGTCGACCTCGCCGGCGAGCAGCGCGTTGACGCGGGCGGCGGGGTCCGGGATGAACACCATCTTGAGCGTGTTCACCTTGGGTTCGAGCGTCTTGTCCCAGTAGTCGGCGAACTTCTTGAAGGTGATCGACTGGCCCTTCTGCCACGACTCGAACGAGAAGGGGCCGGTGCAGTCGACTCCGACGTCCGGGGTGCCGTAGCCCTCCTTGGCCAGTGAGGCGGCGCTCTCGATGGTTCCGGCGGAGGTGCCCATCTCCTCGTTGAAGAGCTGGTCGGGCTTCTTCAGATGGACCGTGACCTCCATCGGCCCGGTCTTCTCGATCTTGTCGACGTTCTGGTAGACGGAGACCCAGTACGAGCCGACCTTGGGGTCCATGTGGCGGCGCATGCTGGCGACGACGTCGTCGGCGGTGAGCGCGGAGCCGTCGTGGAACTTCACGCCGTCGCGGATCGTGTAGACCCAGCGCTTGGGGTCGGGGTTGGCCGCGGCGGCGGCCAGGCCGGGCTCCACCTTCAGGTCGGGAGTGATCCGCATGAGCTGCTCGCACACGTTGGCGAGCACGGTGTTGGGGTGGTAGTCGAAGGCGTACGCGTAGTCCAGGGACTGCGGCTCGGCGTAGAGCGACCAGGTCACCGTGTCCACGGCGCCCCTGGCCGGCGCGGTGTCCTTCGTGATCTCGAATGCGGCGGAGTCGCCACCTTCGCCGGCGGGCGAGGCGCCGCCGCAGGCGGCGACCGCGAGTGCGAGCAGCGTCGTCGCGGCGGCGAAGCGGGAGGTGCGCATCAGACCACCTCTTTCTGAACGGGCCGCAACGATCAGGTGTGCGGCAGAGGTGGCTGTGAGTATTCGTGAAGGAACGTTCCTGCACAAGGGTTCGGCGGAACGATTCTGCAATGCATACAGGCGGGTGGCGGAGCGCCCGCCCGGATGACAGGATCGCGCTCATGAGCCAGTCAGACCGCACACCGAGGGTCCGCCTCGTGGACGTGGCCCGCGCCGCCGGGGTCTCCAAGACGACCGTGTCGGACGCGCTGAACGGGGCAGGGCGGCTCCCCGCGGCCACGCGCGAGCACGTGCAGAAGGTGGCCCGGGCCCTCGGCTACCGTCCGAACGCCACGGCACGGCTGCTGCGCGCCGGGCACACCCGCCTGCTCGGCCTCGCGGCACGCGAGTACGTCGAGACGCCCTGGGTCTACGCCGACCTGGCCTACTTCTCCCAGATCGTCACCGCGACGACCCAGGCGGCCCTCGCCCACGGATACGGCGTCGTCCTGCTGCCCACCTACGGGCCGGACGACTGCTGGCTGGACATCCCGCTGGACGGCGTGTTCGTCATCGACCCGGTCGAGGGGGACCCGATGGTCCGGGACTTCCTCGCCGCGGGCGTCCCCGTGGTCGCCGACCGCCGGGCCCTGGCGGAGGTCCCGGTCGAGACGCGGGAGGCCGGCCGGTGGGTCGACTTCGACTACGGCGCCGCCGTACGCCAGGTCCTCGATCACCTGGAGGCCGCGGGCGCCGAGCGGATCGCCGTCGTCGCCGGCGCGACCACGGCCTGCTTCCACCAGCAGTCCGTCCGCGCGTACCACGAGTGGTGCGCCGAGCGGGGACGCGAGCCCCGGATCGCCTGCCTGCCCGCCCCCGGCGTCGAGCACACGCTCCAGGCCGTCACCGAGCTGCTCGCCGCCCCGGCCCCGCCGGACGCCCTGTTCACCCTGGTCGAGCTCAGCCCGCCGCTCCTGCTGGACACGATCCGCAGGCTCGGCCGATCCGTCCCCGGCGACCTGCTGCTGGTCTGCACCACGGAGGACTCGGCGGCGTGCTACACCGACCCGCCGATCAGCACGCTCAGCTTCCTGCCCGGCGAGACCGCCCAAGCGGCGGTGGACCTGCTCGTCGACCGCCTCGAAGGCCGCGAGGGCGACCCCGGCCACCTGTTCTCGGCCGACTTCCGAGTCCGCGCGTCCTCGGCCGTCCCCGAGCGGCGGGGCGCGCGGCGGGGATAGACCCGCGTGACCGGGGTAAGGGCGTCCTGTGCCCGGGCTTTCCGCTGGGTTCTCGACATACCGCTGTAAATCGGATCACGGCCGTGTGGCCGGCCGCCGATTGCACTGCGCGCAGGGAGGTGCCCGATGCGCGTCGTCGTCGATCTCACCCGATGCCAGGGGTACGGGCAATGCGTCTTCGCGGCGCCCGGCGTCTTCGCGATGCCCGGGCAGGAGGCGCTGCTCTACGACCCCGACCCGAGCGACGAGCAGCGGGAGCACGTGCTGCGGGCGCAGGCGGCATGCCCGGTCCAGGCGATCCACGTCGACCGGCTCGCCGGGCACGTCCCGGGCCCCCGGCCGTACCCGTATCCGGCCGCCGACGCCGGGGACGGGTTCCGGCGTTCCGGGCGGATCGTCATCGTGGGCGCGTCGCTGGCCGGCGTGCGGGCCGCCGCGGTGCTGCGCAGGGACGGCTTCACCGGCTCGCTCACCCTGATCGGGGACGAGTCGCACGAGCCGTACGACCGGCCGCCGCTGTCCAAGCAGGTGCTGACCGGCCGGATGCCCCTGGACCACACCACGCTGCCCCGGCTGAGGGACCTGGACGCCGAATGGCTGCTGGGGCAGCGGGCGACCGGCCTGGACGTGGCCGGCAAGCGGGTGCGCCTCGCCGACGGCCGGGAAGTCGAGTTCGACCGCCTGCTGATCGCCACCGGCGCGCGTGCCCGGCCGTGGCCCGACGAGGCGGAGGCCGCGCTGGACGGCGTGTGCGTGCTGCGCACGATCGAGGACGCGACCCGGCTGCGGCGGCGCCTCGAGACCGGGAACGGGCGGGTGCTGGTCATCGGCGCCGGATTCACCGGGTCGGAGGTCGCCTCCGTCTGCCGGGAGCTGGGCCGGCCGGTGACGGTCGCCGAGCGGGGAGCGGCGCCGCTCGCCGGCGCGCTGGGCAAGGTGATCGGCGGGATCGCGGCGGAGATCCAGCGGGAGCACGGCGTGGACCTGCGCTGCGACACCACCGTCATGGGGCTCGACGCCGACGCGGACGGGCGGCTGCGCGCCGCGCGCCTGTCCGACGGCACCACCCTGGAGGCGGAGACGGCGGTGGTCGCCCTCGGCGCGGTCCGCAACGTCGAATGGCTGGAGGACGCGGGGCTGGCCGCCGGAGTCTGGGGCGTGGGCTGCGACGCGGGCTGCCGCGTCTTCGACATCAACGGGGTGGTGACCGACGACATCTTCGCCGCCGGGGACATCGCGCGCTTCCCGCATCCGGCGTACGAGTTCCAGTTCCTGGCCCTGGAGCACTGGGGCAACGCGGTCGCCCAGGCGGAGATCGCGGCGCACAACATGGTCAGCGACCAGACCCGGCGGTGGGCGCACCTGGCCCTGCCGGTGTTCTGGTCCAACCAGTTCGGAATCAACATCAAGTCCGTCGGGGTGCCGACGTTCGCGGACGAGGTCGTGATCGCGCAGGGTTCGGTCGCCGAGCGCCGCTTCGTCGCGGTCTACGGGTACCGGGGGCGCGTCACCGCGGCCGTCACGTTCGACCAGGCCATGTGGCTGGAGTTCTACCAGCGGATGATCGAGCGGGCCGCGCCGTTCCCGCCGGACTTCGCCATGGTCGGCCGGCCCGCCGAGATGCTCCCGGTGCCCGCGGAGGTGCCGCCGCGCATCGGGGTCGCCCAGGGCGCCACCGTCGTGGTGACCGGCCACGACCCGAGCGAGCGGCGGGCCACACTGGTGCGCCGCCCGCAGTGACCGCCGCGCCGGCGCTGCACCGTATACATCTGGACCGCCCCGAAGCCGAGGAGCGCCGCCATGGCCGAGAGGTCCGTCTTCAAGCGGATCCTGGACTACTCGAACCGCGCCGATCCGTACCCGCTGTACGCCGAGCTGCGCGAGACCCCGGTCGTGCGCGACGACGGCCGCTACGTGGTCAGCACCTACCGCGAGATCGTCGAGCTGCTGCACGATCCGCGGATCAGCTCGATCCGCGAGGAAGACGTCGCCGGCGGCGGGTCGGCGGGCGAGGAGAGCCTGCCCGGCCTGCCGCCCGCCTTCATCCGTCGTGATCCACCGGACCACGACCGGATCCGCCGCGTGGCGATGCGGCACTTCGGGCCGCCTCGCTCACCCGGACGCGTCGAGGGCCTGCGGGGCGCGCTCTCCGAGATCGTGGTTGGTCTCATCGACGGCTTCGCGGGCCGGACCCAGGTGGACGTGGTCGACGACTTCGCCTACCCGCTGCCGGTCACGGCGATCTGCAGGCTGCTCGGCGTGCCGACCGAGGACGAGTCGCGCTTCCGCGTGTGGGCCTCGGCGCTGGTCGAGGCGATCGACCCGAGAGCCGGGGCAGCCGCGGAGCGGCGGCGCGTGGAGGCCGGCCTGGAGCTGCGCGCGTACCTGAACGAGCTGGCCGAGGCCCGCCTGCGGCAGCCGTCCGGGGACCTGCTGTCCGCGCTGGTCACCGACGACGGCGCCGAAGGGGCCATGTCGCGCGACGAACTGCTGAGCACCGCCTCCTTGTTGCTCGTCGCCGGTCACGAGACCACCGTCAACCTCATCACCAACGGGATGCTGACCTTGCTGCGCCACCCCGCCGAGCTCGACCGGCTGCGCCGCGACCCCGGCCGCGTCGTCCCTCTGGTCGAGGAGCTGCTGCGCTACGAGCCGCCGGTGCAGATGCTGCCCCAGCGCATCGCGCTGGACGACATCGAGATCGCCGGCACCACCATCCCCAAGGGAGCGACGATCACGCTCGTGCTCGCCGCCGCCGACCGCGACCCCGGGCGCTTCCCCGAGCCGGACCGGTTCGACCCCGACCGGGCGGACAAGGAACACCTCGGCTTCGGAGGCGGCATCCACTTCTGCTTCGGCGCTCCGCTGGCCCGCCTGGAGACGCAGCTCGCGCTGTCCGCGCTCGCCTCCCGGCTGGAGAACCCCCGGCTGGTCGCCGACCCGCCGCCCTACCGGGAGAACGCGGCGCTGCGTGGACCCAGGCACCTGCTCATCGAGTTCGACGGGATCGTCCCGTCTCCGGGGACGTGAGCGGCGCGCGGAGACGACCGACGGGCCCGGCGGAGGGGGAGAGCCGTGAATCTCCAGGTGCTCCCGTTGGCCGTCACCATGATGATGGGACCGCAGATCATGTGCGCCATCATCCTGGTGACGGCCGAACGCGCCCGCGCGTGCTCGCTCGCGTTCCTCGTGGGCGTCGCCGCCGCGACGACGGTGGGCGTCGCCATCGCCCGCGGCCTGTTCGGGCTGATCGGCGGCGAGATCTCGCCGGCCCCGGCCTCCCGTGCCGGATCATCGGTCGGAACCGCCGTCCAGATCGGCCTCGTCGCCCTGCTGCTCGCCGTCGCGGTGAAGAACTACGTGCGGCGGGACACGGCGGAACCGCCGAAGTGGCTCAGGGAGCTCCTCGGGGCGGATCCGTGGAAGGCGTTCACGACCGGCTTCCTGGTGATCCTGCTGATGCCCTCGGACATTCTGGTCATGCTGACGGTGGGGGCGAACCTGGCGCAGACCGGTGCCGGGCCGGCCGCGGTGCTGCCGTTCATCGGGGCCACGGTGGCGGTCGCGGCGCTGCCGTTGCTGGGGCTCCTGCTCTTTCGCGGGCGCGCCGAACGCGCCATGCCGAAGGTCCGGGAGTGGATGGAGTCCCACGGCTGGCTGATCAACATCTTCGCCTGCCTGATCTTCATCGCGCTCATCCTGTGAGCCGCGTCGCCCGGCCCGTACGGGCGCCCGCTGCCGGTCGTCGGCGTCCGCGCCACCTGGGCTTCCGGAGCGTCGGTGAGCGGAGACCGGAAAATGAGCGGCCGCGGGGCGTAGGCCGTGCCAACCGTGGCAGCTGAAACAGCGGGCCCCGGGGACGGGCTCCGCGGGCGCTCTCCGCCCGGCGGACCGCGGCGGGGCCCCTCGGACAAGGAGGAACACATGGCGTCATCGACACCCCCGGGCGCGGCGGGACCGGCCGGCGGACCGGCGTTCGACCGGCTGACCATACGGCTGGCGACGGGCGTCTGGGGCATAGGAGTGGCCGCCGGCATCCTCTCGGTGCTGCTCGGTGTGGCCATCGTGGTGTGGCCGAACGTCACCATCGGTGTCGTGGCCGTCCTCTTCGGCCTGAAGCTGATCATCCACGGCGTGTACCGGACAGCGCAGGCCGTCGTCGCGGTCGAGGTGAGCGGCGCCAGCCGCGTCCTCTTCACCCTGCTGGGCGTGCTGTCGTTCGTCGTCGGCGTGCTCGTCCTGCGCGACCCGTTCCACACAGCCGCGATCCTGGCGCTCCTCTTCGGCCTCTTCTGGCTGATCAGCGGCATCGTGGGGCTCGTCATCGCGCTGACCGACCGGTCCGTGCGCGGGCGCGGCTGGGCGGCGGCCTTGGCGGTCCTGTCCGCTCTCATGGGGCTCGCCCTGCTTCTGTGGCCCGGGATCACCTTGGTGGCCATCACGTGGACCTTCGGCCTGTGGCTCATCACCTGGGGTGCGCTGACGGTGGCCATCACCCTGTGGATCCGGCGCCTCGACCGGCGGCTGACGGACGCGGGCGCTCCCGGGGCTCCGTTCGGAACGATCTAGATCCAGCCCTCGAAGCCACTCGGACGCCCGCTATCGCGACGACACGGGGACGATCCACCACGGAGCCGTCCTGCCGGCCCACGGTCTCCCACTCGAACTGCCGGGCACCGACCACGCCGGCGCCCTCGTCCGCCTCACCCGGGTCCCTTGAGCAGGCGCCGCCCGTCACGGACGGCGGCCAGCGAGGCGCGTCCGGGAGTGTGACCTTGGGGTCAGGCGGTGACCTGGTCCAGCAGGTCGAGCAGGTGGTGGTAGGTCTTCCCAGTGGCGCGGGTCATCCCGATCTCGCAGGTGCGGTTGACCGAGGCGTGCGCCGCGTAGTCGCCCTCCGCCACCGCCGCCGCTTCGGCGCGGGTGGCCGACGCGGTCAGCTCCGGGTGCAGCAGGCCACGGTCGCCGGCGAAGGCGCAGCACTGCCAGCCGTCGGGCACCACGACCTGCTCCGCGACCGCCTCGGCGAGGCGGGTGATCGCGGCGTCCAGGCCGAGCCGGACCGACGAGCAGGTCGGATGCAGGGCCAGCGAGGGAAGGCGGCGGGCGGCGGGCAGCCGGGGCAGGATGCGCTCGGCCGCGAAGGTCACCGCGTCGAGCACCTGGACGGCGGGCGAGGCCGCGGCGACGAGCCGCTCGAACCCCTCGGTGCAGGAGGCGGCGTCGCTGACGACCGGGATCCGGCCGCCGTCGGTGGCCGCCACGAGCGCCTTTCGCACCCGGCGGCGCATCGCCTCGTAGCCTCCGGTGAAGCCCTTCGACGACCACGGCGTGGCGCAGCACAGGCCGGCGATGTCCTCCGGGACGCTCAGGCGCAGGCCGGCGCGCTCCGCGAGGCGGTGCAGCGCGGCCATGACGCCGCTGCCTCCGTCCGCGGGCGCGAACAGCGTGTTCAGGCAGGACGGCACATAGACGGCGTCCGCCTCCGAGACCGGGGACGGCCGACGCGGCGTCCCGCCGCGGGGCAGGTCACGGCTCCACTGCGGCACCGCGTCCGCGCCGACGGCAGCGCGGGCGGCCCGGCTGGCCCCCTCGGCCAGGGCGGGCGGCGCGACCGCGGCCGCGTCGAGGGCCAGGTCCATCGCCCGCGTGACCGCGCCCCAGTGATCGGCGGCCTTCTTCCAGGCGGTCTGCGCCACGCGGCCGTGCCGCTCGGCGCGCAGCCGCTTGGTCAGATCACCGGTGTTGATGAACACCGGGCAGGCCGTGGCGCACATGCCGTCCACCGCGCAGGTGTCCACCGCGTCATAACCGTACTCCTCGCTGAGCTGGCGGGCGAGCGCGTGGTCACCGGCCGCCTCGGCCGCCGCCAGCTCGCGGCGCAGCACGATCCGCTGACGCGGGGTCGTGGTCAGGTCCCGGCTCGGGCAGACCGGCTCGCAGTAACCGCACTCCACGCACCGGTCCACCTCGGGCTCCACCGTCGCGACCGGCTTGAGGTCACGCAGGTGCGCGCGCGGGTCCTCGGTCAGCAGCACACCCGGGTTCAGCGTCCCGGCCGGGTCGCACAGCCGCTTGACCTCACGCATCACCTCGAACAGCTCATCGCCGTACTGGCGGCGCACGAACGGGGCCATCACCCGGCCGGTGCCGTGCTCGGCCTTCAGCGTGCCACCACGGGACAGGACGGCCTCCACCATGTCCTCGGTGAAGTCGGCGTAACGCTGCAGGTCGGTGCCGAAGTGCTCGTTGAGCATGAAGTGCAGGTTGCCGTCCTTGGCGTGCCCGAAGATGACGCTGCGCTCGTAGTGGTACCGGGCGAACAGCTCGGCCAGCTCGTCACACAGGTCGGCCAGGGCGGGCACGGGGACGGCCACGTCCTCCAACAGCGCGGTGGTCCCGCTGGGGCGGGCCCCGGCGACGGAGGCGTACAGGCCCTTACGGATGTGCCACAGGGCGGCGCGGCCGCCGGTGTCCCTGCTCAGGCGGGCCGGCGCGGACAGGGACAGGCCGCCAAAGGCCCGCTCGGCCTCCCGCTCACGCTCGGCGAGCAACTCCGGGTCCGACTCCTGCCACTCCACCAGCAAAGCGGCGTGCGACCGTACATCCAGGGTGCGCAGGACGTCGTCGGCCTTCGGGTCGGTCTGGGCCGCCCGCAGCGACTCGGCGTCGAGCAGTTCCACCGCGGCAGGCCCGGCGGCGACGATCTCGGGCATCGCGGCCATGGCCTCCCGCAGCGTGGGGAAGACCAGCAGGCCGGTCGCGGCGAGCCGGTTCGCCGGCACCGTCCGCAGGACCGCCTCGGCGACGAAGCCGAGGGTCCCCTCACTGCCGACCACGAGGTGGGCGAGGATCTGCGCCGGCGAATCGTGATCGAGGAAGCTGTTGAGTCCGTAGCCCATGGTGTTCTTCAGGGAGAACTGGGCCTTGATCCGGCGCAGCGACTCCGCGTCGTCCCGGACCCGGTCGCGTAGCCGCTCCAGGCCCCGGGCCAGCTCGGGTTCGAGCGCGCGCAGTCGCGCGTCGGCATCGGGCGCGCCGGTGTCGATGACGGTGCCGCTGGGCAGCACCAGTGTCAGCGATTCGAGGGTTTGGTAGGTGTTGGCGTGGGTGCCGCACGTCATGCCGCTGGAGTTGTTGGCGACCACGCCGCCGATCGTGCACGCCGACTCGCTGGCCGGGTCGGGCCCGAGTTTGCGGCCGTAGGCCGCGAGGCGGGCGTTGACCTGGCGCAGCACGGCGCCGGGCTGCACCCGGACCCGGGCGCCGTCGTCGAGGACCTCGATGCCGCGGAAGTTGCGGCGGGTGTCGACGAGCAGGTGCTCGCTCACGCCCTGGCCGGACAGGCTGGTGCCGCCGGAACGGAAGGTCAGTGGCAGGCCGGTCCGCATGATCGCGGCGACCTGCTCGGCGCTTTCGGGTACCAGGATCGCCTGCGGGGTGAGCAGGTAGTGCGAGGCGTCGTGGGCCATGCCCAGCCGGTCGCTCACCCGCGAGCGGGTGATCCCCGGCACGGCGGCCTGGACGGCCGCCAAAACGGCGGGGTCCGGCGTGGTAAGTCGCCGCGGCGTTTCGGAGTGGGTGACGCTCATGATCTCTTCGTTCGTCTGCGTTCGTCCGGAGGCGGCTGTCCGCCTCGCCTGTCGGCGCGGGTCGACGTGGATCTCCGGGTCGGTGTCGGGGGTGAATCCGCGAGGCCGACATAGATTACCCGGCCGACAGGTGACGTCGAACACACGGGCGGGTCGCGAGGGGCGCGGCGGTGTCTGGACTGAGGAGCGAGTGGGGAGCGAGGAACGAGCGACTCCGAGCGACGAGGGAAGACATCGCCTCAAGGCGCCCCGAGCCGCCGAGCGCAGCGAGGCCAATCAATACCGGGGAGGGGGTCCCCGCCGCCGTGTTCCGGCCGCAGTCGGCTATCCGCGGGCGGTCGCCGGGCGGCGGGTCCGGCCGTAGGTGACCGAGCGCAGCCACCACTCGGCGGGGCCGTACCGGTGGTTGCGCGTCCACCAGGCGCTGACCGCGAGCTGGACGGCGAAGATCGCCGCCGCGATGCCGATCAGCAGCGGAGGCGAGACCTTGCCGAAGAGCGCGAAGCCGTACCCGGTGAACAGCAGCGCCGTCACCAGGGACTGGCCGACGTAGTTGGTCGCCGAGATCCGGCCCGCGGGGGCGAGTGCCCTGCCGACCGCCGGGTGGGCGCGGATGACCCGCAGCAGCGTGGCCGCGTAGGCCGCCACCAGCAGCGGCGCCGCCACGGTCGTCACCGCCAGGTCGAGGGAGACGTACACGCCGCTGTCGGCGCCGTGGGCGAGGTGGCTGAGCGCGACGGCGAGGGAGCCGAGGCCGCCGATCGTGAAGCCGACCCACTGCGCCCTGGTCAGCCAGTGGTCGGGGAGGTTCTCCAGCTTGCGCTCCCGGCCCGCGGCGAAGCCGAGCAGGAACATCGCCAGCGCGCTGCCGCCCTGCATGAACCAGAGCCCGCTGAGCATCCCCGGAAGCAGCGTGAGGTTCTCCTTGACGACGTCGAGCGGACCGCCGCGATATCCGGCGATCATCTCCTGCGGGTTGTCGAACACGTTGACCGCGGTGTTCCTGCCGACGGACTCGGCCCACCAGGCGAACCCGGCGAGCAGCAGGTAGATCACGACGAAGGCGGTGAGCACGATGATCGCCGCCTTGACGGCGGTGCGGGGGGCGACCTTGCGCATGGCGAGCAGGATCAGGCCGAGCACGGCGTAGACGGTGAGGATGTCGCCCCGCCACAGCACGATCGCGTGGAAGGCGCCCAGCAGGAAGAGCGCGCCGAAGCGGCGCAGGGACCGTTTCACCACGGAGACGCCGGCCCGCTCGGCCGCCTCCATCTGCGTGATGAACGAGTAGCCGAAGAGGAACGAGAAGAACAGGTAGAACTTCTCGGTGAAGAACGTGTCGTCCACCAGCCGGGAGATCGTGTCGATCGGCCCGACGAACTGCGGGTCCGGCACCCCGTACGTCCCGTACGGCGAGGCCATGTAGAAGATGTTGACGACGAGGATGCCGAAGAGGGCGAAGCCGCGGAGCATGTCCACCTCGGCGAGGCGGCGCACCGAGGAGACCTGGGAGATCGGGGGGTTCTGGGGCAGCGTGCTCATGCGTGTCCTTCCTGGCGGGAGGGGGCCGGTCGGGAGGCCCTCACGGCGGGGCCTCGGGCGCGCCGGGGCCGGGCAGCGGTCCCGGCGGAGGCCGGGGTCAGGCGAGCACCGGCTGGAGCGCGACCAGGACCAGCAGGACGACGGCCGTCGCGATCGGGACGGCGAGCCTGACCGCGTCGCGGCGGGCGAGGAGGTACCCGCAGGCCACGACCGCCCCCACCAGCAGGCCGCCCGCGTGCGCCGCGACCGACATGCCGGGGAGCGCGAAGGTGGTGACGACGCCGAACGCCAGCAGGATCAGCGGCAGCCACAGGTTCAGCTTCAGCCGCAGGCTCGCCACGAGCAGCGCCGTGAACAGCCCGAAGACGGCGCCGGAGGCGCCCGCGGTGAGCACGGAGTGGTCGGCGTAGTAGATCGCGGTCGAGGAACCGAGCCCGGACAGCAGGTAGACCACGAGGAACCGGCCCGAGCCCAGGACCGGCTCCAGCTTCCGGGCGGCGAGCCACAGCAGCACCATGTTGGCCAGCAGGTGCAGCAGGCCGTAGTGCAGGAACATGGTCGTGACCAGCCGCCAGTACTCGCCGCCGTCCACGGCCCGGCCGCTCATCTCGCCCCATTCGTGCAGGGAGCTGACGCCGTCGAGCAGCAGGCCGGACGGCGAGAACCCGTCGGCGGCGACGATCATGACGCTGGTGATCAGCGCGACCATCGCGTTGATCGCGATGAGCGCCTTCATCACGAGGCGGCGCTCGCCTCCGCCTCCGCCGCCCGCCGCCGCGCCGGGCTCCGCCGCCTGCTCCCGTGGGGCGCCCGTCACCTGGTCGTTGCTCATGAGGTCTCCTTCGGGGGGTTCGTCGGAGGGCCGGGCGCGGCCGACGCGGGCTCGCCGGCGTTCACCGGCACGGGCCCTCCAGGTGGAATCGCACGCCCTCGGCGCGCAGCTTCTCCTCGGCCTCGGCGGTCGCCTCGGCGAGCCGGTTGCGGGCGAGCCAGCCGGCGTCGTAGAGCGTGTCGGCGTACGTGTCGCCGGCGTCGGCGCACAGGCACAGCGGGTGCCGCGGCGGGCCGGGGGAGCCGAGGTCGCGCAGGCACGCGGCGACGACGCTGCCGCTCGAACCGCCGAGCCCGAGCCCGGTGTCGGCACGGACCATGCGGCAGAGCGCGATCGCCTCGCCGTCCGGGATCCGGTGCGCGTCGTCGTACGTGCCGGGGGTGAGGAAGAGCGACCGGCGGCTCGCGCCGATGCCGCTGATCAGGCGGGGGCCGGCGGCGGGGCCGGTCGCGAGGGAGCCCTCCGCGTCGACGGCCACGACGCGCACACCCCGGCCCAGGCCGTGCAGGTGCGCGGCGACGCCGGCCAGCGTGCCGCCGGTCGAGACGGCGATGTAGACCGCGTCCAGCTCGGGGCCGCCCTGCCGGGCGATCTCGGGGCCGGTGGTCTCCCGGTGGACCTGGGGGTTGGCCGGGTTGTCGTACTGGTCGGTCCACCGGTAGCCGGGGTTCTCCTCCAGCAGCCGGCGTACGGCTTGCAGGCGGGTGAGCAGGTAGCCGCCGCGGCCGTCCGGCCGGTCCACGTCGTGCAGTTCCGCACCGCTCGCGGCGAGCGCCCGCCGCGTCGCGCGGGGCGTGTTGGGGTCGAGGACGGCGATGAACCGGCAGTCGAGGTGCGCCAGGAGCCGGGCGAGGCCGAGCCCGAGGTTGCCCGAGGTGGATTCGACCACCACCGTCCCGGGCGTGAGCGGGCGGGTCCGGTCCAGGGCCATGAGCAGGCCGGCGGCGGTGCGGTCCTTGATGGATCCCGTGGGGTTGCCGCTCTCCAGCTTCAGCAGCACCCCGTGCGTGCGGCCGCGCAGGCTCACCCGGAGGAGGGCCACGGGGGTGCCGACCAGCGCGGAGCGGAGTATCTCCAGGCGGGACACCATCGCAGCACCTCATGACTCCTCGGTTGTTCACCTGCAGGATCGAGTTCCGCGAGGAGATCGGGAAGGGCGTTGGCGACTTCTCGCCAACCGAGTGGGGCCGCCGGTGTCCCGTTGGCTAGAAATGCCTTCTGCTAATGCCGAGACATGTGGAGTATGGGTCTTCACAGATTGCGTCACTTTGTCATGATCTGTTCGTGAATCGCGTTAACTTTCGCGCGCTCGGCCCTCTGGAGATCTCCGTGGACGGCCGGACGCGGACGCCCGGCGGCAGCACCCAGCGGGGACTTCTGGCGATTCTGCTGCTCAACGCCAATCGCGTCGTACCGGTCCGGCAGATCATCCACGAGCTGTGGGAGGAGCCGCCGGAGACGGCCCTGGGCCAGATCCAGACGCGGGTCTGGCGGCTGCGCACCCTGATGAACGGCTCGGGCGACCGGGCGGACGGCTCGCAGATCGTCACCAGGCCCGGGGGCTACATGCTGCTGGCCGACCCCGAGTCGCTGGACTTCGGTCGGTTCGGAGCCGCGGTGGAGACCGCGCGCGCCCTCCTCTCGGGAGGGAACGTCGAGGCGGCCGCGCGCCTCCTGGAGGAGGCCCTCGCCCTGTGGCGCGGCCCCGCCTTCAGCGACGTGGAGGTCGCGGGCGTACGGGCCGCCGCGGCCACGCTGGAGGAGCTGCGGATGGTCGCGGTGGAGGAGCGGGTGGAGGCCGACCTGGCCCTCGGCCGCCACCGCCAGCTCGTGCCCGAGCTGCAGATCCTGGTGGCCCGCCACCCGCTCAACGAGCGGCTGCGCGGCCAGCTCATGCTCGCGCTGTACCGCTCCGACCGGCAGGCCGAGGCGCTGGAGACCTACCGGGACGGCCACCGCCTGCTCGTGGCGGAGCTGGGCCTCGAACCCAA
Source organism: Microtetraspora fusca (assembly GCF_001570365.1). GTDB lineage: Bacteria > Actinomycetota > Actinomycetes > Streptosporangiales > Streptosporangiaceae > Microtetraspora > Microtetraspora fusca. The sequence continues at coordinate 3,183 of NZ_BBYK01000086.1, read as the reverse complement.
GGTGCAGCTGCAGGAGCTGCACCGCGCCATCCTCACCTCGGCGCCGCACCTCGACCTGGCCGCGCCCAAGGCGCCCGTCGTGCCGATGGCCCGGGGCGGTCCCGGCCGGCGCGAGCTGCCCCCCGACGTCGCCGACTTCACCGGCCGGGCCGCGACGGTCGAGGCGCTGGCGGGCTTCCTGTCCGGCTCGCCGGACGGCCCGGCGCTGCCCGTCGCCGCCGTCACCGGTCGCGCGGGCGTCGGCAAGACCGCGTTCGCCGTCCACGTGGCCCACCTGCTGAGCGAGCGCTTCCCCGACGGGCAGTTCTTCGTGGACCTGCGCGGGCTCGACCGGCGGCCGGCCGAGCCCGCGGCCGTCCTGGCCCAGTTGCTGCACCGGTTCGGCGTCCGGGACGGCGACATCCCCGAGGACCCCGGGGAGCGCTGCGCGCTCTACCGCGCGCACATGGCGGGCCGCCGGGTCCTGCTCGTGCTGGACAACGCGGGAAGCGAGGGGCAAATCCGGCCCCTGCTCCCGGCCGGGGACGGCCCTGCGGTGATCGTCACCTGCCGGCGCAGGGTGGGCGGGCTGGAGAACGCGCGGCCGTTCGACCTCGACGTGCTCGCCGAGGAGGAGGCGGTGGAGCTGCTCCAGCGGACCGTCGGGGCGGAGCGCGCCCGCGACCGGGCCGAGGCCCACCGCGTCGTCGAGCTGTGCGGGCGGCTGCCCCTCGCGATCAGGACGGCGGGCGCCCGGCTGGGCAGCCGCCCGCACTGGAGCCTGGCCAGGCTCGCCGACCTGCTCGACGACGAGCACGGCCGGCTCGACGCGCTGGTCGCCGGTGAGATCGGGGTACGGGCGAGCGTCGCGCTCAGCTACCAGGGGCTGGGGGAGCCGACCGCCCGGCTCTTCCGGTTGCTCGGCCTCCTGGACGCGCCGACGTTCGCCGGCTGGGTCGCCGGGCCGCTCCTCGGGACCGGCGACGCGTTCGCCGAGGAGCAGCTGGAGCACCTGGTCGAGGTCCGGCTGATCGACGTCGCGGGGGTGGAGGAGTCCGGGGTCGTCCGCTACCGGATCCACGACCTGCTGCGCCTGTACGCCAGGGAGCGCGCGGAGGAGGAGCCCGAGGAGGTCGTGCGCCCGGCGCTGGAGCGGGTCTTCGGCCGGTTCCTGTTCCTCGTGGAGCGGGCGCAGGCCCGGCTGCCCGGCGGCCTCGCCCGGCTCGCCCGGGGCACCGCGCCCCGCACGCCGATGCCGGACCTCGAGGTGGAACGGCTGCTCGCCGATCCGCTCGCCTGGTTCGAGTCCGAACGGCAGACGCTGACGAGCGTGACCGACCAGATCTGCGCCCGCGGCCTGGACGCGACGGCCTGGGAGATCTGCTGCTGCCTCAGCCGGTTCCTTGAGGTCCGCCGGCACAGGGACGCCTGGCTGGACGTCAACCTGCACGCGCTGGAGACGGTCCGCGCGGCCGGGAACCGGTTCGGCGAGGCGCACCTGCTGCGCTCGCTCGGCGAGCTGTACCTCGACCTCGACCGGTACGCCGACGCGGTGCGGTGCCTGGAGAACGCCGCCGGGATCTTCACCGAGCTGGGCGAGCCCCGGTGCGCGGCGCACGCCTGGTGCGGCGCCGCCCTCGCCCACTGCAGGACCGGGCGGCTGGGCACGGCGCTGCGCGCGCTGCGCCGCGTCCTCGCGGTGTTCCGGGAGCACGAGGACCTCGCCGGCGCCGCGCGGGCCCTGGACACGCTCGGCTCCGTCCACCGCGACCTCGGCCGCTTCGACGTCGCCCTGCGCTGCTACGACGAGAGCGGCGGCCTGTTCCAGAGCCTCGGCGACCTGGTGGGCGGCGCGCTCGTGCTGCGCCACCGCGGCGCGCTGCACGTCGCCATGGGCCGCCTCGCGCCGGCCAGGCCGCTCCTGGAACGCAGCCTCGACCTGTTCCGCCAGTGCGGCGACCCGATCGGGGAGGCCGCCGCGCTCGCCGACCTCGGCGCGCTGTACGGCGCCTGCGGCGAGAAGCACGCCGCGCACGCCGCCCTGTCCCGGGCGCTGGAGATCTTCGTCGCCGTGGGGGACAGGTACGGCCGTGCGATGACCCTGCACCACCTCGGCGTCCGGTACGGCGAGGAGGGCGAGGCGGCCCGCGCGAAGGACTGCTTCGACCAGGCGGCGCTCCTGTGGGAGGAACTCGGCTTCGCCCTCTGGGAGGCCCGGACGAAACAGGCGCGCGAAGAGCTGTGAGAGCGCGGAAAGAGCGGACGTAGAGGACACCGGAACGATCTCTTCGTACCGTGACCGATGTTCGACACGAGTGTGACGGGGGCCCGGCGGAGAGGAAGACGTCAATGGGTGATCCGCGACACGAGATGTTCCGGAGAGTTCTGCCCGACCACCTGCATGCCGTGCTGACGCAGTTGTTCACCGGCGCGACCGACCAGACGGCGAGCAACCGCCTCGGCATCTCCCCGCGCACCTACAGCCGCAGGGTGTCGGAGCTCCTGGACCACCTCGGCGTCGAGAGCCGCTTCCAGGCCGGCGCCGAGTGCGCCCGCCGCGGCTGGATCCCCGGCCGCCGGGACTGACGTGGCCTGGCTCCTGTTCGGGACCGCGGGGCTGGCCCCGGCCCTCGCAATCCTGCTCGGCGCCGTCCCCGGGTAGGGACCCGCGGCGGGAGGCCGTGGGGGTCCGGCGCTCCTGTGGATGTGCCGCCGCCGTGCAGCAGCGTGGCCGTGGCGCCGAGGCCGCCCTCGGGAAATGTGGTGCGCCCTTCTGGAGCCGGCGCGAGCTGGGGCGGGCGCGATAACTACAGCGGACGGAGCCGACGCACCAGCGTGATTCAGCCCGCAAAGAAGCGCAGCCCCGTGCCGCCCGGCGACGGAGATCGAGCCGGTCAGGCGTCTCCGGGCTCGTCGCCCGCTTTATCACATCGCCGCCCAGTCGAAGATGCGGCGTAATGTCAATTGATCATCGCGATCGGCTACAGGTTGCTAACTTCTCTCGGCGGCTCCTGATCTTCATTCTGTTCCGCAACACGATCAGGAGGGACACCCCCCAATGCCCCGAACCTCTTCTCTGCGCGCGCTGAAGCGGCTGGCCTCCGAACACGCCGACTCCCGCCGCCTGGGCATCCCCGTAGACGAGCTGCGCGGCCTGCGCGCCGAGGCCGCGGCCGAGCCGCGCGGCATCGCCCGGCGCGAGCT
>NZ_BBYK01000085.1:5966-43672 GCF_001570365.1 Microtetraspora fusca | reverse complement strand
CCCTCGCCGATCCGCACCCACTCCGGGCCGTCCACCTTCCGGAAGGTCGCCTCGCCGCGGACCGTGCCCTTGACCGTGGCCGCGTACGGGGACTTCGCGCGGGCGTTGCGCAGGGTGAAGTCGCCGGTGACGAAGTGCAACGGCTCGCTGCTCACGATCTTCAGCTTGGCGGGCGGCGCGAGCCACTCGTAGCCGTCCTTCGCCAGGGCGTAGGCGACGTAGTTGCCCGGTTCGAGCCCGTCGGTGGGCAGCGTGGCCGTGCCTGAGCTGGAGGGGATGTAGACCCACTTCAGCGAGGGGCCCACGTACTTCTGGTCCACCGGCCCGTTGCCGGGGTCGTTGTAGAGGCCGATCCAGTTCTTGGCGTCCGGGCGCGGCGTGGAATAGGAGAACTCCACCTGCTCGCCGGCCTTCACGCTCGGCGTACGCACGGTGAGCGTGCCGTCGGTCGCACCGGCGTGAGCCGGGAGGGCGGGCAGCGCCAGGGCGGCCAGCAGAGCGGCGGTCAGGGAGACAAAACGCGGCATTCGCACATCCTTGGTCGTCTTCACTGCGGAAGAAGGATCTACGCCGCAAACGACGCCAAGATTGCCGCAACCTAACCAGAAGTGGTCTTATCGGAAGCGCGTCGGCCCGGGCCGTGGGGGCCCGGGCCGTACGGCACCGCTGCAGGGGGATCAGGCCACGCCGAAGCGGGGGATGGGCAGGTCCTCCGTCGCCACGTGGACGATGTGCGACTCGGTGTAGACGTCGATGCTGTGGTGGCCGCCCTCGCGTCCCAGGCCGCTGGCCTTGACGCCGCCGAACGGCGTGCGCAGGTCACGGACGTTCTGCGAGTTGACCCACAGCATGCCCGCCTCGATCACCTGCGTCATCCGGTGGGTGCGGCGCAGGTCGTTCGTCCAGAGGTAGGCCGCGAGGCCGTACCGGGTGGCGTTGGCCAGCCGGACCGCCTCCTCCTCGGTCGAGAACGGCGTGACGCACACGACCGGGCCGAAGATCTCCTCCTGGAAGATCCGCATCTCCGGCGTGACGTCCGCGAAGACGGTGGCCGACAGGAAGTTGCCCCCGGGCAGGCCGGTGGGGGGCTCGCCGCCCGCGACCAGGCGGGCCCCCTCCTCCATGCCGACGCGCACGTAGTCCATGACCCGCGCGTAGTGCTCGGGGTGGATGAGCGCGCCCAGCTCGGTCGCCGGGTCGTCGGGGGAGCCGACCCTGACCCGCGCGGCCCGCTCGGCAAGCCGCGCCACGAACGTGTCGTAGATCGTGTCCTGGACCAGGACCCGCGAGCTGGCCGTGCAGCGCTCGCCGTTCAGCGAGAAGACGCCGAAGACGGCGGCGTCCAGCGCCCGCTCCAGGTCGGCGTCGTCGAAGACCACCAAGGGGGACTTGCCGCCGAGCTCCATGGACAGGGTCTTCAGGTGGGCCGCGGCCGAACGCATGATGATCTGTCCGGTGCCGGTCTCACCGGTGAAGGAGATCACCGGCACGTCGGGGTGCGCGACCAGCGCCGCCCCGGCCTCCTCGCCGATGCCGTGCACGATGTTGAACACGCCGGTGGGCAGCCCCGCCTCTTCCATGATCTCCGGCAGCAGGCCGGCCGACAAAGGAGACCACTCCGCGGGCTTCAGGACGACCGGGCATCCGGCGGCGAGCGCCGGCGCCAGCTTCCACGTCTCCAGCATGAACGGCGTGTTCCACGGCGTGATCAGTCCGGCCACGCCGACGGGCTTGCGCACGACATAGTTGAGCTGCGCGGAGGCCACCCGGTAGACATCCTCGCCAAGTGTGGTGATCACGTCGGCGAAGAACCGGAAGTTCTGCGCCGCCCGGTGGGCCTGGCCACGGGCCTGGGTGATCGGCAGGCCGGTGTCGCGGCACTCGATCGCCGCGATCCGGTCGTCGCGCGACTCGATCGCGGCCCCGATCCGGCGCAGCACCGCGGCCCGCTCGGCGGCCGGCATCCGCGGCCACGGCCCCTCGGTGAACGCCGTGCGAGCGGCGGCGACGGCCGCCTCGACGTCCTGCGCGTCGCCCGCCGCGACCGTGGCGTACTCGGTGTTGGTCGCGGGTTCGAGCGTGGCGAAGGTCGCGCCCGAGACGCTGGGGACGTGCGCCCCGCCGATGTAGTGCTCCAGCTTCATCAGGCGACTCCCTCGCTCTGGGCCAGCAGTTCGTTGATGCGCGCGATCCCCGCCTCGGTGGGGCTGACCAGCGGCGGGCGGACGTGCCCGGAGGCGAGCAGCCCGCGCTGCTCCAGCACCCACTTGGCCGGGGCCGGGTTCGTCTCCACGAAGAGCAGCTCGACCAGCGGGTGCAGGGCGTAGTGCAGGTCGAGCGCGGTCCGGTGGTCGCCCTGGGTGTACGCGGTGTACATGCGGGCGACGGCCGCCGGCGCGAGGTTGGCCACCGCGCTGACGAAGCCGACGCCGCCGATGGCGAGCAGCGGCAGGCACAGCAGCTCGATGCCCGACCACATCAGGAAGTCGCGGCCGCAGCGGTGCAGCACCTGGGAGAAGTGTTCGAAGTCCTTGGTGGTCTCCTTGATGCCCACGATGTTGTCGTGGGCCCGCCGAAGCCGGGCGACGGTCTCGGGCGCGATGTCCACCGCGGTCCGCGAGGGCACGTTGTAGATGACGATCGGCAGCGACGGGAACTCGGCGGCGACCGTCGAGTACCAGCGGAACAGCGCCTCCTGCGTCGGCCGGGCGTAGTAGGGCGTGATGACGAGCGCGGCGTCGGCGCCGAGCCGCTCGGCCTCGGCGGTCAGCCGGAGCGTCTCGTCCAGCTTGGCCGAGCCGGTGCCGGGCAGGAACGGCACCCGGTCGGCGGTCTCCTCGGCGACGACGGTCATCGCGGCGACGCGCTCCTCGACGCTCTGCGCGCCCGGCTCGCCGGTGGAGCCGCCGGTGGAGATGCCGTGCGAGCCCTGGGCGAGCTGCCAGCGCACGAGCGCCCGCAGCGAGTGGAGGTCGAGCGCGCCCTCGGCGGTGAACGGCGTCACCACGGGGGCGATGGAGCCGCGTATGGTCGCGGGATCCGAACGGAACTTCACGTGTTCAACTCCTTGCTCTGCCGGTCGCGAGTCACTTCTCGCGCCTGGTCTGCTCGTAGGTCTCCCGCCACCGGGCGTTCATGGGGTAGAGGCCGTCCACCGACTCGCCTTCGGCGACCCGCTCGTAGATGAAGCGCTCCTCGTCCTCCTGCCGGGCGGCGTCCCTGGCGATCTCGTCGACCAGGGCCGGCGGGATGACGACCACGCCCTCCGCGTCGCCGACCAGCACGTCGCCGGGCATGACCAGCACGCCGCCGCAGGAGACGGGCACCTGCGAGTCCATCGGGACGTGCCGCCGCCCGAGGACCGCCGCGTGCGGCACGCCGTAGTACGACGGCAGGTCGAGGGAGGCGAACGAGGGGCTGTCGCGCAGGCCGCCGTCGGTGACCACTCCGGCCGCGCCCCTGCGCAGGGCGCGCAGCGCGAGGATGTCGCCCAGGGTCCCGGCGCCGTGCTCGCCGCGCGCCTCGATGACGAGGACCTCGCCCGGCCGGATCTCCTCGACCGTGCGCTTCTGGGCGTTCATCCCGCCGCCGATCTCGGCGAAGACGTCCTCGCGCAGCGGGAGGTAGCGCAGGGTCCGCGCCACCCCCACCATGCGCAGGTCCGGCCGGGCCGGCCGTACGCCCTCGATGAAGTGGTGGTCGATGCCGCGCTTGCGGAGCTGGGACGACAGAGTGGCGGTGGAGACCGACCGGAGGGCCGCGTCGGTGTCCGGGGCGATGGGGGACGCCCCCTGCGGCGACGCCGCCTTCCCGGTCAGAGTGACCGTCTCGCGCTCCGCGGGACGGGCCGAGCCGTAGGCCGCCGCCCGGGCCTCGTCGGTGACCTTGGGCTGGACGCCCCACGCGGCGAGCTCCCGCGTGTCGGCCACGACCTCGTTGCGCAGCCGCCCGGCCCCCTCCAGCTCGACCTCGACCACGTCGCCCGGCTGGACGACGGTGGACCCGGCCGGGGTCCCGGCGAGGACGAGGTCGCCGGGCTCCAGCGTCATGACGCGGGACAGGTCGGCGATGAGCAGGTCGAAGCCGAACAGCAGCTCGTCGGTGCACGCCTCCTGGGCGAGCTCCCCGTTGACGTACGTGCGCAGCCACAGCTTCGCCGGGTCGGCGTCCCGCAGGATCGACGGGCCGACGGGCGTGAAACCGTCCTGGCCCTTGGCCCGCAGGTTGGAGCCGAGGTCGGCGTGCTTGAAGTCGTAGACGCCGAAGTCGTTGGCCGCCGTGTAGCCCGCGACGTGGTCGAGCGCCGTCTCGGGCGGGACGCGGTGCGCGCGCTCGCCGATGACGATCGCGATCTCTCCCTCGAAGGCGAGCAGCTCGCACCCGGCGGGCCGGACGACGGGACGGCCCGACCAGGACAGGGACGACGACGGTTTGAGGAAGTACGACGGCACCGCCGGGACGCGCCCGCGCTCGGCCGCGCGGCTGCGGTAGTTGAGATGGACCGCGACGATCTTCCCCGGCGAGAGGCCGAGCGGGTGTTCCATACCCTCTCCTAATCGTATACGACATCGTTGATGATACTCGATCGGATTAAGGACGGCTATAGACAAAGATATTTGAGTTCCTACATGATTCTTGTCTGTCCGAATTGGGCGACCACACTCAGGTCGCCCGGGACCGGGCCGCAGCGGCGCCCGGGGTGAGACAGGGGAGGGCGTAATGGGAGAGGTCGTCCTGGCGGCCAAGATCACGCACGTGCCGTCGATCTGGCTGTCCATCCAGCCGGGCAAGCACTACGGCATCCGCCGCCCGGCCGAGGTGGCGCTGACCGAAATCGGGCAACGCGCCCGCGAGCGCGGAGCGGACACCTTCCTGGTCGCCGACACGCACTGGATGAACAGCATCGGCTTCCACCTGAACGGCAAGGAGCGGCACCGGGCGTCGTACGCCAGCCACGAGCTGCCGCACTTCATCCACGACCTGGCCTACGACTACGCGGGCGACCCCGAGCTGGCCGAGCTGATCCGCGAGGAGATCGCGGCCGGCGGCCAGAAGGCGATGGTGCACACGTACAAGGACCTGGGCCTGGAGTACGCCACGCTCGTCCCGATGTACTTCATGAACGGCGACTCCTCGATCCGGGTGCTGCCGATCGGGTGCAACATCTACTCCTCGATCGAGGAGAACCGGCGGATCGGGGAGGCCCTGCTGCGCGCCGTACGGCGCAGCGACCGCAAGGTGGCCTTCCTCGCCAGCGGCTCGCTGTCCCACGCCTTCCCGCCCAACGAGATCGCCGAGTCGCTGCTGAACGACGTGAGCAGCGAGATCAACCGACAGGTGGACCTGAAGGTGCTGGACATGTGGTGCGAGGGGCGGATCTCCGAGTTCGTGGAGATGCTTCCCGACTACAACCGGCGGTGTACGGGCGAGGGCGCGATGGCGGACACCGCCATGCTGTTCGGCCTGCTGGGGTGGGACTCCTATCAGGGGAAAGGCGAGCAGCTCTGCCCGTACTTCGGCAGCAGTGGCACCGGCCAGGTGGTCGTGGACTTCCCGGTCGAGGTGTCCGGCGCCGTGCATTAGGATCTGAAATCGTATGTGAAATAGGGGAGTTGTGACACACATGCAGGACCCGACCGGCCTGGCCGTCCGCACCTTCGTCCCGGACCGTCCCTCGGGCGCGCCGCCCGTGCTCCTCGTGCACAGCTTCGGCTCCGACGGCGAGTCCGACTGGGTCGCCACCGGCGTGGCCGGCGCGCTGAAGGCCGCGGGGCGCACGGTCGTCGTTCCCGACCTGCCCGGTCACGGCGCGAGCCCCGCTCCGCGCACGGCGGCCGAGGCCGGGGCGCCGGAGATCGCCAAGAGCCTGGTGGCCGCGCTGGACGCCGCCCTCGGCGACGCGGGCGCCGCCGGAGGCGAGTTCGACGTGGTCGGCTACTCGCTGGGGGCCAGGATCGCCTGGGAGCTGCCCGCCGCGGCCCCGGGCCGGGTGCGCAGGACGGTGCTCGGCGGGCTCAACCCCGGCGAGCCGTTCGTGGCCCTGGACATCGAGGCGCTGCACCGCGCGGTCGCCGACGGCGCCGAGCCGGGCGACCCGCTCACGGCGATGATCGCGGGCATGGTCCGCTCCCAGGGTGAGCGTGCCGCCGGGCTCGCCACCTGCGTCGAGGGCCTGCGGGCCACGCCGTTCGCGGGAGGGGAGTGGAGCGGCACGGTGCCGCCGCTGTTCGTGGTCGGAGCCGACGACGTGATGACGAAGGGCATCGAGCGTATCGTCGAAGTCGTCGACGGGGCGCGGCTCGAAACGGTCCCCGGCGGTCACTTCGAGGTTCTCGGCGGCGGGCTGTTCCAAAGGACTGTCCTGACCGCCCTCGAACAGTGATCATTGAGAGGTCGGCCGTCCGCCGGGCGGGCGCAGCCGGGGCGTGGCGGACGGCAGTCCGGTCAAGTGTGAGGGGGCGTTGGTGAGTACCGCGAAGAAGCCCGCCAAGGAGTCGAAGGCGGAGCGCAGCTACGAGTTGCTGCGTTCGCGCATTCTCGACGGCACCTACGGCCCCGGGTACCGGCTGGTGATGGATCAGCTCGCCCGGGAGACGGGGGTCAGCACGATCCCGCTGCGCGAGGCGGTGCGTCGGCTGCAGTCCGACGGGCTGGTCGAGGTGGTGCGCAACATCGGGGCCAGGGTCGCGGTGTTCGACGCCACGCAGGTGGAGCACTCCCTGCAGATACTGGCCCGCCTCGAGGGGTACGCGACCGCGATCTCCGCCCCGCACATGACGCCTGAGAAGCTCGAGGCCTCCCGCAAGATCAACAGCCGGATGATGGAGGCGCTGGAGGCGTTCGACCCCGCGTCGTTCACGGCGCTCAACCGCGAGTTCCACTTCTCCATCTACGAGCACTGCCCGGACGAGCACCTCAACGCCCTGCTGGAGTCCGAGTGGGCGCGGCTGGACCACATGCGGCGGTCCAGCTTCACGTACGTGCCCGGGCGGGCGCGGCGTTCGGTGGAGGAGCACGAGCACATGCTCGACCTCATCGAGCAGGGAGCCGACGCGCAGGAGATCGAGCGGGTCGCCTGTGCCCACAAGATCGCCACGGCCGCGGCGCTGCACAACGCCAACGTCCCGCCCCGCGCCGTCTGACGCGGAACGCTCCGCACCGCCGACACGAGAGAGCCCGCCGGGAGACATCCCGGCGGGCTTTCCCATGTAGGTCCGGTGCCGCCGACGGGAGGGGGGAAGGCCGTCGGCGGCACCGGGGTGCGGCTCAGACGAGGAGCTGGCCGCCGTCGACCTGGACCACCGCGCCGGTGACGTGCCCGGCGGACGGCGAGGCCAGGAAGAGCACCAGGGGCGTGATGTCCCCGGTCTGCGCGATCTTGCGGAGCGGGATACGGGCCTCCCACGCCCCCCGCGCCTGCGGATTCTCCATCAGACCGGCGGTCATCGGGGTGTGCACGGGACCGGGGGCCACGCCGTTCACCCGGATGCCGTGCTCGGCCAGCTCCAGCGCCGCGGTGCGGGTGAGCGCGTCCACCGCCGCCTTGGTGGCCTCGTAGTGGCCCATCCCGGCGGTCGGCTGGCGGGCGCCGATCGAGCTGATGTTGACGACGCAGCCGCCCCGCCCGGCCCCGATCATCTGGGCGGCGACCGCCTGCGTGACCGCGAAGGTCCCGCGCACGTTGACCGCCACCACCTTGTCGAGGATCTCGATGGGCAGGTCGACGAGCAGGCCGCCGCCCGCGACGATGCCCGCGTTGTTCACCAGGACCTCGACCAGGCCGAGCCGGTCGGCGACCTCGGCCACGCCGGCGGCGACGGACGCCTGGTCGGTCACGTCCATGGTGACCGCGACGCCGGCTCCCTCGCCGCCCAGCCCGGCGGCGACGCGCTCGGCGGCGGCGCCGTCCACGTCCGCGACGGCGACCCGGTCACCGGCCGCGGCGAACGCCTCGGCGACGGCCCGGCCGATCCCGCTCGCGCCGCCCGTGACCAGGACGACCCGCCCGCTCATCGTGCCTCCGCGACGATGACGCGCGGGCTGCCCGGCAGCGCGCGGGTCTCGACCGGCTCCCACCCCGCGGCCCGCAGCCAGCCGCGCACCTCGTCCTCGGGGTAGACGATCGTGCCATCGATCACGAGGTACTCGCCCGCGTGCAGGGCGTCGATGGCGCGCTGCTCGGGGTCGGAGTCGAGGAAGAAGTCGAGCAGCAGCAGGGTCGCGCCCGGCGCGGCGGCCTCGCGCGCCGCCTTCGCGATGCGCAGGTTCTGCTCGGCGTCGAAGCGGTGCGCGACGTGCTCGAGCAGCACCAGGTCGAAGCCGGTGGGGACGCCGCCCTCCAGCGGGTCGCCGTCGACGATCTCGACCCGGTCGGCGACGCCGGCCTCGGCGAGGACCGTACGGGCGTGCTCGACGAGGCCGCCGCCGGAGAAGAAGGTGCCGCGCAGCCCCGGGACCCCGCGCAGGGCCTCGGCGAGGAAGGAACCGGAGAGCCCGCCGAGGTCGAGGACCCGCTCGTGCCGGGAGAAGTCGTAGTTCTCGGCGAGCATCCGGGCGTGCAGCGCGTTGTAGGTCATCACGCCGGAGAGGAACGTGGTCATCCGGTCGCCGCCGAGGTCGAGGTCGGCCGGCTTGGCCGTACGCGTCGTCTCGCCGAAGCCGAGCCAGTGACCGTAGCTGATCGTGTCCAGGAAGGTGAGGAACGGCCGCAGGTCGACGTCGTCCCCGGCCCCCGACAGGTAGCGCGCGGTCGTGGGGGAGTTCGCGTACAGGCCGTCCGCGCGGGAGAGCAGGCCGAGGCCCGCCATGGCGTCGGCGAGGATGCGGGCGGTGCGCTCCGGGATGCCGGCGCGGGCCGCGATCTCGGCCGCTCCGGCCGGGCCCTCGGCGAGCGCCGCGAACAGGCCGGCCTCGGAGGCGGCGAAGAGCTGCTTGGCGGCCATGTAACCGATGGCCACGTCCACGATCCTCGCCGGGCTCGCGGCCTCGGCGTCGGGGTGAGACGACATGGATGCACTCCTTACATACCAAAACAGTATGCGAGATACTATACGATCTACCCGCTTGCGACCAGGGGTCGCCCAACGTCTTCGGAGGTTCGCGATGGAGTTCTCAGGTCAGGTGCCCCGGCGCCGGCTCGGCGCACAGGGCCCGCAGGTGCCGGTCTTCGGCCTCGGCTCGTGGAACACGTGGGACCGCATGGAGACCGACGACGCGGTCGAGCTGGTCCGGCGGGCGGTCGGGCACGGCGTCAACCTCTTCGACGTCGCCCACTACAACTTCGGGCCGCACGCGGAGAACGCGGTCACCGACGTGATCTTCGGCGAGGTCGTGCGGGAGGCCGGGCTCTCCCGCGACGACTACCTCCTGTGCGGCAAGCTCTGGCTGTGGGACTACCCCGGCAGTTCGTTCGCCGACCAGATCGACGTGTCGCTGGAGCGGGTCGGCACCGACCATGCCGACTTCGTCGTCGCCGGCGACTTCGTCGGGGACGTGGACGTCCGCCAGGTGGTGACCGACGTGTCCGAGCTGGTGCGCGCCGGCTGGTTCACCGCCTGGGGCGTCAACAACTGGTCGGCCAGGGACCTGCGGATCGCCCGCGAGTTCGCCGCCGCCGAGGGCATGACCCCGCCCTGCTTCGCCCAGCTCAAGTACAGCCTGGCCCGGCGCTCCGTCCCCGAGGGCGAGCCGTACGGGGAGCTGTTCGCCGACGGGCTCGGGTTGCAGGCGTCGGACGTCTTCGAGGGCGGCATCCTGGTCGGCAAGCTGCACCCGCAGCGCAAGATCGGGGCCGACCCGGGCGGCATCCGGGAGCGGATCCGCGAGGCGTACCCGCTGGTCGAGCGGGTTGCCCGGAAGTTCGAGGCCACCCCGGCCCAGCTCGCCGTCGCGTTCTGCCTGACCCACCCGTCGGCGGGGAACGTGCTGTTCGGCGCGAGCCGGCTCTCCCAGCTCGAGGACAACCTCGGCGCGCTGGTCCTCCTCGAACGGCACGGCGACGAGCTGCGCCGGGAGGTCGCCGAGCTGTGGCTCGACCGCGACGTGGTGCGGCCGGAGGCGTCCTGGGGGACCGACGCGCCCGGCGAGGAGTGACCTGGACGCGTGTGCGGCGGCCGCGGGCGACCCGCCCGCGGCCGCCGCGGCGTCTCCCCCGCTGAGATCAGAGCTCGTGGACGATCCGGCCGTCCACCACGGTCAGCGCCACCGGCACCTCGGGGAGCGCGGCCGCCTCGACGTCGAACAGGTCGGCGTCCAGGGCGCACAGGTCCGCCGCCTTGCCGGGCTCCAGCGTGCCCTTCCACGCCTCCGCGCGGTCCTGCCAGGCGGGGGTGGCCGTGTAGGCGCGCAGCGCCTGCGCCAGCGCGATCCGCTGCTCCGGGCCGCGCACCGTACCGTCCAGCCCGGCGCGGGTCACCGCGGCCGCCACCCCCTTGCGCCAGTCCGGCGACAGCACCGGGGCGTCGGAGCTGAGGCAGAGCGGCACGCCCGCGGTGAGGGCGTCGCGGACGGGCCAGGCGTGCCGCAGCGCGTCGCGGCCGAGCGCGGCGGCCACCATCTCCTCCGTCGCCACGGCGATGCCGGCCTGCGTGTTCAGCCCGATCCCGGCAGCCGCCATCTCCGCCAGCGTCGCGGGGTGGAGCAGGTCGCCGTGGATGATGTAGTGCCGGGCGTCCCGCCCGTCGCGCGCTCCGGCGTCGCGGAACGCCTCGGCGACCCTCCTGGTGGTCCGGCTGCCGGTCGCGTGGACGCCGATCTGGTGGCCCGCGGCGTGCGCCGCCTCGATCATCGCGACCAGGTCGGCCTCCCGCCGCTCGGCGGTCGCACCCTCGACCAGCAGGCCGCCGTACGTGCCGTCCACGTACGGCTCGTCGGTCCAGGCGTTGCGCATGGGCGGGATGCCGTCGGCGAAGATCTTCACGCCGGCGACGCGGAACCAGCGGGGCACGTCGGCGGGCGGCGCGAACTCGCGCAGGCCCCGGGTGAACCCCTCCAGCGAGCTGGCGCCGTCGAGCTCGCCGAACAGCATGAGCGCGGTGACGCGCGCGGTGAGCCGGCCCTCGGCGGCCAGGTCGGCGTAGTCGCGCAGCGCCTCCGAGCCGAAGCAGCCGGTCGGCCCGCCGTCCTCGCCGGGGCCGAGGCCCGGCTCGGTGTAGCTGGTGACTCCGAGCGACGCGAGCAGCTCTCCGGTGCGGAGGATGGCCGCCCGCCGGTCGGCGGACCTCTCCAGCCGGGGGCCGGGGCCGCCGTGTCCGTGACCGTGCCCGGCCTCGGCGGTCATTTCCGCGGGCGGGGCCGTGAGCTGGTCCATGAGCAGGTGGGGCCACATGGTGCCGAGCCAGACGCCGTGCAGGTGGGAGTCGTTGATGCCCGGGAGCACCGAACGCCCGCGGAGGCCGATGACCCGGGTCTCCCGGCCGATCAGCGGGGCGATGTCCTCGTTATCGCCTACTCGGGTGATTCGTCCGTTCCTGATCGCGATAGCCTCGGCGAGACCGTCGCGGGCGTCGAGGGTGTGGACCCGCCCTCCTGTCAGGACCAGGTCGGCCGGGGCGGAGTCGTCTCCGTGCTCGATGCGCATCATCTTCTTCTTCGCTCTAGACAGCATCGTTTGGACCCGCTTAACGTACATGGAATCGGATACGATTTGCGAGTGTCTGGACGTGTCCAGGCACCCGGGCAACCCGGAGGTTAACGATGCCGCTGCATCCCGACGCGCGGGAGATCATCGACCGTAGACGTCTCGAGCACCCGGGTCAGGCCATACGGGGCGGCGCACCGGCGGCGGCGCCGTGGGCCGCCTGGCACGGAGACTCCTGATGTCCGGCGAGATCCTGCGCCTGCGGGACGTCAGCATCAGCCGCGGCGAGGTGCCGATCGTCCACGACGTCTCGCTCGACGTCGTCCCGGGCGCGGTCACCCTCATCCTCGGCGCGAACGGCGCCGGCAAGACGACCCTGATGGACGGCATCGCCGGGCTCGTCAGGAACACCTCCGGAACGATCCATCTCGACGGCGTCGCCATCGAGAGATTCCCGACCTACCGCCGCGCCCAGGCCGGTCTCGGCTACGTCGAGCAGTCCCGCACCGTGTTCCGCACGCTGACCGTGGAGCAGAACCTCCTCGTCTCCCAGGCGGGCAAGGGCGACCTCGACATGGTCTACCGGCTCTTCCCGGAGCTGGAGAAGCGCCGCAACCTGCAGGCCGGGCACCTGTCCGGCGGCGAGCAGCAGATGGTCGTGCTCGGCCGGGCCCTGATCTCCGACCCGAAGGTCGTGCTCATCGACGAGATGTCCCTGGGCCTGGCCCCGGTCATCGTGAGCCGCCTGATGAAGGCGGTGGGCGACCTGGTCGGGCTGGGGATCGCGGTCCTGCTCATCGAGCAGTTCGCCCACCTGGCCCTGGAGGTCGGCACCAACGCGTACGTGCTGCGCAAGGGGCGGGTCATCTTCTCCGGCCCCTGCGAGGAACTGCGCGGCGCCGACCAGCGGCTGCACGAGCTGTACTTCGGCGCGGCGCCCGCCACGGCCGCCGATACGGCCGCACCTGTCGCTCGACCCGTGGCTCAACCTGTGGCCGCCGGAACGCCCGCCGTCCCCTCGGACGGCCCCGAGCCGGAAGGCGGGACACGATGAATTTCATCGACAGACGGGCCACCCTCACCGCGCTCGGCGTCGCCGTGGCCGCCTGCGTCGTCGTGCCGAACGTGCTCTCGCCGTACTGGATCTATCTGGCGATCAGCGCGGTCGTCAGCGCGGTCATCATGCAGAGCTACGGCGTGATCGTCGGCCGGGTCGGCGTCATGTCCCTGTGCCAGATGTCGTTCGCCGCGATCGGCGCGTGGGTGGTGCTGCGGCTCAACCTGTCCGACGCGCCCGGCGGCTTCCTGCTCTGGCTGCTGCTCGGCGGCCTCGCCGCCGTCCCCGTCGGCGTGGCGATCGGGCTGCCCGCCCTGCGCATCCGCGGCGTGAACCTGGCCGTGGTCACCTTCGGCTTCGCCGTGTCCACCGACATCGTGCTGAACGCCAACCAGTTCCCCGGCACCACCGAGCTGAAGACGCTGGTACGGCCCGAGCCGTTCGACGACGACGGCGGCTACTTCATCCTCGCCGTGGTCGTCTTCCTGCTGATCGCGGGCGGGCTGGCGCTGCTCAACCGCACCAGGCTCGGCATGTCCTGGCTGGAGCTGCGCCACTCCGAGCGGGCCGCCGCCTCCCACGGCATCTCCGTGGCGCGCAGCAAGCTCGCCGCGTTCGCGATCAGCGCGTTCATCGCGGGCGTCGGCGGCGGGCTGATGGCGGGGCAGCTCGGTCTCGTCGTCGCCGGAAACTTCGCCATGATGCAGTCGCTCGCACTGTTCGCGGTCGCCATCCTGATCGGCCCGCACAACCCCGAGGGCGCGGTCATGGGCGGCGTCTTCGGCGCGGTGATGGCGACGATCCTGGAGAAGCTGAAGCTGCCCCAGGACCTCGGCGGCATGCTGTTCGGCGTCTTCGCGATCTTCGCGCTGCGCAGCGGCGTCAGCCAGACCGACTTCACCCGCGCCCGCAAGCGCGAGCGGCAGGCGCGCAAGTTCCTGGAGAGCGCCGACGCGGGCGACCGGCGGGAGGACGCGGCCTCGGCCCCCGTCGAGGTCCCGGCCGCCGTCCCGCCGCCCGTGGGCCGCGCCGGCACGGCCGCCCTCGCCGTACGCGGCCTGGGCGTGCGCTATGGCGAGGTGGTGGCGCTGGACGCGGTCGACCTGACCGTGCCCGAGGGCGCCGTCGTCGGCCTGATCGGTCCCAACGGCGCCGGCAAGTCCACCTTCATCGCCGCGGTCACCGGCTTCGTCCCGGGCTACGAGGGCGCGATCGAGTTGGACGGCCGGTCCATCGACGGCCTGAGCCCCAGCGCCCGCGCCCAGCGGGGCCTGCGCCGGACCTTCCAGACCACGGTGATCGCCCCCGAGCTCACGCAGTACGAGTACCTCGCGATCGGGGCGGGACGGCGGCTGCCGAAGAAGGAGGCCGACGAACTGCTGGAGTTCTTCGGCTGCCCGCCCGGCGACGTGCCGGTCTCGATCGTGGACGTCGGCACCCGCCGCCTCCTCGACGTTGCCGCCGCCGTCGCCGCCCGGCCCAAGGTCGCCCTGCTCGACGAGCCCGCCGCGGGCCAGTCGGCCGCGGAGTCGCTGCGGCTCGGCCGGACCCTCGCCCAGGTGCCCGAGCGGTTCGGCGTGTCGGTCCTGCTGGTCGAGCACGACATGGAGCTGGTCCGGGCCGCCTGCGCGCAGGTCACCGTCCTCGACTTCGGCCACGTCATCGCCTCCGGCCCCACCGAGGAGGTGCTGGAGGACCCCGCCGTCATGGCGGCCTACCTCGGCACCGCCGAGGTCCCCCTTTCCTGACATCCCCCTCCTTTCACCCCCGAAGGAAGTGTGCTATGAAGCGTTCGCAGTTCGCCGCCGTCACGGCGGTGGCCGCCCTGGCCCTCGCCGCGACGGCCTGTTCCGGCGACGGCGGCGGCTCCGCCGACGGCCCGATCAAGGTCGGCGCGATCAACGGCGTCACCGGCCTCTTCCAGACGCCCGAGGTGCCGCAGGCCGTCAAGGCGGTCTTCGACGAGGTCAACGCGGCCGGCGGCATCAACGGCCGGAAGATCGAGTTCATCAGCAAGGACGACGCGATGAACCCGCAGCGCTCGACCGAGGCCGCCAAGGAGCTGATCGACTCCGAGGACGTCGTGGCCCTGGTCGGCTCGTCCAGCGCCGTGGACTGCGGCCTCAACCGGGCGACCTACAGCAAGAGCGGCATCGTCTCCATCCCCGCCGTCGGCGTGGACCCGGCCTGCTTCACCAGCCCGAACATCGCGCCGGTGAACCCGGGACCGTTCAAGCTGCTCACGGCGATGCTCTACTACGCCTCCGAGACGCTCAAGCACGACAAGGTGTGCATGTTCTACACCGTGCTGCCGGGCAGCGGCGGCGGCATCGACACCGCCATCAAGGAGTGGTCGGACCTCACCGGCAAGCAGCTCGCCGTCAAGGACACCTCCGTCGGCGAGGGCGACCCGACGCCGTACCTCGTCAAGGCCAAGGCCGCGGGCTGCCAGGCCATCCTGTACAACGCCCAGGTCGGGCCGTGGTTCGCCCAGGCCAAGACGCAGGGCATGCAGGACGTGGACATCATCATGGGCGCCAACAGCTACACCGACGCCAACGCCGAGGTCATCCCCGAGGGCATGAACGCGTACTCCGGCACGGAGTGGCAGCCGTACACCGACGAGACGCTGCCCGGCAACGAGCGGTGGGCCAAGATCGTCGGCGGGAACAAGATCCAGAAGACCGCGTTCAGCCAGGGCGCGGTGATGGCCGCCGACGTCTTCGTCGAGGTGCTCAAGACGATCAAGGGTGACATCACCCGCGAGTCGGTGACCAAGGCGTTCAAGGAGATGCAGCCGATCGCGTACCCGATGGTCGGCACCCCCTGGGTCTTCGGCTCCGGCGACGCCCACAACCCCATCGAGGGCAGCCGGTTCGTCAAGGTCGAGAACCGCGCGTGGAAGGTCCTGCCCGAGGGCTTCATCGTCCCCGGCAAGAACTAGCCGCACGACCCTGCCCACCGCGCGGGCGCGGCCACTGCGCCGCGCCCGCGCCAGCCCATCGGGAGGTGTCCGATGTTGAACTCTGTGATCGCCGGGCTGACCAGCGGCGGAGTGTACGCGCTGCTCGGCCTGTGCGTCGTGCTGACCTACCGCCTCGTGGCGGTGGTCAACTTCTCCATGGCGGCGGTCGGCTCCATGGGGGCCTTCGTGATGGTGACCCTCACGGACACCGGCCTCAACGCGTGGCTCGCGCTCGTCGTGGGAGCGGTCGCGGGCGCCGTGCTCGCCGCGCTGCTCGGCGCCGTCCTGGTGCGGTGGTTCGGCGAGCACGACGAGCGCACCAAGGCCGCGGTGACCGTCGGCGTCTACGTCGCGCTCATGGCCGTCGGCCTGCGGCTCTTCGGCAACACGACGTCCGGCGCGCGCCGCTTCCCCGCGCCGTTCGACGCGCCCGCGTTCACCGTCGGCAGCGTCGTCGTGCCGCAGTCGGTGCTGGTGTCGCTCGCGTTCGCGGTCCTGATCACCGTCGGCGTCGGCCTGCTGCTCTCCAGGACGCGGGTCGGGCTCCGGCTGCAGGCGCTCTCCGAGCGCCCGTCCACCGCCCAGGTGGTCGGCATCCCCGCGCCCCGGCTCGCCGTCGCTGTCTGGGCCGCCATCGGCGCGATCAGCACGCTGGTGATCGTCCTGGTCGCCCCGCGCCTCGGCGGCGACTTCTCCACCCTCGGCAAGCTCATCAACACCGCGCTGGCCGTCGCCATGCTCGGCGCCTTCCGCAGCCTGCCGCTGACGCTCGCCGGAGGCGTCGTCCTCGGCCTGCTCGAGGGCCTGTCCGCCTCGCTGGAGGCGATCCAGCAGTACCGCGGCATCGTCCCCTTCCTCGTGATCCTGGTGCTGCTGTGGTGGCGCAGCCGGGGCGAGATCTGGGACACCGCGCACAGTAGATAGCGAAATCGGAGATCATCACATGCCAGTTCCGTCCTCGACCCGCGCCGCGGTCCTGCGCGCGCACGGGGAGCCGCTGACCATCGAGGAGATCCCGCTGCCCGGCGAGTGCGCGCCGGGCGCGGCGATCGTGCGGGTCCGCTGCGCCACGCTGTGCGCCACCGACGTCCACCTGTGGAGCGGCGCGATGTCGTTCCCCGGGATGCTCCCGATGGTGCTCGGGCACGAGATGGTCGGCACGGTGGAGGCCGTCGGCCCCGGCACCGTGGACGCCCTCGGCCGCGAGATCAAGGAAGGCGACCGGATCGGCTGGTCGGAGTCCGTGTGCGGCCACTGCCACGGCTGCACCGTGCTGCGCAGCCCGGTCGCCTGCTCCGACCGCGGATACGGCTTCCGCCAGCGCTCGGACCGCTGGCCGTACGCCACCGCGGGCCTGGCCGAGTACAACTACGTCGGGCCGGGCGCGCTGAAGGTCGTCCTGCCCGACGACGTCGACGACACCTGGGCGGCCGGCGCCGGATGCGCGGTCAAGACCGTGCTGCGCGCCTTCGACCGGGCCGGGGGAGTGCGCCCCGGCGCGAGCGTCGTGGTCCAGGGCGCCGGAGCGCTCGGCATCGTCGCCACCGCCGTGGCCAGGACGTCCGGCGCGGGCACGGTCGTCACCGTCGGCGCCCCCGACAGCCGCCTGGAGCTGGCCCGCCGGTTCGGCGCCGACGTCACGATCGGCCTGGACGGCGACGCCGCGAGCCGGGTCGCCGCCGTCATGGACGCCACCGGCGGACGCGGCGCCGATTTGGTGCTCGACCTCGCGGGCGCGCCCGGCGTCGGCGCCGAAGCGGTGGAGATGGCCGCCCAGGGCGGCACGTTCGTCGTCGTCGGGAGCACCGGCCCCGTGCCCGAGCCCATCCCCCTGGGGACCGTCATGGGCAAGGAGATGGCCGTGGTCGGCTCGCTGAACGGCGACGTCGGCGACTACTACCGGGCCGTCGAGTTCCTCCGGGTCTTCCAGTCGCGGTTCGCCTGGGACGAGCTGTTCAGCGAGCCGGTCGGCCTGGCCGGGGCCTCCGAGGCGCTCGCGTCGATGTCCCGGCTCGAGCAGGTCAAGCCCGTGATCCACCCCTGGCTTCCCTGACGTCCCTCCCACCGGCTTCCAAGGAGACCCATGACCGCATCCACCACCGTCGTCCCGCGTCGCCGCATCGGCACGCACGGGCCGGAGGCGTCCGTCCTGTCCCTCGGCTCGTGGCACACCTACGACCGGATGGACTTCCGCGACGCCGTCGACATGGTCCGGCACGCCGTCGATCTCGGCATCAACCTGTTCGACGTCGGCGTGTACGGATTCCCGGGGCACCCGCCGGTCTTCACCGACGTGTTGTTCTCCGCGATCGTCCGCGCCGCCGGCATCGCCCGTGATGAGTACCTGCTGTCCGCCAAGCTGTGGCTGGAGCCCTACCCCGAGCTGTCGCTGCGCGCGCAGCTCGACAACGCCCTCTTCCGGGCCGGCACCAACCGGGCCGACATCGTCGTGCTCGGCGACATCCGCAGGGGCGACCTCGACCTGCGGCGACTCGCCGCCGACCTCGCCGAGCTGGAGGCCGACGGCGTCATCGGCTGCTGGGGCGTGAACAACTGGTCGGCCACCGCGATCCGGACGATCCGGGAGCACGCGCTCGCCGCCGGGTCGCCCGGGCCGCAGATGGCCCAGCTCAAGTACAGCCCGTGCCGCCGCTCGATCCCGGACGGCGCTCCCTTCGCCGCCGTCTTCGCCGAAGGCGTCAGCATGCAGGCGTCGGACGTCATGGAGGGGGGCATCCTCGCGGGCAAGACCGCGCCGTCCCGGGAGATCGGGCGGGACCCGGGCGGCGTGCGTGAGTGGATCATCGAGGCCGCGGCGGGCATCGCCGAGGTCGCGGCCGACCTCGGCGCCACCCCGGCCCAGCTCTGCGTCGCCTTCACGCTCACCCATCCGTCGGTGAGCACCGTGCTGTTCGGCGCGAGCCGCATGGAGCAGCTCGTCGGCAACGTCGGTGCTCTTGAGCTGGTGGAACGCGTCGGAGCGGAGCGGCTGCGCTCCCTGCTCGACCCGTTCTGGGTGGACCGCGACGCCGTGGACCCCGAAGGGCCCTGACAGTGCCTATTGGCCTCGCTTCGCTCGGCGGGCTCGGGGCGCCCACAGGCGATGTCTTCCCTCGTCACTCGGGGCTTCGTACCTCAGCCCACTCGTTCCTCAGTCCAGACACCGCCGCGCCCCTCGCGTGATGGTTCGGGGCCGTAGTGATTGGTTGAGGGCGTTCGCTGTATTCGGCGGGTTCGGGGCGCCCACAGGCGATGTCTTCCCTCGTCACTCGGGGCTTCGTACCTCAGCCCACTCGTTCCTCAGTCCAGACACCGCCGCGCCCCGAGCGTGATGGTTCGGGGCCGTAGTGATTGATTGAGGGCGTTCGCTGTGTTCGGCGGGCTCGGGGCGCCCTCGGTGATCTCGGGATCATCGGGGGCGCCGCAGGTCACCGCTCCGTGCTCTCCAGATGCTGGACGATCTTCCTGAGCGAGTCGGCCAGCCCGCGGCGCTGCTCGCTGTCCAGCTCCTTGACCACGAAGGCCTCCTGGCGGTTGAAGTCGGGGAACAGCGAGCGCATCAGGCGCTCCCCGGACGCGGTCAGCTCCAGCATGACGCGGCGCCGGTCCGTCGGGTGGGGGAAGCGGCGTAGGTGCCGGTAGGACTCCAGGGTCTTCAGCACGCCGGTGAGCGTGCTCTTGGAGATGCCCGCCTCCGCCGCGACGTGCCGGGTCTCGCTCTCGCCCCAGATCCACACCACCCACATGACGACGAACCCGGTCCAGGTGAGCCCGGTGTCGCGGAGCACGGTCTGCTCCAGATGGTTGCGGATCGCGGACGAGGCCCGATAGATGTTCGACACCGCCCACATCGCCTCGAAATCGACATTGAGTCCACCGAGCCGATCGCCGATGGCGTCCTCGGTCTGGCGCAGAGTGTGGTGTCCGGTCATGATTAGCCACGTTAGGGCCGCTCGGCGCGTTCGTCGAAATATTCGGTCCCGAACAAGCGCTCGCCGGGCGTCCGGCGTCCATGTGAGATCGGCCGGAAACGGCTCCGGAACGGGCTGAGAACCGGCCCGTTCGGGCCGGCTCTCAGTGACGAAGCGGCCCCGAATCAGTCGGCCGCGAAGACCACGGCGCCGTCGAAGACCGTCATCTTGACGGGCGCGGACGGGATCTCCTCGGGAGCCCGCGCGCCGCTCACGCACAGGTCGGCGACCTTGCCGGGGGTGATCGACCCCTTCCAGCTCTCCGCGAAGTCCTGCCGGGCGCCGTTGGCGGTGTAGCAGCGCAGCGCCTCCTCCAGGCCGATCCGCTCCCACGCGCCGCTGACCCGGCCGCTCGCCCCGGACGCCCGGGACAGCAGCGAGGCGACGCCCGCGCGCCAGTCGGGGAAGGTGACCGGCGCGTCGGAGCTGCACGCGGTCGCCACGCCGAGGTCGAGGGCGGAGCGGGCCGGCCACTCGTTGTCGGCCGTCGCGTCGCCGAACATCTCGCGCATCTGGTCCGACAGCAGACCTTGGATCGCGGGCTGCATGTTGATGCCGTACCCCAGCTCGCCGAGCTTGGCGAGCGCCTGCTTGGACGCGAACTGCCCGTGGATGAGGTAGTGCCGGGCGTCCGGCCGGGGGTGCTCGCGGGCGACGGTCGCGAGCGCGTCCACCACCGCGTCGATGCCCCTGCTGCCGATCACGTGGATCCCGAGCTGCAGCCCGGCCGTGTGGACCAGCCGCAGGATATCGGCCAGCTCCTCGCCGCGCGCGGCCTCGGTGTGCCCGTGGACGCACAGGGCGCCGTGCCCGCCGGAGGGGTACTCCTCATGCATCCAGGCCGTCCCGGACGGCGGGATGCCGTCGGCGAACACCTTCACGCCGAGCAGCCGCACCAGGCGGGGGTCCACGCCGGTCAGGTCGGGCGGGGACGCCAGGTACGCGGCCGTCTCGGCGACCGACGCGCCCGACATCGGGCTGGGCAGCCCGAGCACGCTCACCCGCGCGGTCAGCTCGCCCGCGACGGCCAGCTCGGCGAACGTGTCGAGCACGCCCGCGCTCATCCCGCCGAAGAACGAGTGCTGCCCTCCGGGGCCGAGGCCGGGCTCGGTGAAGCTGGTGATGCCCTCCCGGTTCAGCGTGGCGAGCACGTCGCGCAGCACCTGGGCGCGCTCGCGCGGCGTCGGGGAGGGCAGCACGCGCTGGACGGCGGCCTGGTCGCCGTCGTGCAGCAGCCCGCCGTGGCCGTGTCCGCCGGAGATGCCGGCCAGCTCCATCGCCCGCGAGTTCACCCACGTCACGTGGCCGGAGAAGTCCTGCAGCAGCACCGGATGGTCGGGCGCGACCATGTCCAGGTCGGCCGCGGTCGGCTGCCGCCGGGGGTCCGCGACGCATTCGGCCAGCGTGCTGGTGTCCCATCCGGTGCCGCGGATCCACTCCCCGCGCGGAGTCTCCCGTACGGCGTCGGCTACCGCGGCGCGTACGGCGGCGATCGAGCCGAGCGCCACGTCGAGGGAGAAGGGCGGCCGGTTCAGCCCGAAGCCGCACGCGTGCAGGTGCGAGTCGTTGATCCCGGGCAGCAGGACCCGGCCGCCCAGGTCGACGACCTCGGTGCGCGGCCCGATCCAGTCCCCGGCGTCTGCGCCGGCGTGGACGATGACACCGTCCCGTACGGCGACCGCGCCCGCCACCGGGAGGTCGTCGTCCATGGTCAGTACGGTGCCGTTGACGAACACCAGATCCGCGTGTGTCATGAACCGCTTCCCAGGTAGGCCCGCTCGGGGGGTTGCCGGACGTACGCAGCGATCCGGCCCTTCGCTGCGGTCGTCGCTCGTGCGGAACCGAACATTCGCTGATTGCAGGCGATCGTATGGCTGCAAATGAGCTGCGGGCAAGCCCTTCGTGATCGGCCTGTGGTCAACGCTCCCGGTGTGTTGTCGCGCGGTTCGGTGCTGCCGACGCGCCCACACAGGACATGCGGCCCAAGTCGGGAGGGAAGCGTGATCCCCGTTTCTCGGAGTCGGCGGAACGGGAGGCGGCAAGGGGCTGGGCGCACGTGTGTGTCACCGCCGCCGAGGATGTCGTACGGCACCTAACGATCGCTCACCGCCCGGTGCCTTGACTGACACGCCGCTGCCCTGACCGTCAGGGGGCGGCGCTCACCCCTCCGCCAGGGCCAGCAGCCGGGTGACCGTGTTCCAGTTCCGGGTCGTCCACGTCCCGCTGAGCCGCTTCGCCAGCAGCGGGTCCAGCCGGGTGCGCCGCATGCCCTCCGGGAAGTACAGGTACAGCTCGCGCGCGCCGATCCGCATCTCCTCGGGCGCATAGGCGGCCGGGTCGATGCCCTCCAACGCCGCCCTGTCCGGCGGACCGGACAGGAACAGCACCGCGAACCTGGTCGGGTCCGGCACCTCCAGCGGGTTGTCCTCGACGACCCGGCGCAGCTCCGCGGCCGTCCGCACGATGACGGAAACGGTGCGGCCGAGATCCTCGGCGATCCCGCGTTCGATGAGCGACGCGACCCGCTCGGGCCGTTCGTCGGCCGAGGTGAACACGACGTTGCCGCTCCGCAGGTGGGTGCGCACCTCGGAGTGCCCGAGCCGCTCCACCACCGCCCGCAGGTCGGGCATGGCGATCGCGGTGCCCGAGTTGACGTTGATGCCGCGCAGCAGGGCCGCGTACCGCATGGTCCGTTCCCTTCTCCCGAAGTTCTCCCGAAGTCGGGGGAGACGCTACCGGGGTTACCTGACGACCGATGTCAGGTACAGGCGAGCGCGTCGGGCGCGCTACGACCCGGCCCCGAGCGCCTCCCGGTACGGCGCGAGCCGGTCCAGCCACGACGCCAGCGCGTCCGCGTCGTCCCACAGGTCGTACAGCTCGTTGTCGTCGGGGAGGGCCGCGCGGTCGAGCGTGGCCCGGGCGAGGTCGCGCAGCGCGTCGGTCACGGCGAACGGATGCCGCTCGAGCCACTTGGCGGCGATCACGTCCGGCTCGGCACCGATCAGCCGGGCGCCGACCAGGCACGCCGCGGCCACCGCGCCCGACAGGTCGTGCGCGTCGAGGTACTCGCCCTCGTCGAGGGTCTCCCGCATGACCTGGGCGAGGCCGCCGGGCACGTCCTCGCCGGCGTCCAGATGCCCGAGCGCGTCGAGCGCCCCGTCGTTGTCGAACGGCCCCAGGTCCCACGCGCCCATGTCGATCCTCCGGTGTCGGGAAGCGGTCGGCGTGATCGTAGCGACCGCCCCCGACAATCTCCGCAGGCGTACGCTCTCGCCCGTCGCGCTCTGCCGGTCCGGCGGGGCGCGACGTCGTACCCCAGGCCGGGGAGCGCGTCACGCCTCCCGGGCGAGCAGTTCCTTGAGCGCGTCGTCGATGAAGCGCGTGTCCTCGGGGTTGGCGCCGCCTCCGGCGAAGTGCCCCCACGAGCCGGGGATGACGCGCAGCTCCGCCCCGGGGATGTGGGTGATCTCCCACTCGTTGTCCTCGGGCGGGAAGTAGAGGTCCTGTCTGGCCGGCATGATGATCGACGGCATGCGGATCCGGGCCAGCGCCTCCTCCGTGCCGCCGACGCCGGGGGTTCGGCCCACGTCGGCGTTCTGCCAGGTCCACAGCATGGCGAGCAGGTTGTTCGCGTCCCGTTTGATGAACAGTCCCTCCCAGAAGCCGACGAGGAAGTCCTCCAGGGACGCGTAGCCCAGCGGCTCCCGTTCGTAGACCCGCTCCCGGTAGAACTGCTGGCTGAATCCCCATCCCGCGTACACGCGGGCCAGCGCCCGGAGCCCCGTCCACGGCTGCTCGCGGTACCAGCCGCCGTTCCAGGCGGCGTCGGCGGTCAGCGCGGCCTTCACGCCTTCGAGGAAGACGAAGTTGTGCAGGCTGGTCCGCGCGGAGCCGCAGAAGGGGAGGATCCGCCGGACCATCTCCGGATGGCTGACCGCCCACTGGTAGGTCTGCCCGGCGCCCATCGACCAGCCCGTGACCAGTTCCAGGCTCTCGATGCCGAAGCGCTCGGTGACCAGGCGGTGCTGGATCTCCACGTTGTCGTACATGGTGACGTGCGGGAACCGTGCCCGGTCGAACGGGGGCGGTGTGTTGCTGGGCGAGGAGGAGAGCCCGTTGCCGAGCATGTTCGGGACGATGATGAAGTACCTCGCCGGGTCGAGCGCCATGCCGGGACCGATGAGCCACTCGTTCTCGTAGTGCTGCCCGGAGTACCACGTCGGGTAGACGATCGCGTTGCTCCTGGCCTCGTTCAGCTCGCCGTACGTCTTGTACGCCAGCTTGGCGTCGGGCAGGGTGATGCCGGACTGGAGCCGGACGTCGCCCAGGTCGAAGATCTCATAGTCCATCGGGGCCTCCTCGCCGGCCAGGCGGTGCCGTCCGCCTGATCCGTCCCTGATGTCCACGTTAACCCGGGAGTTCGGCGCGCTCCCGGGGCCGCGACCGGCGTCGCTGGGCACAAGGGCGTCCGCGCAGCGTAGACGATCAAACATGTATTTGAGCATCTCGCCTATGTTCCGTCTCACTCCGCAGCGGTTGACTGGGTCACCGCGCGGAGGACGGCCAGGGGCCGGGCATCGCGCGCGACCATAAGGAGCCTCGATGTTGTTCGCGCTGACGGCCGACCCGGCGGCCGTGGCCCTCCTGCTGACCGGCGCCGTCGGTCTGGGCCCGCCCGCGACCCGGCCGCGCCGGGGTGACCCCTCAGGGACGCGGCGGCCGGCCCGCACCTGGGGTGACCAGCCCCGACTCGTACGCGAAAACGACGAGCTGGGCCCGGTCGCGCGCCCCCAGCTTGGTCATCGACCGGCTGACGTGCGTCTTCGCGGTGGCGTGGCTGATGACCAGGTGCGCGGCGATCTCCTCGTTGGACAGCCCGGACGCGGCCAGGGCCACCACCTCGCGCTCGCGGTCGGTCAGCCGCTCCAGCCCGGGTGCGGCCACCGGCCGGGGCGGCGTGGCGACGTACTCCTCGATCAGTCGGCGGGTCACCGACGGCGACAGCAGCGCCTCTCCCCGGGCGGCCACCCGCACCGAGCGCAGCAGCTCGGCGGGTTCGATGTCCTTGAGCAGGAACCCGCTGGCGCCCGCCCGCAGCGCGGCGAAGACGTACTCGTCGAGGGCGTAGTTGGTCAGGATCACGACCCGCACCCCGTCGAGGTCGGGATCCGCGCCGATGCTCCGCGTCGCCTGGATGCCGTCGAGCAGCGGCATCCGGACGTCGAGCAGGGCCACGTCCGGCCGCAGCGCGCGGGCCAGCTCGACCGCCGCGGCGCCGTCGCCCGCCTCGCCCGCCACCGCGATGTCCCCCGCCATTTCGAGCAGCGCGCGGAAGCCCGCCCTGATCAGCGGCTGGTCGTCGGCGAGCAGCACCCGGATCATGACGACTCAGTGAGAGGAAGCTCGGCGTGAACGAGGAAGCCGCCCTCCGGGGCCGGCCCGGCCGACAGCGAACCGCCCAGCGCGACGACGCGCTCCCGCATCCCGATCAGTCCCATCCCGTGACCGGCGGCGCCGCCGGACGATCGCCCGTCGTCCGCCACCCGGACGACGATCTTCTCCGGATGGTATTCGGTCGTCAGGGTGATCGACGCCGGGCCCGCGTGGCGCAGCACGTTCGTGAACGCCTCCTGCACGATGCGGTACGCCGTCCGGTCCACCTCCTCGGGCAGCTCCCGCCGGTCGCCGGCGACGACGGTCCGTACGGGCAGCCCGGCGGCCTCGGCCCGCGACACGAGCCGGGGCAGCGCCGCGAGACCCGCGGGCGCGGCGTCCGGGTCGGCCTGCCTGAGCACGCCGAGGGTCCCGCGCAGCTCGCGCATCGCGTCGCGCCCGGACTCCTTGATCGCGGCCAGCGCGTCCCGGGCCAGTTCCGGGCGCCGGTCGAGGAGCTCCATCGCGACCGACACCTGGACGTTGATCACCGAGATGCTGTGGGTGAGCGAGTCGTGCAGCTCCTGCGCGATCCACAGGCGCTCCTCGCCCGCCCGGCGCAGCGCGGCCTCCTCACGGGTGCGTTCCGCCTCGATCGCCCGCTGCTCCACCTCGCGCAGGTAGGCGCGGCGGTTCCGCGTCACCTCGCCGAGGACGACCATCGCCACCAGCCACCCGCCGAGCAGGTTGAAGCCGTCGCCCGGCCCGGGGTCGGTGTCGGCGAGCGCGATCAGGCCGTAGATGCCCGCGTCCATCACGACGGCGAGGCAGATCGCCAGGCGCCGCCGGCCGAGGGACGCGGCCGTGTAGATCGCGGTCAGCGCGGGGGCGGCGGCGAACACGCCGGGGTAGCGGCAGGCGTAGTAGATCACCGCGCAGGCCACCGTGATCACGCCGACCGGCAGCGGAGCGCTCCGGCGGAAGGCGAGCGCGGGCGCGGCGACCGCGATCAGTGCGAGGCCGAACGTATCCAGCGGGCGTTCGAACGGGCCGGAGCTCGACAGCTCGCCGTACGTGCCCGCGACGATGCCCGCCAGGGCGGCGATGGCGATCAGCGCGTCGGTCTTGCGGGCGTCCACCCGCGCCACCCTAGGCCCTCGGCTCCGGCGCGCCGCCCTTCCCGGGACGGAGATCGCGCGTACATCCCCGGTGGTACGCCGCGCGCGGGAGGGCGCGGCCTACCGCCTGCGATGTACGGCGAACAGTCGTCCCAGGGAGGACGATCTTGCACTGCGACGGCGGAAGCATGACCGGCATGAACGTTCCCTCCTTCGTGGCCGATCGACCGGCGCGCGCCGTCCGGGCCGGCGCTCCCGGCTGGATCGTCTGGTGGCTGCGGATCGCCGCCACCGCGCATCTGGCCGGGGTGCTCGGCCAGGCCGCGCTGGCCGGGCTGTTCGTCACCGGCGACGTGGACATGCTGACCCTGCACCGCGACAACGGCGGATTCACGCACGCCCTGCTGTACCTCCAGCTCGTCGCCGCGATCCTGCTGTGGCGTCCGGGTCGGGGGCCGCGCGGCCCCGCCTGGGCGAGCGCGGCGCTGGTCGTCCTGGAGACGGCGCAGATCGGTCTCGGTCAGAGCCGCGTGCTGGCGGGACACTTCCCGCTCGGCATGACGATCTTCGGCGGCTCCGCCGTACTGGCCGTCTGGACCTGGCGGAGCCTGCGGCCCCGCGCGCGGGAGGCCGCGGCATGACGCGTCCGTACCGGCTGTCGCGGCGCGGCTTCATCGGCGCCCTCGGCGGCGGCGCGCTCGCCCTGGCCGGGTGCGGCCGGCTCGGCGGGGAGACCTCCGGACGCACGCTCACCAGCGCGCTGCGGCTTCCCGCGCCGTTCACCGTGCCGCTGCCCGTCCCCCCGGTCGCCCGCCCGGTACGGCCCGGCCACTACGAGCTGGCGCAGCGCGCGGCCAAGGTGGAGATCATCCCGGGCACGAGGACGGAGGTGTGGGGGTTCGACGGCGTCTTCCCCGGGCCGACCCTCGACCTGCGGCGCGGGAGCCAGGCGGTCGTCCGGGTCCGCAACGAGCTGTCCGTCCCCACGTCCACCCACCTCCACGGCGGGGTGACCCCGGCGGACTCCGACGGCTACCCCACCGATCTCGTGGTCGCCGCCGGGCGCGGGTTCCGGCCGGTCGGCGGGCACTCCCACGGCGGCATGCGGATCGATCCGGATTTGTGGAAGTTCCACCCCGGGGCCAGGGACTACGTCTACCCGCTGGATCAGCGAGCGGCCACCCTCTGGTACCACGACCATCGGATGGACTTCACCGGCCCGCAGGTGTGGCGCGGGCTCGCGGGGTTCCTGCTGGTACGCGACGACGAGGACGACGCGCTGCCGCTCCCGAAGGGCGACCGCGACATTCCTCTGATGATCTGCGACCGCGCCTTCGACGAGGACGGCGCGTTCCGCTACCCCTCGCGCGACCCGAGCCTGCTGGTGCGGGCGGGCGTGGACGACGCGTACATGGAGGGTGTCCAGGGGGACGTCGTCCTCGTCAACGGCGCCCCGTGGCCGGAGCTGGAGGTGGCCGCGGTCCGGTACCGGCTGCGGCTGCTGAACGCCTCCAACGCCCGGCGGTACCGCCTGGAGCTGCGGCCGGGCGGCCGGTTCGTCCAGGTGGGCAGCGACGCGGGGCTGCTGGCCGCGCCGGTGGAGCACGACGCCGTGACGATTGCCCCCGCCGAGCGGTTCGACGTCGTGGTCGACTTCTCCGCCTATCCCGTCGGCACCCGGGTGACGCTGGTCAACACGCTGGACGGCGGTACGGCGCGCAACGTGATGGCCTTTCGCGTCGCGAGGAAGGCCGCCGACGACAGCGCGATCCCGGCGCGGCTCTCCCGCCCCGGGCGGCTCCACCGCTCCGACGCCGTCACCACGCGGGTCTTCGACTTCCGCAAGTCGGGGGAGTGGGCCGGCGCGTGGACGATCAACGGACGGCCCTTCACGCCGGGCACCCCGCTGGCGCGGCCCCGCCTCGGGACCGTCGAGCTGTGGCGCCTCGCCAGTGACTTCCACCATCCGGTGCACGTCCATCTGGCGCACTTCCAGGTGCTGACCCGCAACGGCAAGGCGCCCGCGGCCACCGACGGGGGCTGGAAGGACACCGTGGACCTGCGCCCGTACGAGGTGGTCGAGGTCCTGGTCCGGTTCGAGGGCTACCGCGGGCGCTACATGATGCACTGCCACAACCTCGAACACGAGGACATGGCGATGATGGCCGACATCGACGTGGTCTGACCCGGTGGCGGACGCGGCCGTCATGCGGGAGAGTGATCGGGTGATTCATCGCAAAGCGGGCGGTTCACGAGGCGTCGCGGCGGTCGTCCTCTCCGTCGGGCTCCTCACGGTCGCCGCCTGCGGGACCGGCGCGCCGTACAGCCAGGCGCTGATCGACCGCGCCCGGGCCCAGGGCTCGGCCCCGGACCTGATCTACGGGGTCGAGGTCCCCGGCTTCGAGCTGGCCGAGCAGTCCGTCGGCGTCATCGGGGAGGAGGGGTTCGGCGCCGTCTACGCCTCCCCCTCCGGCGCGCGAGTGGAGCTGCGCGTCGATCGGGGCGCGTTCGGAGACGCCCTCTGCACCGAGACGCCGATCTTCGACGCCGAGCCGGGCTCGGCGGTGACGTGCGATCGCGACGAGGTCGGCTGGTACCGCTCCGGCGGCGGGCGGCACGAGTACGTCGCGGTCAGGGGCGACCACCTGATCCGGCTCGTCGGCCAGATCGAGGAAGTGGCGCGCGACGCGCTGAAGTCGGCCGTGGCGGGGGCGCGGAACGCGGTCGGCGACGGGACGGCCACGGGGGACGGCTCCCCGCCGCCGAGCCCCGTCCAGCGCGGCGACCTGCCGACGCACGGCGACATGGCCCCGGACAATCACGTCGGCCCGGGCGGCTGAGTGGCGCGGCCCCGCTCCGGCGTGCGCACGTGCTCGGGGCGGAAGCCGTACAGCATGATCTGCGCGAGGAGCTGGGAGATGAGGCGGCGGGCGTACGCGCCGCGCAGGATCGCGGGCGGCCGTGGCACCTCGCCGTCGAGGACCCGGCCGACGAGCCGGCGCTGGGCCAGCAACTGGACGAACTGGGTGCCGACCGTCGGGAGCGTCCGGCGCCGCTGGACCCGCTGGACCAGCCCGGGGTTCAACGTCTTGTCGAACCTCGCCGGGTCCGCCTGGGCGCGCAGGAGCGGCTCGGCCAGCAGGTTGGCCGTCGCGACCGCGTCCTGAACGGCGAGGTTGATGCCCACGCCGCCGATCGGCGACATGGTGTGCGCGGCGTCGCCGATCGCCAGCAGGCCGGGCCGGTCCCAGCGCCTGAGCCGGTTCACGCCGACCTCGAGGAACGCCACCTTGTCCCAGTCGTCGACCTCGTCGACCCGCTCGCCGAGGAACGGCAGCAGCCGGGCCAGCCGGGTCCGGAGCCCCTCCAGCCCCTGCTCCCTGATCCGCCGGAACGAGCCCTTGGGGATGAGGAACGCGATCTGCCAGTACGCGCCCCGGTCGATCGCGGCCGCCATCTCCCCCCTGCCGATGTGGGCGGTGAGGCCGCCGCCTTCGTCGCCGTCCGGGCGGCGGGAGACACGCAGCCACAGCACGTCCATGGGCGCGCCGAAGTCGAGGGGGATCATGCCCGCGGCCCGCCGCAGGTCGGAACGGCGGCCGTCGGCGGCCACCGTCAGCACGGCGCGCAGCTCGTGCTCGCCGCCCGCGTCCCGGTAGCGCAGCCCGCGGATCGCGCCGCCGTACTCGATCGGCCCGAGGGTCTCGGCGTTCATCAGCAGGCGGAACGAGGGGTAGCGGCGGGCGTGCTCCACCAGCAGGGTGAGGAAGTCCCACTGCGGGATCATCGCGATGTGCCGGTACTTCCGCGTGGACGGGAACCGCCGCAGGTCGGCGTCGATCAGCGGACCCTCGCGCGTCAGCATGCGGAGCGTCGTCAGGTCGCGGTGGGGGATCCGCTCCAGCTCCTCCACCAGCCCCAGCTCGTCCAGGAGCTGCAGCGTCGAGGGGTGCACCGTGTCCCCGCGGAAGTCGCGCAGGAAGTCCCCGTGCTTCTCCAGCACCGTCACCTGGACGCCGGCGCGGGCCAGCAGCAGGCCCAGCATCACCCCCGCCGGGCCGCCGCCGGAGATGGCGCAGGTCGTGCTCTCGGGGTCCGGCATCGCCCGGCTCCTCCCGGTGGGTTTCCTTCTGGCAGTACATGACCGTTCCCGACGTAAATCACGGCATTCCGCTGCAAAGACAGATATTTCCGGGTTCCACCCCTCCCTTGGAGCGGCGCGACCCGGCACGTTCCCGTACGGCGGGCCCGGGGACAATGGCCGCAAGGGGGACAAGGGGGGATGCGGCATGCACGTCGCGGTGCTCGGGATGGGCAGGATGGGGCGGGCGCTGGCCGAACGGCTGCTCGCGCGGGACTTCACCGTCACGGTGTGGAACCGGACGCCGGGCCGGGCCGGCGAGGTGACCGCGCTCGGTGCCACCGAGGCGGCGGACCCGGCGGAGGCCGCGCGCGACACCGAGGCCGTGCTGATCTCGCTCGCGGACGACGCGGCGGTGCGCGAGGTCATGACCCGGCTCGCCGGGATCGAGGGGCCGATCTTCGCCGACATGAGCACGGTCTCCCCGGACACGTCGCGGGCGCTCGGCGAGGCGGCGCCGGGAGGCAGGTTCGTCGCCGCGCCGATCATCGGTGGCCCGGCGGCCGTCGTCGAGGGGAACGCGTTCACGCTGGTCGGGGGCGACCGCGAGCTGGTCGACGACCTGCGGCCGATCTGGACCGAGGCGTTCGCCGCCTACCGCTACTGCGGGACCGACCCGGGCGACGCGGTCGTCTTCAAGCTGCTGAACAACTACCTGCTCATGTCGAGCGTCGCCGTGCTCGGCGAGGTGGTCGCCACCGGGCTCGCGGCCGGGGTGGACGACCTCCTGCTGCGGGACTTCCTCCTCGGATGGCCCACGGTGCCGCCCGCGGCGCACAACCGGATCGACGATATCCTCAGCGGTGATCATCGCGGCTGGTTCACCACCACGCTCGGCGCCAAGGACGTACGGCTCGCCGTGGAGGTGGCCCGGGCGGCCGGGGTGGACCCGCCGATCGCCCGGCTGGTCGAACGGCGCTACGAGGAGGCGGCCGAGCTGGGCTGGGCCGACGCCGACATCGGCGCCGTCGTGGAGCTGCTCCGCTCGCGTCGCCACGCCGTACGCGACGAGGGACGCTAGCCGGACGCGATGAGCACAGATGACGAAATAGGGGAGTTTTTCCGTGTCTGACATGTCCTACCGCCGCCTCGGCGACTCCGGCCTGGTCGTCTCCGAGGTCGGCCTGGGAGCGAACAACTTCGGCCGCCGGATCGACATCGACGCGACCCGCGCGGTGGTGGACGCCGCACTGGACGTGGGGATCACCCTCATCGACACCGCCGACATCTACGGCGAGTCCGAGGCGTTCCTCGGCGAGGTCCTGCAGGGTAGGCGCGACGAGGTGGTCCTGGCCACCAAGTTCGGCGGGGACACGCAGGGCGCGAACGGGCCCGACTGGGGCGCCCGCGCCTCCCGCCGGTACATCCGCAAGGCCGTCGAGCGGTCGCTGCGCCGCCTGCGCACCGACTGGATCGACCTCTACCAGCTGCACTTCCCCGACCCGGCGACCCCGATGGAGGAGACCCTCGCCGCGCTGACGGAGCTGGTGCGCGAGGGCAAGGTCCGCTACATCGGCTCGTCCAACCTCGCCGCCTGGCAGGTCGCCGACGCCGACCACATCGCCCGCGCCGCCGGGTACGAGCGCTTCGTGTCGGCGCAGAACGAGTACAGCCTGCTCAACCGGCGGGTCGAGCAGGAGCTCCTCCCCGCCGCCGAGCACTACGGCGTCGGCGTGCTGCCCTACTTCCCGCTGGCGAACGGCCTGCTCACCGGCAAGTACCGGCGCGGCGCGACCCCTCCCGAGGGGACCAGGCTCGCCGCCCGGACCGACTACCTCACCGACGCCCGCTTCGACACCGTGGAGCGGCTGGCCGGGTTCGCGGAGCGGCAGGGGGTGGGCCTGCTCGACGTCGCCATCGGCGGCCTGCTCGCCCAGCCGGCCGTGGCCTCGGTCATCGCCGGAGCCACCCGGCCGGAGCAGGTACGGGCCAACGCCGCCGCCGGCGCGTGGCGCCCGGACGCGGCGGCGCTGGCCGAGCTCGACGAGCTCGCGGCGTAGCCGGGCCCGTCACTCGCCCCGCATGTCGGCGAGCGCCGCCTCGAAGGCGTCCATCTCGCGTTCGATGCGGGCCGGCCCGACGGACGGCAGCCACGCCATCACGCGCGACACCCCCGCCTTCTCGCACTGCTCCAGGACGGCGGGGTCGGCCGGGGCCGACAGCAGCACCACCCTGATGAGCCGGCCCGCGTCGTCCGCGCGGCTGAGCAGCTCGGGCACCCGCTCCAGGACGCCCGGGCCGTAGTTCGGCAGCCAGGCGTCGCCGTACGCCAGGACGCGGTCGAAGACGCGCGGGCCGGTCCCGCCGACGAGGATCGGCGGGTACGGGATCTGCGCCGGCTTCGGCCACGACCACATCGGGCCGAACGACACGAACTCGCCGTGGTACTCGGCGTCGGCGTGCGTCCAGATCTGCCGCATCGCCTCGATGTGCTCCTTCAACACGGCGAAGCGGCGGGCGGGATCGACGCCGTGGTTGCGGATCTCGGGGTCGTTCCAGCCCGCGCCGACCCCGAACTCGAACCGGCCCCCGGTCAGCGCGTCGACGCTGGCCACCGCCTTGGCGAGGGCGATCGGCTCGTGCTGCGGGACCAGGCAGATGGCGGTGCCCACCCGCAGCCGGGTCGTGGCGGCGCCGGCGGCCATGCACGCCACCAGCGGGTCGTACGTGTGCCAGTACTTGCGGGGAAGCGGCCCGCCGTCCGGGCCCAGCGGCGCGGCGCCGGTCACCGGGATGTGGGTGTGCTCGCTGAACATCAGCGCGACGTGGCCCCGCTCCTCGACCATGCGGGCGAGCGTGGCGGGATCGACGGCGTCATGCGTGGCGAAGTAGCCGAATCCGGAGTCCATCGAGCCAGCGTAAGCCGGGGGTGTGTCCCGCCCGCGGACGACACTCGCTGCCCGCCGCGGCTCGCGCGGACGGGCGGTTAGACCGGGCCGAGCCGGGCAAGACACGCATCATGGCAGGTGGGGGATTGTTCGCCCGGTGGCCGGTGATCCGGCAGCTCCGGGGACAGGACGGCAGAGGCCAGGCCGCGCGGTCGGCACGAACCGACGCGCTGCGGCCCCGGGTCGAGGAGGCCGACAGCGTCGCCCGCTCCGTCTGCCCCTACTGCGCGGTCGGCTGCGGCCAGCTCGTCTACGTCAAGGACGGCAAGGTCAGCCAGATCGAGGGCGACCCCGACTCGCCCATCTCGCGGGGCCGGTTGTGCCCGAAGGGGTCGGCCAGCAAGCAGCTCGTCACCCACGCCGGACGCCAGACCACGGTGCTCTACCGGCGGCCGTACGGCATGGAGTGGGAGCCGCTCGACCTCGGCACCGCGATGGAGATGATCGCCGACCGGGTCATGCGGACCCGGAGGGACACCTGGCAGCAGGAGCACGAGGGCAAGGTCGTGCGCCGCACCATGGGCATCGCCGGCCTGGGCGGGGCGACGCTCGACAACGAAGAGAACTACCTGATGAAGAAGCTCTACACCGCCCTCGGCGCGATCCAGGTGGAGAACCAGGCCCGCATTTGACACTCCTCCACCGTCCCCGGTCTGGGGGCCAGCTTCGGGCGCGGCGGCGCCACCACGTTCCAGCAGGACCTGATGCGCGCCGACTGCATCGTCATCCAGGGGTCCAACATGGCCGAGTGCCACCCCGTGGGCTTCCAGTGGGTGGTCGAGGCCAGGGCCCGGGGGGCGAAGGTGTTCCACGTGGACCCCCGCTACACGCGGACCAGCGCGCTCTCCGACCGGTACCTGAACATCCGGGCGGGCAGCGACATCGTGCTGCTCGGCGCGCTGATCAACCACGTCCTGTCGAACGAGCTGGACTTCCGCGAGTACGTGCTGGCCTACACGAACGCGCCGATGATCGTGTCCGAGGCGTACCGCGACACCGAGGACCTCGACGGCCTGTTCTCCGGCTTCGATCCGGAGACCCGCGCGTACGACCCGTCCACCTGGAGGTACGAGGGGGTGGCCGAGGAGCCGGCGGCCGGGCTGCGCGCCGAGCAGCTCGAAGCCGGCCAGGCCCACGCCCTGGCCGCCGGGCCCGACCAGTACGGCGCGGGCGGCGCGGCGGCGCACCCCCACCCGACGACGGACCCGACGCTGCGCCACCCGCGCTGCGTCTACCAGGTACTCAAGCGGCACTTCGCCCGCTACACGCCGGAGATGGTCGAGGAGCTGTGCGGCCTGTCCCGCGCGGACTTCGCCGAGCTCGCCGACGCGATCATCGCCAACTCCGGCAGGGAGCGCACCACCGCCTGGGTCTACTCCGTCGGCTGGACCCAGCACACCGTGGGCGTGCAGTACATCAGGACGGCGTCCATCCTGCAGCTCCTGCTCGGCAACATCGGGCGGCCGGGCGGCGGCATCATGGCGCTGCGCGGCCACGCGAGCATCCAGGGCTCGACCGACATCCCGACGCTGTTCAACATCCTGCCGGGCTACCTGCCCATGCCGTACTCGCACGCGGACGAGAACCTGGACGCCTACCTGACGCGGGCGGGCGGGGACACCGGCTTCTGGGGCAGGAAGCGCGCCTACATGGTGAGCCTGCTCAAGGCCTGGTGGGGCGACGCGGCCACCGAGGAGAACGGCTTCCGCTTCGACAACCTGCCGCTCCTCACCGGCGACCACGGCCACTACAGGACCGTCATGGGCATGATCGAGGGGACGGTCAAGGGCTACTTCGTCGTGGGGGAGAACCCGGCCGTCGGTTCCTCCGGCGGGCGCGCGCAGCGGTTCGGGCTGGCCAACCTCGACTGGCTCGTCGTACGCGACCTGACCCAGGTCGAGACGGCGACCTTCTGGAAGGACGGCCCCGAGCTGGAGACCGGGGAGATGCGCACGGAGGACATCGGCACCGAGGTGTTCTTCCTGCCCGCGGCCAGCCACGTGGAGAAGGAGGGCACCTTCACCAACACGCAGCGGCTGCTCCAGTGGCGGGAGAAGGCACTCGACCCGCCCGGTGACTGCCGTAGCGACCTGTGGTTCTACTACCACCTCGGCAAGCTGCTCAAGGAGCGGGCGTCGTCCGACGACAGGGACCGGCCGCTGCGCGAGCTCACCTGGGACTACCCCGAGGAGGGCGAGCACCGCGACCCGTCGGCCTCGGCCGTGCTGCGCGAGATCGGCGGGGTCGGCCCCGACGGCCGGGCCCTCAGCGCGTACACGGAGCTGCGACCGGACGGCTCCACCCGCTGCGGCTGCTGGATCTACTGCGGCGTCTACGCCGACGAGGTCAACCAGGCGGCCCGGCGCCGGCCGGGACGCGAGCAGAACCTGGAGGCCCTCGAATGGGGCTGGGCCTGGCCGGCCAACCGGCGCATCCTCTACAACCGCGCCTCCGCGGACCCCGCGGGCCGTCCCTGGAGCGAGCGCAAGGCGTACCTCCGCTGGGACGAGGAGCGGGGCGAGTGGGCCGGGCCGGACGTGCCCGACTTCGAGAAGGGAAAGCATCCCAGCTACCTGCCGCCCGACGGCGCCGCCGCCGAGGACGCGCTGTCCGGCACCGACCCGTTCATCATGCAGACGGACGGCAAGGGCTGGCTGTTCGCCCCTGCGGGCCTGGCCGACGGGCCGCTGCCCGCGCACTACGAGCCCCTGGAATCGCCGGTGCGCAACAGCCTGTACGGCACGCAGTCCAACCCGGCGCTGCGGACCTACCCGCGCCCCGAGTCGCCGTACAACCCCGAGCGGTCGCCGCGCTTCCCGTACGTGCTCACCACGTACCGGCTGACCGAGCACCACACGGCGGGCGGCATGAGCCGGCCGCTGGCCTACCTGGCCGAACTGCAGCCGGAGCTGTTCTGCGAGATGTCGCCGGCGCTCGCCGCCGAGCTGGGCCTGGAGAACGGCGACTGGGCCACGATCGTGACCAGCCGGACCGCGATCGAGGCCCGCGTGCTGGTCACCGAGCGCGTGCGGCCGCTGCGGATCCAGGGCCGGATCGTCCACCAGATCGGCCTGCCGTACCACTGGGGATGGGGGAGCGGCGGCCTGGTCACCGGCGACATCGTCAACGACCTGCTGCCGATCGCGGTCGACCCGAACGTCTACATCCAGGAGAGCAAGGCGACCACCTGCGACGTACTGCCCGGCCGCCGGCCGCGCGGCGCGGAGCTGCTCCGCCTGGTCGAGGAGTACCGGCATGGCTGAGCGGATGGGCTTCTTCACCGACACGAGCATCTGCATCGGCTGCAAGGCGTGCGAGGTGGCCTGCAAGGAGTGGAACCTGCTCCCCGACGACGGGTTCGTGTTCGAGGCGACCTCCTACGACAACACCGGCGCGCTCGGGGCGAGCACCTGGCGGCACGTCGCCTTCATCGAGCAGCAGCCCGTCTGGACGGCCGGCGGCACGACCGGCGACGGCGACGGGAGCGGGAAGCCGTTCCAGATCGGGCCGGACGGCCGCTGGCTGATGTCGTCGGACGTCTGCAAGCACTGCACGCACGCCGGCTGCCTCGACGTCTGCCCGACGGGCGCGCTGTTCCGCACCGAGTTCGACACGGTGGTCGTGCAGGCCGACATCTGCAACGGCTGCGGCTACTGCGTGCCCGCCTGCCCGTTCGGGGTGATCGCCCGCAGGGAGGACGACGGCCGGGCGTGGAAGTGCACGATGTGCTACGACCGGCTGCGCGGCGGGCTCGAACCCGCCTGCGCCAAGGCGTGCCCGACCGACTCCATCCAGTTCGGCCCGCTCGACGAGCTGCGTGAGCGCGCCGCCGCCCGCGTGGCCGAGCTGCACGCGCTCGGCCGCACCGAGGCCCGTCTGTACGGCGAGAGCCCGGACGACGGCGTCGGCGGGATGGGCGCGTTCTTCCTGCTCCTCGACGAGCCCGAGGTGTACGGCCTGCCGCCCGACCCGGTGGTGCCCACGCGGGACCTGCCCGCGATGTGGCGGTGGGCCGGGGCGGCCGCGCTCGCGATGGCGGGCGCCGTCGCCCTGTCCTTCCTCGGATCCTCCGACCGGCTCCTCGGACGGGGCGGGCCGCGATGAGGCGGGACCGGAGAGGAGCGTCCTCGATGACGCGGATGCGGGAGAGGTGCCGATGACCAGCAGCACGCGCGAGCGGGAGCCGCGGACGGACGACGCGGAGTTCCGGTCGTACTACGGGCGGCCGGTGATCAAACGGCCGGTCTGGCACGTACCGCACATGCCGGCCTACCTGTACCTGGGCGGGCTGTCCGGGGCGTCCTCGCTCACGGCGGTCCTGGCCCGGGCCACCGGGCGGCCCCGCCTAACCCGCACCGCCCGGATCGCCGCCGCGGCCGGGGCGGCCGGGGGCACCGTCCTCCTGATCGCCGAGCTGGGCCGGCCCGCCCGGTTCCTCAACATGCTCCGCATGTTCAAGCCCTCCTCGCCGATGAGCGTCGGGTCGTGGATCCTCGCCGCCCAGGGCGGCCTGTCGGCGGCCGCGGCCGCCTCCGCCGTGACCGGGATCCTGCCCGTCGCGGGCGACGCCGCCGCCCTCGCCACGGCGGTGACCGGGCCGCTGACCGCGACGTAC
>NZ_BBYK01000085.1:0-5956 GCF_001570365.1 Microtetraspora fusca | reverse complement strand
CCCGCCGTGCTGGTTGCCGACACCGCCGTGCCCGCCTGGCACTCGGGCTATCGGGAGTTGCCGTTTCTTTTCGCGGGGAGCGCGCTGGCCAGCGCCGGAGCGGTCGCGATGCTCGCCACGCCCCGGGCCGAGGCCGGCCCGGCCCGCGCCGTCGCGGTGCTCGGAGCCGCCACCGAGACCGCCGCCGCCACGATCCTGGAACGGCGGCTCGGCCTGGTCGGCGAGCCGTACCGGGAGGGGCGGGCGGGGCGCCTGCTGAGCGCGGCCCGCGCGCTCACCGCGGGCGGCGGCCTGCTCGCGCTGCTCGCCGGGCGCAGCCGGGCCGCCACCGCGGCCTCCGGCCTCGCGCTGACCGCCGGGGCGCTGTGCACCCGGTTCGGCATCCTCGCGGCGGGCCGCGCCTCCGCCGCCGATCCCAAATACACAGTGGTCCCGCAGCGGGAACGCCTCGACGCGGGCGCGGTCGCCTCGGTCCCCGGCCGGTGAACCGCCTCCGGCGCCCAAACGAAGAGGCGGCCCCGCGTGATCGCGGGGGCCGCCTCTCTCGGAGCTACTTCGCCATCAGCGCATGGTCGGGGTCAGCAGCGGTTGGCGCCGTCGAAGTTCCTGGGGCCGCGCGGCACCTTGCTCTTGATGGTGTCGCCGGGCCGCGCCGTCTGGCAGCTCCCGTCCACGCCGTTCGCCCACACGATCTTCAAGTTCATCGTGTAGCCGCAGTCGTTCCGGGCGTAGCCGGTCTTGGTGATGGTGCCCGTCTGCTGCCAGACGGTGACGCAGGTCGGGGCGTTGCCCGCGGGGAGCGCCGACGTGGAGGCTGCGGCGGTGCCCTGGAGGGCGAGAAGGGTGATGCCGACGCCGAAACCGGCACCGGCGATGGCGGTCGCGAAGCGTGTGCGCACGGACGGTGATCCTTTCTCTGTTGGGGAACTGCGACGAGAACGGTCCTCTCCGCCCCGACCTCGGCCGGGCGGGGGTGCGGTCCGAGGGCGGGAACAAGGCTCACCATCTCAATCGCGTCGCGGGCGCGGCTACGGACGCGGGCCACAACGAGACTCCCGAGGCTTGACGGCGTGGCGACCGTAACGTTCGGCGAGGCGTGCCGAGATTGCGGTGGATCCTCGCATACCGGATGCGCTGCCCGACGGAGCGGTGCTCTCATTCATGTCGGCGTGAGTGCGCATGTCCGCCGGGCCGCCGATGCTCGCCGGACGGCCCGTGGAAGCGTGGGTCTCTTCGACCTCCCGGCCGCGCTCGGTCGGAGCGGCTTTTCGGCCTCCGGCCGCTCTCCGTCAGCGCAGGCGCAGAGCGGCTTTTCGGCCTCCCCGGCCGTCCTCCGTCAGCGCAGGCGCAGAGTGGCCTTTCGGGCCTTTCGGCGGCGCTCGGTCAGCGCAGGCGCAGAGCGGCGCCCTCGCGGGGGACGAGCTCGCCGATCACCGGCGCGCCCGGGACCTCGCCCGCCACGAGCAGCCCCCCGGACGTCTGCGCGTCGGCGAGCAGCAGCAGTTCGGCGGTGTCGCAGCTCCCCGGATCGAGGTGGGGCTCCACCCACGCCAGGTTGCGCCGGGTGCCGCCGCTCACGTAGCCGTCCCGCACCGCCTCCCGCGCTCCCTCCAGATACGGCACGGCCGCCACGTCCACGACCGCCGTGACGCCGCTCGCCCTGGCCAGCTTGTAGAGGTGGCCGAGCAGCCCGAAGCCGGTCACGTCCGTGGCGCACCGCGCCCCCGCCGCGAGCGCCGCCCGCGCCGCGTCCCGGTTCAACGTGGTCATCGCGGCCACGGCCTGCGGGAACACCTCGCCGGTCGCCTTGTGCCTGGTGTTCAGCACGCCGACGCCGAGCGGCTTGGTGAGGGAGATCGGCAGCCCGGCGCGGCCCCCGTCGATGCGCAGCAGCCGGTCCGGGTCGGCCAGGCCGGTGACGGCCATGCCGTACTTGGGCTCCGGGTCGTCCACGCTGTGGCCGCCCGCCACGTGGCAGCCCGCCGCCCGCGCCACGTCGAGGCCGCCGCGCAGCACCTCTCCGACCAGGTCCATCGGCAGGGTGTCACGTGGCCAGCCCAGCAGGTTGACCGCCACCAGCGGCTCCCCGCCCACCGCGTACACGTCCGAGAGCGCGTTGGTGGCGGCGATCCGCCCCCAGTCGTACGGGTCGTCCACGACGGGAGTGAAGAAGTCGGCCGTCGCGACGACCGCCCGGCCGCCCTCGATCCTGACCACTGCCGCGTCGTCCCCGTCGTCCAGCCCGACGAGCAGCTCGCCCGCCGCGCCGTCGTCCGGCTCGCCCATGAGGCCGGTCAGGATGGACTCCAGCTCTCCCGGAGGGATCTTGCAGG
Organism: Microtetraspora fusca; assembly: GCF_001570365.1. GTDB lineage: Bacteria > Actinomycetota > Actinomycetes > Streptosporangiales > Streptosporangiaceae > Microtetraspora > Microtetraspora fusca. The sequence continues at coordinate 3,623 of NZ_BBYK01000085.1, read as the reverse complement.
CGCAGCCGCCTCCGTGGGCGTACTGCGTGAGCCGTACCCCGCCGGCCGGCGGGTCGAGTCGTGACGTGGAGCCGGGCTCGGTTGTCGTTCCGGTCATGCTGCCTCACCTGGGCCGATCTGGACAGAAGTGGGGAGGTTCATGGACGCCGTTCGTGATGGCCCTTACCCGCTCGCCGGTACGTTCTCCCGTGGAGGCGTCTGGGCGCCTGGTGGCCCCCGCGGTCTTCAAAACCGACGAGGCCGAGGATCTCGGCCTGGCGGGTTCGATTCCCGTCCGCCTCCGCTACCAGGCAAAACGCGCGGGGAAGCTGTGAGAGACGATCATCGCTTCCCCGCGGAACGATCTCCTCGGGAGGCCGATGGGAACAAAATGGGAGCACCGCGTCACGATCTTGTCCGTGCTGCGTCATTCCGGTCGGGGAGGAGCGCAACAACACGCTCCGCTGCTTCAGCCAGAACCGCCTGGCGCACATGCTGGAACAGGTCTGGGCGTGCCGGGGGACGGCCACGCCGGGGGTCGGCCCGTGCACCCTGCACGGCGGGGTGCCCCGCACGAGCGAGGACGAGCAGGGCCAGCCCGAACCCGTTGATCCCCAACCGTTGGAGCCGAACGAGCCTGTTGACCCTCAACCGAACGCGCCAGTTGACCACCAGCCGTTGGAGACCCACGAGGAGCCAGAACAAGGTTCGGCTCCAACCGCTGGGGAGCTGACCCCCAACGGTTGGAGCGTTGACCACCAACCGCTGGAGCATTCACCCCAACGGTTGGGGAGGAGTACGTTCAGTGCGTTCCTGGTTCGTTCAATGTTCGTTCCTCCCAGGTTCCCGCCGTAGGCGGGCTCACTCGCCGTACCGCGCGAGGCTCGGGTGCGGCGCCTCCGGCGCAACCGGACAATTCCTTCCTCGCCCGCTACGCCATCACCTCCATCGGCCGATACCGGGATGCCCCGCAGTGGGTTCGCGAGCACCTCGCCCGGCTGACTGAGGCCGCCATGGACGCCGGCTTCGGCGCGCACGCGATCGCCCACTACGCCGCCATGGTGGTCGCCGAAGCCGAATTCCAGCCGCACCAGCACATCCCCGAACTCCGGGAGGCGCTGCGCCGCCTCGCCCGAGACACAGCCCTCGGCGACCTGTGCCGCGCCTGCGGCGTCCCCGGCTGCGCCTGCACCGACCCGCCCGTCGAGGACCGGCCCTGGACGCCCGAGGACCAGGCCGCGTTCCAGCGCACCCTCGCGCACCTCGGCGTCACCCCCGACGACCTCGACGCCCTTGACCAGACAGGGAGCCCCTCATGATGGCCCGCCGCCGGGCCCAGCCCGGCCCCGACTTGTCCCAGCGCTGGCGCGACCTGCACGACGCGCTCAGCGACGACCTGCGCCCGTACGTCCCCGCCGCCGACTTGGACGACCTCATTTCGCGGATCATCACCCGCCGGATCTCGGAAACCGGGTGGCGGCCGCCGCTCCGCACCGACCACGAGGTCATCACCGACGCCCGAGCGGCACGCGTCGCCGGCATCCTCGCCGACGGCGGCCCGGGCCAGCTGTGGCACGACCTCCGCGACGGCGTCCTCGAGGAGCTGCGCCCGCACGTGCAGACCGCCGTCCTCGACGACCTCGTGGCCCGCATCATCGTCGAGCGGGTCGCCAGCCCGGTCCGGCGTCGAGGCATGCCGAGCCGCAGTCGTCTTGTCCGGCTACCACTCGCCCCTCTACGACGAGCTACATGCCGGGTGGGAGCGCGTCGAGATCCAGGCATTCACGGCTCAGGCGCACAACTGGCAACGCCGTACCGAGGTGCTGTGGTCCAACCGGCCGTTCCCAAATCAGATGCTGCCCCTGTTCGATGAGACAGCCTCATGACGCGCACAGCCATCCAGGACCAGCCGGCCCTGTGGGATCTCCCTGAAGCGGCGTCTGCACGTGGCCAGGCGAAGCGCATGCCTACCCACGCCCTGGACGATCTGAGCGCCGACGGGGTGATCCTGCTGGCCAACAGTCGCCGTGACTCTACGTGGGCGACCCGGCCCTGGACCCGCTCATGACGACGCTGGACGACCGCTCCGCCGTGGTTCTCGTGCACCCCGCCGACCTGCCCGGGCCGGCCGTGCCGGGCATCCCGCCCTTCGCCGCGGACTTCCTGCTCGACACCACCCGCGCCGCCTTCAACCTCGTCCGCCATGACGTGCCGCGGCGCTTCCCCAAGATCCGGTTCATCCTGGCGCACGCCGGCGGCTTCCTCCCGTACGCGGCGCACCGCCTGGCCCTGACCGTCTTCGCCGAGACCGGCCGGGACCTGGACTCGATCTTGGACGACTTCGCGGGCTTCTACTTCGACACCGCCCTGTCCGCCAGCCCGGCCGCGCTGCCCTCGCTGCTCGCCTTCGCCAAGCCGGGGCACGTGCTGAACGCCAGCGAGTGGCCCTTCATCCCCGAAGTCGCCGTGGCCTGTTTCAACGGTCACCTCCAGGACGCCGCGGACCACATCACCGACATCGGACACCGCAACGCACGGCTGCTGTTCCCCCGCCTGGCTGAAGCCGGACACTGAGATCCATCTCAACCGCCTACTTCCGGAATCGGGCGATTCCGGAAGTAGGCCCCGGGAGTGACGTCCGGAAACCCGACGCCAGAGATCTCACAGCCCCAGCCGGTCGCGGGCCGTCGAGTCGGCCCGCACCCCTCGGGGGCGCTGTCAGGGGCGGGTGAAGCCGGGGCGGGTGTGGCGTGTTTCGGGGGTTTCCAGTTCTTGGAACAGGGTGATTTCGAGGTCTGCCGGGGCGTGCAGGCGCGAGTTGAGGGAGCGCCATGGGGTCTCTCGCGGCGTGGCGATCAGTTCTGCTCCGGCCTCAACGAGTTCGGTTGTCATGCTGGCGCTGTCCTCGACTTCGAAGGCGATCCGGAGCCGGGCGCTGGGCCGCCCATCGGCTTCGACGGAGTCGATCATCTTGACCTGTGCGGGGTTCGACAGCTCAAGGGTCGCCGACCCCGCTTCCAGGATCGCGACCCGGGCGTCGCCGTCGCCTTCGAACGCCGCCTGTTGCGGCAGCCCGAGTACGTCCCGGTAGAAGCTCAGGGCGGCGTCGAAGTCCTCGGCTTCGACGACGAGTCGTAGCTGCTTCACGCGGCGCCGTCCCGCGGTGGTGTCGGTGTCTCGCATCATGCCGATTACGGTAGGACCTGACACCAATGTGAGAGGGCGGTTCGCGAGTGAATGCCCGAACTGCGATGTGATCGTATGAATTTGTAGCGTTACAGCCGGTCGATGGGCTTGGGCGTGCTGAGATGACCCGGTGAGTAAGCGCAAGCCCTATCCGAGCGACTTATCCGACGAACGGTGGGCCCTGATCGAGCCCATGATCACGGCGTGGAAGGCCGCGCATCCCTCGGTGAGCGGCCATCAGGGCGGCTACCACATGCGGGAGATCGTCAACGCGATCCTCTACCAGAGCCGGACCGGCTGCCAGTGGGCATTCCTGCCCCACGGCCTGCCGCCCCGCAGCGCGGTCTACTACTACTTCGCCAAGTGGCGCGACGACGGCACCGACCAGACGATCCACGACCTGCGCTGGCAGACACGGGAGAGGTGGGGACGATTAGGGCCTGTATCGAAGTCCGCGG
>NZ_BBYK01000084.1 GCF_001570365.1 Microtetraspora fusca | reverse complement strand
GTATGCGTCCGCCGATGATCTCAAGATCGCTCCTGCCGGGTTGGTGCTCAGCCGATCGGGTAGGCGTCTTCCAATTCGTGACGGTCGGCGGGAAGCAGCACGTTCACCACGAGATGGGAACGGCCGGAGGCGTCACGCACGGCCGCGTAGACGTCCAGGACCGGAGTGTTCTACGGCGCACCAAGCCGCTTCGCCTCATCCGTTGAGGGCATGCGTGCGGTGATCTGTTCGATGATGTGATCGCACCGCACGCCCTTATGCGCCTGGAGATGATGCCGGATGCTGTCCGGCAACGGGTCGGCGCTGGTCAGATCCGTCCCTTCCACAGGTCCAAGGGTAGCCAGAACGAGACGATCTCGGACGGCTCGCCATCGCGGACCACGAGGCGGCGACGCAGGAACGCCCGGCTCTTGGCCGGAAGATCAAGCAGCGCGGCAACCCGGTTCGGTACAGTCTGCGCGCCCGCTTCCAACACCTCGCCAGGGGAAGCGGTCTCGGGGGTGGTCAGGTAGGCATGACCGGGTCGCGGCTGTTCGGCCAGGGCGAGCGCGGGACGGCCCCGTACGAAACGGCCCTTGCCCTGCTGTGACTCGATCCAGCCCTGTTCTCTCAGCACCCGCAACGCGGCAACAACGGTGGGGCGGGACACGCCGAACTCTTGGATCAACTGGTTCTCACTGGGAAGCAGCGTCCCCGGCGGGTAGTCTCCCGCTTCAATACGCCGCTGAAGCGTCTGCACAAGTTGCGCATACTTCGGAGGCACGGACTCTAGCGACATCACGACCGTCCAGCAGCCGACAGGTTGTTTTACCAAGATTGAGCCTAGCCCGGCTCCAGCAGCTCGGACCGCCTCTCCGAACGCAGCACCGGCACACCCTTGTGCATCATCACCACTGCGTCGCGCACTCTTACGTGGTCCGTGCCACACTTCACCCAAGCAAGCGCGCGACGAGGTTCCCAATACCTCCCAGGAAGGCCACGGCACCCAGCACCAGCAGGACAGCAACCTGAAAGGTCCCCTCACCCAACGGCGACATCTCTACAAGCTCACTCGGATTCTCCGGATCCACCAGCAGTGGTACCTGCTGCCCAGCCTGTCCGTGTACCCCTCACCCTGTACCGGCGGAGACCACAACCTCATGCTCCTGCTGATCCGAGCCAATGTAGAGAACTCGAAGTGCTCCGACGCCCTCTCTCCGAATGACAGAGCCTGTCGTGCGATAGACCCGCCTCCGCAGTCTCCGCATTCTGCGGATCGCCGCGACCGCCCAGACCAACAAGGCGACGCCAAGCACGGCCACCGCGACGATCAGAGAAAGGCCGGAACGTGCCCGAGCGAATCACCTGGACCATGCACCACTTCTCCCAGGCCAACCCGAAGGGCCACCGGCAAGGAGATGTGCCGGCGCTTCTCCGTAGAGTCGCAGACAGCATCGAGGACCTCGGAGACGTCGAGGTACACGACATGGTCATGCACACCGAGATCACAGCGGAGGGCCCTTGGCCGAGCCTCACCGTGTACTTCAACTACAAGACCGATCAGCCTTGAACCTGCGTCCTGGCCCCCGATCGTCGTGCAATTAGCGTGCAATTAGGCAGGGTGACGAGCGGTCAATCACGGTCACTCATAACCGGCCCCACGCGCAGGTCAGCACCCGGACGGGCCGTGATCCATGCGATTCCCAAGCTGATATGCGAGTGGTTCCACTACCCACAACAGCGAGCGATCTTGACGCTGCACCATGGCAATGCCAGCATCCAGCACCATGACCGCCCACCCTTCCGATCCGGACCGGCACAGCTACCGACCCTTCGCCGCCATCCTTCTTTTCTTAAGTGCGATCCTCATGGTCATGCCGGTTCGCCGCGTCCTGATCGAAGTGAACGAGTACGGGCTGCGGCAGTTACTCGTTCCGACACTGATCCTGGTCGGACTTCCTGCGTTCGGGGCACTCATCGGAGCATTCTTGAGGTTCCAGGGGCCGGGGAGTAGGTTCTTCGGAATCGCATTAGGGATCTTCGTTGCCAGCGTGAGCCTGATGGGGCTCCTCGCCTACTGGTTCTACTACTCGGTCACCCACATCTGAGCCGGCTCAAGCGAATGAAGCGCTCTTGGCTTGCTGGATGCTGAGGGCGCACCAGTCTCCAAAAACCCCTGAGCGCCTCAAACAGGCCAGGAAGTCCACCAACCTTATGGGGGCCACTTTGGGAGCCACTCGAACGGACGATCATGAACTGAGCTGGAGGGGTCTGAATGCCCGGAGTCCCGGCGAGCAGCGCGGCGAACGGCTCTGAACGATCCTGGAGACTGCTTGGGGGCCTACGGATCAGAAGGCTAGGCCGCATGTCACGGCGCGGGATATATGCGGGATGGTCTCCACCGCCTGGAAGATCAGCATCCCAACACCGCAGGTCACAGACATCGACGCCAAGCAACGGATCATCCACTTCTCATCCGACGGTCGGGGGTTCGAATCCCTCAGGGCGCGCTCTCTCCTCGCAGCACGAAAGAGTCCCTGACCAGCGGTAATGCCGGTCAGGGACTCTCTTGTTGTGTCCGGTGGCGTACGGCTATGTCCGATCCGTTGCGGGTGATCGTGCCAAATACGTGCGCAGACTTTCTGGGCGTGTTTTGGATCAGTCGATGCCCCTCAGCGCGTCCGAGATCCGCCGCTTGGCGGCCTCGTCCTGGCCCGCGATGTACTTGGCGTAGATCCGCAGGAGAACCTCCACGCTGTGACCGGCCCACTCAGCCACCTGGGTGGCGGGCACGCCCGCGTTGGGTCACGTTGAGACGCACGCGTGCCGAAGGTCGTAGACCCGCTTGGCCAGCGGCGAGGGTGTGGTTCACGACGCTGCGGCGGTCGATCTCGTTGGCGGACCGGGGCGGCTTCCACTTCAGCCCTTTGACCGGGTTGGTGGGCAGGAGCTTGAGTTCGACGGCGTAGTCCATCGCGTTCTGCAGGATGGTCTTATTCCGCAGAACGGTGCTCGTAGCGGCCCGCTTGCCGTCGAGCAGCGAGGTTGCCGTGTCGAGCAGTTCCCGCACGGCCGCCGGGTTGTCGGCGAGGGCCGGAGCGGGCTTGGTGTTGGCTTCGAGCCAACGAAGTGCGGCGGCAGCTTCACGAGGAGCGTCGTTTCGCTGCTTCGTATTGAAACCCCACCGGCGCATCGCCGTACGCAGGGTGAGGTCGTCCGGCTTGCCGTTTCCGTCGGCCGGCATGGCGGGAGTAGCGGCGGTAAGCGCGCGGGCGATGTCCTGGCGGTACTTCGCCGATGCGGTCTTCCACTTCATGTCGGTGAACTTGCAGGCGAACTCGTACCAGCTCAGGTTTGACCGCTCTATGCGATTTCACGAGATCGGCTCCCCAGTGGGCAGGCTGAATGCCTCAGCCTGCGCGCCGCGGCCTGAATCGGTCCCCGGTAGGTGTCGGTCTGAGCAGCTCCGGCCCGAGAAGAACGCCGCTCCCATCATCATGGGGATCTACACCAACCGCACCCCAGGCTTCGCGACCGACAACAAGACCATCGCCAAGACCGCCACCATCCTGGCCCGCGGGTCGGCAAGCTCTGAGGTCTCGCACCGTGGTTGAAGCACGCGAACGCACCGACGGTAGTCTCTGAACCGAAGAGATCGGCGGAGCGACGCTCGAGCTCAGCGGCCAGTGGGTCCCCCCAGACCAGACAGCTCTGATCGACATGATCGAAGCCGGGCCGCGAGCCGTACGGCGGCCGACGCCATGACAACCCCTGTTACCCGAGGCGCACCGTGAACATCTGCAGGGCCGCCGTCGCCCCGTACTCGGGGCCCGAGGCGCTCGACCCTGTTGTCTCCTTCGAGAGCGACCAGGCGAGCGAGGGGCGGACGCGTCGGCGCGGAACTCCGCACCGCCGACACTCACAATCGGTGCCCGACCCGGCACCGGCTGAACCACTCCCGACAGGAGAACGACGATGAGCACCAGTCCCTCCTACCAGGTGACCGACCCGGCGACGGGCGAGGTCGTCGAGACCTTTGAGCCGGCGACCGACGCAGACGTCGAGGCCGCGCTGACGGCCGCCGCTGCGGCGTACGCGACGTGGAAGGACGTCCCGATCACCCGACGTGCCGAGATCGTCAGCAAGGTCGGAGCACTGTTCGCCGAGCGTGCGGATGAGCTCGCCGCGATCGCGGCCCAGGAGATGGGCAAGCCGATCTCGGAGGGAGTGGGGGAGGTCGAGTTCTGCCAGGCGATCTTCGACTACTTCGCGACCGAGGGCCCGACGCTCGCTGCGGACCAGCCGATCAAGACGTTCGCAGGCGGAAAGGCGGTCGTACAGAAACTGCCTATCGGCCCCCTGCTCGGGATCATGCCGTGGAACTTCCCGTTCTACCAGATCGCCCGTTTCGCGGCGCCCAACCTGATGCTGGGCAACACGATCATCCTCAAGCACGCCGAGTCGGTGCCGAGGTCGGCGCTCGCGGTCGAACAGATCATGAAGGACGCCGGCGTGCCGGAGGGCGCGTACGTCAACCTGTTCGCGACCCACGAGCAGATCGAGACGATCATCGCCGACCCGCGGGTGCAGGGCGTCTCGCTGACCGGATCCGAGCGGGCCGGTGCGATCGTCGCGTCGCTCGCGGGGAGGCACCTGAAGAAGTGCGTGCTCGAGTTGGGAGGCTCCGACCCTTACGTGATCCTCGACAGCGAAGACGTCGCGGAGGCGGCGGAGACCGCGTGGGACACCCGCATGTACAACATGGGCCAGGCCTGCAACTCCAACAAGCGCATGATCGTGATGCATGACATCTTCGATGACTTCGTCTCGGAGCTCACTCGGAAGGCGCTCGCGATCGAGCCGGGGTCATTCGCCCCGATGTCATCTCGGGCGGCTGCGGAGACGCTCGCGGCCCAGGTCGAGGACGCGGTCAGCAAGGGAGCGACGCTGCATGCCGGAGGTGTGCTGTGTGACGCCCCGGCGGCGTACTACTCGCCTGCCGTCCTCACGGGTGTCACCCCGGACATGCGGGCCTACAGCGAAGAGCTGTTCGGGCCGGTCGCCGTGGTCTACAAGGTCGGCAGCGACGAGGAGGCCCTGGAGCTGGCGAACGACACACAGTACGGACTGGGTGGCGCCGTGTTCAGCACCGACGTGGATCGAGCCACATCCATGGCCTCACGGCTCGAGACCGGGATGTCGAACGTGAACACCCCTGCCGGTGAAGGCGCGGAAATTCCGTTCGGCGGGGTGAAGCGCTCCGGGTTCGGCCGCGAGCTCGGTCCCCTCGGCATGGACGAGTTCGTCAACAAGCGGATGTTCTTCGTCGCAGACTGACAGCGCCGCGTGATGAGGCCGACGGATCCAGGAGCCGTCGGCCTCATCACGCCCCCGCTCTCGAAACTGAGTCCTCAGCCCACTCCTTTTCGTCTGCCGGGATGCCGGGACGCCCGTGGACCGGCGGTGCGTGCTCGCGACGTGCTCGCATGTCCCGGAACGCGCCGTCAGCCCTCGTCACGACCCGTCATCGAATCCGGATGGGTTGCGGACGAAGCATCACGAATCGGTAGTCCAAAGTCTTGAACGTCCGCAGTCAGCACGCGAACGATCTTGCGTCTAATCCGACGGTCGGGGGTTCGGATCCCTCGGGGCGCGCTCTCCAGACCAGGCCACATCCCCTGTGGTCTGGTCTTTTGCTTTGGCATGGCATGCGCCGCGTATGCGCCCGCAGGCTGTCGAACGCAGCCTGATGCCACCACTCCGGAGGCCTCGCTCGTCATGGGCCCTGCCGGAATCGGTGAACCGCTCGTTGCTCTCCTCACCCCTGGAGAGTTCGAGCCCTGCACCCCGAACGCCGGAGGAGGCCCCATCAGGTACGCCCACGGAATCTTGCGCTTGATCGCTTTCCTCGGCGAACCAAAAAGGACAGGCAACACGTCCCAGTGAAGTGCGATCTCTTCGGGTAGTTCTCGCTTTGCTCGCTGTCGTCGTTCTCACCGGAGGCGACCGCGAGGAAGCCAGGGCCCAATTGGATTACGTCGTCACCGCCTCGTGCCCGAAGGGGCGGCCGGACCCGGTCCTGCCGCCCGCGCCACGCCAGCCGCTCCCCGACGGCTTCGTTCCGGTCAAGGTCATCCGCTGCCGTTGGGAGTCCCGCTATCTGCCCGGCAAGGGGCTCTGGGAGGTCGTGATCCAGGAGCGCGCCGACGGCCCCGCAACCGGGCTGATGGCCGAGCTACGCCGCCCGTCCGAGTGGTCGTTGTTCGACCAGATCTGCACGCTTGAGGGCTTCTTGGTCGATTACTTCGTCGTGGTCGACTCCTCCGGCAAGGCGGTGCTACCCGACGTGCCAACTAGCGTATGCGGAGAGCCGTTCCCCTCCGCTCTGGCCGCCATTCGCAGCCTGCCGTACCACGTCGACAAACAGATACCCATTCGGAGGGGCGGGAGCGAAAAGGCCTTCAGGGCCGGCTGTAGCGAGGAGTACCCCGACATTCTCCGCCCCCCGGGATGGCCAGAGGTAGTGGCCTCCCACATCTGGAATCCCCCGCCGGAGGGCCTACGGGTATGCGTCTACCACATCACAGAGAAGACACCGGACACGGCCCCGATCTGGAAGTTCAGGGGAAAGCTCGAATCTTCGCGCATCCTCCAGGGCAGCAAACTGCGCACCCTGCTCAACGCCCTGAACACCGCGCCAACGAGCGACTGCCCGAGCAACCACACCCGGTTCGCAGTACTGACCCCCGGCTCCTGGGAGGCATACGTCGAACTAGACGGGTGCCATAACGTCCGGCGCCCCGATGGAACCCTCGGCCGTCTCACCCCTGATGCCGTAGCACTCCTCGCCGAGTGAAAAGGCCTGCCACACCCGCTAATCGCATCGAAAACACATTTGGCCGCACTGCCGATTTGTCCTCGCCGCACCGATGCCACGCCGCCGCACGAGTCAGCCAACTCCGGCATCGTTTATCCGCCACGGCTGACCCGCACTGGCACGGACCAGGATGTATCCCCAAGTGGTGGGACCATTCGGCATGGAGCTCTCGTCGCCGTGCCTGAGCGTGAACGACACCGGAACGTTCACGGCCTCCCGGTAGCGCTTGCCGTCTGGAGACTGGTAGCCGGGTTCAGGCTGTGGCGTCTCGATCTCCACATCGGAGAGCTTCGCATCGTCGAAGAGGCTGTCAACGACTTTCTCTTCCTGCTCAGCGAAGCGCTGGGTCGACAGCCGTCGCCCCGCCTCCCTGTCATGGGCATTGATCGCATCTATGTAGGCCGCCACCACCCGCTGAGGTGATGTGCCAGCAGGAAGAGCCGCCTTCTTCTCGCCGTTCTGGCAACCCGCAACCAGCACGACGCCCAAAGCGGCGAGAACGAGCCCGACGACAATCCGGGCAGAAACCCATCCCATGATCCGTTCCCAAACTCGACGCTGAGCGTAATGCCCCCGGACAAGGTCATCAGAGCCTATATAAGGGCGAACACGAGCGCGCGTTCATGACGAGTACCCAGGGCTGCGGGGCGGTCGCCCGTCCTCACACCGCATACGCCTCCGGCAGGGGCGCTCCGGTTCCAGGGTGATCGCCCGCACATTGCCGAAGACCGTAGGGGCTGAGATTCCGAAGGGGGCGCAGAGTGATCCGCGACCATTGGCCGGCACGGTTCCCACTTCTACGAACCCTGATCATTCATCGCCTCAAGCCGGTCGGTTGCGGCGTTCGCGATCTTCCGTGCTTGCCCGCGGAGTTCATCGTCACTCGGCGGAGTCGCCTGCGGGGCCTCCCAGTCGTCGATGAGCCCCATCAGCCGGAAGATCTCCTCAGGGCCGTCGCACTTGTCCCTGAGTTCGAGGATCAGGAAGTCCGCACCCTTACCGATGGGGAGTGTGCCCTCGGCTACTCCCTGCGCCACATCGCGGGCGACTTCCCATGGTGGGCGCTGGACATCGATGGGTGGGAAGCCGCTCTCCGCCGGCACCTCGCGGACGAGCGGCTCGACGTCGGTCATTGATCCGATGGACAACGTGTAGCCCGCCAGCTCCCACACCGCTGGAGAGTCCAGACCGGCTTCGATCAGTTCGCGGGCAAGCCAGCCTGCCTCCGGCGCGGGCCCCGAGAGGCGGCCCCAGAGGAGATCACATCGCAGCTCAGCCAGACGATTTCTGAGCTCAGGGGAGAGTTCCATCAGACCAGTGTTCCGCGGTTGATCACTCATGAGGCCAGAGCGCCCTCTGTGCGCTGGTTGTCGCTCAGCCGCTTCATGTTCCACGACCGTGATCAAAGTAGAAGGTCAACGTGCCGGCTTTGATCTTCTCGGCCATCGGCGAGCCATCGGCTCATGATCAGCCCACCGGCAGGTTTCGACGGTCCGCAAATACAATCACCGGGATGGAGACTTCCTTGATCCGTCGGAGAACTGTCGAGGATCTGCCTGCGTGCGTCGATGCTCTCGCCACCGTGCATGCATCCGATCGCTACCCGGTGGACTGGCCCGCCGATCCCGCGCGATGGCTGACGCCATCCCACCTGGTTGAGGCATGGGTGGCGGTTGAAGGGCTTGACGTGGTCGGACACGTGGGGCTCTCACAGCTTGACGCGGCAACTCTTGAGCCGTCCCTCATTGAGGCCCTCGGTATGCCGGCCGCTCCGGTTGCATCGATCACCCGGCTCTTCGTCACCCCTCGGCGGCGAGGCCGCGGGCAGGCCGCCCAGCTCCTCGAGGCGGCCTGCGAGGAGGTGGCCAACCGAGGTATGTCTCTCATGCTCGACGTGTCGGACGACGGCTACGCGGCCATCGCTCTGTACGAAAGTCTCGGATGGCGACGTGTCGTAACCATCCGCGCCGACTGGCTGAACGCAGCAGGCGAACGCGCTTTGGTGCATTACTACGTGAGTCCTGAGACGGCGCGTAAGACAGGATGCGCCGCCGGTCTGTACGAGTAGGCCGTTCTGGGAGCCACCGTGGGAGTCGCTCGAAGCGGCGATCATGAACTGAGCCGAACGGACCTGATCGCCTGAGCGGCTCGCGACCAGCGAGGCGAACGGTTCTGAACGAACCCTGGTGATCGTTGGGAACCTACGGATCTCAGAAGGCCGGGTCGCATGTCCGGCGCGGGATATATACGGGATGGTCTCCTGTCTCCAGAGAGATTTGTGTCGCCACACCGCAGGTCACGGGCATTTGCGCCGGGCAAGAGACAGGGATCGGCACGGACCGGCTGCGGTGCCGGCTGGCCGCTATGCCATCACCGGGGGACCGGCGGCTTCAGCGATGTCCTGTGATATTCCAGCAGTGCCTTGGGGGCTCATCGCGCGCCTCTTAACGGCCCCGAGTTCGATGCCTATGATCATTTGGTGGCGCATTCCACCTCCGGCCCGGGATCGGCTTCGTCGGCGAGGCGCGTGGCCATACGGCTATGGGCGCTTCGAGTCGCCCAGATTGTGGGCGCGGGGGCGGTCGGGGCTCTGATGACCGCCTGCCTGGCACCACTGTTGATTTTCGGGTTTCTTATTGGGGGAGTGGCCGGCCTCTTTTTGGCCTCCGTCCCCGTGGGCATCGTCGGCACGGTCGGGTTGCTGGCCGTGGTCGCGCTCGTGACCGGTGGTGCCTCATCGCTCGCGTCCGCGTCTCCAGTGGGTTGGGCCATCCTCGTCTTCGTCGGGGGAATGGCGGGTTGGATTACCGGGGCTGTGATCTTCCAAGGCGATTTTCCCGGTCCTGGAAGAGCGGTCCTGGTCTACAGCGGTATCCCTTTCGCCTTGGCGGCCATAGCGTGCATGGGCCGGTGGGCGATAGCCATCTCCCTCCTGCTTGCCGTGGCCGTGCTGGCGACGCTGCTCCACATGAGTTGAGGACTGCTACCGAAATGCCGAGTGAGGTGCGCCGCAGCGTAAATGAAATCTCGGCGGCAATGGAGTCTGACCGCCGACGAGGCCGGGTTCCCAAGAAGGGCTGCCGTCGTACAGCGACGCCACGCGACCATCCGGGAGGCCGTCGAAGCCGTCAAGCCCGAGACGCGCTACGCCGTCGGCCGGCTGGCCGACAAGCTCCTGGAGCTTGACCGCACGCTGCCGGACCGCGAGTTCGACAAGCTTGCCACGAATGCCATCAGGTAGCAGCCATGCGCGTCTTCGCGGACACGTAGCTGTGCACCGGTGCGGGCCTGTGCGTCATCGCCGCCGCGGAGGTGTTCGACCAGCGTGACGAGGACGGCCTCGTAGCGCTCCTGCGGCCGGAGCCCCCGGCCGAGGCCCAGGCAGCCGTACGGCAGGCGGCGTTGTTCTGCCCCACCCGGGCCATACGGCTGGAGGAACCATGATCGGGCTGTTTCCGGTCGGCCGACGGGGGCGTGGCCGACGCCGACCGCATTGTCGAGGGCATTGGGCATCGCCGACGTCGGCGGCCGTCACGCTGACGCGGCCCCGCGCCCGGCTGACATTGATCAAGAATCCCTGTGGGCGGATCCGCGCACCTTCTGCAGCGCCTGCCTGAACAGGACGAACCCCGCCCCCGAAGAGACGGGGGCGGGGTTCGTCGACCGACCCCGATCCCGGCGAGGAACGAGACCGCCGTCCCTCGCTCGGAGCGCCGCGGCTACTGACGCCGTGTCAGGCGGTCACGCTCTTGCGCGTGGACCGGCCGGCCCACAGCAAAGCGACCGCCGCGAGGCCGCTCAGACAGGGAAGCGCGCCGGTGGCGGTCACCATGAGCGGGTGGGGCTGGGTGAAGTTGTAGACCAGCAGGACGCTCCCCACGACGAAGGCCGCGGTCGCCGTGATCCGGACGCGCCGTGTGCCCTTCCCGGCCTTCCGCGCCATCCACAGCCACAGGACGAATCCGGCCCCGTAAAGGGCGTACAGGTATGTGGCGATGCTCGCCGTCGTCATGCTCAACCAGCCGGGGGCGCGGCCCGGATAGGTGTCGTGAAGGTGGCGGGCGAGGCCCCCGCCCGACTGGTCGACGACCAGGGCGAGTACGGCTACCAGCGTGAGCGCCGCCCCCGTGTACATGGCGACGGTCGCTTTCCGCATGGGCGGTGTTGGCTGCATCGGACCTCCTCGGTCGTACGGCGTTCCGATAGTGTGCCGTGTTGGAACTTCGGATATGGAACTTGAAACATCATGTCTCAACGAGAGTACAACATGAGCGATCAGTCACGAATGGCCACAGGTCCCGCCCGGCGACGCCGCAGGCTGTCGGACGAGGAGACCGAGCGGCGTATGCTCCAGGCCGCCATGGCCGCGATCGACGACACCGGGCTGACCGTCAGCATGGAGCACATCAGCTTCGAGGACGTCATCCGCGACGCGGGCGTCTCGCGCAGCGCCGCCTACCGCCGCTGGCCGTACAAGGACCTGTTCTTCAGCGACCTGCTCAGGGAGATCGCCGGAGCGGCGACACCCGCGGCCGTCGCGGAGGAGAGGTCGGCGAGCGAGCTGGTCAGGGCCGTGGCCAGGGACCGGCTGGACTGGCTGGAGACACCCGAACGGCGCCGGGAGCTGTGCGCGGAGATGCTCCGCCAGGGGGCGCTGCACGACTTCGAGACCATCCACGGATCGACGCAGTGGCGGACCTACATCGCCCTGCACGCGACGTTCCTGAGCCTGGACGACGGACAGCTGCGTGCCGACGTGCGCGACGCCCTCGCCCGGTCGGAACGCGCGTTCGTGGAACGGATCGCCGAGGCCTACCGGCACATGGCCGAACTGCTCGGCTACCGCCTGCGGCCCGAACTCAACGCCACGTTCGAGACGATGGCGAGCCTGGCGCACGCCACCATGCGGGGGCTGGTCATCATGGCCATGTCCACCCCGGACATCGCGACGCGACGCGTCGAAGCAGGTCCCTTCGGAGCGTCGGAGGCGGCCGAGTGGTCGTTGCCGGCCATCGGGATCGCCGGCACCGCCTTCACCTTCCTGGAGCCCGACCCCGGGATCGAATGGAACGACGAACGGCTCCGCGAGGTCCGCCAGGCCCTCGTCCAGTGAAGACCCCGGACAGGCCGCTTCGCGCCGCGATCGCCGGTTGCGGGAGAGCACGTCGGGAAATTCGTCCGGTCGCCAATTTCCCGAAATCCGCACTGGGATTCGGTCGCCGTCCTCACCGGCCGAGGACCCGGGGCGCTCACCTCACGGCTGCCTCCGGCCGCCCCCGGCCGCACCTCCTGGTCGTGGGGGAAACCAGGAGGGCGCGGGTCATCCGAGGCGGCGTGGCTGTCACCCGAGCTGGTAGTCGAGGTCGGGTTCGACGGCGGCGACGTCCATCTGCGCCTTCTGCAGCCGGCCCGAGTAGTCCCAGTTCATCGCCTGCCAGCGGGTGAACTGGTCGAGCACCCACTGGCCGGACTGGCGGCTGCCGTTCCCGGAGCGGCCGTTGCCGCCGAAGGGCAGGTGGGCCTCGGCGCCCGAGGTGGAGTTGTTCACGCTGATCATGCCGGCCCGGATCTTGCGGCGGAACCGGAACACGTTGGCCGGATCGACCGTGTAGATCGACGACGAGAGGCCGTACCCGGGGGCGTTCGCCAGCTCGATCGCCTCGTCCAGGCTCCGGTACGGCGTGACGCCCACGAGCGGGCCGAACGTCTCGTTGTCGAACAGCGCGTCGCCCGGCCGCACGCCGGACACGATGACCGGGTGGTAGTAGAGCCCCCGCTCGGCGTCCCCGGTGAACCCGGCCCTGGGGTTGTCCGGCCCGATCCGTCCGATTCCGGTCGATCCGTGGATGGAGTGGGCGGCCCCGATCCACTCCAGGTGCTTCTCGTGCGACCGGGCGAACTTCTCGTCCAGCATGGGCCCGTACAGCACGTCGCCGGCCGGGTCGCCGACCACCGCCGCGCGGGCCGCCTCGTCGAACAACCGAATGAAGTCCGAAACAACAGATTCGTGGACAAGCGCCGTGCCAAGTGAGGTGCACCGCTGCCCGGCGGTGCCGAAGGCGGAGAAGAGCGCCCCCTCCACCGCCTGGCCGAGGTCGGCGTCCTCCGTCACCACCATGGGGTTCTTGCCGCCGAGTTCGAGGCACGGCGACTGCAGGTGGCGGCCGCACAGCTCGCCGATGCGCACGCCCACCTCGCTCGATCCGGTGAAGCCGACCTTGTCCACCAGCCCCGCCTCCAGGGCGTCCGTCAACCCGGAGAAGGTCTCCGGCCCCTCGGCGAACACCACGTTGAACACGCCGGAGGGGAGGCCCGCGTGGGCGAACAGCTCGTACAGCGCCTCGGCGCAGGCGGCGGCGTACTCCGCGGGCTTCCACACCACCGCGTTGCCGCACAGCAGCGCCGGCACGATGTACCAGGACGGGACGGCCACCGGGAAGTTCCCCGCAGTGATCACGGCGGCCACGCCCACCGGCTCGCGGAAGGTGAAGAGCTGCTTGTCGGGCATCTCCGACGGGACCGTCTGCCCGTACAGGCGCCGCCCCTCGCCCAGGAAGAACGTGCAGGTGTCGGCCAGCTCCTGAACCTCGCCGCGCGCCTCTTTCAGCGGCTTGCCGACCTCCTGGACGATCAGCCGGGCCAGCCGCTCCGCGTTGGTCCGCACGAGCCGGCCCACGTTCGCGATGACCTCGCCGCGCACGGGAGCCGGGACGTCGGCCCAGGAGCGCTGCGCGTCACGGGCCGTACGGCACGCGGCGACGAAGCCGCGCTCGTCGCTGAGCCGCACCTCGGCGACCAGCTCGTCGGTACGCGCCGGATTCGTGGAGCGGAACATCCGGGCGCCGTCGGACGGACGATCGCCCGCGACGATGGATCGGATGGTGCGGGACATGACGTCTCCTTACGCGTTCGTGCGGATGCTGTGCGAGCACCCCTGCAAGTGGTCCTCTGCGGTGCGACGGGCCAGGTCGCCGTCGCGCTCGAGAATCGCCGCGATGACCTCGCGCTGGTCCAGTACGTGCGGGCTCAGGTCGGGCAGGTGGTTCAGCCGGTGGAACCAGATCCGCATGCCCAGGTTGAGGTAGGTCGTCAGCGTGCTCTCGAGGTAGGGGTTGTGGGCGGCGCGGTAGACGGCCCGATGGATCTCGGCGTCGAAGAGGACGAGGCGCAGCATGTCGGCCCCGCCCGCGATCTCCCGGGTGATTTCCTCGGACAGACGCTCCAGCGTCCGCCGCTGCTCCGTGGACGCCCTCCGCGCGGCGCGGTCGGCGGCCAGGCCCTCCAGCGGCACCCGCACTTCGGTGAGCCACAGCTCGTCGTCGAGCTGTATCTCCGAGGCGAACGTGCCGCGCCGTGGGTAGACCGTGACCAGCCGCTCGACCGACAGGCGCTTGAGCGCCTCGCGCACCGGCGTACGGCCGACGCCGAGCTCGCGCATCAGCTTCTCCTCATCGACGGGGGTGCCGGGCGGGATCCCCACGGTGACGATCTGATCGCGGATGTAGACGTAAGCCCGCTCGGCCATCAGCTGGCCTGTGTTGGATTCACGCACGCCCTCCGCCATCCGCGTCTCCTGTTCTGATCGGAAGTATTGACGCGCTTTCGTCGCGAAGTCTACATTCCTGAGCACTCAGATATATCAGATGTGTTTGAGACGTATGTGAGTTGCCGGTCAGGAGGAACTCATGGTCAGCAGGCGAGTTCTGGCGGTCGTCGTCGCCGGATGCATGCCCTTCGCCCTCAGCGCGTGCACGAAGGCCCCGGCCGACGGCGGAGAGCACGTCGCCAACGCGGCGGTCCAGCCCCCCAAGCCCTATGCCGACACGGGCGTCATCAACCTCTGCTCGGCGTTCACCAACCCGCCCCGTATCTACATGCATGACGGAGAGCGCGTCGGCGCCGAGTTCGAGCTGGGCACGGCCCTCGCCGGAGAGCTCGGCCTGAAGATCAACTGGACCCAGTACGAGTCCTCGGGCCTACTGTCCGGCCTGATCGGCAAGCGCTGCGACATGCTCATCGACGAGTTCGCCGACCGGGCCGAGCGGCGCGACAAGGTCTGGTGGCTGCCCTCGTCGTACGCGGTCACCCAGGTCGTGGTGCCGAAGGGCAACCCGAAGCAGATCCACAGCTTCGAGGACATGCCCGGCAAGAAGGTCGGGGTGCCCGACGGCACGCTGGCGCAGGACATGGTCGTCGCCTGGAACAAGAAGATCGTCGCCGAGGGCAAGGCGCAGATCGACGTCGTCACGCTGCCCAACACCCGCGACATGTTCCAGCAGGTCGCGGCGAAGAACCTGGACGCCGCCGTGGGCACCGACTCCTCGGCCGCGTACTACGGCGCGCTCGCCAACGGCGGCATCGAGTCGGGCGGCGCCGGCTGCACCTCCGGCACGACCGACGACGACCGGGTCGGGTTCCTGATCCGCAAGGACGAGCAGGAGCTCTTCAAGGCGATGGAGAAGGCGATGGAGAACCTCCGCGGGAACGGCCGCTACCAGAGCATCTTCGAGAAGCACGGCCTCGGGTCGGTCACCCTGGACAAGTTCGGCGACGGCAAGCCGCCGCTGTGCGCCCCCGGGGTCAAGCTGTGACGTTCGACTGGCATTTCTTCTTCACCCACCTGTTCAACCTCTCGCCCGGCTATCTCGGCGCGATGCAGCGCACGATCCTGCTCGCGGTGATCGCGCAGACCCTCGGCATCGTGCTGGGGCTGTTCCTCGGCATCGCGCGGCTGTCGAAGTTCCGGCCGATCCGGTACGCCGCCGCGGTGTACGTGTGGATGCTGCGCGCCGTGCCCGAGCTGGTGATCCTCATGCTGCTCTTCACCGGGCTCGCGGCGGCGGAGATCTACCGCTTCGAGGACGCCTACCTGTTCGGCCAGATCAAGGTCTCGGCCGGCTTCCAGGCCGCCTGCGTGGGCCTGGCCATCCGGGAGGCCGGCTACATGGGCGAGATCTTCCGCAACGGCATCCAGTCGGTGGACCGGCGTCAGGTCGAGGCGGCCAAGGCCCTCGGCATGCGGCGCTCCACCATGCTGCGCCGCGTGATCATCCCGCAGGCCATGCGGGTGATCATCCCGCCGATGGGCAACCAGTTCAACGTCATGCTCAAGGTCACCTCGCTGGCCGCGGTGATCGGCGTGCCCGAGCTGTTCCAGACCACGGGGACGTACGCGGCGCAGACCTTCCGGGTGTTCGAGCTGTTCGTCGGGCTGGCCGTCAACTACGCGCTCATGACCTCGGTGTGGAGCGTGGTCCAGTCGGTGATCGAGGCCAGGCTGAGCCGGCACGAGGCCACCGCGGGCTCCCGCACGCTGCTGGGCCGGATCCGCGAGCACCTGATCGGCACCGGCGGCCGGGAAGCGGGGCAGACGGCGTGACACCCGGAAACGGAGCGGACGGCGTGACGACCAAGGCCGCCATACGCGCGCAGGACGTGCACAAGTGGTACGGCCCGCTGCACGTGCTCAAGGGCATCGACCTCACCGTGGCCACCGGCGAGGTGGTCTGCCTGATCGGGCCGTCCGGCTCGGGCAAGAGCACGTTCCTGCGCACGATCAACCATCTCGAGTCCATCCAGCAGGGACGGATCTACGTCAACGACGAGCTGGTCGGCTACCGCGAGACCCCCGACGGGCGGCTGCAGCCGCTCAGCGAGAACGCCATCGCCGACGCCCGCCGCCACATCGGGATGGTGTTCCAGGACTTCAACCTGTTCTGGCACATGACCCTGCTGGAGAACCTGATCGAGGGGCCGGTACGGGTCCTCGGGACGTCCAAGGAGGAGGCCGTCGAGCGCGCGCACGGCCTGCTGGAGCGGGTGGGCCTGGCCGACAAGGCCGACGCGTACCCGCGAAAGCTGTCCGGAGGCCAGCAGCAGCGGGGCGCCATCGCGCGGGCGCTCGCCATGCGCCCGTCAGTGCTGCTGTTCGACGAGCCGACCAGCGCCCTCGACCCGGAGACGACCGCCGAGGTGCTGACGGTCATGGAGGAGCTGGCCCACCAGGGCATGACCATGATCGTCGCATCGCACGAGATGGGCTTCGTACGGCGGGCCGCCGACCGCATCGTGATGATGGAGCACGGCGTGATCATCGAGGACCTCCCCGCCGACCGGATCGGCACGGCCGACGGCCGGATCGGCGACTTCGTCAGGCACCTGGAGTAGCGACCATGACCCGAACCCTCTTCCACGGCGGCCGCGTCTTCGACGGCACCGGCACCCCCATCGCCCAGGCCGACGTCGTCGTCGAGGACGGCCGGATCGTCGAGGTCGGCACCGGACTCGACGGGGACGTGGGCGTCGACGCCTCCGGCCTGACGCTGCTGCCCGGCCTGTTCGACTGCCACGTCCACGTGACCGGCTCCGGGCTCGACCTGCCGACCCGGCTGGAGCAGCCGTTCTCGTACCAGTTCTACGCGGCGATGGCCAACCTCGCGGCGACGCTGGACTGCGGCATCACCACGGCCCGCGACGCCGAAGGCGCCGACCTGGGGGTCCAGCTCGCCCTCGAACGCGGTCTGATCCAGGGCCCGCGGCTGCAGATCTCGATCTCGATGATCAGCCAGACCGGCGGGCACGGCGACGGCTGGCGCGCCTCCGGGAACCACTTCCTGTACGGCCTGCCGTACCCGGGACGCCCGGACGGCATCGCCGACGGCCCCGACGAGGTCCGGCGCAAGGTGCGCGAGCTGCTGCGGGCCGGGGCCGAGGTCATCAAGGTGTGCACGACCGGGGGAGTGCTGTCGCCCCGCGACGATCCCCGGCACCGCCAGTTCAGCCCCGAGGAGCTGGCGGTCATCGTGGACGAGGCCGCCGCGCAGGGCCGCGCGGTGATGGCGCACGCGACGTCCCCCGCCGGAGTGAAGAACGCGGTGCGGGCGGGGGCGCGCTCGATCGAGCACGGCACCATCCTCGACGACGAGTCGATCGAGATGATGGTCAAGGCCGGCACGTGGCTGGTGCCCACGCTCTCGGCCGGGCACTCCCTGCTCGCCATGGCCGACCAGGGGATGCGGATCAGCCCGAACGCGCTGGCCAAGGCGCGCGAGATGACCGGCGTGCACCGCGAGTCCGTCGCCCGGGCGTACGCCGCCGGGGTGAAGATCGCGATGGGCACCGACAGCGGGGTGACGCCGCACGGCGAGAACCTGCTGGAGCTGCGGCTCATGCAGGAGGCCGGGATGAAACCGGAGGACGTGCTGGCGGCGGCCACGTCGTCGGCGGCCGACCTGCTCGGCGTGGCGGACGACCGGGGCACCATCGCCCCCGGCAAGCGCGCCGACCTGGTCCTGGTCGACCGCGACCCGTACGACCTCGCCGATCTCAAGTCCGCCATCGTGGCGGTGTACCAGGACGGTGTGCGCGTACGTGGGTGACGACCTGCTGATCCGCGACGCCTCGATCTTCGCCGCGGACACGCCCGACCCGGCCCGCGCGCGGGCCCGGGCCGGCTGCGTGGCCGTACGCGGCGACCGCATCGTCGCCGTCGGCGACGAGGATCGGTGCCGCCGGGCGGTGCCGGGTGCCGAGGTGATCGACGCGGGCGGCGGCTCGCTGCTGCCCGGCCTCATCGACTGCCACGCCCACCTGCTGAATCTCGGCGAGACCCACGTCGACCTCGACCTGCGCGGGATGACCGACATGGCCGGGATCGTGGAGCTGGTGGCCGTCCGGGCCCGGGAGCTGCCGGAGGGCACCTGGATCGTGGGGCGGGGGTGGGCGGGCGACCGTCCGGCGGTCGATCGGCTCAGCGCGGCGGTGCCCGGCCACCCCGTCCTGTTGAACCGGTTCGACGGCCACGGTGCCATCGCCAACCGCGCCGCGCTCCGCCTGGCCGGGATCGGGCGCGACACCCCGGATCCGTCGGACGGCCGCGTCCTGCGCGACGAGACCGGCGAGCCGACCGGCGTCCTCGTCGAGGGCGCCGCCCGGCCGGTGCGCGAGGCCGTACCGCCCATGGACGGCCCGCGCCGCCGCGAGCTGCTGCGGCTCGGCGCCCGCGACTGCCTCGCGCTGGGGCTGACCGGGCTGCACGACGCCATCGAGGACGTGGCCTGGCTCGACGCCTACCCGGGGCTCGACGGACCGCGCGTCTTCGGGATGCTGAACGCCCCCGAGGAGGGCGACCTCGCCGAGTTCGCCGCCGAGCACCTCTTCGCCGGGGACGCGAGCTTCGGCGTCCGGCGGCTGCGCCTCATCTTCGACGGCGGCCTCGGCGCGCGCGGAGCGCTGCTCAGCCGCCCGTACGCGGACGACCCGTCGGGCGCGGGGTTCCAGCTCATGCCGGTCGAGCGCGTGGTCGAGGCCGGGCGCGCGGTGCGCCGCCTCGGGTTCGACCTGGTCGTCCACGCGATCGGCGACCTGGCCAACCGCCTGGTGCTCGACGCGTTCGAGACGGTCGGCGACGCCCGGGGGTTCATGATCGAACACGCCTCCGTGATGACGGAGCGGGACCGCGACCGGCTGGCGCGGCTCGGCGTGATCGCCTCGGTGCAGCCCGTCCACGTCACGGACGACCTGGCGTGGACCGCCCATCGGCTGGGGGAGGAGCGCGCGCGGGACGCCTACGCCTTCCGGGACCTGCTCGACCGGGGCGCGCTGCTGGCCTGCGGCTCCGACTTCCCGGTCGCCTCCCCGAACCCCTTCCACGGGATACACGCCGCCGAGACGCGGCGCCGGCGCGAGGGCGGCGCGGAGGTCGGGCAGGCGTTCGGCGCGGACCAGCGCGTCACCCGGGCGGAGGCGATCTTCGGCTACACCCGCTGGGCGGCCCGCGCCGCCGGGCTCGATCACGAGCTGGGCTCCGTCGAGCCGGGCAAGCTCGCCGACCTCGTGCTCCTCGACCGCGACATCATGGCGGTGACCGCCTCCGAGGTGGCGGACGCGACGGTGCGTCACACCATCGTGGGAGGCCGGGTCCGCCACGAAGGGAGCCCACGTTGCTGACCGACGCCCGCCTGCTCGAGCTGTACGACAGCCAGCTCGGGAGCAGGCACCTGGACCTGGCGGCCCGGGAGCTTCGCGCCCAGGGCGCGGGCTTCTACACCATCGGGTCGGCCGGGCACGAGGGCAACGCCGCCGTGGCCGCGGCGCTGCGGCCCACCGACCCCGCGTTGCTGCACTACCGGTCGGGGGCCTTCTACCTGGAACGGGCCCGGCAGGTGCCCGGCACGGATCCGCTGCGCGACGTGCTGCTCGGCCTGGTCGCGGCGGCCTCGGAGCCGATCGCGGGCGGGCGGCACAAGGTCTTCGGGCATCCGAAGCTCAACGTCATCCCGCAGACCTCGACCATCGCCTCGCACCTGCCGCGCGCGGTCGGCGTGGCCTTCGCCGTCGAACGGGCCGCCAAGCTCGGCGTGGCGTGCGCGTGGCCCCACGACTCGGTGGTCGTGTGCTCCTTCGGGGACGCCTCGGCCAACCACTCGACCGCCACCGGAGCGCTCAACACCGCCGCGTACTGCGCGCACCAGGGGCTCCCGCTGCCCGTGCTGTTCGTGTGCGAGGACAACGGCATCGGCATCAGCGTCCGCACCCCGGGCGGATGGATCGCGTCGTACGGCTCCCGCCTCGGCATGCGCCACTTCACCGCCGACGGGTGCGACGTGGCCTCCGCGTACGAGGCCGCCGCCGAAGCCGCCGAATGGGTGCGCAGGACCCGGCGTCCGGCCTTCCTCCACCTGCGCACGGTGCGGCTGATGGGCCATGCCGGGTCGGACGCCGAGGTGGCCTACCGGTCGCGGGCGGAGATCGCGGCCGACGAGGAGCGCGACCCGCTGACCGCGACCGCACGCCTGCTGGTCGCGCGGGGCGTCGTGACCGAGGACGAGGTGGCCGCCCTGGCCGAGGCCAAACGCGAGGAGGTGCGGGCGATCGCCCGCGAGGTCGCGTCGGCCGCGCGGCTGGAGACGGCACGCGCCGTGATGGCGCCGCTCGCCCCGTCGCGTCCGGCCGCCGTCGCGGGGGAGGCGGTGGCCGCCGCCCACGCGGCGCGGGCCCGCCCGGCCGAGCCGGTCACGCTGGCCCAGGCGATCAACCAGACGCTCGCCGACCTCCTCGACCACTGCCCCGAGATGCTGGTCTTCGGCGAGGACGTGGCGCGCAAGGGCGGCGTGTACGGCGTGACGCGCGGGTTGCTCCGCCGGGCCGGCGCGGGGCGGGTCTTCGACACGCTCCTCGACGAGCAGTCGATCCTCGGCCTCGCCCTCGGCGCGGGCCTGTCCGGCCTGCTCCCGGTCCCCGAGATCCAGTACCTCGCCTACCTGCACAACGCCGTCGACCAGATCCGCGGCGAGGCGGCGACACTGTCGTTCTTCTCGTCCGGGCAGTACCGGAACCCGATGGTCGTGCGGGTCGCCGGATACGCGTACCAGAAGGGGTTCGGCGGCCACTTCCACAACGACAACGCGGTGGCCTCCCTGCGGGACATCCCGGGGCTGGTCGTCGCCACGCCCTCCCGCCCCGACGACGCGGCCGCGATGCTGCGCACCTGCGTCGCCGCCGCCCGCGCCGACGGCAGGGTGTGCGTCTTCCTGGAGCCGATCGCCCTCTACCACACGCGCGACCTGCACGACGAGGGCGACGGCGAGTGGCTGGCGCCCATATCGGCCGAGCACGTGCCGATCGGCCGCGCCCGCGTGTACGGCTCGGGCGACGAGCTCACGATCGTCACGTTCGGCAACGGCCTGCACATGAGCCTGCGCGTCGCGCGGCGTCTCGGCCTGCGCTGCCGCGTGCTCGACCTGCGCTGGCTGGCCCCGCTGCCGGTGGACGACCTGCTGCGGGAGGCGACGGCCACCGGCCGGGTGCTGGTCGTGGACGAGACCCGCCGGTCGGGCGGCGTGTCCGAGGGCGTGCTCGCCGCGCTGGCCGACGCGGGATTCGACGGTCGCGTCGCGCGCGTGACCAGCCGGGACAGCTTCGTCCCGCTCGGGGACGCCGCCGCGCACGTCCTGCTGACCGAAGACGAGATCGAGGCGGCCGCGCTCGATCTCGTACGGGGCCGCCCGTGACGGGAGCCGGCCGGTCGCCCGCCTCCTACGAACCGCCGGAGGCGGTCACGGCCGGCGCGGCGGCCGGGCGGTGGGGAACGGTCGCGCGGACCAGGCGGCACAGGTCGGTGGGACGCAGGGAGTCGGAGCGGCGCCACAACGCCGGCTCGACGCTGTCGGCCTGCCGTACGTGCTCGACCGTCTCCAGGCCCTGCCGTTCCAGCAGTGCCGACAGGTCGTCGGGGGTGAAGAAGGTCAACCAGGGTTCGCCCCGCTCGGCGGCCGCGGGGAGGGCGAACTCCGCGTAGGCGGCACCGCGCTCGTCGCGGAGGGCGGGCGGCAGGGCGTACTCCATAATCAGTTCCGTGCCCGGCGCGAAGCGGCCGACGGCCGCGAGAGCGGCGGCGACCGCCTCCGCGGTGAGGTACATGGAGACTCCGAGCCAGCTCACCAGGGACGGCCTGGACGGGTCGAACCCGGCCGCGGCCAGGCCCGATCCGAGGTCGGCGGTCTCCAGGTCCGCGGGCGCGAAGGTCAGCGTCTCCGGCAGCGGGATGCCCGCGGCCGCGAGCAACTCGCGCTTCCATCGCTGCGTGGCGGGGTGGTCCACCTCGAAGACCGCGACCCGGGCGGCCGGGTCGGAGCGGTAGGCGAAGGTGTCGAGGCCCGCGCCGAGCACGACGTACTGCTCCAGGCCGTCGCGGACCAGCTCGGCCAGGCGGCGTTCGGTGTAGCGGCTGCGGGCGGTCACCTGGGCGCGGACGCCCGACATGATGAGGTGCTCGCCGTGCGCCCGGTGGAAGCCGATGATCTGCTCGGCGTGCTCGCCGAGCAGCGCGGCGGCCACGGTGTCATGGAAGATGAACGGCTCCCCGTCGACCACGAGGTGCGCGGCGCGGGCGGCCGCCGTAATGATCGCGGTCTGGCTGGGCTGTCCTACGTGCATGGGCCCGTCGTTCCTTTCTCACTATGGAACGACGATGCTAAATGCCGAGAAAATTATCGGAGCACATAATATCAGACAAAAATAAATATTGAATTACTGATCGATATTAATGGCATCACATTACGGCGTTCGCCTGTCTGTCCCCGGCAACCGGGCGGGGCCCGATCATGGCGAGGGTGGTTGCGTTAGGATCGCTATTGCGAATAACTTGCAACTAGCGAATGGTGAGGAGAACGCCATGGGGCGGTACACCCTGCCGGACATGCCATACGACTACGCCGCGCTGGAGCCGGCGATCACGGGAGAGATCCTGGAGCTGCACCACGCCAAGCACCACGCGGCGTACGTGAAGGGCGCCAACGACACGCTGGACCGGCTCGCCGAGGCCAGAGACAAGAGCGAGTTCGGCAATCTGGTCGGGCTGGAGAAGACCTACGCGTTCAACCTGTCCGGGCACGTCCTGCACTCGATCTTCTGGCAGAACCTCTCGCCCGACGGCGGCGACCGTCCGGACGGGGAACTCGCGGCGGCCATCGACGAGCACTTCGGCTCCTTCGAGGCGTTCCAGAAGCAGCTCACCACCGCGACCTCGACCGTGCAGGGCTCGGGCTGGGGCGTCCTGGCCTGGGAGCCGCTCGGCCGCCGGCTCGTCGTGGAGCAGGTCTACGACCACCACGGCAACGTGGGCATGAACACGACCCCGCTACTGGTCTTCGACGCCTGGGAGCACGCGTACTACCTGCAGTACCGCAACGTCCGCCCCGACTACGTGGAGAAGTTGTGGTCGCTGGTCAACTGGGACGACGTCATCGCCCGCTTCGGGGCGGCCACGGCCGTGGCGTCCTGACGTCGCCCCTCACCTGACTCGGCGCCCGCGCCCCGGCCTTCCTTAGAGATGTCCAACCGGGGCGCGGGCGTCGGCGTGTCGCCGGTCAGTCGTCCCCGGTGGAGGCGCGCATGCGCAGATCCGCGGGCAGGACGATCGGCCCCGGCCGGGTGTCCCCGGCCAGCCGCGCGATGAGCAGCTCGACGGCCGCCTTGCCCGTCTCCTCCGGCATGAGATCGAGGGCCGTGATCGCGGGTGTCGCGTGGCGCGTCTGCTGCGCGTCGGAGCCCGCCGCGATGAGCAGGTCACGCGGGACGGCCACGTCGAGCCGTCGCGCCTCTGCGAGCACACCCGCCGCGTGCCGTCCGGTCTGGCAGTAGACCGCGTCGGGCCGTGGCTGCCTGCCCTTCAGCAGCCGCCGGGCGGCGTCCGCGCCGCCCTCCTCGCCCGCCGCCTCGGGGATGTGCAGGACGCGGGCGGGCACGCCGTGCCGTCGCGCCCACGACCGGTACGCCTTCTCGGAGTCCACGTTCCAGGCGTTGTCGTCGGTGCCCGCCAGAAAGGCGATGCGCTCGGCGCCCCGTGAGCGCAGCAGGTCGAGGACGCGTTTGGTCTCGCACACGTCGTCGGGGCCCACCCAGTCGGTGAACGTCGGCCGCCCCGGATCGCGGCCCACGGTGACGACCGGCACCGAGGCGTCGAGCAGCCGGGTGAGCACCGGGTCGTCGCGCACCGGATCGCCGACGACGTAGCCGTCCACTCCGTGGGCGTACTGGGGGATGTCCGAGCGGGTCAGGTCGGGCACGAGCATGAGACCGAGCCCGTGGTCGAGCGCGGTCACCGCCGCCGCGCCGGCGAACCGCATGAAGTAGTCCACGCCCTCGGGCAGGTACGACCCGATCGCGTCGAGCGGGCGCATGTCGAGTCCGAGGACGCCGGTGCGCCCCTGGCGGAGGCCGCGGGCCATGGGGTGGGCGCGATAGGCGAGGCGGTCGGCGACGGCGAGGACCCGCTGCCGCGTGGCTTCGGAGGCGGTCCCCTTGCCGTTCAGCGCGTGGGACACCGTGGTGACGGAGACGCCGGCCTCGCGCGCGACGTCTCGGATCGTCGGGCGGGAGGGGGGTGATCCCTGCTCGGACATACCGAACATGGTAGGACACAAAACCTTTTACTAAAACGTTTTGTGCTGTATGGTCGCTGGCTATCGCGCCCAGGGCCTGCTCAAACGGCCCCAAAGGGTCCACTCCCCCCAGTTCGGAGAACGAGATGCGTATCTGCGCGACAGCGGTTCTGGCCGCATCGCTGAGCCTCGGACTCGCCGCGTGCGGCGGTGGCCCGGCCGTCCAGAAGACGGCCGACCGTAAGCTCGACGACCTTCTTGTGACCACCCCGGCCGCACAGCGGGATCTCGACAAGGCGACCTGGAACCTGCCCTTCGGCGAGCCCGCGTCCCTCGACCCCATCAAGGCGTTCAACTACCCCGAGAACACCGTCGTCGCGAACCTCTGCGAGGGGCTGACGCGGCTCGACCCCGACTACTCGCTGAAGCCCAACCTGGCGGAGAAGGTCGAGACCACGGACCAGAAGACCTGGGTGTTCACGCTCCGGGACGACGTCCGCTTCTGGGACGGCACGCCGATGACCGCGGACGACGTCCTCTTCAGCCTGCGCCGCCACCTCGACCCCGACGAGGGCAGCTACTGGGCCTCCGACCAGATCACGGGCAACATCGCGAGCATCGAGAAGACCGGCGAGCACCAGGTCACCATCACGCTGAAGAAGCCCGACGCCACGCTCAACTCGTACATGGCCACCCCGATCGGCGTGGTCGTCCAGCGCGCGCAGCGTGAGAAGGCGGGCGCCAAGTACGGCACGCCCGAAGGCGGCGTCATGTGCACCGGCCCGTACACGTTCTCCTCCTGGGCGAAGGGCTCGACGATCACGATGCTGCGCAACGACGCGTACTGGGACGCGTCGCGGCGGGCGAAGACCCGGCAGGTCGACCTGCGCTTCATCGTCGACCCCGGCGCGATCGCGAGTGCCCTGGAGACCAACGCCATCGACGGCTCCTACGACGTCCCGATCGACGCGGTGGACCGGCTCTCCGCATCCAGCGCCGGCACGCTGTACCTCGGCAAGTCCCTCCAGGTGGTGGGCGTCATCAGCACCGGCAGCGGCCCGCTCGGCGACCCCGCGGTGCGGCGCGCGCTCGCGCTCGCCACCGACCGGGAGGCCATCGCGGCGACCGTCTTCTCCGGCACCGCCCAGGTGCCCCGCTCGCTGGTGCCGCGCGGCGGCTGGACGTACGGCGACGGTGTCTTCGGCCCCGCGTACGACGCCCTGCCCGGCACCGCGAAGAACGTCGACGAGGCGAAGAAGCTCCTCGCCGGGGCCGACCTCGGGAACCGGACGATCACCATCGCCTACCCGAGCGAGCGCCAGTTCTACGCCGACATCCTGTCGGAGATGTCCAACGCCGGCCGCGAGCTGGGCCTCACCATCCAGCCCAAGGGCGTCCCGAGCGCGCAGTACGGCGCCTTCTTCTCCGACGCCAAGGCGCGCGCCGGTTACGACGGCTTCATGACGACCAACTACATGGACGTCCCCGACCCGCTCGCCTTCCTGCGCACGATCGCCGCCAAGGGCGGGTCGCAGAACTTCGACGGGCACTCCGACCCGGAGACGCAGCGCCTCATCGAGCAGGCCGCCGGGACGCTGGACGAGACCGAGCGGGCCAAGGTCGTCACCGAGCTGCAGACGAAGGTGATGGAGCGGATGCCCTGGATCCCGATCGCCGCTCCGTCGGTCAGGTTGTTCCTCCGCAAGGGGATCACCGGAGTCCCGGCCTCGTTCGTCTACCTCTACTACCCCTGGGCCGCCGACCTCGGCGCGGCGTGACCATGACCGACCCGGGGCGCGGCGACGCGCCCCCCACCTCCTGATCGGAGGCGTTGTGCTGCGCTTCGTACTCCGGCGGCTCGGCGCGCTGGCCGCCACCCTCCTCATCTCCAGCTTCCTCGTCTTCTCGGCGATGTACGCCGCACCGGGCACGCCGGAGAGCTTCCTCGTCCAGGGCCGGACCGTGAGCCCCGAGGTCCTCGCCTCGATCCGGGCCCAGTACGGCCTGGACGACCCCTTCCTGATCCGCTACTGGAACTGGCTCGGCGGCGTGCTCACCGGCGACCTCGGCGAGTCCCTCACCACCCGCCAGGACGTCGCCTCGCTGCTGGCGTCCCGGATCCCGACCACCCTGTGGCTGACCCTGTACGCCGCCGTGCTCATCGTGGTGTTCGGCGTGCTCGCCGGAGCGCTCGCCGGCCTGCGGGGCGGCGCGTTCGACACCGGCGTGCTGCTCGGGTCGAGCGTGGGCTTCGCCGTCCCCACGTTCTTCGCCGCCGTCCTGCTCATGAGCGTCTTCTCGGTGACCCTCGGCTGGTTCCCCGTCTTCGGCGCCGGGTCCGGCTTCGTGGGGCGCATCGAGCACCTGACCCTGCCCGCCGTGGCGCTCGCGCTCCCGGCGGCCGCGGTGGTCGCCCGCATCACGCGCACCGCCGTCGTCGAGGAACGCGCGGCGGAGCACGTCTCCGTCGCGCTGGCCCGCGGCGTCCCCTGGCGCGTCGTGGCCCGCCGGCACATCCTCCGGAACGCGATGCTGCCCGTCACCACGATCGTCGGGGTGAACATCGCCGCCCTCGTCGCCGGCGCGGCCGTCGTCGAGCACGCCTTCACCCTCGACGGCGTCGGAGCCATGCTCATCAACTCGGTCCAGCAGAAGGACTTCGCCGTCGTGCAGGCCGTCGCGCTCCTGCTGGTCGCGATCTTCGGCGTGGTCAACCTGGTGATCGACGTCCTCTACGCGGTCATCGACCCGCGCGTCCAACTCGGAGGTGAGAGCGCGTGACCGCGCAGACCCTCGACCGCCCGGCCGTACGGCGGCGCGGCGGCGACCTGGCAGAACGGCTCGGCCCGCTGGGCCTCGCCGCCCTGGCGGTCGTCGCGCTGATCACGCTGGCCGCGCTGTGCGCCCCGCTGATCACGTCCCACGACCCCGCCGTCGGCAGCGTCATCGAGCGCTACCAGGGCCCGAGCGCCGAGCACCTGCTCGGCACCGACCAGTCCGGCCGCGACCTGCTCGCCCGCCTGCTGTACGGCGCGCGCACCAGCCTGCTCGGCGCGGCCGTCGTCGTGCTGCTCGCCGGCGCGGGCGGCGCCCTGCTCGCCCTCGTCGCCGCCTGGTTCGGCAGGACCGTCGACGCGCTCGTCGGCCGCGTCCTCGACCTGCTGTTCGCCTTCCCGAACCTGCTGCTCGCGATCCTCGCCGTCGCCGTGTTCGGGACCGGGCTCGGACAGGTCACGGTCGCCCTCGCCATCGCGTACGTCCCCTACACCGCGCGCGTGCTGCGCAGCGTCGCGCTGCGCGAGCGGCGGCTCGGCTACGTCCAGGCGGCCGAGCTCCAGGGGCTGTCCGGGCTCGTCGTCAGCGTTCGGCACATCCTGCCCAACATCGCGCCGCAGATCCTCACCGGCGCCGCGATCAACTTCGGGTACGCGATGATCGACCTCGCCGCGCTGTCGTTCCTCGGGCTCGGTGTGCAGCCGCCCACCGCCGACTGGGGGCTGATGGTGTCGCAGGGTAAGGACTCGCTCCTCCAGGGTCACCCGCAGCAGAGCGTCTTCGCGGGCGTGTGCATCGTCGTCGCCGTCGCCGCGTTCAGCGTCATCGGGGAGCGGCTCGGCGGGCGGAAGGCGGGTGGCCGGGCATGAACGTCCTCGAACTCGACGACGTCCGTCTCGACCTGCCCTCCAAGCACGGAGACCGGACCCTCCTGCGGGGCGTCTCGCTGTCCCTCGCCCCCGGAGAGGCTCTCGGCCTCGTCGGCGAGTCGGGGTCGGGCAAGTCGATGACGCTGCGCACCGTCCTGCGCACCGAGCCCGAAGGCGCCCGGGTGACCGGACGGGTGGTGCTCGACGGCCGGGACGTGCGGACGCTCGGCGCCGCCGACTTGCGTCGGGTGCGCGCCGACGCCGTCACCATGATCAGCCAGAACCCCCGGGCCGCGCTGAATCCGGTACTCCGGGTCTCGCGGTTCCTCGTCGAGGGGCTGTGCGACGCGCGCGGCGAGAGCCGGGAGGCGGCCACCCGCCGGGCCCGCGACCTCCTCGCCCAGGTCGGGATCGCCGACGTGGACCGCTGCATGGCGTCCTATCCGCACCAGCTCTCCGGCGGGATGCTGCAGCGCGTCGTCATCGCCGCGGCGGTGGCGAGCGCGCCCCGGCTGCTGCTGGCCGACGAGCCCACAACGGCGCTCGACGTCACCACGCAGTCGGAGGTCATGGCCATCCTCGACGGGCAGCGCCGCGAGCACGGCATGGCGATGCTCTTCGTCACCCACGATCTCGAACTCGCCTCGGCCGTGTGCGACCGCATCGCCGTGCTGTACGCGGGGGAGATCGTGGAGATCGCCACGCCCGCCCAGCTCCACGCGGCGCCGCGGCATCCGTACACGCGGCTGCTGCTCGACTCGCGGCCGAACATCGCCGCCCGGGTGCCCGCGCTGCCCGTCATCCCCGGCCGGCCCATCGCCGCGTACGAGATCGAGGGCGGCTGCGCGTTCGCGTCCCGCTGCCCGTGGGCGGCGCCGCGCTGCGAGCGGGAGGAGCCCGCGCTGGTCCACGACGCCGGTCGCGCCACCCGCTGCCTGCGCGCCGGCGAACTGGCCGACGAGCTGGCGGGCGCACCCGCCGATGATGCGGCGGATGTTTCGGGGGCACCGGCGGAGGCCGGCCGGGACGGCGAAACGGAGGCGAGGGCGTGAGCACCACCGCGGAGAACGTCATCGAGATCAGCGGGCTGCGCAAGCAGTTCGCCGTCGGCCGGGGAAAGCGGCGCCGCACCGTCCACGCGCTCGACGACGTCAGCCTCGCCGTCGCCGACGGGAGCTGCCTCGCGGTCGTCGGCGAGTCCGGATCGGGCAAGACGACCCTGGCCCGGATCCTGGTCGGCCTCGAAAGCGCGGACGGCGGCGAGGTCGTGCTCGCCGGCCGCCCCGTCGCCCGGCGGCCGCGCCGGGCGGAGCGGCGGGCCCGCGCCCGCGACATCCAGATGGTCTTCCAGGACCCGAACGGGTCGCTGAACCGCCGCCGCACGGTCGAGGCCGCGATCAAGGAGGTGCTCGCCGCCCACCACCGGGTCACCGGGGACGAGGCGCGTCGCCGGGTCGGCGAGCTGCTCGACCAGGTGGGCCTGCGGCCCGCGCACGCCCGGGCGCTGCCCGGCGAGCTCAGCGGCGGCCAGCAGCAGCGGGTCGCCATCGCCCGGGCGCTCGCCGCCGAGCCGCGCGTCCTCGTGCTGGACGAGGCCGTCGCCGCGCTGGACGTGTCCGTGCAGGCGCAGGTGCTCAACCTGCTGGCCGAGATCCGGCAGGCCCGCCGGCTCACCTATCTGTTCATCACCCATGACCTGTCCGTCGTACGGCAGGTGAGCGAGGAGGTCGTCGTCATGCGGCAGGGCCGGATCGTCGAACGGGGGAGCACCGACGAGGTGCTCGACCGTCCCCGGCACGCGTACACGATGCTGCTGCGCGACAGCGCGCCCCGGCCCGGATGGCGGCCCCGGCTGTCCACCGGCGCGGACGCGCGGGAGGTGGAGGCGTGAGCCCCCATACGCACCTGCGGATCGAGGAGGCCGACCCGAGGCGGCGCGGGCGTGAGCGCGGGCAGCGGCTCAGCGCCGACATCGTGCGGGGCTGGCGCACGTACGCGGAGCTCTTCGAGGTCGCCGCGGCGGCCACGGGCGTGACGCTCGACGTCCCCGCGCTCGCCCTCCGGAGCCTCGCCGCCACCCGCGCGTGGGCGCCCGAACTGGCCGGCGAGGTCGAGGGTGTCGCCGAGGGCGCGGGCGTCCCGCTGTGGGTCGCCGCCGCTCTCAATGCGCGCACCGAGATCCTCGCCACGGCCGGAACGCCGCGCGCCGGGGAGTGCTCGACCGTGGTCCGCGCCGGCGTCCTGGGCGGGCAGACGTGGGACTGGCACGAGGAGCTGGCGGACGGGTGGCACCTGCAGTCCGTACGCGGCGACGCGGTGGCCTTCACCGGCATCACCGAGCACGGCATCCTCGCCAAGATCGGCCTCAACGAGGCCGGGGTCGGTGTGCTGTTCAACATCCTCGGCCACGCGGACGACGGCGCGGACGGCGTGCCGGTCCACCTCGTCGCCCGCAAGGTCCTCGGCGGCGCGCGGTCGTACGCGGAGGCGGTCGGCATCCTGACCGAGGCCCCGGTGTCCGCCTCCACCGTCGTGACCGTCGTCACCGCGGACCGGGCGGCGTGCGTCGAGCTGAGCCCGGCGGGCGCCGCCGTGATCACCCCCGACCTGACCACGCCGGACGGCTCGGCCTGGCTCGTCCACACCAACCACTTCGCCGACCCGGCGCTCGCCGCGGGCGAGTTCCGCGGCCGGGCCGAGCCGGAGACCTACGACCGGGCCCGCCTGCTCGCCGGGCGGATCCGGGACGGATGGCGCCTCGACGACGCCGACGACCTCGCCGCGCTGCTCACCGCCCATCAGAGCGACGGCGCGGAGGTCTGCTGCCACGCGCCCGCCGACGGACGGCTCGGCACGCGCTGGGCGTCGCTGGCCACCATCGCGGTCGAGCCCCAAGCCGGCCGCCTCATGGTGCACGACGGCGGCCCCTGCTCGGCGCACCCGTCCGCCTGGACCGCCCTGCGCGCCGGCTGACGTCCCTCCCGCTGCTCCGCCGTCACCCGCGGCGGAGCAGCGCGGGGCAGCGGCAGGACTTGCCGAAGCGGCAACACGATTCACGGCGGCGTCACCGCACAGCGGACGATTGACGTGCGAGCCACGATCGGTGCGCCCACCTGGTCCGCACCTGCTCGCACGAGGATCAAGAGTTTTGGGGGATCGATGTCGACGTCCGCTCCCGCCGCCGCGGCCACACATCGTCTGGTCGCGTCGCCCGCTGGTCGTATCCACCTGGTGGAGCAGGGCTCCGGGCCGCTGGTGCTGCTGGTGCACGGGTTCCCTGAGTCGTGGTACTCCTGGCGCCACCAGTTGCCGGCACTGGCGGCGGCCGGCTACCGGGCCGTCGCCGTCGACGTTCGCGGCTACGGCCGTTCCTCCAAGCCCGGCGACGTGGCCGCGTACCGGATGTTGGAACTGGTCGAGGACAACGTCGCCGTGGTGCGTGCCCTGGGCGAGCGGACGGCGGTGATCGTGGGCCACGACTGGGGCGCGACGATCGCCGCCGACTCCGCCGTCGTACGGCCCGACGTCTTCCGCGCGGTCGGGCTGTTGAGCGTGCCGTACGCGCCGCCCGGCGGACCGCGCCCGAGCGAGGTCTTCGCACAGATGGGCGGAGACGAGGAGTTCTACGTCAGCTACTTCCAGGCGATCGGCCGGGCCGAGGCCGAGATCGAACCGGACGTCCGCGGCTGGCTCGCCGGCCTCTACGCCGCCCTGTCCGCCGACACGATGCCGCCCGCCGGCGCCCCGGACCCGCACTTCGTGTCCCGGGGCGGAAGGCTGCGTGACCGGTTCCCCGCAGGTCGGCTGCCCGCCTGGCTCAGCGAGGACGATCTCGATGTCTACGCCGCGGAGTTCGAACGGACCGGTATGAGCGGGGCTCTCAACCGCTACCGGAACATGGACCGGGACTGGGAGGACCTCGCCCGCTTCAACGGTTCCCCCATCACTCAGCCGTCGCTGTTCATCGGAGGTGCGCTGGACGCGTCGACCACCTGGATGGCCGACGCCATCAAGGCATACCCCGCGACCCTGCCGGGCCTGGTCGCCTCGCACATACTCGACGGCTGCGGCCACTGGATCCAACAGGAACGGCGAGAGCGGGTCAACGAGATCCTGACCGGCTGGCTCGCCTCTCTGCCCGCCTGACCCGGCCGGCGAGACGCGCTCTGTGGAGCGCGCGGGGAGGAAGTCAATCCGCCGTCCGACCGTCCGCCGGTCCGAAGGCGGTGAGGAATGTGCCGACGGCGGCGCGGGCGATCTCATGCAGCTCGGCGTCGCCGATCTGGCGGGTTCCCATCCGGGAGCGTGCTTCCAGCGGGCCGGTGAGCAGGGCCATGAACTGCTCGGCCGCTTGGTCGGGGTCGGGGGCGCGCAGGCGTCCGGCGAGGGTGAGCCGTGCCAGCCGGTCGGCCATCGCCTGGGTGAGGCGGTGCGGCCCGCTCTCGGTGACGATGTCGAGTAGGTCGGGAAACTGGGTGATCTCCGAGTAGAGCAGCCGCCGCAGGGCGCAGGAACGGTCGTCCGTGTGCAGGCGGAGGAGGTGGTGGCCGACCTGCTCCAGCGTGGCGCGCAGGTCGGGGCCGGGGTCGGCGAGCGGTTCCAACGCGGCGAGTCGCTGATGCAGCGCCGTCTGGGCCGCGGCCTGCATCGCGTGCCGGAACAGGGTGGCCTTGTCGCTGAGGTGGTTGTACACCGTGGGTTTGGCCACGCCCGCCTCGTCGGCGATCTCCTGCACACAGGCCTGGGCGTACCCCTGGCGGGCGAACACGGTGAACGCGCCGTCCAGGATCGCCTGCCGCTTGTCGATCCGTCCACGTGACCTGACCATGCCCCGATTGTACTGGCCGGTTCAGTCACATGAACCGATCGGTTGCATTTGGATCAACCAGATAAGTATTTTGAACCCATGAGTTCAATAACGGCAGACGATCGTCTCGATCGACGGTTGCTGGTGATGATCGCCGTGGTCCTGCTGGGCGGGCTGCTGGGGATTCTCAACAGCACGATGGCCGCCGTCGCCACCGGGAGCCTGGCCGCGGCGTTCGACGCCTCGCTCAGCATGGTCGGCTGGGCCTCCACCGGTTTCCTGCTGGCGGTCACCGCCACCATCCCGTTCACCACCTGGGCGGTCGACAGGTTCGGCGGCAGGCGGCTGTGGCTGACGGGCCTGGCGCTGTTCGTGGCCGGGTCGCTGGCCGCCGGGCTGGCCTGGAACGTCGGCAGCCTGATCGCCTTCCGCGCTCTGCAGGGCATCGGCGCCGGGTTGCTCGACCCGCTCGTGCTGATCCTGCTGGCCCGCGCCGCCGGACCGCGGCGCGCCGGACGGGTGATGGGCCTGATGGGAGTGGTGCTGTCGCTGGGACCGGTGCTCGGGCCGATCGCGGGCGGCGCCGTCCTGCACGATCTGTCGTGGCGCTGGATGTTCCTGCTCAGTGTGCCCATCGGGCTGATCGCCTACCTGCTG
The DNA here is from genome assembly GCF_001570365.1 of Microtetraspora fusca. Taxonomy (GTDB): domain Bacteria; phylum Actinomycetota; class Actinomycetes; order Streptosporangiales; family Streptosporangiaceae; genus Microtetraspora; species Microtetraspora fusca. Next base: position 11,258 of record NZ_BBYK01000084.1, on the reverse strand, counting down.
GCCCTGCGGGTGATTCCGGCCGACTCCCCGGCCGGGCGGCGGGCACAGGTCCGCCTGGACGTCCTGGGACTGGCCCTGCTCGCACCGGGATTCGCCGCGCTCGTCCTGGCTCTGTCGCAAACGGCCGAGCAGGGGGCGTTCATCGCTTGGCAGGCACTGCTTCCGCTGGCCGCGGGCATCGCGCTGATGCTCGGCTACGTCGTCCACGCGCTCGCCTCGCGGCGCACGCCGCCTCTGATCGACGTGCGGCTGTTCGCCTCCCGCGGCTTCACCGCCGGCGTCACCATCATGGGGCTGGGAGGTCTGGCCAACTTCGCGACCCTGTTCGCGCTGCCGCTGTACTACCAGCAGGCACACGGGCAGGGTGTGCTGGCCGCCGGGCTGTTGATGGCCCCTGCGGGTCTGGGCGGCGCGATCGCCATGCCGCTCGCGGGTGGGCTGTCGGACCGGCTCGGCGCCCGCGGCCTGGCCGTCGGCGGCGCGGTCCTGGCCGGGCTGAGCGCGCTGGCGTTCACCCGGATCGGAGCCGATACCGCCGAGATGTGGCCCGTGCTGGCGGCGCTGACCATCGGCCTGGGCATGGGCTGTTTCAGTGCCCCGACGATGGGGTCGCTGTACCGGAGCCTGCCCGGTCCCATGGTGGCGCAGGGCAGTTCCGTGCTCTACATGCTCAACCAGCTCGGCGCCGCGCTCGGCGTCGCCCTGGTCACCCTCGTCCTGCAGACCTCCGGCGACCCGATCGCCGGATTCCACGGAGTCTTCTGGCTCGTCGTCGCCGCCATCGCGGTGGTCCTCGCCGCGACCCCGCTGCTGCCCGGCCGTCCTCAGGTGTCGGCCGACCACCCCCAGGCCGTCACATCCGGAAAGGCGTCCTCATGACAGCGATCGTCATCACTGGTGGTACCGACGGGATGGGCCGGGCCCTGGCCCGCACCTGTCTCGACCGGCGTCGCCGGGGAGTACGACGCGGCCACCGCCGCCCATGTCGCGGCGCTCAAGAGGTACGGCGCCCCCGTCGATGAAGGCATCAAAGCGCTCTCGGTCCTCGAATGATGGGGGATCCCGCGCGGTTTGGAACTCCATATTCGCCAGGAAATGGCGTAATCGGTGGATCTATATCCGAGTCCCTATGGTTTGTTAAATTCATTGCGAATTGTCCGGATCTGTTGTGAGGTGCGTGGATCAACGATGAGACGGGTGTCCTGCTCGTTGATGTGGTGGGATGCGCCGGTAAACCGTCGGGAGCGGCCTGGCGTCTGATCTTGGTGAGGCTGGAGAAATAATCCAGCTAGATCACGGTATTTCAGTGCCTCGGCATAAGGTAACGCTATATTTCCGAAATGGAGTGGGCGCAGACTCCAAGGGGGAGAGATACGAAGCTGTGCGGGCCGGGGGAGAAATCGCGTGCAACCGACCTTGCCAAGGCGCATAAGGAGAACGGGCTTGATCCGTCTACTGCTAGCGGAGAACATGCACCTTGTCCGATCGGCCCTCGTGGCGCTGCTCTCCACGGAGGAGGACCTGGAGGTGGTCGCGGAGACCGGCGAGGGCGGCGAGATCGTCCCGCTCGCCGGGGAGACCCGTCCGGACGTCGCGCTCCTCGACATCTGCCTCCCCGGCGTCGACGGCCTGACGGCCGCGGCCGAGCTGCACGAGCGGATGCCCGAATGCAAGACGGTGATCCTCACCGGCCTCGGCACCCCGGCGGCGCTGCGCCGGGCGCTCGGGGCCAAGGCGCGCGGCTTCATGGTCAAGGACGCCTCGGCCGAGCAGCTCGTCGACTGCGTGCGCCGGGTGGCGCGCGGGGAGCGGGTGATCGACCCCGAGCTGGCCCTCGCCGCGCTCAACGCCCCGGAGAACCCGCTCACCTCGCGGGAGCTGGACGTTCTCCAGGTCGCCGCCGAGGGCTCCACGGTGACCGAGATCGCCGACCGGCTCTATCTGTCTCCGGGGACGGTACGGAACTACCTGTGCCGCATCCTGCCGAAGGTCGGCGCCCGTACCCGTGTGGAGGCGATCAGGATCTCGCTGGAGCGCGGCTGGCTGTGGCCGGAGACGGGCGGCGACATCGGCATGGTCCACTACCCGCCCCTCGGCCCTCGGCGCGGCTCCGGCGGCGCCGAGCGTGCCCCGGTCCCCGGCCGTACGGCGCCCCGGCGCTGATCGGGCCGCGGGTTTCTTCCGGCGAGGTGACCGGCCGGCCAAGGTTCGTGGACACCCCACCAGGTGCATCAAGCCTCGGTGCGCCGGGCGCTCGGCGGGTCACCGGTGTTCCGGCTGGAAGAGGCCCGTGTGGGCGGCGATGAAGGCGAGAGTGTCGGCGGCGAGCGCGGTGGCCCGGCTGGTGGCCCGGGCCCCGTGCCCCACGTCGCCCTCGTGCCGCAGCAGGATCGGCCGATCGCCGCCGGTGGCCTGCTGGAGGGCGGCGCACATCTTGCGCGCGTGCGCGGGATCGACGCGGGTGTCCCCGCCGAAGACGGTGAACAGCGTGGCGGGATAGTCCACGCCCTCGCGCACCCGGTGATAGGGCGAGTAGCCGAGCAGGCAGCGGAAGAGGTCCGGATCCTCGGCCGAGCCGTACTCGCCCCGCCAGGCCGGGCCGAGGCCGGAGCGCTCGTAGCGGACCATGTCGAGGAGCGGGGCCGAGCAGACCGCGGCGGCGAACAGGTCGGGCCGCTGGGTCAGGGCCGCGCCGACCAGCAGGCCGCCGTTCGACTCGCCCCAGATCCCGAGCCGGTCCGGAGTGGTCCAGCCGTCGGAGATCAGCTTCTCCGCCGCCGCGACGAAGTCGTCGAAGGTGTTCTGCTTGCGCTCCAGCATGCCGGCGCGGTGCCACTCCTCGCCCTCTTCGCCGCCGCCGCGCACCATGGCCACCGCCACCACACCGCCGGCCTCGGTCCACGCCAGGGTGTCGGCGGCGTACGCGGGGGTCAGCGCGACCCCGAACCCGCCGTAGCCGTACAGGATCGCGGGCCTCGGCCCGTGCAAACCGGCCCGCGCGATGACGAGCATCGATACCCGAGTCCCGTCGGCCGAGACGCAGTGCAGCCGGTGGCTCTCGATCCGCGGCTCCTCGTCGCCGGACGAGGAGCCGCGCGGCCGTCCGCCAGGTATGGCGGCCCGCGCGCCCGGGTCGGGCCAGGGGGCGGTCTCGCCGGTGCGGCCGTCGAAGCGCCACACCGCAGGCGGTGTGACGTGGTCGGTGTAGGTGAACCACGCCTCGCGGCCGTGCCGTACGGACAGGGAGCCGACGGATCCCGCGCCGGGCAGCGGCACGGAGCCGAGCCGTTCGCCCGTGTCCAGATCGTGGACGCCGATCTCGGCGATCGCGTGCCTGATGTGGGTGACGAGCAGCAGGGGGCGGCTCGGCCCGGTTCCGTCGAGGATGGCGAAGTCCGCGAGAACCGCCTCCGGGTCGGCCGGGACCAGGTCCTTCCACACGTCCGGCCGCTGCGGGTCGCCCACGCACAGCCGCACCCGGGGCGCGTCCCGGTCGGTGACGACGTACACGCGGCCGTCGCGGGCGACGGTCAGCGCGGTCCGCGCGTCCACGCCCTCCTGTACGACCCGCAGATCAGGCTCCTCGGGGCGGCCCCCGGCCAGGTCGGCCAGCCACAGGTCGTTGCGCGAGCCGAGGGACGCGGAGACGACGAGCCAGCGGCCGTCCGCGCTGATCTCCAGCCCGTACGAGGCGACCCCTTCGCGGGCGAAGACCGGGACGTCCACCGGGATGCCCGTCCGGTGCAGGAAGACGCCGCGCGGCTCGGTGCGCACGTAGAAGAAGCCGGTCCCGCCGGCCAGCCACGCCACGGGGGAGTAGCGGCAGGGGCCGACCGGCCCGTCCACGACGCGGCGCGTCCGGACGTCCATGACGTACAGCTCCGACCGCTCGTCCCCCCTGCGCGAGATCTGGTACGCCAGGAGGCCGCCGTCCGGGTCGGGCTGCCACGCGTCAAGCGTGGTCAGGCCGGTCGGGTCGATGACCGACGGGTCGAGGAGAAGCTGCTCGGCCGGGCCCGGCCCGGTGACGTGGAGCGCCGCGTGCTCCTGCCCCGCCGTACGGCGCAGGAAGAACGCCCGCTCGCCCCGCCACAGCGGCGCGGTGACCATGCCCGCGTCCGCCAGCTCAGCGAGCCGCGTGTACAGCCGGGCCCGGCCGGGCAGAGCGGCGGCGTGTGCCCGCCAGAGGTCGTCCTGCGCGGCCAGCCACCTCCGTGTCTCCGCGTCGTCCGGGTCCTCGAGGCGGCGGTAGGGGTCCGGTACGGCGACGCCGTGCAGCCGATCGACGACAGCCTGGCGCTCCACATAGGGGTATCTCATGACACCTGCTTCACGTCGGGGGTCCACTGGCCGAGCAGATCGCGGTAGAGCGGCGACACGGCGACCAGCTCGTCATGCGTGCCGAGCCGTGCGCGCGTGCCGTCCATGAGCAGCACGTGCTGCGCCCGAAGCGCCGAGGTGAGCCGGTGCGCGACGACGACGAGGGTGCCCCCGCGCCGGGCGAACGCCGCCTCCGCCCGTGCCTCGGCCGCCGGGTCGAGATGGCAGGTCGCCTCGTCCAGGATCACCAGCCGGGCCGGTGACAGGTACGCCCTGGTCAGCGCGATGAGCTGGCGCTCGCCCGCCGACAGGGCCGCCGGGTTGACCTCCGCCGACGGCCCGCCGATCCGGCGCGCCAGCTCCGTCATGCCCACCTCGTCGATCGCCCTCCGTACGGCGGCGGGGGAGGCGGGGGACAGGTAGGTGAGGTTCTCGCGGAGCGTGCCGTGGAAGACGTACGCCTCCTGTGGGATCAGCACGCGGGCGGCCGGATCGACGTCCCGCGCGGGCACGCCGCCGATCCTGACCTCTCCCGAGGACGGTTCGAGCAGGCCGGTGACCAGCGCCGCGAGGGTGGACTTGCCGAGCCCGCTCGGGCCGACCACGGCGAGGCGGCACCCCTCGGGCAGGACCAGATCCAGGTCGGACACCACCGGCTCCGCCTCCGGCCCGTACGCGAACGTCACGCCGCGCAGCTCGACCCGGGTGTCGCGCGGCCGGACCGTCCTCCGCGGCCCGAGGCGCGGTCCGCGCGGGGTGGCCGCCCGGCCCCGGCCCCTTCCGGCGCGCCTCGACCCGGGACCGGGCAACGGCGTGGTCTCCCGAATCCTGGAGACGGACGCCGCCAGCCGCACCCCGCTGACCCCGAGCCCCTCGACGAGGCCACCGAGCGCGGGCGCGAGCGACTGGACGACGTAGGCGAGCGTCCCGACGACGGCTCCGGCGCTCGCGCCGAGCCCGGGACCGTACGCGAGCACGAGCAGGACGGGCAGCCAGCCGGCCACGCCGAGCGACAGCGTGCGCACCGCCGTGACGCGGGCGACGCGGCGCGCCGCCGCCGCCTGCGCCGCGATCGCGCGTCCGACGTCCGCGGCGACGCGGTCCTCGGCTCCGCAGGAGACGATGTCCCGCAGGCCCCCCGCCATCGCCGCCACGGACTCCGCCAGATGCTCGTCGGCGACGAGGAAGGCGCGCTGCCTGCGCGCCATGGCGGGCAGCGACAGCAGGAACACCGCCAGCCCGGCGGCGAACGGCGGCAGCACCAGCGGCAGCATGGCCGGCAGGAGCGTCGCCATGCCGAGGACGACGCTCACCACGGTGAACGCGAACGACCGGACCACCGTGATCACCGAGGCGAAGGCGTCCCTGGCCAGCTCGACCTGGAGGGTGGACCGGGCGACCGACTCCGCGCCCGGCCGCCACGGCGGCGTCACCGCGTGGCGGAGGGTGCCGCCGACCACCCGGGCCAGCAACTCGTCGCGGAACGGCTCGGCGATCGCGGCGACGGCCAGGACGGACTGCCGGGCGCCCACCGCGGCCACCAGCCATGCGCCGCCGAGCAGGGCGAGCCAGGCCAGCCCCGCGACCGGCCTGCCCGCCGCGAAGCCGTCCTCGATGGCGCGGGCGATCGCGTGCCCGATGAGGAACGAGGGCAGCGTCTCCGCGAGGGACCATCCCGCCAGCCGCGCCAGCCGGCGCGGCTCCCGCGTCACCGCCCGCCAGATCACGCCCGCCCCCCGTCCGAGACGCCGGGGACGCCGGGAACTCCGGGGACGCCGGGAACATCGGGGACATCGGTCTGGAAGACGGCCCGATAAGCGGGGTCCCGCGCCCACAGCACCTCGTGCGGGCCGTAGCCGCGTAGCCGCCCGTCCTCCAGCCACAGCACCGCGTCCGCCCTGGCGGCGGTCGCGACCCGGTGGGTCGTCAGGATGCGGGTCCGCCCGCCCAGCTCGCCGGAGAGCGCGGCGGCGACCCGGCGTTCGGTGAGGGTGTCGAGGCTGGAGGTCGCGTCGTCCAGCACCAGCAGGCGCGATCCCTGGGCGAAGGCGCGGGCCAGCCCGATCCGCTGCCGCTCACCGCCCGACATCGGCGCCTGCGCCAGCGGGGTCGCATAGCCGAGGGGGAGCCGCCGTACGAACTCGTCGGCGCAGGCCGCCTGCGCCGCCGGGACGAAAGGCGCGTCTCGTCCCGGCTCGAGAGGGTCTTGTGAGCGGAGAAGGGGTTGTTCGTCCGCTTCCGGCTGGGTAATGTCGGCCAGCCCCTCGGTCGTGTTGACCAGCCTCTCGGTCATGTCGGCCAGCCCCTCGGTCGTGTCCGCCAGACCCTCGGTCGTGTCGGCCAGACTCTCGGTCGTTTCGGCCAGGCCGAGGCCGATCGCGTCGCCGACCGTGTCGCCGACCAGGACCGGCCGCTCGAACGCGTGGCCGACCGCCCGGCGCAGCGCCGTACGGGACAGCTCGCGCACGGGCACGCCGTCGAGGAGCACGGTCCCCTCGGACGGGTCGGCCAGCCGACCGGCCAGCGCGGCGAGCGCCGACTTGCCGGACCCGGACCTGCCGACCACCGCGACCGCCGCCCCGCCCGGGATGACGAGGTCGACGCCGCGCAGCCCGCTCCCCGAGACGTCACGGAACTCCAGCGCTCCCGAACCGGCGGGCAGCGCGCGCCGCCCGTACGTCAGGGGAGGCTGCCGCCAGAGCTCCTGGACCCGTCCGGCCGCCGACCGCGCCCTGGCCAGCCGTCCGACGTATCCGAGCGCGGAGCCGAGCCCCGCGCCGAGCACCGCGTACCGTGCCGCCGCGTACAGCTCGCCGACGGTGAGATCGCCCCCGGCGAGCCGCAGGCCGCCGACCACGAGCACCGCCACCTCGAGAAGCGGCACGACGATGCCGGCGCGGACCCCGGCCTTGGCGTTCGCCCGCCACAGGCCCTCGCCGTACGCGCTCAGAAGGGGAAGCGGCGCGAGCACCCGCGCGACCTCGCTCTCCGTCGTCCCGGCGGCGGCGATCGTACGCGCGCCGGACAGCGCGGTGACCAGGCGGGCGGCGATGTCGCCCTGCGTCCCCTGGTACGCGGCGACGACTTCGGACGTGTCCCGCATGAAGGCGCGCAGCACGAGCACGATCAGCGCGAGCCCGGCGACGAGGGTGAGCGCCGACAGCGGGTCGATGAGAACGAGCGCCACCAGGCCGCCGGCCGTCGGGACCAGCAGGGACGCGCCGGTGACGATCGCCTCGGGCGCGTGCCCGGTCTCCTCGGCGTTCATGCCCAGCCTGGTGGTGAGGTCCCCTTCGGGGAGGCGGCGGGTCAACGCGGGGCCGGCGCCGAGCACGTGCGTCATGGTCCGGTGGCGCAGCCACGCCGAGGCGGCGGCGCCGGACGCGCCGGAGGCCCACACGCGCAGGCTGTCGCAGACGATGACTCCGGCGAGGACCAGCGCGCAGCTTGTGACGGAGCCGGGGAGGACGCCCGGAGAGGTTCCAGCGGTCAACGTGTCCACGGTCCGGCCGATGACGTACGGGAGGGCCAGTTCGAGGACCGAACCTCCGACGGCCACCACGGCCAGGACGAACACCCACGGGCCGCCGTGCCGGATCGTCCGGACCACCAGCCGGTCTGCCGCCTCCATCCGTCCTCCTCACCGAGCGCGACGCTCGTCCGGGACGTCGCCGGTTCCCGATGTCCGGGGTTCCGGCGCGTGCCGTGGCTGTCTTCGGGGGTGCTCCTTCCGAGCGGGCGGCCCCCACCCGCTCGACGGGGGTGGGGCCGCAGGGGTCGGGCCCCGGACGCAAGCACCCGGGGCCCGAGCGGCCGCCGTGGACGGGCGACCTTCATATGACCGACCTCTGCTAGTGGCAGAGAACGATGCTGAGGTTGCTCGGCCGGCACGACTGGCAGGTCAGCACGGTCAGCGTGCTGCCGCCGCCGTACGAGCCGGCCCCACCGGGGGTCTCCATGCCCTGAAGATCGAGGAGAACCATTGTCTACACCTCCTTTCCTGCTCGTCGGGACGGGAGCCGCTGGCCAGGCGGCTGGCTGAAGGGGAGGAACACCGGTTCCTCGTGCAGGGCCGCGCCCAGGGCGAACAGGACGCCGGCCGTTCCTGTGGAGAAGTCCATCGAGAGCCGCAGCAGACCGTCGCCGGGGAACGCCACGCCTTCGCCGTACGGGAGCATGTGCCAGCGCAGGCCGCGGATCTGCGCGGCGAGCCCGGGATCCGACCGCCGGATCATCGCCAGCGCCGCGATCACCCCGGCCCGGCCGGTGAACAGGCCGGGCTGCACGAAGTACGCGGATCGGGTGACCGCCAGCAGGTCGTCCAGGGCGGGGCCGAGCTCCTCGTCGGCGCGGTGGGCGAGATACCGGGACAGCACCAGCGCGATGCCGACCGACCCCTCGTCCAGGTACGGAAGGTGACGCCAGCCCTGGTTCACCTGGAGTGATCCGTCCGCCGCGCGCACACAGCGCCGCAGGTCCTGGCGGATCGCCACGCGGGCCAGGTCGAGCAGCCCCGCGTCGCCGGACCGCTCGTACGCGTGCAGGAAGAGCAGCGCCGGGCCGGATGAGCCGAACATCAGCCCGGCGCGCGGGTTCGCGCCGCCGCTGACGTCCGGCACGTCGTCCGGGCCGCCGAGCCGGTCGGCGCACACGTCGACCACCTCACGCGCCCGGTCGAGGAGCTCGGACTCGCCGGTCGCCGCGCCGAGGTCCAGCAGGTTCAACCCGATGCCGGCCAGGCCCGCGTACAGGCCCGGCCCCAGCCCCTCCCACTTCTCCCGCAGGCAGATGTCCATGACGTCGAGGGCGTCCTGCCGGTGCCCGAGCCGTTCCAGGACGTGGGCGATGCCGTGCAGGCCGTCGTAGAAGCCGAGGGCGCTGCCGGGCTCCGGCGCGACGGCGCGTTTGCGCAGCCAGTCCTCGTGGTCCGGGCACCGTCCCGCGCCGGTCGCCGCCAGCGCGTGGAGCACCCCGGCCGCGCCGTGCGCGAGGCCGAGCCCGCCGCCCGGACGGAACTGCGCCACGTCACCGGGGAACAGCCGGTCGTCGCGGTCCGGCGTGGCCGAGGCCAGAACGGCACGGCACAACACGTCGCGAATCTCCGGCCAGCGGCCCGGGTCGGGCGGCTCCTCCATGTCGTGGTCGCCCGCGATGGTGCGCGCGGCCTCCTCGATCGTCGCGGCGGGGACCGGGAACGTGTCCGTGACCAGCCGGGCCAGATGCCGGGCCTTGCCCGGCCGCATCGGCGCCATGATCGTCGTCTGCGGCGCGAACAGGCCCAGCCGCAGGCAGGCCAGCGCGTACTCGTCGCCCGCCACCCCGCGCCGGTCGGACGGCGCGGCATAGGCGGGATGGCCCAGCGCCGGCCGGGCCCGGTCCTCGGCCCAGGTCGCCACCTCGAAGTCGATCAGCGCCACCCGGCCCTCGTCCGTGACGAGGATGTTGTTCGGATGGAGGTCGCCGAAGACCACGCCGCGCTCGTGCAGCGAGCCGACCGCCCGCTCCACCCGGCCCAGCATGTCCAGCGCCCACTCGGTGTACGCCGAGAGCGCGTCGGACGCGAGGTCGGTCCGCGTGAGCGGATAGCGGTGGACGAGCAGCCGCTGCAACGGGTTGCCGTCGACGAACTCCTCCACCAGGAAGTGGTGGTCTCCGACCGTGAAGTGGTCCAGCAGCGCGGGCACCGCGTCCAGGCCGGCCAGCCGCCGCAGGATGTCGCGCTCGTGCTCCAGCCGGGCGACCGCGTCGCGTCCGGCCGCGTCGAGCCCCGCGTGCGGCCGCGCCTCCTTCAGGACCACGCGCCGGCCGGTCGCCTTGTCCCGGCCGAGATAGACGCCTCCGCTGTTGGAGAAGTGCAGCACGCTCTCGATCTCGTACGGCAGGCCCTCCGTCGTCACGGCGTTGCGCGCGGCCAGATGGGGTTCCAGGAACGCGGGCAGCTCGACCCACGGGGGAACCGCGAAGGTGGACCCCCGCACGTCCGGGACGAGCCGGCCCTCGCCGTCCTCGATGGCGAGCACCATCTCGCCGCTCGCGTCCAGGCAGCGCCGCTCGGCGAAGCCGCCGTACCGCACATAGAGCGGGCCGCTTCCGTAGCGCAGGTCACTGAGGATGTACGGGCCCTCGACCCCGCGCAGCAGCTCGTCCAGCTCGGTCAGGACGGTTTCGAGCTGAGCATCGTCAGGGGGATAGATGGTGATCAGCTTGCCGCTGGACGAACGGGAGGCGGCCTTGGAGTTGTGCATCACCAGCACGGACTCGCTGCGCAGGAACTTGAACGCCACGTTCCTCGGCACGCAGTAGTCCCAGACCATACGCACCGCCCGTTCCGCGTCGGCCAGCCGGGCGGACACGTGGATCTTCCAACCCTGCGTGGGGAGCGCGGCGACATCGGCCGGCGTGAAGTACATCCACGTGTCGGTCGCCTGATGAAACCAGCCCTCCGGGATTTCTCTCGACAAGACGGAAAAATCCGAAGACTCAGCATTTTTCTGGTCCGGGCTGTCATAAAACAACAAATCGGCCAGGCAGTAGAGCTCGTAGTCATCCATATGCCGCCATCTCCCTGTTTATCGCTACAGAGAGAATGGCGAACGCGTCAGTGTGGGGTCTAGTTACACCGTTCACCGATACCGTGTGCGTTTTTCACCACCGCGATCGGTATGGCGTCATATCACCTGCTTGGGCGCTCGCTCGATATGCGGCTCGCTCGTCGGCTCAGCTGTTCGGCAGTTTGGATGCTCGCTGGTCGGCTCACTCGGTGGCTCGCTTGGTGGCCGATTTGTTCCGTGGGGCGGCGGCCTACTCGGCGCAAGAGGCTCCGCGCCGCGTCGGCAGTACGGACAACTCGCAGGCGTGGGCGTCAACTGGTGCGCTCCACGCCGCTCTCCAACGTCGCCGAAAGCTGATCATTGGACGGTGGGGTTGCGCGGCAGCCA
>NZ_BBYK01000083.1 GCF_001570365.1 Microtetraspora fusca | reverse complement strand
CCCGGGGTTGGCGGGTTGTGGTGTTCTGGCTGGCCCGGCTGGTGGTGGTGTGGTGTTTGTGGTGGTGTGGTGTTTGTGGGGGGTCCCTTTTTGTTTTCGGGGGTTATGTCTGGCTTTTGCTGCCTGGGGCTGGTTTTGTTGGTTCGGTGTGGCTGGGTCTGGTTGGCAGTGTCTCTGCCCTTGGTCGTGTTGCTGCGGCTCCGGTTTTGGTGTGTGGCTCTCGGGTCGGTCGTGGTGGTGGCCGGGGTGCGGCGGGGGAGGTTGGCGCGGAGGCGGGGGTTGTGGAGGCCGGCGTAGGACCGTGCCATGTACCACCGCGCCTGCGACGGCTGCGGGAGCGGCATCACCAGAGCGCAACTATCACGGCCGGCCGGAGCAGCCCCCGCCGCAGCGCCTACGGACCTCAGCCATGCGCAGTGCCTACGCGCCTCAGCCATGCGCAGTGCCTACGCGCCTTGGCCATGCGCAGTGCCTACGGGCCTCAGCCATGCGCACCAGCTAGCTAGGAGGCTCGGCCAACGAATGGGTGCCCGGTAACTCGCGAGTGACCGATAGGCCGCGGATGCAATATCGTGCGGATCATGAGCCTGCCGACGCCCATGGAACCGAGAGACCCAAAGGAGATGCGGGTCTCGCACGAGGATCGCGACCGGGTCGCCGATGCGTTGCGGGTGGCCGCCGGGGATGGCCGGCTGACCATGGAGGAGCTCGACGAGCGGCTGGAGGCGGCCTTCGGCGCCCGAACCTACGCTGACCTGGCGCCGCTGCTGGGGGATCTGCCCGGGCTCGGTTCGGGCGCGCTGGCAGCGCTGGGCGAGTCGCTCTCCGCTCCGCCGGTGCAGTCCAAAGATGTCGTGCACGTCAAGCGGGTCGGCGGCAGCGTCAGATATGAGGGTGTCTGGATCGTCCCGAAGAGGCTGGATCTGGACGTGCGCGGAGGCTCCGTGCTCCTCGACTTCACCCGCGCGACCGTCGCGGGCGCGATGACCGAGGTGAACGTGCACATGCGCGGAGGATCGCTGCGCATCGTCGTCCCGCCGGGCTATGCCGTGGACGGAAATGAGGTGAGTATGCATGGCGGCTCCGTGCGCGACCGGTCCGCCAAGGACGCCCCGCCGGACGCGCCGATCGTCCACCGGATCATCGTGACCGGAGAGATCGTCGGTGGCAGCGTGGTCATTCGCCCGCCTCGCCGCCCCGGACGGCTGCGCCGCATGCTCGGCCGTTCCGCCGGACACGCGCTCGGGTAGCGGCGCTTATCCCTGAGCGGAGACGGTCGGCCACGGCTACCGCCTTACCCCAGGGCCGGCGGGCCCCACGTATCGCCCCTCGTGCCCCACGAGCCTGGAGTCCGAGAGGAAGCTCAGCTGGAAACCAGGCGGTAGCCGACGCCGCGGACGGTTTGGATCATTTGGTCGTCCACGTCGCCGAGGCGGGCGCGGAGGCGCTTCACGTGGACCGCGATGGTGTTCGTGGACATGGCGTCGGGGGAGTGCCAGACGTGCCGCATGATCTGGTCGCGGGTCACCGTACGGTCGGCGTTGCGCATCAGGTAGTACAGGAGCTCGAACTCTCTGAGGGGGAGATGCACGATCTTCCCGTTGACCTTGACCTGGTAGGCGGTGACGTCCAACTCGACGTTGCCGATCGTCAGTACGGTCCGCTCGATCTCCTGGCGCCGGAAGGCGGCCTGGACGAGGGGGAGCAACTCGGGGACGCGGTACGGCCGGGCCACGCAGGCCGTAGCCCCCGCGGCGAGGGCGCGTACGGCCTGCTCGGCATCGCTGCCGAAATCGATGCCGAGCAGGACCGGTACGGCCCGCGCCAGCCGTACGGCGCGGACGAAGTCGAGCGGGCCGATGATGGGCAGCGAGGCGCTGATCAGGACGGCGTCGGGCTGGAGGGCGCCCGCCTGGAGCAGCGCCTGGGCGCCATCGGGCACGCCGGTGACCTCGACGCCTTCGGGTTCCAGAGCGGCCGTGAGTTGCCGGATCAGGTCGCTGTCCGGATCGGCCACCAGGAGTATGGGTGCCGACCGAGTGTCCCCCTCCACTGCGGGTACCGTCACCCGGGTTCCTCCACTTCCTTGCGTTTCCGTTTCACGAAGAAGCCGAGACCGCGCCCAGATCCGGGCCGGGGTCAGCCGAAGCGGCCGGTGATGTAGTCCTCGGTCGCCTTCTGCCCGGGGTTGGTGAAGATCCTGGACGTGTCGTCCATTTCGATGAGCTTGCCCGGCTGGCCCTGACCCGCCAGGTTGAAGAACGCGGTCTTGTCGCTGACGCGGGCGGCCTGCTGCATGTTGTGCGTCACGATCACGATCGTGTAGTCCTGCTTGAGCGACGAGATGAGGTCTTCGATCGCGAGCGTGGAGATCGGGTCGAGGGCCGAGCAGGGCTCGTCCATGAGCAGGACCTGTGGGCGTACGGCGATGGCCCGGGCGATGCACAGGCGCTGCTGCTGACCGCCGGAGAGGCCCGAGCCGGGCTTGTTCAGGCGGTCCTTGACCTCGTTCCAGAGGTTGGCGCCCTTGAGGGAGGACTCGACGATGCCGTCCAGCTCCGACCTGGAGAACCGCCCGTTGAGCCGGAGGCCGGCGGCGACGTTGTCGTAGATGGACATCGTCGGGAACGGGTTGGGCCGCTGGAACACCATGCCGATGGTCCGGCGTACGGAGACGGGATCCACGTCGGGGCCGTAAAGGTCCTGATCCTCGAGGCGGACCTTGCCCTCGACGCGGGCGCCGGGGACGACCTCGTGCATCCGGTTGAGCGTCCGCAGGAAGGTGGACTTGCCGCACCCGGACGGGCCGATGAACGCCGTCACCGTGCGCGGCTCGATGGTCATCGTGATGTCCTCGATGGCCTTGTGCGCCCCGTAGTAGGCGTCGAGTCCGGCGACCTCGATCTGCTTGGCCATGTCCTAACCTCTCTTCGCGGGCGAGCGCCACCACGCGATGAGGCGCGCCACCAGGTTGAGCAGCATGACGATCAGGATCAGGGTCAGCGCCCCGGTCCACGCGCGGTCGATCGCCGTGTCGGTCGGCCGTCCCGCCTGGTCGAAGACGTACAGGGGGAGGCCCATCTGCGGCCCGCTGAACGGGTCGTTGTTGATGGAGTCGGTGAAGAAGACGGTGAGCAGCAGCGGGGCGGTCTCACCGGCGACGCGGGCGACGGCGAGCATCACGCCGGTCACGATGCCGGTGAACGCGGTGGGCAGCACAACCTTGACGATGGTGCGCCACTTCGGGACGCCCAGCGCGTACGACGCCTCGCGCAGGTCGTTCGGCACGAGACGCAGCATCTCCTCGGCGGAGCGGACCACGACCGGCATCATCAGGATCGACAGCGCCATCGCGCCGGCGAAGCCCGAGAACGGCATGCCGAGGGCGAGGACCCAGAAGGCCAGCACGAAGAGGCCGGAAACGACTGATGGGACGCCGGTCATGACGTCCACGAAGAAGCTGATCCACCGGGCGAGCCGTCCGCCGGCGCCGTACTCCACCAGGTAGACGGCGGTGAGCAGGCCGATCGGCACCGCGATGAGCGAGGCGAGGAGGACCTGTTCCAGGGTGCCGATGATCGCGTGGTACGCGCCGCCGCCGGCGTCCCTGGCTCCGATGTTGCGCATGGAGTGGGTGAGGAACTCCAGGTCGAAGCGCGCCAGGCCGTTCTTGACGACGAGCCACAGCACCGACAGCAGGGGGACGACCGCGATGGCGAATGCGAGATAGACCAGCGCCTGGACGACGCGGTCCTTCACCCGGCGGCTGGTCGAGATGGGCTGAATGCCCGTTTGCACAGTGGTCATGCGGCCCTCGCGAACTCCTTCCGGCGGGCGATGATCAGGCGGGCGCCCATGTTCACCACCAGCGTGATCAGGAAGAGGACAAGGCCGGACGCGATCAGCGCGCCACGGCCGATGGTGGTCGCCTCGCCGAAGCCGTTGGCGATGTTGGCGGCGATGCTGTTGCCGTTCGGACCGAGGATCTGGAACGAGATCCCGAAGGTCGCGGGGAGGATGAGCGCGACCGCGATCGTCTCGCCCATGGCCCGTCCGAGGCCGAGCATCGCCGCGCTGATGATGCCGGGGCGGCCGAAGGGCAGCACCGACATCCGGATCATCTCCCACCGGGTGGCCCCGAGGGCGAGCGCGGCCTCCTCCTGCATCTTCGGCGCCTGGAGGAACACCTCGCGCGAGATCGCCGCGATGATCGGCAGAATCATGATCGCCAGCACGATCGAGGCGGTCAGCATGGACTTGCCGACGACCTGGTCTCCGCCGAACAGCGGGATCCAGGCGAAGTACGTGTTCAGGAACTCCGACGGGCCGCGCATGAACGGCACCAGGAAGGCGACGCCCCACAGGCCGTAGACGACGCTGGGCACCGCGGCCAGCAGGTCGACGACGTAGCCGAGGACGGCGGCCAGGCGGCGCGGCGCGTAGTGGGAGATGAACAGCGCCACGCCGATGGCGACCGGCGTCGCGATGATCAGCGCCAGGAACGAGCCGAGCACGGTGCCGAACGCGAGCGCGGCGATGCCGAACTTCGGCTCCGTCGCGTTGGGGGTCCAGATCTTCTCGGTCAGGAAGTTCGAGGTGTTCGCCTGGAGCGCGGGGATGGCCTTGACGACCAGGAAGACGCCGATGGCCGCCATGATCGCCAGTAGGACGATGCCCGCTCCGATCGAGGCGACACGGAACGGCACGTCGCCACGGCTGCGCCGGAAGGCGGACCGGCGCACGGCCGGTCCGCCTTCACGTGTAGGTGATGTCGTGACCATCTGGGTTAGGAGATCGCCTCGACGGCGGTGCGGACCTTCGTGAGCAGGCTCGCGGGGAGCGGGGCGTAGCCGAGGCCGGTGAGCGCCTGCTGGCCCTCGTCGCTGGACGTGTAGGTCAGGAAGGACTTGACCAGCTTGGCGTCCTCGGCCGACAGGCCCTTCTCGCAGGTGATCTCGTAGGTCACCAGGACGATCGGGTACGCGCCCGCGGCCTTGGTGGCGTAGTCGATCGACAGCTTCAGGTCGTTGCCGGTGCCGGTGATCTCGGCCGACTCGACGGTCTTGGCCGCGCTCTCCGGGGTGAGCTCGACGAACTCACCGGAGCCGTTGGAGACCTTGGCCTTCTGGAGCTGCGAGTTCTCCGCGTACGCGAGGTCGACGTAGCTGATCGCGCCCTCGGTGCTCTTCACCGAGGAGGCGACACCGTCGCTGCCCTTGGAGCCCTGGCCCTTGGCCTCGGCCGGCCATGCCTTCGCCGGCTCGTACGGCCAGTCCGCCGTGGCCTTGAGGAACTTGGTGAAGTTGTCGCTGGTGCCCGACTCGTCCGAGCGGTGGAACGCCTGGATCGCGGTCGAGGGAAGCTTGGCGTCCGGGTTCTCGGCCTTGATGGCCGGGTCGTCCCACTTGGTGATCTGGCTGTTGAAGATGCCGGCGATCGTCTTCGGGGAGAGCTGCAGCCCGTCGACACCCGGAAGGTTGTAGACGACCGCGACCGGGCCGGTGACCATCGGAATGTTGATCGCCTTGCCGGTCTTGCAACGGGCGTCGGCCTGCTCCGGCTCACCCTTGTCGTCCTTGAGAGCGGAGTCGGAGCCCGCGAAGGCCACGGTGCCCTGGATGAACGCCTGGACGCCCGCGCCGGAGCCACTGCCCTGGTAGTTGAGGCTCACACCCGGGTTTGCGGACTGGAAGGACTTCTTCCACTCCTCGATCGCGGGGCCCTGTGCGGAGGAGCCGGCCGCGTTGATGGTTCCGGACAGACCGCCGGCGGCGGCGGGGGAACCAGCGGCGGTGGCACCACTGTCGGCGCCGGTGTTGTTATCGGTGCCGCACGCAGCGAGCGAAAGCACGCCGGCGATGGCGGCCGCGGCGAGCCGGCCTGCATACTTCACGGTTATGTCCTCCCACGTTGCTCTTTCAACGAGTAGGACGGTAAAGAGTCAAGGTGACTTAATGCCCCGTTAAAGGTGAACGGGCAGTGAACGGCCACAGTCGCTCTTGTGCCGATTCCCTTGGGGACGCGAGGAACTGGGACCATGAGCACATGAAGCGCATCTGCCTGGTCTGCATGGGCAACATCTGCCGCTCGCCGATGGCGGAGTTCGTGCTCCGCCGCACGCTGGAGGAACACGGCCTCGACATCGAGGTCGACAGCGCGGGCACCGGTGGCTGGCATGTCGGCCAGCCCATGGACGAGCGGGCGCTGGCGACGCTGGCCGAGGGCGGGTATGACGGCTCCACACACCGGGCCAGGCGGTTCGACCCCGCCTGGTTCGCCGAGCGCGACCTCGTTCTGGTCATGGACGCGGAGAACCTGAGCGCCGTGCGCAGGATCGCCCCGCCGGAGGCGGATGTGCGGCTGTTCCGTTCCTTCGACCCCGCCTCGCCCCCGGGGGCGGAGGTGCCCGATCCGTACTACGGAGGCCGCTCGGGCTTCCTCGACGTGCTCAGGATGGTGGAGGCCGCCTCGGAAGGGCTGGCGAGGCACCTTGCGGATCACTAGGGATCTGGGCTCCAGCCACGCCTGGACGCTGCACGAGGGTGAGATCGACGGCCGCCGGGTCTTCGTCAAGCGCGGCGCGGACTTCACCTCCGAGGCGGCCGGGCTGCGCTGGCTGGCCGAGGCGGGGGCGGTCGCCGTACCCGAGGTCATCGAGGCCGGCGACGGAACCCTGGCCCTGGAGTGGATCGAGCCCGCGCACGCGACCGCCGCCGCGGCCGAGCGGTTCGGCCGCGAGCTGGCGGCGCTGCACCGCGCGGGCGCGCCCGGCTTCGGCGCGCCGTGGCCCGGCTATATCGCCGAGCTATCCATGGACAACACGCCCGAGCCGGACTGGCCGTCCTTCTACGTGCGGCACCGTGTCCTCCCGTTCGTACGACTGGCACGGGACGGCGGGGCGCTGACGGACGCGGACGTGAAGCTGATCGAGGAGGCGTGCGACCTCATCCCGGAGGTGTGCGGCCCGGCCGAGCCGCCCAGCCGCATCCACGGCGACCTCTGGAGCGGCAACGTGCTCTGGACGGCGTCGTCCGGCGCGTCCGGCGCGGAGCGGGCGGTCCTCATCGATCCGGCCGCACACGGCGGGCACCGGGAGACGGACCTCGCCATGCTCGCCCTCTTCGGCGCGCCGCATCTGAACACGATCCTCGCGGCGTACCGCGAGGCCGCGCCGCCGGCCGACGGGTGGCGCGAGCGCGTGCCGATGCACCAGCTTCACCCGCTGCTCGTCCACGTCTGCCTGTACGGCGAGGCCTACCGCGGCAGCCTGCTGTCGGCGGTGTCGCAGACCCTCGCCCTGTGACCGGCGAAACGACGACTTAGCGGGATCAGTCGCGGTTCAGCCGCTTGAGCACCTCGTCGTGCAGCGGGCCGTTCGTGCAGACCATGCTGCCGCCCTCAAGCGGATCGCCGCCGCCCACGGCGGTGCAGGTGCCCCCCGCCTCCTCCACGATGACGGTGAGCGCGGCCATGTCCCAGGGCGACAGCTCGGGCTCTGCGGAGATGTCGACCGCGCCCTCGGCGACCATCATGTGCGACCAGAAGTCGCCGAACGCCCGGGTGCGCCAGACACCGCGCATGAGGTCGAGCACGTTGTCGAGCCGCCCCTGCTCCTCCCAGCCGGTCAGGCTGGAGTACGAGAACGACGCGTCGGCGAGCCGGGCCACGCCGGAGACCTGGCAACGGGTGGCCTTGGTCAGGTTGCGGCCGGTCCACGCGCCGCCGCCCCGGACGGCCCACCAGCGGCGGCCGAGCGCCGGGGCGGAGACGACGCCGACGACGACCTTGCCCTCCTCCATCAGCGCGATGAGAGTGGCCCAGACGGGGACGCCGCGCACGTAGTTCTTCGTACCGTCGATGGGGTCGATCACCCACGAGCGCATGCCGTACCCGGTCTTGCCGAACTCCTCGCCCACGATGGCGTCGCGCGGCCGGGCCCGGCGCAGGGTGCCGCGAATGGCCTCCTCGACCGCGCGGTCGGCGTCGCTGACCGGTGAGAGGTCGGGTTTGGTGTCGACCTTGAGGTCGACCGCTTTGAAGCGGCGCATGGTGATGTCGTCGGCGGCGTCCGCCATCACGTGCGCGAGACGCAGATCGTCGGTGTAGCCGGTCACAGGGATCAACGCTATCGCGACCCGCGCCGGTCACATCAGATCGGGCATCGCTCCGGAATTTACTACCGAGTAACATTCCGTCATGGACATCGGTGCTTTCCTCCTCGACAGCGTGCCCTTCGCCCGGTTGCTGGGCATCTCCTTCGACTCGGTCGGCACGGGGACGGCGATCGCCCGCCTGCCCGACCGCGGCGACCTGCACAATCACGTCGGCGGGCCGCACGCGGGCGCGCTCTTCTCGCTGGCGGAGTCGGCCTCGGGTGCGGCCATGCTGTCGGCCTTCGGCGACCAGCTCTCCCGGGCCGTCCCCCTCACCGCCTCGGCCGAGATCCGCTATTTCAAGCTGGCCAAGGGAGAGGTGACCGCCACCGCGACGCTGCGCGCCGACCGCGCGGAGGTCGTGGCCCTGCTGGACGAGGGGAAGCGGCCCGAGTTCACCGTCGCGGTGGAGATCAGGAACGCCGACGACGTCGTCGTCTCCGAGGTGGCCTTCTCCTGGACCCTGCGCCCCAATGTGCGCGTTCAGGCCGGGGGTGACTCTCCGGCGTAACGGGAACGTTTCACACCGGCCCGGACGGGCGGGCAGGCGTGGAAGCCTGTGTGGAGATGTCGCGGGTCGCGGCACAGGCTGAATCTCCGGCGTTCATGCCGGAGAGCGTCAGTCGTCGCCGCCCTCGCGGCTGGTGAGCAGCCGGCGCAGGGACTCCAGGCGGGCGGGGTCGGCGTGCCCCTCGGCCACGAAACGGTCGAGGGCGCACCCGTCGCCGAGGTGCGTGCAGCCCTTGGGGCACTCGACGGTCGCCTCGTTCAGGTCGGGGAAGGACGCCAGCACGGTCTCCACATGCACGTGCGCCAGGCCGAAGCTGCGTACCCCGGGCGTGTCGATGATCCAGCCGCCCTCGGGCAGCTCCAGCGCCACGGCCGAGGTCGAGGTGTGCCGGCCGCGACCGGTCACCACGTTGACGTGCGAGACCGCCCGCTCGGCCGTCGGGACGAGCGCGTTGACCAGCGTCGACTTGCCGACCCCCGAATGGCCCACGAGCACGCTGATCCGGTCTCTCAGATGGTCGCGCAGCTCGTCCAGCGGCCCGCCCTTGCTCACCACGACGTACGGCACGCCGAGCGGGTCGTAATGCGCGACCAACTCGTCGGCGGGCGCGAGGTCCACCTTCGTCAGGCAGAGCAGCGGATCGATGTCGGCGTCGTACGCCGCGACCAGCAGCCGGTCGATCATGCGGGGGCGCGGCGGGGGATCGGCCAGCGCGGTGACGATGACGAGCTGGTCGGCGTTGGCCACGACGGGACGCTCGACGTCGTCGGTGTCGTCGGCGCTGCGCCGGAGCATCGAGCGACGCTCCTCCACCCGGACCACCCGGGCGAGCGTGTCCGGACGGCCGCTCACGTCGCCGACGAGGGCGACGCGGTCACCGACCACGATGCCCTTCCTGCCCAGCTCGCGCGCCTTCATCGCGACGACGGTGACGTCACCCACCAGGCAGGTGTAGCGCCCGCGGTCGACGGCCACGACGAACCCCTCGACGGCCTTGTCGTGCGCAGGGCGCAGCCGGGTCCGCGGCCGGGACCCCTTGCCCGGCCGGATCCTGACGTCGTCCTCGTCGTAGTGCCGCTTTCTCAGAGTGTCCGTCCCTCTCGTGCGCCCGCGCTCCCCGCGCGGGTACGGCGCGCCCCGGTCACCGCGTGCCGATGGCGTCCGTCCTGTCCGTAACGTCCCCCGAGCCGGCCAGCATGTCGGTCCACATACGGGCGAAGTCCGGCAGGGTTTTGCCCGTGGTCGCGATGTTCTCCACCTCGACCCCCGGCACCGCCAGGCCGATCACCGCGCCGGCCGTGGCCATCCGGTGGTCCTCGTAGCTGTGGAAGACCCCGCTCGACAGCGGGCGCGGCCGGATCTCCAGGCCGTCGTCGGTCTCGCGGGCGTCGCCGCCGAGCCGGTTGATCTCGGTGGCGAGCGCGGCGATCCGGTCGGTCTCGTGCCCCCGGATGTGCGCCACGCCGCTGATCCGCGACGGGCCGTCGGCCAGCGCGGCGAGCGCGGCGATCGTGGGCGTCAGCTCGCTGACCTCGTGCAGGTCGGCCTCGATGCCGCGCACCCGGCCGGTGCCGGTCACGCGCAGCCCTTCCGGCGTGCGCGCGACGTCCGCGCCCATCTCGGCGAGCAGCTCGCGGAGCAGGTCTCCGCCCTGCGTGGTCTCCTCGGGCCAGTCCGGCACGGTGACCGCTCCGCCGGTGACGAGCGCGGCCGCCAGGAACGGCGCGGCGTTCGACAGGTCGGGCTCGACGACGACGTCGCGTGCCGCGATCGGGCCCGGCTCGACCCGCCACACGTCGGGCTCGGAGTCGTCGACCTCGACCCCCGCCTCGCGGAGCAGGTGCACGGTCATCGCGATGTGCGGCATCGAGGGGACCGGGGGCCCGCTGTGCCGTACGGTGAGGCCCTTCTCGAAGCGCGGCGCGGCCAGCAGCAGGCCGGACACCATCTGCGAGGAGACCGAGGCGTCCAGCACGACCTCGCCGCCCCTGATCGGGCCGCGTACGGTGAACGGCAGCGCGTCCGCGCTCACGCTCGCGCCGAGGGCGCGCAGCGCGCCCAGGATCGGGCCCATCGGCCGCTTGCGGGCGTGCGGATCGCCGTCGAAGAAGACCTCGCCGTCCGCGAGCGCCGCGACCGGCGGCACGAACCGCATGACGGTGCCCGCCAGGCCGACGTCGATCGAGGCGCCGCCCCTGATCGGGCCGGGGGTGATCGCCCAGTCCACGCTCGACACGTTCTCGTTCGACGCGGTCATCTCCGCGCCGAGTGAGCGCAGTGCCGCGACCATGAGGTCGGCGTCCCTGCTGCGCAGCGCGAGCCGTACGGACCCGGGGGCCTCGGCCAGCGCGGCCAGGAGCAGCACCCGGTTGGTCACGGACTTCGAGCCGGGCAGGCGGACGGTCGCGTGGATCGGCCCGGTCGCTACGGGAGCAGGCCACAGGGGCTGGGTCGGCATGGCTGAAAGCCTACCGGCAGGTCCGGGCCGCGTCGGGGTGCCGTTCGACGGCCTGGATGGTGCAAGGTGGGGGGTATGTGCGGAAGGTACGCGTCCACGCGCAAGCGGCACGAGCTCCTGCAGGAGTTCGAGGTCGAACTCGACACGGGCGAGGAGATCGGCCCGGATTACAACGTCGCGCCTACCAAGCAGGTCTACGCGGTGATGAGCCGGGTGCCCAAGGAAGAGGGCAGGGAAGAGGGCGCGGAGCGGCCGGTGCGCCAGCTCAGGGTGGTCCGTTGGGGGCTCGTGCCGAGCTGGGCCAAGGACCCGTCGATCGGATCCCGGATGATCAACGCGAGGGTGGAGACCGTCGCGGAGAAGCCGGCCTTCCGCAGGGCGTTCGCCTCGCGCCGCTGCCTGCTCCCCGCGGACGGCTTCTACGAGTGGATGAAGGCGCCCGAGGGGGCCAAGCCCGCGAAGCAGCCGTACTTTATCCATCCGGAGGACGGCGGCGTCATGGCCATGGCGGGGCTGTACGAGTTCTGGAAGGACCCCTCGCGCCCGGACGACGACCCGCTCAAATGGCTGTGCACCTGCACCGTGATCACGACCGACGCCGAAGACGGGGTCGGCCACATCCATGAGCGCATGCCGATGATGATCGAGCGGGAGAGGTGGGCCGAATGGCTCGACCCCCGTGTGAACGACGCGAGCCGGCTGTTGGTCCCCGCGCTCGCCGGGCGGCTGGAGGCCTATCCCGTCTCGACCGCGGTCAACAACGTCCGCAACAACGGTCCCGACCTCCTCGAGCCGCTCAAGGATGACGGTGACCGCGCCGTGCTCTTCTGAACGCGGAGTGTAAAGACCGCACCAAGCGGGCATCCGGTGAGGAAAGGGAGGCCGGGGGCTCCTTTCCTCAAAACCCATGGAATCACCCCTGCCCCCGGAGGTGCGGACCGTGGATCCCGCGACCGCCCGCATGCGGCTGCACTCCCTGCTCGACGAACTCGACCGCTCCATCGGCGCGCTCCAGGAGACGGACCCGCTCGACGCCGAACGCGCACAGGCGGTGATCGACGTCGAGTTCCAGCACCGCCTCGCCGTACTGGACGCGCTGCGCCGGCTTGACGACGGCGTGTACGGCAGGTGCGTGGACTGCGGCGGCCTCGTGCCGGAGGGCAGGCTGGAGGCTCGCCCGGAGGCGGCCCGCTGCGTCCAGTGCCAGTCGAGGCGCGAGCGCCGCCGCTGAACGGAACCTGGACCTACAGCCTGGACCTACAGCCTGGCCCGCCGGACGGGGGTCAGCCCTTCTTGCGGGCGCTGGCCACGAGGTGGATGCCGACCGTGTCCTCTTCCTCCGGCCGGGTCGCCAGCTCGGTACGTACGAGCCGGGCCAGGGAGTGACCGCCGGTGGCGAGCACGTGATCGACCGTGGACGGCGACAGCACGGTGCGCGGCCGCACCCACTCCACCTCCAGCCCGGCGGCCGTCATCAGCTCGCGGAGCTGGACGCTGGTGAAGCACCGGGTGATGCTGCCGTCGGGCCAGGGCACGAGCATGACCTCGCCGGTCTGGCACAGGTGCGCCCAGTAGTTCTGCTCGGCGAGGATCGCCATGCCGAGGACCAGCGAGTCGACGCAGACCAGCGTCCGACCGCCCGGCTTCAGCACGCGGGCGACATCCCCGATCACGGACTCGGCCATGATCTCGACCGAGAGGGCGCGCTCCTCCGCGATCACCGCGTCCACGCAGGCGTCGGGGAGGAAGCCGAGATCGTCGGCGCGGACCTTCTGCACGCGGCCGGACGCGTCGCGCAGCCACGGCTCGGACAGCCGCCGGAAGTCCATCACCTGGATGACCCGGTGTCCCGCCCGTGCGGCCTGAGCCGTCCAGCGGCCGCGGCCGCCGGACAGGTCGAGCAGCAGGGAGGGGCGCTCGGGCAGCCATCGGCGGAGCTGTTCGGCGACGACCGCGTGATAGAAGGTCCAGTACGGCCCGAGCGCTCCCGAGCCGTTGAGTTCGTTGGCCGGAATGGGCAGCACGAGCGGCTCCTGGACTATGGCTACCTCAGAAAGCGACATGAGATAGCGGAAATCGGTTTCCGGGCTACCAGCCGGTACGTAGGTCCTTCCCCAAACAGGGGTGTTCGTACCGCGAAAACGTACCGGGAACAGACTCTACGCCCGCCCTGTTGCAGTTGTGCATGAACGCGTTGCTCACGCCCGCAGCCCAGGAGGAAGACGCCACTACGCTGCCGGTATTCTCGGCTAGGTACGGTGTCCTAGAGGGGGTGGGTCCGGTCTCCAAGACAGCTGAGGAGACTCTGGAGCAGCGCAGCGAGCGGTTCGAGCGCGACGTCATGCCGTATCTCGACCAGTTGTACTCCGCCGCGCTCCGGATGACCCGGAATCCCGCAGACGCCGAGGACCTTCTTCAGGAGACCTTCGCCAAGGCGTTCGCCTCGTTCCACCAGTTCCAGGAGGGCACCAACCTCAAGGCCTGGCTCTACCGCATTCTGACGAACACGTTCATCAACAGCTATCGGAAGAAGCAGCGGGAGCCCAAGCAGGCCGGGACCGAGGAGATCGAGGACTGGCAGCTCGCCCGGGCCGAGTCGCACACCTCGACCGGGCTGAAGTCGGCCGAGGTCGAGGCGCTGGAGCATCTGCCCGACAGCGATGTGAAGGACGCCCTCGCCGCGCTCCCCGAGGATTTCCGCATCGCGGTGTACCTCGCCGACGTCGAGGGCTTCCCGTACAAGGAGATCGCCGACATCATGGGGACCCCCATCGGGACCGTGATGTCGCGGCTGCATCGCGGGCGGAGACAACTGCGGACGCAGCTTGAGGACTACGCGCGCGCTCGCGGCCTGGTGCGGGACGAGGAGGGGCGATGAGCTGCGGCGATCACCACGACACAGACTGTGGCGAGGTCCTTGACCGGGTCTACAGTTACCTCGACGGCGAGCTGGACGACAGCAGACGGGCCGAGATCCGCCAGCATCTGGATGAGTGCGGGCCCTGCCTGGAGGAGTACGGCCTGGAGAACGTCGTCAAGCAGCTCGTCGCCAAGCACTGCGGGTGTGATCCCGTGCCCGGGGACCTGCGCGACAAAGTCCTCGCCCGCATCGCGCAGGTACGGTCCGAGCTGGCCGATTAGGATCAGCCCGTACACCTGACGAAGGGGCGGGCATGCGCATACTGGTCACCGGCGGGGCGGGATTCATCGGCTCGAACCTCGTCGACCGCTTGTTGGCCGACGGGCACGACGTCGCGGTGGTGGACGACCTGTCCTCCGGGAACATCCGCAACACCGACGCCGCCCTGCACACGATGGACGTGCGGGACCCCGCCCTCGTCGAGATGGCCGAGGCGTGGCGTCCGGAGGTGGTCTGCCACCTGGCGGCCCAGATCAGCGTCCGCAAGAGCGTCGCCGACCCGCTGCACGACGCCCGGGTGAACGTCGAGGGCACCCTCAACGTCCTGGAGGCCGCCCGCCGCAGCGGCGCCCGCAAGGTCGTCTACGCCTCCTCGGTGGCCGTGTACGGCAGGCCCGCCGCCATCCCGGTGCCCGGGGACGCGCCGACCGACCCGCGCTCGCCGTACGCCGCCTCCAAGCTGAGCGGCGAGGTCTACCTGTCGGCCTACAGCGCGCTGCACGGGCTGGAATACACCACGCTCGTCCTGTCCAACGTGTACGGCCCGCGCCAGTCACCCGAGGGTGAGGCCGGGGTGGTCGCGATCTTCACCGACGCGCTCCTCGCCGGACGTCCCACCGTCCTGTACGGCGACGGCTCCCAAACACGGGACTACATCTTCGTCGAGGACGTCGTGGACGGCTTCGCCCGCGCGTGCGGCTCCGCCGGGAACGGGCGCAGGTTCAACCTCGGCACCGGAGTTCAGACGACCGACCGAGAACTGCACATGCTCGTCGCCGCCGCGGCCGGCGCCCCCGACGAGCCCGGCCTGGCCCCGGCCCGCCTCGGCGACCTGCCCGCCATGGCCGTCGACCCCGAGCCGGCCCGCGAGGGGCTGGGCTGGCGCCCGCGCACCGATCTCGCCACCGGCCTCAAGGCCACCGTCTCCTGGGCTCTGTCCCGCTCCTGAACCGTCGCCGCTGAGGCCGGTGGGGTTTGCCGGGCCGGCGTGACGGGCACGTCACCGAGTTCCGGACGGTCGAGAGCCGAACGGCCAGAGCCGGCGTTCCCGCCTCACCATGCGTGACAGCGGGCAGCGCGGGCTCGCGGGCGTGCCTCGAACCACCGGGCGAACCAGGGCGAATGCGCACAGCGTGATTGGTTGGTCACGGTTTGGCTGCGGTTCGCCGAGCTATCTGACCGGGCACGCGGGCTTCTGTAGCCTGTGGGCGGATTTCGATGTGGAGGCAGCGATGTTCAACAGAGTGGCCACCAAGTTGCTGGCGGCGTTGATGCTGCTCACGCCCATGGTGGTGTTCGTGGCCGAGACCGGCATGACCTCCGGGATCTCCTGGACCTGAGCCGCGAGGTGGCCGCATGCGGGAACTGCCGTGGCCGGCGAAGGTCTACTTCGTCGTACTGAACGCCGCCGCCGTCGCGCTGGTCGTCGAGAGCGCCGTCACCCCCGGGTGGTTCGACCAGGCCGAGTTGCCGACGCTCATCGTGCTGGCGCTGCTCTTTCTGGTGTGCGAGTCCGTGCCCACGGTGCTCAACGTGCCACAGGCCGCGATCTCGGTGAGCTTCTCCGCGGCGCTGGCGGCCGTCGT
This sequence comes from Microtetraspora fusca, assembly GCF_001570365.1. GTDB lineage: Bacteria > Actinomycetota > Actinomycetes > Streptosporangiales > Streptosporangiaceae > Microtetraspora > Microtetraspora fusca. The sequence continues at coordinate 30,450 of NZ_BBYK01000083.1, read as the reverse complement.
GCTCGTCGGTCCCGAGGGAGCGGCGCTGGTCGGGCTCATGGCGGTCATCAGCGTGCGGCCCGGCCTGCCGGTGGTGAAGCGCCTCTTCAACGGCGCCCAGTTCGTGATCTGCGGATACGCCGCGGGTGTGGCGTTCGAGCTGGCCGGCGGCACCGTCGGCCTGCCGCGCGAGGACGACTTCCCCGGGGTGATCGTCCCGTACGGCGCGGCCACGGCGGCGTTCGTACTGATCAACTTCGCGTTGACCGCGATCATCCTGCTGCTGGCCGAGGGCGTGGGGAAGGACCAGGTGCCGCTCCGCGGCACGGTGCAGATCCTGGGGTCCTATCTCGGCTACGCGACCTTCGGCCTGCTGATCGCCGGGCTGTGGGCGACCGTGCAGTCGATCTCGGCGGTGCTGGTGCTGATCCCGCTGTTCGTGGCCCGCTGGGCGTTCGGGCACTACCACGCTCAGCAGCGCTCCTACGAAGCGACGATCGCCGCGCTGTGCCAGGCGGTCGAGACGAAGGACTACTACACCCGGGGCCACTGCACCCGCGTCTCGCGGGCCTCGTCCATGATCGCCGAGGAGATCGGCATGGGCACCGAACGGCTGCGCGCCATCCGGTACGCCGGGATGCTGCACGACGTCGGCAAGCTGGGCGTGCCGACCAAGGTCCTGCAGAAGGACGGCAAGCTGACCGAGGAGGAGTTCGCCGCCATCCAGCTCCACCCCATGCGCGGGCTGGAGATCGTGCACGGCATCGACTTCCTCGACGAGGCGTTCGCCGGGATCATGCACCACCACGAACGGCAGGACGGCAAGGGCTACCCCATGGGGCTCGCCGGAGACGAGATCCCCGAGTTCGCCCGTATCATCGCGGTGGCCGACGCCTTCGACTCGATGACGTCCGACCGGGCGTACCGGAAGGCGAAGTCGATCGAGGAGGCGGTGGCCGAGCTGCGCAAGGGCGCGGGCACCCAGTTCGACCCCGTCATGGTGAACACCTTCATCAAGGCGCTCGACCGGCACGGCTGGGAGCCGCCGCGCGCGGTGTCCGCGCCGCCGGAGCCCGCGGTGGCCGCGGCCAAGGACCATGACGACCCCACCATGCCCATCCAGGTCATCTCGGAACGCTGAGGGCGAGGACTCATGACCGCCGCCAGGGCGATGCGCGGGCTCGATTCGGGCCAGTTGCTGTTGATCTGCGCCGCAGGGATGCTCACGGTGGCCGGGATCTCCCACACAGCGGCGGGCGGCCCGGTCGATCCGCAGGTCGCGATCGGCTTCGGCGCGCTGATCGCGGTGGGCGAGCTGGCCCGGCTCACCATGCCGGGCAACCGCGAGGTGGCGCCCATCTCCACCGCCGCGGCGATCGGCTACGCGCTCCTGCTCGATGTGGGCGGCCAGCTGGCCCGCCAGTCCGCGCTCCAGGTCGTCGCCGTCATGTCGGTCGGGATGATCGCCGGGGCGCTGCCGCACCTCGCCGTGGGTCGCCCGCCGCGGTTGGACGCGATCGCCCGGAGGCTGCTCACCGGATCGCTGCTGGCCTTCGCCTACCGTCCGCTGACCGGCTCGCTCCGCTCGATCGCGATCGACGGCAACTGGTGGCCGGCGCTCGGCGTGATGGCGGCCCTCGTCGCACTCATGCTGACGGCCGACGTGGTGATCGCCGCCATGCTCCGGGCCGAGCAGGTCAGGACCGCCTTCGGCGTCGCCGTACGCGACGAGCTACGGATGGCCGCGCCGCTGGGCGCGGCGGTGGCCGCCTCGGGGACGCTGCTCGCGCTCGCCGCGCACAGCATGAACATGACGGCGCTCCTGGTGTTCGCCGCGCCGCTGCTGGTGACCCAGGTGGCGTTCCGCAAGTACGCGGGCATCCGGGCGACGTACCTGCAGACGGTCCGGGCGCTGAGCCGGGTGACCGAGGTCGGAGGGTACGTCGAGCCGGGGCACTCCCGGAGGGTCAGCATGCTGGCGGTCGCCGTCGGCAGGGAGCTCGGCATGCCGGAGCCGCAACTGCTCGAACTCGAGTACGCCGCGCTCATGCACGACATCGGGCAGCTCTCTCTCAGCGACCCGATCCCGGGCGGGGCCACCGTCCTCACCGATCCGGCGCAGGCGAAGCGGATCGCCGAGCTGGGCGCGGAGGTGATCAGGAAGACCGGCGTGCTGCACGGCGTGGCCGAGATCGTCCGCCGCCAGTGCGAAACCGTGGACCACTCCCCGCCCATGGCCAGCCGGGTCATCAAGGCCGCCAACGCGTACGACGACCTGATGGGGGGCTCGCCCGACCGGGACCGCGCGGCCGCGGCGCTGGAGCGGCTCAGGTTCGGCGTCGGCACCGAGTACGACCCGGCCGTGGTCGAGGCCATGGCCCGGGCGGTCGACCGGGTCACCGTGGCGACCCGCTTGTAGCGCGATTCGCACCGGATCGGCCCGTAGCCGGGGCGATGACCGTTGTTTTTGTGCCGACCCTACAGATTCCCCGGACACGTTCAGTCGGAATCAAGCGCAGGGGATCAGCGGGGCACCGCCGTAGGGTTGGCTGCGTGTTCGAGTCAGTTCTTGTCGCCAACCGCGGCGAAATCGCCAGGCGGGTCATCCGGACGGTCCGGCGGATGGGGCTGCGCGCGATCGCGGTCTATTCCGAGGCCGACGCAGACCTCCCCTTCGTGCAGGAGGCGGACGAGGCCGTGCTGCTCGGCCCGGCGAGTCCCGCCCAGAGCTACCTGGACGTGGAGAAGGTGCTCGACGCCGCCCGCAAGTCCGGCGCGGCGGCCGTCCACCCCGGTTACGGCTTCCTCTCGGAGAACGCCGACTTCGCCCGTGCCGTCATCGAGGCGGGCATGGTCTGGATCGGCCCGGCTCCCGAGACGATCGTCCAGATGGGCGACAAGATCAACGCCAGGAACCTGATGGAGAACGCCGGGGTCCCGGTGGCCGCGGGCACCCGCGAGCCGGTGACCACGCTGGAGGACGCCCTGCGCGCGGCCGAGGAGATCGGCTACCCCCTCATGGTGAAGACCGCGGGGGGCGGCGGCGGGATCGGCATGGGTGTCGCCTACGACGACGAGTCCCTGATCAAGGCGTTCGAGCAGGCGTCCAGGGCGGCCGCGCGGTTCGGAGGCGGTGCCGCGATCCTGCTCGAGCGCTACATCGAACGCGCCCGCCACGTCGAGGTGCAGATCCTCGGCCTGGCCGACGGCACGGTGGTCGCGCTGGGCGAGCGCGACTGCTCCGTGCAGCGGCGCCACCAGAAGGTCGTGGAGGAGAGCCCGTCCCCGGGCATCACGCCCGAGCTGCGCGAGCGGTTGCTCGCGGCGGCGGTGCGCGTCGGCGAGGCGGTCGGCTATCGCGGCGCCGGCACGGTCGAGTGCCTGGTCGACGCGGACAAGCAGGACTTCGTGTTCCTGGAGATGAACACCCGGCTCCAGGTGGAGCATCCCGTCACCGAGCTGGTGACCGGGAGCGATCTGGTCGAGCACCAGCTCCGCATCGCGGCCGGCGAGGTCTACCCCGTCGAGGTCGCCCCGCGCGGGCACGCCATCGAGTTCCGGATCTACGCCGAGGACCCGAAGCGGTTCTTCCCCGGACCTGGCAAGATCTCGGTCTGGGAGGAGCCGTCCGGCGAGGGAGTTCGGGTCGATTCCGGATATGTCGCGGCAAACACTGTCACGCCGTTCTACGATCCGCTGATGGCCAAGCTCTGCGTCCACGGCGCCACCCGCGCGGAGGCGCTTGAGCGTGGCCGCGCGGCCGTCGCGGCGTTCCGCGTCGAGGGGCCGAAGAACAACCTGCCCTTCTGCGCCGAACTCCTGGACCACCCCGAGTTCGCGAGTGGGGACTACGACACCGGGCTGGTGTCCCGCATGCGGTCGTGACGCCGCGGGCCTGGTCGTGATGGACGCCGGTCCGGCGAGAACGCCGGCCCGGTGAGTGGAATGACTGAAGAGGAGTTGTGGTGGCGGAAGTACGCGCCGAGATGGTGGCGAACGTCTGGAAGATCGTCGTCGCCGAGGGCGACACGGTGGCCGAGGGCGAGACGCTCGTCATCCTGGAGTCGATGAAGATGGAGATCCCGGTCATCGCCGAGGACGCGGGCGTCGTCGCCCAGCTCAAGGTCGCCGAGGGCGACGTCATCCAGGAGGGCGACCTGATCGCCGTCATCGAGTAGGCACGAGGTCAGAGCGACCCGAGGAACCGCTCCCGGTCGACCACCACCCGCTCGATCCTCCCGGTGGCGACCAGCCGTCCGGTCTTGTCGACGGCGGTGATGGCGAAGCCGAGCCGCCTGCCGTCCACGTCGGTCAGCTCGGCGGAGATCTCGACGTGCATGCCGACGGGGCTGGGTGCGCGATGTTCCAGTTCGACCCGCGTGCCCACCGACGTCTGTCCCGGCTCCAGATAGCGCTGGACGGCCTTGACGGTGACCCCTTCGGCGAAGGAGAGCAGCCGCGGCGTGCCCAGGACGGGCACGTCCCCGCTGCCCACCCTGATCGCGGTGTCCTCTCGCTCCACCATGATGAGGACATTGGCGCGTAGACCAGGAGCTAGCGTCATATTTTCCAGCCTAGTAGTCGTACGCTCGGAGGCCGTGAGCGTGTTCTGCCACCATTGTGGTGGACCGTCCGGCGAGGGAGACTACGTGGTCTGCGTCGCCGCCGTGCCCTGAGGCGCCGCGCCACCCTCGCGGCGCCGCAGGCGCCTGGTCGTCCAGGTGAACCGGTGCGGGTGGTCCGCCCGTTGTTCTGAGCACGGGATCACCCGCGCGTAGGCCCCCGACAGGCGGGCTTCCGTGACCCGGGTGTGACATTGCCGAGACACGGGTCTGCTTGGTTGGACAACTCCGGGGAACTTGAGGGGGTATTGGGCACATGGTGGCCCAGGGGATGACGCTGGCGGGGCGCTACCGCTTGGACGCCCGGCTCGGCGCCGGCGGCATGGGCGAGGTGTGGCGCGGCGAGGACATGGTTCTCGCGCGCACCGTCGCCGTCAAGGTGCTGCTCCCCGGAAGGCTCGACGACCCCGGCTTCGCCGTCCGCTTCCAGGGTGAGGCCCGGGCGATGGCGACCGTCAACCACCCCGGCGTGGTCGACGTCTACGACTACGGCGTGACCGACGTCCCCGGGGACGGGCCCACGGCGTACCTCGTGATGAAGTTCGTGGACGGCGAGCCGCTCGACCGGCTGCTGACCCGTCTCGGCCGGATCGGCCCCGAGCCGGCCATGGAGCTCATCGCCCAGGCGGCGGCCGCTCTGCACGCCGTACACGCGCGTGGCATCGTCCATCGGGACGTCAAGCCGGGCAACCTGCTCGTCCGCTCGGACGGCACGCTGGTGCTCACCGACTTCGGCATCGCGCGGGCCGACTCGGCGAGCCGCCTCACCGACGCGGGCATGGTCCTCGGCACCGCCGCGTACTGCGCGCCTGAGCAGGCCGAAGGCCAGCCCGTCACGCCCGCCGTGGACGTCTACGCCCTCGGGGTCGTGGCGTACGAGTGCCTCGCGGGACGGCGGCCCTTCGACGGCGAGTCGCCGGTGGCGATCGCGCTGCAGCACATCCGGGACGAGCCGCCGCCGCTGCCACGGGACGTGCCCCCGGCCGTGCGCATGGTGGTGGAGCGGGCGCTGCTCAAGGATCCGGCCCGGCGCTGGCCGGACGCGGCCGCGATGAGCGACGCCGCGCGCAGATCGGTGCTGCCCGATGCGCGGCAGCCCGCCCATCCGCAGTTCCCGCACGACGCCGGCGCGGCGCCCGCGGGGCTCGACCTCGGTGGCCCGGCTCCGGGCGGCTATTCCCCGGCCACCGGGGGCTACTCCCCGGCCACGGGCGGCTATTCCCCGGCCACGGGCGGCTATTCCCCGGCCACTGGGGGATACTCCCCGGCCACGGGCGGGTACGGCCCGGCGACCGGCGGGTACGCGTCGTCCGACTACCCCACCCAGGCGGACCGCTCGTACGGCGCCGAGGCGTGGGAGGACCGTCCGGTCCCCCCGGAGACGGCCACCGCGGCGACCACGCCGGGGCCAAGGGGATCGCGCCGTAGGAAGAGCCGGAAGGCCCCGATCGCGGCGGGCGCGGCCGGGCTCGCCGTCTTCGCCGGCCTGGCGGCGCTCGGCATCAACGCCCTGGCCGCGTCCGGCGACGAGCAGGCGGGTCCCTCCACGTCCCCGCTGATCTACGAGACGGACACGCCGACGATCGGCCCGTCGACGCCCAGGCCACGGCGCAGCAAAACGCCCACGCCGACCGCGCAGCCGTCGCAGCCGGCCGTTGTCCCCCGGTCGCCGAGCCCCTCGCCATCACCGTCGGCGACGCCGACCCCGTCGCCCAGCCCGAGCCCCAGCCCGAGTGACGAGCCGATGGAGAAGGTGCCCTCGGTCATCGGGCTGACCGAGGAGAAGGCGACCGCCAAGCTGAGGAGCCTCGGGTTCAAGGTCAGGGTGAGCTCCGCCGGAGGCGACGGGATGTGCACGAAGGTCACCGCCCAGGACCCGAAGGGCGGGGAGGAGGCACCCGAGGGCGCCACGCTCAAGATCGCGGTCACCAAGATCGCCTGTACGGCGCCGAGCCCGAGCCCCTCACCCAGCCTGTCGCCCCCGGCCACCCCGGACGCCAGCCCGTCGCCGCACTAGATCACTAGATCCCGGTCGTGTTGCGCGGGTAGGCGACCGCGGGGTCGGTGGCGATGTTCACCAGGTACGGCACGCCGGAGTCGAAGGCGCGTCGCAGCGCCGGCCCGATCTCCGAGGGCGACGTCACCAGCTCCCCGCCGCCGCCGAGCGCGGTCACGACCTGGTCGTACCGGCACTGCGGCTGGAGGTCGGCGGCCACGTCGTAGCCGTACAGGAGCTGCATGGGGTGCTTCTCCAGACCCCACATGCCGTTGTTGCCGCAGATCATGACGACCGGCAGCCGGTGCCGGACGAGCGTGTCCACGTCCATCAGGGAGAAGCCGGCCGCGCCGTCGCCGAGGAGCAGCACGACCTGGGAGGAGGGGCGGGCGAGCCGGGCGGCGATCGAGTAGCCGAGGCCCGTGCCCAGGCATCCGTACGGGCCGGGGTCGAGCCAGTTGCCCGGGTTGCGCGGCTCGACGTACTTGCCGGCGTAGGACACGAAGTCGCCGCCGTCGCCGATGACCACCGCGTCGTCCGCGAGGATCTTGCCGAGCTCGCCGTAGATGCGCATGGGGTGGATCGGGTCGGCGTCGGAGGCGAGCAGCTCGGCGTCCCCGGCGATCGCCGCGGCGGACGCCTCGGCCAGCGTGGCCACCCACGGCGCGTACGCCTTCGGATCGACACCGGCGGTCGAGCAGGCCGCGGCGAGGCCCCAGAAGGTGAGGGAGAGGTCTCCGGCGGCGGACGCGGCCAGGCCGACGTGCGTGGCGAGCTGGGAGGCCGCGTCGGCGATGTGGACGACCTTGGCCAGGGGAGCGCCGTCCTTGCCGCCGAACCAGCCGTATCCGAGGCGGAAGTCGAGCGGCGTGCCGACCACGATGACCAGGTCGGCCTGGCCGAAGGCGAGCCCCCGGGCCCGGGTGACGAGCAGCTCGTGCCCGGCGGGGAGGATGCCCCGGCCCTGCCCGTTCGGGATGACCGGCAGGCGGTACTCCTCGGCGAAGTCGCGCGCGGCCTCCTCGGCGCGGTCCATCCACACGTCGGAGCCGAGGACCAGGACCGGCCGCTCGGCGGCGGCGATCAGCTTGGCGATGTCGGCGAGCGCGTCGGTGTCCGGCTCCAGCGGCGACGGGGAGAGCGTCTCGGTGTCCCGCGCGGGCGACGGCGCGAACAGGTGGTCCATGTAGAAGTCGAGGAAGACCGGGCCACGGTGCGGGGCGAGCGCCGTCCGGAAGGCCATCTCGACGTCCTGGCCGATCGTCTCGGCGCTGGAGCCGGTGAACGCGAGCTTGGAGATGGAGTCGAACAGCGGCGGGTGGTCCATCTCCTGGAGCGCCCCGGAGCCCCAGCGGGACTGCGGCGCCCGGCCGCCCAAGACGACGACGGGGGAGCCGTTGAAGTGGGCCGTCGCCACGCCGGAGACGCCGTTGGTGATGCCGGGACCCGCGGTCAGCACGGCGAGGCCGGGGCCGCGGGTGAGCCGGGCGGTCGCCTCGGCCGCGAAGACGGCGCTCTGCTCGTGCCGTACGTCCAGGATGCGCATGCCCTCGTGCACCGCGCCGTCGTACAGGGGGAAGACGTGCCCCCCGGACAGCGTGAACATCGTCTCGACGCCGTAGGCCTTGGAAACGGCGACCGCGACGTCGCCCGCGTGCTTCGCTGCTGACTCCATGCCGGGAAACCTACCAGCCAGTCACATAGGGGGATAGATGAGTCGCCCCTGCCCGCTGGGCGGCGGATCTACACCTGAAATAGCGCTCTCCACGAGCCTGGAACCCCCTTCTGCCGGCCGCCTCAGAATGCGAGGGACGGCCTCCGTCAGGGGGTGAGCCGGAGCGTCGATCGGAAGCGGGCCGGGTTGAACGCGCCGCCGAGGGTGGGGCCGAGCCCCGCCCTCGCCACGCGGGTGAACGCGGCGCGGTCAAGCATGCCCGCGCCTTCGGGCAGCGCGCCGGCCAGCGGTCGCGCGGCGAGCATCTCCAGGTCGCCGATGTTGTGGCGCTCCGCGAGCCCCGGCTCGGCGGGCCAGCTCCCCACGACCACACCGGCCGGCTCGACGCCGCGGGCCGCCATCACCTCCAGCGTCAGGGCGGTGTGGTTCAGCGTGCCGAGCCCCGCCCGCGCGACCACGAGCACCGGGGCGTGCAGCAGGTGCGCCAGATCCGCCAGCGTCCAGCCCTCGTCGTCGAAGCGGACGAGCAGGCCGCCCGCCCCCTCCACGATCACGAGCCGGTGCGACTCGGCGATCTCGCGGATCCGCCGGGCCGACTCCGTCAGGGAGACCGGCGGCAGGCCCGCCTCGCGCGCCGCGGCGGCGGGGGAGAGCGCCGCGGGGAAGCGGGCGAACTCGAACGTCGTCGTGACCCCCGAGAGCCGGATGACCTCGTCGAGGTCGCCCGGCTCGTCCGGCGCCACGCCGGTCTGGGCCGGCTTCACCACCGCGACCGCGGCTCCGCGCTCCCGCGCCAGTGCGGCCACCGCCGCGGTGACCACCGTCTTGCCCACCCCGGTGTCGGTGCCGGAGACGATGAGGATGCTCATTCGGCAACCCTAGGGGCTGGGCCTGCGCAGACGTGTGACGAACTTGTAGCGGTCGCCGCGGTAGAGCGACTGGGCGTACTCCACCGGGTGGCCGTCCGCGTCGAAGGCGTGCCGGGTGAGCAGGAGCATGGGCAGCCCCACGTCCACACCGAGCACCTGGGCGTCGTACGGCGTGGCGAGGACGGTCTCGATGACCTCCTCGGCGTCGGTCAGCCGCACGTTGTAGGCGTTGTGCAGCGTCTCGTACAGCGACGAGTGGGCCTCCAGCTCCCGCCGCAGCCGCGGGAACCTGCGGGCGGACAGGTGCGTGGTGTCGATCGACATCGGCTCGCCGTTGGCGAGGCGCAGCCGGTGGATGCGCAGCACCCGGCCGCCAGGGTTGATCGCCAGCCGCCGGCTGAGCTGCTCGTCGGCGGTGATGTAGCTGATGTCCAGGATCTTGGTGTCCGGTTCGAGGCCCACGGTGCGCAGGTCCCCGGTGTAGGACGTGAGCTGGAGCACCTGGGCGACCTTGGGCTGGGCGACGAACGTGCCCTTGCCCTGGATGCGCAGCAGGCGGCCCTCCACCACCAGCTCCGACAGCGCCTGGCGCACGGTCGTCCGCGACGTCACGAACCGCACGGCGAGCGTGCGCTCGGGCGGCAGCGCGCTGCCCGGAGGCAGGCTCTTGGTGAGTTCCAGGAGGCTCCGCTTGACGTCGTAGTACTTCGGGACTCTCGGCGCGTCCTCGGTCAGCTCGGTCACGATGCCTCCCTCACGACGTCATCGATGGTTCGCCGGCTCACTTGCCCACCTTCCGTTCGACCACGGCGGTGAGCGCCCGCCTGATCACCGCGAGGTCATCGGACCTCAGATTGGCCCGAGCGGTCAACCTCAAAGACGACCTCCCGTGGGGCACCGATGGTGGGCGGAAGCATCCCACGCGCACGCCGAGTTCCGCACACAGGGTCGCCGCGGAGACCGCGTCATCCGGCCGGCCGAGCACGATCGGGACCACGGCGGCGGCCGGATCGGCGGTCTCCAGGCCGAGCTCGCGCGCCGCCCCGGCGAGCGTCCGCGCCATCGACGACGCGCGTTCCGGCAGCTCAGGCTGCTTCGCCAGGATCTCGACCGCCTGGAGCGCGGCGCCCACGCACGCGGGGGCGAGCCCGGTGTCGAAGATGAACGACCGCCCCGTGTCGATCAGCGTCTCGACCACCTCGGGGGCGCCGAGCACCGCCCCGCCCTGAGACGCGAGCGACTTGGAAAGCGTGACGGTTCTCACAATACGAGCATCCCTCGCGAGGCCCGCCGCGTATACCGCGCCCCGGCCGGATTCGCCCACCACGCCGAGCGAGTGCGCCTCGTCCACCACGAGAAGGGCACCGTGCCGTACGGCCGCCGCGTGCAGGGCGGGGAGCGGCGCGAGGTCGCCGTCAACGGAGAAGACGGCGTCGGTGACGACGACGGCGTGCTCCTCGGCGCGCTCGCGCAGGGCCGCCTCCACGGCCGCCACGTCCCCGTGGGGGGTGACCACCACCCGGGCCCGGGACAGGCGGCAGGCGTCCACGATGGAGGCGTGGTTGCCCGCGTCGGACACCACCAGGCCGCCGCGGGCGAGCGCCGTCACGGCCGCCAGGTTCGCCAGATAGCCCGAGGAGAAGACGAGGGCGCGCGGAGCGCCGGCGAAGGCGGCGAGGCGGGTCTCCAGCTCCGCGTGCAGCCACGTGGAGCCCGTCACGAGCCGCGAGCCGGTGGAGCCGGTGCCCCACTTCTCCGTCGCGCGTACGGCCGCCTTGACCAGGCGGTCGTCCCGGGAGAGGCCGAGATAGTCGTTGGAGGCCAGGTCGATCAGGCCGTCGTGGTCGGGGCCGCGCGGGCGCAGGGCGCGCCGCAGGCCCGCCGCCTCGCGGTCGGCGGCGGCCGCGCGCAGTCTGTCGAGTGGCCTACTCATGGGTGCATCTTTGCAGGTCGGACGGGTGGATTCGCTTTCGGGCCGGTTCGGGACGCATGATGCAGAGGTGCCGACTCTCAGCGACATGGTGTCCCGCCAAACCGCGCTCGACGCCGCGGGCATCGAGTGGATGCGCTCTCTCGTCTCCGACTGGCAGTTGTTGGCCGACCTGTCGTTCGCCGACCTCATCCTGTGGATCCCGCGCAAAGAGGGGGCCGGCTGGGTGGCCGTCGCGCAGATGCGGCCGACCACCGGGCCCACCGTCTATCACGACGACGTCGTCGGCGCGGTCGTGGCCGAGGGGGAGCGCCCCCTGATCGACACCGCCTGGAACGAGCACCGGATCTGCCGTGAGGGCGACCCGGACTGGTCCAGCGGGGTGCCGGTCCGCGAGGAGACCATCCCCGTACGGCGCGGCCTGGACGGCGAGTTCATCGGCGTCATCCAGCGCTCCACCAACCTGTCCTCGGCCCGTACGCCGTCCCGGCTGGAGCTGACCTATCTGCAGAGCGCCTCGGACATGGCCCAGATGGTGGCCGAGGGCAGGTTCCCGTTCCCCGAGGAGGAGCCGACCCTCGTCCGCTCGCCCCGGGTCGGCGACGGCCTGCTCCGGCTCGACCGGGCGGGCCGGGTGACGTACGCGTCGCCCAACGCGCTCTCGGCGTACCGGCGGCTCGGACTGCAGGCGGACCTGGTCGGCGCGGAACTGGGCCGCACCACGGCGGATCTCTGCTATTCCGACGAGCCGATCAACGAGGACCTGATGCACGTCGCGAGCGGCCGGGCCCCGAGGGAGACCGAGGTCGAGCGCGGCGGCATCGTCGTGCTGCTGCGGGCGATCCCGCTCGTGGTCGGCGGCGGCCGGATCGGGGCGCTGGTGCTCATCCGCGATGTGACCGAGCTGCGCCGCCGCGAGCGCGAGCTGCTGACCAAGGACGCCACGATCCGCGAGATCCACCACCGGGTGAAGAACAACCTGCAGACGGTGGCGGCGCTGCTGCGGCTGCAGGCCCGCAGGCTCGGCAACCCCGAGGGGCGCGAGGCGCTGGAGGAGGCGGTCAGGCGGGTCGGTTCGATCGCGATCGTGCACGAGATCCTGGCCCAGATGCCCGAGGAGATGGTCGAGTTCGACGACATCGCCGACCGGGTCGTCGCCATGACCGCCGAGGTCTCGGTGGCGCACGTGACGCCCAAGCGGATCGGCAGCTTCGGCGTGCTGCCGGCGGCGGTGGCGACGCCGATCGCGATGGTGCTCACCGAGCTGCTGCAGAACGCGGTGGAACACGGCTTCAAGCACGCGAGCGGGAGCATCCAGGTGACCGTGTCGCGGGACGCGAATCACTTGGAGGTGGTGGTGGCCGACGACGGAAAGGGCCTGCCCACCGATTTCGACCTGGAGGCGACGACCAGCCTCGGACTACAAATCGTCCGCACGCTCGTGGTCGGCGAGCTGTCTGGACGGTTGTCCATCGCGCCTCGTGAGGGCGGCGGGACCGAAGTGACGATCAGCATTCCCGTACAAACGGGGTAAGGGCCGCGTCCCTTGGACGCGACCCTCGCCTTTCATGTGACCGAAACAACAGCGAAAAAAGAGGGCTGTTGTATTTGGCGGTATGCGAGATGTCTCAGTTCTGGATCTCTGGGGAGAAATTCAGACGTTCGCGCGGGCGCGGGCACGGGCGGTCCGGCGCTTGAGCGCGCGCCGCTCGTCCTCGCTCATCCCGCCCCAGACGCCGGCGTCCTGACCGGACTCCAGTGCCCACTTGAGGCACAGCTCCATGACGGAGCACTGCCGGCATACCTGCTTCGCCTCTTCGATCTGCATGAGCGCGGGGCCGGTGTTGCCGATCGGGAAGAAAAGCTCGGGATCCACGTCACGGCAGGCAGCGCGGTGGCGCCAGTCCATGCGTTCCACTCCTTCGTAAGTGGAGCCTCCGCGGCTCCTGACCGTCAACTTTGTGAAGTCTTTCACTAACTGCTGTGAACTTTCGCCCGGAACACGGGTAGTGCCGGGCTGGGTCCGTTGATCGCCGGGGCCTCCAGGGAGCGGTGGCTCCCGGAAAGGTCCTACGTTCCGACGTCGCATTCAGCTTTTCAGGGACGCCAAGACCGCACAAGAGGTTTGGGAGAAGGTTTTGCCGGTTATGGCTGTCGGATTCGTCACACTATGACGGCATGTAACGGGCTAGACGAGGACTTGTAATGCATCCGGGATAGACCGGAAAAGCACCCGTTCGCGTTCTCCCAGGTAGTCGCCGTCCAACTGGAAGGCGACCGGACGGGAGGCGGAAAGGGTGAACTCCTCCTCATCGTGGGCCTGGACCAGATGCCGACCCATGGGCAGACCCGACCGCTCCCCGATGATCTGCCGTACCAGTCCGAGGACCGTGCTCAACCTCATCTTCCGCAGCGCCAGCAGGTCCAGCCCCGTCTCGAACCCGGCCCACGGCGTCGGGTTGATCGGGCGGGACCCGGCGTAGGTCCACGGCGAGGCGTTGGACACGATCGCCATGAAGATCCGGCTCTGCGGCGCCTGCCGCGGACGCTCCAGCACCATGGCCGGACGGCGGCGATCGGTCAGGAAGTAGTGGTTGACCGCCGTCTTGACGTACAGGGCGGGCGTCGCCTTGCAGCCGGCGCTTCGCAACCCCTCGACGGCCCGGACGACCTCGGCGTCGTACCCGAGCCCAGCGCAGAATGTGAAATAACGTGACCCGTGCGGGCCTGACGGCGACACTGCCCCTGCGTCGCCGTGTGAAACATCGTGGTCCCAAACGGCTTCGCCGAGCCCGATCGTGCGCCGCCGGCCGTCCCGTAGCGCCTCGAGGGCCGCTCCGGTCGCCTCGACCGGGTTGTTGGGCAGCCCGAGCGCCCGCGCGAACACGTTCGCGCTCCCTCCGGGGATCACGATCAATGTGGGCCGCTCCGCCGCCGTCGCGGAGGGCTGCCCGCGCAGCAGGCCGTTGACCGTCTCGTTGATGGTGCCGTCGCCACCGAGCACGGCGACGGCGTCGAACCCCTTGGCGTGCGCCGTCGCGGCGATCATCGCCGCGTGCCCCCGGTAGCCGGTCTCCTCGACGGTCAGATCCATGGCCGCGCCAAGCGCTCTCATCAGGACGTCACGCGTGCGATGGTTGGTCGAGGTCGCCTTGGGGTTGACGACAAGGAGAGCCCGCATGCCCTGAAGGGTAGAGCACGAACCGTGCCCTACCGCCCAGGTTGTTAGTGTTGGCCGCTGTGAGCAGCCGACCCCTGACCCTGACCGTCGCCTCCGCCGCCGTGGCCGTGGAGGGCCTCGCCGCCCTGATCCTCGGCGGTTACGTCGCCGTCGAGACGCTGATCGGACAGCCGAGCGACGTGGTGACCTCCATCTTCGTCGCGGCCTTCGGGATCCTGGTCGGCCTCGGCCTGCTCTGGGTCGCCTGGGGGGTTCTCCAGGTGCTGCGTTGGAGCAGGGGACCGGGCGTGATCGCCCAGATCTTCGCGTTGCCCGTGGCGATCACGTTGATCCAGTCCCAGCAGTACGCCTACGGAGTGCCGCTGGTGCTGGCCGTCGCGATCGCCCTGGTGACGCTCCTCGCCCCGCCGTCGACGAAGGCGCTGATGGGCGAGGACGGGCCGCACCCGTCCTGAGCCGGACGGGCCGGGAGGACCTAGTCCTCCGCGGTCAGGCCCTCGCGAAGCTGGGCGAGGGTCCGGGCGAGGAGACGGGACACGTGCATCTGCGAGATGCCGAGTTCCGTCGCGATCTGCGACTGCGTCATGTTCCCGAAGAACCGCAGCAGCAGGATGCGCTTCTCCCGAGGAGGCAGCCGCTCCAGCAGCGGCTTGAGGGACTCGCGGTACTCGACGCCTTCCAGTGACTCGTCCACGATGCCGAGCGAGTCGGACACGGCGGGCGCGTCGTCGTCGCCCGAGTCGGGCGCGTCGAGGGAGACGGTGGAGTAGGCGTTGGCCGACTCCAGGCCCTCGAGGACCTCTTCCTCGGTCATCTGCAGGTGGGCCGCCAACTCGGCGACCGTGGGCGCTCGGCTCTCCCGCTGCGAAAGCTCGCTGATCGCCTTGGTGAGCGACAGCTTGAGCTCCTGAAGCCGGCGCGGCACCCGGACCGCCCAGCCCTTGTCGCGGAAATGCCGCTTGATCTCCCCGACGATCGTGGGGGTCGCGTAGGTGGAGAACTCGACGCCGCGGCCCAGGTCGAAGCGGTCGATCGACTTGATCAGGCCGATCGTGGCGACCTGGGTGAGGTCGTCGAGCCACTCGCCCCTGTTGCGGAACCGGCGGGCGAGGTACTCCACCAGCGGGAGGTGGAGCTCGACGAGTTCGTCGCGGATGCGCTGACGCCTCGGGTCGTCGGCCGGCAGCTCGACGAGCTCCCCGAAAAGCGCGCGGGCACGCACGCGGTCGGGCACCGCCGAGTCGCCGGAGGCCATGGCACGCGTCCTTTCCGTCACGCCGGCCTCGCTGCGCCTCGGCGCTTACGCAGCACGATCGCCATGTGATCGGGGGAGTCGGAGATGGCGTCCACGTCGTCGGCGAGCGCGGTGAGCACCATCCAGGCGAAGTCGTCGCGCTTGGGAGCGGTCACTCCGACCGTGTTGACCTCGACCCGGACCGTCATCTCCTCTCCGGTGAGCTCGAACTCGGCGATCAGATCGGTGCCGGGTACGGCCTGCCGTAGGAGCATCGCGCAGGCCTCGTCCACCGCGATGCGGAGATCCTCGATCTGGTCGAGGGTGAAGTCCAGCCGGGCGGCCAGCCCGGCGGTAGCCGTACGCAGCACTGACAGATAGGCGCTCACGGCGGGCAGCCGGACACTCACAGCGTCGCGGATCCCGGCCAGATCCACCGCAGGCGTCTCGGTTTCCTCGGTCACGTTCCTCCTCGCCCCATATCGAGCCGGCGCACTGCCGCTCACTGCAACCTACCGCCACTCGACCGCGTTTGCTCGGCTGGGACGCGCCGATTGTCGCGATCTTGGAGCTCGTCACGGGGGAATTCCACGGTTCGGACGGCCCGGAAAACACCGGACCCCGCGCGGTCGTGGACCGGGCGGGGTCTGGACGATCTCAAGCTCAGGCAGCGGCCTTGGTCTCCCAGAAGATCTTCGCGATCTCGTCGATCTTGCCCAGGAGGTCGTCGGCCTTCGCCACGTCGACGGTGCCCTTCGCACCGGCGGCGCCCGCGAGCTTGGTAGCGTCCCAGAACAGCTGGTGAAGCTGGGGGTACTGCTCAAGGTGCGGCGGCTTGAAGTAGTCGGTCCACAGCACCCAAAGGTGGTGCTTGACCAGCTCGGCGCGCTCCTCCTTGATGGTGAGCGCGCGGGCACGGAACACTGGGTCCTCGTTGTCGGCGTACTTGGCCATGATGGCCTTGACCGACTCGGCCTCGATGCGGGCCTGGGCGGGGTCGTAAACACCGCACGGCAGGTCGCAGTGGGCGGACGCCTCGTGCTTGGGCCGCAGCAGTCGTGCGAGCATCGGAATCCTTCCTTAATGCTGTGACAGCACTGTCCAAGACCGACCTTACTCGTCTCGGAAATCTAGGTGTGGAGGGGGATGTGTTCACCACGGTGCGCGTCGTCGGCGATTCGATGCTGCCCGTCCTGCGCCCCGGAGACTGCCTGCTCGTACGGCGCAGCGCCGCCGTGAGGGAGGGTGACCTGGTGGTGGCGCGGCGGACGCACGGCCTGATCGTCAAGCGCGCGTTCCGCCGTACCGGGGAGGGCTGGTGGCTCGAGAGCGACAACCAGAACGCGCCGGGACGGCGGGACAGCTGGGACTTCGGCGCGGTGCCGGAGTCCGACATCGTCGGCCGGGTGGTGCTGCGCTACTGGCCGCGCGTCGCCTTCCGCCTCGCCGTGCCGCGCTTACGCGCCCGGTAGTTCGCGACGTTGACGCGGTTGGCGCAGCGCTCCGAGCAGTAGCGGCGCGACCGGTTCGACGAGGTGTCGAGGTAGGCGTTGCGGCAGAGCGGCGCCTGGCAGATGCCGAGGCGGTCCATGCCGAGGCTGGTGACGACCGTCGCCAGGCCCATGACCGACCCGACGGCGAGGGTGTCGGCAACTCGTCCGCCCTCGGTCAGGTGCATGTGCCACGGCTGGCCGTCGTGGCCGGAGATCTGCGGGTGCACGGGATGGCGGACGAGGAGGCCGTTCAGCCGCTCGACCGCGTCGGCTCCGTCTCCCCGCGCCGCGGACTCGAAGACGCCCGTCAGCTCCTCACGCAGCTCGCAGATGGCGTCGAGATCTCGGCGGGTGGCACGAGCGGCGGCCTCTTTTCGGCCGGTCTCGGTGAGCAGTTCACGCAGGGAATCGAGGGATCTCAGCCGGTCGTGCTCGTTGACAAGGAGTACGGCGAGCTTGGCATATGAGGTGAAGTCCACGTGCGACCCACGGTTGTAAGTGATCAGACCGGACATCGAGTATTACATGCCGCGGCTTAGGTTGCATACGCAATAAAACTGACACTTTGTTAACCCCTGCGCCTCCGGGGCCGCCATCTCATCATGTGGCACAATCAAACAACGGGTGACCCCCGTACCCCCCAAAGAGACGACCGTCAACGGCGACGGCCGCCGGGCGGCTACCGAAGCCCGGGCCGGACCGCTCTTGCGCGGCGTCTACCGAAGGAACTCCTCGTGACACTGGGGTCGCTGTGACTGTTACTCCCGCTTCTCTCGACGCTCTCGACGTCGATCCTGCATTCGCCCTGCACCGCGGTGGAAAGCTGGAGGTCCGCTCCACCATCCCGGTCCGTGACGCCGACGATCTCTCCCTGGCGTACACGCCGGGCGTCGCCCGGGTCTGCACCGCCATCGCCGACACTCCCGAGCTGGTGAACGACTACACCTGGGTGTCGAACGTCGTCGCGGTGGTCTCCGACGGCACCGCGGTCCTCGGCCTCGGCGACATCGGCCCGGCCGCCGCGATGCCGGTGATGGAGGGCAAGGCGCTGCTGTTCAAGGAATTCGCGGGCGTCGACGCCGTGCCGATCTGCCTCGACTGCACCGACGTGGACGCGCTGGTCGAGACCGTGGTCCGGCTCGCGCCCTCGTTCGGCGGCATCAACCTGGAGGACATCAGCGCCCCGCGCTGCTTCGAGGTCGAGGACCGGCTCCGTTCGCTGCTCGACATCCCGGTCTTCCACGACGACCAGCACGGCACGGCCATCGTCGCCCTCGCGGCGCTGCAGAACGCCGCCCGGCTGACCGGACGCTCTCTGGGCGACCTGCGCGCGGTCATCGCGGGCGCCGGCGCGTCCGGCGTGGCGGTGACGCGCATCCTGCTGGGCGCCGGCATCGGCGATGTCGCCGTGGCGGACTCCAAGGGAGTGATCTACACCGGGCGGGACGGCCTCAACCCCGTCAAGGAGGCCCTGGCCAGGGACACCAACAGGACCGGTTTCACCGGCTCCACCGAGGAGGCCCTCAGCGGCGCCGACGTGTTCATCGGCCTGTCGGGCTCGACGGTGACCGAGGAGGCCATCATGTCGATGGCCCCGGACGCGATCGTCTTCGCGCTGTCGAACCCGACGCCGGAGGTCCACCCCGAGGTGGCCCGGCGGCACGCGCGCGTGGTGGCGACCGGCCGGTCCGACTTCCCGAACCAGATCAACAACGTGCTCGCCTTCCCGGGCGTGTTCCGCGGCGCCCTCGACGTTCGCGCCAGGACCATCACCGAGAACATGAAGGTGGCCGCCGCCAACGCGCTGGCGGCCGTGGTCGGGGACGACCTGTCCGAGGACTACGTGATCCCGTCGCCGTTCGACCCCCGCGTCGCGCCCGCCGTGATCGCGGCCGTGGCCGAGCAGGCCCGGCTGGACGGCGTCGCCCGCCGCTGACATCGGAAAGGGGGCCCGGCCGTGTGGCCGGGCCCCCTTTCGTTCTCTTGAGGCGCTTCGCCGTGCCCCGCCGGTCCGTCCGGTGTACGCGGCCGTCCGGGTGCCGCGGACGGCCGCGTACGGGTTGCCAGGCGGCGGGCACCGCGCCGCCCGGGGAACCGGTGGTCTAGTACTTCGGCACGATGCTGCCGGACCAGAGGTTGGCCGCGGCCTTGTAGACGCCGTACAGCTCGCCGTCGAAGTACGGCGAGACGCTGGTGTCGATGCGGTCGTTCTTGTCGGTGTCGGCCAGCCCGATGGTGACGCCGTTCAGGTAGCCCAGGCGGCGGCCGTTGTTGTAGTTGAGCAGCCAGGACGAGCCGATCGAGCCCTCACCGGTGAAGGAGGACTTGACGCCGACCAGCTCCTCGGCCTTGATCTCGGGAGCCTTGGCGGCGAACGTCTTGCCGTAGCTCCACTTGAGGGTCTTGCCGGTGTAGGCGTAGTTGCCGTCCGGGTGGGAGCCGCTCGGGTAGCCGAAGACGTGGACCGGCTTGCCGATCTTCTGGTTGTAGGCCAGGCCCTGCCCGCCGACCCTGTCGCCGAGGCGGCCGACGTCGGTGAAGGTCCGCACGAAGTACCGCGTGACCTTGTAGTCCAGGTCGTAGTTCGCGCAGAACTCGCTGACGTAGTACTCGTACTCGGCCGGAGTCTCACCCTCGGCGGGCTTGATCTCCTTCTTCCAGTAGTACTTCTTGCCGTCCGAGCTGGCGTAGGGGAGCGTCTTGCCCTTCACCGCCGGGTCGTCGGCGGTCAGCTTGGTGTCCTTCCGCTCGACCTTGCCGGCGATCTGCTCCTCCGCGCCCCCGGTGAGGCGGAGGTACTCCGCACGGGTGATGCCGATCCAGTCGGACGAGCCCGGGGTGTCGTGCGCCACCACGTGGTCGGTGTCGACGATCTCCTCGACCTTGCCCTTGCCCTTGTGGGCGAGCGCCTCGGCCTTGGTCTCGTACACCCGGACCTCGGGCTGACGCAGGTCGGGGGTGCGCGGGTACTTGCGGTACTCCGACTCGCTGACCTCGGCGCCGGAGTTGTCCGGGAGGACACCGTTGTAGACGGTGACGAAGGCGTAGTCGCGGTCGCCGTCCTCGTAGACGTCGTAGTCGTAGTGCGTGAAGGCCTGCTTGCCGACGTAGATGCCCCACGGGGTCTTGCTCTGGTAGTAACCCGGGATGAAGACCCACTTGTCGAGCGTCTGGCTGTTCGACTCGGTGTCGTACACGCAGTGGCCGGCGGTGGCGACCAGGTTGCGGTAGCCGGACTGCACCGAGGTCGCGGTGCACCAGTGCGGCTCGCCGTCGCCGCCGATGAAGAACACCTTGCCGGTGGTCTTGGGCAGGTTGACGTTCTTGGACCGGACGGTCGACTTCTTCTCGTCGCCGATCGCGGGCACGAGTCCGGGCTTGGTGTCCGCGGACGGGCCGCCGGTCGAGACGTGCTTGGCGACGACCTTGGTCTCCACGTTGTACGGCGTGGCGCCGATCAGGTTGGCCTTGTCCTCGCCGTACCAGAAGGCGGCGATCTCCCAGGCGAGCGTCTGGCTCGCCAGGGGCTTGGCGGCGACGTCACCGGCGGCGTGGGCGGGGGTGACCATGGCGGAGCTCAGGAGTCCGGCGGCGGCGACGCCGCCGAGGGGGAGAAGCATGCGCTTCTTCATTGGGGGTTCGCTCCTCGCGCTGTCGTGGAACGCCTCTGCGTTCCAACCGTCAGTAAAGGGATGACCGGGACCCTACAGCGAAGATCTCGACCCCCAAAGGGCTGTTTGGGCGCCTCTTCGGCTCACAGCATCCTGTGATCTCAGCGTTATCAAACAGGTATTTTTCGACTCACAGGGAGTTGGTACCGAAAAGAGATATTTCCCCAGATGGGCAGATAGGGGCCGCATTCGGGGCGGGGGTGGTTCACGAAGTCCGGAAAAGGTTGCATTTTTTGGGTGTGACAAGAGTCACAGTTTGGCGAGAGGGGTGAGGCGATCGCGAGCCGAGGGGGCGCCGCCGGTGTGGCCTCTTCAGGGGTGCCCGATTGTCGGATTTGTCGTGATTTGCTGACCCGGCCTGGGGGCCAGTGCGGCGGGTTGCCGTCAGCGTGTCGGCCCATCGTGTGGGGCCGGGGCGCCTGGGGATCCGTCACCGGGAACGCGGACATGAGAAGAGGCCCGGCCTGAGCCGGGCCTCGTGAAAGAACGCCCCTCAAGAGGAACGCCGTACCCGAGAGCGCCTTGGAAGAACGCCCCTCAGGAAGGACGCCGTACCGGAGAACGCCTCGAAAGAACGCCGTACCGGAGAACGCCATGGGAAAAGGCGCCGTTCGGGAAAACGCGCGTCGGAGGCCGCGGGCACTTCCGGCTGCGCTTTCGCCGAACGGCGCCTCAGGAAGGCGCGCGGAGGGCGTCCGCGTTACTTCGTCTCGGTGATGCCGATCGAGCCGTCCTTCTTGACCAGCGAGCCGGACCAGAGGGAGTAGGCGGTGCGGTACACGCCGTAGGTCTCACCGTCGAAGTAGGCCGAGGTGATCATGTCGCTGCGGTGGTTGCCGTCGGTGTCACCGCCGAGGCTGGTCACGCCGTTGATGTAGCCGAGGCGACGGTTGCTGTTGTACTTGAGGATCCAGGGGCCGCCGGAGGAACCGCCGGTCATCGAGCACTTGAGGCCGATCTGCTCCTCGACCTTCACGCTGCTCTCGACGACCGGGTAGACGGGCTTGCCGTAGCACCACTTCATCTTCTCGCCGGTGAAGACGTAGTTGCCGTCGTCGTGCGGCGCGGCCGGGTAGCCGAAGGCGAAGACCGGCTGGCCGACCTTCTGGTTGTACGCGAAGCCCTGGCCGCCGGCGTTGGAGCCGAGCGGGCCGAGGTCGACGAACGCCTCCTTCTTGGCGTCGTACCCGATGCCGTTGTAGACCGTGACGAAGGCGTAGTCGCGGTCGAGGTCCTCGTAGACGTCGAAGTCGTAGTGCGTGAACGCCTGCTTGCCGACGTAGACACCCCACGGGGCCTTGCCGTCGTAGTAGCCGGGGACGAAGACCCACTTGCTCACGGTCTGCCGGTTGCTGTCGAGGTCGTAGACGCAGTGGCCGGCGGTGGCGACCAGGTTGCGGTACTGCGACTGGATCGCCGACGCGGAGCAGGCGTAGAGGTCGTTGCCGATGACGAAGAACGCGCGGCCCACGGTCTTGGGCAGGTTGACGTTCTTGGACTTGCCGCCGGCCACCTTCTCGTAGCCGATCGCCGGCACGACGCCCGGCTTGCCGTCGGCGGCGGGTCCGCCGGTGGAGACGTGCTTCGGCACGCGCTTGTGCTCGGCGCCGTACGCCTGGGCGGCCTTGAGGTTGGCGCCGCTGTCGGAGGTCCAGAAGTCGATGATGTCCGCGGCGTTCGCGGGGGAGGCGAGCTTGGCCTTCGACACGGTGGACGCGGCCGTGGCGGGGGTTACCAGGGCGGCGGCCAGGAGGCCGGTGGCGGCGAGGCCGCCCAGGGGAAGAAGCAGATGCTTCTGCATGAGGGTTCGCTCCTTGCGCTGATGAGGGCCGCTACTGCGCCCCATATCGTCAGTAAAGGGATGGTAAAAAACCTACAGCACCCCTTCAGGAACCCCCATGTCCTGATATATGCGGAGCGGTTTGTTACAGAATGTTGATCTCGTTTGCGCCGTCGCGGAAGACGCCGCCGGGCACCGTGCCGGAGTGGACCTTCCGGGCCGCGACGTAGACGCTGTAGAGCTCGCCGTCGAAATAGGGCGACACGGCGGCGCCGCCGGACATGGCGATGGTGACGCCGTTCAGATAGCCCAGCCGCCCGGACTTGCGGTAGCCGATCAGCCAGGACGAGCCGTCGGCCGTCCGGGACGACTTCAGGCCGAGCAGAGCGTCCGCGCGGATGGACGGATCCTGGAGCGGGAACGTCGCACCGCGCACCGGTGGCATGGAATGTGCGAAGACGGCGGTCCTGCGGCCGAGCTCCTGGTTGTAGGCGAGCCCCTGGCCCCCGACGCCGTCGCCCAGTCGGCCGCCGTCGGCCAGCTTGATGACGCGTCCCGGAGTGCGCGACGACTGCGGCGTGAGGCCGTTGTGGACGGCGACGAAGGCGTAGTCGCGGTCGAGGTCCCGGTACGTCGCGAAGTCGTGGTGGGTGAACGCCTGCTTGCCCGCGTAGACGCCGAAGGGAACCGCGCCCGGCTGGTAGCCGGGGATGAAGATCCAGTTTCGCATCGGCGCGCTGTCGGTCTCGGTGTCGAAGACGCAGTGCCCGGCGGTGGCGACGAGATTGCGGTGCGCGGCCTGGACCGAGGTGCCGGAGCACCAGTGGGGCTTGTCGTCGGATCCGACGAAGAAGACCCGGCCCGTGGTCCGGGGCAGGTTGACGTTCTTGGAGCCGGCCGTGCCGTTCCCGTCCTGTGCCGTCCGGTCCGGATCGGTCGCGTCCTGGGCGAGTTTGCCGCCCTCCGGCTTCGCGTCGGTTTTTCCGTCCGCGGTCTTTCCGGGCCCGGCCTTCCCCTCCGCCGGGCTGCTGTCGGCGGGCCGTACGCCGCCCCGCTTGCCGTCCGCCGTCGCGCCGCGCTCCGTCTGGCGCGCGGTCACCTTCAGTCGCAACACGTACGGCGTGGCGGCGGTGAGGGCGCGGCCGTCGCCGCCGAGCCAGTACGCCAGCACGGAGGGGACCTGGGCCTCCGTGGCGAGGGGGCGGGTGGCGGCGATGTCGTACGCGTGTGCGGGCGGGCCGGAGATGGCGAGCGTGGCGGCACAGAGCATCCCGGCGACGGCCGCCGTACGCGTGGCGGCCAGGACGACGCGCTTCACGGACGCTCCTTGCGCTCTCTGCGTGGACGCTGGCAGCGCCCGTTACCTCGGTAAAGAGGAAGATTACCGTTCATTTGCCATGACATGACACAGGGCCTGGCTGCGCGCCAGGCCCTGTGCTCAGGCAGTGGGAGAGTGCCGTACGAGATCGTGACGGGCGCGTCACGCCCCGGTCGACTGGCCGGACTCCCCCTGCCTGTCTGAGGGGCATCCCTTTACCTCAGCGTCGACTCCGGCCTCGGAGATCGGCGTCCTGCGCCGGACCCGGGTCAGACGATCTTGCCGGACCAGAGGTTGGCGGCGAACTTGTAGACGCCGTAGGTCTCACCGTCGAAGTAGGGCGAGATGCTGGTGTCGTAGCGGTTGTTGCCGTCGGTGTCGGAGACGCCGATGGTCACACCGTTGAGGTAGCCGAGGCGGCGGCCGTTGTTGTACTTCAGCAGCCAGGACGAGCCGATGGCGCCCTCGCCGGTGAAGGACGACTTGGTGCCGACGAGCTCCTCGCCCTTGATGGCCGGGGCCTGGACCGGGAAGGTCTTGCCGTAGGTCCACTTGAGGGTCTTGCCGGTGAAGGCGTAGTTGCCGTCGGGCTGGGAGCCGCTCGGGTAGCCGAAGACGTACACGGGCCCGCCGAGCTTCTGGTTGTAGGCCAGGCCCTGCCCGCCGACGTTGTCACCCAGCCGCCCGACGTCCTTCAGGCCGACGGAGAGGTACTTCGCGGAGACCTGGTAGTCCAGGTCGTAGTTGGCCCAGAAGGTCCGCTTGAAGTACTTGTACTCCTTGGACTGGCCGCCACCGGTGCCGCCGCCCGTGCCGCCACCCGGGTTGCCGCCACCGGGGTTACCGCCGCCCGGGTTGCCGTTGCCGCCGCCGGGCCGTCCGCCACCGCCGCCGTTGCCGCCGCCCTCGCCGGGCTCCTTGGGCGCCATGGCGCTGGCGGGGATTACCTTGATCTCCTTGCGGAAGAAGTAGGTCTTTCCGTCGTCGCTGACGTAGGACTCCACATCGCGCCCGTAGGCGTCCTTGGTGATCTCCACGGGGGCCGACGCACCGGTGCCGTCGGTCCACGATCCGTTGCCGCCCAGGTCCTTGCCCGGGTTGAGGCGCTTGAACTCGGTGACCGCGATGTTCTCGACCTTCCGCGACTCGGCGGTCCCCGGCGCGACGACGTCCCCGGTGAGGACGGCCTCGATCCCGACCTCCGAGTACCCCGTGGTCTTGTCGTTCTCGATCCTGGCCTTGTCGGCCTTGGCCAGAGCCTCGGTCTTCCACGTCTTCTGGTAGCGCTCCTTGTCGGCCGCGACCGGCAGGACGCCGTTGTAGACGGTCACGAACGCGTAGTCGCGGTCGCCGTCCTCGTAGACGTCGTAGTCGTAGTGGGTGAAGGCCTGCTTGCCGACGTAGATGCCCCACGGGGTCTTGCCCTGGTAGTAGCCCGGGATGAACACCCACTTGTCGAGGGTGGCCTTGTTGGACTCGGTGTCGTACACGCAGTGGCCTGCGGTGGCGACCAGGTTGCGGTAGTTGGCCTGGACCGAGGTGGCCGAGCACCAGTGCGGCCTGTGGTCCGCGCCGATGAAGAACACCTTGCCGGTGGTCTTGGGCAGGTTGACGTTCTTCGACTTGGCGACGGCCTTCTTCTCGTCGCCGATCGCCGGCACGATGCCCGGCTTGCTGTCGGCCGCGGGCCCGCCCTTGGAGACGTGCTTGACGACGACCTTGGTCTCCACGTTGTACGGCGTGGCGGCGATCAGGTTCGCCAGGCGCTCGCCGTACCAGAAGGCGGCGATCTGCCGGGCGGCCAGGTTGGTGTTGGCCAGGACGACGGTGGGGACCTCGTCCTTCGGGGTCTGGGCGTTGGCGGGGACGGCGAGGCCGGCCGCGAGCAGGCCGCCGACGGCGACCAGGCCGCCGAATGCCACAGTGCGCTTCATCTGAATTGTCCTTGGTCTGTCGTGGGACGCCACTTGCGTCCCATCCGTCAGGAAAGGGATGTAACGCAACATATGTGGGGGCACTTGGAGCTGACTTGGGAACGACTACTGGCCACCCGTTCGAGGGGCCGGGACGCGGTGAGGCCCCCCGAGGACGGCTCCGCAATGGCGGTCTCCGCGGGCGGAAAGTCGGCGACGGGGCCTTCCACTGACAACTTTCCACGGACATAAGGACGGATGGCGATTGCGGTCGCGTGCGGCTGGAAGAGTTTCCGCTCCAGGAAGGGCCGCGTCCGTTGATGACGGTGGAAGAGTTTCCGCCCGCAGCCGCGTGGCGCGGTGAAACGAGGGCCGTTGTTCCACGGCTTTCCTCGCTGAGCCGGTAGACGTTTCGCCACGAAGAATCGTCGGCGACGTAGCGGTTTCCGGCGCCGGTTCGCCGATGCTCGGAGGAAATGACGTGGGTACGTGGAACGGGTGCCGTTCTCCGATCCCGCATCCGGGTTTCGCCGGGACGTCCCTGTTGACCAGCGCCTCCGGCCCTCGGCCACGCCCTCCTCGGAGGAGCTCAAACGGCCCCTTGAGACCCCTACGTCTCGCTCACACGGATATCGGCACCCTCCACGAGGGGATGGCCGGGATAAAGGCCGGTGACGTCCTTTCCGCGTTTCCTGTGGCACTTCTCGTGCTTTCCGGCAGGGGTGCCGCCGAAAAGGCACAGGGCCCGGCTGGAGAGCCGGGCCCTGTGGGTGATGCGATTGTGAGAGCAGGGTTTGGACCCCTGCTCTCATGGGATCGCTGTGTTTCCGTGAGCGGAGACTAGGCGATCGAGCCGGACCAGTTGTTCTTGGCCGCGGAGTAGACGCCGTACAGCTCACCGTCGAAGTACGGCGAGAAGCTGGTGTCGTAACGGTTGTTGCCGTCGGTGTCGGAGACGCCGATGGTCACACCGTTCAGGTAGCCCAGGCGGCGACCGTTGTTGTAGTTCACCAGCCACGCGGAGCCGAGGGCGCCCTCACCGGTGAACGACGACTTGGTGCCGACGAGCTCCTCGCCCTTGATGGCCGGAACCTGGACGGCGAAGGTCTTGCCGTAGGTCCACTTGAGCGTGTGGCCGGAGTAGGCGTGGTTGCCGTCCGGGTGCGAGCCGCTCGGGTAGCCGAAGACGAAGACCGGCTTGCCGACCTTCTGGTTGTAGGCCAGACCCTGTCCACCGACGTTGGCGCCCAGGGCACCCGCGTCCTCGAACTTCCAGATGAAGTAGTGGACCTTGCCGTCCTTGGGGTCCCTGTACTCGTGGGTGTCGCCGTGGAAGCTGTCCCAGTCGCGGTACTGGTCGAAGACCTCCTTGGAGACCTCCTGCCAGCCGCCGATGTTCTCCCAGCCCTCACCGCCGGTGTTGTTCTTCTTCGGCTTGTCGTCGCCGTGCGGCACACCGTCGTGCGGCGCCTTGAGGCCGTTGTAAACGGTCACGAAGGCGTAGTCACGGTCGGCGTCCTCGTAGACGTCGAAGTCGTAGTGCGTGAAGGCCTGCTTACCGACGTAGATGCCCCACGGGGTCTTGCCCTGGTAGTAACCCGGCACGAAGACCCAGTAGTCCATCGTGGCCTTGTTGGACACGGTGTCGTAGACGCAGCTACCGGCGGTCGCGACCAGGTTCTTGTACGCGGACTGCACCGAGGTGGCCGTGCACCAGTGCGGCTGGCCGTCGCCACCCTTGAAGAACACCTTGCCGGTGGTCTTCGGCAGGTTGACGTTCTTCGACTTGGCGGCGGCCTTCTTCTCGTCGCCGATGGCCGGCACGATGCCCGGCTTGCTGTCGGGAGCCGGGCCGCCCTTGGAGACGTGCTTGGCGACGGCCTTGGTCTCGACGTTGTACGGCGTGGCGCCCTTCAGGTTCGCCGAGTCCTCGGCGTACCAGTAGGCCACGATGTTCTTCGCCGCGATGCCGGTGGAGGCGAGCGGCTTGCTGGCGACGTCGCCGGCGGCCTGGGCGGGGGAGGTCAGACCGGCGGCCAGCAGACCGGTGGCGGCGATGACACCGCCGAACGCGATAGCGCGCTTCATGGGGGGAACTCCTTGCGCTGTCGTGGGACGCCTCTTGCGCCCCATGCGTCAGTAAAGGGATGGCGGAAACATACAGCCGCGATCTTCCGGCGTGGAAGCGACTTCAATCAGGTCATTCCGCCGCCCTCTCGACGTGATCGTTCCGTTACCTTCCTTCGGAAGGAAGTCATTTGCCCGCCGGATGACATATGGGCAGATCAAGAGTGAAGTGCTCGCTTTGATGACGGTGTGACCCCGCAGTCAGCGATCATGGATCGTGTGAGCTAAATCACATAGGTGAGATGGCACCGAACCGACGTGTGGTCACGTCTAAGGGGCCCAAGAACGGCGAAGGCCCCGGGGTGGATGCCCCGGGGCCTTCGGTTGTCTGGAGCATATCGAGAGGGAAGGCGGCGCGCCCGCCGTTCCACCCAGACGTCTCCAGAGAAAGGCACAGGGCCCGGCTGGAAGCCGAGCCCTGTGTGAGTCAGGCGGTTGGACCAGGGTTTGGACCCCTGGCCCGTGACCACCTGGTTCCCGCAGGCCGGGAACTAGGCGATCGAGCCGGACCAGTTGTTCTTGGCCGCGTTGTAGACGCCGTAGGTCTCGCCGTCGAAGTACGGGGAGAGGCTGGTGTCGATCCGCTTGTTGCCGTCACGGTCGGCCACCGCGATGGTGACACCGTTCAGGTAACCGACGCGGCGGGTGTTGCTGTAGTTGAGCAGCCACGCGGAGCCGAGCGAGCCCTCACCGGTGAAGGAGGACTTGACGCCCTGCAGCTCCTCGCCCTTGATGGAGGGGGCGGTGGCGGCGAAGGTCTTGCCGTAGCTCCACTTGAGGGTCTTGCCGGAGAAGGCCTGGTTGCCGTCCGGGTGGGAGCCGCTCGGGTAGCCGAACACGAAGACCGGCTTGCCGATCTTCTGGTTGTAGGCCAGGCCCTGGCCACCGACGTTGCCGCCGAGGGTGCCGGCGTCGGTCCACTTGTAGACGAAGTAGGTCGGGTTGCCCTGCTCGTCCTTGTCCTCGTAGTAGCCCCGGCCGTGCTTGCCGTGCTTGCCCTTGCCGGGCTTCTTGTCGTTGGCGGTGTCGGCAGCGACGTAGGCGTCGTACGTGGCCTTGTCGACCTGCTGGAAGCCCACGTACTGCTTCCGCTCCTCGCGGGACATGCCCTTGAAGTCCTTGAAGCCGCCGGCGGGGAACTTCAGACCGTTGTAGACGGTCACGAAGGCGTAGTCGCGGTCGCCGTCCTCGTAGACGTCGAAGTCGTAGTGGGTGAAGGCCTGCTTACCCACGTAGATGCCCCACGGGGTCTTGCCCTGGTAGTAGCCAGGCACGAAGATCCAGTGGTCCAGGGTGGCCTTGTTGCTCTTGGTGTCGTAGACGCAGCTACCGGCGGTCGCGACCAGGTTCTTGTACGAGGACTGCACCGAGGTCGCGGTGCACCAGTGCGGGTTGCCGTCGGCACCGAGGAAGAACACCTTGCCGGTGGTCTTCGGGAGGTTGACGTTCTTCGACTTCGTGGCGGTCTTCTTCTCGTCGCCAATGGCCGGGACGACGCCAGGCTTGCTGTCAGCAGCCGGACCACCAGTCGAGACGTGCTTGGCCGAGACCTGGGTCTCGACGTTGTACGGCGTGGCCTGGATCAGGTTGGCCGCGTTCTCCGCGGTCCAGAACGCCGCGACGTTCTGGGCGGCGATCTTGTTGGCGGCCAGCGGGGTGCTGGCCACGTCGCCGGCGGCCTGGGCCGGGGCGGCCAGGCCGGCGGCCAGGAGGCCGGCGGTGGCGACGAGGCCACCGAAGGCGAGAGTGCGCTTCATGAGGGAACTCCTTGCGCTGTCGTGGAACGCATCCTGCGCCCCATGCGTCAGTAAAGGGATGACCGGAAACATACCGGCGCGATCTTTCGCGAGGAAAGCCGTCAGGTGGAGCCGGACCGCCACAGGGAGCGGAGAGATCTTTCCGTGACCTTACGTTCGAATCTGATCTAGAGGGCCGGGCGCCCTCCATCTCCGCAGATCAACGCCGCGATCCTGGGCGAGAGCGTCGCGGCGAAGTCGTTACATCCGAAAGACCCTGAAAAATGGCTGTGTGACGTAAAACACATTTCCGACATGGCACCGAAGCGGCTTGTCTCGCGTCTAACGCGCCCCCGCAAACGCGGCGCCTCCGGAGATGCGTCGCCGGAGCCTCAGTCGAACGGGGTCATCCGCCGTCGCCCCGCTCTGTCGTGGTGTCGCCGGTGCTCTGATCGTGATCAGCGGTCGCGGAAGGTCGCCTATTTGACGCCGTCCGAAAATGGGGAAAGAAGGTGTCTCTGGCGGCGAATCGCCAGCGGGCAGGCTGTCACGGCAACGATCGATCCGGCTTACGGGGGACAGCGCCCCTCGTCCACGCTGTCCGGAATGCCGCGGCTTCCGGTTCTGAGTCACCGTCCCCGGCGGAGCCGCTGCTCCTGTCGAGGAGAACCATCGGGGCGTACAGGGAACGACGGGGACGCTCCTCGGCGGACAGAGGCCGCGACGACCACGGTGATCGTGAAGGGGGCCGTGGCCGTGGGGTTTCGGGGGAGCGTGGTGAGACGGACGAGCCGCAGTGCTCAGCCGCCGCTTGTTGGCGGGCCGGGGGCGAGCAGTGCCTCTATGGCTTCAGGCCAAAACGAAAGGGCCCGGCTGGAGAGCCGGGCCCTTCGATGAAGCAGGTATGGATCAGGGTTTGGACCCCT
>NZ_BBYK01000082.1:34495-53149 GCF_001570365.1 Microtetraspora fusca | reverse complement strand
AGGACGGCGGCCCTGCCAGATCCCATCCCAGACCGACAGGCCGACACGGTCGTTCCCGAACCGCGGTAGCTCGTCCTGACCGAAAAGAGCGCCATCGTCGATCCCGAGGCGCTGCGGCTCGGCCCCGCCGTCAACCTCTTCTCCTGGCTCGGCCGTCTTCTCACGGGTGGGTGCTGCGGGAGCGGGCGCGATCGGCGATCGCAAAGGACCCGAAAGCCGGCCACCGCCGTCAGGCTTCTGGTCTTCTGCCACGTCAGGGAGGCCGAGCAGCCGCCGCGCCCAGGACATCGTCTCGTCCGGCTCGCCGCGTCGCCTACCTCGCCCGGCAGAGCGCGTCGTGTCATTCAGTACGGGATCGGGAGCTCCTCCGCCACCGGCACTGCGGGCGCGGTCGAGGAGAACCGCGCCATAGGAGTCGCCGGCGAAGCGCTCGGATCCGATGAACGGCGTGTGCCGCCTTGACCCGCGCCGCCATCGCGAAGACGTGGAAGGCGCGGCCGATGAGCGGGGCGGAGGCGCGTCCTCCGGTCGGTGCGACAGCAGCACGCCACCCGAAAGCATCATCTCTTCACACCCCCGCTCCCACTCTGATCGTCGACCCTCTGCGAGAATATCGTTCACACGTTCGATATTCAACTCTAAGTAGTCACTCTTGTACTATTTGTGAGCATCGCGCACGGCATTCCGTTTAGTCGGCATTCGTGAGCGGAGAGGTTGCGCCTAGGTCGGCGTCTCTGGCGTCTGTGTCATCGCTGCCGACTCCATGCGGGGCTGGCCACAGTCGGCGCATGTCTCGGTCGCAGTGGTGCTGACGGCGTCGTCGTGACAGCGACGCAGGCCGAATGGGGTGTGGCAGCGGCACGCCATCCGAGAGGGGCGCCGGATGCTTCTCTTCGTGGACTCCGACAGCTTGACGGGTGCGAATGTGCCGGTCGTGCATTCCGTGTTCACTCTAAGTAGTCGATTATGTGAAATTCGTGCCGTATGTGGCCATGAGCTTGTCTGGAGGTGCTCAAGGGTGGCCCGCCCGGTAATCGGCCAGAGGTGCTGAACGCTGGGGTTGTCGACAGTTCCGTCTGATCAGCAGGAAGACCTCTGGCGGTGGAGGTGCCTGGGCCCCACACCGCACTCGGAGGCCGCCTACTGATTGGCCGAGGTGACGACCTCCCGCGGGTCGATCAGCGTGACAGTGTTCGGTGAGCCCGGTCAGGCCCACGTGGTGGCCGCAGGGACGATCGCCGAGCCTCGCCGACTCTGGTCTGGCACCTCGCGCCTTCGGGGTTCCTCGCGCCTTCGCATTCCTTGCGCCGAGGGTGACGGCGCGTCCGTTCATCGGCAGGGGGGTCACGTACACGGAGGTGGTGTACGAGCTGCCACCACGTGATCCGTTTCTGCAGGTTAAGCGGTGAGGGTTTCCGGGAGCTGTTCCTGGCCCGGCGTGTCACCAGGGATCACTCGTAGCCTGGCTTTGGCCAGGACATCCAGGCCCATGTAGCGGCGGGCTTCGGTCCATTCGTCGGTCTGTTCGGCCAGCACGGCGCCGACGAGGCGGATGATGGCGGCCCGGTCGGGGAAGATGCCGACGACGTCGGTGCGGCGGCGGATCTCCTTGTTGAGCCGCTCCTCGGGGTTATTCGCTGACGGCCATTGCTTCGAGGCTGCCGTTTCCCGTCGAGATACCCCCTGGCGGCACTTCCCGATCGGTGAAGGCTGAGGGGCGGGCGGACGGCTGCGCTGCCGATGGAGACGACAAGTCCGGCGATACCATCGCTGCACCGCACAATCTCGGCGAAGTTGCACATTGATTCCATCTCGCCTATAGGTTTAGGGCTTCGTCCTAATGCTGATAGGGGGAGAATCATGTGTACGACCGCCGCGAGTCTCGGGGCGGGCCGGTGAACATCTTCGATGAGCCCGGTCAGGCCCACGTGGCGGACGGACGCCGCAGGGACGAGAACAAGGCCCGCGCGTCGGCGGGAATGAGCGTCGTAGGCCTCCTGGGAGCGGGTGCGGTCGCGGGGCTGCTGACCGCCGCTCTCGCGTTCCCGGCCGTCGGTGGCACGGGCGCGGCGATCCTCACCGCGTCCGACGGGCTCAACCTCAAGGCGGAGGATCTGAAGGAGCCCCCGCTGGCCGAGAAGACCACCGTCCTCGACGCCAGGGGCAATCAGATCGCCCAGTTCTACGAGGAGTATCGCGAGGTCATCCCGCTCACCAAGGTGGCTGACGTGATGAAGACGGCGATCGTCGCCATCGAGGACTACCGGTTCTACGAGCACGGCCCCATCGACCTCGAAGGCACCGCGCGAGCCCTGGCGAAGAACATCTCCTCCGGCGGCGTGAGCCAGGGCGGTTCCAGCATCACGCAGCAGTACGTCAAGCAGGTCCTCCTCAACACGGCGGTCACCAAGGAGGACAAGAACAAGGCGCTGGCCCCGAGCTACGCCCGCAAGCTGAACGAGCTGCGCTACGCCATGGCGGTCGAGCAGAAGTACTCCAAGGACCAGATCCTGGAGAAGTACCTCAACATCGCCTACTTCGGCGCGGGGGCCAACGGCGTTCAGGCCGCGGCCAAGCGGTTCTTCGGGGTCAACGCGTCCGAGCTGAGCCTCGCCCAGGCGGCGACCCTGGCGGGGGCGGTGCAGATGCCGAACAGCACCGACCCGGAGGCGGGCCGCAAGGCCCAGCAGCTGCTCCTTCAGCGGCGCAACGTGGTGCTCGACCGGATGGCCGAGCTGAAGAAGATCACGCCGGAGGAGGCCAAGGCGGCCAAGGCCAAGAAGCTGGGCTACAAGGGGACGCCCCTGCCCGGCGGATGCGGCGCGAGCCCCTATCCGTACTTCTGCATGTACGTCCGGAACGAGATCCTCAACAATCCGCGCTTCGGCAAGACGGAGAAGGCCCGCACCCGGTTCCTCAACCGAGGCGGCCTGACCATCAAGACGACGATCGACCCCAAGATGCAGGCCGCGGCCGAGCGGGCGATCAGGAAGCGCGTGTACGCGTCGGACAACGCCGTCGCGTCCGAGGCGCTGATCCAGCCCGGCACCGGCATGATCAAGGCGATGGCGGCGAGCCGCAAGTACGGCAACAACGAGCGCAGGCACGAGATGTCGTACAACGTCGTGGCCGACGCCGCGCACGGCGGCGGCATCGGCTTCCAGGCGGGCTCCACCTTCAAGACCTTCACCCTGATCACCGGGCTCAAGAAGGGGATGAAGATCACCGACGGGTTCAACGTCGGCTCCGGATACCGCGCGCCCGGGTACTCCACCTTCAAGAACTGCAAGGGCGAGAACATCGGCGATCCGACGCACACCGTCACGAACGACGAGGGCGGCGGCGGCTTCAAGACCCTCCAGACGGGCACCTGGGGGTCGGTCAACACCTTCTTCATGACGCTGGAGCAGCGCGTCGGCCTGTGCGACACCGTGCAGACCGCCAAGTCGCTGGGCATCAAGCGCTCCGACGGCAACCCGCTGCAGGAGTACGAGACCTTCACCCTCGGCATCAACGAGATGGACCCGGTGACCGTCGCCAACGCGTACGCCGCGATCGGGGCGCGCGGGAAGTACTGCGCCCCCATGGCGATCAGCCAGATCACCGACCGGAACGGCAAGGTGACCAACTACCAGCCCCAGTGCCGCCAGGCGCTGGACCCGGAGGTCGCCGACGCGACGGCGGACGTCCTGTCGGGGGTGTTCACCAAGGGCACCATGCGCGGTGTGGGCGGCATCGGGCGCCCCGCCGCCGGCAAGACCGGCACCACCGACGACCAGGCCACCGCGTGGTTCGCCGGGTTCACGCCGGACCTCGCCGGCGCGGTGAGCATCGGCGACCCGCGCGGCTCGACGGCGCACAAGCTGAACGGCGTCACCATCGGTGGCACGTACTACGGATCGGTTTTCGGAGCCACGATTCCCGGCCCGATCTGGAAGGACACCATGATGAGCGCGTTGCGTGGCGTCACGGCGACCCCCTTCGAGCCGATCAACAAGGCCCGCTTCGTCGGTGGCGGTGGCGGTGGCAACGGCGTCATCGGCGGCGAGCACGGCGACCGTGCCGGCCGGGACAATCCGGTGACGGTGGTACCGGGCGACCAGTGACCGTCCAGACTCGGAGAGCGACGTGAGGGCGGGGAAGGCGATGCCTTCCCCGCCCTCACCGTTTTTCCACCGGCCTCAGTGAAGCCCCAGCCCTTCGCGCACGGGCCGCGACCACCGGAAGGCTGGACCGCGCGTACCCCCGTCGGCCACGGCTCGGTGGACCGCTGCCCGCTCAGGCCCCTGTGTTCCCGCGAATCGAAATGAGCGGCCCGCGCCATCTCAGGCACGGCCACGCCACGCGACGACAGGCGTAGGTGATCGCGACGCGTCGAACACACTCGGCCGCGCTCACGAGCGGCGACGTGGCCCTGCGCCGACGGCAAGGTTCGGCAGGTTTGGCGGGGTTCCTCAGGCGTACGGCACGGCCAGCAGGGAGCGCAGATCGGCGGGGGAGAGCGCACCGCCGTGGGCGGCCTCGGTGGCGAAGCGCTCCTCGCCCAGCGCCGTACGCACCCGGGCGGTGACGCGGTCGATGTCCGCACGCTCGGCGGGGGCGGGAGAGGGGGCGCCCGAGGCCCGCGACGCGGCCGCCGCGCCCAGGAGCCGGGCGGCGCGCTCGTGGTGTCCGGCGAGGGACAGTGCCCCGGCCAGACCGTCGAGGACGATGGTCATGTTCCGGGAGGTGTCGAAGCCCGCCGCGAGGTGGAACGCCTCCAGATGCAGCTCATAGGCGTTCGTCGCGTCCCCGCGCAGCTCGGCGACGAAGCCCAGCTCGATCAGCACCAGGGGCAGGTACGGCGGCGCGGCCTCTCCGGAGTCCCGGCGCGGAGCGCGTTCCTGCACGTCGCGCAGGTGGGTCTCGGCGAGGTCGAGCCGGCCCTCCTGGCGGGCGGCGAACGCCAGCCCCATCTTCGCGAAGATCTCACCGGCCTGGTGGCGCTGCTCCACGGCCAGCCGCAAGGCCCGCGCGCAGTGCTCGCCCGCCTCCGCGAAGTCGCCGCGCCGCAACGCGATCCAGCCGAGCCAGGCGTGCCGTCCGCCGACGTCCGGCCACAGCTCCAGTTCCTCGGCGAGGCGAAGGCCGTCCCGGTGGAGCCGCGCGGCCTCATCGAGGTCGCCGGTCATCTCGGCCAGCGCGCCGAGCCAGCCGGTGGCCTCAAGCCGACCCCAGCGGTCGCCGATCTCGTCGAACAGCGCCAGGCTTCGCTCGCCGTCGCGGCGCAGCGCGTCCAGGTCGCCCCGTACGTGCGCGAGCTTGGCCCGGGTGGCGAGGGCCGCGGCCGTCCCCCACAGGTCGCCGCCCGACCGGAACGCGGGCAGCGCCAGGTCGAGCAGGTCTCCGGCGACGGCGAGATCGCCCAGGTCGATCGCGGTGTAGGCGAGGAACCACCGGGCTCTGGCCAGCCCTCCGGGATCGTCCGCCTCCTCGTACTGCCGGAGCGCCTCCCGGCGGCGGTCCTCCCGGTCGGCGATGTCGCCCTGGAGCAGCCCGAGGCCCGCGGCCCAGGTCAGTGCCTCGGCCCGCAAGGCGCGGACCGCCTGTCCTTCTGCGGATTCCGCCGGCTCCGTGACGGCGACGTCCAGTGCCGCCGCCAGGGACCGCCGAGCCTCGGCCAGCCGCCCGCGCAGGAACCAGTACCAGGCCATCGCGTTGACGAGGCGAAGCGCGTCGGTCGCGCTCCCGTCCCTGACGGCGGCGTTCAGCGCGGCCCGCAGGTTGGCCGCCTCGGCGTCCAGGCACCGCAGCCGGCGCCGCTGGTCCGGGCCGCGCAGGCGCGGCGCGGCCCGCTCGGCGAAGGCCACGTGGAAGTGGCGGTGCCGCAGCCGGATCCGGTCGAGCTCTCGCGCCTCCCGCAGCCGCTCGACGCAGTACGC
Source organism: Microtetraspora fusca (assembly GCF_001570365.1). Taxonomy (GTDB): domain Bacteria; phylum Actinomycetota; class Actinomycetes; order Streptosporangiales; family Streptosporangiaceae; genus Microtetraspora; species Microtetraspora fusca. The sequence continues at coordinate 47,228 of NZ_BBYK01000082.1, read as the reverse complement.
GGCCACGGACTCCAGCAGCCGGTAGCGGGGGCCGTCCGGCCCGTCCGTCATCATCACCAGCGAGCGATCCACCAGGCGTGCCAGCAGGTCGAGCACGTCGAGACCGTCCTCGGCGCAGACCGCTTCGGCGGCCTCCAGTGTGCATCCGTCCGCGTGTACGGCCAGCCGGCGCAGCACGACGCGCTCCGCCTCGGTCAGCAGGTCCCAGCTCCACCCGATCATCGCGGCCAGGGTCCGCTGGCGTGGCGGGGCGCCCCGGTGCCCGACGGCCAGCAGGCGGAAACGGTCGTCCAGGCGTTCCACCAGGCCGTGCACGCCGAGGGCCCGGACCCGCGTCGCGGCCAGTTCGAGGGCCAGCGGGACGCCGTCCAGCCGGCGGCACAACGTCGCGACCGCGGTCGCGTTGTCCACGTGCAGAGCGAATCCGCGCGCGGAGGCCGACGCGCGGGCCACGAACAGCCGCACGGAGGCGGTCCGCTCCAGCGCCGCGACGTCGGCGGCGTGGGCGGGCACCTCGAGCGGCGGGACGCTCCAGACCACCTCGCCGGCGAGCCCGAGCGGCTCCTGGCTGGTCGCCAGGATCCGCAGTCCCGGAGCCGCTCGCAGCAGCCGTTCCACCAGTTCGGAGACCGGCGCGACGACGTGCTCGCAGTTGTCCAGCACGAGCAGCAGCCGCCGGGCGCGGAGCGCGTCGGCGAGCCGTTCCACGGCGGGCACCGGCTGGGCGGGCGGCGTGCCGTCCCGGACGCCAAGCACTCCCGTGATCGTCTCGACCAGGCGGGACGGCGCGTCGGGCTCGGCGGGCCGGTCCAGCGCGGCCAGCTCGACCCACCACACGCCGTCCGGGAACAGGTCCGGGCCGGGAGACGTGCCGGTGCCGTCCTCGACCAGGCCCTTGGCGGCCTCCAGCGCCATCCGGGTCTTGCCCACTCCGCCGGGACCGGTCAGCGTCACCAGCCGGTCCGCCGCCAGCCGCGCGCGGACCTCGGCGAGCGCGTCGTCCCTGCCGATCAGGTCGGCGAGTGGCGCGGGCAGGTTCGTGGACGGACGGGCCGTGGGGGAGTACGGCGCGGCGGCCGGGGCCAGCGCCGGATCCCTGGCCAGGATCGCCCGCTGCAACGCGACCAGGTCCGCGCCGGGCTCCAGCCCCAGCTCGTCCGCCAGCACCGCGCGGAGCGTCTCGTAGCTGTCGAGCGCCTCGCTCTGCCGTCCGGAGCGGTAGAGGGCGCGCATGTGGGCGGCCCGCAGCCTCTCGCGCAGCGGATGCTCGGCGACGAGGCGCCCCAGCTCGCCGACCAGCCGGGCGTGCTCGCCCAGCGCCAGCCGTGTCTCCGCGAGGTCCTCCTGGGCGGTCAGGCGGCGCTCGGTCAGGTGGGCGGCGGCGGCCTGGACGAACGGCTCGTCCGCGACGTCCGCGAACGCCGGGCCGCGCCACAGCGCGAGTGCGTCGGACAGCAGCGTCGCCCTGGTCCGCGGGTCGCTCGCCCGTTCGGCCTCGGCGAGCAGGGACCGGAACGTGTCAGCGTCGGTCTCGACCTTCAGCAGGTAGCCCGCCGGATGGAGCGGGAGCAGTTCCCGGCCGCCCGGGGCGGCGTTCTCAAGCACCCGGCGGAGCTGCGACACCTTGGCCGACAGCGCGGCGAACGGGTTGCCGGGCGGCTCGTCGCCCCACAGGCCGTCGATCAGCCGGTCGGCCGGCACCGGGCGGCCTTCGTGCGCCAGCAGGTCGGCCAGCAAGGCGCGGACCTTGATCCCGGGGACGGCGACCGGCTCACCGTCGGCACCCCAGACCGCCAGTGGACCCAAGACCCCGAAACGCATGCGCGTCACGATAACGGGCGCTGGCGACGCACCGGCGGATCTCCGTAAACCGGTGCGAAAGAAGCCGTAAACCGCCTCCGCCACAGTGATCCCCGCAGCGCGGTGGACCGCGCGCCAAGAAGGCGCCCGTACACCTCGCGCCGATCGCATCCGCGATTCACGACAGGGAGAACGTCATGCGAAAGATCATTGCCTCGACCTACAGCACGTTCGACGGCTTCATCGACAACCCGCATCTGTGGTCCATGCAGTACACGAACGAGCAGAGCATGGCGTACGCCCTGGACCTCGTGCTCGGCAGCGACGCTCTGCTGCTCGGCCGGGAGACCTACGACGGCATGGCGCAGGCGTGGCCCGCCATGGGCGGCAATCCCTACGCCGACCGGGTGAACTCCATGGCGAAGTACGTGGTCTCCTCCACGCTGGAGAAGGCCGAGTGGAACAACTCGGCCATCATCCACGGGGACGACCTGATGGCCGAGGTGACCAAGCTGAGAGAGCAGCCCGGAGAGAACATCCTGATCTGGGGCTGTGGGAGGCTCACCGACGCGCTCATGGAGCACGGTCTCCTCGATGAGTACCGGATCTGGATCTATCCCGTCATCCGGGGCGGCGGGCAGCGCCTCTTCCGTGAGGACACCGAGGCGACGCTGGAGCTCCTGGACGCGACGACATTCGACTCGGGTGTCGTCGTCCTCACCTACCGGCCGGCGCGCGCGGCCGGCAACGCGGTCGGGGGCGAGGACGGGGCCGAGGACGGGGCCGAGGGCGGGGGTGAGGACGGGGCCGAGGGCGCCACCGCAGGCTGACCGCGCGGGTTCCTCCCGAAACAGGACAGGTCGGGGCCAACCTGACAGTGAAGGGTGCGGCTTCTGGCGTGCGTTCGTGGTCCGCCAAGATCGATACGATCACCGCCATGATACGCAAAATGATCACATCGGCCGTGGTGGCCGGGGTCGCTCTGCTGGCGGCCCCGGCTCCCACGTCCGCTGCCGTTTTTTCCTCCTCGACCGCCGCCACCACCCCGTTGAGCGTGCGCGGCGGCCTGACCCTGACCCTGCCGAGCACCTGGCGCGTGTACGGCGGCGGCGGCGACCAGATCCGCGTGGTGACCGGCGCCTGCGCGCGGCCCAGGAGCCACTACTTCGAGCCCGGGTGCCGGAGCTTCTGGCTGTTGGGTGGGCAGGCGCTCAAGACCGGAGGCGAGGGCTTCCAGCCGTACAACCCGAACCAGGGGCCGTTCTATCCGGCGGTGGACGTCCCGCCGTGCGCCACCGACCCCTCGCTCGGCCAGGTCCTCGGCAAGGCGGTCGCGGTCGGCTACCGCGCCGTCGGCGTGGGGCACAAGGCCCACTACCGGGTGTGGCCGGGCCGGTGCGTCCGCTACGACAACGGAGAGCAGAAGTCAACGTTCAGCCAGCGCGAGTGGTATCTGGCGAAGGAGCGGATCCTGATCGTCGACCAGTGGAACACGCCGGGCCTGGCCACCGTCCTGAAGAACGCCACCTGGCGCTGACCGTCACACCGGCCGGGTGGAGGCGCGATCCACCCACGGCCCGCCCCGCCGGGGACGCGGGCCCGGGCGATAACGTGAGCACTTCCGATCGCGAGGAGGACGGGTTGAAGGGCGCGCTGCTGGTCGCGGGCACCACCTCGGACGCCGGGAAGAGCGTCGTCACCGCCGGAATCTGCCGGTGGCTGGCCAGGCGGGGCGTCCGGGTCGCGCCCTTCAAAGCGCAGAACATGTCGCTCAACTCGTTCGTCACCGGCGACGGCGCCGAGATCGGCCGCGCGCAGGCGGTCCAGGCTGCCGCGTGCGGCCTGGAGCCGACCGCCGACATGAACCCGATCCTCCTCAAACCTGGCAGCGACCGGCGCAGCCAGGTGGTCGTGCTCGGCCGTCCCATGGCCGACGTGGACGCGATGGAGTACGGCGCGCTCAAGGACCGGCTGCGCGCGATCGCCGTCGAGTCGCTCGACCGGCTGCGCTCCGAATATGACGTGGTGGTCTGCGAGGGCGCGGGCAGCCCGGCCGAGATCAACCTGCGCCGGGGTGACATCGCCAACATGGGCCTGGCCCAGGCGGCCCGGCTGCCGGTCGTCGTCGTCGGCGACATCGACAGGGGCGGCGTCTTCGCCGCCATGTACGGCACGCTCGCCCTGCTCGACGCCGCCGACCAGGCGCTCGTCGCCGGGTTCGTCGTCAACAAGTTCAGGGGAGCCCGCGAGCTGCTGGAGCCGGGGCTCGACATGCTCCGCGACCTGACCGGTCGCGAGGTCTACGGCGTGCTCCCGTGGCTGAACGGCCTGTGGATGGACGTCGAGGACTCGCTCGCCCTGGACAACCGGCCGCCGACGGTCGCGACGGCGTTCGGACGGGGAACGCTGCGGGTGGCCGTCGTCCGGCTGCCCCGGATCTCCAACTTCACCGACGTGGACGCGCTGGCCGGTGAGCCCGGGGTGGTCGTCCGCTTCGTGACCTCGGCCGCCGAGCTGGACGACGCCGACCTGGTCGTCCTGCCCGGCTCCCGCGCCACCGTCTCCGACCTCGCCTGGCTGCGCTCGACCGGACTGGCGGACGCCGTACGGGAGCGGGCGGCCAAGGGGCGGCCGGTCCTCGGAGTCTGCGGCGGCTACCAGATGCTGACCCGGACGATCAGGGACGACGTCGAGTCCGCCGCCGGGCTGGTGGAGGGCCTCGGCCTGCTGCCCGCGTCGGTCGAGTTCGCGCCCGAGAAGACCCTGTCCCGGCCGGTGGGCGAGGCGTACGGCTGCCGCGTCTCCGCGTACGAGATCCACCACGGCACGGTGACGGTGGACCCGCCCTCGGCCGCGTCCGCCGGGAACGGGGAGCGGCGGGCCGAGCCGTTCCTCGACGGCTGCCGCCTCGGCCCGGTGTGGGGGACGACCTGGCACGGCGCGCTGGAGAACGACGCGTTCCGCCGGGCCTTCCTCGCCGACGTCGCGGCCGTCGCGGGGCGGGACTTCACGCCCGCGCCGGACACCTCGTTCTCCGCGCTCCGCGAGGCCCGGCTGGACGCCCTCGGCGACCTCGTCGAGCGGCACATGGACACCGACGCGCTGGCCCGCCTGATCGAGGGCGGCGTGCCCGACGGCCTCCGGACGCTGCCGCCCGGCGCGTGACGGCGCACGCCGTCCGGCCGCGCGGTTGACCTACGATCGCGGGGTGACGGACGAGACACTTCACACCCAGGCCATCGACGCCTTCATCGCCGCGACCGAGACCGCCGATCCCGACCAGCGGGCCACGCTGCTGAGCCGCGCGCTCGCCCCCGACGTCGTCTTCTGGGGCCGCTCGGCCGCGGGGTCGGCCGCGACGCCGTGACGGACTTCATCACCGAGGTGGTGCGCAGGCACCCGTCGGGGCCCTGCCGCATGGTGCGGACCACGCGCGTGGACGCGCCGGGCGAGTGGGCCCGGTTCGGCTGGTGCTACGAGGACGCCGAGGGCCGGGTCCTCCTGTCCGGCACGGACGTCGTCCACGTCACCCCCGCCGGGGACATCGACGAGATCGTGGTCTTCGCCGGGCCCCTCTGACGGGCGCAGTGACGGGCACGCCACGCCTGCCCCGGCGGGGATGCCGATCGCCGGCACGCGTCCCCCGCAGACTGGGACGCGATCTCTGCGTTCCGACGCAGCCGCCGTGCGGGGGAGGAATCCGATGGTCATGTCCAGGCGACAGATGGTGGCCGGGCTCGGCGCGCTGGCCGTGCCCCTCACCCAGCCGCAGTCCCTCACGAGGACGTTCGCGCCGCCACCTGTGCCGCCTCCGGCCGCCGCGCGGGCGTCCCCGGACCTCGTCGCCGCGCCGGCCGGCGTCCCGCCCGAGCGCCTGGCGGAGGACGAGGGCTTCTGGCGGAACGTGGCGCGTCAGTTCCGGGTCAGCTCCGACTTCGTCAACCTGGAGAACGGCTACTACGGGATCATGCCGGAGCCGGTCCGCCGGGAGTACCACCGCGACGTCGACCACCTGAACGAGCGCAACTCCTACCTGCTGCGCACCGAGTACAAGCCGCGGGCCGACGAGATCAGGGGACGCGTCGCCCAGACGCTCGGCGCGGCCAGGGAGGAGATCGCGTTCACCCGGTGCGGCACCGAGGCGCTGCAGAACCTGATCGGGGGCTACCGGCGGCTGCGCCCCGGCGACTCGGTCATGTACTCCGACCTCGACTACCACAGCGCGCAGTACGCGATGAACTGGCTCGCGGACCGGCGGGGCGTCCGGGTGGAGCGCATGGTCGTCCCGGAGCCGCCGACCCGCCAGGCCACCCTGGACGCGTACGCGCAGGCGCTGCGCGACCATCCGAACGTCAGGCTGCTGCTGCTCAGCCACATGAACAACCGGACCGGCCTCGTCCTGCCGGTGCGGGAGATCGTCGCGATGGCCCGGGAGCGGGGCGTGGACGTGATCGTGGACGCGGCCCACTCCTGGGGGCACCTCGACTTCACCATCGACGACCTCGGAGCCGACTTCGCCGCGTTCTCGCTGCACAAGTGGATGGGCGTGCCGCTGGGCTCGGGGTTCCTCTACATCCGCCGCGGCCGGTTGGACGACGTCGACCTCGCCTACGACGACGAGACGTATCCGGCCGACGACATCCGCTCCCGCGTCCACTCCGGCACCATGGACGTCGCCCCGGTGCTGTCGATCCCGACCGCGCTGGACTTCCACGACGCGCTCGGCGCCGCCGTCAAGCAGGCGCGGCTGCGCTACCTGCGCGACCGCTGGGTCCACCAGGTGCGGGACATCCCGAACGTGGAGATCCTCACGCCCGAGGAGCCGCCCATGTACGGGACGATCACGGCGTTCCGGATCAGCGGGCGGGTGTCCGAGGCCGACAACGTGGCGATCAGCGACCACCTCTTCGACCGGTACCGCATCTTCACCGTCCGGCGCGGCGGGCCCGCGCGCGGCGACTGCGTCCGGGTCACCCCCGCGCTGTTCACCTCGCGCGACGACGTCGATCTGCTCGCGCTCGCCGTACGCGACGTCGCCGGGCGGTTCTCCGCCTGACGTCCCGCCTGAACGCCCGGGGGAGCCCGCGGGGACGTCCCGGGCGTACGGCGATGGAGAGGTAAATTGTCGGGCCGCGGCGCCTCCCGCATGTGTGTCGCCCGCATGGAAGGCGCTGTGACCTGGGCACATCTTCCCGCGATGTGTGACAGGACTTCCCAGGACGCCGCCGCCGTGCCATCTCGCGGCCCCGCCTGGGCGCGGGTGAGCCGGATGCTCGTCGTCGTGGTGGCGGCGCTGGGGCTCTTCTCGGTGTACGCCGCCTCCTGTTGCACGCTCGACCGGGGGCATCACGTCCATCACCACCACGTCGCCGCCGGGACGCCCTGTCCCGACGGCGGCTCCTGCGGTGACCTGCCCCACCACTCCGAGTGCTGCGACGAGGGTGCGGCGCTATGGTCCCGCGCCCTGGACGGCTACGACCCCCTCCACACCGCGGCGCCCGCCGTGGTCGTCCTGCCGGTCGCGCCGCGCCTTCCGTCCCGGCCCGCGCCTCCGCCGTCGCTCCGCGTACCGTGCCGGGACGACCGGCTCGCGCTCTGCGTGCTGCGCATATAGGCCCACCGTTCCGCGCGAGGAACCTCGCGCGGGGAAGCGCAGACGACATCATCCGGCGCCCCGGGAGGGGGCGCCGCGGACCTTTGGTGGGTTGGTCAAGAGTGAATTCTCTCGTCGGTTCCACGCTGCCCGCGTTCGACGGCCTCGCGCCGACGCGGCAGCCGTACGTCCCGTCACACGTCCACGCGCACGTCCGGGTCGGCGACACGCCGGTCACCTGGATCCCCGCGCGTGGCCCGGCTCCGGGGCGGGGCTTCTGGGCGAAGCTGGAAGGGTTCAACCCGGGCGGCATCAAGGACCGCCCGGCGCTCAACATGGTGCGCTGCGCCCGGCGGCGCGGCGAGCTGGTCCCCGGCGGCACGATCGTCGAGTCGACCAGCGGCACGCTCGGGCTCGGCCTGGCGCTGGCCGGCATCGTCCACGGCCACCCGGTCACGCTCGTCGCCGATCCCGGCCTGGAGCCGCTCATGGCGCGGCTGCTCCGGGCGTACGGCGCCCGCCTGGAGATCGTGACCGAGCCGCACCCGACCGGCGGCTGGCAGGAGGCGCGCAAGGAGCGGGTCCGGAGGCTGCTCGCCGAGCTGCCCGACGCCTACTGCCCGAACCAGTACGACAATCCGGACAATGTGGCGGCCTACGCCACGCTCGCCGCCGAACTGGTGGCGCAACTCCCGCTGATCGACGTCCTCGTCTGCTCGGTGGGCACGGGAGGGCACAGCGCGGGGATCCTGCGGGCGCTGCGCCGTACCTTCCCCGACGTCTCGCTGGTCGGGGTGGACACGATCGGCTCGACGATCTTCGGGCAGCCCGCCCGGTCGCGGCTGATGCGCGGGCTCGGCAGCAGCATCCACCCGCGGAACGTCGACTACGCGGCGTTCTCCGAGGTCCACTGGGTCAACCCGGCGGAGGCGGTGCACACCTGCCGGGCGCTCGCCGCCGCGCACTACGCCACCGGCGGGTGGAGCGCGGGCGCGGTCGCGCTGGTCGCCGACTGGGTGGCCAGGACCTCGCCCAAGGGGACCTCGATCGTGGCGGTCTTCCCGGACGGCCCCTGGCGGTACTGGAACACGGTCTTCGACGACGAGTACTGCGCGGCCAACGGCCTGCTCGGCGTCGTCCCGGCCGACGATCCGGACGTGATCTCCCACCCGGCCGAGCGGGAAGTCATCCGATGGACCCGCTGCTCGACGGTGGTCGACCCGCTGGGAGCCGCCGTATGAGAGCGCGGTTCACGTCGTTCGGTCCGGCCGTGCGGCTCCTCATGGTCAACCAGTTCGGCATCAACCTGGGCTTCTACATGCTCGTGCCGTACCTCGCCGACCACCTGTCGGGACGGCTCGGGCTGGCCGTCTGGCTGACCGGGCTGCTGCTCGGCCTGCGCAACCTGAGCCAGCAGGGCATGTTCCCGATCGGCGGCACCCTGTGCGACCGGTACGGCTACAAGCCGCTGATCATGGCGGGGTGCGGGCTGCGCACCGTGGGGTTCGCGCTGTTCGGCGTCTCGACGTCGGTGCCCGCGCTCGTGGTCGCCTCGGTGCTGACCGGCCTCGCCGGGGCGCTGTTCAACCCGGCGGTCCGCGCCTACATCGCGGTCGAGGCGGGGGAGCGGAAGGTCGAGGCGTTCGCCCTGTTCAACGTCTTCTACCAGGCGGGGATCCTGGCCGGGCCGCTGGTCGGCGTGCTGCTCGTCGCGGTCGACTTCCGGCTCGCCTGCCTGGCGGCGTCGGTCGTCTTCGCGGTGCTGACGCTGCTGCAGGCGCGCAGGCTGCCCTCGCGGCGGGGCACGGCGCAGGGCACGGGCCGCCCGGTGCCCGCCGACTGGAAGGAGGTGCTCGCGAACCGGCCGTTCGTGGCCTTCTCGGCGGCCATGTTCGTGTCGTACGCGCTCTCGTATCAGGTTTATCTGGGGCTCCCACTGGAGCTGGGCCGCGCGGGCGGGGGGCAGGCCGCGATCGCCGTGATGTACACCTTCACCGCGCTGCTCGCGGTGATCGGGCAGGTCCGTCTCACCGCCTTCGCCTCGCGCCGGTGGCGGCCGGAGCAGGCCATCGCGCGCGGGCTCGCGGTCATGGGCGCCGCCTTCGTGCCCGTGCTGCTCGCGAGCCAGTTCGCCGCCCAACCCGAGCGCCTGCCGTACGGGCTGGGGGCGGCGCCCGCGGTGGTCAGCGCGATGCTGCTCACCGCCGCGGGGATGCTGATCTTCCCGTTCGAGATGGCGATGATCTCGACCCTGGGGAGGACGGAGCTGACGGGCACCTACTACGGGCTCTACAACGCCTTCTCAGGGGTCGGCATCCTGCTCGGCAACCTGGCCAGCGGCTGGGCCATCGATGTGGGGGCCGCGCATGGCGTCCCCGCGCTGCCGTGGTTGCTCCTGCTGGCCGCCGGGCTCGCCTCGGCGTACGCGATACGGCGGCTCGACCGTGCCGGACGGCTGCGCCCCGCCCTTCATCGAGATCAGGTGCACCAGGCGGGTTAGTGACATACGCCGGCTCGGGCGCGCTCTTGGTGGCGTCGTCGGCGTACAGCAAGAGCGTGGCTGAGCAGGTGGGGGATTTCCGCTGGTGTGAGGCGAACCGGCCCCTTGGGCTTTGGGAGCGTGCGTGGCCGCGGACCAGCAGCCGACGCCGGTAGCCGGGCTCGTCCTCGAAGGCCACCGTGGCGAGCGCCCAGTCATACGGGCGCTCGCCCGTGGCGCCGTCACACTCGTGGAGAGCATCAGGCGTTGGCTCACCAGCCATGCGCTCACACTTCAGACCACAGAACATGCTGTGGTCCTGGGCGCGCCTCAGCTCACCGCCTGCTTCACCAGCGCACTGATCCGCGCCTCCACCTCGGCCGTCATCTCGGTCAGGGCGAAAGCGGCCGCCCACATCGTGCCGTCGTCCAGCTTCGCCTGATCGCTGAACCCGAGCGTCGCGTAGCGCGTCTTGAACTTCGCCGCGCCCTGGAAATGGCAGACGATTTTGCCGTTCAGCGTGTAGGCGGGCATGCCATACCAGAGCTTCGGCGCGAGGTCCGGGGCGCTGGTGGTGATGATGGCGTGGACGCGCTCGGCGAGGAGCCGGTCCGAGTCCTGCATCTCGGCGATCTTCGCGAGTACGTCCTGCTGCTCCTGCGCCGCCTTGTCCGCACGTGCGCTACGGCGCGCCGCCTTCTTCTGCTCTTGGGCGTGCTCCTTCATCGCGGCCCGCTCCTCGGCCGTGAATCCGCGGTAAGTGCTTTCGGTGCTGCTCATGGCAGATTACTCCCTTGAGGATCTTGATGGTGGAATCGTGAGGAGGGACCTTCAGGTCCTCTGTTCGGGCCGGTGTCACCGGACCGTGGAGCCTCGACCAGTCGGCGCCTATGGCCGATGCGTCAGAGCAACCGGCGGCTCCTGATCGCGCGTCGGCCGGCGGTCGGGCGGTTCGTTCTTCTCGCGCCAAGCCTGGCGGCGGCGCGGCGGATGCGGCACCACCGGCCTGTACTTGCGTGACGATGCCGTCGAGATCGCCGCTCAGCGGTCCTGGATCAGCCCGAGGACGTTGCCGTCGGGGTCGATGACGGTGGCCACCAGGCGACCGCCACCGACATCGTGCGCTGCCTCCTTCACGGTGGCCCCCGCGGCGGTCACCTCGGCCAGCTTCGCCTCGATGTCCGATACGTGCCAGTAGGCCACCGGCGACGTCATGCCCTGCGGTCCACCGCCCGGCACCAGCCCGATGTGCTGACCCTCGGACTCGAAGCCGACGTAGTAGGGCGAGTCGGCCTGCGGCGCGACACCGAGCAGGGCCGCGTACACCGCCTTGGCCTTCGCCAGGTCGGACACGGGGTGCAGCACGGTCTTGATTCCCTGAGTGGAAGAGCCGGTCATGATCGCTCCTGTATTCGTGGGCCGTATCGACCCGCCTTGTGCGTAGTCACAGCTTTTCGTCCGGCCGGGCCGCTCCGCATCCGTGGCGGCCACGGAACCTTCCACGGATCGACGGCACGGATCGACGGCACGGATCGCGCACGGTGGCCACTGCGGATGGGGACGAAGCGGGATACGGCAAACTAGGCAAGTGGTATTGATGGTGGATATTTCACCTCGAGAGGCCGAGGTGCTGGAGCTGATCGGCGCGCACCTCAGCAACGCTGAGATCGCGGCGCGACTGTGCATCTCGGTGCGTACGGTGGAGAGTCATGTCTCCTCGCTGCTGCGCAAGCTGGAGGTGCCGGATCGGCGGGCGCTCGCCCAGCGCGCGCCCGAGCCGGTCGGCGCCGGCCCGTCTCGTCCGGCGCCGGTTCTGCCCGCCCTGCTGACCTCGTTCGTCGGCCGGGTGAGCGAGCGAGCCGAGCTGACCGAGATGATCAGGGCGCACCGCCAGGTGACCGCGGTCGGTCCCGGCGGCGTGGGCAAGACCCGGCTGGCGTTGGCGGTGGCCGCGCAAGCAGCCGGTGAGTACGCCGACGGGGTGTGGTTCGCCGACCTTGTCCCGGTCACCGATCCGGGGATGATCGCGACCGCGGTCGCCGGGGCGCTCGGCCTGGGTGAGCAGCCCGGCCGGGACATGACCGAGTCCGTGGTCGCCGCGCTGGCCGACCGTCATGCATTGCTGGTGCTGGACAACTGCGAGCACGTGGTGGACGGGGTGGCGCTGCTTCTCGAGCGGCTGCTGGCGGCGTGCCCTCGACTGACGGTGCTGGCGACCAGCCGGGCACGGCTGATGGTGCCGTTCGAGCGGGTGTATCCGGTCCCGCCGCTGTCGCTGGCCGTCGACGGTGAGTCGGACGCGGTCGCGTTGTTCATGGAGCGGGCGGCGGCGGTCGGCCGGCCGATGGACCCTCCGCTGCGCGACCAGATCGCCGCGATCTGCGCGCGGCTGGATGGAATGGCGCTGGCGATCGAGCTGGCCGCCGCCCGGTATCCCACGCTCGGGCTCGATGGCATCACCGCCGCCCTGTCCCATCCGCTGCGGATGCTCACCGGCGGCTCCCGCGCGGATGAACGGCACCGTTCCGTGCGGGGGGCGCTGGACTGGAGCCACGCCCTGCTGGAGCCGGCCGACCGGGCGCTGCTGCGCCGGGTGTCGGTGTTCGTGGCGCCGTTCACCGCTGCCGCGGCGGCGGAGGTGGCCGGATCCGAGGAAGGCCTGGTCGCCGACGGCCTGGCCCGGCTGGCCGAACAGAGCCTGCTGGTGGTGACGGCGTCCCCGGGCGGTACGGAGTACCAGGCGTTGGAGACCATCCGCCAGTACGCGACGGAGCGGCTGGCCGAGGCCGGTGAGCTGGTCGACGCTCGGTCCCGGCACCTTCGCTGGTGCCTGGCCGAGGCGGCCGGTCTGGCGGTGGCCC
>NZ_BBYK01000082.1:18364-34475 GCF_001570365.1 Microtetraspora fusca | reverse complement strand
GGTGGCCCGCCAGGACTGGCGGGCCCGGTTCGACCTGGTCGCGGATGACCTGCGCGCGGCCCTGGTGTGGGCGGCCGACAGGCCGGAGCAGCGCACGGACGCGTACGATCTCGCCCGGCGCCTGGCGGAGCTGACCTTCACCCGTAACCTGATCGGTGAGTCGCAGGGGCGCTATGAGCAGGCGGCCGCGCTCGCCGACGACCCCGCCGCCTCCGCGTCGATGCTCAGGCAGGCCGCGGCCGTGGCCGGCTGCCGGATGCATGGCGATGACATGGACCGCCTGCACCGCGCCGCCGCGGACGCCGCCCGCAGGTCCGGCGACACCGCCGGCGCCGCCCGTGACCTGGCGACCGCCGCCGCCAACGCCTACCGGTTCTCCGGCAAGTTCGTACGGAAGCTGCCACAGCAGGAGGCGATCGCACTCATCACCCAGGCCCGGGAGCTGGCCGGCGACGACCCGGCCGCCCGGGCAGCGGTGGCGCTGGCCGAGGCCGGGCGGGCGCTCGCCGACGCAATGGGCGCCGCACAGGGCCCAGACGACAACGGGGTCCCGGTGACGATCGCGCGTGCCGAACGAGCGGTCGAACTCGCTCACCGCACGGGTGACCCGCTCGCCGAATCCGCCGCGCTGGATACGCTCGCCTGCGCCCAGAGCTGGGCCGGTGACACGTTCGCCGCCGCGGACACGGCCCGGCGTCGAATCACTCTGCTCTCGTCCACACCGGATACCCCGGCATGCACTCACGAGCTGATCGAGGCACTCGGTGAGGTCACCGAGGCCGACCTCGGCGCGGGGGACCTGCCCGGTGCCCGCCGATGGGCACGGCGACTGGCGGATCATCCGCTGCTGGCGGAGGTCGGCCATCGCGCCACGGGCTGGCTCCTTGTGGCCGACACGTTCGCCGGCAACCTCGACGAGGTGCTCACCGGCAGCGTTCGGTTCCTCGACGCGTGGCAGCGGGCCGGCGGCCCCGCCAGGTCCATCCTCGGTCCGCCGGTGGCCGCGGTGGCGACGATCCACGGCCTGTGCGACGACGAGGATGCCCGGCGCGAATGGAGCGCGGTGCTGCATCAACTCGACTCCTCACCGGGCAATACCTACGGCTACGGGGCGGTCTTCGACGCGATGCTTCTGCTCCACCGCGGGCAGGCGCCGCAGGCGCTGGAGCGGATGGCGCCTGAGCCCGGCCAGGTGTGGCAATGGGTCACCTGGATCTGGCTTCACTGGTATGTGGCCCTGCGCGCCGAAGCCGCCGTGCTCGCCGGGAGCCCCGACGCTCGTGACCGTGTGGCCGAGGCTCGGACCGTCGTGGCCGGCAACCCGGTCGTCACCGCCATCGTGGAGCGGGCCCAAGCGCTGCTCGACAAGGACCAGGAGCGGTTGCTCGCCACGGTGGACGCGTTCGACGCCGCCGGCTGCCGCTATCAGTCGCTGCGCACCCTGGTGCTCGCCGGCGGCGACCACGCCGGCCGTGGCGCGGCCGCGCTGGCCGATCTCGGCTTCGCCCCGATGGCCTCCGCCGCGACACCGATGATGACCTCGGAGTGACAGTCGCCAAGGAGGATCCACCAGATCAAAATCAGCGACTGAGCACAAACACGCGGCGGCTTGGCGGGGGCCGGGGAGCTCAGTCGTGGCGTGGTGTGCCGGACACCTCGTGATCGGCGTGCGAGAGCGCCTCGGCGATCAGCGTGCGGACGTGCGCGTCCGTCGCCCGGTAGAGGACGCGGCGGCCGTCCCTGCGGGTGCGCACCAGCCCGGCCATGCGCAGCTTGGCGAGGTGCTGGGAGACCGAGGGGCGCGCCACGGCCACCATCCGCGCCAGCGACGAGACGTCGTACTCCCCGGAGGCCAGCAGCCACATCAGGCGCAGCCGGGTCGCGTCACTGAGCATGCGGAACGCGGCGACCGCCGCCTCCACCCGGGCGCGGTCCGGTTGCTCCTGCGACAAGCTCGTACCTGATTCGTTGTCGCGTGCGTACATGAATACATATAGTCGGCCGGAGAGCCGTCCGACGCAAGCGAGGCGCGCATGTCCGAGCTGCACCATGGTCAGGATCACCACCACGGCCACCCCTCCGGCCGTGCCCACGATGACCGGCGCGGGCCGGACCCGGGCCACGGGCATGAGCATGGGCATGGTCAGGGGCATGGTCACGGCCACGGGCATGGGTCTCGGGACGGGGCGGGCGGCGGACGGTTCGCGGCGTGGGCGGCCCGGTTGCGCCATGTCATGGTGCCGCACACCCACGACAGCGCCGCCAAGACCGACGCGGCCCTGGAGTCGAGCGCCCGCGGGACGCGGGCGCTCGCCGTCTCGTTCGCGCTGCTGGCGGTGACCGCCGCCGTCCAGGCGGTGATCGTGGCGTTCTCCGGGTCGGTCGCGCTGCTGGGCGACACCCTGCACAACGTCGCCGACGCCCTGACCGCGCTCCCGCTCGGGATCGCCTTCTGGCTGGGGCGGCGCGCGGCCACCCGGCGCTTCACGTACGGCTACGGCAGGGCGGAGGACCTGGCCGGTGTGATCATCGTGCTGGTCATCGCCGTGTCCGCCGCGCTCGCGGGCTACGCGGCGATCCGGCGGCTGGCCGACCCGCAGGACATCCGGGCGGCGGGCTGGGTGGCCGCCGCCGGCCTCGTCGGGTTCGCCGGGAACGAGTGGGTGGCCCGCTACCGCATCAGGGTCGGCCGGGAGATCGGCTCGGCGGCGCTGGTCGCGGACGGGCTGCACGCCAGGACCGACGGCTACACGTCCCTGGCCGTGCTCGTGGGAGCGGGCGGGGCCGCGATGGGCATGCCGCTCGCCGACCCGATCGTCGGCCTGCTGATCACGGGCGCGATCTGCTTCGTGCTGCGCGACGCGGCCCGGCAGATCTGGCACCGCCTCATGGACGCCGTCGATCCGGCCCTGGTCGAGGAGGCCGAGCGCCTCCTCGCCGAGGTCCCGGGCGTACGGCGGGCCGGCGCGGTGCGACTGCGCTGGATCGGGCACGCGCTGCGCGCCGAGGTCGAGATCGTGCTCGATCCCGGCCTGTCCCTGGTGGAGGCGCACGCGGTCGCGGTCGAGGCCGAACACCGGCTCATCCACGGCCTGCCCCGGCTGCGGGCCGCCACCGTCCACGCCGACCCGGACGGCCCCGAGGGGGCCGAGCACCACGCGGTGCTGATCGCCCACCGGTAAGCCTCCGCGGCCCCGGCCGTCACGGAGCGTCCGCGCTGCTCAGCCGTACGATTGGGAGAGCGGCCGTCCCCGGGAAGGGGGCATGAGGTGCGTTTCGACGTGATGGTGGAGACGCCGCGCGGCTCACGCAACAAGTACGAGATGGACGCCGTCCGGCAGCGGATCCGCCTGGACCGGATGCTGTTCACCGCGACGTCCTACCCCTACGACTACGGCTTCCTGCCCGGCACCGTGGCGGAGGACGGCGAGCCGCTGGACGTGCTGGTTCTCGGCGAGATGCCGACCTTCCCCGGCTGCGTGATCCGGGTCCGCCCGGTCGCGGTCTTCTGGATGCACGACGAGATGGGGCCGGACGCGAAGGTGCTGTGCGTGCCGGCCGACGACAGCCGCTACGAGCGCCTCCAGAACAGGGAGGACGTCCCCGAGCACGTGCTGAACGAGATCGCCCACTTCTTCGACGTCTACAAGGATCTGGAGCCGGGCAAGAGCGTGGACACCTGGGGCTGGGAGGGCCGCGAGCAGGCCGAGGCCGTGGTCTCCGACGCCCAGGCCCGGGGCGTCGGAGCCTGACGGCCGAAGGACGGCCCACTGGTGGCTGTCCCGCGAACGTTCACGTGGTTCATGGACACCCCACGAGACGGGGAAAGCCGGGAGACGGCCCGTGAAGGCGTCTCCCGGCCCCTCTTTCCGCAGGCCGTCCCCGGTCACTGGGCGATGGGAGTACGGGTCAGACGCTTGCGGAAGACCCAGTACGTCCAGGCCTGGTAGCCGAGCACCACCGGGGTGAAGATCGCCGCCACCCACGTCATCACCGTCAGCGTGTACGGCGAGGAGGCGGCGTTCGTCACGGTGAGGCTGTACAGCGGCGAGGTGCTGGACGGCATGACGTTCGGCCACAGGTCGAGGAAGAGCGTGGCCGTGGCGAGCACGATCGTGACCGCCGTGCCGGTGAACGCCCACCCCTCCCTGCCGCGGACCGCGGCGACGACCCCGCCGATCAGCGCGCCGGCGGCCAGCGCGGTGGTGACCCAGGTGAGCGGCTTGCCGTGCATGATCTGGGTGATCACCAGGAACGCCGCGGCGACCGCGACGACGGCGGGGGAGATCCGCAGGGCCAGGGCGCGGGCACGGGTCCGCACGTCGCCGTCGGTCTTCAGCGACAGGAAGACCGCCCCGTGCAGCAGGAACAGGCCGAGGGTGACCAGCCCGCCGAGCAGCGCGTACGGGTTGAGCAGGGTGAACAGGTTCCCGGTGTAGATGTGCTGCGCGTCGATCGGCACCCCGGCGACGATGTTGCCGAAGGCGACGCCCCACAGGAAGGCGGGGAGGAGGGACCCCCAGAAGATGGCCCGGTCCCAGCCGCGCCGCCACCGGTCGGAGTCGTGCTTGCCGCGGAACTCGAACGCGACGCCGCGAACGATGAGCGCGATCAGGATGAGCAGCAGCGGCAGGTAGAACCCGCTGAACAGGGTGGCGTACCACTCAGGGAAGGCGGCGAAGGTGGCGCCGCCCGCCACCAGCAGCCAGACCTCGTTGCCGTCCCATACGGGGCCGATCGCGTTGATCATGATGCGGCGGTCGGTGTCGTCCCGGCCGAGGATCGGCAGCAGGACGCCCACGCCGAAGTCGAAGCCCTCCAGAACGAAGTAGCCGGTCCACAGCACCCCGATGAGGACGAACCAGACGGTGGTGAGTTCCATGACGTGTTCCTCAGTAGGTCAGGGCGGGGATGGTGGGGTCGGCGGCTTCCTTCGGCGCCGTCAGGTCGGGCGGCCCCGCCTTGACGTGCCGCGCCATGATGACCGCGGTGATCCCGGCCAGTACGGCGTAGACCACGGTGAAGGCGGCCAGGGAGATCGCCACGGTGGCCACGTCCACACCGGGGGAGACGCTGGCCGCGGTCCGCAGCACCCCGTACACCGTCCAGGGCTGGCGGCCCATCTCGGTGAAGATCCATCCGGCGGCGTTCGCGAGGAACGGCAGCGCCATCGCGGCGAGCGCGGCGCGGTAGAACCAGCGGCTGCCCGGAGTCCGCCCCTTCCTGGTCAGCCAGAGGCCGACCAGCGCGAGCAGGCTCGCCAGGGCCCCGAACCCGATCATCAACCGGAAGGTCCAGTACGTCACCGGGACGGACGGCCGGTAGTCGCCCGGACCGTACTTGGCGGTGTACTCCTTCTGCAGGTCGTTGATGCCTTCGACCGAGCCGTTGAGGTCGCCGGTGGCCATGAAGGACAGCACGTTGGGCACGCGCAGGCTCCACAGTTCCTCGCCGCCGTCCGGGGTTCCGAGGGTGAACAGCGAGAACGACGCGGGCGCGGACGTCTCGTACAGGGCCTCGGCGGCGGCCATCTTCATCGGCTGCTGCTCGGTCATCAGGCGGGCCTGGATGTCGCCGGTCGCAGCGACGGCGATTCCGGACGCCAGCGAGACGGCGAGACCGATCCGCATCGCCTTGCGGAACAGCGGGACCTCGCGGCCGCGGGCGAGGTGCCAGGCGCTGACCCCGATCAGGAACCCGGCGGCGGTGATGAACGCGCCGAAGAGGACGTGCGGGAAGGTCACCAGCGTGGTCGAGTTGGTGAGCACGGCCCAGATGTCGGTCAGCTCCGCCCGGTTGGTCTCCGGGTTGATGCGGTAGCCGACGGGGTGCTGCATCCACGAGTTGGCGGCCAGGATGAAGTACGCCGAGAGCGTGGTCCCGATCGCCGCCAGCCAGATCGTCGCGAGGTGCAATCGGGGCGACAGGTGGTTCCAGCCGAAGATCCACAGTCCGAGGAAGGTCGATTCGAGGAAGAACGCGAGCAGGCCCTCCATGGCCAGCGGCGCCCCGAAGACGTCACCCACGAAGCGGGAGTAGTCACTCCAGTTCATCCCGAACTGGAACTCCTGCACGATTCCGGTGACCACCCCCATCGCGAAGTTGATCAGGAAGAGCTTCCCGAAGAACTTGGTCATCCGCAGATAGGTCTCGTTGCCGCTGATGTGCCAGGCGGTCTGCATGGACGCCACCAGTAGGGCCATGCCGATCGTCAGGGGAACGAAGATGAAATGGTAGACGGTGGTGATCCCGAACTGCCATCGCGACAGATCCAGCACGTTCACGGGGGCTTCCTCCTAATTTCCCCCTAAACGTTCTCCTACCGGGACCTTTGCCGGGCAGGGACCTTCGTCATCCATCCGAAGGTCCTACGTACGGGTCCAAGTGCCGCCCGTGCCGTCCGCTTGACCTGGGCCGGCTTCTGCGGGGCCGAGCCGGTGGACGGTGGCGCCCGGCCCGCACCACCGGTCGAGCAGTTCGGTGTCGTGGCTGATCGCGAGCACGCCCGCGCCCGACTCCCGGCGGTACTCCTCCAGCCGCGCGACGAGAAGGGCCTGCGTGGAGGCGTCGAGCATGGTGGTCATCTCGTCGCAGATCACATAGCGCGGCCGGAGGGTGAGCGCGCGGGCGACGCAGGCCCGCTGGAGCTGCCCGTCGGACACCTCGTGCGGGCGCCGCGTCAGCAGGTCCGGGGTGAGGCCCATCTCCTCGGCGAGCCGTTCCGCGCGGTCGAGCGGCCGCCGTGCCACCCGCAACGGCTCGGCGACGACGTCGAGCAGGGTGAAGCGGGGATCGACCGCGAGCCGCGGCTGCTGGAAGATCAGCGCGATCTTCGTGCGCAGGGCGGGGGCGGCCCGGTGCCGCCAGCGGCGGATCTCCTCGCCGTCCACGCCGACCGTCCCGGCGGCGGGCCGCAGCAGCAGGGCGAGGACCCGGGCCAGGCTGGACTTGCCGCACCCGCTCGGCCCGGCCAGCCCCGTCACCTCCCCGGGCGGCACGGAGATCGTCACCCGGTCCAGCACCCGGTGGCGGTCGTAGGCGACGGTCAGGCCGTCAGCGCGCAACATTGCGATCCAGCTCCAAGGGCTTCAGGGGATGGTGGCAGGCCACCTCCTGCCGGTCGGCGGGTGAGACGGGCGCGGCCCCCTGCGGAGCCGCGGGTTCCGGCGGCTCGGCGAGCTCCGGAACCCGCTCGCAGGCGGCGGACGCCCGGTCGCAGCGCGGCAGGAAGGCGCAGCCGCCGGGCAGTCGGGTCAGCTCCGGCGGCCGCCCCGGGATGGGCGTGAACCGGCGGGACGGCAGCGCGTCCAGCAGCCCCGCCGCGTACGGGTGACGGGGCCCGGCGAAGAACGCCGCGGCCGGGGCGACCGACACGACGCGGCTCGCGTACATGACGGCGACGCGGTCGGCGACCCGCTCGGCGGCGCGCAGGTCGTGCGTGATGAGCAGCACGGCCCGCCCGTCGTCGGCGAGGCGGCGCAGCTCGGCCATGGTGGCGTCCACGAGCGGCCGGTCGAGGCCGCTGGTGGGCTCGTCCGCGAGGATCAGCCACGGGTCGCCGGCCACCGCGAGCGCGTTGGCGACCCGCTGCGCCATGCCGCCGGACAGCTCGTGGGGGTAGCGGTCCAGGTCGGCCGGGCTCAGCCCGGCCCGCGCGGCCAGGTCGTCGGCGCTCGCCGGGTTGCCGAGCTCCCGCAGCGCCTCCTCCAGTTGCGACCGGGCGGTGCGGACCGGGGTGAGGTGCGTGGCGGGGCTCTGCGGGACCAGCCCGATCCGGCGTCCGCGTACGGACCGGGCGAGGACCTCTTCCGGGGCGGCGACCAGGTCCACAGCGTCCCCGTCTCCGGACTCCAGCCACGCGGAGCCGGTGACCTCGGCGTTGCCCGGCAGCAGGCCGAGCAGGGCGTGCGCCATCACCGACTTGCCGCAGCCGGACTCGCCGACCAGGGCCAGGCACTCGCCCTGCCGCACCTCGAACCGGGCGTCGGTGACGGCCTGGACGGTCGCGTCGGAGAGGCGGAAGCGGACCGTGAGGCCGTCCACCCGCAGGCGGGAAGGGGCGGTCATAGCTGGAGCTCCGATCGTCGCCGGGGGTCGGTCCGGTCCCGCCAGCCCTGGGCGAGGGTGGAGATCGCCAGCGTCGGCAGGAGGATGAACAGGCCGGGGAAGAGCGAGGGCCACCAGTCGCCCGAGAGCAGCGACCGAGCCCCATCGTTGATCATGTTGCCGAGCGAGGCGAGGTGGGGCGGCAGCCCCAGCCCGAGGAAGCTCAGCGCGGTCTCGTGCCAGACGGCGTGCGGGACCATGAGCACCGCGGCCAGCGCGACGTGCGGCGCGAGGTGGGGCAGGAAGTGCCGCAGCACGATCCTGGCCCGCCCGGAGCCCGCGGAGATCGCGGCGTCCACGAACGGACGGGAGCGCAGCGCGAGCACCTCCGAGCGGACGATCCGCGCCGCCGTCATCCAGTGGGTCACCCCCACGGAGATGACGACCGCGGTCGCGCCGGGCGAGAACAGCGCGACGATGAAGATGCCGAAGAGCAGGTGCGGCACCGAGTTGAAGCCGTCCACGACCCGCATCAGGATCCGGTCCGCGGTCCCGCCGAGCGTCCCGGCGGCGAGCCCCACCAGGGTGCCGACGGTCGCGGACACCGCCGCCGCCACCAGCCCGACCAGCAGCGACACGCGCAGGCCGTACACCACGCGGAGCAGCACGTCGCGGCCCAGCTCGTCGGTGCCGAACGGGTGCGCGAGCCCCGGCGGGAGCGAGGCCGCCGCCAGATCCACCTGGCTCTGGTCGAGACGGGCGACCAGCGGGACCAGCAGCACGGCAAGCCCGAGCACGGCCAGGGTCACGGCCGCCAGGCGGCGCGAGCGGCCGCCGCGTCGCCGGTCACGCGTGCCCGTCGAGGGATGCGTCCGGGTGCCGGTCGTCATCAGCTCACCCCCAGGACCCGTACGCGCGGGTCGGCGAAGACGTACGCGGTGTCGGCGAGCAGGCTGCCCACCAGCACCGCGAGGGTGGCGAGCAGCGTGAGCGCCGCGAGCAGCGGGAAGTCCGCCGACAGCGCCGCCTGCACGGACGCGGAGGCGACCCCCGGCCAGGAGAAGACGGACTCGACGAGGATCGCCCCGGTCACCAGCTCGGGCACCCGCGCGCCGAGCAGCGTGATGAACGGCAGCAGCGCCGAGCGCAGCGCGTGCCGCAGGATCACCGTGCGCTCGCGCAGCCCGCGCGCCCTCGCCCCGATGACGAAGTCCTCCCGCAGGGCGCCGATCAGCGACTCGCGCACGAACAGCACCAGCCAGGACGACTGGGAGAACGCCAGCACCACCACCGGCAGGATCATGTGCCGCAGCACGTCGCCCGGCTCCACGGTGGTCGCGGCGGCGTCGGTGAGCCCGCCTGAGGGCAGCCAGCGCAGCTTCACCGCGAAGATCCAGATCACCAGCAGCCCCGTCCAGAAGACCGGCGCGGCCTCGTTCGCGTACGCCGTGCCGGTGATGGCGCGGTCCAGCCACGAGCCGCGCCGCCAGGCCGCGAGCACGCCCGCGACCAGGCTTCCGGCGAGCATCAGCACGAGGGCGCAGCCGACCGCGAGCAGCGTCCAGCCGAGCCGGTCGCCGATCACCTCGGCGACCGGCCGGTGCAGGCTCCGGGAGTCGCCGAGGTCGCCGCGGACCAGGTTGCCCAGCCAGGTGAGGTACTGCTCGGCGAGCGGGCGGTCCAGGCCCCAGTTGGCCCGGATCCGCTCGGCGACCTCGGGACTCGTCGTCAGCGCCCGGTCGCCGAGATACTGCCGGACCGGGTCGAACGGCGACGCCTTGGCCAGCGCGAACATGCCGATCGTGACCGCGAGCAGCAGCGGGACGGCGAAGACCAGCCGCCAGACGGCCATCCGGGCGAGCGCGCGGATCACGCGGCCGGCCTCCACTCGGCCAGGTTGCGGAACAGGCCGCCGGCCGCGTGCTCGTGCGCCTCCACGCTCGGGGCGACGCCCGTCCACGCGCCGCGCACGACGTACACGTGCTCAAGGAAGACCAGGTACGCCCAGACCTCGTCGTCGCGGATGCGCCGCTGCACGGAGTCGTAGGCCTCCTTGCGGGCGGCCGGGTCGGTCTCCTCGCGGCCCTTCTCCAGCAGCGCGTCCACCTCGGGTGAGTTGTAGTGGCCGGGGTTGAAGAAGCCCTTGCCGGCGAACTTCGAGTGGAACGTCTCGAAGTTGGTGTAGTCGGGGTCGAACGGCGTGCCCATGCCCATCATCAGGGCGTCCTTGCTCATGCGCGGCTCGATGGCGTCCCAGTCCAGGCCGGTCGGCCGGATGTCGATGCCGACCTTCTTCGCGTCGGAGGCCACCGCGAGGGCGAGTTCCTTGCGCAGTGAGTCACCGGCGGGGTACATCAGCGTGAACTGCGCCGCCGTCCCCTTCTTCGCCCGTACGCCGTCGGCGCCGGCGGCCCATCCGGCCTCCTCCAGCACCCGTACGGCCTGGGCCTGGTCGGCGGCGGGGGAGCCCTCGACGGCGGGGTTGTGCCAGGTCGTGCCCGGAGGGATCGGCCCGAACGCGGGACGGCCGGCCCCGGCGAGGATCGTCTTCACCATGGCGGCCCGGTCCACGGCGAGGTTGACCGCCTTGCGGATGGCCAGGTCGCCGGTGACCGGCTCGTTCATCGGGAACATCACGCCGCGGTAGTCGGCGCTCGGCACCCGGTGAACGGTCAGGCCGTCGGTGTTCTCGAACCGCCCGGCGGCCTTGGGCGGCAGCTCGACGGCGTCGAACTCCCCGGCCGCCATGCGGGTGGCCCGCACGTTGTCGTCGGAGGAGAACGCCAGCACGAGCTTCTTGATCGCCGGGACGCCGCCCCAGTAGGACGGGTTCGCCTCCATCACGATCTTGTCGCCCGGGGTCCGGGACACGAACCGGTACGGCCCGCTGCCGACCGGCTTGGCTTCGAAGCCGGAACGTTCCAGGCTCCCGTCCGGCACGATGCCCAGCGTGGCCCGCTGCAGGATCGGCGCGTACGGGTACTTCAGGTGGAAGACGACCGTCGCCGGGTCGGGGGCCTCGACGGACTCTATCGCCGCGTAGTCGCCCCGGATGGCGGAGTCGTTCTTCTCGTCCAGCACGGCGCGGTAGGTGTAGGCGACGTCCTTGCTGGTCAGCGGGGTGCCGTCGTGGAAGGTCACGCCGGAGCGCAGCGTGAAGGACACGGCCTTCCCCTTGACCTCCGGCACGGTCGTGGCGAGCGCGGGGCGCAGGCTCAGGTCGGCGTTCCTGCTGACCAGGCCGTCGAACATGAGCGATCCGCCGTCCGCGGCGTATCCGATCACCGGGTTCAGCGAGTCGGGTTCCGAGCCGAGCCCGGCGACGAACGTGTCCGTTCTCGCGGGGCGGTCCGTGGCGGGGGCGGCCGAGCAGGCGGCGGACAGGCCGACGGTCGCGACGAGCGCGAGCCGGGTCAGGGCGCTTCTCATGAGGCCGAAGGTAGAGCGCCACCCCAACTTATTGCAAGTTCACAGTAATTGCGACCTCCTTGCGATAACTCGGTGTGACGCTCCGCGGGCCGGAAGGTTCTCCGTGGGAGAACTCCTGGTGGCGCCGGCCGTCCGGCCCGCGGGGCGCTCCGGTTACTTACTGTCGCTCGCGATCCGCTTGAACAACTGGTCAGCCTCCGGCTGCTTCCAGACGAGGCGGTTGGGGTCCTGCGGGTAGGGCGTCCACGGGACCGTGACGAAGCGGGTGTCGCTCGGCTTCATCCCCGCCAGGCCGCGGGCGAGGGCGACCATCTCCTCCAGGCCGAGCCCGTCGTCGGTCTTGACCGAGGCCTGCACGGCCTTCAGGAAGGCCGGGAGCCGAACCGGGTCGGCGGGCAGGTCAGCGGCCTTCTTGATGATGGCCCGCATCAGCACCTGCTGCCGCTTGATCCGCATGAGGTCGGAGCCGTCGCCGAGCCCGTAGCGGGCCCGGGCGTACCCGAGGGCCTGCTCGCCGTCGAGTACCTGCCGGCCGGCGGGCACCCGCAGCTTCGCCTTGGGGTCGTCCACCGCCTTCGGCACGGTGATCTCCACGCCTCCGAGGGCGTCGATCATGTCCTTGAATCCGGAGAAGTCGATGGCCATCGCGTAATCGACCGTGACGCCGGTCAGCGTCTCGATGGTCCTGCGGGTGCAGGCGAGTCCGCCATTCATGTACGCCGAATTGATCATTCCGATGTGGGCGGGGAACTTCCTGCCGTCGCTCGCCCGGCATTCGGGGATCCGGACCATCGAGTCCCTGGGGATGCTCACCGCCTGGGCGCTCCTGCGGTCGGCGGCCAGGTGCACCAGGACCAGCGTGTCGCTCCGCGCGCCGTCGCCGGCCATGTGCCGGCCGTACTTCCTGTTGTTCCCGGCCCGGGTGTCCGACCCGACCAGCAGCACGTTGAGCGGCCCGGTGGGCGCCTCCACACCCGCCCCGACGAGGGGGCCGCCGGGGCGTCCGGTCCCCGATCCGCTGAGCAGGACGGTCGGCACGGTGACGACGGCCGCGGTGAGCCCGGCCGCCAGGGCGAGCATCGTCCAGTTGCGGGTACGGCGGGACCCGGCGCGCGCGGACCGGGTCCGGGTGGAGGGGGCGAACAGACGCCCACGCTGGTGCGCGAGCGAGGCCGGGGGCTCGTGCTCCAGCTCGCGGCCGAGGTCGCGGAGCAGCTTCAGGTCGTCCATGGTCACTCCTCCTCGTGCATCGGGTTGGTGTCGCCGAGAGCGGCGCGGACCTTCTTCCTGGCCCGGTTCAGGCGGGAGCGCACGGTGCCGACCGGGATGTCCAGGGCCCGCGCGACCTCCTCGTACGACAGGTCGCCCCAGGCGAACAGCAGCAGGACGTCTCGATCACGCGCGGGCAGCGCGGCGAGGGCACGGGCGAGCGCCGGGCGGGTGGACCTGGCGGTGACCCCGGCGGCCACCCGGTCGTCGGGGGAGTCGACCACGTCGTCGGCCGGGCTCCGCAGCAGCGCGCGATAGCGGGCGGCCTCGGTGCGGCGGTGCCGCGAGACGAGCTTGGTGACGATGCCGAAGAGCCATGGCCGTGCGTCGTGATAGGCCGCGTCGTAGCGGTCCCGCCGGGCGAAGGCGATCAGGAACGTCTCGCCGACCAGGTCCTCGGCGACCTCCGGGCCGAGCCGCCGGGAGACATATCTGTACAGCATGCTGGAATAGCGATCGAAAAGGACGGCGAACGCCTCCGGGTCGGTCCGGGATTCGCCGATGAGGTCCGCGTCGCGGACCGGGTCCGCCGGCAGCGCGGTCAACGGATGCACCATGACACGTGGACGGCCTTTCGTGGGGGACAGGGACATCCTGTCTCGCCACGAGGCCGCCTCCGGGTTCACGCGGCGCCGGTCGCGGGTCGATCGCTCGTATGGAGGACGGCCGGGGACGACTCGGGAGGTTCGGGGAGGGCCGTCAGTCGCGGTCCGCGCCGTCGCCCGCGCTCACCGCGAGCACCGCGGGCAGCTCGCTCAGTTCCGCGGTCAGGTCGGTGACCGAGCCGCGTCCGCGCAGCCCGAGGGTGACCGCGACGGTGCGCACGCCCGCCAGGCCGGGCTCGGCGCGCTCGCGCCCGTCCGCGCGGCCCGCGTCGGGGATCTCGCTGCGGGCCCGCTCCGCGGCGACCTCGGTCACCGCGAAGCCGCGCCGCGTACACGTCACGAGCGCGTCGCGCAGCGTGCCGGTTCCGTCGAGGTAGACGAGGCGCAGGTGGGACATGGTGTCGGCGCGCATGGGGAGGCGGCGCACGACGAGGCCGAGGCCGAGGATGACCAGGAAGTGCCCGGCGGTGACCGCGACCGCGAGCACCGGCAGGCCGGCGCCGCACGCCATGCCGATCGCCGCCGTCACCCAGACCACGGCGGCGGTGGTGAGCCCGCGCACGGCGTCGCGCCGGACGAAGATGAGCCCGCCGCCGATGAAACCGATGCCCGTGACGACCTGGGCGGCGACCCGCGACGGGTCGAGGGAGACGTTGTCGCCGAGGACGTCGAAGAAGCCGTACTTGCTGACCAGCATGAACAGGGCGGCGCCGAGGCCGACCAGGGCATGCGTGCGCAGGCCGGCGTTCTTGAAGCGCAGCTCGCGTTCGAGGCCGATGGCCGAGGACAGCACGATGGCCAGGGCGAGTTCGCCTATCTGGGGGAGACCTTGACCAGATGACAGGACAAACATTCTTTTAATGCTACCCAGGAAACCACCGGAAATCCGGGGATCGCCCCGACGACATCGTGGTCCTGGTCATGGCCGATCAAGGCGGCCGCAAGGTGCCGGTGGGGCGAGGAGGGCGGCGGTCAGGACGCCGCGCCGGCGCCCGTCTGGGCGCGCACCATCCGGGCGTACAGGCCGTGCGGCTCGGCGCGCAGGTCACGCGGGGCGCCCTGCTCCACCACGCGGCCCCGGTCCAGCGCCACCACGGTGTCGAAGCAGTCGAGGACGCCGAACCGGTGCGTGATCATCACCGTCGTCCGGCCCGCGCGCTCGGCGAGCACCGCCTGGACGACCTCCGCCTCGGTCAGCGGGTCGAGCGCGGAGGTCGCCTCGTCCAGCACGAGCACCGAGGCGTCGGCCAGCAGGGCGCGCGCCAGGGCGATGCGCTGCCGTTCTCCCCCCGAGAACAGCGCGCCGCGCTCGCCGACGAGGGCGTCGTAGCCGTCGGGAACGGCCATGATCCGCTCGTGGATGCGGGTGATCCGGCAGACACGGATCAGGTCGTCCGGCGAGGCGTCCGGATCGGCGTACCGCAGGTTGTCGGCGACCGATCCCTGGAAGAGGAAGGGTTCCTGGGGCACGATGCAGAGCCGTCCCGGGAGCGGCGTGCGCACCTCCGCCCCGTCGATCAGGACGGCGCCCTCGGCGGGGCGGCGCAGCCCGGCCAGAAGGTGGCCGAGCGTGGTCTTGCCCGAGCCGCTCGGCCCGACGATCAGCGCGGTGGAGCCCGCCGGGAGGTCGAGGCTCACGCCGCGCAACGCCATCCGGTCGCGCTCGCCCGGCGCGCCGTAGCCGAAGCCGGCGTCCCGCACGGACAGCGCGCCCACCCCGCGCTCCGGCCCCGTGACCGTCCCGGCCTCCGGATCGGTCTCGGGCCGGAGGTCGAGATACGCGAAGACCCGCGCGAAGGCTCCCTCGACGGAGCGCAGGTCGGTGGAGATCCGCAGCATCTGCCCGAGCGGCTGGTACAGCCGCGACTGCAGCACGACGAAGGCGACCAGCGTGCCCGGAGTGATGTCGTCGGCCAGCCCGGCCGCGAGGTACGCGAGATACGGGGTGACGACGAAGAAGACGTGCGCCATGCTCAGCACGAGCTGGGCCGCCATCGCCGCACGCACCTGTGTACGCGCCAGCCGGCGGCTCTCGGCGGCGAACCGGGCCTGCTCGTCCGCGCGCCTGCCGTGCACCCTGGCGAGGGTGACACCGCCGAGGGACAGCCGTTCGGCGGCGATCGAGGTGAGCTCGGCCCTGGTCTCCTGGCCGACCGCGGACAGGCTCTTCAGCGCGCGTCCCGAACGCGCGGACACCCAGAGGACGGCGGGCCCGAGGACCACCGCGGCCCCGGCGAGCAGCGGCGACAGGGAGACCATCGCGACGGCCGCCACGACCAGTCCCAGCAGGCCGGCGAGCACCTCCGGCAGAGTCTCCTTGATCGCGTTCTCGACCTGGGTCGTGTCCCCGGCCAGCCGTGACTGGATCTCGCCGCCCTTGGTGGTCGTGAAGAAGGCGAGCGGCATGCGTTGCAGCCGGCCGAACATCTCCTCCCGCAGCGAATGCACCAGCCGCTGGGCGATGTGGGCCGACACCCAGGTCTGTCCGAGGCCCACCGCGCCCACCGCGCAGGCGATCGCCGCCGCGATGCCGGCCAGTGCGGCGAGCAGCGGCAGATCCGGGCCGCCGGGCCCGAAGAGCGCCCGGTCGAAGACCACCTGGCTCAGCAGCGGGACCACGCCGTTCAGCGCGGCGAAGGCCCCGGCCAGCAGGAGAACGAGCAGGACGGCGGCCCGGTGGGGCCGGAACAGCCGCGCGACCCTGCGCCAGGTCCCCGGCGCCGGAGAGGACGGCGGGTACGGCGAAGCCGTATCGGCGGGGG
>NZ_BBYK01000082.1:0-18297 GCF_001570365.1 Microtetraspora fusca | reverse complement strand
GGGGCGGGCTGGTCGGGCACGGCGAGACCTGTCCTTCTCTGGGGAAACCCCGCGATGGCGGGCGAAAAGGGGCATGGCCCTGCCCGTCCGTACGGGCGGGCAGGGCCATGATGATCGACGGAGTCGATCAGAGCTGCCGACTTAGAGGTCGGTGCAACCGGCGTGCTTGAAGCAGTTCGTGATCCGCAGCGCCTCCTTGTCGGCGGGCTCGACCTCGGGCAGCTCCTGCAGGTCGCGGATGTCGAAGGACATGGCCTTCTCCTTTCTGTCGGTCCGGGTCGCCTTGCGCGGCCCGGCTCGTTATCGCCGTCCCGGGTCGGGAGCGGCGAGTCTCGGGGTGCCCGGCAGCCACATCCGCTCGTGGCGGTGGCGCAGCCGGAGGAGGAAGGCGAGCGTGCCCGCCGTGCCTCCCAGGTAGGTCGGAACGATGTCTCCGCGGTTGTCGGGGACGAGCAGCCGGCCCGTGCGCTCGACCGCGGTGAGTTCCAGGCAGCCGGCCAGGTCCAGCGCCCAGCGGTGGTAGCGCTCCTCGCCGGTCAGCTCGGCCATGTCCAGCAGGAACTCCCCGTCGCCGGGCAGCCCGTGGCAGGCCGCCGACCCCGACTGCCGACGCGTGCGGTGGACCGCGACCGCCGCCTTGCGGGACAGGACGAGCGAGACCGGGTCGCCGGTGGCCGCCCAGTGCCGCACCAGGAAGGTGCCGACGCCGGACGAGCCGCTGCACCAGTGCGGGCGGCGCGGCCGCGCCGTCTCCGGGTCGTCGCGCAGGGTCGGCCACCAGGCCGTGTCGCCGTCCACCTCGGCGTACGCGGCGAAGGCCCGGGCGATCTCGTCCACCGCCGCCATCCAGTCCGGCCGGTCGAGGGCCTGGCCCGCGTACAGCAGGGCGGTGCCGATGCCGGCGATGCCGTGCGCGAAGCCGAAGTGGTTCGTCCCGGCCAGCCCGGAATCGTGTGATTCGGGGGTCGGCCACTGCGGGTGCCCGTCCAGGTACGAGCGCGCCTCGAGCAGGTTGTCGAAGATCCGTACGGCGTGCTCCCGCAGGCCGGGGTCACCGGTCCGCGACGCGAGGTGCAGCACCGCCAGGCCGCAGCCGGCCAGCCCGTGGGTCACGTCGGGGCTCGGGCCGTCGGCGGGGAGCCGCAGCGCCGTCCGCGCGGCGAACCCGGCGGTCTCGGCGTCGCCGATCGCGCTCGCCGCGTCGTGGAGCGCCCACAGAGCCCCGGAGCGCCCGAAGTACAGGCCCGGCCGCCAGACGTCCTCGTCCTCCAGCCGCCGCCGCAGCCACCGGCAGACGGCGGCGACCGCGTCCTCTACTGGCGCCGCCGGCAGGGCCAGGGTCAGCACGCCGAGGATGCCCGGCGCCCCGCCGCTGATCGCGCACGGATCCGCTTCGATGTCGTCGGTGACGTTCGGCCAGGGGGACGGGCTGCCCTCGCTCGCGTCCATCGTCTCGACCAGGTGCGCGATCCCGTCGTCGACCAGCCGGTCCAGCAGGCGCGGCGCCGGGGACGTCCCGGTGGGGGTCGCGTCCCCGGGCGTGAGTCCGGCCAGGAAGCGCTCGCAGGCGTCCAGCGACCAGCGCCGCTCCGGTTCCGCCGCCACCAGCCCCTCGACGAGGGGGCGCAGCAGGGCCAGCGTGGGGTTGTCCGCGGCCGTCGCGGCGACCCGGGCGAGGACGGGCGGGTCGAGGTGCGCGCCGACCGCCAGGAGGTACACCAGCGCTCCGAGGCTGTACCGGTCGGCGCTCTCCTCCGGTGCGGGCGCGAGCCGCCCGGCCTGCTCGGCGCACTCGGGCGCCAGATATCCGGCGGTGCCTCCGACGAGGACGACGTCCCCCGGCGCGGCCGCGTGCTCCAGGTCGATGAGCCGCAGCTCGCCGTCGGGCAGCACCATGACGTTGTTCGGCGAGAGGTCGCCGATCCTGCGATCCCGGTCGTGCACCGCCCGCACCAGGTCGAGGAGACGGGTGACCAGGGGCAGCACGCGCGCCGCGTCGAGGCCGAACCCGGTCTCGCCCAGCGGCCCGGTGTGCCGGTCGACCCAGCGCTGCAGCGTGAGGCCGGGGAGGCGCTCCTCCACCAGGAACGCGTGCCCGCCCTGCTCGAAGAAGTCCACGACGGCCGGCACGACGCCGCTGGGGGCCAGCTCGCGCAACCGCAGGTGCTCGGCCCTGATCCGGCCCGCCGCGTCCACGCCGCGCAGGTCCGCGCAGGCGTGGGGACGGCCCTCCTTGATGACCACCTCGCGCCCGGTCTTGGTGTCCTCCGCGTAGTACACGCCGCCGCGGTTCGCGTGCCGTACGGCCTTGCGCACCAGGAAGCGGTCGTTGAGCAGCACCGAACCGGCGGACCGCCGGGGCGGCGGGGCCTCGAACGGGCAGGTCGCGAACGCCGGCGGGGAGAACGTCGGGCGCCGCTCGTCGAGCAGGAGACCACCGTCGGGGGTCCGCAGCCGGACCTCGTAGAAGCCGTCGTTGCCCAGCACCCGGTGTCCGCGGAAGGCGCCGTAGCGGTAGTACACGATCCCGCCCTCGCGGTACGGGCGGTCGGAGAGGATCACCGGTCCGGGAAGGCCGTGCGTCGCCTCGTCCAGCAGCGCGGCCAGCCGCACCGACTCCGCGTCGTCCCGCGGGTAAACCGTGACGAATTTGCCGGCCTGCGCCCGGGCGCAGTGGGGTTCGAGGAGCTTCCAGTACTCGCTCAGCTGTATCGGGAATTTGAAGGCGCACTCCGCCTCGACCAGCACGCGCGCGGCGCAGGAGAGCACCACGGGGGCGGACAGCATCGTCGCCGAGAGGTGGAGTTTCCACCCCTGCGCGGGTATCGGCCGGCCGTCCGGCAGGACCCTGCACCAGAAGTCGTCCCGGCCGATCGACCAGCCGTTTCCTCCGGCGCGGACGATCTCGGCGGTGACGATGTCACGCAGCAGATCCGGGTGCCCGGAACGCGTTTTCACCTTTGCGCCCCCTTCGCCGTTCGCGGTCGCTGTCACCGGAAGCGAGTTTTCGAGGGCGTTCTTGCAATTGACTTGTAAATTTCTTTAAATGCAGGTCAATGCGGCTTTTGGGGTTGAATGGAGACGATTCGGATGGTCGATATTTGTCGTTATATTTCTTCCTGTATCGATCCCGCCTTTCCGGCGATTTCTCCGGTCGGGCGCATGCCGTCCAGGGTGACCGGCCGGGTGATCTTCCGTGGCGGGGGTGTGGGGCCGCCGTCCCGACACTCGACGGTTCCGGACCATCCGATTTGTTGACCTTGGTCGGACGGGGAGGTCGGGGACGATCACGGCCTGACGGCGTGGATCACCATGACCGAAAATCGGTACAGCAGCGGACCGATGGGTCTAATCTCGAAGGCTATGTTCGTCAGCACGGCCCCCGTAGAGATCGCCTTCGGCACCGAAGAGGAGAGGATCGTACGGGTCGGGGCGACCGTGCGGCGCCCCATGACGGCCGCCTCGCCGTCCGTACACGCCCTGCTCGCGCACCTTGAGGCCGTGGGATTCGACGGCGCCCCGCGCGTGCTCGGAGTCGACGGGCAGGACCGCGAGATCCTGACCTTCGTCGACGGCGAGACGGCCACCCGGCCGCTGCCCGCGTGGGCGGTGGCCGACGAGACTCTCGCCGCGCTGGCCCGCCTGCTGCGCCGCTTCCACGACGCCGCCGAGAGCTTCGTCCCGCCGCCGGACGCGGTCTGGGAGCAGGGGTCCCAGGCGGACGAGTCGCCGGAGCTGGTCGGCCACTGCGACGTCACTCCGGAGAACGTCGTCTTCCGCCCGGGGCCGTCCGGCCGGCCGATGCCGTACGCACTGATCGACTTCGACCTGGCCCGGCCGACGACCCGGCTGTTCGACGTGGTCACGACGCTGCGGCACTGGGCGCCGATCGCCGACCCCATCGACCGCGATCCGCGCCAGCGCGGCATGGACGCCGGCCCCCGGTTGCGGCTCTTCTGCGACGCGTACGGCCTCTCCGTACGGGATCGGCTGCGCCTGATCGACACGGCGCGGACCCGGCTCGGCCGCTCGTACGTAGCGACCCGGACGCGTGCCCTGACGCTCGGCGGCGACTGGGCGCGCCGATGGGCCGAGGGAGCGGGGGAGCGCATCCGCAGGGCGGGCGCCTGGCTCGACGCCCACGAGGACGAGCTGCGCCGCCACCTCATCGAGGGCGCCTGACGCCCCGGCGGGTTCAGCCGGAGAACTGGTAGCGCACCAGTACGCCCAGGCGGCGCAGCGGAGGGAACAGCCGCATGACACGGCAGGCCAGCCGGTAAGGGAACGGCAGGCGGTCGATCCAGGGCAGTTCCACGGCGGAGATCTCATCGATCAGGTGGAATCGCGGGTCCCAGCCCTCCGGACGGCGGGGATCGCCGAGCCCCCAGGTGAGGGTGGCGCCGGCGGTCCGCAGGATGCGGTTCAGCCGCTGCAACCGCACGGCGAGTGGGCTGACCGCGTCGAAGGCCGCCTCCCCGCCCGCGCCGAAGTGATCGGCGACGCGGTGGACGAGTGTCTCCATGGCCGGCTCGGTCAGGTACATCGTGAGCCCCTCGGCCACCAGGAGCGCGGGGCGGTCCCGGGGGATGTCCGGCAGCCACCCGGGCTCGGTGACCGAGCAGCCGATCAGCCGGTACCCCTGACGTCCCGGATAGAGCCGGCGGCGCAGCTCGACCACCTCGGGATAGTCCACGTCGAACCACTGGACCCCGGCCGGAGGAGCGACCCGGAAGACCCGGCAGTCCAGGCCGCACCCCAGATGCGCGACGACGGCGTCCGGATGGCCGGACAGGAACGCGCGCGTCCACTCGTCGAGCTGCCGCCCCCGCATGGCGACGACCGCCGCCTCGCCCGGGGTCAGGCGGAACCTCGTGAAGTCGAACGCGATGCGGCGGACGGCGTCCTCGGCCATCCGGTCCCCGAGCACGGGCCGGTCCGCGAGGCTGTCCAGCGCCCTGCCGTACAGGGTGGCGAGGAGGGTCTGCCGCACGCCGGTGAAGGCGACCTTCTCGGTGGTCATCCAGGTCCGCTACCCAGGGGCGGCGCGTCCAGCCGGACCCGTCTCGGGACCCGTTTCCGGGCCTTTTCCGCGCGGGTACGGCGGCGGCTCGGCGGCCGGAGGGCGCGGTCCGGTGGCGGCCTATTGTTGGCGCATGAGCAATCACTTTGATGTGGTCGTGCTGGGCGCCGGCCCCGGAGGATATGTCGCCGCGATCCGCGCGGCCCAGCTCGGGCTCCGTACGGCCGTGGTCGAGGAGCGCTACTGGGGTGGCGTCTGCCTCAATGTGGGCTGCATTCCGTCGAAGGCGCTGCTGCGCAACGCCGAGCTGGTGCACCTGTTCGCCAACGAAGCCAAGACGTACGGCATCAACGTGGACGGCCAGGTCGGCTTCGACTACGGCGTGGCCTACGAGCGCAGCCGCAAGGTCGCCGACGGCCGGGTCAAGGGCGTCCACTACCTGATGAAGAAGAACGCGATCACCCAGTTCGAGGGGCGCGGCCACTTCACCGACCCCAACACGCTGCAGGTGACGTTGAACGGTGGCGGCACGGAAACCGTGACGTTCGACTCCTGCATCATCGCGGCGGGCGCGAGTGCGCGGCTGCTGCCGGGCACGTCGCTCAGCGAGCGGGTCGTGACGTACGAGGAGCAGATCCTCAGCGACACGCTGCCGGGCAGCATCGTGATCGCCGGCGCGGGCGCGATCGGCGTGGAGTTCGGCTACGTGCTGAACAGCTACGGCGTGGACGTCACGATCGTGGAGTTCTTCGACCGGATGGTGCCGCTTGAGGACGCCGAGGTGTCGGCCGAGCTGGCGCGGCGCTACCGGCGGCTCGGCGTCAACGTCATGACCTCCACCCGGGTCGAGAGCATCGACGACACCGGTGAGAAGGTCCGGGTCACGGTGTCGCACGAGGGCAAGCAGCAGGTCCTGGAGACCGACAAGGTGCTGCAGGCCATCGGATTCCAGCCGAACGTCACCGGATACGGCCTGGAGAACACCGGGGTCCGGGTGAGCGACCGCGGAGCCATCGAGGTGGACGGGCGGTGCCGTACGAGCGTGCCGCACATCTACGCCATCGGTGACGTCACGGCCAAGCTCATGCTCGCGCACGCGGCGGAGGCGATGGGCGTCGTCGCGGCCGAGACGATCGCGGACGCCGAGACGATGGAGCTGGACTACGTCATGATCCCGCGGGCGACGTACTGCCAGCCGCAGATCGCGAGCTTCGGCTGGACCGAGGCGCAGGCGCGCGAGCAGGGCTTCGACGTGAAGGTGGCGAAGTTCCCCTTCAGTGCGAACGGCAAGGCGCACGGCCTCGGCGACACCGTCGGCTTCGTCAAGATCCTCAGCGACGCCAAGTACGGCGAGCTGCTCGGCGCCCACCTGATCGGGCCGGACGTCACGGAGCTGCTGCCGGAGCTGACCCTGGCCCAGCAGTGGGACCTGACCGTCAACGAGGTCGCGCGCAACGTCCACGCGCACCCGACGCTGGGCGAGGCGGTCAAGGAGGCGATCCACGGCCTGGCCGGTCACATGATCAACATGTGAGCCGCGGCTCGACCGCGACCAGGTGGCTCGCGTCACGTCCTGTTTCGATGGCGTGATGAGGGGAAGGGTGCGTGCTTCATCCCCCCTCATCGCCATCGGACTGGAGGACGTGGATGGCTCCATGGCATCTTCGTGATCTCAAGGAAGCGGACCTGGACCAGGTCGTCAGGATCTGGGAGGACGCGCGGGACACGGGCGCCGAGCCGACGGTGACGCTGTCGGAGGGGATCGGCGCGCTCGGCCGCGGCGCGCCCGCGGTCGTCGCCGTCGTCGGCGACCAGATCGTCGGGGTCGCGGTGTCCGTGGTGGCCGACGACCGGGCCTGGGTGCTCAAGATCGCGATAGCGGGGGAGTGGCGGCGCCGGGGTATCGGGTCGGCTCTGCTGTCCGCCCTGGAGGAGCGCCTCGCCCGGATCGGTGTGCACTGCATCGGCGCCCTGTTGCCGGTCCACGAGGTCGGCGAGAGCGCGTTCTTCAACTCCGGGTACGCCTACCGGACCGATATCGGCTATTTCGAGAAGCACCTTCCGCTGGCCAGGGCCGAGGTCGCGATCCTCGACCAGATCGGCGGCGCCGTCCCCCCGCCGCGCCTGTGGGACGAGATCGCGGGCATGGAGGCGGAGAAGGCGGTGATCGAGCGCCGCCTGGTGATGCCGCTCGAACACCAGGACGTCGCCGCGCGCTACGGGCTGGAGCCGCCGCGCGCGGTCGTCCTGTTCGGGCCGCCGGGGACCGGGAAGACGACGTTCGCTCGGGCGGTCGCGTCCCGGCTGCGCTGGCCGTTCGTCGAGGTCTTCCCGTACCAGCTCGCCGCGGACCCGCTCGGCGTGGCGGGCGGGCTCCGGACGCTCTTCTCGCAGGTCGAGCACCTGGAGCAGGTGGTCCTCTTCTTCGACGAGGCGGAGGAGATCGCCTCGCAGCGGCGCGACCCGACCTCGACCGCGCACCGGGTCACCAACGAGCTGCTCAAGCTGATCCCGATCTTCCGCAGGCGGGAGCGGCGGCTGCTGATCTGCGCGACGAACACCGTCTGCAGCCTCGACTCGGCGTTCCTGCGTCCGGGCCGGTTCGACTACCTGATCCCCGTCGGCCCGCCGGACGCGGCCGCGCGGCGCGCCATGTGGGCCAGCCACATCGGCCCGGACCGGCTGCCGCAGGTGGAACTCGACGCGCTGGTGGAGGCGAGCGCCCGCTTCACCCCCGCCGACATCGGCTACGCCGCCCGCACGGCGGCGCAGGCCGCGTTCGAACGCCACCTTGCGCGCGGGCACGACCCGGAGCCGTACCGGCTCACCGACGACTACCTGAACGCGATCGGGAGCACCCGCGGCACGCTCACGGACGAGGACATCGACGCCTTCGAACGCGACCTCAGGATCGCTGCGCGCGTGTAGCCGGGAAGAGGCGGGCGGCGTTGTCGTGGCAGACCGCGCGCAGCCAGCCGTCCCCGAGGTCGAGCCGGGCGAGGGCCTCCAGCGCCTCCGCGTACGGATAGGGGATGTTCGGGAAGTCGCTGCCGAACAGGATCCGGTCCTCCAGGTCGAGCAGCCGGGGCAGCTCGCTCCGGGGGAAGGGCGTGGCCTCCTCGGTGAAGTCGGTGAACGCCATCGTCGTGTCCAGGTGGACGTATGGATGGCGGGCGGCCAGGTCGAGGAAGTCGGAGTACTCCGGCAGGCCCATGTGCGCGACGATCAGCCGCAGCCGGGGGTGGCGGGCGAGCACGGCGCCGATCGGCCCCGGCCCGGTGTGCCGTCCGGGCGCCGGACCCGAGCCGCAGTGCGCCACCACGGGGACGCCCGCCTCCGCGAGCAGGCCCCACACGTCGTCCAGCAGCGGGTCGGCGGGGTCGTAGGCGCCCACCTGGAGGTGCGCCTTGAACACCCGCGCGCCCGCCTCGATCGCCTCGGCGACGTACCGCCTGACGCCGGGTTCGGGGAAGAAGGTCGCGGTGTGCAGGCAGCCGGGGGTGCGTTCGGCGAAGTCGGCGGCCCAGCCGTTCAGCCAGGTCGCCATGTCCGGCTTGTGGGGATAGAGCATCGAGGTGAAGGTCAGGACGCCGAAGGACCGCAGCCGAGCGAGCCGGTCCTCCTCCTCGAGGCGATAGGCGATCGGCCAGGGCCGCGCGGTCAGCGGCCCGGCGGCGTCGAAGTACGCCCAGACCTTGGCCAGCACCCGCTCCGGCATGAAGTGGGTGTGCACGTCGATCAGCCCGGGAAGGCCGAGGTCCCGCCAGAAGGCGGTCACCCGGCGGATCTCCTCCGCACTTGAGTGAGTCATAACGCTTTACGGTAGCTCGAACGGCGATTGCCCATTAAGCGACGTTCACCGGGGTGTTCGCCGCTGACCGGTTTGTGGATCCGTTCGAGCATCGCTTACGTCCGCCCCGGGTTTCGGGTTCGCGGGTCATCGACCGCTCGCGCGCGTGGGGTGGGTGTTCCGTCCGGCGCCGGTGCCCCTGGCCTTGGGCGAGTTGTGGCGATTCGTTTGGTTAATGCCAGGTTTTTGGCCGACTGATACGCTCTTTGCCCTTTGAAACCTACAACGGTTAACGGGGCGCAAGTGATGAGTGAGCCCAGTTATCACCAGGGGCACCAGCCTGGACCGTCTCAGTGGCAGGGGCCGCCACCGGGACAGCCGCAGGCTTTCCCACAGGGCGAATGGCAGGGCGGGCCTCCGGCGCCGCCGTACGGGCCCACGTCGGCACCACCGCCGGGGCCGCCGCAGGGACCTCCGCCCGACGTTTCGCAGGGCTCTCCCTTCGGCTTTCCCCAGGGCCCTCCTCCCGGCGTTTCACAGGGGCCTCTTCCCGGCCCGCCCGCCGGTCCGCCCGCCGCCCCGCCGCAGGGTCCTCCCGCGGGGCCTTTCGGAGCGCAGTGGCAGCAGCCCTGGCAGGGCGCGCCCACGCCGCCACCTCCGCCCCCTTCCAAACGAGGGCGGGGGCTGTGGGTGATCCTCGGCGTGCTGTCCCTCGTCCTGGTCGTCGGGGGCGGCGCGGGCGTCGGCCTCGTCCTGCGCGACCGGGGCGACGCGCAGGCCCAGGAGCAGGGGAAGGGCGCGACCGACCCCTCCACGGTCGTCGTCAAGGACGAGGAGATCACCGCGCTGGTCGAGCAGCACAGCAAGGCGCTCGCCGCCGGCGACGCGGCCGCGTTCACCTCGATCTTCGACAAGAAGAACGCCGCCCTGGTCCGCGACCAGACGCGCGTCCTCGCCAACCTGCGCAAGATGCCCTTCAGCGAGATGTCCTACAAGGTGCTGGTGGGCCGTGACGGTCGCGTCGAGGACAGCTTCGGGCGTGGGGTGAAGTTCACCCAGGACGTCGCCTTCGTCCACCGCTTCGCCGGGATCGACCTGCGTCCGGTCTCTGAGTGGTACCGCTGGACGATCGAGAAGGCGTCGGCCGACGCACCCCTGGTCGTCACCAAGGTCGGCGGCGCGTCACCTCCGATCTTGAGCGGCGAGGGCTCCAAGACGGTGTTCTACCCGGGGCCGTGGGACATCTGGCCGGACGTCACCGTGGTGAAGGCGGGCGGCAACGTGATCCTCACCCGGTCGCAGGACGCCGCCCTGGCCCAGCGTGCCGCCTCGGCCGTGGCCGGCGCCGCCGCGGCCGACCTCGCGTACTGGAAGCGCAACGGCGACCCCGACGCCCAGGTGCCCGCCGGGTTCGTGGTCGCGCTGGTGAAGGGCAAGGCGCAGCTCGGCAACCTGTTCCGCAAGACGCAGGCGAACGAGGCGGGCGTCTCCATCGGCATGCCGAGCTGGGGCGCGGCGGGAGACCCCGTCAAGATCGGCGGCACCCGTGTCGTCATGGACACGACGTCGCAGTTCTTCGACGACGCGGAGGGCATCTCCGAGATCAGCCGGCACGAGCTGGCGCACTCGCTGATCGCCGGCCTGGACAGCGCGGAGTTCTCCCTGTTCGGCAAGGCCAACTGGATCGTGGAAGGCTTCGCCGAGTACGTCGCGAACCGCGACGGGCCGATGGGACGGAACCGGCGCCTGCCGGAGGGACGGGCCTATCTGGCCGGGCAGCTCGACGTCGCCCGGCCCTTCGACGGCACGCTGCCGGACAACGTCTTCTGGGACAGCAAGGGCATGACGAGCGTCAACTACCTGATGGGGCACCTCGCCATGCGGTACATCGCCGAGCGGTACGGCGATCAGAAGCTGGTCGCGGGCGTGGTCGCCGCCTACCGGGCGCACGGTGACGACAGCGAGGCGGCGCTGTTCCAGGAGCTGGGCGTGAAAAAGACGGACTTCGAGCGGCAGTGGGCGGGCTACGTCCGCCGCGTGCTCGCCTGATCGGGGGAGCGAAGATGACGGAGCAGAACACCGGGGACCCCTACGCCGACAGGCCGGTGCCTTCGCCCTGGGGCCCGCAGTATCAGCCGCAGCCGGGCCACCCGATGGGCCCGAGCGATCAGCCTCAGCCCCCTG
Organism: Microtetraspora fusca; assembly: GCF_001570365.1. Taxonomy (GTDB): domain Bacteria; phylum Actinomycetota; class Actinomycetes; order Streptosporangiales; family Streptosporangiaceae; genus Microtetraspora; species Microtetraspora fusca. Next base: position 7,303 of record NZ_BBYK01000082.1, on the reverse strand, counting down.
CGGGCACATGGCCGAATCATCCGTACGGGGATCCGCAGTCGCCGTACGGACAGCAGGTCCCGCAGGGGCAGCCCCAGTTCCAGCCGCAGCCGGGGCAGCCCATGGATCCGCGCTTTCAGCCTCAGCCCCCCGCGGGTACGTGGCCGAATTACCCGTCGGGGGATCCGCAGTCGCCGTACGGGCAGCAGATTCCGCAGGGGCAGCCCCAGTTCCAGCCCCCGCCGGGCCAACCGGTGGACCCGCGCTACTACGAGCAGCAGTCCGCGCAGCCGCCCCCGCCCGGCTATCCTCCGCAGCCGCCGCAGGGATATGCGCAGGCGCCGTACCAGCAGCAGCCGCCGACCGGATATCCGCAGCCGCCGTACGCCCAGCAGGGAGCGCCCGGCTATCCGCAGCAGGCGGGCCCAGAGCAGCCGGCCAAGAAGAAGGGCAAAACGACGCTGCTCGTCGCGCTCGGCCTGGTGGTGCTGCTGGCGGTCGGCGGCGGCACCGCGTGGCTGGTGGCCAGGGACGGCTCGGGAGGAGGCGGCGGCGCCTCGGCCGGCGGGGCGACCTGGGACGTGCCGCTGCCCAAAGCCGGAAGCTTCGACTTCACCTCGGGCTACGCCTACGGAACCTGGATGACCGACACCACCGTCATCCGGGCCCAGCGGGACGGCGTGCTCGCGTACAACCTGAAGTCGGGCGCGCGAGCCTGGGGCATCCCCTCGCCCGGTGAGGAGCTGTGCGGCGCGACCCCCGAGCTGACGGACGGCAAGGGCGCCGTCGCCTACGGCGCTTCCGGACTGTGCGACCACCTGACCGGTCTGGACACCACCACGGGCAAGCTCACCTGGAAGATCAAGATCGCCGCGGAGAAGTCCCGGCTCGCCAACGTGCACGTCGTCCCGCGGATCATGAGCGCGGGCGGCATGGCCATCCTCTACGTGGACCGCGCGCTGTACGGCTACCGCCTCTCGGACGGACGGAGGGCGTGGGGCCTGAAGTCGGACACGACGTGCAGCGTCAAGGACGTCAACGCGAACGGCGACCGGGTGGCCGTCCTGCTGACGTGCTACACCGCCAGCGGTTCGAGCACCAACGTCGCGGTGCTCGATCCCGCCACCGGCAAGCTCGTGAAGAAATACGAGATCGGCGACGTGGGCCTGATGGGGTCCGTGCTGTCGGCGGAGCCGACGATCATCCGGCGCGAGGAGGGCGACGGGAACGTGTTCACCGTGCTTGACGGCAAGGCCGGGAAGCCGGTCGAGATCAAGACGGGCGATGTGGACATGCTCGCCATGAACAAGGTCGCCTTCATCGACGGCGTCCTCGAACAGCGCAGGTACGTCGTGCACGGCGACCGGCTCTATCTCGCCACCTTCGCCGAGAACGTGCCGGGGAAGGCGCGCTCGGAGGACAAGGCGCTGGCCTTCGACCTCACCACCGGAAAGCAGGTGTGGCAGTCGTCGGGCACGCAGGACACGAAGCTCACCTACGTACGGGCCGACGAACGGGGCCTGCTCGCGCTGGAGGTGGGCGACCGTCGTGATCTCGCCCCACGCCTGGTCCGCCTCGACGCCGCCACCGGCGCCGCCACGGCGGTCGCCGAGTTGCCGCAGAAGTACGGCACGGACGGCGAGGGGGCGCGGGTGTTCGAGCGGAACGGCACGGTCGTCATCGTGCCCTGGACCTCCGTCGCCACGAACTTCGCGGTCATCTGCGTCGACACCAAGGACGACTGACCCGCCCTCGCGCCGCCCCCGGTCCGAGGGCGCCGGCTCTTCCAGGCGGTTCCGCGGACCCGGCCGAAGAGCATCGGCCGTGGCCCGGGCCGATCGTGGCCGTACTCGGCCTCGACGTCCGCTGCGGGCCCGCCCGCACCGTCGACCTCCTGGAGGACTGCTACCACCTCGACGTGAAGGTGGATGGACGGGCGATCGAGGCGATCGCCGCGGAGGCGCTGGGCGTCGAGGGGCCGGAAGATACGGACGGCGCCTTCGGCGCTTTTGGGGGCCGAGGGCGGATTTTAGGGGTTACCGCGCCGGGGCGAGTTTGGGCGGCGGGGTGGCGCGGGTCAGGGCTTGGGGCCGAGCCGGGCAAGGAGCGCGGTGAGGGTCGCGCCCAGTGGGGCGTCGAAGGTCAGGAGGGCGTCGGTGTCGCCCCGGGTGGACCCCCGATTGATGATCACGATGGGGATGTCACGCCCGGCGGCGTGCCGTACGAACCGGTAGCCCGACATCACGGTCAACGACGAGCCGAGGACCAGCACCATGCCGGCCCGCTCGACCAGCCGGTAGCAGTCGTCGACCCGGGGGCGGGGCACGTTCTCCCCGAAGAAGATCACGTCTGGCTTGAGCACGCCGCCGCAGCCGTGGCAGTCCACGACCTGGAAGGCGTCGACCCGGTCGTCGGCGAGCACGGCGTCGCCGTCCGGGTTGATCGCGCCGACCTCGGCGTGCCAGTCGGGGTTGGCCGCACGCAGGCGGTCGTCCAGCGCCTGGCGCGGGGTGCGCGCGCCGCACCCGAGGCAGCGCACCCGATCGAGGCTGCCGTGCAGTTCGATCACGTTCTCGGCGCCGGAGGACTGGTGCAGGCCGTCCACGTTCTGGGTGATGATGCCGGCGAGCAACCCGCGGCGCTGGAGGCCGGTCACCGCCCGATGGCCCGCGTTGGGGGCGGCACGGGCGATGTGCCGCCAGCCCAGGTGGCTGCGCGCCCAATATCGCCGACGCGCGGCGGCGCTGCCGACGAAGGTCTGGTACGTCATGGGCTCGGCCCGCCGCTTGCGACCGCTTTCGCCGCGATAGTCGGGGATGCCGGACTCGGTGGACAGGCCGGCGCCGCTCAGGACCACCACGTCGCCGTCCGCGACAAGGTCGGCCAGCACGCGGAAGTGCGTGTCCGTGACCGTATCCGCCTCGCCGGACCACGTTCCGGATGTGCCGAGCAGCGTCCCGGACATACCACCCGATTCTGCGCCTACCACCCGAGTCATTCCTCCATGGTGCCCGACTTCCTCCGGTGCCGTACGGCTGAGGTGGTGCAGGTCGTCGGCGGGGCCTCGGTGCGCCCCCAGGGTCAGATCCGGTCGCTGGGGGAGATGCGGGCGTGCGCCTCCCGGGCGCGGCGCTCGGCGGTCGCCGCGCTGTAGCGCTGGACCGCCGCCAGGGAGTTCCATCCGCCCACGCGCATCAGGTCGAGCGGATCCCCTCCGGCGTCGAGGAACGACTCCGCCATCGTGGTCCGGAACCGGTGGCTGTGGACGCCGGAGATGTCCGCCTGCTTGGCCCGGCGCTTGAGCATCTGCAGGATGCCCGTCGTCGTCAGCCGCCGATCGCCCCCGGCCGCCGTACGGCCGCGCTCGGGCAGCCACAGCCACGGGCTGCTCGCGTGGGAGTGCCGGGCGCGGGCGCGGATGTAGCGGTCGATCGCGGCGGCCGTCTTGCGGCCGATGGGCGCCATCCGCATCCGGTCTCCCTTGAGCCGGATCCGCAGCGCGTGCTGGCTCAGGAACACGTCGGTGAGCTCGTCGTCCTCCGGGTGGTAGCGCAGCCCGGCCAGGCCCGATCCGCGTACGCCGTTGTCCAGCAGGACGCGCATGATGGCGGTGTCGCGGCGGTCGATGAAGGTGGTGCCCGAGCAGGTCATGAGCATCAGCTTCAGCTCGTGCTCGCTGAGGGGTTCGGCGGGTCGCGTCACGACCTCGGGCGGTGCCACGCCGGCCATCGGAGAGACCCCGTCCAGCTCCTCTTCGGCGATCAGCCAGTTGAACAGAATCCGCAGGTTGCGGAAGTGCTTGTGCGCGTCCCCGGGGCTGTGTGCGGTGAGATCCCCGCACGCACAGGGGCGTGTGCGCTCGCCGTCCGCCCAGCAGCCGTACAGGCGCGCGGCGAGGAAGACGCGCAGGTGCTCGGCCCGGATCTTGGAGATCTGCTGCGGCATGTCATGCTTAGCGAGGTACTCGGTGAGCAGCCGTGCCGAGTGGAGGTAACTGGTGATCGTTCCAGCGGCGAGCTCCTCGCTTTCGAGTGCCAGCCTCCATGAAGGCATGAGGTCGCAGAGGAGTGGGGATCTACCCATCGGGGTTGCTCCAAATCCGATGCTGTTTCATCGGTATGCGGCTATGCTACCTTATGCCATGGTCAGCAAAAGTGCTGGTCAATCCCATTAATCCAGCGCCCTTAGCTCAGCCGGATAGAGCATCGGACTTCTAATCCGACGGTCGGGGGTTCGAATCCCTCAGGGCGCGCTCTCCAGACCAGGCCACATCCCGTGTGACCTGGTCCTTTGCTTTGGTGCGGCCTGCGCCGCACATGCAGCCGTAGGCCACCGAGAGCCACCGTTTGTCGCTGATCGCGGGATATACGCGGGATGATGTTGGTCACGCTTCCCAGGTCACGCGGCGCTTTCCGGGACCTCTGCGGGATGAGACCTACCTCCAGAGAACGCCGAAGGGCCCCGGAGCGACCCGAGGCCCTTGACTGGCGCCATTCCCACTTCTTACGACTCCTGATCCACCATCGCCGCCAGCCGGTCTGTTGCAGCGTCGGCGATCCTTCTTGCTTGCTCTCGGATCTCGTCGTCACTTGGTGGGGTGTCCCGTATGTCCTCCCAGTCAACCACCATCCCCTGCAGCAGATAGATCTCCCCGGGACGACCGCATTTGTCGCCGAGTTCGAAGATCAGAAAGTCCGCGCCCTTGGCGATCGGAACCGTGCTCTCGGCGATGCCCTGCGCGACATCCCGGGCGACCTCCCATGGCGTGCGCTGGAGATCAATGGGCGGGAAGCCGCTCTCGACCAGTACCTCACGGACGAGCGGCTCGACTTCGGTCATGGAGCCGATGGACAATGCATAGCCCGCGAGCTCCCAGACGGCAGGACAGTTAAGGCCGGCCTCGATGAGCTCGCAAGCCAGCCAACCGGCCTCCGGCGCGGTCCCTGAGAGGCGGCCCCATAGGAGATCACCTCTCAGTTCAGCCAGACGATTCCTGAGCTCAGGGGAGAGTTCCACCAAGCTAGTATTCCGCCATCGATCCCTCATGACGCAAGAGCGCCGTCTATCCGCTGGTTGGCGATCTCGCGTTGCCCGTCGATGCACTTCGCGTAGACCCGCAGCATGACGTCAATGCCGTGCAGCCTCATTGCAGTGTTTGAGGGACCAGGTGGCAGATTCCTCATTGATTCAACTAACGTGCAGCTCATCGAGCCGAACGACCCCGGAAGTGGGTCCGTCGGGATGTTCCGGCCATCGCAGGGCTTCGTGGACTTGACCCGCCGACTTCGGGACCTCAACCGCGGATTGCGTCCCGCCAACCGCTTCACCGACAAGACTCTTCGGCGCTATGGCGCGGAACTTGCCGAATTATGCTCATAGGGATCAAGGGCGGCGCTGCGGGCCGCCGTCACGCAGGACACCAACCGTTCCGTACCGGCACGCCTCAAGACCGCCGAGTGCTTCATGATGTCCGCATGGCAACCGGTGCCCAATGCCCGAACTGCACACGAGGCAGCCTTGCGCTCTACCGAATTCGCGGCTCCGACGATCACGTGCTGGTCTGCGCTTCTTGTGATGCCAGTTGGCTACCGGACGAGGAACTTTCCGTCGCCGCTCACATGGACATCACACTCCGGCTCGCGCAACAAGTCCGTGTCTTCAAGTACAGAGACGGAGGTTGGTACCTGCTTGAAGAAGTGCCTCCGGCGGGGGCCTCGGCTCCGGGATGATCGCCTGAGAGTGAGCCGGAGTCCGTAGGTGGCTGAGGTGGGAGCCTGATCGTCCCACCTGCCACGACCCAGGCAAGCCCAGCAGACCGACTCCTACGGCTCAAGCCCGTCTGTGACCGTTGGCATCCAATGATCGAGGAACGGCGACCGGCTCGCGTACACGCGAAGACGCGCTTGCCCCTCCAACGCCGGCCCGCTGCCGCTCCGCGGTGGGTCGAGGCAGACGGGAAGATCAGGAGGGGAAGGCGTGCGCGGGCGCGCCACTCTCCTTGCCTTCTCAGCCGTAAGCCGTCAGATTGCTTTCAGACCTCCGAGAGGAGTTAGATGACCGAGGCATCTGCATCAAGGTCGAGAAAGCGGCCGCTACGTAAACCGGTGCTCTTGGTGCTGGCCGTCGTCATCGTGCTCCTTGCGGCGTTGGCTCTCTTCAACCGCGATGATTACGCGCAGGCCGACCTCCCGTTCATCGCCAAGCAGATCCAGGAGCACAAGGTCTGGAGCGCCACTGTCCGGGACAAGGAACAGCGCATCGAGATCACCACGATCGACGGTAAGCGCTTCCAAGCCGAGTGGGAGAAACCCGACAAGGCGAGAGAGCTGACTGACGCCCTGCGGAAAGCCGAGCCCAAAAACGGATACACCATCGAGGTGTCGACGACCTGGATCCTGCTCGGCCCCTTTGAGATCTTCGTGGGAGCGGTTCTAGTTGCGGTTCTAGTTGCAGTTTCACGCCGTCTGAGGCGGTTCCAGAAGGACCGCTGAGCGCCGCTGGTCCTGGTGGAACTGATCCGGACGAGCAAGACCCGAGCTGCTAATGCGGTTTATGTTTCCCTCACGACATCTAGTCAGGATGGCGGGAAGCAACCCAGAAGGTTCCACACGAGTACGCCGCCTTAGGATTGACGCATGCCAAGCTTTGAGATTGTCACGCATGTCATGGCTCCTCCGGAACGAGTCTTCGACATCTCGTTGAACGTGGATGTTCACGCAGCCTCAATGGCGGGATCTTCCGAGGAAGCAGTCGGAGGTGTGACCGCCGGCAACTTGAAGCTGGGTGACACCGTTACGTGGCGGGCACGACACTTCGGTATCCGTTGGCGAATGACGTCTATGAGGTGATCTCAGCGAAATAGTTCGCACGATTGGGACTTCTCGGACGCTGTTCGTGGCGTTCCGGACCTTTCAGGAGGAGTCGCCGAAGGCCGGAAACAGACGCGGAGCCCCCGGTAGAAGAGCTCTCACCACAAGACGCTCAACCCACCGGCAGGCCCCACGTGATTGCTCATCGTGCCACGCTCGATGTCTCCCGCGCACTCGTTCAGTTCGTCGCACGGCTCCTGCGCGACGAACGCCGCCTGCGCGGCACCCCGCAAGGCAGCCGCGCCCTGAGCCCGTTCCGGCAGGCGGTCATGGTGCTGCGCTGGTTCCGCGGCGAACACGACATCCCCAAACTTGGCCGCGATCACCGCGTCTCCCGCGCCACCGCCTACCGCTACATCCACGAAGGCATCACAGTTCTCGCAGCTCAAGCACCTGATCTGCATGAGGCCCTCGGCCGCGCCCAAGCCGAGGGACTGGCATACGTCATCTTGGAC
>NZ_BBYK01000081.1 GCF_001570365.1 Microtetraspora fusca | reverse complement strand
AAACTCACTGAGAAAACGTCAGTGGGCGTTGTCGTGGGCTGTCGAGCGGCCCCACATGTCGACAAGCAGGCCGTAGAGGAGGTCGTCCGTCCACTCGCCCTTGATCCAGGTGTGCTGGGGGCGCAATCCCTCCCGCAGGAAGCCCACCCGCTCCAGGAGCCGTACCGAGTTGACGTTGCGGGCGTCGCACTCGGCGGAGACACGGTGCATGCCGCGTCGCTCGAACAGATCCCGCACCACGGCGCGCACCGCCTCGGTGGCATATCCCTGACCCTGCCACTGAGGGGCGAGAGTGAAGCCCAACTCTGCCTGCATCCGGTTCTCGTGCAGGTTCACCCCCACATCACCGGCCAGACACCCCTCGGCCTTGAGTTCGATCGCGTACTGGAACCATCCGGGGCGCTCAGGTTCCCCCGCTGCGAAGTCACCGACGAGCGAGGCTGCGGACTCCAGGGACACCGGCGCGGTCCAACTCTGATAACGGGCGACCGCGGGGTCCGAACGGTAGGCGGCGAACATCCGCACGTCCTCAGGACGGAAACGGCGTAGGTACAGCCGTGGTGTCTCCAGAAGCACCCACCGAGTCTCCCATAGGAACAGCGGCCTGCATCACCAAGAAATCGGCCCTCGACCAACAACCGAACGTCGAGCAGGTCATGGCCTTGGGCCGTGGCTTCGCCTGGCGTACGTGATCTCCGGCCGTCAGGCGTCATGAGCCATCGTTAGGTGATGGCTGGCCTAGTCAGGAATATCCAGGCCGATGCGAGGAGCTTCGATGCGGACGCTCCACGTGATCGCCTATTACGCCAAGGCCACGCCCATCCTGGCCGATCCTGGCTGTCAAGGTGCAGGTCACGGCATCGTCGTTCCGTTCAAGCAACCCGCCGATGGCAACGTGCTCAGCGTCGGCAACCGCGCGCGCAACACCTTGCAACGGGCGCTGCGCAGCCTCGGCGAACGCGGCTTCGCCCTCCTCACCGAACGCTGGACAGCCCTGCAACACACCACGCTCAGCCCCAGCCGGATCGGCGACCTTGTACGAGCCGCGCTCGTCCTCGTCCACTTCGAACATCGGCGGATCAGCTGAAAACTCACTGAGAAAACGTCAATGTGGTCGCTCTCAGCCTCGCGGCGGCCGGGGTCTGTACAGCGGCTGTGGTGCTCTCGGGATCGGTCAGCGAGTCACCGCCCGTTCCGTCCACCTGTCTGCAGCGCTGGGGCGGCAACGGCATCGGCGGCTGGGTACCCGCCGCCGCCGACATCGACGGTGTGGAGAAGTCGCTCGTCCCCGGCTCTCCGGTGAGGCCCTCATCTGCGCCTACCCTGGGGACAACGCGCATCCGGGTGGCGAGCGGCTGGCCGGTTCGCGGACGCTGACGGATCAGTCGGCGGCGATGGCCCGTGACCTCGCGTACCTCCCGGTGACCACCGCCAAGATAGGCCGCCCATGCACGGCGATGGGGGGACGGATAACCAACTACCTCATCCGGTTCGCTTACCCCAACGGCCGCGCCCTGTGGGTAGGCAGCGCCGAGGAGGTCAACCAGTGCGTGAGGACCACCAACGGCACGGTCGGCAGCAACTCGTACACCGGACCCGCCATCACCACCGCCTACAAGGACGGAATTTGGCAGTCCGTACCGCCGGACGACCCCTGCCGGGCCCCCGGCGACCGAAGGGGGCAGGACAAGCAGATGGTTCCAGGACAGCCCGGCCGACTCACAGTGTGCAGAGACGCCACGTACGTAAGGCCGCCCTACCGCAAACGGCATGGCAGAGACATCGCCCGTGCCCTGGCCGAGACGCTGAACTCTCTGGACACCGTGCCGAGCCAGAACTCATGCCAGGGAATAGGAGGTGCTGACGAACGCGGCATCCGGCTCATATTCGACTATCCGGACGGACCGGCCGCAGCAGTGACGATCTGGATGGACTGCGTCCCTGCCATCAATAACGGCCTGCTCCAGGCCGACCTGGACGACCGCGTCCGCGGCCAGATCCTACGCCTCGCCCCATCCTGACGATGGAACGCGCCCTGCCCCCGCACACCCTCGATCGCGCCTGCTGCCGGCCCGGACCCGACATGATGTGTCACACAATCCGGCCAACATTTGTGGTCACGGCACAAAGCCGCGCTTGTCGACTATGGAACGTAGGCAGCGTGAGAGAGATGCCGTGATCTCAACCTTGGTTTTGGCTCAGGGAGCCGCCGAAGGTTACGTCAACCGGGTTTTCCTACAGGCTGGACTCACGCCGAACGGCACATGGATCGATCGCTGGAGTGGCCCGCGCAATGCAGCGCGTGACCTGTCGGTGCCCCCAGGCGCCGTTCAGACCGACGGTCAAATGACGGTCAAACGATCGAAGGCCCGATCGCTGTCTCCAGCGATCAGGCCCTCGACTATCGGGTCGGGGTGGCGGGATTTGAACCCACGGCCTCTTCGTCCCGAAGCAATCAAGATCGAGGGATGACCTCCGGCCATTTGGACTCTGGCCTGCGGATACGGTCCACAGTGATCCACCGTCATCCGGCCTTGTCCATGGCCGTTGTCACCCAGTTCGTCACCCAGTCGGTCCGCCGTGCTCAAGTGATCGCCGCTGCATTGCTGACTGGAACGCCGTGCGGGTGGCCACGGGCCTGCATGCGGGCGGACGCTCAAGACGGTGGCATCAAAACCTCGACCACTCGGAAGCGGGTATATGGTGCCAGACTTCCATCGCCCACTCACGGATGAGGAAGAGTGGTCGGCTGAGGACGGCGTCCCCTGCCCGCTGCACGCGCATCATGAGCCCCAGGTGCACCGATAGAGCGTTTCCTTCGTGTGTGTAGCGCAGGTCCAGTCCGTACGCCTTCGTGTGATCCCAGACCCGCTGCTCCGTCTCGGACGGCACCCGTCCGACCCAGCACGCACCATGCCGTCCAGCGTGACTTGCGGACCGTTGAGCGCATCTACCGCGACGCAGGCCAGATGCGCGGAATCGGTGTAGTAGGTCGTCACGCCTACCTTGGTGAACTGTTCTTCACAACCGGCGGAGATCGTTGCTTGGGCGCCGTCCAGCGCAGCTACGACCTCGTCGGGACTCATGCCGAACCGCGGACCCGTGGACGCTTCAGCGCGGGCAGACCTCCAGATAAGGCAGCGCGGGAACGTGCTCCGCCCACTCCTGCCGCGTCAGCGACCGCCCGGCACGCGTGCAGGCGGCCTGGGCGGCGGTCTCCGGCGCGCCGGGGAAGCTCCTGACCGTGGCGTGGCCGTCGACGGTCAGTACGCGTGAACCGTCCGGGGAGAAGGCCGCAGACCATACCTGGCCGGTCGCGGGGTCCAGCCCGCCGCCGGTATCGGCGGAGCGGCCGAGGCTGCTGCCCGAGAGCGGGTCGAACAGCAGCACCCGGCCCTGGCTCTGCGGGAACGCGATGAGGTCTTCTGCGGGAGAGTAGGCTGCGCCCGTGCCGAAGACGCCGCGCACCGGCAGGCCGACGCTCCGGCGGGTGGCGGTGTCCCAGCGGGTGATGCGTCCACGCGAGTCGTGCACGATCAGGATCGTCCCTGAACGGGTGAACCACGCCTGCCTGCCTGATTCGCCGGCGCCGATCTCGCCGAACGGCTCGCCGATAGGCACGCCGGAAGCGGTGTCGAGCAGGCGCTGGTCCCGGCCCACGACGGCCAGCCGCCGACCGTCCGGGGAGAACGCGAGCGCCTTGGGCTCCGCCGTGGGCGTGCGCCACAGCCTGCGGCGCGCGGCCCAATCCCAGAGCTCCACCGCGTGCCCGACCCCGGCCGGCAGCAGGAGCGCGAGGCGCCGCCCGTCCGGGCTGAAGGCGACCTCCCAGCTCTGCTCGCCCGCCGCGAAGTCCGCCAGGACCTTCCCCGTGGCCGGGTCCAGGACTTTGGTCCGGCCCTCGTGTACCACGGCCATCCTGCTGTCCGGGCTGAAGGCGAAGGCGACGGGGCCCGGCATGGTAGGCAGGTCCTTCCCGGTGGCAAGCGAGCGGACGGTGATCGCGTCATCGGCGTTCGAGACGACCAGATATCGCCCGTCCCCGCTGAGCACGGCCCGACTCACCGGTTCCCGCCCCGCCTCGGCCGTCAGGTCGGCGACGTCGAGTGAGAAGACCTGGTCACCCATGAGATAGCGGAACGTCGAGCCGTCGAAGGCACCGATCGGCCGGACGGCGGCGTCCCCGTCGCCGCGGACCTGGGCCTTGGTAAGTGGCTGGAGACCTGGCAGCCGCCAGAACCGGATGCTCGCCCGCGACACCGTCGCCAGCAGCCTCCCGTTCCGGCTGAAGACCGCGTCGCCGTTGTCGTCGATCCCTTCTCCGGGCCCCTGCGCCGAGCCCTTCCTGAGGTCGGCCAGTACCAGCCTGCCTCGGACGTGCGACGCTCTCCACCTGCCGTCGGGACTGACGACACCCGTGCGGGACGACAGCTCCGCGGGGACCACCTCCCATTGGTGGCCGGCGCGGACGCTCACCCGCGTGCCCTCGTTCCGGGCGACGGCCTCGGCCCACCTGGTGATCCGGTCCGACACCCGGGGAGTCGGCCAGGTGCCGACAGCCTCACCGGTGCGGACGTCCCACGCCCCGGCCCGCTCGTCGTTCGCCACAAGGAGCGTGCGGCCAGAGGGCGTCAACGCAAGGTCCGTGACCGGCCCGCCGCCAAGGTCGAGCCCTGTGACCGCCGCGACCTGCCGGCCCGAGCGAACGTCCAGCAGGCGCGCCAGGCCGCCGCGCAAGCTGACCAGCGTGCGCCCGTCGGCGGCGAAGTAGGTCAGTGCACCCGCCCCGCCACCGCTGTCGCGGAACATCGCCTGCTCGCGCTGGGCGAGCGCGCCGTTCAGCGCCGTTCTGGCCTGTGTCGTGCCCGCGAGCCGCCAGGCTGCCACACTCAGCAGCAGGCCGAGACGCGGGTCCGTGCGCCTGGTCGCGTCCGCCAGTGCGGCGAGGCGGATCGACTCCGACCTGCGTAACGCCGTCGCCAGTTCCTCGGCCTTGGCGTCGGCCTCCTTGCCCTGCCACACCGCCAGCCCGCCGCCCGTCAGCGCAATGACCAGAAGTCCCGCCAGGCTCAGCGTGACCAGCCTGGCCCGCCTGGCACGACGCCTGGTCACGCGCACCGAGGACTCCAGGAAGTCGCGCTCGACGGGCGAGAGCGTGATGTTCCTGCGGTAGGTGGCCGCCCACTGCAGGGCGCCGTCCAGGCTGGTGCTCTGGAGGAGATCTCCGTCCTTGCGTCCCGCCTCTTCCCACTGCTGCGCGGCGTTGCGGATCTGGCGGTGCGCTGCCAGACCGTCGCGGTTTGCCTCGATCCAGCGGCGCAGCCGCGGCCATGCGTGCGGCAGGGCGGGATGGGCCAGCCAGACCTCCTGCTGGTCCCGGCCAAGCAGGTAGCCGAACACCTCCATGATCCGCGTGATGGCCGCGACCTCGGGTGCGGGCCGACCCTCCACGAGCTCGGCCATGCCCGCGTGCCGGACCGCCAATTCGTCGCGCTCACCCACTGTGACCAGCCGCAGCAACACCTCGGGGACCAGCTCGCGCTCGGCCGGGCCGAGCAGCGCGTATGACTCCTCGGCGAGCGTGCCGAGCGCCGGGTCGTCGCCCGGCCCGGCCATCTGGGCCGCGGTGCGGCCGCCCTGGGCCAGCAGCCGCGCGGTGTCGAGTCGGCTGTCGCCGCTGACCAGGGCGAGCAGCAATTGCCTGGCACTTGGGCGCTCGCGTGGATCCTTCATGAGCGCCGCGCTCACCAGCGGGCGCATCAGCTCGGGCAGCGCGCTCAGGTCGGGGTTCGACGACAGCACGCGGTGCATCACCCCGCCCAGGCTCTCCGCCTCGAACGGGTCGGCGCCGGTGGCCGCGTAGAACGTGATCCCACCCCAGGCGAAGACGTCGGCGGGCTGGCCCGCCCGCTGACCGGAGAACACCTCGGGCGCCATGTAGGTAGGCGTGCCGGTGACCAGCCCGGTCGCGGTCAGCGACATCTCGGCCGTCCTGGCGATGCCGAAGTCGATGACCCGCGGACCGTCGGGCCCGAGTAGCACGTTGTCCGGTTTGAGGTCGCGGTGGACGACGCCGGCCCCGTGGATCGCCGTCAGCGCCGTGGCCACCGCGGTCGCGAGCCGGTGCAGGTCCCCGTCGTGGAAGCGGCGGCCCTCGGCGACCGCCTTGCGCAGACTGGGGCCCGGGACGTACTCGCTGACCAGGTACGGTCGCGGTCCGTCCAGCTCGGCCTCGATGACCCGGGCAGTACAGAACGAGGAGACCCGCTGAGCTGCCGCCGCCTCCTTGGCCAGTTGCGCCGCCTGGTCGCCGTGCAGGACCTTGATGGCCACCCGGGTGCCGTTCTCGGCGTACGCCTCGTAGACCACACCCTGCCCGCCGGCGCCTAAGCGACCGGCCAGCCAGTACTCGCCCAAGCGCTGCGGGTCCCCCGGAATCAGAGCTTCCACGGGAGCTTTAGATGCTTCAACTGCCGGATAGGTTCTGTCGAAAAGCTGTAGTTTTCTACACACTCGAAAGTCATTGACGCCGTCGTGCAAGCGACCCATAAGATCACCGACCGTGATCATGGCTATCGCGCTCAGCGCGTCTCTGATAACGACCGGCGCCCCCGCTCAGGCCTCGGCCAAGACGGTGTCCTTCCAGGGCTTCTCCATCCAGGTTCCGAGCACCTGGCGGACCAAGGCCGAGGGCTCCGGCCTGCGCGTCATCACCGGCGCCTGCTCCAAACAGGCCACCGAGTGCAAGAGTTTCCTCCTCGGCGGCCCTGACCAGGTGAACTACGGCCACGAGGGCGGCCCGTACCAGGTCGGCCAGCTCTACCACCCCAGCAGTGGGGTGATGGAGTGCGTGCCCGACAAGAAGCACACGGAGAGCGGGGCCAAGCTGGTCCGCAGCCGAAACGTGTCCTTCGGCGGGAAGCCTGCGCGCTACAACCAGTTCACGGTGTCGTGCGGCACCGAACTCTCCTACACCCAGCGGGTCTGGTACATGAAGTCCAAGAAGGTCATCGTCGTCGACCACTGGAAGACGCCGGGCCTGTCGTCCATCCTCCGTCAGGCCATCTGGAAATAGGGCAAGCCACCCGATCTGCCAGGCGGCAGATCGAGCGTGCCGGGGCGCATCCTGCACGGTGGGCCTGGGCCTGGGGCAGGAGGCGGTCATCGGCGTGCCGGGGCAGGGGCCTCTCCTATATAGCGGCTGGCTGCTGTCGTGCGGGGCATAGTCACTCAGCAAACGCAGAAGGCCGGCTCCGAAGATCGGAACCGGCCTCTCAGCTGGTACTTCTGGGTCGGGGTGGCGGGATTTGAACCCACGGCCTCTTCGTCCCGAACGGGTATGACGCGTTCATAGCAGCCCCTGGTCGAGTGATCGAAGGTTCGTATAATCCCAGGTAGATAGGCATTTTTAGATACCCAGCAGTGACCGAGGGGGCCCATCCGTGACGGCGGGCCCCACGGTCAAACGACGGTCAAACGATCAAGGAGGTGATCGACGGAGTGGGGTACTCGCGGAAGCGGACCGGCGGGGACGGCAAGCCCCGATACACGGCCTACTACTGGGACCTCAAGGGCGCGGAGAAGTCCGCCGGCACGTTCTCCAGCAAGAAGGAGGCGGACAAGGCTTGGCGCGATGCCGAGGCCCTGGTCGCGCAGGGGCGGGTAGGAGATCCGCGGCGCGGGCGGCAGACCTTCGAGCGGTACGTCCTCGAGACCTGGCTGCCCAATCACGAGATCGAGGCGACCACCCGGCAGAGCTACACGTACACGATCCACAGGCACCTGATCCCCGAGTTCGGCGCTATGCGGATGATCGACATCCTTCCCGAGCACGTGCGCGCGTGGGTCGCCAGCATGAAGAAGAACGGCGTCAGCCCGGCGACCATCAAGTACGCCAAGGTCCTGTTGAGCGCGATCTTCACTACGGCGCTCAACGACCAGGTGACCTATCTCCACCCGTGCCGAGGTGTGAAGACGCCCACCGTTCCCCGGAAGCCGCGCACGATCATCACGCCCGAGCAGTTCGACCTCCTATACCGAGCGCTCCCCGACGCCGACGCTCAACTCCTGGTGGAGACCTCCATCGAGACCGGCCTGCGATGGTCCACCGCGCTCCTGCTGCTCGCCGCCGACCGGGTGATCCCGCGCTTCGACGCGGCGATCTTCGCGCACACCGGGCGGGAATCGAAAGAAGTCATGCGGCATCTCGACCGTATGGAGACGATCGCGGTCGAGGCGGGCATCCCGACCGTCCGAGTCTCCGTCCCGGGCACCCGCCCCGACGCCCTCGATCCGGATCGCTTGCCTGTCTCCGTGGCGCCGTCCGGCCTGCACTCGGATGGGGAACAGGGTGTGGCCCAGCGACCATGCGCCTGCATGTATTTGATCAGGCCCGTCGGGGCGGTCATACGGTCGCTCCTGGGCTACCCGCACCCCCGTCGCGTCCCGGACGGTGTCTACGCCGAGCATGCGATCGGCCTCAGCGTGGACGAGGTCCGCCGTGCCAGGGCTGCAGAGGTGGCCTACATCCGCAACGTCTTCCCGCTGCTCGCCATCGGCTGGACCCGCGCCGACTGCCAGACCTATCTCGCCCATCGGGGATTGATCACGCCCGCGCCCGTCGGTACGCCATGCATAGGCGCCGTGGGTAGCCCCGCTGCTTCCCAACAGGCCGATCATGCATGCGAACTGCTGGATGACCTTCCCGAGGGGCGTGAGGAGGGTGCTCAATGAAACCGTTGACTCTGGCCGAGGTCCAGGCACTGCCCGCTGTCGTTCCGCTCCTCACGGCTGCCCAAGCTCTCGGACTGAGCCGTAACACTGCCTATCGCCTCGTCCAGCGCGACGAGTTTCCCTGCCGCGTCATCAGGGTCGGTGACACCTATCGAGTGCCGACCATCGGGTTGCTCGTCCTGATCGGAGCCGACAGAGAGAACGTACGGAGCGCCTTCGGTTCCAGCGCGTGAAGCCTGAGGTCATGGGAGCCCCGACGCCACACGTGGACAGGGGCTCTCCATGATTGCAAGGCTACGAGCAGCATTTGTCATCGCATCTGTCTCACGTCCGTAGGCAAATGATCAGCTCTGGTTGTCACCCCGTCTGGAGCAGTACTCCTCGGGGCCATTTGGGGGCAGACCAAGTACGCCGGAAAGGGCTAATAGGGCTGGTTAGCGGCATCTCGCGTGTTCAGGGCTCCGCCATGAGTTGCGCGGACCTGTCGTCTCCTCCGCCGTCGCCCCAGCGGCGCCATTGTGTGGCGGCTCTTGTGGAGCTCAGCGCGTCACCCGGTCGCGGCGGCGGGCGGCGCGGATCTCGGCGTCGGCGACCTTGTCGTCCAGCAGTGCGTATAGCTGGGTGGTCTCGGTGGAGGCGTGGCCGAGACGGCGGCGGACGGCTTCGATGGACACGCCGGAGTTGATCAGTTCGGTGGCGTGGGCGTGGCGCAGCTGGTGCATGTCGATGTTCAGCCCGGCCGCCGCGCAGTAGGTGGTCCAGCGGTGGCGGGCGGCGTCATAGGACAGCGGCCCGCCGGCGCCGGCGAGGTAGAGCCGGAAGGCTGCCGCGCTCGACACCGAAAATGTATGTTCGCCGCAGTAGACATTTGTGGCCGCTGGGGCTAGTGTTTCTCGCATCGTAAGGAACGGATCGGCCGGGCAGCGGAAGTACTAGCACCACGATGAACTGCCCGGAGCAAGATGAAGTTGGAAGTTGATGGCAGAAGGTCGGACGTGACGGGCCAGCGCAGTGGTTAGGGGCCCTGATCGTGGACGCGCTGCCGCAGGTGAAGCCGGATAGTGGTCCGGAAGAAAGAGATGAAGGGAGTGTTTGACGCCATCGGGATCGCCCGTTGCCGGCTGAGTCTCGCCGCTCGGGTACCGGAATTCCACGGATGGGAAGGTGGTCTACGGTCACGCATCCGCGATCCCCGCATCACCGCCGCTCAGTACGGCGGATGCGGAAACAGTGAGCCGGCCAGATATGGCCGGTAGATGGTGTTGAACTCTTCGGGGCCCCGGCGCGACAGGTGCCGGGGCCCCCTGTGCGTGTGATGGAAAGGAATGTATGGATCAACCTCGCTCGGCTGCCGAGGGCGAAACGCTCGCTCACGGCAGGATTGCGGACACGGCCGGGTCCAGGGCTGGATTCAGGGCTGAAGACCGGTTCGAGGATCGGTTCGACGATGAGGACTACCCCGCCTACAGCATGGGCGCGGCCGCGGAGATGCTCGGTGTCAGCCCCGCGTTCCTGCGGGCTCTGGGTGCCGCGAAACTGATCGAGCCGAAACGCTCCAGCGGCGGCCATCGCCGCTACTCCCGCTACCAGCTGCGGCTGGCTGCGCGCGCGCGGGAACTCGTCGATCAGGGCACTCCTGTGGAAGCCGCCTGCCGGATCATCATCTTGGAAGACCAGCTCGCCGAGGCGCTGCGCATCAACAACGCGCGCGACCGCCCGGCCGGACACTAGCACCGGCGGTGAGAAGACCCGGCAGCGTGAGGCTGACCGGGTCTTGGTGTGCAGCTTGGCGACGTGGTCGCGCTTTTCGCTGGCCTGACCTCCCGGATGCGTGCCTCCTGCCAGGTGTAATAACGTTTCGCACGCTGTCGATTACTGGTATCGAGGAGCTGTGGGGCTGTGGTGGACATCCCGTGCCGCCGATTCTCGTGCGGCAGCGATGCAGCAGCCGGAAACGTATCAGGGCTCACACCCGTGAAGGTGTGAGCCCTGATACGTGGCGCTATTTGTCAGGCGGCAACGATGTTTTCGGCCTGAGGGCCCTTCTGGCCCTGGGTGACATCGAAGGCCACCTTCTGGCCCTCGCGCAGCTCGCGGTAGCCGCCCTGAGAGACGATGTTGGAGTAGTGTGCGAAGACGTCGGCGCCGCCGCCGTCCTGCTCGATGAAGCCGAAGCCCTTTTCCGCGTTGAACCACTTCACGGTGCCAGAAGCCATGTTGATCTCCTCTTGATAGGTGCAAAGCCGAAATCCGCACTGCACGAATTCCGCGTCGCCGAGATAGGCCCACACCCGGAGAAGACCGGCAAACAAAAAATGCACCTGAGGCTACATCTGCCAGGTGCACACAAGTTCATTATGGGTACCACAACTGCAACTACGTTCAACCTAGCACACGTGAGGCGTGATACGCATACCCCGCCGCTATCCGCCTGGATGAGTCGCATTCCGCGCGGCGCCGCACTCCCGCCCCCGTATCTCAGGCCGCGCGGCCCACGGCCGTCATCCGCGCCTGCCTGCGCCGAGGCCGCCCAGGCGCTCGCCAGGACGGGGTGCGCTACCTGCCGATCCGGCCCCTGGCGGCCCCTGACTATCCGCCGCCGCGCAGCTACGGGTTCCCCGTATTGATGGCGGCGATCCACACCAAGGCATGAGGGCGCGAAGTCGCGGCTAACCGGCTGTCGGGCCTGTGGGCCTTCGTTGTCCGGTCGGCCAGGCTCAGCTCATGCTCGGCGCGGGTGCCGGCAGAGCCGTTGTGGCCTGCAGCGGTGAGGATGTCGCCGGGGCGCGCGCATGGCGTCGAAGGCGACGGCTCCGTACCCGGCAAGGGTGGCCTCCAGCGCTGTCTCGAAGTCAGCGATGCTGCGTTCGATTAGGAATGCCACACGCTTGAGCGGCGGTTCGGCATGAAACGCCTGAACGAGCTGATCGAGCCGGAGGAGCAACTGGTTCGCACCTTTGAGACGGACGTCCTCCAGCTGACTCGTGGACATCGGGCCCTGCGCCTGTGTGCCTCTTGGAGTACGGCACCAAGGCGAGGGTGCTTGATGGCGATATCGCCGAGCGTCATGTCGTACGGAGGAGGGGTGGGCATCACTGGACGCTCTGTCATCTGAGCGGTTGGACGCTGGTCGCTTGGTCGGCCTTCCTGATCTGAACAAGGCTTCGCCTGCACGGGACATCATGCAGCGATCAAGGTGTCCAGGAAAACTCGTTTGAACCTGTCGGTGCCCCCTGGAGGCGTTCAGACCGACGGTCAAGTGACGGTCAAATGACGGTCAAACGATCAAGGGCCTGACCGCTGTCTCCAGCGATCAGGCCCTTGACCTGCATCTATCGGGTCGGGGTGGCGGGATTTGAACCCACGGCCTCTTCGTCCCGAACGAAGCGCGCTGCCAAGCTGCGCTACACCCCGGTGCCACAGAGCTTGTTGCCCTGCTTGCCTCGGAAAGTCTAGCGGACTTTGGTCGTGCTTGTGTCATCCGCCGGTTCGGCGATCAGGAAGTGGTCCGCCGGGGGACGAGCGTGAGGAGCGTCGCCTCCGGCGGGCAGGCGAACCGGACCGGTGCGTACGGCGAGGTGCCGAGGCCGGCCGACACGTGCAGCCATGCGGTCTCGTGTCGGCTCAGGCCCTTCACGCGGGCCCGGTCGATGCCGCAGTTCGTCACCAGAGCGCCGTAGAAGGGGATGCAGAGCTGGCCGCCGTGGGTGTGGCCGGCGAGCAGGAGCTGGTACCCGTCAGCGGCGAACCGCGACATGTTGCGCGGTTCGGGGGAGTGCATGACCCCCAGCCGCAGGTCGGCGTCGTCGGGGGCGGGGCCGGCGATCAGGTCGTACCGGTCGCGGTCGATGTGCGAGTCGTGGATGCCGCCGACGTGGACGTCCAGATCGCCCACCTTGAGGCGCGCGGTCGTGTTGTTCATGTCCAGCCATCCGGCCGCGGTCATCGCGGCCCCCAGCTCGTCCCAGGGGAGGTTCGGGATGGTCTGCCGGCCATCGCTCTTGGACGTACGCCAGAGGTACCTGGCGGGGTTCTTGGGGCGCGGCGCGTAAAGGTCGTTGGACCCGTACACGAACATGCCGGGCCGGTCGAGCAGGGGCTCGACGGCGCGCATGTAGGCCGGGACCGCGTCGGGGTGGGCGAGCGTGTCGCCGGTGTTCACCACCAGGTCGGGCTGGAGGGACGCGAGTGAGCGCACCCAGTCGATCAGGCGGGACCGCCGGGGGGTGAGGTGCAGGTCGGAGATCTGCAGGATCCGCACCGGCCGTTGCCCCGGAGCGAGTACGGGAACGTCGAAGCGCCGTAGCCGGAACCAGTTACGTTCCAGGACGGACGCGTAACCGAGACCCGCCACGCCGAGGCCGAGCAGGGACAGGGGTACCGCGACAGCTTTCCTCACAGTGCCATCATGCCCGACCCGCGCCGCGGCTCAGGGATAACGAGGCGAGAACCGATCCGCCGAGGCGGCAAGATGGACCCTATGAGTGCGTTGAAGGACAAGCTGAAGGCCGATCTCTCGGCTTCGATGAAGGCCCGCGACGAGGTACGCCTCCGGACCATCCGTATGGCCCTGGCCGCCGTCAACGTCGAGGAGGTGGCGGGCAAGGAGGCTCGCGAGCTCTCGGACGAGGAGATCGTCAAGGTTCTCACCCGCGAGGCGAAGAAGCGTCGCGAGGCGTCCGAGGCCTTCGCGAACGCCGGACGGGCCGCCCAGGCGCAGGCCGAGCTGGACGAGCAGGCCGTTCTTGAGGAGTACCTGCCCGCGCAGCTTTCCGACGACGAGCTGAACCGCCTGGTGGACGAGGCGATCGCGGAGAGCGGCGCCGAGGGGCCCAAGGCGATGGGGCAGGTCATGAAGGTCCTCAACCCGAAGATCGCGGGTCGCGCCGAGGGCGGCCGCGTCGCCCAGGCGGTACGCGCCCGTCTCGCCGGCTGACCCGGCCGCCTGCCGAAGCGCCCGCGCTCGGAGCGTGAAGCGAGCCAGGAACGAGCTGAGGCCACTCGCTTGACTCGTTGATTGGCTCGCCTACTCAAGCCGCCCGAATCGGTGCGTACGGGCGCCACAAGCGCGTCGCGGGCCGACGGTGACGACCGCCGGCCCGCGAACCACCGCCTCTGGCGGCCTCGTCAGTTGCCGAGGATGAGCGGGTCGTCGCCGCCGTTCCCGCGGCCGAACCCGCCTCGGCCGTGGTCTCTGCCGTTGCCGCGGTCGCCACGATCGCCGCCGCGATCGTCACGCTCCGGCCGACGGGGCGCACACTGGCTGCTGCACCCGCCGAACCGCGACATATCGGGCCCGACGAACGACGTGGCCGAGATGCCCTTGAGCGCCCCCAGCATGGTGTCCTTCCAGATCGGCCCCGGGATGGTGGCGCCGAACACCGAGCCGTAGGCACGCCCGCCCATGACCTGGCCGCTCAGCGGGTAGCGGACCGGGCCGCGAGGGTCGCCGAGGCTGACCGCTCCGGCGAGGTCCGGGGTGTATCCGGCGAACCAGACGGTGCGCGACTGGTCACCGGTACCGGTCTTGCCGGCCGCGTCGCGGCCGATGCCGCCGACGCCGCGCATGGTGCCGTTGGTGAACACGCCCTTCAGGATGTAGCTGGTCGCGTCGGCGATCTCCGCCTCCACGGCCTGCTTGCAGTCCGGCTTGAAGGCGGTGGACTTGCCGAACCGGTCGACGATCTCGGTGATCGCCATCGGCGCGCAGAACTTGCCGCGCGCGCCGAGCGTCGCGTACGCGGACGCCACGGTCACCGGGTCCATCTCGTTGAAGCCGAGGGTGAAGGTCTGGAACTCGCGCAGCTTCTGGCCGTCGGCCCGCTTGATGCCGAAGTCCTTGGCCGTCTTGACGACGTCGCAGAGACCGACCTTCCGCTCCAGCGTCATGAAGAAGGTGTTGACGGACCCCCAGGTGCCGGTCTTCAGGGTCTCGAACCCGCCGTTGCCGCCCTCGGAGTTGTGCTGGACGGCGCTCGGGTCGCCGACGTTCTCGCCCTTGCAGTTCTTGAAGTCGGAGTATCCGTTGGCCTGGAACGTGCCGCCGACGCTGAAGCCGTCGTCGATCTTCATGCCCTCCTTGAGGGCGGTGACCAGGGTGAACATCTTGAACGTCGAGCCGGCCTGGAAACCGGTTCCACCGCCGTGCAGGGCGTCGGCGACCACGTTGAACGACATCTCGTTCTTCTTGTGGTTGGTGCCGAACTTGCGGCTCGCCGCCATGGCCCGGATCGCGCCGGTGCCCGGCTGGATGAGCGCCTCGGACGCCACCGGCTTGTCGGACGCGTGGACGTACTTCTTGATCGCCTTCTCGGCGGCCTTCTGCATGTCGCGGTTGAGCGTCGTCTTGATGGTCAGGCCGCCCCGGTTCAGGAACTCCCGCCGGGCCTTCTCGGTCTTGCCGAACTGCGGGTCGTGCAGGATCTCGTTCTGCACGTACAGGCAGAAGTACGGGAACTCGCTCTCCTCGCACCCGCCGGGGATGGGCTTGTCCTTGTAGCCGAGCTTCTTGGCCTTGGCCTTGGTGGCCTCTTCCTTGGTGATGATCTTCAGCTCGGCCATGCGGTCGAGCACGACGTTGCGCCGCGCGATGAGGCGGTCGCGGTACGCCTTGCCCAGGTTCGGGTCGGTGTTGTTCGGGTTCTGTACGGCTCCGGCCAGCGTGGCGGCCTGCACGAGATCGAGCTCGGAGGCGTGCTTTCCGAAGAACCGCTTGGCGGCCGCCTCGATCCCGTAGGATCCGGCACCGAAGTACGCGATGTTGAGATACCTGTTGAGGATCTCGTCCTTCGCGTACTTCTTCTCGATGGCCATCGCGTAGCGGATCTCGTTGAGCTTGCGCGAGAACGTCGGCGCGAGCGCCGCGGCCCTGTCCGCGTCGGTCTCGGCCTTGTTGAAGATGACCTGCTTGACGTACTGCTGAGTGATCGAGGAGCCGCCCTGCGTGACGCCCCCCGTGGTGAGGTTCTTGACGAGGGCACGGCTCGTGCCCTCAAGATCGAGCGCACCATGCTCGTAGAAGCGGAAGTCCTCAATGGCGACGATGGCCTTCCGCATAATCGGTGCGATCTTGTCCAGCGGGACGGACTCGCGGTTCTGGAAATAGAACTGCGCGATCTGCTTACCGCCCGCGTCGAGCAGAGTGGTCTTCTCGGGAAGCGGAGGCTCGTCGAGTTCCTCCGGCCCGATGTTCAGCTCTTCTTTGACGGATTTCACCGTGATGCCCGCGCCGCCGACAGCCGGTAGCGCGATGGCCGCCGCCAGCACCCCCGCCGCACCTGCGGCGACGAACAGCCGCAGGACGGTACCGAGCGCCGTTGCCTGAGCTTTGCCTTTAGCTTGCACGTTACCAAGGGTACGCGTGTCGCGGCACTCGATCGCTACCGGAGGTGCCCACTTTACTGTCGGCCCTTACCGGCAGGACTAGTCATTCCCGGCCACATGGCCTGACATGACCATCCGGGAAATTGGTCCGCCCGGGTCTGTCGAACAGATCGTCATCTTGCGTACGTTCTCCTCTGCGGCAATGCAACCAGGAGGCTCGACGCCCGCGCCCGTCGGCCGAAATGACGACTGACCACCTTAAGGGGAGTGGGGTCGAACATGTGGATCACGGATTGGACCTCCCGTGCCGCCTGTCGAGGTGCGGATCCTGACGCGCTCTTCGTGCAGGGCGCCGCGCAGAACCGGGCGAAGCTGATCTGCCGGGGATGCCCGGTCCGTACCGAATGCCTCGCCGATGCGCTGGACAACCGCATCGAGTTCGGGGTGTGGGGCGGCATGACAGAGCGGGAACGCCGCGCGCTATTGAGGCGCCGGCCCGATGTGAACTCCTGGCGCGACCTGCTGGAGTCGGCCAAGGAAGAGTACGAGCGGACCAACGAGCTCATCGCCGGATGAGTCGGGGGTCCGTCCCCTCCCTCCTCACTCGGTCATGAGGCGAGGAGTTCTCCGATCTCGCGCAGCCCGTCCAGATCGTGGACGTCCTCGGCCATCGCCGGGACGTGGGCGATCGGCACGGTCGGGTGCGCCGACGTGAAGTGTTCCTGCTCGCGCTGCTCGCGGGCGGCAAGCTGCATCCGTCCTGCGTGCAGTCGCAGGACGGCGGCGGCCAGATCGTGCTCGCCACGGGCCTCCAGGTCCTCCGCCGCCGCGGTGCTCCGGGCGGCGGAGAGGGCGGCCGCCGGCGAGCGGTGCATCCGGTTGATCACGAGCCCGGCCAGGGGCATCCGCTCCTCGGCCAGCCGCTCGACGAAGTAGGACGCCTCGCGGATCGCGTCACGCTCCGGCGTGGCGACGATCACGAAGGCCGTCCCCGGCGCCTGGAGCAGCTTGTACGTCTGCTCCGCGCGCTGCCGGAAGCCGCCGAAGACCGCGTCGAGGGCCGAGACGAACATCTGGATGTCCTTGAGCACCTGGGCGCCCAGCACCTTCGTCAGCGCGCCGGCGACGAGGCCGAAGCCGGCGTTGAGCAGCTTGAAGGCGCTCCTGCCGCCGGCCTTGGCCGGGGCCATGAGGATGCGGATCAGCCGCCCGTCGAGGAACCGGCCGAGCCGTTCCGGCGCGTCGAGGAAGTCGAGCGCGGACCGGGACGGGGGCGTGTCGACGATGATCAGGTCCCAGTCGCCGGAGCGGCGGAGCTGCCCCAGCTTCTCCATCGCCATGTACTCCTGCGTGCCGGAGAAGCTCGACGACAACGACTGATAAAAGGGATTTGTCAGGATCTGGCGGGCGCGCTCGGGGTCGGCGTGAGCTTCGATGATCTCGTCGAAGGTCCGCTTCATGTCGAGCATCATGGCGTGCAGCTCGCCCCGCGAGCCGTCCGGAGAACTGCCCCGGGAGCCCTGGGAGCCGTCGTGACCGCCCTTGGCGCCGTCCGGGGAACGGACACCCTTGACCAGGCGGGGGATGTTGTCCAGCTCGGTCAGCCCCATGGCCTGGGCCAGCCGCTTCGCCGGGTCGACGGTCAGCACGACCACGGACCGGCCCCGCTCGGCCGCGCGCAGTCCGAGGGCCGCGGCCGTGGTCGTCTTCCCCACGCCGCCGGAGCCGCAGCACACGATGATGCGCGTGTTCTCGTCGTCGAGGATCGCGTCGATGTCCAGAGCGGGCGCCGTCTTGGTCACAGCTCAGCCTTTCCACGTCGGGGCGCGCCGGGCCGGGGCCGACCGGCGGCCGCCCGTGCCGTACGGGGGCGGGTCATGCCGCGCCCAGCGCGCGGATGGTCTCCGCGAGCTCGTACAGCCCGGCCAGGTCGGCGCCGTCGGCGAGCAGCGGCAGCTCGTAGCGTGGCGTGCCCGCCTTGGCCAGGGTGGCCCGTTCCCGCTTCTCCAGGCGGGCACGGTGGGCGTGGTCGACGACCTCCCGGGCGAGGGCCTGGGCGATCGCCGTCGCGTCGGCGGAACCTCCGGCGATACCGGCCGCCTTGAGCCCCAGCGCGAGCTCGGCGTGGTCGATTCGGTTCTTCACCGCCGCGTCCAGCACGTCCTTCGGCAGGTCGACCGGGCGGACCATGTTGATGAAGATGCCGCCGACCGGCAGCCCGGCCTCGTGCAGCTCGGCGATGCCGTCCAGCGTCTCCTGGACCGGCATCTCCTCCAGGAGCGAGACGAAGTGCACCGCCGTCTCGGGCGAGGCGACGACCCCGCGCACCAGGTCGGCGTGGTTCTTGACGGGGCCGACGCGGGCCAGCCCGGCGACCTCCTGGGTGACGTTGAGGAACCGGGTGATCCGTCCGGTCGGCGGCGCGTCCATCACGACCGCGTCGTAGACGCGCCGACCGGACCTGTCGCGACGGCGTACGGCCTCGCTGGTCTTGCCGGTGACGAGGACGTCGCGCAGGCCGGGGGCGATGGTGGTGGCGAAGTCGACGACGCCCATCCGGGTGAGCGCCTTGCCCATCCGCTTGAGGCCGTAGAACATCTCGAGATATTCGAGCATGGCCTCTTCGGGGTCGATCGCCAGGGCGTACACGTCGCCGCCGCCGGGCGCCACGGCGATCTTGCGCTCCTCGTACGGCAGCGGCGGCAGGTCGAAGATCTGGGCGATGCCCTGCCTGCCCTCGACCTCGACGAGCAGCACCTTGCGTCCGCCCGCCGCGAGGGCCAGGGCCAGGGCGGCGGCGACGGTGGTCTTGCCCGTGCCGCCCTTTCCGGTGACGACGTGCAGCCGCACGCCGTCCCAATCGGTGTCCCGAGAGCTCACGGCTCCTCCTCGCCAGGGGACGTGGAAATGGCGTCGGAGACGCCGCCGCGCCGGGTTGTTCGCTCGCTCCGCTCGCTCACGGTTTGAAGGCTACCCAAAGGTCACATGTCGATTTCGCGGAGGCCGTCCCTTGTGAGCCCTTGCGATACGGCTTGTGCGTCGATTGGGTTGGGGGCGGACGTCATGGCTTTTTACACAACGGGTGGAAAGGGGTAGCGAGCGTGGAGTCGGTCGTGTTCGCGCTTGTTCTGTTATTGGCGATCTTCATGCTGATCGTGCTGGCGCGGAGCATCCGGGTCGTGCAGCAGTTCGAGACAGGCATCGTCTTCCGTCTCGGGCGCATCCAGTCGAACGTCCGGGGGCCGGGAGTCCACCTGGTCGCTCCGATGATCGACCGGATGCAGAAGGTCAACATGCAGATCGTCACGATGGGCATCCCCGCCCAGGAGGGGATCACCAAGGACAACGTCTCGGTCCGGGTGGACGCCGTCGTCTACTTCCGGGTCATCGACCCGATCAAGGCCGTCGTCAACGTGCAGAACTACCTCTTCGCGGTGTCGCAGGTCGCCCAGACCTCGCTGCGGTCGGTCATCGGCCAGTCGGAGCTGGACCAGCTCCTGTCCGACCGTGACGCGCTGAACGCCCGGCTCAAGAACGTGATCGACGAGCCGACCGAGGGGCCCTGGGGCGTCAGGATCGAGCGGGTCGAGATCAAGGACGTGGCGCTCCCCGAGGGCATGAAGCGGTCGATGTCCCGCCAGGCCGAGGCCGAGCGTGAGCGCCGCGCCCGCATCATCACCGCCGACGGCGAGTTCCAGGCGTCCAAGCGGCTGGCCGCCGCCGCCAAGGAGATGTCGTCCGACCCCGCCGCCCTGCAGCTGCGCCTGCTGCAGACCGTGGTGGAGGTCGCCGCGGAGAAGAACAGCACCCTCGTCATGCCGCTGCCCGTCGAGATGCTGCGCTTCTTCGACCGGATGGCTCCCGACGCGGCCAAGCCTGGCGCGGCGTCGCCGGAGGAGCCCGAGTCGGTGGAGGAGGTCATGGACGAACTGCCCGCGATCGAGTCCCAGACCGCCGTTCCCGGCCTGTCCGGCCTTCCCGGTACGACGGGCGAGGCGGACCGCGCTCCGACCGTCCAGAGTCCCGTCTGGGACCGCGACACTCACTGACTCGCAGGCGATCGGCCCCTGGGGCGCTGCGGATGAACCGTCGCTAACCTGGCCCCATGACCAAGTGGGAATACGTCACCGTGCCGTTGCTGACGCACGCGACGAAACAGATTCTGGACAACTGGGGCGAGGACGGCTGGGAGCTGGTCTCCGTCATCCCGGGTCCGAACCCCGAGCAGCTTGTCGCCTACATGAAGCGGGAGAAGTGATGACCACGCCCGAGCAGCGCATCGCCGACCTGGGCCTCACCCTGCCTGAGGTGGTGGCTCCGCTCGCCGCCTACGTGCCGGCCGTACGCACCGGTGACTACGTCTACACCTCCGGCCAGCTCCCGATGGTCGGAGGCAAGCTGGCCGTCACCGGCAAGGTCGGGGCCGAGGTCTCCGCCGAGGAGGCCGCGGCGCAGGCGCGGATCTGCGCGCTGAACGCCCTGGCCGCGGTGAAGTCCGTGGTCGGCGACCTGTCGAACGTCGTCAGGATCGTGAAGGTCGTCGCCTTCGTGGCGAGCGCTCCGGGCTTCACCGGCCAGCCGCAGGTCGCCAACGGCGCCAGCGAGCTGCTCGGGGAGATCCTCGGGGACGCCGGCAAGCACGCGCGCAGCGCCGTCGGCGTGGCGGTCCTCCCGATGGACGCCCCGGTTGAGGTCGAGCTGGTCGCCGAGGTCCGCTGACCCTCCTTGTACGCGGTGTGATCACGCGCGGGGTGTCCGCCTGCGGGCGCACTCCTCGCGTGATCGCCGCCGGAGCACGGCGTTCCGGCGTCTCGCGAGCGGGGAAGTGACATCCCGCCGGATATACCCGGCATTTTCGTACGCGTCATGATTGGTCACCAGAGGCGCTACCGCGTGGAGGATGTATGGCGATCCCGCTTCCGGGAGAGATCGGGCAACGGGCGCGGGACGTCCTCGCGGGACGTGTCCCCGTGGTGCCCGCGAGGGACGCGGCCACCGTGGTGGTGCTCCGCGACAGCCCGCTTGAGGTCTATCTCCTGCGCAGGAAGGCGACGATGGCGTTCGCCGCGGGCGCGTACGTCTTCCCGGGCGGCTCGGTGGACCCCCGGGACACCGACCACGCCGTCGCCTGGGCGGGTCCTTCGCCCCGTGAATGGGGCGCGGCCTTCGCCGCCGACGAGCGGACCGCGCGCGGGCTGGTGTGCGCCGCCGTACGGGAGACCTTCGAGGAATCCGGCGTGCTGCTGGCCGGGCCCAGCGCGACCACGATCGTGGCGGACACCACCGGCGACGACTGGGAGGCCGACCGCCTCGCACTGATCGCCCGCGAGCTCTCGTTCGCGGAGCTCCTCGACCGGCGGGGCCTCGTGCTGCGCTCCGACCTCCTGCGGCCGTGGGCGCACTGGATCACGCCCGAGATCGAGACCAGGCGGTTCGACACCCGCTTCTTCGTGGCCGCGCTCCCGCCGGGTCAGCGTACGCGCGATGTCGGGGGAGAGGCGGACATGGTCGCCTGGATGCCGCCCGCCGCCGCCCTGGCCCGGGGCGCGGCCCGGGAGATCATGCTCATGCCACCGACTTTCACGACGTTGACCGAACTGTCCGGATTCGAGACGGTCGACGACGTACTGCGCGCGGATCGCATGATCACTACCGTCCTGCCGTCGGCCGCCGAGGTGGACGGCGAGATGGTCCTCATCGTCCCCGATCTCGGCGAGCTCGCCGGGCCCGGAAGCGGGGGGCGATGAGCGGCATCCGGATCCCGGTCGAGGGCACCTCTTCCGGCGCTTGGGACGGTTCGAGCATCGACGGCTCCGGTACGGCGCACGCCACCGCCCTGCTGGCCCCCAACCCCTCGCCCATGACGCTGGACGGCACGAACACCTGGGTCATCGGGCGGGCGGAGACCGTGATCGTGGTGGACCCGGGGCCGGACCACGACGGGCACCTGCGGCGGGTGGCCGGCCACCTCGGCGGCCGCCGGGTGGCGGCGGTGCTGCTCACCCACGGTCACGACGATCACAGCGGAGGCGCCCGGGGGTTCGCCGAGATGGTGAACGCGCCGGTTCGAGCGCTCGACCCACGCCACCGGCTGGGCGACGAGGGGCTGGGCGACGGCGACGTCATCGATCTCGACGGCCTGGAGATCCGGGTGGTCGGAACGCCCGGGCACTCCTCCGACTCGCTCTGCTTCTGGCTGCCGGAGGACCGGGCGATGCTGACCGGCGACACGATCCTGGGCCGGGGGACGACGGTGATCGCGCCGGACGGGGACCTGGCCGACTACCTGCGCAGCCTGGACCGCCTGCGGGCGGGGGCCGAGATCCTCGCCGCGGAGGCGCTGCTGCCCGGTCACGGACCGGTCCTGGCCGATCCCGCGGGGGTCCTGGACGAGTACATCGCCCACCGGCGGCAGCGGCTGGACCAGATCCGCCAGGCCATCCGGGACGGGGCCAAGGACGCCCGGCAGATCGTCGAGATCGTCTACGCGGAGGTGGACCCGGCGCTGTGGCCCGCCGCCGAGATGTCGGTGGCGGCCCAGCTCGCGTACCTCAAGTCGCTCTAGCGGGAGCGGTTGTAGAGCCGCTCCATGTCCAGGATCACCACGGCCTTGGCCTCGATGCGCAGCCACCCGCGCTGGGCGAAATCGGCCAGCGCCTTGTTGACCGTCTCGCGGGAGGCGCCGACGAGCTGGGCCAGCTCCTCCTGGGTGAGGTCGTGGTGGACCCGCAGGCCGTCCTCGGTCTTCCGGCCGAAGCGGTCGGCGAGGTCGAGAAGCTGCTTGGCCACCCGTCCCGGCACGTCCGTGAAGACCAGGTCGGCCAGCACGTCGTTGGTACGGCGCAGCCGCTGCGCGAGGGCGCGCAGCAGGTGCAGGGCCACCTCGGGCCGGCCGGTCAGCCAGGGCCGCAGGTCGTCGTGGCCCAGCCCGGCCAGCCGCACGTCGGTCAGGGCGATGGCGGAAGCCGTACGGGGGCGGGGGTCGAACAGCGAGAGCTCGCCGAACATCTCGCCAGGGCCCAGCACGCTGAGCAGGTTCTCCCTGCCGTCAGGTGCGGTGCGGGCCAGTTTGATCTTTCCTTCCAGCACCACGTAGAGCCGGTCGCCGGTCTGGTTCTCGCTGAACAGGGTCTGTCCCTTGGACAACTCGACCTCGGTGACGCTGGTCCGCAGTGCCGCGGCGCCCTCACGGTCGAGCGCGGAGAACAGCGGCGCCTTGCTCAGTACGTCTTCGGTGCTCACGGTGCCTCCTTGCAATGGTCGCGCTCGATCGTTGGCGCCGTGCAAGCCATTGTGACCTACGCCGTCCGCGTACTCTTACGGGGTGTCCCGCAAAGTCCAGACGGCTGGGGAGTCCCGGCTCGCTCTCGTTCGCCGCGCGCGGCGGATCAACAGAATCCTGGCGGAAACCTATCCTGACGCCCATTGCGAACTCGACTTCGCCAACCCCCTTGAACTGCTGGTCGCCACGATCCTCTCGGCGCAGTGTACGGACAAAAGGGTAAATATGGTTACTCCGGTGCTTTTCGCGAAGTATCGGACACCGGCCGACTACGCCGCGGCCGACCGGACACAGCTCGAAGAGATGATCAAATCCACCGGATTCTTCCGGGCCAAGGCGAACAGCGTCATCGGCATGGCCCAGGCGATCTGCGACCGCCACCACGGCGAGGTGCCGGGCACGCTCAAGGAACTCGTCGCCCTCCCCGGAGTGGGCCGCAAGACCGCCAACGTCGTGCTCGGCAACGCGTTCGACGTCCCCGGCATCACCGTGGACACCCACTTCGGACGGCTGGCCCGGCGCTTCGCGTGGACCACCGAGACCGATCCCGTCAAGATCGAGCACGAGGTCGGCGACCTGATCCCCAAGTCCCAGTGGACGATGCTCTCGCACCGCCTGATCTGGCACGGCCGCCGCATCTGCCACGCCCGCCGGCCCGCCTGCGGCGCCTGCCCGGTCGCCGCCCTGTGCCCCGCGTACGGCACCGGCCCCACGGACGCGGCGGAGGCGGCCAAGCTCGTGAAGGAAGGCCCCTTTTCCTGAGGCCGCCGAGCGGACGGCGATCGTCGGGAAGTTCGGCCGCCGCTCCGCGGTTGTACGGCTCGCGCGGCTCGACCTGCATTCGGAGGAGACATTGGTTCCCGGCTGGCTGACGGACCTGGCGGCGGAAGCCGTACGGAACCCCGTGCCCGAGGTGCTGCGGCCCCCGGGCGACGGCGCCGGCCGGCAGGCCGCGGTGCTCCTGCTGTTCGGGGAGGGGCCGTCGGGGCCGGACATCCTGCTCATCCAGCGCAGCTCCAACGGCCGCAGGCACGCCGGCCAGCCGGCGTTCCCCGGCGGCGGCGTGGACCCGGGCGACGACGGACCCGTGGGCGCCGCGCTGCGGGAGGCCCAGGAGGAGACCGGGCTCGACCCGAGCGGCGTGGAGATCGTCGGCACCATGCCCGAGCTGTACGTCTGGCGCAGCCACAACCGGGTGACCCCGGTCCTGGCGTGGTGGCGCACGCCGTCCGCCGTGCACGCGGCCTCACCGGACGAGGTCGAGTCCGTGGAGCGCATCCCGATCAGCGAGCTGGTCGATCCCGCGAACCGGCTGCTGCTGCGCTACCCGCGGGGCCGGGCCACGCCCGAGGAGGACGCGTCCCGCAGGTACGCGGGCGAGCCGGAGGGCGCGCCCGCGTTCCGGGTGCGCGGCCTGCTGGTCTGGGGCTTCACCGCGGGGATCCTCGACCGGGTGCTCGCCATGTCGGGCTTCGAGCGGCCCTGGGACCGCTCGCGCGTCGAGGACCTGCCGCCCGACGTGCTGAAGCTCGCCTCACGCGGCTAAGCGCACCTCAGACGGGACGCGGGCCGGCGCCTCCGGAGGAGGACGAGCCGAGGTGGCCGACGAGGCTCATGCCCAGCGTGGCCCAGTCCGCGACGTCGTCGTCCGGGTCGCTCGCCAGCAGACGCAGCGCCGCGAGCCCGGCCGAGTCCGGCGGGTTCCCCATCACGTTGGGCAGCGCGTACGCGGCGCCGTACCGGACGGAGTGGTCCGGGTGGGACGCCAGCTCGATCACCGAGGGCAGCGCCCGCGCGTCGCGCAGGTGGCCGAAGGCGATCAGCACCGAGTACAGCACGCGCGGATCCTGCTCGCTGGCCGCGAGATAGCGCAGGATGGGGAGCGTCTTGTCGGCGAAGGGCCGGTCGCGGCCGAGCTCACCGAGGATGTCCACCCCGAGGACGCGCTCCGCGGTCGTGTTCCCGGCGCACAGGCGTCTGGCCAGGGTGAAGGTCTCCAGATCGCCGCGCTCCTGGAGCACGGCTATCGCCTGCCAGCGGACCGCGCCGTCCGGGTCACCGTCGGCCAGCGCGATCTGGATCAATTCCTCGACCGGTCCCCCCATGACGTCACGATATCGAGCCGGGGTGAAAGAAGGTGTGCACGATGACGGGCGTGGCTGGATACCGTTGAATCTGTGCGCGGCGATCTCCTCGACCTTATTCTGATCGGCCTGGTGGTGGCCTTCGCCGTTTCCGGCTACCGGCAGGGCTTCATCATCGGGGCGTTCAGCTTCGTCGGGTTCATCGGCGGCGCCGTCCTCGGGATGTTCATCGCGCCCCCGATCGCCGGGGCGATCGTGAGCGGCGACACCGAGCGCGCCCTGCTCGCCATCGTGATCGTCTTTCTCGCCGCGACCATCGGCCAGTTCGCGTCGTCCACCGTGGGCGCCGTGGTGCGCAGCCACGTGACGTGGGAGCCCGCCCGCCTGGTCGACGCCTTCGGCGGCTCGCTGGCCAGCGGGCTCTCGGTGCTGCTCATCGCCTGGCTGCTCGGCTCGCTGATCGTCTCCATGGGCTTCCCTCTGCCCAAGGAGCAGATCAACGGCTCGGTCGTCTGGCAGGCGGTGGACGAGGCCATCCCGAACGGCGTACGCGCCCTGCAGAAGCCGTTCCGCGACTTCGTCGACTCCTCCGAGTGGCCCGAGGTGATCACGTCCATCGGCGGGCAGAACGTGCCCCCGCCGGACGAGGGCCTGCTCAGGGGCAGCCCCGGGCTGACCCGCGCGCGGCGGGCGATCGTCAAGATCCAGGGCACCGCGCCGAGTTGCCGCAAGCGCATCGAGGGCACCGGCTTCGTCTACTCCCGCAACCGCGTGATGACCAACGCCCACGTCGTCGCCGGGGTCAGCCAGGAGCTGCGGGTCACCGACTCCGGAGGGTCGCAGCACAGCGCCCGTGTCGTGCTCTACAACCCCGACCGCGACATCGCGGTGCTGTACGTGCCCGGGCTGAACGTGACGCCGCTGCGCTTCGACCACACCGCGAGAAGCCGCGACAACGCGATCATCGCGGGCTACCCGAAGGGCCACGGGTTCACCCCGCTCGCCGCGCGGATCAGGATCAAGCAGCCCGCCGAGTCGTACGACATCTACAACCGGCACAAGGTCGAGCGCGAGGTCTACGCCATCCGCGGCGTCGTGCAGCCCGGCAACTCCGGCGGTCCGCTGCTCAGCCCCGAGGGCCGGGTCTACGGCGTCATCTTCGCCGCCGCGACCGACCAGGCCGAGACGGGGTACGCCCTCACCGCCGACGAGGTCCGTCCCGACGCCGACGGCGGCAGCGCCGCGCTGGCCCCCGCCAACACCCAGGAGTGCGACTAGTGCCCCTCCCGGCAATCTTTGCCCCGTCGCGTCGCCCAGGGCGGCACCTCGCCGCGTTGACGCCCCACCCACGAAAAGTCCTCGCAAGCTCGGACTTTCCGCGGGGCCCGGGAATGTCGGCCGTAGGCTCCGCTACGGCCTCCTCCTCCGCCTTGCGATGCACCACCCTGGACACCGCTCCGTCCGGGCAAACCTTGCCGGTCACGGCACAAGGCGTACTGCTTGGGCCGGTGCCCCTAGCTCCGCGCCAGGTGGCCGAGGATCTCGCCGATCGCCGTCCCCGCGTCGGCCTCCCGTGTGCCGATCCCGCTCACGATCCGGCCCGCCGCGTCGGCCACGCCGTCCAGGTCCAGCCCGTACGGCGCTGTACCCGGCGGGAGGGAGCGGCCGTAGGCGAGGGCACGGGCCGAGCCGCGGGAGAGCAGGGTGGCGGCCCCTGAGAGGTTGTCGCGCTGGAGATGGGTGAGGCCCACGCAGATCTGGGCGAGCCCCTGCCACAGCTCCCGCTCGCCGCCGGGGCCGGTCTTCCAGCGGGCTTCGAGGACCTCGTGCGCGTGGAACGGCCGCCCGGCGGCCAGCAGCCGCGCGGCCTCGGCCAGCGCCTCCTTGGCGTCCGGCGCGTAGTCGTCGGGGACCCGGGGCACGCCCTGAGCGCCGCGGGGCAGCGGCCTGCCGTACTCGTCACGGGGGCGGGCGTTGCGGGGACGGCCCGCCTCGTCGCGGTCGCGCATGATCCCTCCAGATCGCTCGATGTCGGGGGAGCGGCCGTCGTGGGGCGTTAGCGGTCCGGCTCCGGGTCGGCGAGCCAGGCGACCAGCTCGGCGTCGAACTGCTCGGGGCGCTCCTCGTGGGGGAAGTGCCCGGCTCCTTCGAGCATGCGCCAGCGGTAGGGCGCGGCGACGAAGCGGCTGGACCCCTGGGCCGTACGCGGGAGGATGCAGGAGTCGAGCGCGCCGTGGAGCTGGAGCGTCGGCGCCTCGATCTCGGCGCGCATCTGCCGGGCGTAGCGCAGGCCGTCCGGCCGGAACTGGGACCGGAAGAACCAGCGGTGGTACTCGAGCGCGCAGTGCGCGACGCCGGGGATGCCGAACGCGTTCCGGTAGGTCAGAGCGTCCTCCTCGGACGGCCACCCCGGCCCCGACCACTCCTCGAGCAGCCGCCCGACGAGCGCGCCGCCGTCGGCGGTGAGCCGGCGCTCGGGCAGCGCGGGCAACTGGAAGCCGAGGGTGTGACCGCTGGCCCTGAGCTGTCCCAGCGGGTCGGTGAGCAGCGACGCCCGCAGCCGCAGCGGGTGCGGCGCCGAGACCGGGACCAGCCGGCGGACCACCTTGGGGTCGAACGCGGCCATGGTCCAGGCCAGCAGGCCGCCCCAGTCGTGGCCGACGACGATCGCGCCGGTCTCGCCCAGCGCGCGGACCAGGCCGGCGCCGTCCATCGCCAAGTTCGGCAGGTCGTAGCCGCGCGGCGGCTTGTCGCTCGCGCCGTATCCGCGCAGATCGACCGCGACCGCGCGGTAGCCGGCCGCGGGCAGCGACACGAGCTGGTGCCGCCAGGTCCACCAGAACTGGGGAAACCCGTGCAGCAGCAGCACCAGCGGGCCGTCACCCGCCTCCACCACGTGGAACCGGGTGCCTCCCGCGTGCACCGTGCGATGCGTCCAGGGCCCCTCGATCTGGACGAGGGACTCGTCAGTCGCCATGGCCCGGGGACTCGCTGCTCACCGTCTCGCGGTGCGCGCCGACCTGCCCGGCCGTCGGGCCGGTGTACGGCTTGCGCGGCGGAGCGGTCTCGGGGAACAGGCTGGGCACTTCGGCCTCGGCCGCCTCGCCCTCCTCGCCGCCGCCCTTGAGGCTCTTGATGGTGCGGGTCGTCCGGCGCATGCGGGTCAGGCCCTTCAGCCGGCGGTAGCCGACGAAGACCAGTCCGCCCGCCACCACCAGATAGAACACCGTGACGATGACGAACGCGAGCCACTGGGACAGCCCGGCCGCCACCAGGGCGTACGCGATGGCGAACGAGGCGAGGATCAGGCACAGGTGGCCGATGAAGGCCGCGGCGCCGAACAGCCCGGCGGCCGTCCCCACCCGTTTGGCGTCGAACTTCAGCTCGGCCTTCGCCAGCTCGATCTCCGAGCGGACGAGTGTCGAGATATGCGTGCTCGCCTGGGCGACGAGCGCGCCGAGCGATTCGTCCTCGGGCATCAGTGTTCTCCTATTCTGCGAACCATCAAACATCATCCCGTGCCCGCCTGCGCACGCGGACGTGCAGGAGGATCGCGGCCAGTACGGACGCGATGAAACTCGCGACCAGCACCGCCGTGGTGATCTTCTCCATGCCGGGGTAGGCGCGGTCGCCGATCAGCAACGCGACCGTGAAGCCGATCCCGGCGAGTACGGACACGGCCGCGAGGTCGCGCCAGTACAGGTCCTCGTTGATCCTCGCGAAGCCCAGCCGGACCGACAACCAGGCGCCTCCGAAGACACCGAGGAACTTGCCCACGACCAGTCCGATGATGACGCCGAGCGTGATCTTCTCGGTGAGGACCGCGCCGAGCGACTGGGGGTCGAGCCGGACCCCGGCGGCGAAGAAGGCGAACACGGGAACCGCGAAACCGGCCGAGATCGGCCGGACGAAATGGTCGGCGCGCTCGGCGGGCGAGCTCTCCCCGTCCGCCCCCGCGCGGACGCGGGTGAGCAGGCCGCAGATCACCCCGGCGACGGTGGCGTGCACGCCGCTCTCGTGCACCAGCACCCAGGCGGTCACGCCGAGCGCGATGAAGATCAGGGGGTTGCGCACCCGCTTCCACTGCAGCAGTCCGTACAGGGCGAGGACGGCGACCGCGGCGAGCAACGGCGTGAGATGCACCTGGTCGCTGTAGAAGAGGGCGATGACGCTGATCGCCCCGAGGTCGTCCACCACGGCGAGGGTGAGCAGGAAGGCGCGCAGCGCGTCGGGCATCGCGGAGGCGGTCACGGCGAGGATCGCCAGGGCGAACGCGATGTCGGTCGCGGTCGGGATCGCCCAGCCGCGCGCGGCGCCGTCCACGCCCGAGCTCACCGCGAGGTAGAGGACCGCGGGCACGATCATCCCGGCGATCGCGGCGACGATCGGCAGGGCCGCGTCCCGGAGGTTGGACAGCTTGCCGTGGACGAACTCCTCCTTCACCTCCAGGCCGGCGACGAAGAAGAAGACGGCGAGCAGGCCGTCGGAGGCCCACTGGTAGAGCGAGAGGTTCAGCGGACCGGGAACGGTCTCCCTGAGCGCCTGGTAGGAGCCCGACCACGGCGAGTTGGCCCAGATGAGCGCGGCCACGGTCGCGGCGAGCATGATGACGCCGCCGATCGTCTCGGTCCTGAGCGCCTCCGCGAGTTGCCGGGCGTAGTTCACCGTCGGCCGGACAGGCCAGACTTCGGCAGCGCGACGCAATGATCCCCCTCGGTGAGCCGGAGCGTCGTGGGCGGTCCCCGCGACGGCCGACCAGACTTCCCGGCACACCTGCTGCCAAGGCTACCTATGTCCTGGCATGTAAACGGGCGCGGGTGTTCGCCCGGAACACCCGCGCCCGCCCGGAAATCCCGGTCAGTCCTCGCTCTTCGCGCTCGGCAGCTTCTCGGAGATGAGATTCATCACGGAGCTGTCGGTCAGCGTCGTGACGTCGCCGAGGGAACGGTTCTCCGCGACGTCGCGGAGCAGCCGTCGCATGATCTTGCCGGAGCGGGTCTTGGGCAGCTCGGGCACGATGAGGATCTGCCGCGGCTTGGCGATCGGGCCGAGCGTCTTGGCCACGTGGGTGCGCAGTTCGCTCCCGATGTCGTCGCTCTCCTCCGCGCTGCCGCGCAGGATGACGAACGACACGATCGCCTGGCCGGTCACCGGGTCGGTCGCGCCCACGACCGCCGCCTCCGCGACCTTCGGGTGGCTGACCAGCGCGCTCTCCACCTCGGTGGTCGAGATGTTGTGGCCGGAGACGAGCATGACGTCGTCCACGCGGCCGAGCAGCCAGACGTCGCCGTCGTCGTCGCGCTTGGCGCCGTCACCGGCGAAGTACATCCCGTCGAAGCGCGACCAGTAGGTGTCGATGTAGCGCTGGTCGTCGCCCCAGATCGTGCGGAGCATCGACGGCCATGGCTCGCGGACCACGAGGAAGCCGCCGCCGCCGTTCGGGACCGAGTTGCCCTGGTCGTCGACGACGTCGGCGACGATGCCCGGCAGGGGACGCATGGCCGCGCCGGGCTTGGCCGAGGTCACGCCCGGAAGCGGGCTGATCATGATGGCGCCCGTCTCCGTCTGCCACCAGGTGTCCACCACGGGGCAGCGGTCGCCGCCGATGTGCGTGCGGTACCACACGTACGCCTCGGGGTTGATCGGCTCGCCGACCGAGCCGAGGACGCGCAGGGACGACATGTCGAACTTGGCCGGGATGTCGTCACCCCACTTCATGAACGTCCGGATCGCCGTCGGCGCGGTGTAGAGGATCGTCACGCCGTACTTCTGGACGACCTCCCAGAAGCGGCCGCGGTGCGGGGTGTCCGGGGTGCCCTCGTAGAGGACGCTCGTCGCGCCGTTGGCCAGCGGGCCGTACACGATGTAGGAGTGGCCGGTGACCCAGCCGATGTCGGCGGTGCACCAGTAGACGTCGGTCTCCGGCTTGAGGTCGAAGACGGCGTGGTGCGTCCAGGACGTCTGGGTGAGGTAGCCGCCGCTGGTGTGCAGGATGCCCTTGGGCTTACCGGTGGTGCCGCTCGTGTAGAGGATGTACAGCGGGTCCTCGGCGTCGTGCGGCAGGGCCGTGTGCTGGTCGGACTGCCGCTCGACGAGGTCGTGCCACCACACGTCCTTGTCCGTCGTCGCGACCTCCTGACCGGTCCTGCGGACGACCACGACGTGCTCGACACCGGGGCACTCGCGCACCGCCTCGTCCACCGTCGGCTTGAGCGCGCTCGGCGCGCCGCGGCGGAAGCCGCCGTCCGCGGTGATGACCACCTTGGCGTCCGCGTCGTCGATGCGGCTCTTCAGCGCGCTCGCGGAGAAGCCGCCGAAGACCACCGAGTGGATCGCGCCGATGCGGGCGCAGGCGAGCAACGAGATCGGCAGCTCGGGGATCATCGGCATGTAGATGGCGACGCGGTCGCCCTTGCGCACGCCGAGCTCCTCAAGCGCGTTGGCCGCCTTGCAGACCTCGCGCTGGAGGTCGGCGTACGTGAGGGTGCGGCTGTCGCCCTCCGGCTCGCCCTCCCAGTAGTAGGCGACCTTGTCGCCGCGGCCCGCCTCCACATGGCGGTCGACACAGTTGTAGGCCACGTTGAGCTTGCCGCCCACGAACCACTTCGCGAAGGGAGGGTTCCATTCCAGCGTGCTGGTCCACCGCTCAGCCCAGGTCAGCCGCTCGGCCGCGCGCTCCCAGAAGCCAAGCCGGTCCTCCGCCGCCTCGTCATAATCGGCCGCGGTGACGTTCGCGGACGCCGCCAGATCGGCCGGTGGTGCGAACCGGCGATTCTCGGTCAGCAGGTTCGAGAGCGTCTCCTGAGTCTCGTGACCAGAGGGTTCGGAGGTCACAACGTACTCCTTCGCATGGCGGTCATGATTGTCGCGTCCCACTTCACCAGTCCGGAAGCGCCCAGGACAAGAGGTCTAGACAGGTCCGTACCGACAGGGCCTTGGTTGGCTGAAGAGGGGCATTCACCTGTTATCTGGATACCTGATGAAACACAGTGGAATGCGATAGGGGGTGCCGGTTTGTGCGTTCAACGGC
The DNA here is from genome assembly GCF_001570365.1 of Microtetraspora fusca. GTDB lineage: Bacteria > Actinomycetota > Actinomycetes > Streptosporangiales > Streptosporangiaceae > Microtetraspora > Microtetraspora fusca. Next base: position 22,843 of record NZ_BBYK01000081.1, on the reverse strand, counting down.
AGGACCTCCTCGTTGAATGACGCCTACTCGCCGGTATGGTCGGTTCCCGTGAGCGACCCATTGGCAGTCATCGCCGAACTTCCCGGAGTGCCCGAGGCCGTACAGGAGGCGCGCGAGGCGGTCGACCGGCTTTACGGTCACCGCGTGCTCAGGCGGCGAAGCCCCGAGGTCTCGGCCGAGTCGGCGCTGCGCGGCGCCCGCGCGTCGGCCGCGCTCGAAGGTGCCGATGTGCCGCTGGAGAAGCTGCGCTCGGGAGAGGCGACCGACCCCACCGTACAGGGCGCGCTCCGCGTCTCCGCCGAGCTGGGACGGCTCGGCAAGACCTGGCGTACGGCTCCGCGCCAGGTGCTGGCCCGGCTGCACGCCCTCGCCGCGGCCGGCCTGACCGCCGACCCGGGACGTCCGAGGACCGAGCCGACGTCCGTCGACCCCATGGGCCTCGGCCCGGCCCCGGGCCCCGAGGAGACCGGCGCACGGATGGCCGCTCTGGCGGATCTCGTCGCCGGCGACAGCGGCGCGCCCGCGCTCGTCCTCGCCGCCATCGTGCACGCGGAACTGGTCGTGTTGCGGCCGTTCGGAATGGTGGACGGGGTCGTGGCCCGCGCCGCCGAGCGGCTGACCCTGGTCGAGCACGGGCTCGATCCCAAGTCGCTCACCGCCGTGGAGGTCGGGCACGTCGATCTCGGAGACGCGTACGCGGAGGCGTTGCGGGCCTACCTGACCGGTACCGCCGAGGGGGTCGGCGTCTGGGTGCGGCACTGCGCCTCGGCCGTGGTGCTCGGTGCGAGGGAGACGACCGCCATCTGCGAGGCCCTGTCCCGCTGACGTCCCTTCCTGGAACGGCAAGGTTCTCAGCCCCGGGTGAACCGGGTTAAAGAGGCCCGAAACGACAGCAGACGGCGTCCCTGGAATGGGACGCCGCCGCCAGTACGTCGCACCGGGTTACCAAGCGTGCACCTCTTATTTGTCGGAGCGGGACAAGCCCATCCCGACACGCCTCCCGCGGCTGGTCGCGCGTGGGTACCCGGCGGCCGTACCCGGGCACTAAGCCCGTCCTCACCTTTCTACGTCGGATTTCCGTGCATGGGAACCCCTCAGGCCAAGACCTTTACCGACGGTCGCGAACAGACCCGAGGGGATGTGCGGACGCTCTCTTGCCCCAGGGGATATTGGATCGTTACACACGTTTCCGATCACATTGTGTGATCGTTTTAGGTCGCGGATTGACAACGACTGTGGAGAGACAGAGGGCGCCGGAGGAAAGAAACCCGCCCAATCGGGCGATTGGCGCTCGACGCGGCTGCCGAGATCAGGCAGCATACGGTGGTGACTCTCATTACGCAGAGTTGACCTGCCCGTTGGGCGGCCTTGGCGACTCCCTTGCCAGGCCATGGGCAACTGTTGAAAGCTTTCTTCTGAATACGGATCCGGCCCTACCCCCCCAGTGCCGGACCGGTAGGCGACCCCCGCTCTCCCCCCCGGCGGGGGTCGCCCCTTTCGGGGTAGATCTCGCCCGGACCTGCCGAGTGAACGGCCGGCGTGGTCGCTCTCCTTCGCCTCCACAGGGGACGAGTTATCCCCAGAACGCCGTTCGACGAGGCCGAGGGCGGTGCCGTACTCGCAAGGTGGTCTTCCTGCCAGGAGGGAGACTTCTATGCACCGGCCGCTGGCCATCACGGACGATCAGGAACTCCTCGACGACCTCCTCCGCATCGCCGCGGCGGCCGGAGTCGAGCTCGATGTCGCGCACGCCGCAGCACATGCCCGGCCGTACTGGGGCGGCGCGCCGCTGGTCCTCGTCGGAGGCGACCTGGCGGACGCGCTCGCCGCCACCGGCCCGCCCCGGCGGCAGGACGTGCTGCTGGTGACACGCGGTTCCGACGATCCGTCGATGTGGCGGCGATGCGTCGCCGTCGGTGCGCGGGCGGTGGTCGAGCTGCCCCAGGCCGAACGGCTCCTGGTCGACGAGCTGGGCGAGGCGGTCGAGCCCGTGAGCAGGGCGGGCACTGTCGTGTGCGTCTCGAGCGGCGGAGGCGGCGCGGGCGCGACCGTCCTGGCGGCGTCACTGGCCCTGACGGCCTCACGGCGCGGGCTGCGGACCCTCCTGGTGGACGCCGATCCGCTGGGCGGCGGCATCGACGTGGTCCTCGGCGAGGAGGAGGCGACCGGAGCCCGCTGGCCGGACATCGCGGGCCGGGAGGGGCGGGTCAGTTTCGCGGCGCTTCAGGACGCGCTGCCCACCTTCGGCGAGCTGACCGTGCTGTCCTGGCATCGCGGGGAGCCGGCCGCCGTCCCCGCTCAGGCCATGCGGGCCGTGCTCGACGCCGCCGGGCGCGGCTGCGACCTGGTCGTCACCGATCTGCCGCGCCACCTGAGCGGCGCCGAGCCGGAGGCGCTGTCCCGGGCCGCCGCCACGCTGGTCGTCGTCCGCTCCGATGTGCGAGGCGTGCTCGCCGCCGGGCAGGTCCTGGCGCAGCTCCGCCGCCACACCGCGGACCTCCGGTTGGTGGTGCGTTCCGGCGCCCTCGCCCCCGAGGTCGTCGCGGCCTCTCTCGGCGTGCCGGAGGCCGGCGTGCTGCCGGATCAGCGGGGCCTCGCCCAGGCGCTCGACCGGGGCGCGCCGCCTCCGCTGGGCCGCACGCCCCTGGGCCGGTTCTGCTCGGGCCTGCTCGACACCCTGCTGGAGGCGTCGTGAGCGCGCGTGCCGGACAGGCCGTTCTGTACGGCTCGGCGCAGGCGGCAGCGGCACGGCCGACCGAGCCACGAGGTGTGAGCGAGCCGCCGTCCGATCCCATGGTCGCCCCGGATCTCGTCGAGGCGGTGCGGGTCCGGCTCGCCCGTTCGGGACTGGAGCCGACCGCGGCCAGGGTGGCGGCCGCGCTCAGGGCCGAGCGAGCGGTGCTCGGAGACGCCGAGGTGCTGGCCATCGCACGCACCCTGCGCGCCGATCTCATCGGCGCGGGGCCGCTCGAAGGGCTCCTCGCCGAGCCGGACGTCACCGATGTGCTGGTCAACGGGGCCCGAGAGGTGTGGATCGACGACGGCCGGGGGCTGCGGCGCACCTCCGTCACCTTTTCCGGCGATGAAGAGGTCCGTCGCCTCGCCCAGCGGCTCGCCGCGGCGGCCGGTCGCCGACTCGACGACGCCAGCCCGTACGTGGACGCCAGGCTGGCCGGTGGCGTCCGGCTGCACGCCGTGCTCCCTCCGATCGCGCCGGACGGCCCCTGCATGTCGCTTCGCCTCCCGTCGCGCCGCACGTTCACGCTTGAGGAGCTCGTCCCCGGCATCGGAGCGGCGGTGCTCCGCGAGATCCTGGCGGCGCGGCTCGCCTTCCTCGTCTCGGGAGGCACCGGCACGGGAAAGACCACCCTGCTTTCGGCCATGCTGTCTCTCGCCGACCCGGGCGAGCGGCTGCTGCTCGTCGAGGACTCCGCCGAGCTGCGACCTCGGCATCCTCACGTCGTACGTCTGGAAACCCGGCCGCCCAACCTCGAAGGCGCGGGCGGCGTGACCCTCCGTGATCTCGTACGGCAGGCGCTCCGCATGCGGCCGGACCGTGTGGTGGTCGGAGAGGTGCGGGGAGCCGAGGTCGTGGACCTGCTGGCCGCGCTCAACACCGGGCATGAGGGCGGGTGCGGGACGCTTCACGCGAACGCGGCGACGGATGTGCCGGCCCGGTTGGAGGCTCTCGCCTGCGCGGCCGGGCTGTCCAGGGAGGCGGTGCACAGCCAGCTCGCGGCCGCGCTCGACGTGGTCGTCCATCTCGTCCGCGATCCCGCATCCGGACGGCGGAGGGTCGCCGAGATCTGCGTCCTGGAGCGCGACGCCTCCGGCCTGGTGACCGCCGTTCCCGCCCTGACCTTCGGCTCCGACGGCAGTGTGGCCTCCGGTGCCGCGGCTCCGGGGCTCGCGGCCCGATGTCCGGGGCTCCCATGGGGGTCGTAACCGTGCTGGCCGCCGCGCTCGCGGTATGGGTCTGGACCGGCTCAGGCGCGGGGGCTGTTCGTCTGGCCGGACTTGCCGGTGCCGATCGCCCCGCGCCGAGACGCCTGCCTGCCCTGTTCGACCGGCCCCGTCCGGATCGCCAGGCCGCGGCCTGGCGTGCGCTCTCCATCGAGCTCTGCCAGGGGATCGTGGCCGAACTCGCCGCCGGCGGCACGCCAGGCGAAGCGGTGTCGCGCGCCGTCGCCGCGCTCACCCCTCCGGACGCGGACGCGCTCGGTCCGGTGGTCGCGGTCGCCCGGGACGGGGGCGACGTCGCTGCCGCGTTGCTCCGCGCCGTCCCATCTCGAGGAGGCGAGGGCCTCGTACGGCTCGCCGCCTGCTGGCGGGTCAGCGTCGCCACCGGCGGTGGCCTGGCCGCGCTTGTGGAGCGCCTCGGCGGGTCGTTGCGCGAGGCGGAGGCCCATAGGCAGGACCTTGACGCCCAACTGGCCGGTCCTCGGGCCACCGCTCGCCTCCTCGCCGTCCTGCCCGCGCTCGGCCTGCTGATGGCCGCCGGGCTCGGCATGAGCCCGTTGACGTTCCTCCTCGGCGAACCGGCCGGGATCGGATGTCTCGTCACCGGGCTCGTCCTGGACGGCGTAGGCGTGTGGTGGACCAACCGGCTCGTCGCCCGCGCGGCAGAGGCATCCCCATGAGCGTGCGGGTTACGGCGCCTCTGACGTCGCATGGGCCTCCTGGCCTGAATCGAGGCGGACGTCCCCGGAGACAGAGAGGCGACTACGAGGCGATGAGATCGGATCTGACCTGATGCGTGGAGATCCAGGGAAGGAAATCCGGCCATGGTGACGTTGATCGCCGTCGCCTTCGCCGCCCTCGCGGTGCTCGCATGGCCTGCGCGTGTCCCTCCCTCCGACAGGTTGCGTGCGATCGCCGGTTCCGGTGGCGGGACGGGCCCGCTGCGTGGACCGCACCATGGTGCCGATCTCGGAGCCGCAGGGCCTTCGGCTCCGAGATCGGCTGGGAGCGCGGGGGCGTGGCCTGTGCCGACCGGTGCGTACGGCTCTGCTCCCCTCTCGTCGTGGATCGCCCCCGGGGAGACGGGGCGAAGAAGCGACGGCGGAGAGATCGGCGAGTTCAGATCATCTCTGGGATCGATCCGCACTGAGGCGGGAGCGGAAAGCGATACGAAGGCCATCTCCGCGACCTGGCTTCGCGGGCTGGTGATCGCCGCTCCGGCAGGTGTGGTCGCGTTCCTCATGTTCGGTGGAGCGCCTGGTGCGGTCGCCGGCGTCCTGGTCGCCGGGGGCGTATGGGCGATCGCGCGCAGGCGTGAGTCGGCCGATGTCCGCCGCCGTCGTGAACGTATGGCGACAGACCTCCCGTTCGCGGTGGACCTCATGGTGGCCTGCCTGCGCGCCGGGCAGCCGGTGATCGGCGCGGTGGACGCGGTAGCGGACGCCCTCGGCGGACCGTTGGGGGAGCGGCTCTCCTGGGTGGCCGGTCAGATGCGACTCGGCGCGGAGCCGGAGGCGGCGTGGGGCGCTCTCGCCGAGGACCCGTCGCTCGCGCAGCTCGCTCGGGCGATGATCAGGGCTGTCCGGCGCGGGGCTCCGGTCGCCGAGGTGCTCATCAGGCTGGCGGATGACGCGCGCCAGGCGGCCCGCGCGTCCTCGTCGGCGGCTGCGCGCAAGGCGGGGGTCCAGGCGGTCGCTCCGCTCGGGCTGTGCTTCCTGCCCGCGTTCGTCCTTCTCGGGATCATCCCCGTGGTCGCCGGACTCGCCGCCCAGGTCCTTGCGCCATAGCCGCTGGCACAGGGACTCCACCAGATAGACCCCTGGGCAACGCGGACAAAAGGGCCGCTCGGACGCCGCGCTTCCCGTCCATTCCGTTCACGTCTGGACATCATGGGTTGCGTTTTTCTGAGGTCTGGATGCCGCACCCGTTTCCTTGCAAGCTGGACACAGCATCCGTTGCTGTTCGTCCTATGTACATCAGGCCCCGTTCGGACGGCGTTCGCGTATGCGTAGCCTGCGACGACAATGCGGCCTGGTGTGAAGGTGTTTACGTCATTGGACGGCAGCGTCTCCGCGGTTGTCGCGCGCAAATGCTGGGCCGGTCGGCGATGGCGACAGTGAGGCGTTGGCCAGCAGGTTTGATCACAGGACTGCTGTGGACAGCTCTCTCCACACCTGTGGATAACCCCCGGCCTTCGGAAAAGGAGGTCACCGGCACGCGCGGTCGAAGATGCCGCTGTAGACGCTCCGCTAATTAACAGGAGCCGCGTTTTCCACAGTTGCTCGCGGCGTCGCGTCTTATCCACAGAACCGCGTTCGGCCTGGGGGGAAGCCCGCCTGTTGGCAGAACCTTGGGGCATCCACGGAAGGTCCGTGGCGGGTCCGATCAGGGGGATCGATGGGCATGTGGATCGGCAAATTCGGCGAAACCGCAGAGCCGCTACGCCAGGCGTTCCGGACAGTTCTCCGGGGCGCGGTGCGGCTGTCTCAGAGGCCGACGACGGGCGAATATGGGCCGGTCCCCGGACGGGCAACGGGCTGTCGGCGAGACGCGAGGCGACGTGCGCCTTTGGCGTGTCTGTCGGCGGATCCTGATCCTGTTACCGCGGATCACCACCCGGTTGATCGCGTCGGTGCGGTGGAGTCGCACCTCGCAGTGCCTCAGCGTGATCTGGGTAAGCAAGCTCGTCCTGGGGGCGGCGGGCAGCCGACCCAACGGGCAGACGCAGGTCCGCGACTGGGCCGCCGTGCTGCACTGCGCCAATCAGCCGCTAATCGTTTCCAAGCCCCAGCGGAGCGGCTTCACGCCGACCTCTGTCGCGGAGCCGACCAATCCGGAACCGGTCGCCCGATTGCGGAAGCCGCCATTTCGACTGCAGGGCGTCGGCTCGAAAAAAGAAGGCGCCCACGTAGTGCCACGCGTGCCGTATCCGCATTGATCGGCGCAGTGCGGGCCCACGCCCGATCCACCGCCGTCCAATGGACCTTGATCGCCCGTACAAGAGCCGAAGCCGGCATGTCGACAGCTGAATACGCGGTGGGCACCATCGCCGCCTGTGCGTTCGCCGGTCTTCTCTTCAAGATCGTGACCAGTGGTGAAGTCAGAAGCATGCTGACCGCCCTGATCCAGAAGGCTCTCAAGCTGGCCGGGTGACACATGGGCGCGGGTGCTGGGGCCGTGAAGGGCGAATGTGCGAGCGTCAGGCGGTGGCGTCCGCGCCGCCGGCCGTTGCGGCGCGGAGATCAGGGTTCCGTCACGGCCGAAGCCGCAGTGGGACTCCCGGCCCTGGTCGCCGTCCTCGGCGCAGCGCTGTGGGCGGTGGCTCTCGTCGGTGCTCACCTGGCGTGTGTGGACGCGGCGCGGGCGGGAGCCAGGGCGCTGGCCCGGGGCGAGCCCGTCGCCGAGGTGCGCGCCGCAGCGGCGCTCTCGGCCCCGCCGGGAGCGGAGATCGTCATCTCGATGGCAGGTGAGATGGCGCGAGTGACGATCTCGGCCCAGGTCCGGCCGACCTGGGGACGGATGCTTCCGCCCGTCCACATCGAGGCGTCGGCCAGCGTCGCCGTCGAACCCGGCGTCCTCGACCTCTCCACCGGCGTGTCCGGCGCGGCCTGGATATCCCGCAGCGCGGCCGATGCAGGGCGAGCGGAGGGGCCGACGGAGGTGGAGACGGCGGTGAAGCAGACGGTGGGCGAAAGGCGCGCGAGAGGTCGGAAGAGCGGTGGGCGGCGAGAGGTGAGCTAGGGGGCACACCGGGGCCGTGGAACGACGGCCCGTGGAACGACGGCCCGTGGAACGGCGGGACACACGGTGGGAAGTGAGGGGGAGGGTGGAGAGGGCGGAGCCGGAGGCGGGCGGGTGCGACGGCGGGGAGGGAGGTCGGAAGGACAGTGGGGCAAGAGGTGAGCTCGGGGGCAGGAGGCGAGGGTGGGCGAGCGGCCAGGTGGGGAGGTCCGGAGCCGGTCGCGCGCGGCGCGGCAGGGGTGGCCGGGCGCGATCAGAAGGAGAGAGGGGCGGCCACGATCTGGATGGTCACGCTCATGGCCGTGGTGTGGATCGTCGCTCTGGTCGTCCTCCAGACGGGCGCGGCGAGGGTGGCACGCCACCGTGCGCAGAGCGCGGCGGATCTCAGCGCTCTGGCGGCGGCCGCACAGGCCCTCTCCGGCCCCCAGAACGCTTGTGGACGCGCCAGAGCGGTGGCGGTGGCCAACGGAGCGCGGATGGACTCCTGCGACCTTTCCGAGGGCGTTGTGAGCGTCACCGCGTCCGTTCCGGTGCCCCGGATCCTGCCCCTGCTCGGCAGCGCCACCGCGACGGCTCGGGCCCGCGCCGGACCCGTAACCACCCCCTGAGCGCCGGGGAAGGCCCGCCCGGGGCGCGTGCCCGAGGGAGGGCCCGCCGGGAGTGCGTGCCGGAGGCCGGCGTGCGGTCAGGGGGTGAGGAGGGTGTCGAGCAGGCGTGCGGTCGGGAGGTGAGGAGGGTGTCGAGCAGGCGTGCGGTCGGGAGGTGAGGAGGGTGTCGAGCAGGCGTGAGGTCAGGGAGGTGAGGAGCATGTTGGCAGGGGTGCGGTCAGGAGGTCAGGAGGATGTCGAGCAGGCGGAGCGCGCCGGCCTTGTCGAGTGGCTCGTTGCCGTTGCCGCACTTGGGGGACTGGATGCACGACGGGCAGCCCTGGTCGCATTCACACGAGGCGATGGCCTCGCGGGTCGCGGAGAGCCAGTCGGCGGCGCGGGCGAAGCCGCGCTCGGCGAAGCCCGCGCCGCCGTCGTGGCCGTCGTAGACGAAGACGGTGAGAAGGCCGGTGTCCTGATGAATCGGGGTGGATACGCCGCCGATGTCCCATCGATCGCATGTGGCGAAAAGGGGGAGCAGGCCGATGGAGGCGTGTTCGGCGGCGTGGGCGGCGCCGCCGAGATCCACCGGCTTGCCCTCTGTGGCCGTCATCAGGGGCGCGAGCGCGGAGTCGGGCAGGGTCCACCAGACCGCCCGCGTGTGCAGGGTCCGGGGCGGCAGGTCGAGCGGCTCCTCGCCGAGGGACTCGCCGGTCTGGGTGCGCCGCTTGATGTACGACACGACCTGCTGGGTCACCTCCACCGAGCCGAAATGCAGCTCGCCCGGGCCGAAGGGGCGCGCCCGGAGCGACTCGACCACCCGGATGTCGGTGACGTCCCGGGCATAGGTGGAGTAGTCGGGCTCGGCGGCCGTGACAAGGGCGACGTCGCCGTCGAGATCGAGCAGGTCCACGACGAACGTCTCCCCCTGATGGAGGTAGACCGCTCCGGGATGGACGGACATGTGGGCGGAGGGCTCGTCCACGGTGCCGAGGAGCCGTCCGGTGTCGGCCTCCACCACCTGGATCGGGGCCCCGCCCGCGCCGCGGATGTCGGCCAGGTCGCAGGCGCGCTCCCGGCTGGTCCAGAACCAGCCGGTGGCGCGCTTGCGCAGCATCCCACGCGCCACGAGGTCGTCCAGGACGTCCGTGGCGGTGGGGCCGAAGATCTCCAGATCCGGCTCGGTCAAGGGGATCTCCGCGGCGGCCGCGCACAGGTGGGGCGCCAGCACGTACGGATTGTCCGGATCGAGGACGATCGCCTCCACCGGGCGGCCGAACAGCGCCTCCGGGTGGTGGACGAGGTAGGTGTCCAGAGGGTCGTCCCGGGCGATGAGCACGGCGAGGGCGTCCTGTCCCGCCCGCCCGGCCCGCCCCGCCTGCTGCCACAGGGAGGCGCGGGTGCCCGGCCACCCCGCGATGAGGACGGCGTCCAGCCCGGACACGTCGACGCCGAGTTCCAGGGCGTTGGTGGTGGCCAGACCCGTCAGCTCTCCGGAGCGCAGCGCTTTCTCCAGATCCCGCCTGTCCTCGGCGAGGAAGCCCGCGCGGTAGGCCGCCACCTGGGCCGGCAGCTCGGGGGAGACCTCCTCCAGATTCCTGCGGGCGGCGAGCGCGATCGTCTCGGCGCCGCGCCGGGACCTGACGAAGGCCAGCGTCCGCACCCCTTCGACGACGAGGTCGGAGAGCAGGTCGGCGGTCTCCGCGGCGGCCGTCCGGCGGATCGGGGCACCGTTCTCGCCCCGCAGGTCGGTCAGGGGCGGCTCCCAGAGGGCGAAGGTCGCGGAACCCCGGGGGGAGGCGTCCGCGGTCACCTCGGCCATTTCCAGGCCCGTCAGCCGGCTTCCGGCGACGGCGGGGTCGCTCGCCGTGGCGGAGGCCAGCAGGAAGGTCGGGCTGGAGCCGTACTTGGCGCAGATCCGGCGCAGCCGGCGCAGGATCTGGGCGACGTGCGAGCCGAAGACGCCGCGGTAGCCGTGGCACTCGTCGACGATCACCAGGCGCAGCCGCCGCCAGAACGAGGACCACCGGGCGTGGCCGGGGAGCATCGACCGGTGCAGCATGTCGGGGTTCGTCAGGACGTAGTTGGCATGCCGCCGCACCCAGAGACGTTCGTCGGCGGGCGTGTCACCGTCGTAGGTGGCCGCCCTCACCTGGGCCAGCGCCAGTGCCCTGATCGCACGGAGCTGGTCGGCGGCCAGCGCCTTGGTGGGGGTGAGGTAGAGCACCGTGCCGCCCTCCACGACGTGGGCGACGGCCGGGAGCTGGTACGCCAGGGACTTTCCCGAGGCGGTGCCAGTGGCAATGATCACGTTTTGGCCACGTCGGACGTGCTCGGCGGTGTCGAGCTGGTGCTGCCAAAGGCCCGATATGCCGTGGTTCTCCAAGCGGCTCACCAGCACGTCAGGGGCCCATTCAGGCCATCTGGCCTGGCCCGCCTGACGTGCTGGAACGTGCTCGACATGGGTGACCCGCCCGCTGCGCGACGGCGCCGAGAGCAGCCGCGCCAGGAGAGGGCCGGTCCGACGTGAAGGTGAGGTAGACGAAGTCACTGGTTTCCACTATGGCATCTGTGGGGAGAGTCGCTCGGAGTCGGGATTTCGTATAGACACGGAGTCATAGCGTGGTTGAATGCCGCGCGTCGGGGTCGTTCTTCTGGGGCTTTCCGAGCTACCAGGATGCACGACCCCATCCGAGGACCTACGCATGCAAGGCGCTGGAGGATCTGTGGATCTGAAGTTGGACCACCATTCCGAGGACAACCTCACCATCGTCGATGTCGAAGGTGAGATCGACGTCTACACCGCGCCCCGACTGCGTGAGCTGCTGATCGACCTGGTCAACAAGGGCAACTTCCACCTCCTTGTGAACATGGAGAAGGTGGACTTCCTCGACTCGACCGGCCTCGGCGTGTTGGTCGGCGGCCTCAAGCGGGTGCGGGCGCACGACGGCTCCCTGGAGCTCGTCTGCACACAGGAGCGCATCCTGAAGATCTTCCGTATCACCGGTCTCACCAAGGTCTTCGGGATCTACGCCTCGGTGGACGAGGCCAAGGAAGCCCACGGCCGAGACAAGTGACGGCCGAGGAGCCAGCATGGCCACCGTCGAGCTGACGTTCAGCGCTCTCCCGGCCCACGTGCGTACGGCACGGCTGGTCGCGACGGCCATCGCCCGGCGCACCGGAGTGTCGGAGGCGCTGCTGGACGAGGTGCGGCTCGCCGTCGGAGAGGCGTGCTCGCGGGCAGTGGAGGCGCATCGCGTCCATTGCCCGGGAGAGCCGATCGTCATCGAGTTGCGCGACGACTCGGGACGCTTCGAGGTGACCGTCACCGACGTCGCCCCGAGCGAGGACCTCCAGCAGCCCGTGATTCCCGCGGACGGCAGTCTCGTGCCCGAGATGCCAGGCCTCGGGATCGCGGTCATCGCGGGCCTGGCCGACGACGTCGAGGTGTCATCCGGAGCCAAGGGCATGCGGATCCGCATGAGCTGGCCCGCGTCGCCCAACGGCGTAGCAGCGGTCTGATTCGAGATCGAGTGCCTCCCTGCAGGGGGCGGCGCTCGATCTTTTTGTGTTGCTCAACGTCCCCGATATACGGTCATCCGAAACACTCGATTCGGTCCGCCGTCATATTGACCGCAAAGGGTCAAGCAACCGGCTTAAGCAGGCAAAGATCACCCTATTGCGAAACGCCGTCGCGATTGGCGGTCGAAAGGGCCTTCATATCCGACGCCCCGCTGCGTAGACTCCCGGCACCGGCCAAGGTATTGCGGATGCAACCGGAAGCGGCACTGCCAACCACCCGGAAGGCGCCGCTCGGCCCGCCGAAACCTTTACAGCAGCGCCGCCCGGGACATACGAGTCGGCGTGGATAGCAGCGCATTTCTTTGTTGTTCGCGCGGACTCCAGAACCCGTCTGGCCGAGGAGGACGGATGTCTGCCTATCTCGCCGCTGACGAAGGCGCAGCGGTATCCCTGAACGGATCCCATCTCACTCTTGTCGTCGTGGTCGCCGCGGTGGCCCTGATCGCTCTCGCCGTCGCGGGCGGTCTCGTCCGCGAGGTGCTCTCAGCGGGGCAGGGCACCGAGCGAATGCAGAACATCGCCCGGGCCGTGCAGCAAGGCGCCGCCGCGTACCTCACGCGGCAGTTCCGTACGCTGGCCCTCTTCGTCGTCATCATTCCTTTCCTACTGTTCCTGCTGCCGTCGTCCTCGACCGGCGTGGCCGTGGGACGGTCCGTTTTCTTCGTGGTGGGCGCGGTGTTCTCCGCGTTGACCGGTTTCACCGGCATGTGGCTCGCCGTACGCGGCAACGTCCGCGTCGCCGCGGCCGCCCGGGGCGCGCAGGCGGGTGGTGAGGGCATCACGCCGGGCGAGAAGGCCGCGATGCGGATCGCCTTCCGCACCGGCGGCGTGGCGGGCATGTTCACGGTGGGCCTCGGCCTTCTCGGCGCGGCGATCGTCGTGCTCATCTACAAGGGCGACGCGCCCAGCGTCCTTGAGGGCTTCGGCTTCGGCGCCGCGCTGCTCGCCATGTTCATGCGTGTCGGCGGCGGCATCTTCACCAAGGCCGCCGACGTCGGCGCCGACCTGGTCGGCAAGGTGGAGCAGGGCATCCCGGAGGACGACCCCCGCAACGCGGCCACCATCGCCGACAACGTGGGCGACAACGTCGGCGACTGCGCCGGCATGGCGGCCGACCTGTTCGAGTCGTACGCGGTCATGCTGGTCGCCAGCCTGATCCTGGGCAAGGCCGCCTTCGGCACCGAGGGCCTGGTGTTCCCGCTGATCGTCCCGATGATCGGCGTCATCACGGCGATCATCGGCATCTTCACCACCGCGCCGCGCTCGGGCGACCGCAACGGGATGGCCGCGATCAACCGCGGCTTCTTCATCTCCGCGGCCATCTCCGCGGTGCTGGTGGCGGTCGCCGCCTTCGTGTACCTGCCCGCGAGCTTCTCCGAGATGAACGGCGTGAGCAAGGAGATCGCGGCTCTGGGCTCCGACCCGCGCCTGATCGCCATCGGTGCCGTGCTGATCGGTCTGGTGCTCGCCAGCGCGATCCAGATCCTCACCGGCTACTTCACCGAGACCAACCGGCGTCCCGTGAGGGAGATCGGGGAGAGCTCGCTGACCGGCCCGGCGACCGTCATCCTGTCCGGCATCTCGGTCGGTCTGGAGTCCGCCGTCTACTCCGCGCTCCTCATCGGCGGCGCCGTCTACGGCGCGTTCCTGCTCGGCTTCGGGAACGTGACCGTGGCGCTGTTCGCGGTCGCGCTCGCCGGCACCGGCCTGCTGACCACGGTCGGCGTGATCGTCTCCATGGACACGTTCGGCCCGGTCTCCGACAACGCCCAGGGCATCGCGGAGATGTCCGGCGACGTCGAGGGTGAGGGCGCCCGCGTGCTCACCTCCCTCGACGCGGTCGGCAACACCACCAAGGCCATCACCAAGGGCATCGCCATCGCGACCGCCGTACTGGCCGCGACGGCGCTGTTCGGGTCCTTCCGTACGGCCGTCGAGGACCAGCTCGCCAAGGCCAGCCAGGGCGTCAAGGAGGCGCTGGGGGCGTTCGCGAACTTCAGCCTCTCGGTCGACTCGCCGAACACACTGGTCGGTCTGGTCGTCGGCGCCGCGGTCGTGTTCCTGTTCTCCGGCCTGGCGATCATGGCCGTCGGCCGGGCGGCCGGACGCGTCGTCTTCGAGGTGCGCGAGCAGTTCCGCACCAAGCCCGGGATCATGGACGGAAGCGAGCAGCCCGACTACGGCCGCGTGGTGGACATCTGCACCCGCGACTCGCTGCGCGAGCTGGCCACGCCCGGCCTGCTCGCCGTCATGACGCCCATCGCCGTCGGCTTCGCCCTCGGGTACGCGCCGCTCGGGGCCTACCTGGCGGGCGCGATCGCCGCCGGCACCCTGATGGCGGTGTTCCTGGCCAACTCCGGCGGCGCCTGGGACAACGCCAAGAAGCTGGTCGAGGACGGCCACCACGGCGGCAAGGGGTCGGAGGCCCACGCGGCGACCGTCATCGGCGACACCGTCGGCGACCCGTTCAAGGACACCGCGGGCCCCGCGATCAACCCGCTGATCAAGGTGATGAACCTGGTGGCGCTGCTGATCGCCCCGGCGGTCGTGGCCTACGCCGACAACGTCGCGCTGCGCGTCGGCGTCACGGTCGTCGCCCTCGCGGTGGTGGTGACCGCGATCGTGGTGTCCAAGCGCCGCTCGGGCAGCATCGCCTCCAACAACGAGGAGCGCGCCCCGGAGATCGTGGCGAGCTGAGACAACCGTCCCCCGAGGGCCTTCCGCGAGCGCGGGGGGCCCTCGGCCTTTTCCGGCACATCTAGACTCAGGAGTCATGGACAAGCCATCCGGCGGGCGTACCCTCCTGCTGATCCTGCTCGGAATGCTGGCGATGTTCGCGGTGATCATCGCGCTCGCCGTCTGGGCGTCCCGATGAACGGCTCCCTGATGAAGACGCTGATCGTCGTACGGCACGCGACGGCCGCGCAGGTGCCCGGCCTGGCCGACCGCGAGCGTCCGCTCACCGACCAGGGGAGGCGTGACGCCCGCCAGGCGGGCGATCTCATCCGGCCGCTGGAACCCGGGCTCGTGCTCTGCTCGCCCTCGGTCCGCACCACGGAGACCGCGGAGCTGCTCGGGATCGACGCGCCGATCGAGATCGAGCGCGACATCTACGAGGCGTACGCCGACGAGCTGCTCGACCTGCTGCGCCGTACCGGACCCGAGGTCGAGACGCTGGTGCTCGTCGGTCACAACCCGGGCGTCCACGAGCTCGTGCTCATGCTCACCGGAGACGGGGACGTGGGTTTTCCCCCCGGGGCGTACGCCGTGATCGGGCTGCACGGCGGCTGGCAGGACCTCGACCCGGGGACCGGCGTTCTTGTCCGGGCGCACCGCCCTTAAACGTTGGGCGGGCCGGGCCGCCCGGGCGCTGAGGGTCGAGGACCCCCGCCTGGCGCTCGGGCTCGGCGTGATCGGCGGCGCCTGCGTGGCCGTCCCGCTGATCGTCGGACTCCTGGTGGGCCATCCCCGCGGAGGCGCGGTGATCAGCACCGGCGCGTGGCTGGTCGCGGTCAGGGGCGCACGCGATCCCGGAGGCATCCGGATGGCGCGGCTCCTCGGCGCCACCTTCGCGCTGGCGGTCGGCACCCTGCTCGGCATCGTGCTGGTCGGCAGGAACGAGTGGCTGCTCGTCCTGGTCACCCCGGCTCTCGCTGCGCTGGGCATAGTGGTGCCGATGGTGGGCCCGACGGCGGCGCTCGCGTTGCTGCTGACCGCGGCCAACCCGCTGCCCGTCGATCCGATCCCGCACCTGGGGCTGATGCTCCTCGGGGGACTGCTGGCCACGGTGCTGCTGCCTTTGCCGTGGCCGTGGCGGGCCACCCGTCCCCTGCCGATCGTCCTGTCGGAGACCGCCGCCTGCCTGTCCGAGCTGGTGGGCGCGGCCGCCGACGTGAGCCTCGACCAGGACGCCTGGGGCGAACGGCGGCGCACGGCCGCGACGGCCCTGGAGAAGGCCGTGAAGGCCTGCGCGCGGCGGCGCTGGCAGCGGCGCTCCCCACAGGCGGAGGCGGTGGTGGCCGCGTTCCGGCGGGTGCTGTACGAGGCGGTGACCCTGCGGGCGCTGTGCACCACGCTCTACCGCCAGCTCCCGGACGTGGACGAGCACGTGGGCGTCTCGTCGCTCACCGCGATGCTCGCCCGGTCGCTGCGCTCGATGTCGCAGGCGCTCGCCCGCCCCGAGACCGGCCTGGAGCTCCCGGCCGGGATCGACGCGTTCAAGGAGCGGGTGGACGCGCTGCGAGGCGAACGGCCGAAGGGCGAGCGCGAGCTGCTGGTCCTCGTGATGCTCCGTCAGGTCGAGAACTGTGCCGAACGGCTGACCGCGGCGGTGGAGAAGGCGGCCGGACCCGCGCTCGAACTGTCGTCGCCGCGGCTGGCCCTGCCGCAGCTCGGCGCGCGGGTCATGCCCGAGGTGCGCTACCGGCTGGCCCTCGACGATCCGGGGTTCCGGCACGCGCTGCGGGTCGCGCTCGGCACGCTGATCGCGATGCTGATCATCGTGTTCGCCAAGCCCGCCTATCCGCACTGGCTCGCGATCACCGTGCTCGTGACGATCCAGCCGACGTACGGCGAGACGATCGCGAAGGCGGGCGGGCGCACGCTCGGGACGGCGATCGGCGGCCTCATCGCGGCCATGGTCCTGCTGGCCGCGCCGCACCACTGGCCGCTGGCGATCCTGATCGCGATCGCGGCGTTCCTGGCGTTCAGCATGGCGGGCGCCCGGTTCGCGTACTGGATCATGTTCCTCAACATGTTCGTGCTCCTGCTCATCGACTTCCAGGTGCCGCAGCGGCCGCAGCTCGCCGGAGCACGCGTGGGGCTGACCTTCCTCGGCGCCGTCATCGCGCTGGCCTGCACCCGCCTGCTGTGGCCGCGCGGCGAGACGGCGCGGCTGGCCGACCGCGTGGCGCGGTTGCTGCGGACGCACGGCGCCGCCTCGCGGACACTGGCCCAGGTGAGCCGGGGCGAGCTGCCGCAGGAGAAAGCCGAGGAGGCCATCAGGAAGGCGTCACGAGCCGCCGAGGCGGTGTCGCGGGCTCTCCGCTACATCGCGCACGAGCCGGGCGTCACGGCGCCGGAGGAGGTCGCGGAGGCGGTGGCGCTCGCGCAGCGGGTCCGCGACGACCTGATCGCGGTCACCTCGGTGCTGCGGGGAGAGCGGGTCGAGGCCGGGCCCGCCCCAGAGATCCTGGATGCCATCGCCGACCGGCTGGAGGACGCCGCCACGGCGGTGGAGGCCCGCGAGCCGTACGAGCCGGGCGGGCAGGTGGAGGCCGCGCTGGCCGACTTCGGCGGCTGGCTGGGCACGCTGGCCGAGCGTCGTCTGGAGGAGCTGGCAGCGGCGCCGGCCGACAAGGCGACCAATGTGCGGCGGACGCTGTTGCAGGCGGCGGCGGTCCGCCACGCGATGCGCTCGCTCAACGTGGAGTCGGCGCGGCTGTGCGAATGCGCCGCCGCCGTGTTCGCCGAGGACGGCGCCGAGACAGCCGGACGCGGCCCCTCGCCGGTCACCGATAAGGTGTGACGACCCCGTCCTCGGCGTCCGCGGCCTCGACCTCCTCGCGCGAGATGCCGAGCAGGTAGAGGATCGAGTCCAGGTACGGCACGTTGACGGCGGTGTCGGCGGCCTGCCGCACGATCGGCTTGGCGTTGAAGGCGATGCCGATGCCCGCCGCGGCGATCATGTCGAGGTCGTTGGCGCCGTCGCCGATCGCGACGGTCTGGCTGATCGGGATGCCCGCCTGCGCGGCGAACCGCTCCAGGGCGCGGGCCTTGCCGGGGCGGTCCACGATCTCGCCCACCAGCCGGCCGGTCAGCCTGCCGTCGACCACCTCCAGCGTGTTGGCCGCGGAGTAGTCGATGCCGAGCTCCTTGACCAGGCTGTCGGTGATCTGCGTGAACCCGCCGCTGACGATCGCGAAGCGGTAGTCGAGGCGCTTCAGCGTACGGACGAGGGTGCGTGCGCCGGGCGTGTAGACGACTTCCTTGACGACCTGCTCGAAGATCTCCTCGGGCAGCCCCTCAAGCAGGGCCACCCGCCGGGTCAGCGACTCGGCGAAGTCGATCTCGCCGCGCATGGCCTCCTCGGTCACCCGGGCGACCTCGTCGAGGCACCCCGCGTGCCTGGCCAGCAGCTCGATCACCTCGGCCTGGATGAGGGTCGAGTCGACGTCCATCACGATGAGCCGCTTGGCCCGCCGATGCAGGCCGGAACGCTGGACGGCCACGTCCACCTGCTGAAGCGCGGCCTCGGCGGCCAGCTCGGCCCGCATGGCCGCCGGGTCGGCCCCGGACACCGCGAGCTCGATGGACGTGACGGGGTAGCTCGACAGCCGCTCGATGCGGTCGATGTTGGCGCCGCACGCGGCGATCCTGCCGCTGATCCCGGCCATGGCGGCCGGGGTGAGCGGAGCGCCGAGCACGGTGACGTGCAGGCGGCCGCGGCGCCGCTTCTCCTTGGAGACGGTGCCGGTGGAGATCTCCAGCTCCATGTCGAGGTCGGAGGCGACCTGCTCGACGGCGGTCCACAGCCCGCCCAGCGTGCCACCGGTGCCGGTCGGCGGCCCGCCCGCGTAGGCGACGAGCACGCCGAGGGTGAGCCGGCCGCGGATGACGACCTGCTCGACGTCCGCGACGGTCACGGGGAACCCGGCCAGCACGGTGAACAGACGCGAGGTGACTCCCGGCCGATCCGGACCGGTGAGTGTGATCAGGAGCGTGCGCTGGTTCATCGCCGCCAACGCTACTTGGCCCCGGTGAATGTTCGCGCATGGGGTTCACCATGCGGACGCCTGACTGCCTCCATCGGGAGGCGCGGCGGTCATTTCGGCATGTCGTGATGGTGGGGAGACAATTTGAGGGAAGGACGCGCGCCCATGACGATCTCTCTCGATACCGGTCGCTACACGGTGGGCATGGCCATGACCCCCGCGGATCTGCAGGCCGCCCAGCGGCTGCGCCACCGCGTGTTCGCCGAGGAGATGGGGGCCAGGCTGGACACGCCGGTCTCCGGCCTCGACGTGGACGGCTTCGACGCCTACTGCGACCACCTGGTCGTCCGCGACGGGCGCGAGGTGGTCGGGACGTACCGGTTGCTGCCGCCGGGCCGGGCGGACCGGCTGTACTCGGACTCGGAGTTCGATCTCGGCGCGCTCGCCGGGATCAGGCGCGAGCTGGTCGAGGTCGGCCGCACCTGCGTCCACCCGGACCACCGCGAGGGCGCGGTCGTCGGGCTGCTCTGGGCGGGGATCGCGCGGTACATGGTCGCGGGCGGCTTCCGGTGGCTCGGCGGTTGCTGCTCGATCCCCCTCGACGACGGGGGCGTGACGGCGGCGCGGATCGCCGCCGGTGTGCCTCTCGGCCCGGAGGAGTACCGGGTCCGGCCGCGCCACGCGTGGCGTCCGACCCGGCGCGTGGGGCCGCAGGCGGAGCCGTCCGGTCGCTTCGTGCCGCCCACGCTGCTGCGCGGCTATCTGCGCCTGGGTGCGTGGGTGTGCGGCGCGCCGGCGCACGACCTGGACTTCGGCACCGCGGACTTCTTCGTGCTCCTGTCCATGGACCGGGTGGACGGGCGCTACCTCCGTCACTTCCTCGGGGGCGGGCGGTGACCGCGACCGCGATGACCTCCGCGCCTCCGCGTACGGCTGCCGCCCCGGTGTCGGGCATGGGGGGCGTCCCGTGGCTGCGGCCGAGCCCGTGCCTCCCCGACGCGTGCGTGGAGCCCCCGGTAGCCGTCGCGGGTCCGGTCCGCCGCGCCCTGCGCCTCACCGGTGCGGCGCTGGTGGTGCTCGCCGGACTCCCGCTCTCCGTCGCCGCCCGCGCGGCGGGTACGACGCGCAGGGGCCGCATGGTGGGGATGTGGGCGCGCACCCTGCTCCGTGCCCTCGGCGTACAGCTGGATGTGCGGACCGGGTTCGCGTTCGTGGCCGGATCGCCCCTGTGCCAGGCGCTGGAGAGCACTGGAGGCGGCGGAGAGGCCAGGCGGACGCCTGAAGCCCGGGACGGCCGGGGAACGCTGGTCGTGGCCAATCATGTCTCGTGGCTGGACCCGCTCGTCGTGGCGGCGGCGGTGCCCGCACGCCCCCTGGCCAAGCGCGAGATCGGCGCGTGGCCGCTGATCCGCACGCTCGCGGCGGGGGCGGGCGCGCTGTTCATCGACAGAGAGCGGCTCTCGGCGCTGCCAGAAGCGGTGGGAAGCGTCGCGGAGGCGCTACGCGCGGGCGACAGCGTCGTCGCGTTCCCCGAGGGGACGACCTGGTGCGGGCGCGGCATGGGGGAGTTCCGTCCCGCGGTGTTCCAGGCGGCGATCGACGCGGCCGCGGCGGTGCGGCCGGTGACTCTGCGCTACCGGGAGGGCGACGCGACGTCCACCCGGGCCTGCTACGTGGGGGAGGACTCGCTCCTCGCGTCCGTGCTCCGCGTGGTGGCCACGCGCCGCCTCGTGGTCGAGGTGACGCGGTTCCCCGAGGTACGGCTCGCAGGGGCCGGGAGACGGCACGCGCAGCGCCTGGCCCTCGCCAGGGTCGCCGAGGCGTACGTGCGGACCGGGATGGCGGACGCGCCGGAGCGCCACGCCGTGGCGCGACGTGAAACGGCCTCTCGGCCCGTACCGGAGCGGCGTCCGAGGGCGGCAGACGCGGTGCTCGGATCGGCGCACCTGGGAAGAGCCTGACAGCGGCGGAAGATCAGTGCGGGGCGGCCGGACGGAGGCGTCCCATCGGGAGGGAGACTGGGCGGAGCCTCCGACCGGCGTTCCGGACATCACCCGGGCGCCCGCGGAAAACACCGCGGGTGGGGGACGACGCCGCGAGGCGCCGTCCCGGAAATCACCCGCGGGCCGGGACGACCCGTGGAAAAGACCTACCTGTGGGAAAGACCTAGCGGACGACCGCGGTCTTGACCTTCTTGGTGTAGATCCAGCCCTTGATGCCGAGCTCCTTCAGGCGCTTCTTGTCGAGGTTCTCGGCGCCGTGCGGGACGTCGAAGTTGATCGCGCCGACCTCGCCCACCTGGGTGCCGCGCGCGGTCTTCTTGAGGCGGAACTGGATGGACAGCCAGTCGCTCTCGTCCACCTCAAGCACGTGCGGGGTCCAGCACCAGAACTCGCTGCCCTCCCAGTCGCACTCGGTGCCCTTGGGACCGTTCCAGTAGAGCTTGTTCTTGGTGTCCACACCCTTGGGCAGGGTGCCGCCGATCCAGTAGTAGTCCGCGTCGTACGGACCGGTGTTGGTCGCGGTGAAGGTGTACTTGACCCAGGCGCCGGGCTTGGCCTTCTTGGTGTACTTGACGTTCGAGATCTTGAAGACGCTGAACGGGTCGCTGGCCGTGGTGGCGGCGGTCGTCGCCGTCGTGGCCCCGGCAGGCGCCGCGGCGAGCAGCGTGGCGCCCGCGAGCGGGGCGACCAGCGCGAGCATGGCGATCTTGGCGATCGGCTGACGCATGTGTTTGTCTCCCGGAGAGGACTAAGGGGGGAAGTAGGAAAAAGGCCCCCCAGTAAACGCTCAGGTTCTACCATCCGGGAGATCACCGGTAAAGATCTTTTTTATGAAAGTTTTACTGCTTCTCGGGTTTAGAGGGGAAATGTCGCGATCTGTCGGATTCTTTGACGCCGGCTAAAGGATGAGGTGCGTGTCGCCGAACTCGTGCCAGAGGTAACCGCCGTCCAGCGCCGCCTGATAGGAGCGCGACAGCAGCTCGCGCCCGGCGATGGCGGACAGCATCATCAGATGGCTGGAGCGCGGCTCGTGCAACCCCGTGATCAACCCGTCCACCGCTCGTACACCTTCGGAGGGGGTCACGATGTGCGACGTCCACCCCTCCGCCGCCTCCACCACACCGGTCCGCGCCGCGCTCTCCAGGGCGCGCACCACAGTGGTGCCCACGGCGACGACCCGTCCGCCGCCCTCGCGCGTCAGGTTCACCAGGCGGGCGGTGGACTCGGGCACCCGGAAGCGCTCGGGATAGGGAGGCTCGTCCTTCTCCGGCGACGCCACGCCGGTGTGCAGCGTGATCGGCGCGACCACGACGCCGCGCGCGACCAGGGCGGTGACCAGCTCGGCGGTGAAGGGTCGGCCCGCGCTCGGCATCTCGGCGCTGCCCGGCGTGACGCCGAACACCGTCTGGTAGTGGTCCAGCGGCCAGTCCCGCTCCACGTACGAATAGCGGATCGGAACGCCGTGTTTGCGCAGGTAGTCCGGCACATCGCGGTCCAGTTCCGCCCGCCACAGACGGGGCGTCTCCCGGCACAGCAGCCGCAGCGTGGCCTGCCCGGGCAGGGGAAGCCACTCTCCCGGCGACCCGCCCGCGTAGGGCGCGGTCCCGCGCTCCGTGCGACTGCGCAGCTCGACCAGCAATTCCCCGCCGGGCAGCTCGCCGGAGAAGTGCACCGCCAGGCGGTCGAGCCGCACCGCCGCCGCCACGGTCGCCGAGTTGTTCACCAGGAGGAGGTCGCCCGGCGCGAGGATCGCCGGCAGCTCCCGGAACGTCCGATGCGCGATCTCCCCGGTGTCCTTGCGCGACACGAGCATCCGTACGCCGTCCCGCCCGAGGCCGCGCGCCTCCGGCGGCTCGTGCGCCTCCAGTACGGCGGGCAGCGTGAAGTCGACGGCCGGGCTCATTCCAGCGTGTCCCTCGTGAACCGGCCGCTGGCCGGGCGGGCGGCGACGAGGCGCAGCAGCGCGGGTGCGACGGTCTCCGGCTCGGGGGCGGCGGCCGCCTCCTCGGCGCCGACCGCGTCGGCGAGCATCCGCGTGCGCATCTCACCGGGATCGACCCACCAGACCGCGACGCCCGGTTCCTCGGCGGCCAGCACGTTCGAGATCTGGTCGAGCGCGGCCTTCGTCGCGCCGTAGCCGCCCCAGCCCTCGTACGGCTCGACGGCCGCGTCGGAGGAGATGTTCAGCACCGCTCCACCCGACCCGCGGAGGGCGGGCAGCGTGGCCTGGATCAGCGCGAGCGGCCCCCGCGCGCGA
>NZ_BBYK01000080.1:16050-61253 GCF_001570365.1 Microtetraspora fusca | reverse complement strand
GAATGCCGGAAGGTGTCCGCGTCCGACTGGCTCAAGCGGCAATCCGGCTCCGTTTAGTGTCCGTCACCGCGCGAGCGTCCGCAGCACCCCCTCATCCAGACCCGACACCCAGAACGTCCACGTAACCGTCCCGTCTTAGTGGTGTAACTCAAGCCGATCATGCGAGGTCGGCGAGTATGGGATGGCAACAAATGTCGCCAGACTATGGGTGCTAGCCTCGATCTTTCACGATCTTCGCGTGGCTGGCTGACCTGAATCGGCAGGCCAGCGGGGGTGGTGTGAGCAGGACTGGGGGTAAGCATTCAGCCCCGGCGCATTCCAGTGTTGCATGATCGCTCTGCGTGACCGTCGCTAAGCATGTGTCACTGCGATCTTGGCCTGGGTCAGCTCGCGGCCTTCGCGGCGGGACTGGCTGGCAAAGTGGGCCAGCACCGCGACGACCGCGTCGGCCTGGCCACGAACATCGAGCAGCACGCGGCGGGGGGCAAGTCCAGAGCCGAAAGTCGCCGCTGTCTTAGAACTCCTAACAGAATGATCAGCGGACGAGGCGTCGCCAGCAGATGATGGCGGTGGCAAGGGTCATGAAGGCCTCGTGCATGTCGTCGCGGATCTCCCAGCGGATACGCAGGCGGCGGAACCAGTGCAGCAGGGCGATCGTCTGCTCGATCACCCACCGATGTGTGCCCAGGCCGGAGCCGTGCGGTGTCCCCCGGCGGGCGATGAGGGGTTTCACTCCCTTGGCCCAGACCATGCGGCGGTACTTGTCATGGTCATAGCCCCGGTCGGCGTACAACGTCTTCGGCCGCTGCCGGGGGCGTCCGCGCCGGCCCCGGACACGAGGGATGCCATTGAGCAGCGGCATGAGCTGGGTGACGTCGTTGCGGTTGCCGCCGGTCAGGCTGACCACGAGAGGTATGCCGTTGCCGTCGGCGATCACATGGTGCTTGGAGCCCGTCTTCCCTCGGTCGACCGGGCTCGGACCAGTTTTGGGCCGCCCTTGAGCGCCCGGATGTGAGAGCTGTCGATCACCGCCTTGGACCAGTCGAGCTTGCCGGCGGCGTGCAATTCGGCGAGCAGCAGCTGGTGCAGCTGTTCCCACACTCCGGCCTGATGCCAGTCCCGCAGCCGCCGCCAGCAGGTCATCCCCGACCCGAAGCCCAGCTCCTGGGGCAGGAACTCCCACGGGATCGCGGTGTAGAGCACGAACAAGATGCCGCACAAGGCCTTGCGGTCATCCAGCCGCTTACGACCGGGGTGACGATGCCGCCGCTCCACCTTCGGCAGCAGCGGTTCGATCCGCTCCCACAAGTCGTCCGGCACGATCCACGGCGGCTGTTCACCCTTCCTCACGAGCGGATCAACGATCAGCAGCCCCATGAGACACGGGCGGAGATCATTTTGTTAGGACCTCTTAAGCGCTACGTCGCTGGTGAACTCTTCAAGGCACTCACCATCAGAAATATCGGACGAGTTCAAGTTGCCCGTCACCCTCTTACACCACCAGACATCCGATCCCGCATCCGGCGGTTCCTCAGGCCACAGTGTCCTGGTCAACGCGCGCGTCGATCCCCAACCTTCACACCATTGTCTAGGCCACCCGGATGCATCCGGTATGCAAAAGACGTGGTCCAGTTGCGGTCGATGCGCGTTGCCTCGCTGTGTGCAGGAAACCACCGGCTTGACTGAGCAGCATGGGTGCCGGGAAGGCTCCGGGCGCCGTATACGGGGAGGCCACGATGAGCGATCCACACCAGTCCACGACCTACACCACCGACAGGCTGACGGTGTTCTTCCAATCCGCGCGCTGCGGGCTGCAGGCCGATCTGGGCGGGCATCTGGCCGGCTTCATCGCCGCCGCCCAGCAGCGGCTGGACGTGGCGATCTACGACCTTCGCGACCCCGGCGTCCTGACCGCGTTGAAGAATGCCGCTGACCGCGGCGTCGCGCTGCGGCTGTTGTACGACGCCGGGCCGGCCCAGCATGGCGGGCCGGTGGCCGATCCCAAGCCCGGCACCACCGGCGATGCGATCAAGCAAGCCGGTCTCGCCCCGTACGCCACCCCGTATCCCGAACAGGCCAGGCAGTTGATGCACAACAAGTTCCTCGTCCGCGATGAGACGACGGTGTGGACGGGGTCGGCAAACTTCACCACCGGCGGCCTGCAGCTGCAGGACAACAACTGCCTGACCATAACCAGCCCCGAGCTGGCCGCCGCCTACACCACCGAGTTCGAAGCCCTCCAGGCCGCCATGCCTCACGCGCTCGCCGCTGACCCAACCACCCCGATCACCATCGACGGCGTGCAGATCCAAGCCCAATTCGCGCCCGAAGCCGGCGAAGGCATCGAGGACCGCATCATCGCCGCCATGACCGGCGCCCAACGCCTGCGGATGGCCGCCTTCTTGGTCTCCGACCCTGGCATCCTGCACGCCCTGGCCGCGCTCAACACCGCCGGGGCAGACCTGGCCGGCGTGTACGACCCGGGCGGAATAGCCGATGCGCGCCGCGGCAGCCACCAAGACCCCGCCCTGTTCTGGTTCACCGACGACCCTCGTTTCGCCGCCGCACCCAGCCACCCCTACACCCCCGGCAAGGAACAAGACTTCATGCACAACAAAGTCCTGGTCATCGACGGGCACACCGTGGTGACAGGCTCCTATAACTTCTCGGAACACGCCGAAGCGAACGCCGAAAACACCCTCATCCTCACCGACTCCGCCCTCGCCACCGCATACGAGGCCTACATCGACACTCTCCTGGCCACCTACCACCTCTAAGGCTCCGATCATCTCCCCGGCGACAGGGGCTACGACTACCCGCACCTGCGGGCCTTCCTGAGCGAGAGAGGGCACCATCCCCCGCATCATGGGGCGAGGGATCAAATCCAGTGGGCCGGCGACTGGGGGCGCTAACCCTGGTGAGCGCGGCCCGGGGGCGGGCGTGGCCGGGATACGGCGGGACGCGCGAACCTCTTCAGCGGTCGCGTGGTTCTGGCTGGTCGGCAATGGTCCTCAGTAGCTCGGCGAAGCCTTCGCGTGTCTTGGCCGCGAAACCGATGAAGAAACGGTTGGCGAGCGGGACGGCCCAACGTCCCCGGGAAGCGATGTTGTACACGCGATGGGTCACCTGCGTTCCCTGGCCGCGGCGTTCCAGGGCGTACTCACCGCGATACCACCAGCTGCCCTGCAACACCACGACGTCGCCGTCGCCCGACGGCTCTGCGTAAGGACTGGACACCAGGGCTATGAGTCTGCGCCGTACCTCGGCTGGGGGCAGGGGCACGAATCCGGTCTCTTCGACGAGCGGTTTCGTCACGACGGCGCTCTCGGGGGCGTGACACGGGTGTTCTGGAACGAGGCGAATCGCCACCGGCCCTGGTTCCGCACGGCGGTGAGGGTGATGACGGACTGCTGCGTATCGTCACCAGGGGCGCCGCCAGTGGTCACGATGATGGCGACGTCGGAACGAAGGAACCGGATCTTCGGCGAGGTCCCGCCCGAGGTCAGGCGGGACCCTTTGAGTGGTCCTTCGAACAGGGCCCGGTGTCCCGTCTCGATCGCCGTACGGCCGGCCATGTTCTGGCCGAAGAAGGTGATGTAGTCGGCGTCCTCAACAAAAAGGTCCGCGTAGGCGGTGGCGTCTCCGGCGTTCCATGTGGTGACGAGCGCGTCGAGTAGCTCGTCCACCGATGATGTTCCCGTCACGGTCCCTCCAGGTTGGGTCGTCCCGCCGGCCCGGTGTCGTTCACCAGGCCGGACCAGTCCAGCTCGCCCGAGCGCAGGTCGGCGAGTACCCCGTGGAGCCATGCCAGCTCGGCGGCGTGCAAGGCCCGCACATACTCGGTCTCCAGCAGCAGCACTCGCGGCAGATCCAGCCCGGCCAGAATCGCGTCGGCGGCCGCAACCCTTCCCTCCAGCTCCGCAGAGCGGGTCCGCAGGCAGCGCTCGGCCTCGCCTACCTCGAGCACCCCGATCAGCGACAGCGCGGCATACATCACCGTGGTGTCGCGGTCGGGCCGTTCCAGCATCCGCCGCAGCCGGTGCGCCAGTTCCTGGCGTCCCTCGGTGGTGATGTCGTACACCGTGCGCTCGGGCGCCCGGCCTTCCCGGATGCTCTCCACCGGCTCGATCAGCCCATCCCGCGCCAGCCGCTCGACCGCGTGGTACAGGCTGCGCGGCAGCCCGGACACAAAGTCCTTGTGCGTGTCGATAAGGAATCGGTGCAGCTCATAGGGATGACGCGCCCTCTGTGCCAACAGAGCCAGCACCGTCGTTCCCGTCACGTCCCACCGCGCCATCTACACCCACCCTTATATAGCAACATGCACTATAGCAAGTTGCAATAGATGCCCAGTCAAGTCCTGCAGCAGCCCGCCGCGCCGGGGGACCGCTCGTGAGGCCGCTGGCGGAACCCCTCTGGAGACGGCGGCGGTGGCGGCTGGTTGCCTGCGGCTCAGCCACCTTGGCGCGGGTCGCCGGCGCGAGCCTGACCAGGGCTCCCCCGGCGTTGAGCGCGGCGTCGTTCGCCGCAAAGCAGTCGGCGATGTCCGTCTTGCGCCAGCGGGCGCTCGCAGCGGGCGGCCTGGTGACCTCGGCAACAGCATGGGGAACGGCGTGAAGCGCCAGCTGGTCCGTGTGCTTCGACTCGACTGCGGTCCCGAACGTCGCCGGGAGCCGCCCGGCCCGGCCGTGCGGCAGGCCAGAATGAAGCGGAGACGGCCGACACGGCGGAGAGGTGGCACCCATATGACCGGCGACAGCGGAACGGTCCGGCAGGACGGCGTCGCGGACGACCTGCTCTCGGTCGCCGAACGGGTACGGCGCAGCATGGAGGGCTCGTCGGCCGCGGAGCGCATGGTCGCCCGGGTGCTGCTCGCGAACTACCCGGCGGCCGGGCTGGAGACCGCGGCCCGGCTGGCAGAGCGCGCGGGAGTGAGCGCGCCCACCGTGGTGAGGTTCACCGCGCGGCTGGGATTCCAGGGATATCGGGCGTTCCAGCAGTCGCTGCGGGAGGAGATCGAGGCACGGCGCGCGTCCCCGCTGACGCTGTCGCAGCAGGTCGGGGACGCCGGAAACTCACTGCGGGTGTCGGCGGGCGCGACCTTCCGGCAGCGGCTGGACGAGACATTCGCCGCGCTCGCCGACTCCGAGCTCGACGCGGCCCTGGAGATGCTGGCCGACCCCGGGCGCCGGGTGGCGCTGATCGGCGGACGCTACTCCCACATACTCGCCGAGTACCTCGACCTGCACCTGCGGCTGCTGCGGCCGGGCACCCGCGTGCTCGACCCGCGGCCGGAGAGCCTGGCGGCGTTCTGCATGGACATCGGACGGCGTGACGTGGTCGTGGTCTTCGACTACCGGCGCTACCAGCGGGACATCGTCGAGTTCGCGCGCCGGGCGCGCGACCGGGGGGCGAAGATCGTGCTCTTCACCGACCCCTGGCTCTCTCCCGCCGCGGACGCGGCCGACATCGTGATCCCCGCCCGGGTTGAGGCACCGAGCCCGTTCGACAGCCTGGTGCCCGCGCTCGCGCTGGTCGAGACGGTCGTCGCGGGCGTCATGGCTCGTCTCGGCGAGGCCGGCGAGGAACGACTACGCCAATGTGACGACATCGTCGGAGATGTCACCGTCGGCTGACCGCGCGAGCGCGAGAACCGACGGAGCTGATGCAACAAATCTTTCATGGAGCCTTGTTTTCGTTCTTGTTGAAAGATAATTTTCAGCAAGCCGTAGTCGCGGCTACCCACCCCAGGAGCTGCCATGACCGATGACCTGCGCCCCCCACGCAAACTCCGCCTCTGGGAAGCCCTCGCCCTGTCCGTCGGGTTGATGGGCCCCACGCTCGCCATGGCCCTGAACGGTGCGGGCGTCGCCGCCACCGTCGGCAAGGCCGTCCCCCTCGTCTTCCTGCTCGGCCTGACCGGAGTCGCCCTCGTGGCATACGGCTTCGTCCGGCTGACCAGGCATTTCAACCACGCCGGATCGGTGTACGCCCTGGCCGGGGTCAGCCTCGGCCCGCGCGCCGGCTTCTTCGGCGGATTCGCCCTGCTGGGCACCTACCTCTTCTTCGCGGTCTGCACGCTCGCCTCGGCGGCGGTGTTCACCGAGGCGTTCGCCAGGGCGCTCGGCCTGTCATGGAACGTTCCCTGGTCCCTGGTCGCGCTGGTCGCCGGACTCGGCGTCTGGGCGGTGAACTCACGCGAGTCCCGCGTGACCGCCCGCACCCTGCTGATCGTCGAGGGCGTCGGCATCGTCGGCATGCTGTTCCTCAGCCTGATCATCGTGCTGCGCAACGGCACCGGCAACGCACCCGGCCACCAGACCCTCGACCTGTCGGTGTTCGGCTTCGGCGGCACGACGATGAGCGCCGTGGTGACCGCGACCGTGTTCGCTTTCCTGTCCTGGGCCGGATTCGAGGCGTGCGCCTCGCTCGGCGAGGAGACCGACAACCCTCGGCGCAATATCCCCCGCGCACTCGCCGGCAGCGTGCTCCTCACCGGCGGTCTGTACGTCTTCGTGATGTTCGCCCAGACCATCGGCTTCGGCACCGACGCCCAGGGCGTGGCCGCCTTCTCCGGCGCCGAGTCCTCCCTGTCGACGCTCGCGCAGACCTACATCGGCACCTGGTTCTCCCTGGTCATCGCCTTCACCGCGATGGCATCGGCGTTCGCCGCCTCCATCAGCTCGATCGCCGCGGCGAGCCGCCTCATGTTCGCCCTCGCCCGCGACGGCTTCGGCCCCTCCGCCCTGGCCCGCACCGACCGGCGGACCGGCGCGCCGACCGTGGCCCTGGTCGCCGCGCTCGCGGCCGCCCTGCTCGGCGACGGCCTCCTCAACGCGACCGGGGTGTCCGCCTTCGACTCCTACTACTGGTTCGCCACCCTCGGCGTACTCTGCCTGCTGGTCGCCTACGCCGTCGCCGGCGCCGGCGTCAGCGCCTTCATCCTGTCCGGACGAGGACGGATCCCCAAATACGAGGTCGTCATCCCCGTCCTGGCCATCGGCTACCTGTGCTTCGTCTTCTACAACCAGTCGGTCGGCCAGGACAGCCCGTACAACTACTTCCCCTGGATCGCCGCCGCCTGGTGCGTGGCCGGGCTGGTGACCGTACTGGCCGCGCCGGGCCTGGCCCGCCGCATCGGCGAACGACTCACCGCCGAGCTGACCGCCACCCCCGTCACGGCCGAGGACGCGGTGGTGCGGGCATGACCTCTCCTGTGACTCCCACCACCACACCCGCGCCCGCAACCGTCTTCGTCGCCACCTGCGACCTCGCCGCCCAAGTGCGCGGCCGTGCGGTACCCCCCTCCCGGGAGGAGGCGGTTCTGCGCTCGGGGACCGGCTGGGTGCCCGCCGACCTTGCGCTTACCTGCTTCGGACCGATCGCCGACAACGTGTTCGGCTCGACCGGCGACCTGCGCCTGCTGCCCGACCCCGCCACGCGGCTCGACGTGCCCGCCTCCGGCGGCATGCCCGGCACCCGGATCTACCTCGCCGACCAGGCACAGCCCGACGGCACGCCATGGGAGTGCTGCCCCCGTTCCTTCCTCGCCGCGGCGCTCGACGACCTGCGCGCCGAACTCGGCCTCACCGCGGTCGTCTCCTTCGAGCACGAGTTCACCCTCGCCGGCGTACCCGCCGCACCACCGTTCTCCTTCGAACGATTCCGCGCCGCCGAGCCGTTCGGCTCGGAGCTGGTGGCCCTGCTCGACCATGCCGGATTCGCCCCCGAAACCTGGCTCCCCGAGTACGGCGACGCCCAGCACGAGATCACGCTCAGCCCGGCCGAGGGCATGGTCGCCGCCGACCGCGCCGTGCTGCTCCGCGAACTCGTCCGCGACCTCGCCAAGCGGCACGGCCTGCGCGCCTGCTTCGCACCGATCCTTCACCCGGAAGGCAGCGGAAACGGCGTCCACATCCACCTCTCGTTCCTGGACGCCGACGGAAATCCCGCACTGTACGACCCGTCCCGGCCAGGTCGGCTGTCAGAACTGGGCGCCCGGTTCTCCGCCGGCATCCTGCGCCACGCCGCCGCCGTGACCGCCGTGACCGCGGCCAGCCCGGTGTCGTTCCTGCGCCTCACACCGCACCGATGGAGCGCGGGCGGGGTCTTCCTCGCCGAACGCAACCGTGAGGCGCTGCTACGCATCTGCCCGGGGACGGGACCGGACGCGGGCCACCAGCTCAACCTGGAGTACCGGGCCGCGGACGCCACGGCCAATCCATGGCTCGCGCTCGGCACGCTGCTGCGGGCCGGGCTCGAAGGCGTCCGCCGCGGCTATCCCGCGCCCGTCGTCTGGCCCGAGTCGGTGACCGAGGCCGAACTGTCGGCGATGCCGCCCCTGCCCCAAGATCAGGCCGAGGCGCTGGACGCGCTGGAGTCCGACCAGGTCGTCCGCGACTTCTTCGCCCCCGACCTGCTCTCCACCTACCTCTCTGTGAAGCGGGCGGAGCTGCGCTCGCTCGACGGACTGGACGAGACGGCCCGCTGCGAGAGGATCGCCGATGTCTACTGACCGGGCCCACCGGCCTTCCGCCGCGCACCCCACGGACGACCTGGCTCGGGCGATCGACGATCTGCCGCTGGTCGACCACCACGTGCATGGCGCGATCGACCACGACCTGACCCGCCGGCAGTTCGAAGAACTGATCACCGAGTCGGACCGCCCGATCCCCTCGTGGATGACGCAGTTCGACTCACAGGTGGGTTTCGCGATCCTGCGCCACTGCGCGCCGCTGCTCGACCTCGCCCCTCACACCGACCCCGAGACCTACCTCGCCCGCCGCGCAGAACTCGGCGCGACCGAGGTCAACCGGCGTCTGCTGGAGGCGAGCGGCATCGGGCACTTCCTGATCGAGACCGGCTATCGCGGCGACGAGATCCTCGATCCGGCCGGGATGGCGCAGGCGAGCGGCCGCCCCGCCGACGAGGTCGTCCGGCTGGAGGCCGTGGCCGAGCAGGTGGTCGCCGCCGGGACGGACGCGGCCGGGTTCGCCGACCGCTTCGCCGCCGCCCTCTGGGAGCGCAGCCGTACCGCACGCGGCCTGAAGACGATCGTCGCCTACCGCCACGGGCTCGACTTCGATCCACGGCCGCCCACGCCCACCGAGGTCGCGGACGCGGCCGGACGCTGGCTGCGCGCCGTCGAGAGCACCGGCCGGATCCGTGTCGACGACCCCGTGCTTCTGCGCCATCTGATCTGGACCGGTATCGATCGCGGCCTTCCGCTCCAGTTCCACATCGGCTACGGCGACCCGGACGTCGACCTGCGCCGCGGCGACCCGCTGCTGCTGAGAGGCCTGATCGAGCGCTCCGAGCCCAGCGGCGTGCCGCTCCTTTTGCTCCACTGCTACCCGTTCCACCGGAACGCCGGATTCCTCGCGCAGGTCTACCCCAACGTGTACTTCGACGTCGGCCTCGGCGTGAACTACACCGGCGCCCGCTCGGTCGCCGTCGTGGCCGAGAGCCTCGAGCTCGCCCCGTTCGCCAAGATCCTCTTCTCGTCCGACGCTTGGGGACCGGCCGAGCTGCACCACCTTGGGGCGCTGCTGTGGCGCCGGGCCATGACCCGCGTCCTCGGCGGCTTCGTCGCCGACGGCGAGTGGAGCCAGGCCCAGGCCGTATGCGTGGCGACCATGATCGGCGTGGAGAACGCCCGCCGTGTCTACCACCTCGGAGAGGGAACGTGACCGCGCCCCCGTCCCCGACCCTGCACGACCGGCTCAGGGCGGCCCTGCACGAGGAGCTGCCCGCCGCCTGCGAGCTGCGCCGCGTCCTGCACGCCGAGCCGCAGGTGTCCGGCGCCGAGGAGCCGACACGCAAACGGATGCTCGACGCGCTGCCCGCGGGCCCCGTCGAGCTGGTCGCCGGCGCGGGAGCGTTGGTGCGCGTCGGCGCGGACGGCCCCGCCGTCGGCGTCCGAGGAGAGCTGGACGCGCTGCCGATCGCCGAGGAGACCGGCGTGCCCTGGGCCTCGGACAACGGCGCGATGCACGCCTGCGGTCACGACGTGCATCTCGCCGCGCTGGTCGCTCTGGCCAGGGCGGTCGACCGGGTGCGCCCGCCGGTGCCGATGGTGGCCGTCCTGCAGCCGCGAGAGGAGACCTACCCCTCAGGCGCGCTCGACATCGTCGAGTCCGGTGCGCTCGCCCGCCACCACGTCACGGCCATGATCGGGGCACACGTCCAGCCGGTGCTCGCGGCGGGGCAGGTGGCCTGCACCCCCGGAGCGGTCAACGCGTCCTCCGACGAGTTCACCGTCACCGTCCGGGGCCGGGGCGGGCACGCGGCGTACCCCCATCTCACCCGTGACCCCGTTCCGGTGCTCGCGCAGATCGTCCTGGCCGCCCAGCAGCTCGTCAGCCGGGGCGCCGACCCGATGGTCCCCACCGTGGTCACCTTCGGGACGCTGTCGGCCGGGACCGCGCCCAACGCCACCCCGAGTCAGGCCACGGCCAGAGGAACGCTGCGCACCATGTCGGAGGAGTGGCGCGAGGCGCTGCACGAGCGATTCCGCCGGATCGCCGACGGCATCGCCCTCGCGCACGACTGCGAGACGACGGTGGAGATCATCCGCGGTGAGCCCGTCCTCCTCAACGACCCCGGTCTCGCCGACGACACCTCCCGCCTGCTCTCCGTCACCGGCCGTGCCGTCCCTGCCGTGCTGCGCTCGTGCGGAGCCGACGACTTCGCCTACTTCGGGTCGGCCGTGCCATCCCTGATGCTCTTCGTCGGCACCGACACCGCCACGGGGCTGCACACCCCGACATTCCTGCCCGGAGACGAGACCGTGGCCGCCGTCGCGGAGAGCCTGCTCGCGGCCTACCTCGCCGCCGCCTCCCAGATCGAACGGTGACGGGATCGAGGGGCTGACCGATCCGGGCGGCGGCCCCCTCGTCACCGGACGTGGGGGCCCACAGGGCCACAACCGCGCATGGAGCCGCTGCCTCAGTGCTGTGAGGGGAATTCCTGGACGCGGCCTCGCCGATGGCATCCCAGTCAGGCGGGCGAGGTCAGAACCCCTCGCGATCCACAGGCGGTTGCTCGCTGTTTTGCTCGGGGACACGGATCGACGGTCGGCTTGGGCCGAGGGCGTGGCGGCGTTCCAGCCCCCCTCCCGACGATCGAAGACGTCACCGAACGCGATCGACGCTCCATCGACGGCCTCAAGCACCTACGCCATCGATAGCTCCTGTCCCTGGATCAGGAACCGCGGAGACGACCGACGAGCTGGTTGCGACTGCGCACGCCGACCTTCGCGAAGATCGATTTGAGGTAGTCCTGAATGGTGTATGCCGAAAGATGCAACCGGTCGGCGATCTCGGCGGTGGAACGGCCCGTGAGGACCTCCTCGCACACCTCTCGCTCCCGCGCGGTCAGGACGTAGGAGGTCAGCATAATGCCGATCACCTCGTCGGCGGGCACCGGTTCGACGGTGATGAGCACCCGCTCGGCCGACGAGTCCAGGGCCATCAACTGCGCGGCGCGGAGCACGACCCAGGTCCCCGAGATGTCACGCATGCGGGCGTACGCCGTGCCCATAGGGGAACCGGACAGCGTGGCGGCCACCGCGTGCAGTGCGACGTCGAGCCAGCCGGGGCGTGTCGCCTGCCAGGCCTCCAGCCATTCGAGGGCGGCGGGCGTCGCGCCCGTGAACTCGCCGCCGGCACCGAGCACGATCACGACCGGGCCGCCGGAGCCCGCACTGGTGCCGGGCATCATGCTCCTGTTCGCCGTCCGCAACGCTATGCCGATCAGCGGAGCGACCGAGGCCAGGAAGTCTGCCTCGGCCGTGGAGAAGTCGGGTCCACCAGTGCCGCGCATCAGGCCGGCGATCCCCCAGCAGGCACCGTCGCTGACGAAGGACGCGCGCAGGTCGAAGGCCACCCCGATGGACTTGTAGAGCTCGTTGAAGCGGCGACTGCGCACGACCTGGCCGAACGGCAGGTCGGAGAGCCGGCCGATGGGGACCTGCCTCCGCGCCAGGTCGGCGAAGCTGTTGCCGTCAGAAGGACCGTACTCGATCTCGGCGAACAGCGCCTCCTGCTGTTTCGAGGGGTTGAGATCGACCGTCACCGAACCGGTGGGCAGCATGGTCTGCGGGTCCACGGCCGCCCAGCAGGTGGCGTCGTACGGCACGACCTTGCCGACCACGTCGATCGCCTCCTGCTGGACGTCGGCCGGGCTCAGGCCGGCCGCCGCGAGGGCGGATAGGGCGCGCCTGGCCTCGCGGGCCCGTGCCTGGTTCACCATGAACCCAGTATCGAAGAGTCCTCCGCCGGCCACCATCCCAGATTCCTGGGGTGCCGGCCGGGCGAGATCACCCCTTCGCCTGGGATGGAGCGCAACCGCACCTGGTTCTTAACGTGAGGGCGCAACGCAGTAGCACCGGGGACTGCGACCCCAGTGTCACAGAAGGAGATTCGATGTCCCAGCAGATTCACCACAGCCTTGCCGGCGAGGGCAGGGAGCTGTTCACGGTCGACAGCACCGCGACGGTGAAGGTCGGCGCGGAGCACACCAATGGTGAGTACGAGTTGTTCGAGATCGACGGCGAGCGAGGTAGCTTCGTCCCGCCGCACCGGCACCCCTGGCCCGAGTCGTACTACATGCTGCACGGCAGGATGTCAGTTCAGGTGGGCTCCAAGCGGTACGAGATGGGCCCCGGCGAGTCGATCACGGTCCCCACTGGTGCCGTGCACACCATCGAGGTGCGCAGCAAGGCCGCGAAGTTCCTGGCTTTCAGCCTGACCGACGGCACCGGAAAGCTCTTCGCCGACCTCGACGCGAACGTTCCCCCCGGGGGCGCGATGGAGGAACTGGCTCCGCTCATCACCGAGATCGCTGAGCGGAACCGGACCAGCTTCATCGGCCGTCCCGCGGAGTAACCCTCTCATTCAGGCCAGCCGAGGGAGGCCCCGGCCAGGGGCCTCCCGTCATTCATGGAGGAGATCATGGACTTCCGGCTACTCGGTGAGACGGCGGTGCTGGCGGCTGACGGCACGTCACTTGATCTCGGCCCCAGAAAGCAGCGCATGGTGCTCGGCGCGCTGATGCTCAGGGCAGATAAGACCATCGACATCGAGCGGCTCATCGACGTGATCTGGCCGGAGACCGCGAACAGTCGCGTCGCCGTGAACAGCCTGCATGCGTACGTGTCCAAGCTGCGCCGGATCCTCGAGCCGGGTACGGAGCGACGCGGCGACTACGAGATCCTCACCAGGCACTCCAGGGGCTACCGCCTGACCATCCGGCAGGAGTCCCTGGACATCGGACGGGTGCGCATCCTGGCACAGGAGGGCCGCAGGCTCTTCGCCGCGGGCCACAGCGCGCAGGCGTCGGCCCATCTGCGCAGGGCACTCGCCGAGTGGCGCGGGGCGCCGCTGAAGGATTTTCCCGACGGGCCATGGATCCGTGACGAGGCGCACTACCTGGCCGAATTGCACAGGGGCCTCATCGAGGACGCGGCGGAGGCGGATCTGGCTCAGGGGCTCGGCCCTGTGCTGGTCCCCGAACTGGGACGGCTGCTGGCGGCCTTCCCGTACCGGGAGCGGCTGCGTGTGCTCACCGCGCACGCGCTCTACCAGGCGGGACGGCAGGCGGACGCGCTGTCCCTCATCGCCGAAGGACGCAGGCAGATGGCCGAGGCCTTCGGTCTCGACCCCGATCCTCGCATCCGCGTGATGGAGGATCGGATCCTGCATCACGATCCCTCGCTCACGCCGCGGCACGTAGTCCGACTGCACGGCAACAGCTGTGCGAGGGGGCGGCGTCAGGCGACCACCAGGTTCACTCCGAAGGTGTCGGCAACGTCGCCACAGACGGGCACTCTACCGACGACGAAAGAGGCGCTGTCATATGTCACTACCTGTTTCATCCCATGATGTCGTGGTGGTACGAGAGGCGGAGACCGAGATCCTCACGACCGCCCAGGTGACCGGGCGACTGTATGCCGACAGCAGTCAGGTTGGAGGAGCTCTCAGTGCTCAGCGGATCACCCTCGGGCAGGGAGCCTCGGGAGCGTCGCCGCACCATCACACCAGGGCCAGCGAGCTCTTCTACGTCCTGCGGGGGGCGGCCGAGATCCTCACCGGAGAACGCGTCCTCACGGCGGAGCAGGGAGACCTGGTCGTGGTCCCGCCCCGCGCCGTGCACGCCTTCGCCGCCGCCCCCGGAACCGAGGCCGATCTGCTGATCGTCGTCACGCCCGGAATAGAGCGCTTCGAGTACTTCCGCCAACTGCAGCGCGTCGCCAAGGGCGAGGCCACCTTGGAGAGCATCCTCGAAGCCCAGGACCTCTACGACAACCACTTCGAGGAAAACCACGTCTGGCAGCAGCACCTTCTCCGGCGCGCACCGGGTTTTCGGGCTTGATGGTGTGTGCTCCCCCGCGCCCGGCTACATGATCTCCGGGTTGCGTCCACGAAACCCGGCGCAGTTCAGTGACCGGTGTGCCGGCCGTACAGACGCTCCAGGACGGCAGCCGCACAGCGAGCAACCGCACCGCCTGTCGCGTGTTCGCCTCGTCCACGCTGGATGCCCCGCGAAACTGGGTTTTCAGCGGGACAGGATTGACAGCCGCCCTCACGGACTCTGTGCCTACGCCATTTTTCAGCCGCCGTCGACACGGGCAAGCACGGTGGAGCCAACGGCCGACGCGGCCGCCAGCAACGCGCCCAGCAGGAAGGTGCCACCCGTGCCGGTCTGCGTGACCATCAGCCCGGCAACGGCCGGACCCGCGGCCTGGCCGGCTCTGCCGACCGTCCCCCAGTCGGCGAGCAGGCTCGTCCGGTATGGCTCGGTCGCCAGCCGTGCTGCCAATGTCTGCATGGATACCGAGATCAGCGTGAACCCGCTGCCGTAAACCAAGGCGGCGACGGCCACGAGCCACACCGAAGCGGTGGTCGCCGTGACGGTGAAGCCTGCTGTGAACAGCGCGAATCCGACGGCCGTCAGGGTCCATGGCTGCCAGCGCCGTAGCAGTCGGCCAGCCGTCAGGGCGCCGACGAAGGCCGCGGCGAGCGGCAGCCCGATCAGCACCCCCCGAAACTCCTCGGCGGACGGAAGGTGATCCTGGAGGCGGAGCGGCAGCACCGTGAAGCTGACACCGAACAGGCAGGCCAGGGCGGCCGCCATTGCCGTTCCAGAGCGCAGGATGTGCGACCTGAGCGGCCTCGGCAACGGTGGCACGGGGGAGGCGCCGCCGCGGGCTGCCGATCGCACATCGGGCAACCACAGTGCGACCACGCACGCCAGTGGGATCGCGAGCAGGCACGGAGCAAATGCCGCGCGCCAGCCCGCGGCGGCCGTGAGCACGCTGCCGGCCAGGGGCAGCAACGCGAGGCTCGCCATGTTCACCGCACCGTTGCGCCCCAGCGCCTTGGGCAGCGAAGCCGCCGCCGCCCAGTCGGCGACGAGCACCAGTGAAAGCGTGAGCAGCACGCCGGTGGCGGTGCCCTGGACCAGCCTCGCGGCCAGCAACGCCGGGTAGCCGGGGCTGAGCATGGCGGCCAGCCCGCCCCCCGCGAACACCAAGAGCGCCGGGACGAGCACGGCGCGGCGGCCCCAGCGACCGATCATGACGCCTGCCACTGGGGTGGCCAGCAGGGCAGGGGCGGAGGTAGCGGACACCAATAGGCCGGCGGCGGCAGCCGACACGTGCAGGGAGGCCGCAATGTCCGGCAACGCGGGCGAGACCAGTCCGGTGGCCATCGATGCGATCACGACGCAAAGTCCCGCCACCAACAGCCCTGGGCGTGGCCCCGAAGTGCCGCGGCCACGCCCAGGTTCACCGGAGGACATACACGAAACCGTCGCGGACGATCACTTGGTAGGTCGCCACCGGCTGTGTCGCGGGAAGGCAGAGCGCCCGGCCGGTGCGCAGGCAGAAGCGCGCGAGATGGTACGGGCATTCGACTGTCTCCCCGTCGACCCAGCCCTCCGCCAAGGAGGCGGTTTCGTGGCTGCAGGTGTCGGCGATGGCCAGCAGTTTCCCGTCCACGTTGAACACCGCGACCGGATCTCCGTCCGCCAACACGGCGACCTCGCCGGGGGGCAGGTCATCCACGGCGCAGACGCGGTGCTCACTGCGAGTGCGGCCGCCTGTTCCCGGTCCGCTCACTGCGTGGCACCGGCGGCGTGGTGCCCCCAGGCGCTCGGGCCGGTCAGTCTCGCGGGCCGCCAGGTCTGGTCATCCACCAGCAGACCACCCCAGCCGATCTCCACCGTGAACCCGGACGGGGTGGCAGCGTAGAAGGAGACCACGCCGTCGTTGCTGTGCCGGCCGAGCGACGCGGCCACAGGCGCGGCTCCGGCCAGACATCGGTCGTAGGAGTGCCCGACGTCGTCCAGCGTGCCCAGCTCGACCATGAAGTGGTGCATGCCCTCGTCCGCGCCGGCGTCGACCAGCGCCAGGCTGTGATGGCGCGGGTTGCAGTGCAGGAAGGTCACGCTGGTGCCGTGCAGGTCGAGCTGGTCAGTGAGCCGCATGCCCAGGAGGTCACGGTAGAAGTGGAGGGCTGCCTCGTAATCGCGAACGGCGAGGACGGCGTGCCCAAGGCCCAGCCCATCGGCGAGGAACGTGCTGCCCGTGGGCGAGGCGAAG
The DNA here is from genome assembly GCF_001570365.1 of Microtetraspora fusca. Lineage (GTDB taxonomy): Bacteria > Actinomycetota > Actinomycetes > Streptosporangiales > Streptosporangiaceae > Microtetraspora > Microtetraspora fusca. The sequence continues at coordinate 44,650 of NZ_BBYK01000080.1, read as the reverse complement.
GGCTCCGTCGTCGCGAGGGCGCCCCGGATCAGGTGGACCTGGTAGCCGCCTGGGTCGACGGTGTGCAGTAGCTGCTGCACGTCGCGACGCTCGGCCTCCTCGCGGCTCGCCTCCTGCACTGGGTAGCCGGCCTTCTCGAGTCGCGCCACGATCTCGGCCAGCTCCGACTCCTCGCCCACTTCCCAAGCCAGGTAGCCGAGCCTGTCCTGGTCGCCGACCGCAACGGCCAGCCGGTAGGTCATCCTGTCCATCCTTAGCCGCAGCTCTCCCGATGGCGCCGGGGTCTCCTGCATGCCGAGGACTGTGGTGCCGAACTTGCGCCAGGCAGCCGGGTCCCGGGTTTCCACGCCCAACTGTGCGAGCGCGCGGACACTGCCCATGATTGTTCTCCGATCATTTCGTTACAGATCGCTGGTGGCGGGCCTGTTGCCGCTGCCCGCCCGGTGGAAGACGCCGCGTACGCCGATCCCGCCGTCGGCTTCGATCACGGCTCCGGTCATCGCCTTCGCGCCTGAGCGGGAGGCGAGCAGGACGTAGGCGGACGTCATGTCGTCCACGGTCGGGACCATGCTCAGCGGCAGGGCCCGCGCCATCACGTCCTGCCATTCACCGGCCCGCGTGGAGATGGATGCCGAGTCCAGCCCAAGCGCAGTCGGCCCTGACAGCTCGGTGGCCATACCCCCTGGTGCGACGGCGTTGACCCGGATGTCCGGCGCCAGTTCATAGGCGAGCTGGCGCAACAGGCCGTGCGCCGCGTGCTTGGACGCGGTGTACAGGGGCCCGCCGCCGTCAGGGTGGAACGAGGCGTTGGACAGGGTCAGGATCAAGGAGCCCCGGCGGCGGCGGAGCGCCGGGGCCGCAGCCTTGGCCGCCAGCAGATATCCCTTGACGTTGGTATGGAACACCTCGTCGAAGGCATCGTCGACGGAATCGGCGGGGAGGCTGTCCAAGCTGGCCTGAAAGTCCCAGATACCCGCGTTCGCGACCACCACGTCCAGTCGGCCGAACCGCTGTCGCACCTGCTGGACCGCACGCTCGTTGTCGCCGAGCGAGCGGACGTCCCCGACGATGCCGAGTACTTCCGGCACCTCCGCTGTGAGCCTTTCCAGCCGTGTGACGGAGCGGTCGAACGCGGCGACGTGCGCCCCCTCTGTGACGAAGCGCTCCGCAATGGCCCGACCGAGCCCGGCACCGCCGCCGGTGATCAGGGTCACCTGTCCATCGAGCCAGCCCAATGGACGTGTCATGGTCGGGTGAGGAACTCGGTGACCAGGCTGTTGAACGCCGTGGCCCGCTCGGACTGAACCCAGTGCGCGCATTGAGAGAAGACATGCAACTCCGCCTGCGGCAGCTGCCGCAGCAGGAACATCGCCGCGTCCATGGGCACAGTCCGGTCGTCGCGACCCCAGACCAGCAGTACTTCGTGCTGCACCTGGTCCACCCTCCGCCACAGATCGCCTCGTTTGCCGGAGCGGAAGATCTGGTTCATGACTTCGTAGAACCGCATCGCCTCCGGGTCGGTGGCCGCCCGCAGCCGCTCATCGATGAGCTCGTCGCTCTCGCCCGCGCCGGCGTAGGTCATCACCTCGACCAGTTCCCGCATCTTTTCCCTGGTCGGGCCCTCATCGGCGTAGAACCGTCCCATCACCCGGTAGCCCTCGGACGGCTCGGGCGCGAAGAGCGGCACCCCGCCGCCGGTTCCCATCAGCACCAATCGTCTCGCGCGCTGGGGTGCTTCCAGGGCGATCGTCATCGCGGTCGCGCCGCCCATGCTGTTTCCGACGAAATCCGCCTGGTCGATCCCGAGCTCGTCGAGCACCGACAGCACGGCGCGAGCGTTGTACGGATTGAGCTCGGCGGGCGACGAGTGCGCCGGCTTGTGCGACCGCCCGAATCCGGGCTGGTCTATGACCAGCACCCGGAACCGCTGTGCGAGCGCCGGCGCATTGGCGCGGAAGTTGCTCCAGCCGGAGGCCCCGGGGCCGCCGCCGTGCAGCAGCACAACCGGCGGGCCATCTCCGATGTCATGCACGTTCATCGGTCCGACGCTGGTCGTGATCAGTGCGGCTGCGCCGTCAGCGGCAGCGGCTTGGGCCGGAGTCATGTCAGCGGCCCCCATCAGAAGAACACACTGATGTTGTTGGCCAGCACGACGGTCTGATCCAGCAGGACCTTGCGCGAGGCGATCCGCAGCCCGTCGTGAGTGCGACGGAGCACGTCCTGACGCCCGGCCGCGAACACGTTGACCTCGCGTTCCAGGCGGTGCTGATAGACGAGGAGGCTGGAGCGAACGGCGAGCTCCGACCCGTCAGGCTTGATCCGGACGTTGGTGACGAACCGCCGCGTGCGCGATGGCGGATCCTCCGACCACGCCTGGTTGCTCTCGATACGGCGCACACGGGTGGTGAGACTGCCCAGGTCGTCGTCGTAGTGCGCCATCTCGCCCGGCCCGGCGACCTCCAGCGCGTACTCCCGGATGCTGCGGTTCGCCCGGGTGGGCATCCAGTAGCGGACGTCCTCGGTGAGGAGACCCAGCCACTCCCGGAACCCGCGGGCGTCGAGCAGTTCGGCCTCGGCGTAGAGAAATTGCTCGACCTCGAGCTGGAGGGCCGGATCCATGGCGGCGTGGGGGATCGTGTTCACCGGGTGACCTCCTGTCCGGCGCGCGCCGTGGCGTTGCCCCGCTGGCCGGGCCGAAGGGGTGTCTTCATGAGTTCCAGCCAGCGCTCGTAGAACCCGCGGGCGGCGTTGTCCGAGTAGACGTGGTTGATCCGGCCCGGGTAGTCGGGGTGATCGGTCACCTCGTGCCCGATGCCCATCTGGTAGTTCAGATCGACGGTTTGGGCGATGTGCCCGCGCGACACTCGCTGCAGGTCGGTCCAGATCTCGCCGTCGTCCTGCTCGAAGGTCCCGGTCGGACCGAAGGTCATTGAGGCGAACCGCCGCCAGGCGTCCTTGATCTCCGGCGACTGGTCCTTGTCGACGAGTGTCCAGGACCACACCTCCATCTCGTGCGGCCCTCGTGGGTGCCAGACCCTCAGCACTCGGAACGCGCCGAGGAAGGAGAAGTTCGGGAAGACGGTGGCGTGACAGCCGATGGGGCCGCCCGCCTTGACCTCCCCGAGCCGCTCCCAAACAGCCGGGTCCGTAAAGTCGGCAGCCAGCACGGGGCCCAGGACGGCGGAGCCGGCACCGGTCGGGTCGTGGAACCAGCCGCCGCCCGAGCCCTGGCTCGTCATCTGGCTGCCGACGCTGGGGAAGACCATCTCAGACAGGTCGGCACCCTCCGGGGCCAGCGCCTGCCAGGCCGAGGCGTGCAACAGGAAGGAGTGGTACATATCGCTGGCGAACTGCTCCGCGGCGAGCTTCCAGTTGCCGCCCATCACCCACTTCTGCACCCCGCCGATCACCTCCGTGCCACCGGGGCGGCGGTCCAGGAAGGTGTCCAGCAGGAAGGTGATGTCGCCGAGTGCCTCCTCCACTGGCTGGGCCTCGGCGTCCCAGGTGCCGAAGATGAGGCCCTTGTACGACTCCACACGCGGTACCCGCAGCAGGCCCCAGCGGGACATGTCGAGCTCGTTGCGGTAGCCCTCGGCCATGTTCGGCACCGAGACGAGGTCGCCGTCGAGCCCGTAGGTCCAGCCGTGGTAACTGCAACGGAAGGCCCGGGTGGTGCCGACGTCCGCCCGGCACACCTTCATGCCGCGGTGGCGACAGGAGTTCAGGACGGCGCCGATGCTGCCGTCGGACCGGCGCACGACGATGACCGGGTCCTCGCCCATGTACGTCGACACAAAGCTGCCGGACTTCGGCAGTTGGCTCTCGTGCGCGAGGAACAGCCAGGAACGGCTGAAGATGCGCTCGAGTTCCAGGCGGTAGATGTCGTCATCCACGAAGACCTTGCGGCTCATCACGCCGCGTTCAAGGTCAACATGCTCATCGAGATCGATCATGTGGCTTCTCCGTCCCAGACCGGCGACCGCTGGTCGCCGTCGTCCGTACTGCTGAGGTTCCGGTATTAGACAGGCCGATCCGGACCGTCCGGAATGGGGTAGTTCCGGGAGGCGGAACCATTCGCCGTGGAACCCGTAGCCGTTCAGTGCGACTTCGGGGAGGCCAGACCGCCGGCACTGCGCCTCTGGCCGGTCGGCTCGGCCGGACGGAGACGGTCGCTGATCGCCGTTGCCGCAGCACGCACCCGGCCGGCCAGATGGGCACGCCCAGCCGTGCCAGGCGGCCCGGAGACCGAGATCGCGGCCACCGCTCGACCCGCGCCGTCGGTTACCGGGGCGGCGGCACAGACCAGCCCGGGGATGCACTCCTGCCGATCCCATGCGATCCCCGAATCGCGCGCCTGTGCCAGGGCAGCCTGCAGCGCCTTCTCACTGGCGACGGTTGATGGGGTCAGCGGGCGCAGCCGACCAGTGAGAATCGATCCGACCGCGCCAGGATCCGCGTAGGCAAGCAGCGCCTTGCCGAGCCCTGTGGCGTAGGCGGGCATGCGTCCGCCCACCCGGGTGGGCGTAGGTATCCGCCGGTGCCCGAAGATCTTGCTGAGATACAGCACTTCGCCCTGGTCGAGGACACCCAAATGGACCGTGTGGCCCGTCGCTGCGGCCAGTTCATGCAGATACGGAAGGGCGATCTGCTGGACCCTGGAGTTGGGTCCGACGCCCGTGAGCGCGCCGAGTTCGAACATGGTGATGCCGAGCCGCCAGCGTCCATCCCAGCGTTCCACGACCCCCTGCTCGGCCAGCACCGCCAGAAGGCGATGTGCCGTCGACTTGGGCATGCCGCACCGCCTGGCCAGTTCGACGACGCCGATGGGCCCACCAGTGGGCGCGAAGGCGCGCAGCAGGGACAAGGCCTTGCCGACCGACGTCCCTGATTCCCCGACCGCAGTGCCAACGTTAATCATGATGCCTGCCCGGGTGTGATTTGTGACACGGTGTCACACGGACTGTCACACCCTTGTGCGACGAGGTCAAGGGGGAAGGCGACCCAAAGCCGCGACAGCGCGGCCGGACGGGGACAGGTGCCGGACTCGCCTGCCAAGGGGAGCCGAGGCGCGCGTGGAGACCACGCCTCAAGAACTCGTGAGAACCGATCTCGAAGCGTCATAGCGGTTCCGCGGAGTTGAACGTGGCCCTGTCCTGGCCGGATCCGCCTGACTAGCGTCCCGCGACCATGGGCATTCGCGAGGTAGCAATCATCGGTGCCGGGACGGCAGGTGTCGCAGCGGCGATGGCCCTGCGAGAGGGCGGCTTCGAGGGGACGATCAACCTGCTTTCCGCCGAGAAAGGGCTGCCCTATCGGCTGCCGCCACTGTCCAAGACGGTGCTTGCCGGCACGTCCGGTCCGGAGCCGCTCCGGCCTGCCGACCACTACCGCGATCAGGACATCTGCCTTCATCCCGAAGCGCGTGTCAGTGCCATCGAGCCTGCGACGCTGCGCATCACCAGCGCGGCCGGCACCTTCGCCCCTGATGCGGTCGTGATCGCCACCGGCTCCTCTCCGTACCGGCCGGACTGGACCGGGATGGAGCTCGACGGGGTGCATGTCCTTCGCACACTCGTCGACGCCGAAGCCCTCAGGGTAGAGCTGACGCGCGCAGCTGAGCTCGTCGTGATCGGCGGCGGCTTCGTCGGCACCGAGGTGGCCTCGGTCGCAAGCCGGCTCGGCATCGGGGTCACCATCGTGGAAGCCGGACCGGCTCTGCTCGGCCGCGCCATCGGGCCGGCGGCCGGCGGCTGGATCGGGCGGCTGCACGCCGCCCACGGCGTGCGGGTGCTCACCGGCCGGACCGTCACCGGGCTGCGCGGACGGAACCGGGTCGAAGCGGTGATGCTCGCCGACGGCACCGAACTGCGAGCCGACACAGTGCTCGTCGGCCTCGGCGCCGTGCCGCGGACCCGACTCGCTGCGCGGCTTGGGGTGGGCGGGCCGGCAGGCATCGAGGTGGACGGCGCCTTCCGCACGGCTCACCCGGGCGTATACGCGGTAGGTGATGTCGCGGTCGCCTCCGCCGGGCCTGGCGGTCAGCGGATCCGACTGGAGCATGAGCGCACCGCCGAACAGCACGGCGTAGCGGTGGCCGGCGCGCTGCTGGGTCACCCACCCGCGCCGGCCTCGGTGCCGTGGTTCTGGTCGGACCAGCATGGCGTGACGCTGCAGCTCGCCGGGCTGCCCGGGGGCGAGCTGGAGACCATGGTGGAGGACACCGATGACGGCCGCCTGCTGGTCACCTGGCACACCGGGGGCCTGGTCCGGGCGGTCCTCGGTGTCAATCGGCCCCGCGAGGTCCAGGCGGCGATGCGGGAGATGAGGTCCGGACGGTACCCGCGGCTGCCCGCCCGCTGCGGCAACCAGATCCCTGAGCACGACCAGCGTTCCTCCGACCGCCCCGGACCGTGACCCGCCGACGCCGAATAGACTGACCGCCGTGGTTTCCAGGCCGACCGTCCAGGCACGGGCACGGGCCCGCCGGTGGGACGTCCGGGCGGACATCCTCAACTCCGCGAGGTCGCTGCTCGCCGAGGTCCCGTTCGCGGACCTGTCGATCGACATGGTGATGGCGGCGGCGGGCCGATCCCGGACCATCTTTTACCGCCATTTCGACGACAGGCAGCAGCTTCTGCTGGCGCTGCTGGAGGAACTCGGCGCCGAGATGACCGCCCTCGGGCAGGACTGGGCGCAGGAAAGCGCCGGCCAAGTGATTCCGCGACTGCGTGAGGACCTCGGCGGCCTAGTCGACATCTGGGTGCGGAATGGGTCCCTCATGCGCGCGCTGGCGGCGGCCGCCGCGCAGGATCCCGAGGTCGACGCCATGTACCACGCGCTTGCGAACCGGTTTATCGCGATCACCGGCGAGCGCATCAAAGCCGATATCGCGAGCGGAGCGAGCACCGTGGCCGATGGGACGGAAACCGCGCGGGCGCTCGTCTGGATGACAGAACGCTACCTGTCGGAGTGCTTCGGGCGCGGACCCGCCTCGGTGCCGCCCGAGACGGCGAAAAAGACTCTGGGCGACATCTGGGTCAGAGCCATCTACGGCATGTCGCCCGACTGCTGACAGGCTCGCCGGGCAGAACTGTGCTCCGGCAGGCGCCCAGCCGCCTTGCGACGACGCGGCACCGGTCACAAAGGAACTCTGGTTGGACCGTGGAGATTGTCCCTGACCTCGGAGAACGTTCGGCTTCAGCCAGCCGCCTTGCGACGACGCGGCACCGGTCACAAAGGAACTCTGGTTGGACCGTGGAGATTGTCCCTGATCTCGGAGAACGTTCGGCTTCAGCCAGCCGCCTTCCGAGCTATCCACCTGCTGCAGCGCGGATCTCCAGCTACCGTCGCCTGCCGGCAAGTCAGATGGGGGACGTGGACTGACGGGCGCGGTGGCGGCGTACCGCGTCCCGGTTGGCGCACGGCTGGGAGCAGTAACGCTGCCTTGCGGTGCGTGAGGTGTCCGCGAAGATCGCCTCGCAACCGGCGGCAGCACACCGTCCGAGCCGGTCCATGCCCCGGCTGACGAGGTGCATCGCCGTGCCCACGGAGATCAGCGCGAACAGCACCGCGCCGAGCGGCTGCAGGTCGTCGCGATAGTGGAGGTGCCAACCATGGGCGTGGTCGGTCAGCCGGGGGTAGGCGGCCGACCGGGCCAGCATCTCGTTGATCAACTCGGCCTTCGCATGCTCGTCCGTGGCATCGACAACCTTCGTCCAGGCGTCGATGACAGCGAGGGTCTGGTCGAGATCCGACGGTTCGACGGGGCGTTCCAGCACCAGGCCGGCCGTGCGGCAGCGGTCCGCGAGTTCATCGGCGCTCACCGGCGGGCGGTTCGCCAGTTCCGCGGCGAAGTTCACCACGTCCGCGCCGTAAGGGTTGAGGCGCACAAGCTCATTACATCAGCCTGTACGTCATGACGCGAACAGCAACAGAAAACGACATTCCGGAACTCGTCCGCCTCCGGGCACTGCTCTTCGACGACCTCGGCGGCGACTTCTTCAACCCCGCGAACGCCGGTGACGACTGGCACGACACACTCGCACGGATTTTCCAGCAGAAGCTGACCGAACCCGACTGCCGGATCCTGGTCGTGGACGGCGACACTGGCCTGGCCGCCTGCGGCATCGGCACGATCGAACAGTGGTTCCCCGGCCCCCACTCCCGCAACGGGAGGATCGGCCACGTCATCGGCATGGTCACCGACCCGTCGTACCGGCGGCGCGGGCACGGCCGGGCGATCATGCTCGGCCTGCTCGATTGGTTCCGCGACCGCAACGCCGTACGGGTCGACCTCACCGCCTCCCGCGAGGCGGAACCGCTCTACCGGCAGCTCGGCTTCTCCGACCACCCCGATCCGTTGTTGTGCTGGAAGCCGTGAAGACATCGCAATACCGCTGGGTCATTCTGGGGGTCGCGACTTTCACTCAGGCCGCGGCCGCGTTTTTCGTGCAGGGCATCGGCGCGATGGGTGTCCATCTGCAACGAGACCTGGGGCTGAACACGACCCAACTGGGCTTGCTGCTGTCGGCGGCTCAGCTCCTTCCTCTGGCCGGACTACTCGTGGCGGGACGAGTGCTGGACCGCCACGACGAACGCTGGGTCGTCGGGATCGGTGCTCTTGTGGTCGCCGTCGCGCTGGCCGCTGGAAGCGCGGCCCCGGGGTATGTCTCCTTACTCGTCGTCCTGCTGATTGTCGGTGCGGGGTACAGCACCATTCAGCCGGGCGGCAGTAAATCGGTGGCGTCCTGGTTCGACACCCGGCAGCGTGGCTTGGCCATGGGTATCCGCCAGGCGGGGCTCCCGCTCGGGGGCGTCCTCGCTGCCTTCGCACTGCCCTCACTGGCAACGGCCTTCGGCTGGCGGTCGACGCTCGTGGCCGGCGCGCTCGTCGCACTGTCAGGCGCCGTCGTCTTCATGGCCTTCTACCACCGCCCACCGGACCAACGCCCAATGCCGACCACGTCCCGCGTGCGGCTGGAACTGCTCCGCGGACCGTACATGAAGAAGATCATCTTGTCCGGTACGAGTATGGTGTCGGTGCACAGCGGCGTGGGCGTCCTCACCGTGCTATACCTGCACGAGGTGACGTCCATGGCCTCCGCCTCGGCGGCTTTGGTCTACGTCGCGGTCCAGTGCGCGGGCGCGCTGGGCCGTATCTGCCTAGCGGCCTGGAGCGACCGCCACAGATCCGGCCGCTACGCCTGCGTCTTGACATGCCTGGCCGCCGTGATCATCGGGACGACCGTGTTGACGACCCCCATCGGCCGCTCCCCCGTCGCGGCCTGCCTGGTCTTCATCTGGCTCGGCTTCTTCGGAATCGGCTGGTACGGCCCCTGGGTCGCCTACGCCGCCGAATCGGCGCCGCCGGACCATACCGGATTCGCCCTCGGCCTGGCCATGGCCGTCAACCAGGTGGCGGTCATCCTGGCGCCCCCCGTGCTCGGCCTGCTCACGGACCTGACCGGAAGTTTCGCCCCCGCCTGGGCCCTGCTCACCGCGCTGACCGCCGTCACCCTGACGACGACAGCCCGGCTGTGACCAGTTCGGACGGCGGCTGTGCGAGGAGATCGAATCCGAGAGGCCGTTAGATCTGGCGGCGCTGTACGTGCCAACGGAGGTCGCAACCGAGGAGCTCAACGCGCTGCAACGCAAACTTGATTACCAGTGGGGACCTGATGTCCGGTCGTGATGGTTCTAGCCCTCTGCTCGTCGTCGACGGTCGACGGTCGACGGCGGCGTCGGCCACCATGCGTTCCGCCGACCCGCGCAGCGCTAGTGTTGGGTCCCGTGATCGTATGGCTCAACGGCACTCACGGCGCAGGCAAGACGACGACCAGTGCACTCGTGCAGCCGCTGATCCCCAATTCACGGGTGTTCGATGCCGAGAAGGTCGGCGAGACACTCATGGACATCACGCCGGGGCTGCCCTGGACGGGCAACTTCCAGCACTGGCCGCCGTGGCGGCCGCTCGTCGTCGAGACCGCCCGCCACGTACTCGACTACATCGGCGGCACTCTGGTGATCCCCATGACTGTCCTGGTCGAGCAGTACTGGCGCGAGATCAGCACGGGCCTCGCCCAACTTGCCATTCCAGTACGACACTTCGTCCTTCACGCTGACCAAGACACCCTCCGCGGGCGCATCGAAGGGGACACTGTTCTTGGCCCCTCCTCATTCCGTCTCGAATACCTTGAGCCCTACGCCGAGGCGGCCCGCACGTGGCTACACGACGAGGCCGAGGTCGTCGACACCACGCACCTCACGCCCGCCCAGGCGGCCCTGCAGATTGCGGAGGCCGTCAAGAGTTGAGGTCCGCCTGCCTCGCGAAAACAGGCGGAGGTGGCAACAGAGAACGAGCCAAATGACGCGCTCAGCCACAGTGTCGAAATCAAGATCAAGAGATTGCTCGATCACCTGGGTGGCGACCAGGATCGCCGCCTGAAGCACTACGGCTAGGGTCTCAAGCATGAAACCTGCGGATATCTCCCTTTTGCATGCTCTCGGCGCGCCGACGATCTCGCCCGACGGGAAGTATGCGATCGTCGCCGTGACCCGGCCCGATCTCGAGGCCGACGAGTACCGCGGCGGCCTCTGGCTGGTCCCGACGGACGGCTCCGCTGAGCCGCGCCGGCTGACGAGAGGTCCGCGCGACGGAGAGCCCGCATACTCCCCCGACGGCGCCTGGCTGGCCTTCGTCCGCGGCGGCGACGGCGCCAAGCCGCAGCTCTACGTTATGCCCACCGGCGGCGGCGAGCCGCGGAAGGTGACCGACGAGCCGCTCGGCGTCAGCGAGCCGGTGTGGAGCCCCGACTCGCGGCGGCTGGCCTTCGTCGCGCGCGTGCCCGAGGAGGGCCGGTACGGCGAGAACAAGCCGGAGAAGGAACGGCCGCGCCGCATCACCGGCTTCAAGTACCGGCGGGACAACCTGGGCTTCTTCCTCGACCGGCGCGCTCACGTCTTCGTCGTCGACCCCTTCGCCGAGGAGCCCTCAGCCACGCAGATCACCGAGGGCGACTTCGACCACGACGGCGTCACCTGGAGCCCGGACGGCGCGCTGCTGGCGTTCGTGGCCGCCCGCCATGACGAGCGCGGCAGCACGCTCACCAACGACGTGTGGGTGAGCGCCCCCGACGGTTCGGACCTGCGCCGCGTGACCGCCACCGACCTGGCGGTGGCCGCACCGCGCTTCACCCCGGACGGCGACGCCCTGTGCTTCCTCGGGGCCGGCGCCGGCCCCGAAGGCCGCCACCTGGTCGCCAAGAACTTCGGGCTCTGGCTGGTGCCGCTCGCCGGCGGCGCGGCCCGCCGCCTCACCGACGAGGAACGCTTCCACCTCCCCGTCGCCCCGTACGTCCTCACCGCCGACGGCGTGCTCGTCACCGTGGAGAACCGGGGCGCCAAGGACCTGCTGCACGTGCCGTACGCGGGCGCGGAACCCACCGTCCTGATCAACGGTCCCCGCGAGGTCGACGCCGTCGCCCACGCCGCCGACGTCACCGTCGTGGCCGTCGCCGACGCCCGTACTCCCGGCGAGCTGGTTGCCCTCCGCCAGGACAAGGAGATCACCCTCACCTCCTTCGGCCCCGGCCTCGACGTACTCCCCGTCGAGGAGGTCACCGGCACGGCCCCGGACGGCTACCCCGTGCACGGCTGGATCGTCCGTCCTGCCGGCGAGGGGCCGCACCCCGTGCTCCTCATGATCCACGGTGGCCCCTTCGCGCAGTACGGCTGGCACGTCTTCGACGAGGCCCAGATCTACGCCTCGGCCGGTTACGCGGTCGTCATGGGCAACCCTCGCGGCTCCTCCGGCTACGGCCAGGCGCACGGCCGGCACATCTTCGGCGACGTCGGCCGCCTGTCGGCCCTCGACCTGCTGGCGCTGTTCGACGCCGCCCTGGCCACCGGCGGCCTGGACGCCTCCCGCGCCGGAGTGCTCGGCGGCTCGCACGGCGGCTTCATGACCACGTGGATGGCTGCTCACCACGGCGACCGGTTCAAGGCGGCGATCAGCGAGCGCGCGGTCAACGCGATCGACAGTTTCCACGGGAGTAGTGACATCGGGTGGTCGTTCGCGCGCGACCTGTACGGCGAAGACCCGGCGCGCTGGGTGGAGCAGAGCCCTCTCACGCACGCTGACAAGATCGACAATCCCTTTATGATCATCCACTCGGAGCACGACTGGCGGTGCCCGGTGGAGCAGGCGCAGCGGTTGTTCGTCAAGCTTCGGTTGCGGGGGGTGGAGACGGAGCTGCTGCTGTTCCCGGGGGAGGGGCATGAGTTGTCCCGCTCAGGGCTTCCCAGCCATCGGGTGGCCCGCTTCGACGCCATCCTCGACTGGTGGGGGCGGCACCTGTAGGGGTTACCGCGCCGGACGGCCTGACTCCGCGGCTTGATCACGTACGAGAGACGTACAGACACCGGCACGCACCAAACGTTTCCGCAGGTCGGAAGCATCATTCCGTCCGGTCTCCGGAGCCAGGGCCTGGGCGCTGTCGGCGGTGGCCGTGGCGCCCAGGCCGCTCATTGCCCAAGAGCCGAGCAGCAGGATCGCGGCCACGCCCCCTCTCGCGAGGCCGTGCCCGCTGCGGCCCTGGCATGTCTTCCTCATACCACCCTCCTCTATGCTCAGGTGGCCTGCCTGCGCGTGGAGGAGCTGATCCATGACTGGCTGCCGACGACCCGCCGGTACGGCGGGCGGACTTCGGGCAGAGGCGAGGCTTCATCACCTACGTGCCGGTGGACTCCGCGTACGTGGTGAGGGTGGCGGACATCACCTGGGTCGGGTAGCGGGTGTGCCCTGGTCCTTCCGCAGAGGGGCCGCGGTGGTGAAGAAGCGGGGCCGAACCAGCGGGCGAAGCGCTCCGGCCGGGTCCAGACGGCGTACACCTGCTCGCGCCGGCGGCGAATTCACGGAAGATCTCGAACTCGGCGGTCTTCGTCATGGCTTCTCTCACAGGGGTTCGTGGATCGCTTACGACGAGACCCACACTGCCGGGCGTCCCTTACGATCCCCCCCTGGTGTCCTTAAGGCCCCTGTCGCGAGTTTTCGAAGCGGTGTCGGTGACCGTGTGTGTTCGCTTCGATGCTCAGGGCTCGATCTTGGCACGAACTCTCGGTCCATTGAACATGAGCGCAGTCAGCTAATGAGGCACTGAACGGGGCCGTCGGCAGAGGGGCGGCCACCCCGGACCGGAATGGACCGGTGGGCATTTCCGCCTTCATTTGGAGTGGGCGAGTTCGTGCTGTCTCGGCGCCGACGGAAAGGACCGCAGTCGCATCGTGTGCTCCAGCCCGAGTGGAGCCAGCAGCCGTTCCCCCAGCGTCTGGTCCCACTGCCCGGACAGCACCTCGCGCCCGCTTGACCTTCACATTAATGTGAAGGTCTGAGCATACCCACCATGCGAATCAACACCATGCGGCTGCCCGACTCCCCGGCCAGAACCAAGGACCAGGGGATTCCGCTGCTGCCCCTGGGTGCACTGGCCGCCGCCGCATTCATCACCATCTTGACCGAGGCGCTGCCTGCTGGAGTACTGCCTGCGATGAGCACCGACCTGCGGGTCAGCGAATCCGCGATGGGACAGTCGGTGACGATCTACGCGATCGGTTCCGCAGTCGCGGCGGTCCCCTTGTCCGCGGCCACCTCCGGATGGCGGCGTAAGCGGCTCCTGCTGACCGCCATGGCGGGGTTCGCCCTCGCCAACACCGTCACAGCTGTCTCGGTGCACTATCCGCTGACGATGGCCGCTCGATTCGTCGCCGGGGTGGCCGCCGGTCTGGTCTGGGCGATGCTGACCGGCTACGCCCGGCGCATGGTGGCCGACCCACTCCAAGGCAAGGCGACGGCGATCGCGATGGCGGGCTCGCCGATCGCACTCTCGCTCGGAGTGCCCGCAGGTACTCTCCTTGGTCAAGCACTTGGCTGGCGAGTCACATTCTGGTCGATGACTGTGCTGGCCCTTGTCCTGATCGCGTGGATCAGTCTGACGGTCCCGGACTATCCCGGGCAGCCTCGCGGCGGCCGGGCCCCGATCATGCAGACCCTCCGCCTTCCCGGGGTGGCACCGGTCCTGTTCGTCACCCTGGTCTTCGTCCTGGCCCACAACATCCTCTACACCTACATCGCCACATTCCTCGACCGGCTCGGCATGGCCAATTCCGTCGACCTGCTGCTGCTCGTCTTCGGCCTGGCATCGGTGGTGGGCATCTGGGTGGTGGGCGCCCACATCGACCGGCGGCTGCGCACCCTCACCATCGCCAGCACCCTCTTGTTCGCCGTGTCAGCCACCGTCCTGGCGGTGCTGGCCTACAACGCTGCCGCGGTCTACGCCGCGGCGACACTATGGGGACTGGGATTCGGCGGTGCCCCCACACTCCTGCAAACAGCTCTGGCCGACGCGGCCGGCACCGCCGCGGACACCGCCCAAGCCATGCTCGTCACCCTGTGGAACATAGCGATTGCCGCAGGCGGCGTTGTTGGCGCGATCCTCCTCGACACCCATGGCCCCGCATCCTTTCCCTGGTCCGTCCTCGTGCTCCTCGCACCGGTGTTGCTCGTAGTGATCATTGCCCGCAGGCACGGCTTCACCTCAAGGCGAGCGCACCCGACCGCATGAACGCCCACACCAACGACCATGACTCACTCTGCCGCCCGCACCGATTCCCGCAAGACAGTGCCGCTCCCCCAATGCCCCGTTGTCGGTCGAGGGAGGCGCCGACTCCCTGAGCGCTGCCGGAACCGCCCGATCTCCCATGCTGCCGCCGAGATGGGCATCTCCCGCGCCTGCACCGGCCAATGGGTCGACCGCTATCGCCGGTTCAGGGAACTCGGCCTGCTCGCCGGCACGCGATGACGGCTACACCCACCGCCCCGGACTTGGCGGCGCCCTCTCCGCAGGAGATCGAGGGGGCCATCTGGGGGCCGGTACCGCTTCAATTCAGGCATCGACGGCGCCCAAAGGAAGCCGTCGTCTTTCCGGATGTGATCGACGCGCTTCCGCTGGTCGGGGATAGGAGCGGTGGTTCCGCGGGAATGGTGGCCTGCCGTGTCGTCGCTCCCCGGCAGGTCGCGAATGCCATCGGTTGCCGACCTGCTGGAACAGCACGAGCTCGCCGCTCGTCGCGGAGTCGGCGGGCTGCGAGAGGAGGCCGACCGCATCCAGGCCGAGCTGGCCGAGGCCGAGCAGAAATGGCAGGAGTGGGCGATCGCCCGCAGGCGGGTCGATACGGTGCCGGCTCCGGACGGAGGCACCACCGACGACATAGAGGTCACCCGGAGCCGTGAGATGCGAACGCGCTCGGCGCCTGGGGATGCGGCGAAGCCGAAGTCGCAGGTGCCGGTGTAGCGTGAAGGGCCGGCCTGGTCGGCGCTGTCGGTGGACTACCAGCCTGCAGGTCCTGGCGGACCGGTCCCGGCCGGGCCAGGAGCCGCTGACCTGCCAGGAGATGGCCGCAGCGTTCGGCATGGAGGTGGTGCCGGCGCAGGTGGAGGCACTGCGGTCGAAGGCCAAATGCCTGGTGGCCCGCGGCTGGATGGCCGAGGTGGCGCCGGGCCGGTTCACGCTCGCGAAGGGCGTGTCCGGCCAGGCGGCGGGTCATGAGCAGCGTCATCGACCAGTAGGCCATCGCCTCGGCGCTGGTGGTGCGCCGCTCGCAGTCGCGTGCCAGGCGGCGGGTGCTCATCAGGTGGGCGAAGAAGCGCTCGACGATCCACCGTTTGGGCAGCACCACGAAGCCGCGTGTCGTCGCTGCGCTTGACGATCGCCAGGACCAGCGCGAGAGCGACCAGGAAGTACTCGACGAGATTGCCCGTGTAGCCGCCGTCAGCCTAGATGAGGGCGAGGCGGTGGGCGCGCCAGCCACTCGCGTCAGCAAGACCTGGGCGGCGGTGCGGTCGCCGACATCCGCGCTCATGATCGTCACGCCCAGCAGCAGGCCGAGCGTGTCGACCAAGCATCTGCCGGTGGCAGTACGCCTGTGGCTGCCCGCCCCGGCCGCGCAGTCAGCCCGGCACCGGCAGCAGTGGCCGGGCCGCGGCCCATTCCCGGTCCATCATGCCCGACGGATACCGGCGCTCACGCACCCCATCGTCGGCGGCGTTTCCGAACCGGTGAGACAGACAGTCACACGCGAGAGCGGCCGAAGCGGACTCCACCTCCGGGGTGGCCTACAACTGCGACAACAGGGCCTCCTGGCGCGAGTCGGCATAGCCACCCTCGAGCTACCAGGAGGCCCTGTTCTCATGCCGGGCACTGGCCGCGATCACCCGATCGGGACTCCCGTTCGGCGGACACCGCTCAAGATCGAAAAAGCAATGGCTTCTCAGGCCGTGATGTCACTCGTTCCCGTGCGCCGGCTCTCTGACGCCGTCGCGTCCAAGAACAGCCGCACCAGCGCGAGCACGGCCTCGGGAGCGTCTTCCGGGCTGTAGTGGCCGGCGGCCGGGAGTTCGCTGACCAGGCCGTTGGGGAACGCGGCGTGGAAGAGCGGCAGGAAGTGTTCGGCGCGCAGGGTCCGGTCCTGCATGCCCCAGACAGCCAGGGCGGGAAGCCGTGTCGCCGCCTCCTTGGCGTGGGGTGACGGCGATTCGAAGCGGTGCGCGCCGAGCGCGAAGCCCTTGGCCCAGCCGAGCGCACCGAGGGATTCTTCCCGGGTTGGGAAGGCGGTCGCGTATGCCCGGATCCAGGCCGGGGTGATCACGGTGTTGTCCTGGAAGCCGTTGAGCTTCAGGGTGCTCAGTACGTTGTAGCCGAGCGCGCCGAGTACGTCGTCCAGGGTGCCGTCGGCCTGCGCGCGGGCAATCCAGGTGAACCAGGGGGAAGCCGCGGCGTTCGCGGCCAGCACCTGCGGCAGTGCGGACTGCCCGAAGGGGGTGGGGGCGTTGAGGGCGACGACGCGGCTGACCAGTTCGGGGCGCCGGGCCAGCAGGCCCATGCCGACCGGCCCTCCGAAGTCGTGCATGACCAGGGTGATCTCGCGTAGCCCCAGGTCCAGGACGAATGCCTCCAGGTTGTCGATGTGGTCCTGGAGCCAGTACGTCCGGTCGCGCGGGGTTTCGCTCTTCCCGAAGCCCATGTGGTCCGGGACCACCAGCCGGTAGGAGCCGGAAAGCCCGGCGACGAGTCGCCGGAAGAGGTAACCCCAGGTGGGCTCACCGTGCAGGCACAGCAGAACCGGCCCAGCGCCCTCGTCGGCGTAGTGCATGCGGAAGCCGGGGGCGGAGCTGAAGTGCGGGGCGTAGGGGAAGGTGCCGTCGAATGTCTCGTGCGCCGCGATCATCGGATGCGGGTCTCCTCGGAGGGTCGAGAGGTGGCGAGGGGCGGCAGGGCATGCCGCAGGTCTGGTCAGCCCAGACAGGGCACGCCCCTGCATGGTGCGGCCCAGCTGTGGCTGGACGGTCACGGCGGACCGTTGTGGAGAGAATAGACAGCATCAGTTTCAATAAGCAACCAAAGTGGTCTTGTTTTGCTACCGAACAGGTTTCGTTGTGCGACCGATGTAGTCTTGCCGAAACCAGACCCGGCAGCATGTGAGCGGAGGCACCGATGCCCGACCCGGACGACAGGCGGGAGCAGCACGCGGGCGCGCCGGTGCCGCCGACCTGCCCGGTGATGAGTGCGGCCGACCTGGTCGGCGACCGCTGGACACTACTGATCCTCCGCGACGCCTTCAACGGGATCCGACGATTCAGCCAGTTCCAGCGCAGCCTGGGTATCGCCAGGAACATCCTCAGCGCCCGGCTTTCCTCCCTCGTAGCGGCAGGCATCCTGCACACCGAACCCGGCGCCGACGGCACGAGCTACAGCGCCTACGCGCTCACCCACAAGGGCATCGAACTCTTCGATCTGATCGTCGCCCTGCGCCAGTGGGGCGAGCGTCACCTGATCGACGACGGCACTGTCTATCGCCCCCTGCTCGACATTCGCACCGGCGCACCGCTGCCTCGGGTGACTTACATGCGCCCTGACGGCACCCCGCTGCACCACAGCGAGACCCGCCTGGGAGAGCCTCGTCCAATGGCGACGGAAGAACCGTCCTCGATCTGACAGCCCCCGCCGATGAGACGGGTCAGCTCTCCGGCTGCCGCTCCCTCAGTACCTTGGTCCGCCATGGCACTGGGGAGGGAACAGGCTCAGCCGGGGCACCGTGCGATCGCCTACAACCCCATGGAGGGCCTCGGGCCGGACACCGTCCCGCTCGTCGAAGACCACGCCCTGTGTGAAGACGGCAAGAACTGGGGCGAGCCGATGTTCGACTTCTTGCCTCCACTCAACCCAGACCCGCCCGGAGCCGACGGCTACGGCCAGGCCGTCTGAACGCTCAGGCCGCGAGGAGTACCGCGCGCACCGCATCCGCCACGGGCGGGCGAAGACGGTCAACAGGTGCGGCTGGCCACAAAGCCCAAGTGGGGAGGCGACGAATCCCATCCACCCGAGAGAGTTGTCAGCAGAATCACTGGAGGGGCAGCTCCATCAGGATGTCGGCACGCGCGTAGTAGTCCGCCACGGGCAGTTGCTCGCGGGTGATGCGGGTGAATCCGGCCCCCTCGTACAGGTGGATCGCCGGAGCGAGTCGTGAGTTGGTGCCGAGGAAGACGCGCCGGGCGCCCAGCTCAGTTGCCCGGGCCACCGCTGCCGCAACGAGCTTCCGCCCGACGCCCTGCCCTTGTGCCTGCGGGGTCACACCCATCTTGGCCAGTTCGACGACCTCGTTCGGGTAGGGGACGAGCGCGACGCATCCCACAACCACTCCGCCCCCGATGCGGGCCACGAGGACATCGCCGCCCGGGGCGACGATCTGCCCGAAGGGATCCTTCAGCACCTTGCGATCGTCGTCCGTGAGAGTGAAGAGCCGGCTGATCCACTCCTCGTTGATCCGCCGGAACGCCTCGGCATCGGCTTCGGATGCCAGAGACTCGATGCGGGGTTATGCGCTGATCAAGGGAGGCATGGTTCCAGTGTGGAGCGCACGCATCAAGAACTCCAATACCTGTAATGGCGGAAATCGATAAGCTGAAGCGCTAGCGCGAGCCGCCCACCCCCCTGCGGGCAGGCAGGCCGGGACATGCCCGCGAAGAGCGGATCCCCGAGATGCTCTCGCGCAGCCGCGCCGGACAGCATCGTGACGGCCGGCAGCACGACCAAGGAATGACGCACCGGCCTCCGCTTCCTGCGCCGGCTCGCACGTCCATACAAGCCGGCAGTGTCGGGAGCCGTGCCATCTCTGAGTGCCCATGAGGACACTGACTACGGCAGGCGGGTGTGTTCGGCTCGGCTGGCAGCGATGCGCTGGGCGGCGAGCGCGCGGGCCCGCTCGGTGTCGTGGTCGGTGAGTCGGCCGAGGATCGTCGCGAGCGGCCTGACCTGCCCGTACCCGCCCCAGTGGCCCTCAGGGATCTCGGTGGGGAACACCCAGATCCGGCCAGCATCGCGCGGCCAGGCACCGTTCTCGGCGTCCAGGATCGCCTCGGTGACGTCGGCGATGACGCCCGCCCGCGTCTTCTCGTCGAGCTGCCCCTCTGGGACAGACGGGACGACCTTGTAGCGCGGCGCGTCCGCGGGCGATCCACCGACGTAGACGGCGGCCGGCCGGTGTAGGAAGACCCAGGAGACGGAGCGGGTCACCGGGTCGGCGGGGTCGAATCCCTCGTAGCGGATCAGGATCTCGGTGATTCGGTTCAGCAGCGCTGCCTCAGCGTCGGGCTGGAGCGCACCGTCGGGGATGTACACGTCGAGCATGGGCATGGCGCCTCCTGGGTTTATTTTCTCAACTCAGTATCTGGGAGCCTACGGAGGCTGAGTGGAGATTGTCAATCCAGGCGGGTACGATCGGCCCGTGGAGACACAGCGGATCGACCCGGTGAACTGTTCGGTGGCCCGCGCCCTCGCGGTGGTAGGTGAACGCTGGTCGCTGCTGATCGTGCGCGAGGCGCTGGACGGCGCACGCCGATTCGGGGAGTTCCGGGCCCGCCTCGGCATGGCGAGCAACCTTCTGGCCACCCGGCTCGACACCCTCGTGGCAGCCGGAGTGATGCGACGTGTCCCCTACCAGGAACCCGGCGACCGGCAGCGCTTCGAATACCACCTCACCGAGCAGGGCCAGGACCTGCGGCCCACGCTGGTTGCCCTGCTGGAATGGGGCGACAAGTACCTCGCGGACCCGCAGGGGCCGTCGGTCATCGTCCGGCACCGACCCGCCGACGATGACACCACCTGCGAGGAGCCGGTGAAAGTCGTTCTCGAATGCGCCGCGGGGCACACCCATCTACCACCGGAAGCCGTCTACCGCGCTCCCGGACCAGGCGCCCGCTTCTTGGACACCGCTAGAGGGCCTGTACGGAGTTGAGATCAAAGGGATTCGCTTGCGCTGACGCCACCTGCGGCACGCCCTGCGCGAGTGCGAACGGTTCCACAACCGGCACCGCGCCCGTCAAGCACTGGCCCAAGCCGCCCCGCTGCGTACCGTCCCTGATCCGATCATCGATCCAGAGCGAATCGCCGATCTGAACATACGCCACATACGCCGACGAGACCGGCTCCGCGGAGTCCTCCACGAGTACTTACATGCCGCTTGAACTGTATGGATGGAATTTTCGGCAGGGGCAGAGCCGACACCGCCAACACCGGCCCGGACATCAGCTGGCAGGTCGGGTGATGAGCCGGAGGATCTCGGCGATGACCAGGTCGGGCTCGTCCTGGGGGACCATGTGCCCGGACCGCTCGGCCAGGACGTGACGGCCATGGGGCTGCGCTTCGACGAGCCGCCGGTGGCTGGCGATGAGCTGGGGGCGAACCTGCTTCTCCACCTTGCTGGGGGTGAGCGCGCCGCTGATGGCCGTGATGGGCACCGGCGGCAGCGCGACCGTCGAGGATCGCAGGCGGGCGAAGCCCTCGGCGAGAGCGGCGTACTCGGCCCGGGTGGCGCGGATCTCGGACGGGCGGGTCATCTCGGCCAGTGCCTCGGCGCGCATGTCCGGCGGAAACAGCGCGAGGATGCGGCGGACCTCGGCCGGGACGACCTTGACGCCGAGCGTGGCGAGCCCGGCCATGACGGACTGGGTGCCCATCGCCACGGCGCGCATGCTCCGCTTGTAATAGAAGTCCAGGTCCTCCGCGGCCTGGTCGATCAGGACGAGCCCGGCCACCCGTTCCGGATGCGCGGACGCGTACGCACGGATGATCGGCCCGCCCAGGCTGTGCCCGGCCAGGATGTACCGGTCCTCGCCCAGGTGATCGAGAAGGTGTCCCAGGTCCTCCACCATGCGGTCCAGGTGGCGCCGGTGCGGATCGTGGTCGCTGCGGCCGAGCCCGGCCCGGTCGTAGGCGACGACCCGGGTGCGCTCGGCGATCGCGGGCATGACGAGACCCCACTCGGTGCGGGTCGCCCCAAGCCCCGACTCCAGGACGACGGCGGGCCGCCCCTCCCCCTGGCTGACGTAGTGCAGACGTCGCCCGTCCGGCAGGCGCGCGTATCCCGGATCGCCGAAGACGCTAGACATTGAGGATCTCCTCCCGGACGGGAATCAGGTCGGTTTGGATGGTACGGGCGGTCGACGCGATGATGAGCCCGGCGACCAGACCGGGCAGGGCGACCGCGGCGACCGCTCCCGCCGTGCCGTACGCCTTCTCCACGGTGCTGAGGAGCCCGGCTCCGAGCAGCCCGCCGACCGCCAGGCCGATGCCGAACAGGCTGGCCGTGTAGCTCCGCCCGCTCGGGGCGGTCACCGAGATCATGATCAGCGTGATCATCGGAACGATCAAGGGGGTCAGCGTCAGGCCGACAAGGAACGCGGTCAGCGACAGCGGCAGGGCCGGCGCCGTCGCGCCCGCGGCGAAGGCCACGGCCGAGCCGGCCAAGACCCAGGCGACGACGGCTGGCACCCTCCTCGGATCGGACTGGAAGACCGAGTCCAGCCGTCGCCCGAGCGTGGTCAGCACGACGATGGCCATCGCGGAGCAGCACGCCGAGAACAGGCCGCGCGCGTCGGTGTCCAGACCCCAGCGTTCCTTGAGGTGCACCGACAGGAACGTCGCGGCCGGGACGAGAAGCATGCCGTACGCGACGAAGGCGGCGAAGACGCGGCGCAGCGTCCTCGAACGCAACAGGCCCCGAGCGCTAGCCACGTCGTCGTATCGCCCGATCCCGGGGTCTCTCAGCCGCGAGGCCGACAGGCAGCCGAGCAGGGACAGGACCCCGAGCACGGCGTAGACCGCCCGCCAGTCCAGGTCGAGCCACCCGGCCAGCGCCGACACCGTAAGCGGGCTCAGGATCGCGCCGGCGGGCATCGCCGTGCCGTACAGGGCAAGAACCCGGCCGCGCACGGCGGGCGGATAGATGTCGGCGAGCAACGGCGAGTGCAGCGCGATCTGGCTGCCGTTCGCCAGGCCGCTGACCAGGAGCAGGGCGCCCAGTGTCCAGATGTCGTGGACGAACGCGATCGCGAAGGTCGCGATGCTCCACACGAACCCGGTGCCGATGGAGACCGCGGCCCGGATCGGACGCCCTCTGACCAGCGCCGACATGGCGAAAGGAGCGACGCCGACGGCGATGAGCTGGATCGCGAGCAAGGAGGTGAGCGCGCCGGTGGAGACGCCGAGCGACCCGGTGATGTCCGGCGCGAGCACGCCGAGGGCCTGGTTCACGAACGCGTCGGTGATCGCCAGCATGCCGATCGCGATGACGGGATACAGCCTCATGACGGGTCGAAGGTGATCGGCTTGACCTCGCCCCGGCTGTACAGCGCGGCCTGGCCGGGCATCGACACGCTCCACGACCGCATGCCGTTCCCGCCCAGCGCGACGATCCGCAGGCAGGGACCTCCGGCGAAGGCCATGCCCTGCGCGTAGTACGTCGCCCGCAGGGGCACCTCGAGCTCCAGCGCGCCGGCGCGGCCCGGCACACCGGGAAGGAGTTGATGCTCCTCCCCATACGTCCCACGGGGGGCGGCCTCCGCGGCCCGTTCCACGGCGTCCAGGAGGTCGTCCGAGGAGATCTGCGCGCGCCAGGAGAGCCAGGCCGTCGCGTCCGCCGACTCAGGTGAGGCATGGCCGTCGAAGGCGAGCAACCGGTGCAGGAGCCGCCGATGCCCCTCAGGCCAGCCGTGGATCCGGTCCGGCTCCCTGGATGAGGCGCTCAGGAGCTTCGCCTGCCACATGGGGGTGTCCGGCCAGAGGTCCTCGACCGCCCACGCGGTCACCTCCGTGACATCGACGGAGAAGGCCCGGGACAGCAGCTCCACGCTGCGCCGTCCCCGGCTGGTGGTGCGGCCCGGCTCGTCGTTGAACGCGTCCGGATGCCAGCGGTCGGCCGCGAGCGCCGGATCGGGGGCGACGGTGTCGGGGGCGGTGTTGCAGTTCTGGAGATATCCGGACGCCGGATTGGTGGTCCCCACCAGGTCGCCGGCCGGGCGGATGCCGAGCCACGCGGTGGCGGAGGTGTTCCCGTCGAGCACTCCCCCGTCGCAGGCCGGCCTGATCGGGACCCGCCCGGTGCGTAGGTAGAAGCAGTCGCCGGAGGAGTCGGCGGCCAGCACGTTCTGCGGTGGGAACGCGCGGGCCTCGAAGGCCGCGCGCAGCTCGGTGACGTCGCGGGCGCGCACCATGGCCATGATCTGCCGCTCGGTCTCCCCCGCCAGGCCCATGTACGGCGTGCACACCACATAGATCACGTCGTCGTCCCTCGCCAGCACGGGCGCGATCACGCCGTTGTGGACGACGTATTCGTGGCCGTCGTGCTCAAGGACCTTCCTGGTCTCGCCGTCGTACAGATAGACGTCTCCGTCCACGGCGATCCGGTAGGCGTCGGAGACGCGCGGTCCGCCGGTGGTCAGACCCCACGCGCAGGTGCGGTTGTGGGCCAGCGGGGGCAGCATGGCGCCGATGAAGCCGAACCCGGAGTAGTGCAGGTCCCCTGCCCTGATGACCGCCTCATACATGCCGAAGGTCCCGCCGAACGGGAGGTGCGGGTCGCTGACCAGGAACGTCTCGCCGGTCGCCGTGCGCCACGGCCGGATCACCCAGGCGTTCGAGCCTGGAGGGACCAGGCCGCCTTCCAGCTCGGAGGTCACACCGGTTGGGGTGACACCGGACGCGCGCAGCGCCTCGACCGCGTCGGTGATGATCCAGTACAGCATGACCGTGCGGTTGACGCCGATCGGCAGGGCGGGCTCCAGGGGCGGCGCCCACGCGGGGACATCCTCGGGATGCTCGTCCATCCACGCGCCGATCCCGGCGACGAACGCCTCATAGCAGGCGCGCAGGTCCTCCGGGAGGGAGTCGAAGCCGCGGCGGGCTTCCTCCAGCACCTGCCAGCGCCGCTGGTTGGCGTCCCGCGCCGCGTCGCCGAACTCGCCGCGCACCAGCAGGTACTGCCTGAGCAGACCGTGCAGGTCGTCCTGCGCCTGTGCGTATCCGAGCCCGAAATAGGCGGCGGGCTCGGAGGTCCCGTCGACCAGCGGCACGCCGTACGCGTCGCGGTGGAGTCGGACCGAGCCCCAGGAATTCTTCATGCGCCAACCCTGGGTGAAGAGCGGACGCGATTCCTTGGCTGATCGGACGAAGAATCACCGGTGCCCTTGGCCGATACTGCACGGATGAACCAGGTCGAATACCTCGAGCCGTCGCTCGCGCAGGTGATCGAGCGGATCGGAGCCGACTATGTGACGGTCGTCGCCGCACCACACGGAGTAGATGTTCCGATCTCCGGGCCCGCGATCCACGATCCGCTGAGCGCCGCGCCGCCCAAGCCGGGCGCCATGGTGCTGCTCGTCGGCCTGACTCCCGAGACACCCGGCGCGGCTCAGACGATCCGCCGGCTGGCCGGCGCGGCGGCGGCCGTCCTGAGATCCGACGCGGTGGGTGCCGCGTCGCTGGTGGAGGCGGCGGCCGAGGCGGGTGTGGCCCTGATCGCGCTGCGGGTCGCGATGTCCTGGAGCCATCTGCACACGCTGCTGGAGGACGCGGTCCTGCCGGGCGACAGCCTGGTCGCGGCGGCGAGCCGCGACCTCGGCAGCGTCCCGGCCGGTGACCTGAACGCACTGGTGAACGCGATCGCCGAGACGCTCGACCGGCCGGCGGGGATAGTGGACACGCAGTGGCGGCTGCTCGCCTACTCCGCCATACCCGGCCAGACCAACGACGATCTGCAGCGGGACGTCATCCTGAGCAGGACCGTGCCCGCGAGGAACGCGCCCCAGGAGACACGGCGACTGCTGCTGACCAGCCACCGCGCGCTGCGCTTCCACACCGGCCCGCCGTACGACGATGACGGGCACCGGATCTGGCGGATCGGCGCGGGCATCCGCGGCGGACCCGAGCCCCTCGGCATGCTGTGGGTCCTGGAGGGGGACGAGCGGCTTTCCGAGGACAAGCTGGTGCTCGTGGAGGAGTTCGCCCGGCTGGCGGCCGCGCATCTGCTGCGGGCGCGGAGGGCTCGGACCGTCGATCGCGAGCGCCGCGGCGAGCTGGTCGGACAGGCGCTGGACGGCAGGGATCCGCGTACGGCCTGCCATCGCCTCGGTCTCGATCCGGGCGCGGGGATCGCGGTCCTGGCCGTGGCCGAGCTGGTCGCCGGAGACGTCCCGCTCGGTGAGCACCTCCTCGACGCCGTCGCCACCTACCTCGACGCCTACCGGCGGTCGACCGCGTGCGTGCTGCGCGGCGACACCGTCTACTGCCTGATGCCCGCGCAGGACCTCGCGGCGCTGCGGGAGGTCGCATCCGACCTCACCCGGCGGCTCGGCCTGCGGCGCCGCCTGGTGGCGAGCGTCGGCGGCCGGGTGGGCGCGGACGATCTACCGCGTTCCCGCCGTCAGGCCGATCTGGCCCTGGCCGTGCTCAGGGCTTCGGGTACGGCCGTCGCCACGATCGACGAGGTCCGCGCGGCGGCGGCACTCATCGAGCTGCGCTCGCTGCTCGACGATCATCCCGACCTGCTCCTGCACGAGGTGGATCCGGCGCTGCGGGACGCTGAGGAGTCCGCGCTGGCGTGGATCGAATGTCATGGAGACGTCCGCGCCGCCGCCCAGCGGCTCCGCGTGCACCCCAACACGCTCCGCTACCGGATCCGCAGGCTCGCCGGCAACGGGCTCGACCTCACCGACCCCGGCACCCGCCTCATCACCTGGCTACGGCTCCGCCTCAGGGACGGAGAACCTGGCTCATCGGCTCAGGCGTGAAGCGCTCGAGTGGGACACGCGGCCGGGATCCTCAGGTTGAGTGGCCGGTCAGGCACCCGTTCGCTCCAGAGCAGGCAGCGGTCGAGAAGCTCGCGGCGGCACGACTGCACCCACGCCTCCATGATCACGTTCATCCGCGGCATCCGGATACCGGTGAGCATGGTCTCGATATAAGCGCTTCCAGATCGAGTCTGTGACGCCCCCGGCGGCGTCACAGACATGACCTTGACGCGGTCGTACCGTCAGTGGGCGGGCTTGTCACGAGGACCGGGCCGGGCGCGTACGTGCATGCGCTCGCCCTGGCGCCCCAAGAGGCTGAGGATCTCGACAGGCCCCTGACCGGTGCTGCCGAACCAGTGCGGCAGCCGGGTGTCGAACTCGGCGACCTCGCCCGGATCCAGAACCAGGTCGTGATCGGCCAGAACCAGCCGCAGGCGTCCGGACAGGACGTACATCCACTCGTAGCCCTCGTGTGTACACGGCTCCGGCGTGGCCCTGGTCGCTGGAAGGACCATTTTGAAGGCCTGCAGCGGGCCGGGCTGCCGGGTCAGAGGCAGAATCACGTTGCCGTTCACGTGCTTGGGCGTGAGGCGGACCCGGGGATCGCCGACTTCGGGCGCACCGACCAGTTCGTCCAGCGGCACCTGGTGAGCCTGGGAGATCGGGAGCAGGAGTTCCAGACTGGGGCGGCGCTCGCCGGTCTCCAGCCGGGACAGGGTGCTCTTGGAGATGCCCGTGGCCTCGGACAGCGCGGCCAGGGTGACGCCGCGCTCGTTGCGCAGGCGTTTGAGGCGGGGGCCGACCTCGGCGAGGGCGGCGGCGATCGCGGATGGGCGCTCCATCCCCTCATTCCACCGCATGCTTCCCGGAAACAGCAACAAAAGTTGCCCTTCGTGGGGTGGTGATTGCAGGCTGCGGGCGGAGGTGGTCGCGATGAGCGATGCGAAGAACGCGGCAATGAACGATTCGGTGTACGACGTGGTGGTGGTCGGTGCCGGCGCGGCCGGCTTGAGCGCCGCCCTGGTGCTGGGCCGGGCCCGCCGCCGGGTGGCGGTGGTGGACGCAGGCACCCCACGCAACGCCCCGGCCGCGCACATGCACGGTTTCCTGTCCCGGGACGGCATGCCTCCGGCGGCCCTGCTGGAGGTGGGCCGGGCCGAAGTGGCCGGGTACGGCGTAGACGTGATCGAGGGCCGGGTCGACCACATCGAGCCAGGCTTCCTCGTGCACCTGGCCGGCGGCCCGGCGCTCCCGGCACGGCGGGTCGTGGTGGCCACCGGGCTGCGCGACGAACTCCCCGAGATCCCCGGGGTGCGCGAGCGGTGGGGCAGGGACCTGCTGCACTGCCCGTACTGCCACGGCTACGAGGTCCGCGGCGAGCCGATCGGAGTTCTGGGCACCCACCCGCGCGCGGTGTCCCAGGCGCTGCTGCTGCAGAAGTGGTCGGCCGACATCGTCTTCTTCCCGCACACCATGGAACTGACCGACGGCGAGCGCGAGCAACTGGCCGCCCGCGGAGTCCGCGTCATCGACGGTGTGATCAAGCAGCTGGTGGTGGACGAGGACCGGCTGCGCGGAGTCGAGCTGGCCCAGGGCAGCGTCGTACCCCGCAGCGCGGTGTTCGTCTTCCCCCACATGCGGCCCCAAGACGCCCTGCTGACCGACCTGGGCTGCGCGCGGGACGAGAACGGCTGGGTGACCACCGACCCCTCGGGCCGGACCAGCGTCCCCGGGCTGTGGGCGGTGGGCAACGTCGCCGATCCGCGGGCCCAGGTGATCACCGCGGCGGGCATGGGATCGGTGGCCGCGATCGCCATCGATCACGATCTCGTCGACGAGGAGGTCACGCGGGACGTCGAGGACTACCGCACAGCGGAGGCCGAGTCCCCGGCCTCCTTGCGACCGATCGCCCACGCCGTCTCCCTCGACGGACACCGGGCCTGAGCCCCGCCCCCCCACCACGCCATGACGGCGAGAACGCAGCCCCGCACACTCAACAAGGAGGTCTACAGCATGTCCGCAACCCCCGTAGACAGCGTCACCGAGCAGACGTTCCCCGCCCGCGTGCTCCAGGCGAAGCGGCCCGTCCTGATCCAGTTCTGGGCCCTGTGGTGCCAGCCGTGCCGCATGGTCACCCCGATCGTGGAGGAGCTGGCCGCCGAGCACGCGGACGCACTGGACGTGGTCAAGGTCGACATCGAAGAGGAGCCCGAGCTGGCGGCTCGGCACGGGATCAACGCCGTCCCCGCCTTCGTCGTCTACGCCGACGGCGAGCCCAAGGGGTCGTGGGTCGGCGCCGCGCCCAAGCACGCCCTGGAGCGGAAGCTCTCCGCCTACCTGGGGCGCCCGTAGGAAGAATCGCCGAAGGGCTGGTGCCCGGGGGCCTCGGTCGGGAACCGAAAAGGGGGCAGTGACCGGCGGGCG
>NZ_BBYK01000080.1:0-15861 GCF_001570365.1 Microtetraspora fusca | reverse complement strand
CGCCTTCGGTCACGTCCACCGAGGTGGTGTACGAGCTGCCACCGCGTGATCCGAAGGACCGGACCGGGTCGCCGGTCGCCGGTCGCCCACATCGACGTGAGGGTCACCTCGGCGTCGATTCGGTCCAGAACCTCGTGCAGGACCGGGCCCTGGGCGGCGAGGACGTCGACGCCTTCGTGCAGGTAGCGGTAGCCGTGGCCTGGGAGACACCGGCGTCGCGGGCCGGGCAGTGGACGCGTCCGCGCTCATGCGGTGGCAGATATGATCTTGTTCGTACCAGGGCTTTACATCTGTCCACGGCCAGGCCCGGTCCGTCCTGCCTGCTCACGCATGGAGTGGTTCATACCGCTTCACATAGATCATTTCGCTGAGAAAACGTCACTCAGCGCAGAGTCCGGAACCTGCTAAGGTCTCCGCGTGCTCATTGTGATGTTCATCTGACGGTCCTGGGTTTCTCCCGCCCAGGTTCTGATCCGTTGAGGGTGCGGCCTGTCATGCCCTCCGGATTTCGATAACCGTCAGACTCTGCCGGCCGCGATATGACGCCGGTCGCACATCATCGGAGCTTCTTCGTGCTCGCAGTGCTTCTCCTTCCTGGCGCGCTTCGCGCCTTCCTCCCCGCCCTTATCGGTCGGTCCGCTCTCGCGATGGGCGGTCTTGCCCTCCTCCTCGCCGTCCAGGACAGTACGGGGTCGTACACGCAAGCCGGTTTCGCAACAGCGGCGTTCGGAATCGCCAACGTCATCGCCGCCCCCTGGCGCGCCCGGGCCATCGATCGATTCGGTCAACGAATCGCGCTCACCGCCATGGCGTCAGGCCAAGCCTCAGGGTTCATCGCTCTCGCGCTCATCACAGAAGCCGAGGGAATTGCGGATATCTGGTTCCTCATTTTCAGCGTGGTGATCGGCCTGGCATCGCCGCCTCTGGGGGCGGCGATGCGAATGATCTGGGCGTCGCTCACGACGGCCGGTGACCAGCGAACAAAAGCCTTCAGCATCGACGCGGTGTGCGAAGAGCTCCTTTTCGTCGCCGGCCCCGTCGCCATCACCGTGGTCATTGTCGCCAGTTCTCCCAGCACCGGGCTCTGGGTGACCGCGGCAGCCGTTTTCCTCGGCACCGCAGCGATGACGTCCAGCGCGTCGTCGGGGGCGCTTCGCGGAACAGGAGGGGGCGTCGCGCGAGGTGATCGCCCGCTGCGCCGGCCAGGTTTCGCAAGGGTATTGATCGTCCTCCTAGGCGTCGGTGGTGTACTTGGCGTCGCGGAGATCGCAGCGCCGGCAGCCGCTGCGCACCATGATGCTGTCTCAGCTTCGGGCTGGCTCCTGGCAGCCTTCGCCGGCGGAAGTGCTCTCGGAGGCTTTCTCTATGGGCAGCTGAACCTCAAGGCAGGAGTCGGCAAGAGACTGTTCGCCCTGTGCGTCAGCATGGGGCTCGCCGCGGTGCTGGTGTCGCAGTTGAACACACTCGGTCTCTTCGCTGCGGGCCTCGCGCTCGTCGGCCTGTTCCTCGCTCCGTCTCTCATCACCGGGTACCTCATCGCCGACACCATCGTTCCGGAAACCAGCCGGACGGAAGCGTCGACATGGATCAACACCTCCGTAAACCTCGGCGCATCGGTGGCATCCGCGGCAGCTGGAATCGTCATCGACAGTTCTGGCGCCTGGTTCGCCCTTTTGCTCGTGGGAGCGATCGCTCTCACGCTCGCCTCAGCTGTGCCCTTCACACGACTGCGCACGATGGAGCCACCTGCGGTCCACGCTCTCGATCGTTGTGAGAACAGCTGATCAGCAACCCTGCGGGCCGCCGTCCGTGCGCTTTGTGGTGAGCGCTGTGTCCACCCGGGCCATCTCCTTTTACCAGGAGCCGCAGTGCGGCCGGTCGCCTTCGTAGAGCGCGTGAGGTACGTCCAGGGCTGCTACTCCGTCGGCGATGTTCCGCGAGGAACTCGGCGTCGAAGCGGAGATCGGCGCAGAGGTCGCCACCCGGGCCGAGGACCATCTGGTCCTTGGCGAGCACGTCCGTCCGCGCTCTTCTACTGCGGACGGCTCCCCCTGGCGGTGGTCACCGGCCGCCAGGGGTGCGCCGACGTGGACGTCCTCACCGCCCGGATACGGCGATCATGGGCGGAGCCGGCGAGAGCCGCTCGCCGGCCGCACAGGGCCGCTGTCCCCCGCTGCTGTGCTCGAATGACAGCACCTCGCTCACGGCCACCGATGACGGTGGCCGGATCGGCGAACAGCTCGTCGGTTTGCCCGAACCCCGGCCCGGCAGGCTGGTGCCGTAGTCACCCCACCGTGACGGCCGGCCTGCGATGGGCCCAGGGCAGGGCCCGCTCCAGGTCCGCGGCCAGGCCGAGCAGCGTCGCCTCCTGGGCCTGCCCCGCGCCGAGCTGCACCCCGATCGGCCAGCCTTCGGCCGAGGTCGCGAGGGGCAGCGAGATCGCCGGCATACCGGTCACATTGGCCCACGCGGTGAACCCGGCGAAGGTGAAGATCCGGTCGTACCAGCCGCGCGCGCCGAGGTCGGGCGCATTGGCGTCGAGGTGGCCGAGGGGAGCGTTGGGCGCGCAGGTGGTCGGGGTGAGCAGCACGTCGTACTCGCCGAAGAACGCCGCGAACGAACGCGTGGTCATGTTGAACACCCGGTCGGCGGCATGGAGATCCTGCGCGCGCAGGTCCCGGCCGTGCTCGGCGCAGGCCAGGGTGGTCGCCTCCAGGGTGTCCGGGCCGGGGGTGGCGCCCAGTACGGCGGCGATCTGGTCCACACTGTCGGCGAGGAAGCTGGTCCAGGCGATGAAGTTGGCGTCGTCGAAAGCGTCCGAGTCGATCGCCGGGGCGGCCTCGACCACAGTGTGGCCCATCGACTCAAGCTGGCCGGCGACCCGGCGCACGGCGTCGACGCACTGCAGATCGACTTCTCCGTGGCCGGACATCGGCGTCGTGGTGAACGCGATCCGCAAGGGCCGGCTCCCCGCCTTGACCTCGTCGGCGAACGGTCGCCGTGGATCCGGCAGCAGGTAGCGGTCACCGGGTTCCGCGCCGTACACCGCGTCGAGCAGCCGCGCACAGTCGCGTACGGTGCGGGTGACCGCGAACTCGATGCCCAGCCCGAGCAGCGGGTCGGCGTAGTCGGGCCCGACCGTGATGCGGCCGCGGGTGGGTTTGAGCCCGACCAGCCCACAGCAGCCGGCGGGGATGCGGATCGAGCCGCCGCCGTCGTTGGCGTGTGCCACGGGCAGGGCCCGGGCGGCGACCAGGGCGGCGGATCCGCCGCTGGACCCGCCCGCGCTGCGGGTCAGGTCCCACGGATTGCGCACCGGGCCGGTGGCCACCGGCTCGGTGCTGGCGTTGAACCCCAGCTCGGGGGTCGCCGTCACGCCCATGGTCGCCAGCCCGGCCGCGCGGAACCGTGCCATCAGGTAGGTGTCGGCAGGCATCGGCACACCGCCGCCGAGCAACCGGGAGCCGGCCCGCTGCGGCACCCCGGCCGCGTGCAGGACGAGATCCTTGATCGCGAAGGGCACTCCACCGAAAGGGCCGTCGTCGGCGTGGTCGAGCGGTGCGTCGAACCTGGCCCCGACCATCGCGTTGAGCCGCGGCTGGACCGCGTCCAGCGCGGCACCCGCTGCCGCGTGCACCTCCTCGGGCTTCACCTGCCCCTGGCGGATCAGGTCTGCCAGCCCCGTCGCGTCGTACGACGCATACTCGTCGACCCGCATGTTTCCTCCTCGGAAAACGAGCCCGGCAGGGCCACCGGGCGGTGGCGACTCTAGAAACACGGCAGGTCGCGGGCGTCGGCAGATCGACCGAGGCGTGACGCGTATCCGTCTTGTATCGGGCTCGTGCGGGCCCATACGGTGTTCGCGTGATGCCGGACACATCGGGGCGGCTGCGGGCCGCCCGCGAACTGCGCGGCTTCATCCGGCGCGCCGGTCGGACCGCGACGTCGCCGGGCATCGGCCGCGCGGCACTCGAGGCGCTGCGCGGGGTGCTGCCCTACGACTGCGCCGCGCTCGCCCGCTGGGACCCGCTCACCGGCCGGCATGCCACCGTGGCCGCCGTCGGATATCCGCCCGACGCGCTGCGCTTCATGGACCACCGGATGCACGCCGATCCGCTGTACGCGCAGGTACGCCGCGATCGGGGCCCGCTGCGGGTGCGGGACATCCCCCGGCCCCGCCGCCGCGGCCCGGTCTTCGACGCCGTAATCGACCCACTCGGGTTCGCCGACGGTCTGACGCAGTGCCTGTTCGCTCGCGACGGTCGTTACCTGGGGATGCTCAACGCAAGCACCCTCACCCGCGGCCATCCCGACGACGACGCGGTCACCATGCTCGAACTCCTCGCCGACGACCTCGGCGACATGCTCGACCCGATCCCGGCGGCCAGCCCGCCCACACGCGCGCTGGCGGGCGGTGACGCCGAAGGTCTACTCGTCACCTGCGCCGGTGTGACCGCACTCTCCGCCAACGCCTGCCCTGACCTCACCGCCA
The DNA here is from genome assembly GCF_001570365.1 of Microtetraspora fusca. GTDB lineage: Bacteria > Actinomycetota > Actinomycetes > Streptosporangiales > Streptosporangiaceae > Microtetraspora > Microtetraspora fusca. Next base: position 11,369 of record NZ_BBYK01000080.1, on the reverse strand, counting down.
CCGGGTCACCGCTGCGCCCGGTGCTCGACGCCGCCCTCGCCGGACGGCAGCCGCCGCGCCGCCTGCTCGTGCTCACCGGCACCCGGTTGTTCACCGTCACCCTCGACGGCGACACCCACGGCGTCGTCGTCCTGCATCGCCCGGCCGCGGCGCCGTTCGGCCTCACCTTGCGCGAGCTCGAAGTCCTCGACGCGGTCTCCCGCGGGCGGACCAACGCCGAGATCGCCCGTGCCCTTCACATCACCCCGCGCACTGTCGCCACCCACATCGAACACGTACTGACCAAGACCGGCGCGCCGAACCGGGTAGCGGTCACCCGGCTCGCCACCCAGCTCGGCCTGCTGATCTAAGAGTCCGGCGCGGGCCTTACGCCTGCCGAGAATTCCATTCATGCAGCTCAAGCGGCATTTGAGTACTCGCGGAGGACTCTGCCGAGCCGGTCTCGTGGCGTGATTGGACAGACCCGTGCTGCCGGTTCTCGTGATGTGGACTCCGGCCAGGGCGACGGGGTCCGTCCGGCTCTTCTGAGGATGCGCCAGGTTCGGTGGACTCATCGGCAGGATCTCATGGGCGGACGAGCGATCCCGTGCGCGAGGCGCTGTGTCGATTTTCAGGGATGGGCGGCCCGATCCCGCCCCGAGGGGGATCAGGCCGCCTTGGTTCACATTCCTAGCCGTCATCAGGGGACAACCTAGAGGTGCTTCCTCCCGTTGACGGTGAAGTTGGTGATGTGTCCGCTGGGGTTGGCGGAGTTGAAGGTCATGTTGACCCGCAGATAGCGGGCGGTCGCATTGACGGTGTAGCTGTCACCGGTGCTGGTGGCCGGCGCGTTGTTGTTCTTGGTTGCGATTGTGGTCCAGGTGGTGCCGTCGGTGCTGGCCTGGATGTTGTAGTGGTAGAAACGGCCGTCCACGTAGTTGGTGATGGTGACGTTGCTCAGGTCGTAGACGTCTTGCAGGTCGACCTGCCACCACTGCGGAAGCGGCCCGGCGCCCCAGTAGGACCCTGTGTTCGAGTCGACGGCTCGGTCTGGGGTGGCTCCGGGCTCGCTGCTCTGGGCCGTGGCCGGCTTGTCCAGTGCCAGATTGGGTGCCGGTTGTCCGTAGACGGTGAAGTTGGTGATGTGTCCGTTGGAACCGGCGGAATTGGACGTCATGTTGACCCGCAGATAGCGGGCAGTCGCATTGACGGTGTAGATGTCACCGGTGCTGGTGGCCGCTTTATCGTCGTTCTTGGTTGCGATTGTGGTCCAGGTGGTGCCGTCGGTGCTGGCCTGGATTTCGTAGTGGTAGAAACGCGAGCCGTCCGCGTAGTTGGTGATGGCGACGTTGCTCAGGTCGTAGACGTCTTGCAGGTCGACCTGCCACCACTGCGGAAGCGACCCGGCGGCCCAGTAGGTTTCCGAGTTCGAGTCGACGGCCCGGTCTGGAGTGGCGCCGGGCTCACTGCTCTGCGCCGTGGCCGGCTTGTCCAACGCCAGACTGGGTGCCGGCAGTCCGTAGACCGCGAAGTTGGTGATGTGTCCGCTGGAACCGGCGGAATTGGACGTCATGTTGACCCGCAGATACCGGGCAGTCGCATTGACGGCGTAGCTGTCACCCTTTTTGGTGGCCCGAGTATCGCCGTTCTTGGTTGCGATTGTGGTCCAGGTGGTGCCGTCGGTGCTGGCCTGAATGTCGTAGTGGTAGAAACGCGAGCCGTGCACGTAGTTGGTGATGGCGACGTTGCTCAGGTCGTAAATGCCTTGCAGGTCGACCTGCCACCACTGCGGAAGCGGCCCCGCAGCCCAGTAGGTTTCCGAGTTCGAGTCGACGGCCCGGTCCGGGGTGGCGCCGGGCTCACTGCTCTGCGCCGTGGCCGGCTTGTCCAACGCCAGATTGGGAGCTTGCCCGACTGGCTTGAGCTTCAGCGTCTGCTCGGCCGCCGTGCGGGCGCCGCCCACAGGATTGCCAGTCGTATCCGTCCAGGACCGCGGCGGGGTGGTCTCGGCCAGGCGGTTGGAATCCGACGACATACCGAGAACGAGACCGCTGTACCGGTTGACGAGCCGGTACGACTTGGATGGTGACGTGTTCTCGACGATGAACCACTGCTGTCCGACACTCCAGTTCACAGGGGTAGCGGTGGGCTGGGTCCCCCATGCGCGGGAGGCTGTGGTGGTGGAGTCGACTCCGAGGGCGTGCCCCGTGCCGGCGTTGATGATTGTGTACGACCCGTCCCCGTTGGGGTGGAACGACCAGGTTTTCAGGGGGGAGCCGTTGGCTGGGGACAGGGAAGTGGTCGCCGACGAGCCGGATACCTGGGCGAGAGTCCTGCCGTTGCCGGTGATCTGGTACGTCAGGCTTGGGTCGACCGGCGCGGCCGGGCTGGAGGTGTCGACGGTGATGTTGCGCCATTCCGCCCTGCCGCTCGGGCAGTTGTAGTCGCAGTATTCCCGATAGGTGCGACCCACGATCGTCCCGCTGGCCTTGCTTCCCGAATCGGCGAACCAGTGATACCAGTAGTCGCCGTAGGTGATGTCTCCGGTGTCGCCGATCTGGCGCCACTTCTGCGTCGAGAGATCATCGGTCACGAACAGCGGCTCGGCATGCCGGGAATCGTTCGGGTTGATCGGGTTGGCTGCGGCGAGGTACAAACCCAGGTAGGCGTTGTAGGTGACGCTCATGTACAGCAGTGGCGACTGGCCGGGCATTTCGCCTGCGGCTACCTGTTCGTCGATGTAGCCGGTGGTGGCCGGGTCGTATTCGTCGGCGACGGGGGTGTAGCCGTTGGGATTCGACGACGTCACCGGGACGATGTTGCTTTCCTTGCCGCCGACGCCCGGCTCGATCCAGGCCCCGTCGTACCACTTTTGCCAGGTTCCGGTCGCCATCTTGCCCGATATCGGGGCTCTGGCCACATGTTCGTGCCGCATGTTCCAGTTGCCGGAACCGCCGGGTTTGTTGATGATCTGGGAACCGTAGTAGACGTAAAAGTAGCCGGATGCCGCATCGACGAACAGGCGCTGGTCGCCGCCCCCGTAGTAGTACGTCTGGTTCGGGAACGCCGCCGTGTCACCTCGGTTCGTGCTGTACGGCGAGGTGATCGCGTGGCCCTTGATCTCCCAGGTTCTCCCCTGGTCGGTCGAGACGGCGTAGTCGATCGAGTCGTAGTGCATCCCGTCGCGGAACGGGCCCATGGTGAACTCGTTGTGCACCAGACCGATCCAGTCACCGGTGTCCGGATCGACCCAGGTCCCGATGAGATCGCAGTAGTTCTTCTGGAGCGTGCTCCCCGGGGGAATGGTGGCGATGAGGCCCGTCGGGCTGTTGTTGCAGCGCCATGTCGTGTTGTTGTTGCGGTCCAGGCTGTTGGCCGGGTTCACGGCATCGCTGATCGCTGACGATCGTGATGCGTCGTCCAGATTCGTGCCGGTGAAGAAGTCCCAGTGTCGCGGGTCGTTCGGGCCGTACAGGGCCGCGGACTGCTGGGTGTAGAAGGTGCCGTCCTTGTCGATGAACAGCGACGCCGGGGAGTCGCTGACGTACTGGTTGCGGCCTGAGGCCCCCGTCGTGACGGTGTACGTGGTGTCCGGGGGAAGCGGGGGTGCTGCCGACGCAGCCGCCGGCGTCGCCACGACGACCGCTGTGGTCGCGATGGCGGTACTGAAGGCCACCAGAATCCGGCCTAAACCTGGCATGAACCCTCCTCTATTTTTCGGAGGCACATAAATAAGTGCCTTGAGTAAAGAGGCGGGTCCGCCAGGTTGTCAAGGGGCCATCCGTATCGCGGCCGGCGTCAGCTGGGTGCCGCTGTCCAGTGCCGTTATGCGCTGCTTAACGGTGTCCAGGGCCAGCCGGACCGCGCCGAAGCCCACCGACTCCTCTCCCAGCTGTGAGACCTCCAGGCGTGGACTGTGGGGGCAACTGCGGGCCAGCCGTTCACCGAGGAGAGGGAGGAGCAGATCGGCGGCGTAGGCGAAGCCGCCGCCGAGTACCACCAGGTCAGGGTCGATCGTCAAGGCCATGGCCGTCAGCCCGCGGGCTACATCGGCGGCGAACTGCTCCACGGCCGCGACGGCGGTGGCGTCGTGGTCGCGTGCGGCCTGGAACACCTGTTTGGCGGCATGGTTGCGATCGCTTGTGGGGTCGTGCGCGGCCGAGGCCAGCCGTTCTGCGGCGTCGTGCCAGCCGAACTCGCGGATCTCCCCGATTTCGCCGGCGGCGCCGGCCGAGCCGCGGTGGAGTTGGCCGGCGATGACGAGCCCGACCCCCAGCCGTACACCGGTCAGCAGGTAGATCATGTTGTCCGCACGGTGTCCACGCCAGCGTTCGGCCAAAACGGCGAGGTTTCCGTCGTTGGCCACGGAGACCGGGCAGCGCAGAATGCCGGCCAGGTGCTTGCCGGGGTTAACCCCCACCCAGCCAGGAAGCACGACTGACTTGGTGACGCTGCCGTCCGGGCCGACGATGCCCGTGGTTCCCACCGCCGCGGCCCACACGCCGACCCCGTCGAGCTTGGCGGCAGCAAGCGCTGCCCGCAGTACGGCCTCGGCGGCGGCCAGTCGGTCGGGCGCGGAATCGTGCGGTGACACCTTGACACGGTGGCTGCCGACGATTGTCCCGGCGAGGTCGGCGACATAGACGGAGATCGCGTGCGCTCCGATGTCTATACCGGCCACATGACCGACGTCGGCCCGGAACCGGTACCGGCGCGCCGGCCTCCCCAGGCGTTTCCCGTTCGTATCGGCCTCGCCGCCGACCAGCCAGCCGTGCGCCTCCAGCGACTCGGTCACCACGTTCGCTGTGCGCCACGACAGCCCGGTCTGGTCGGCGATCTCCCGCATTACGCGAGGGGTCCCATCACCTAGCACGGCCAGCACTGACAGCTCGTTGGCTCGGCGAACTATCGTCTGATCCCGGGCGGCACTTGGGATCGGCTCGGTCACGACCCTGCCCTCTCCATTGACATCTACCTCGGGCTTTGCGGTACTTCCCGCGATTTGTACGCGCCTACGAAAATACAGGAGGAGCTGCGGGCACTGGACGGCTTGAAGCGACCGCATGCACGCCGCAAGGCCACTGCCACGCCCTGCGAGCCGTTGCGGTCGGCGTCGCGTCCCGTCGGCCTGTCGGCCCGGCGACGCGTGGGACAACAACTTCGCATGCGGCCGGAGATCGGAGATATCCCTGGTGACGTCCGCCTGCGACATGCGGGGTCTCTCCTGTGCAATGCCACGAGCGCGACGGGGTGCTTGCGCCTGACCTGCGCTTGGGTGCGCCGGGAACGAATCGGTAACGGCATGGCCGCCGCCTCTTGACGATGCACATGGTCTCGGCTTTTACTTCGAGCACTTATTTATGTGACTTTCAAAAGTCTGCCCTGTCCGGGAGCGAGGAATACCGGACCTCGTCTCCGGCGGGTCGATCGATCCCATCTGAAGGTGGTTGGCGAATGAAGGCGACATTGGCGACGGCCGTTGTGGTCACTCCGGCAGGACGACCCGTCGCTGGGGTGGGCCGATGAGCAAGGTCCGTCTGTCGGCCATGAGAATCCCAGCAGCCGATCTGGGCCACGACAATCCGCTGCCCCCGCTGGTTACCACGGAGCTGGTCACCGCTCCCCCGCAGGTGGCGGAGGCCGATGAGGCCATGGCTCGCAACCTGAGCTACGGGCGGGTGGCGTCGGTGCTGCCGTACACCGTTCAGGACGGATACACCCGGGACCTGACCGACCGGACACTCCCTACCGCGGTTGTCGAAAACAACGTCCTGCGGGCCGAGTTCCTTCTCGGCCTGGGCGGGCGGATGTGGTCGCTCGTGCACAAGCCGACCGGGCGGGAGTTGCTGCACCGCAACCCCGTAGTGCAGTTGGCGAACCTGGCTCTTCGGAACGCCTGGTTCGCCGGCGGCGTCGAGTGGAATCTGGGCACGACCGGCCATACTGCCCTGACCTGCGCGCCCGTACACGCCGCTCGGGTTCTCCGGCCTGATGGCACCGAGGTGCTCCGGTTGTGGGAGTGGGAACGGATGCGCGGGCTGGTGTATCAGCTCGACGTGTGGGCCCCGACCGACTCACAGGTCTTGTTCGTTCAGATCAGGATCCTCAACCCGAATCCGCACGATGTGCCGGTTTACTGGTGGTCCAACATCGCCGTCCCGGAGCAACCCGGCATGCGCGTGCTGGTGCCCGCGTCGCACGCCTGGCGCGGACATGACGGCGTGACGCTCGAGTATGTCACCGCCCCCACCGGTGATCCCTTCGCGTTGGAGCGCGCTACTGATCACTTCTTCGATATTCCTCGCGAGAGGAGAAAGTGGATCGCCGCACTCGAGGCGGACGGTTCGGGCCTGGTGCACACGTCAACAGACCGGCTGGCTGGACGGAAGCTTTTCGTATGGGGCCAGGGCACTGGCGGGCGACGCTGGCAGGAGTGGCTGTCCCCGCCAGGTTTGCCCTATCTGGAGATTCAAGGCGGCCTGGCCCGCACGCAACTGGAACACCTTCCCCTGCCTGCCGGCGAGAGCTGGTCGTGGGTCGAGGCTTATGGGCTGCTGCGTGCGGACGGCGATCCAGAGGCGGCACTCGAGGCCATGCTGCCGAGGTCCACCATGGACGGCATCGAGGGATGCCTCGACCAGGCACCCACCGAAATGCTCTACGCGGGTTCCGGCTGGGGCGCGTTGGAGTCCCGGCTGCGCCGGCTCGACCTGCCCGGCACCCCCTTCGCCGCTTCCACCCTGGGCTTGGATCAGGAGCCTTGGCTGCAACTGCTGGAAACCGGTCAGATGACCGCGGGATCGCCCACGAAGGCACCGGTGTCCTACCAGGTCGGCCCCGCGTGGCAGGCGCTCCTGGAGGCGGCTCCCCCGAACTGGACAACAATGCTGCATCTGGGCGTCGCGCTCCACCACTCCGGCGATGCCGACGGCGCGTTCTCGGCATGGACGTCGTCAGTGGCCGACGCACGTAACCCATGGGCACTGCGCAATCTGGCCGTTCTCGCGCGGCAGTCCGGCGACGTCCACCTGGCGGCGAACCTGCTTCGCGAAGCACACGAAATGGTGCCGCTCGTGCACGCGCTTGTCGTGGAAACCCTGGACGCACTTCTGAAAATCGATCCCTCAGAAGCACTGAAGTTCGTTGACGAGCTCGCCCCCGAGCTGCGCACACATGGCCGGATCCGCATGCTCGAATGTATGGCCGCGGTCGGGGCCGGCCGACTGGAACGGGCAACGCGCATTGCCGACACCAGCCTGGTCGTCGACGACCTACGCGAGGGCGAGGACTCTCTCGGCGAACTGTGGTTTCGCTACCACGAGGCCCGTGCCGCGGCTATCGATCCTTCACTGCCGTGGCAGCGCGTGCGTGAAGAAAACCCCGTCCCTGCACCCTACGACTTCCGGATGGGGTGACACCGCACCGTGCCTCCAAACGGATCCACAGCACGTGGGACGACTGTCTCAACTGAAAGGAGGAGGTCGATGAGGATTTTCCGGCAACGGCGGTTGTTCCTCGCCGGCGCGGTCACGATGTTGGTCACGGCACCCCTTGCCGCCTGTGGCGGCAAGGGGGCCGCCACCGATGCGGGTGGCGAGCTGACCTACTGGTCCATGTGGAAGCAGGGCGAGGACCAGCAGAAGGTGCTCCAGGCCGCCATCAACGAGTTCACGAAAACCACCAAGATCAAGGTCAAAGTCCAGTGGAGCGGCCGCGACGTGCTCAAGACCGTCGCTGCGAGGTTGAACACCGGCAACCCTCCTGACCTGACTGACCAGGACGGCGGCGCGATCGCCGGCAACCTCGCGAAGGTCGACGGCGTGATGGGCCTCGGTGACGTGTACTCCGCGACCATCGACGGCGAAAGCAAGAAGGTGGGCGACGTGATCCCCGCCGGCCTGCTGAACACGTACAAGGCGAGCAACGGTGAGCCCTACATCGTGCCCTACGAGGTCGTGGGCTCGACCATCTGGTACAACGCCGCCGACCTCGACAACGGCCTGGCCACCGATCCGCCGGCGACCTGGGATGAATTCATCGCCTGGCTCGACACCCGGAAGGCGAAGGGCCGGACGCCGCTGGCGCTCGATGGGGACATCAAGTTCTACGACGCCTACTGGACCACTTGGTCAATCATCCGCCACGGCGGTGTCGGCCTGCTCAACAAGGCCGCCCAGGACAAGACCGGCGCGACGTTCGACGACCCCGCGTTCCTCGCGGCGGCGAAGGACATCGAGAAGCTGATCAAGGGCGGCTACATCGTCAAGGACTTCAATGGAACGAAGTGGCCGGCGCAGCAGAACAACTGGGCCGCCGGCAAGACGCCGACCGACATCTTGCTCATGGGCACGTGGGCGCCGAGTGAGACCGGTCCGCAGGCTGCACCCGGGTTCGAGTACCGCTCATTCCCCTTCCCCTCGGTCACCGGAGGCAAGGGTAACGGCGCCGCTGATGCCGGGGTTATCGGTTTCGCCATACCTGCCAATGCCAAGCATGCCGCCGAAGCCAAGAAGTTCATTCAGTTCTTCATGAACAAGGATCGTCTTGGCGGAATCTCGTCCGAGGCCAAGAATCTCACGCCGCGTGCCGACGTTGCCGCCCCGGCCGCGCTCGCCGACTACCAGAAGGAGTTCGTGGCCGCCGGCTCGAACTTCTTCCTGCCCGGTGACAACGCCTCCGCCGTCGCGCCGCAGTGGGTGAGCAACGTGTGGGAGCAGGCCAACGCTGACTTCTTCAACGGCAAGCTGGACGCGGGCGGGTTCGTCAAGCGACTCAAGGACGAGACTATCAAGCTCTACAAGAACGGCTGATAGATCCGCAAATGACCGACAACATCGCGAGCGGCGGTGCTGCCACCGCCGCCCAGACCGCACGCTCCTCCCGGAGATCGGCCCCGTCGAAGCAGGTCGGCGCCCTGAGCCGGCAGCGCAGCAAGCTGTACTGGCCATTCATCGCACCGGCTCTCGTGGTGTACCTGGCACTCTTCTTCGGCCCGGCACTGGCCGGCTTCTGGATCAGCTTCCAGTCGTGGCGCGGCTCCGGGGACCAGATGCAGTTCGTCGGTACGCGAAACTACGTGCGCCTGTGGAACGATACCGCTTTCATGACCGCGTTCGGCAACTCCATGAAGATCCTGGTCATCTGCGGCGTGGTCATCTTTGTCCTGGCCTTCCTGATCAGCGCGGTTCTCCGTGAAATGCGGTTTCGCAAGGGCCTGCAGGCGCTGCTGTTCCTTCCCTACATCATTTCGCCGATAGCCATCGGTGTGGGGCTGGGGCTTCTCCTGGATCCGAACGGCCTATTCAACACCGGGCTGCGAGGAATAGGCCTCTCGTCGCTCGCCAAGCCCTGGCTGTCGCCGGACCGCCTGTTCGCCACCATCCTCATCGGCATCGTGTGGGTCACCACTGGCTTCTATGTCATGCTGCTTATGGCCGGCGCCGACCGGATCCCGGGTTACTTCTACGAAGACAGCCAGCTGGCGGGGGCAAACAAGTTTCAGCAGTGGTGGTATGTGACACTGCCGCTGAGCTGGGACGTCATCGCCATCTCCGCGGTGCTCTGGGTCATCAACTCGCTGAAGATCTTCGAGTTCGTCTACGCCTTCACCGGCACAACCGACGCCCCACCCGAGCAGGCGCGCACAGTGCCGATCTACCAGTTCGTGATGACAATGGGCGGTCGTAATCCGGCGTACCAGATGGGTTACGGGAGCGCAATGGGCGTCGTCATGGTAGCGCTGGTCGTCGTTCTGGTCGTGCTAGTACGGCGGGTCATGCGCCGCGAGGCGGTGACGTATTGATGAGTAAATTGCTGGTCCGTACGGCACGCAGCTTCGTGTGGCTGTGGGCCGCGTCCAACGTCTTCCTGTTCGCCTGGATCGCGTTCACGTCGCTGAAAGACAGCCGCGAAGTCTTCGACTCACCGCTCAATCTCCCGGCCAGCCCGCGATGGGGCAACTATGAGAGCGCATGGACCGTGTCGCAGATGGGCGAAGGCTTTCTCAATTCCGTCGCCATCGTCGCGGCGGCATCAGTCACCACGATCGCCCTCGCAGCTCCGGCCGCGTACATGCTGGGCCGGCGTGACACGCGTACGGCCGGGCCGCTGACCACCTTCTTCGCCGTCGGCATGGGCATACCACTCCAGGCCGTGATCATTCCCATCTTCGTGCTGACGCAGAAGGTATCGCTGATGTTCAGCGATACGTTCGGCTGGTGGGACGACCGCATCAGTCTGTACGTCATCTACGTGGCCATGTCGCTTCCCTTCAGCATATTTCTGCTGACCGGCTTCTTCCGAACGCTGCCTCCTGAGATGGAGGAGGCGGCCGCTCTCGACGGAGCCGGCGGGCTACGCACATTCGCCAAAATCATGCTCCCACTGGCCCAGCCAGGCCTGATCACCGCGCTCATCCTGACGGTGGTCAGCCTGTGGAACGAGACCCTCCTCGCCCTGATGCTCATCGTGGAGAACGACAAGTACACCCTGCCACAGGCATTGCTTGGCCTATATCAGACCATGCAGTACACGTCGAATTGGGGCGGTCTATTCGCGGGTGTCGTCATCGTGGTACTGCCGATCATTATCATTTATACCTGGCTGGGCAGCCGGATTATGGAGGGTATGACAGTGGGCGCCGGAAAGTGAGATGCCGCTCGCGATCCGCGCGCTTGCCGACATTTATGGTCGCTGGAGAGCGTCTCTCACTGGGGAAGTGTTTCGGCGTTGAACACCGATCGCGAGAACGCCAAGCGTTTCCCTCTCCGGCGGATAGGACCTCGGGAATACGTTCAGCTCGTAGAGCGCGCGTCCGTGGAAACCACCGAACTTCGACCGACTGACGAAGAAGGGTCTTCAATGCCCCGTTTTCTGGCCCTGACCATCGGGCTGCTGGTCGCCGTGGCCCTGCCCGCCATCCCGGCTCACGCCGGTACACCTGACGGCACGCTCGCGCTCCGGACAGCGAGCGTGAAGACCGGTAACCCGATCGAGCTGTCCTACTCCACGCCGCGTCCCGACGCCAAGAACTGGATCGGCCTCTACAACGACCCTGGCAACGGGCCGGTGGACCAGAAGTACGTGGGCCCCTCGCTGAAGTGGGTCTACATCCCCTCCGCCGCCGGCGCGGCCACCCTGCCGACCGACGGCCTGGAGCCCGGTAACTACGTCGCCTACGCCCTGGCGAAGGACGGCTACGAGTGGCTCGCGCCGCCCGCCAAGCTGAAGATCGTGAGCAGCGAGCCGCTGCACTTCGTCACCGGCGACTTCACCCTGCGCAACGCCCGCGCGAAGTCCCCGTACGCGGCCACGGTCAAGGGCACGGTCCGCGGCCCCGAGGCGACGTTCCGCAAGGTGGACGGCCCGGAATGGGTGCGGATCGGCGAGGA
>NZ_BBYK01000079.1 GCF_001570365.1 Microtetraspora fusca | reverse complement strand
ACCAGGTGGCCCTCGCCCGGGTCGCGCTGGACGACCCGGTGATCGCCGTGGTCGCCAAGGCGCGCACGCACAAGGTGACGGCCTCGAAGATCCACCGCGCGCACGTCTGGCGCAACACCAACACGCTCCTGTCGTACGGCTCGTACGGCGCGATCGGCCTCAAGACGGGATACACCGAGGCCGCCGGGTTCTGCCTCACCTTCGCGGCGGTGCGCGACGAGCACACGTACGTGGGCGTGATCCTCGGCGAGACCAGCGAGGCCCGCCGCCTCGCCACGGCGCGCAAGCTGCTCGACTGGGCGGCCGGCGAGCCCGAGAGCGGCGCCGCGGCCCCGCTCAGCGGGCGGCTGCGGTGAGCAGATAGCAGGCGATCGCGGCCGCGGCGGCGACGTTGAGCGAGTCGACCTCCCGGCTCATCGGGATCCGCACCGCCTGGTCGGCCTCGGCCAGCCAGCGCGACGACAACCCGTCGCCCTCGGAGCCGAGCAGCAGCGCGGTGCGCCCGCCGGTCAGCGCCTCCTCGATCGGGACGGCGCTCTCGGCGGGCGTGAGAGCGAGCAGCCGGAAGCCGTGGGCCCGCAACTCGGCCAGGCCGTCGTGCCAGTCCTTCAGCCGCGCGTACGGCACCGAGAAGACGGAGCCCATCGACACCTTCACCGACCGCCGGTAGAGCGGGTCGGCGCAGCGCGGCGAGAGCACGATGGCGTCGACCCCGAGCGCGGCGGCGCAGCGGAAAATCGCGCCGACGTTGGTGTGGTCGACCAGATCCTCCAGCACGACGACGTGCCGGGAGCCGCGCAGCACCTCGGCGACCGAGGGCAGCTCGCGCCGCTCCATCGAGGCGAGCGCGCCCCGGTGCACCTGGAAGCCGGTGATCCCCTCCATGACCTCGTCGGAGACCAGGTAGACGGTGACGCCTCCCGCGTCATCGATGAGGTCGCCGAACTTGTCCAGCCACTTGGCGGTCATCAGCATGGAGCGGACCCCGTGCCCGGCCGCGATGGCCCGGCGGATCACCTTCTCCCCCTCGGCGAGGAACAGGCCCTGACCGCCTTCGAGGCTCTTGCGCAGGTCCACGTCGCGCAGCCGTACGTAGTCGGCGATGCGGGGATCCGTGCTGTCTTCGATGGGAATGACCACCCGCCAAGGGTACGGCGTGCGCCGGGGACGCGCTCATAGTTGATCACCTAGGGTGATCAACCGAGCAAAATGAGTGTTTTGCCCCCTTACTACTTCCCAGTAGTGTTCCGTAAGCACTACCGGGATCTTCGGTGAAAAGAGGACACCGTGGGCGGACGCCACCGTACAGAGGAGACCGACGGCGGGCACGATCCGTACGCGCCGCGCCGCCGCCGCGGCTCGAGGCCGCCGAGCCGGGGAAAGGTGCTCGCGCCCCTGGCCGGAGCGGTCGCGATCGCCGTGCTGTGCGGGGTGGCCGCGTACGTCGTGGTGAACAAGGGCCGGGGCTGCGACGGCGACCCGATCGGGCTCTCGGTGGTGGCGTCGCCCGACATCGAGCCGGCCGTCGCCAAGGTGGCGCAGAAGTTCGGCCAGTCGGAGCGTACGGCGGGCGGCAGGTGCGTCGCCGTCTCGGTGAAGGCGGCCCAGTCGGCCACCGTGGCCAACGCGATGTCCGGTAGCGGCCCGACCTCGGGGAAGATCGATCCGGACCTGTGGGTGCCCGACTCCAGCCTGTGGCTGACGCGCTCCGGCCTGGCCGGGTCGGGCCTGAAGGCGTCGGGCAGCGCGGCGCGGTCACCGGTCGTGCTCACCGCGTCCAAGACGGGGGCGGAGAAGCTCCAGACGGCGTTCAGCCCGGCGAGCTGGACCGGCCTGCTGAACGCGGCGAACGCCGCCAACCCCGACGGCCTGGCACGGAAGGTGCGGGTGCTCGCGCTCGACCCGGCGCTGAACTCCGCGGGTCTCGGCGCGCTGCTCGCCGGGTCGGCGGTGCTGAAGGCGGGGGGCGGCGGCGACGAGTTGCTCGTGGGCGTGCTGCGACAGCTCTCCGAGTCGACCGTGTCCTCGACGGACAGCCTGTTCGCCACGCTGACCAAGGCCGCCGCGCGCATCCCGGTCGGCGTCGCCTCCGAGCAGTCGGTGTGGGCGTTCAACACCACGTCGCACCCGTCCAACCCGGCGGTCGCCCTCTATCCCGAGGAGGGCACGATCAGCCTCGACTACCCCATCGTCATCACCTCGAAGGACGAGGCCGTACGCGAGGCTGCCGAGGCGTTCCAGGCCGAGCTGACCTCGGCGGCGGGCCGGCAGATCGTGCAGGACCACGGTTTCCGCACGCCGCAGGGCAAGGCGGGCGGCGCGCTCAGCCCGGAGAACGGCGTCAAGGCCGACAAGCCGGCCGAGCTGGCACTCCCGGACGGCGCGGCGGTCGCCAAGCTGACCCAGGCGTGGCACCAGGTCAAGCTGGGCACCCGGATCCTCGCGCTGATCGACATCTCCGGCACCATGGCCCAGCCCGCCGACAGCACGGGCGTGAGCCGCATGCGCGCCATCGGCGACGTCGCCATCGAGGGGCTCAAGCTGTTCCCCGACAAGAGCGAGGTGGGCACCTGGGTCTTCTCCGACAACCTGCGCGGGCAGGGGGTGGACTGGAAGGAGATCGTCCCGCTGGGTCCGCTGGCGCAGCGGATCGACGGCGTGACGCGGCGCGACCGGATCGCCCAGGAGATGCGGAACGTCCAGGCGCTTCCCAACGGCAACACCGGTCTGAACGACACGCTGTGGGCCGCCTACCGGAAGATGAGCGAGGAGTACCAGGCGGACAAGGTCAACACGATCATCCTCTTCACCGACGGCGTCGGGAACGACGACCCCAACGGCGGGATCTCCAACAGGGAGATCCTGGCCAAGCTGAAGAGCGCCTACGACCCCAAGCGGCCGGTCGGCATCCTGATCATCTCGTTCAACACCGAGAAGGGCGTGGACCGGGCGCAGATGAGCGGGATCGCCAAGGCCACGAGAGGCGCGGCGTACTTCCCGCAGACCGTGCTGGAGATCCGCGACATCTTCCTGAAGGGGATCGCCCGGCGGCTGTGCGCGCCCGGCTGCGGATCCGCGCAACGCTGAGGCTGGGCTTCTAGCCTGCCCCAATAACCCGACTTACGGGATTTTGCGGCGAATTTCGCGGTGAATGCCAGTTGAGCATGACTTTTCAGGGAGTAAACGGCGGCCGCTGAGGCGGCGTCCTCCTCGTGGGGCCCGGCAAGTTCTGGTTTCCACTCTGGGGGAGGAATGTCCGTTGCCCGCATGGCCGTATATCAACCGCGCCGACGACCGAAGATCGCTCGAGGCGCTGCGCCGAGGTGACGGGGAGGCGGTCGCCGGGCTCTACGACGCGTACGCCGACCGGCTGGCCGACTACGCCCATTCCCTGCTCGACGACCAGGACCGGGCGGCGGACGCGGTGCGGCGCGCGTTCGCGGCGGCGCGGGCGGGCGTGCGGCGGCCGACCGACCCGGCCCGCCTGCGCGCCTGGCTGTACGCGCTCGTCCGGCTCCAGTGCGCGGCCCGCGACCGGGGCAGGGCGGCCCCCGTCGCCGTGCTCGACGACCCCGCGGACCCCGGGACGGCGGCGCTGGTGCGCGACGCGCTCGCCGAGCTCGGGCCGGGCGACCGCGAGATCCTCCATCTGTCCGTACGGCACGGCCTCACGCCCGCCGAGACGGGGTCGGTGCTGGGGCTGACCTCGCGGCAGGCCGCGGCGCGGCTCGCCCGCGCCAGGGGCCGCATGGAGAACGCGGCGGCGGCGGTCGTGCTGCCGGAGAGGGGGCGGGCGCACTGCCCCGACCTGTCCGCGCTCGTCGAGTCCGCGCCGGTCGGCTCCCCGGGGACGCTGCTGCGCAGGCGCCTGATCAAGCACATCGCCGGATGCGAGCGGTGCGCCGACGGCACGCGCAGGCACGTGTCCGCCGAGCGGCTCCTCGACGCGATCCCGATCGCCTACCCTCCGCTGTCGCTCCGCCCGACCGTGCTCGCCGACGGCGTGCCGGAACGACCCGAGGAACAACCAGAGGAAGGGCCAGAGAAACGGCCGGGGATCCGACGAGGAGTCCGGCGGGCCGATCGGCGCGGCAGGCGGCG
Source organism: Microtetraspora fusca (assembly GCF_001570365.1). GTDB lineage: Bacteria > Actinomycetota > Actinomycetes > Streptosporangiales > Streptosporangiaceae > Microtetraspora > Microtetraspora fusca. The sequence goes on along the minus strand of NZ_BBYK01000079.1, from coordinate 58,493 downwards.
CCGCAGCGAACCCGGTCATCGGAGTGGGCCCATCCGTCGGAGCGGTCCCGGTCGGTGGAACCGGCGCAGCCGCCCGAGCGGGCAGGGCGCCGCACTGGCCGCCCTGGCGTGCGCGCTGGTGCTGATCGGCGCGCTGGTGGTCACCAGGTGGCAGGTCGCCGCCGACGGGGTGACGGACCTGCCGCTCGCCGTGCCGGCCCCGCGCCCCGTGGGCGACCTGCCCGGCGCCGCGCCGCCCACCCCCTCCCCCACCCGGTCGCCGGAGCCGGACGCCTCACCCGGCGACCCGGCCCGGCCGCGCCGCTCCCCCGCCGCGCGCCGCACCCCGGACAGCCGTCCCTCGCGTACGCCGACGGCGGCGCGTCCGCCGGTGACGTCGCCCTCACACAGCCGCCCCGCGTTCGCTTCCCCCCGCCGTGCTCCCCTGCTGTCGGTGAGCTGCCCGGGCGGGCTCGGCCGGGCGGGCGCGGGCGCGATCACCCTGTACGCGCGCGACGCCGCGATGGCCTGGACCGCGACCACCCCCGAGGGGGTCGTGCTCCGTCCCGGCCGGGGCAGGCTCCGGGCCGGGGCGTCCGGCCGGATCACGCTGACGGTGACGGACCCGGCGTCGGCCGGGAGCGCGCTGGTCACCTTCCACTCCGCCGGCGGGAACCCGTACTGCCGGGTCTCCTGGCAGGGCGCCCCGCCGAGCCCGGACACGGAGCAAACCGCGGCGACCGACGAGGAAACGGAGTGATCGTCGGTAATTTGCGAGTTATGCGAGGAATGTGGGGAAGCAGAGGAATATGGGGAAATGCAAAAAGATCACGCAGTTAACGTCACTATTCGATGAACATCTTTCGACATTTGGGATAAGATCCTTCTTTTCGGCGGGGACCGGTGAACCGGGGGCTGAGGCAAGGCGTCGTCATTGACGCACGCATGTTGCGATTGGTCCCATAAATGGGCCCGCCAACCGCGTCATAGTGGCCTCTACCTGCCGGGAGACCAGGAGACATGGGTAGGAACCGGAGTATCCCCGTGGTCGTGCTCGGGGTGGCGTGCGCCGTCGGCGCGGTGCTCGCGCTCGCCGACATCAGGACGCCGGTCCGGATGGTCCTCACCCCGCTGTTCCTTTTCGTGGTCCCCGGAGCGGCGGTCGTCGGACTGCTGCGCGACCGCGACCCTCTCTCGGCGCTGACGGTGGGCGCGGCCGCGAGCCTGGCCGTCAACGTCGTGCTCGCGGAGGCCATGTTGCTCTTCGACGCCTGGTCCCCCCGGGCCGGGGTGGCGACCGTCGGGGTGCTGAGTTTCTTCCTGCTGGTCATCCGGTTCCTCTACCGAGGTCGGGCGCCGGGCGAAGGCGAGGCCGGCACGAAGTGAAGAGGGGTCCCCGCTCATGACAGACCGCCCGGAAGGACATCCAGTCACATGAGTCCCGAGCACAGCGCATCCTCCCCGTTCGCCGCCGTGCGCCCGCTGCCCGCCGGCCGCCGCCTGACCCCTCTGGGACCCCACCTGGCCATCGCACCCACGGTGAGCGTGGTCGTCCCCGCGATGAACGAGGCCGAGAACCTCCCGCACGTCTTCGCCACGCTGCCCTCCTGGATCCACGAGGTCGTGCTGGTCGACGGCCACTCGGTCGACGACACCGTCGCCGTCGCGCGCCGGCTGCGGCCGGGGCTGCGCGTCGTCCACCAGCGCGGGCGGGGCAAGGGGGACGCGCTGGCCGAGGGCTTCGCGGCATGCACGGGCGAGATCATCGTCATGATCGACGCGGACGGCTCGACCGACGGGCGCGAGATCGTCCACTTCGTCAGCACGCTGGTGAGCGGCGCCGACTTCGCCAAGGGCTCGCGGTACATCCCGGGAGGCGGGAGCGACGACCTCACCTTCACCCGCAGGCTGGGCAACACGCTGCTGCGGACGCTGGTCAACCGCGTCTACGGCACCCGCTACACCGACCTGTGCTACGGCTACAACGCGTTCTGGGCCCGCCACCTGCCGGTGCTCGACCTGGACTGCGCGGGGTTCGAGGTCGAGACGCTGATGAACATCCGCGCGGCGCGGGGCGGGCTGCGGGTCCACGAGGTGCCGAGCCACGAGCGGTGCCGCCTGCACGGCGAGAGCAACCTCAACGCGCTCCGGGACGGCCTGCGCGTCCTGCGCACGATCCTGCGGGAGCGGCGGCGGCCGGCCGTACGGCGGCCCGCTCCGGCGCACGCCTCGGCGGCCGACCAGGGGGCGGCGTGACACCGCCTCCCGCACCGGTGCGGACGTCGGTCGTCATCTGCGCCTACACCGAGGACCGCTGGGACGACATCCGGGCGGCGGTCGAGTCGGTCCGCCACCAGCGCCGTCCCGCGTACGAGCTGATCCTGGTGGTGGACCACAACCCCGACCTGCACCTGCGGCTCAAGCGGGAGTACCCGGACGCGGTCGTGGTGGAGAACGCCCACGAGCGGGGGCTGTCCGGCGGCAGGAACACCGGGACGGAGGTCGCCCGAGGCGACGTCGTGGCGTTCCTCGACGACGACGCGGTGGCCGATCCGGGCTGGCTGGAGGCGTTCGAGACGGGGTTCGCCGATCCGGCGGTGGCCGGGGTCGGAGGGCTGACCCGGCCGCTGTGGGCGGGGGGCCGGCGTCCCCGCTGGTTCCCCGAGGAGTTCGACTGGACGGTCGGCTGCACCTACCGCGGGATGCCGGTCGAGCGGGCCCCGATCCGCAACGTGATGGGCGGCAACGCCGCGTTCCGCCGCGAGATCGTCGGCGAGATCGGCGGCTTCAGCACGGCCATCGGGCGCAGCGTCCAGGGGCGCAGGAGCCGGCCGCTCGGCTGCGAGGAGACCGAGTTCTGCATCCGGCTGTCGCAGCGGCGGCCGGGGGCGGTGCTGCTGTTCGAGCCGGGCGCGGCCATCGGGCACAAGGTGTCCGCCGAGCGGGCGCGGTTCGGCTACTTCCGGGCCCGCTGCTACGCGGAGGGCCTGTCCAAGGCGCTCGTCACGAGCAGCGTGGGCGCGGGCGACGGGCTCTCCAGCGAACGCGGCTACACCTTCAGGACGCTGCCGCTGGGGGTGCTGCGCGGCCTCGGCGACACCGTGCGCGGCGACCTCGCCGGCCTCGGCCGCGCGAGCGCCATCGTGATCGGCCTGGCCTGGACGACCTGGGGTTACCTGGTCGGCGGCATGCGCATCCGGAGCCGCTCATGACGCGGGTCCCGATCCTGATGTACCACTCGGTGACGGACCGGCCCACCCCGGAGACGCGGCCGCTGGCCGTACGGCCGGGCGACTTCGCCGACCAGCTCGGCTACCTGCGGCAGAGCGGCTTCACCCCGCTCACCGTGGCCGACCTGGTGGCGTCGCTGCACCGTACCGGGCCGGAGCTGCCCGACCGCCCCGTGGTGATCACGTTCGACGACGGGTACGCCGACTTTCACGAGGAGGCGCTTCCCGTGCTCGACCGGCTGGGCTTCCCGGCCACGCTCTTCCTGACGAGCGGCTGGGTGGCCGACGCCGGCGCCGACGCCGCGGGCCGGCCGCTGGACCGTACGCTCTCGTGGGGCCAGGCTCGCGAGGCGGCCGAGCACGGCGTGGAGATCGCCGGGCACAGCCACAGCCACCCCCAGCTCGACCAGATCGGCGACCACGAGCTGCGTCAGGAACTCCGCCGCAACAAAGGGCTGATCGAAGACCGCCTCGGCCGCCCGGTGACCACCATGGCCTACCCGTACGGCTATTCGAGCGCACGGGTGCGCCGTGAGGTGCGCCGGGCGGGGTACTGGGCGGCCTGTGCGGTGGGCAACGCCGTCGCGGCCGACCGGCACGACGAGCTGGCCATCCCCCGGCTGACCGTGAGCAGGGGCACCACGATGGCGCGGTTCGCGCTCGCCGTGGAGGGCCGCGGCGTCCCTCTCATCTACCTCAAGGAGCGCACCCTGACCAAGGGATACGCCGTGATCCGGCGCACCCGGTACGGCTTGCGCAAGATTGCCACTCGCCAGTAACAATCACGGCTCACTAGGTGTCAGCTCCGGCGCATAAGGGGAGAAATCAGGGCGATCGAAGATTGAGGGGGCACAGTGGCCCACGCATGGATGCCCGGCGCCAGCCGAATTCCCGCTCCCGAGGACTCCGGCCCCATGATCGGCGGAGTTCCGAGGGCCGTCTGGTTCATCTGGCCGACCGACCCTCTCGCGGTGTCGGCCAAGTCCGCCGCCCAACGCATGATCCAGCTCGGGTGTCCCGCCCACCTGGTCTGGAATCCCGTGACCGGCGAGATCGCCCAGTCGCTTCCCCCCACGCGCGCGGCCTGCGGACTGCCGGGCGATCGGGGACGTGAGGGACGGGTGTGCGTGCAGATCCGCGTGCTCGGCTCGGTGGAGCGTCCCTTCACCGACGGGAAGCTGGACGGTCTGGACGACATCCTGACCTGGCTGGACGCCTGGCGGGTCCCCCGCCGCTGGCCGGCCGGGCCTCCGCTGCCCTCGCCGCACTCGCTGGCGGCCGAGCGCAGCCGCCGCCTCTGGGCGCGCGGCGGCCACTTCGGCCACTCGCAGGTGCCGGGGACGGTGGAGGGCGACCCCGGCGGGATCGACGTGAACCGCATCACCGGCGAGAGCGTGCCGCCGTTCGAGCTGCCCCGCCCGCGGGAGGAGTTCCGCATGCTCGAACGGGTCATCTGAGCGGGCCGGGAGCCCCGCGGGTGCGCTGTCCGCGGGCGTTCACCGGGATCGAGGGAGCGGAGCGGAAGGGAGCGAGGCCCGGCGAAGCGGGCATTCGCGAGGCCCGCAGGTTCCCTCCGGCGAAGTGACCCACCCGGGTCGTGGACACCCCATCAGAGATCGCGGGCCAGCTCCCGGATGACGGCGCAGCCGCGCCGGAGATCCGCCAGCGACGCGGAGCCGTACCCCAGGACGAGGCCGTGGACCCGGATCGGCCCGTGGTGGTGCCGGGCGGTGGTGTCGAGCAGCACGCCACGCGCCCGCGCCTCCTCCACGAGCGGGCCGACCGCGTCCTCGGGCAGCTCGACGAGGACGTGCAGGCCGGCGGTGTCGCCCTTCACCAGCGGCCCGAGCGTCTCGACGACCGCCGCCCGCCGGCGCGCGTACTCCAGGCGCATCCGGCGCAGGTGCCGGTCCAGGTCGCCGCGCCGCAGCAGGGTCGTGACCGCGCGCTGCACCGGGCCGGAGGTGCGGTCGCCGAGCAGCGTCCTGCGTTCGGCGACCCGCGCGAGCAGCTCCGGCGCGGCCACCAGCCAGCCGAGCCCCACGTCGGGGCTGAGCGACTTCGACAGGGTGCCGAGCAGCACGACCCGCGCGGGGTCGAGCCCGTAAAGCGCGGGCAGCGGCGCGACGTCGTAGCGGAACTCCGCGTCGTAGTCGTCCTCCACGATGACCGCGCCGGTGCGGCGGGCCCAGGCGAGGAGCCGTTCGCGCCGGGCCATGGGCAGCCGTCCGCCGAGCGGGAACTGGTGGGCCGGAGTGGTGTACAGCACGTCCAGGTCGTCCGGCAGCTCGTCCACGATCACGCCCTGGTCGTCCACGGGGCACGGCACGATCTCGGCGCCGCGCGCCCGCAGGACGTTCCTGGCCACGCGGTAGCCGGGCTCCTCCACCCCCGCGCGGGCGCCGGGCCGGAGGAGGGACGCGGCGAAGAGGTCGAGCCCGTGCCCGGTGCCGCGGGTGACCAGCACGTTCTCCGGCCCGGCCGGTACGGCGCGCGCCCGGCGGAGGTGGTCGGCGAGCAGGGCGCGCAGGTCGGGGTGCCCGCGGGGATCCGGGGTGTCGCCGGGTGGCGCGTCCCCGGCGTCGCGCCAGGCCCGGCGCCACACGGCGACGTCGTACCCGAGCACCCAGGGCCGTCCCGGGCGCAGGTCCAGCAGATCCGGCCCGGCGGGTTCGAAGGGGTCCGTCGGATCCCACGGGATCCTCGGCTCCAGCGGCCTCACCAAATCCGGAAATATCGTGACATCGGCGACGTACGTGCCGGAGCCGCGCCTGCCGTCGAGCCAGCCCTCGGCGTAGAGCTGCTGGTAGGCGTCGGTCACGACCGTACGGCTGACGCCGAGCAGCGTGGCCAGCGCGCGGCTGGACGGCAGCCGCTCGCCCGCCCGCAGCGCCCCGCCGCGCATGGCGTCCCGGAGTTGGTCGGTCACCTGCGCGGCGAGCGCGACGGGCGAGAGCCGGTCCACGACCAGCGGAAGGTCGACGTGCGCCCGCAAAGTGGTCCCCCATTCATCCCCGGAAGTGGCCATGTGCAGCGGTCCACTCGGCCCCTAACGTAACGGACATGCTTTCCACAACACCCCGGACCGTCCTCAAGCGCGGCAAGGACCGTGCCCGCACCGACCGCGCCGACCTGTACGCCGTGCTGGACGCCGGGCTCATCTGCCACCTGGGCGTCCTGGTGGACGGGGCGCCGAGAGTGATCCCCACCGGGTACGGCCGGATCGGCGAGACGCTGTACCTCCACGGCTCCACCGGGGCCGCCTCGCTGCGCGCCGCATGGGCCGCGCCGGTCTGCGTGACCGTCACCCACCTGGACGGCGTCGTCCTGGCGCGGTCGGCGTTCCACCACTCGGTGAACTACCGCTCGGCGATGGTCTACGGCCTGGCCCGGGAGGTCGAGGACGACGGCGAGCGGCTCGACGGCCTGCGCGCGGTCACCGAGCGGATCGCCCCCGGCCAGTGGGACGCGGTCCGGCCGCCGACCAGGAAGGAGCTCGCCGCCACCGCCGTGCTCGCCCTCTCCCTGGAGGAGGCGTCCGTCAAGGTACGGCAGGGCCCGCCGGTGGACGACGAGGAGGACTACGCCCTGCCGATCTGGGCGGGGGTGCTGCCGCTGCGGAGCGTCTGGGGCGAACCGGAGCCCGACCCGAGGCTGACCCCCGGCATTCCCGTCCCGGAGCACGTTCTCGGCAGGTCATGACGGGTTTGTGACCGAGTTTCACGACTTTTCGTCTTATTTAGTGATCAATCACTAAGCTACGGTCTCGTCATGCGCCGATGAGGAGACCTGATGTACGGGCAGACGGGCGCCTGGAGTGCCCCCGGATACACCGAGATTCGCGAGCTGGGCACGGGGGGCGGCGGCCGGGTCGTGCTCGCCAGGCACGACGCCGACGGCATACAGGTGGCGATCAAATACCTGTCCGACGCGCTGCGCTCCGACCTCAACTTCGTCGGCCGCTTCCGCCAGGAGGCGCACCTCCTCGCGCTCATGGAGCCCAGTCCGCACGCGGCGCGGTTCTACGAGTACATCGAGGCGCCGCTCGGCGCCGCCATCGTGATGGAACTGGTCGACGGCGTCTCGCTGCGCGCGATGCTCCGCTCGGAAGGGCCTACCGGGCCGGAGGCCGCGCTCACGGTGTTGAAGGGCTCGCTGCTCGGGCTCGCCGCCGCGCACTCCGTCGGAGTGGTCCATCGCGACTACAAGCCGGAGAACGTGATCGTCACGGCCGACGGCATGAGCAAGCTGGTCGACTTCGGCATCGCCGCGCGGGCCGGCGAGGGGGTGAGCGCGGCCGGCACCCCGCCGTACATGGCGCCGGAGCAGTGGTCGGGCAGCTCGGCGAGCCGGGCCACCGACGTGTACGCCGCGACCGTGGTCTTCTTCGAGTGCCTCACCGGAACCCGGCCGTTCCGGGCGCAGAGCCTGCCCGCGCTCGCCCGCCAGCACCAGTCCACGCCCCCGCCGGTCGAGGAGGTGCCGCAGGCCCTCCAGGCGCTCATCGAGCGCGGCATGGCCAAGAACCCGGCCGACCGGCCCTCGTCGGCGGAGGCGTTCCTGCGTGAGCTGGAGACCGTCGCCACCGAGGCGTACGGGCCCGCCTGGGAGGAGCGGGGACGGCGGCGCCTGGCCGCCCTCGCCGGCCTGCTGCTCCCGTTCTTCCCGCTGGCCGAGGAGACGCCCGAGGCCGCCACGGCGCTCGCCGAGACGCACCTCGCCGGCAACCGGTTCACCAAGCTCAGCATCAGGATCGGCCTGGTCGCGGTCTCGGTGGCGCTGGTCGGCGGCGGCACGGCCGCGCTCGTCGGGTCGTTCGGCGGCGCCAAGCTGCAGGCCCACACGACGGTCGATTCCCCCAGCAGCACGCCCCTGGACCTCGGCATCGACGACGAGGACGAACCGGTCGTGGAGGTGACACCCGACGCGTCGCCGTCACCGTCGCAGACGCCCACCCCCACCCCCACCCCCTCCCCCTCGCCCAGCGTCCAGCCCACGGTCAGGACCACCCCGCCGACGGTCCCGTCGGCGAAGCCGTCGCCGAGCAGGAGGCCGACGCCCTCGCGGACGCCCACCCGCCCGCGTCCCCGGCCGAGTCAGTCGAGCCCGCAGCCGGACGACACGGTGAACATCCCCGACCTCCCGGACTTGGGGTCCACGCCGACCCGGCCGCAGAGCACCCCCACGACCTCCTCGCCCACGTCCGCGCCGACGGACACGGGCCGCCCCACGGAGACGCCGCAGGAGACTCCCCGGCTCACCTCCGCGCCCGTGCCCACCGCCTCGATGGGGGCGTTCGCCCTGGGCCTGGTGACGACCGGCCTCGTTCCCGCCACACTGGCCGTGAAGAGGATGACGGGACGGCATCGGAGGCGGCGATAGATGGATGACGGCGGTTCCGTCGCGGGGCACCGGCTGACCGGACGCGCCCGGTCCGGCGAGATCGGCATCTGGAGCGAGGCGGTCTCCCCCGCCGGAACGCCATCGGGCGTGCTGCGGTTCGACCCCGCCCTGGTGGCCGCGCCCGCGGCCCGCGAACGGCTGGTCGCCGCCGTGACCGCCGACCGCCACCTCGCCGGAAGCACCGGGCTGCTCCCGGTCGCCGACCTCGTCACCGCGCGCGGCGACATCTGGCTCATCACGGACGGCGCGCCCGTTCCCGCGCTCGCCGACCTGCTCACCGAGGTGTACCGCAGGGGCGTCCCCTCCCCCGGCTCCGGCGCGGTGGCGGCGATCCTGGCCGACACCGCGCGGACCCTGCTCGACCTGCACGCGGCCGGGCTCGCCCACGGCGCGCCGCACCCCGGCACGATCGTGATCGCGGGGGACGGCACGGCCCTGCTCGCGGAGCGCGGCCTGCTGCAGGCGCTGCGCGGTGCGCCCGCGTCGCCGGAGCGGGACGTCGCGGCCTGGGCCGAGCTCGCCAGGGGGCTCGCCGCGAGCTGGGCGGACGACGGCTCGGCCGGCCTGTTCGAGCGCGCGGCGGCGGTCGCCACGGCCCACGGGCTCGCCGCCGCCCGCGACGTCCTCCTCGCCGTGGGCGACCCGATCACCCAGAGCCACACGACCAGGGAGCCGCTGGTCCGCACGCTCCACCTGTGGTCCTCGGCCGCTCCGGAACCCGCCCCGGCGGCGGACGAGATCGGTGACGCCGTCACCCTGCTGGGGATCCCCGGTACGGCCGCCGCGGACGACGTCGTCATGCGCTTCGGTCCCGGCGTTCCCGCCGACACGACGGCGGCGCAGATCTGGCGTTCCGGGACGACCACGCAGTTCGCCGGCGATGTGGACCGGAGCGCCGGGCCGGCCCGGCGCGGTGGGCGGCGCGGTGGGCGGCGCGGTGGGCGGCGCGGCCGGCGGGGCGCGTGGGCGGGATCGGTGCTCCTCGCCATACTCCTCGCGGTGGTCATCCTGTGGCTGCGCTTCCAGCCGGCCGCGGACGTGCTGGCCGAGAAGGTGGACGTGCGCGGCCCCAAGAAGGCGATCGCCTGCGACGGCACGGCCACGCTCGTCGGCACGGTGACCACCAACGGCGGCGCGGGCAGCATCCGGTACGTCTGGCTGCGCAGCGACGGCGTGCGGATGCCGGAGCGCGAGCAGAACGTGCTCTCGGGGGACACGTCGGTCGAGCTCCCGCTGCGCTGGGAGGTGACGGGGTCCGGCCGTTTCAAGGGCGTGGCCACGTTGCGCGTCCTGTCGCCGACCGCCTCGGGAAAGCCGCTCCAGGACAAGGCGTCCTTCTCGTACCGGTGCTGAAACCCGATGCGGACACCACCTGCGGAAACACCTGCAGCAACACCGTGCGGAAACACGGTGGGTGAACCCGCTGCGTGAACCCTGGTGCTTGAACTCCGGTGCTGAAACGGCGCGCCCGGGTGACCGCGATTTGACCGCACTTTCCCGCGAACTGACAGCAACATCACAGAAAGCCGACGTTTTCCGGCAATCTCATGAACAGATGCGGGATTGCTAATGTGGCCCGCATGACGACGACGCCCGCCGGCTGGTATCCGGATCCGTACGGCTCTCCTCTGTTGCGGTGGTGGGACGGGTCCCAGTGGACCGACGCGACGCATTCCAGGGAGCAGCCGGGCGGCGCCCAGCCGGAGGCCGGGCAGACCGTTCCCGGCGGCGCGCAGGGCGGCAACGAAGGCGATTTCCCGACCCAGGCCGGCGGCCCGCAGTGGGGCTCCGCGCCCCAGACCGCCCAGTACCCCCTCCCCGGCTTCGGGACGCCGCCGCCGAAGCAGTCGTCACCGTGGCCATGGCTGCTGGGCGGGCTCTCGGTCGTCATCGTGCTCGCCCTGGTGGCCGCCGCCGGGCTGTTCCTCTTCCGCGGCCAGAGCGGCGGCGCGGTCGCAGGGACCAACACGGAGACGACGGCGCCCCCGCTCGACCACACCGTCCCTCCCCAGGAGACGGAGCCGCCCGCGCAGCAGCTCCCCGAGCTGCCGCAGCCGTCGGACGGCCGGATCTCCGACCCCGTCACCGGACTGTCGTACGCCTTCCCGGGCGACCCGTGGGCGGTGCCGAAGGCGGCGGACATCAACAACCCGAACAACCAGAGGATGCCGCTGTGGTCGAGCGGCTACGAGGCCCTCTCCCAGCAGAACTTCGACGGCAAGAACGGCGACTGGGTCGCCTCGGTCTTCGCCGCTCCGCTGCCCGAGTTCTTCCCGTACAGCGGCCCGCAGGACCTGCGCAACCTCACCAGCGGGGTGCTGGCCGCGTACGAGCCGTTCTTCTACTCGCCCCAGCACACGCGCAAGATCGTGAGCAACAAGGCGATCAAGGTGAGCGGCCGCGACGCCTGGATGACCGAGTTCGAGATGGACTTCACCGAGGAGTCCCAGCGCAACGGCTGGAAGTTCAAGACGGAGAAGGGCGCGTTCATCCTGGTGGACCGGGGTGCGGGGCAGCAGCCGGCCCTGGTCTACGCCTCGGTGCCCGACAATCTCGACCAGTCGGTGCTCCAGCAGGTGGTGGACTCCCTCCAAGTGAGTTGAACGCCCTACTACTCTGGGTCCCATGACTGACCTGCTGGTCTGGATCGACTGTGAGATGACCGGGCTCGACCTCGGCCGTGACGCGCTCGTCGAGGTGGCCTGTATCGTCACCGACGGTGAGCTGAACCAGCTTGACGAGGGCGTGGACGTCGTCATCAAGCCCCCGCCCGAGGCCCTGGCCCAGATGTCCGAGGTGGTGCGCGACATGCACACCACCTCGGGTCTGCTGAGCGCCCTTCCCACCGGGGTGACGCTGGCGGAGGCGGAGACCATCGTCCTGGAGTACATCCGGACCCACATCCGCGAGCCCAAGAAGGCCCCGCTGTGCGGCAACTCGATCGCCACGGACCGCTCGTTCATCGCCAGGGACATGCCGCTCGTGGACGGCTTCCTGCACTACCGCATGATCGACGTCTCCTCCATCAAGGAGCTGGCCCGCCGGTGGTACCCGCGGGCCTACTTCGCCTCCCCAGAGAAACAGGGCGGCCACCGCGCGCTGGCGGACATCACCGAGAGCATCCGGGAGCTCCGCTACTACCGCGCGGCCGTCTTCGTGCCGCCGCCGGGCCCCGACACGGCCACGGCACGCGAGGTCGCCGAGGCCGTCTCCACCGACTGACCGGTTCTCAGGTCCTGGCCGGGTCCTCGCGCTCCGCACGGGCGAGCGCGAGGATCTCGTCCACCGGCCACTGATCGTAGGCGTGGTCGCCGTACTTCACCGCGACCACGCGGCCGTCGGGTGCGATCAGGAAGTCGGCCGGCAGCCCGAGACGCCCGCCCTCGGGATTGAGTGACGGCGCCGGCCGCCGCCCGCGCAGGACGGGACCGAGATCGCGGAGCACTCCGTACACCACCCGGCCCCAGACACGCGGGTCGAGCAGGGCGCGGAGCGCGGACTCGACGCCGAACTCGCGGTACAGCCGCCTGCCCGGATCCGCGACGACCGCGAACGGCAGCTCCGCCGTATGCGGCCGCAGCGTCTCCGCCGTCGAGTGGAAGACCACCACCTCGCGCACGCCCGCGGCCGCGATCTCGTCGTGCCGCGCCGCCACCGAGCGCAGGTGCAGGTTGCAGACGGGACAGCCGGCGAACCGCCGGAACTGAAGGTGGACCAGCCGGTCGGCGTCCGGGATCGGGACCGCCTCCCCCGAGACGGCGGTCCACCACCGCTGCGTGATCGTCGCGCCTGCCGTGATCCGTCCGGGACCCCCGTATCGCGCCAACGCCCTCTCCTCTCCGTAGGCGTATGACGTACGCCTACGGACGTTATGAGCGTATGTTGTACGCTGTCAACTCGTGCCCCGACCCCGCTCCTTCTCCGAAACGGACATCGCCGCCGCCGCCCTCGCGGTCATCGACCACGACGGGCTCGCCGCGCTCTCGATGCGCGCCGTCGCGGTCCGGCTCGGCCTGGGCACGATGTCGCTGTACCGCTACGTCAGCGACCGCGAGCAGTTGGAGGGGCTCGTCGTCGATCTCGTGCTCTCGGCCGTCGACACGACACCGCCACCGGACCTTCCATGGAACGAGCAACTCACGGTGCTGGTCGAGCGCGCCCGCGACGCCGTCGCCGCACACCCGCAGGTCGTGCCGCTGACCCTGACCCACCGCCACACCTCGGCGAGCGTGCTGCGCTGGGCGGAGGCCGTCCTCGGCGTGCTGACCGCCGCGGGGTTCACCGGAGACCGGCGGGCGGTCGCGCTCCGCTGCCTGCTGGGCCATCTGATCGGCTCTATCCAGATGGACCACCTCGGGCCGCTGTCCGGCGCGGGCACGGAGGCGATGGCGCGGCTGTCGCCCGAGGCCCACCCCCTGCTGGCCGAGACCGCGCACGGGGCACGGGAGATCGGCGCCGGGGACGAGTTCCGGGGCGGCCTCCACATCCTCCTGCTGGGCCTGCGCGCCTCGCTCGACGAAGCCGCAGAAGCCGGCCCGGAGGTGACGAATCGGTGAACGCCGCGCGGTGCGACATGACGACTCCGAAATACCGCTACACTTTTCTCGTACGCCGCTGAGCGCGGCGGACATGGTGGGTGTAGCTCAGCTGGCAGAGCGCCAGGTTGTGGTCCTGGATGTCGTGGGTTCAAGTCCCATCACTCACCCGGAAGACGGCCGGTCCGAAAGGACCGGCCGTCGGCTTTTGTGGCGGCGCAACGCGAATGATCCACAAAAATGACCCATGCGCGTTATGCTCGCTCTCGACCGCTACGCCGGACGCGCGGGGGCCTCGGCGATCTTGATTCTGCCCGGGAGGCCGGATGAGAGTCGACGACCGCACCCGCTTGAGCCTGAGCAAACGCGAAACCGAGGTCATGGACCTCATCGCCGTGGGTCACTCCAACGGTGAGATCGCGCAGCGCCTCTTCCTCAGCGAGAAGACGGTGAAGAACCACGTCAACCGCATCTACGCCAAGCTCGGCGTGGAGTCGCGGAACGCGGCGATCGGCCGCTGGCGGGACTCGACCGGCGACTGAGGCCGGCCCCGGTCAGCTCGGTTTGAGGACCTCGCGGAGGCGGTCCAGGCCGTACTCCAGCTCGTCCGGCTGCACCGACAGTGCCGGGCGGAGCCGTACCGACCGCTCGCCGGACGGGAGCACCAGCACCCCGGCCTCGCCCTCGTCGCGCAGCCGGGCGATCACATCGGCCCGGTCGGGCACGTCGAACGCGCACATGAGGCCGCGGCCCCGCGCGTTCGCGACGAGACCCTCGGCCTCCAGGGTCTGCAGCCCGGAGAGCAGTTTCTCGCCCATGATCGCGGCCTTCGGGATCAGCTCGTCGCGCTCGATGATCTCCAGCATCCGGCGCGAGCGCACCATGTCGACCAGCCCGCCGCCCCAGGTCGAGTTGATCCGGCCGCTGACGTTGAAGACGTTGTCGGGGACCAGATCCACCCTGCGGCCAGCCATCACCCCGCCCACCTGGACCTTCTTGGCGAAGACCACGATGTCGGGCGCCAGGCCGAACTGCTGGTACGCCCAGGGGGTGCCGGTCAGCCCGACGCCGGTCTGGACCTCGTCCACGATGAAGAGCGCGTCGTACTCGTGGCAGAGGTCCTGCATCGCCTGGAGGAACTCGGGACGCATGTGGTTGTCGCCGCCCTCGCCCTGGACCGGCTCGGCGATGAAGCAGGCGATGTCGTGGGGGTTGCGGGCGAAGGCGTCGCGCGCCTGGGCCAGGGAGCGCCGCTCCGCGGCCTCCACGTCGCCGAAGTGGACGGCGGGCACGTCGATGCGGGGCCAGGGGAACTTGGGGAAGCGGTCGGTCTTCACCGGGTCGGTGTTGGTGAGGGAGAGCGTGTAGCCGCTACGGCCGTGGAAGGCGCGGGTGAGGTGGAGGACCTTGGTGCCGAGGCCGGGGTGGCGGCCGTGGGCCTCATTCCAGCGGCTCTTCCAGTCGAAGGCGCACTTCAGCGCGTTCTCGACGGCCAGCGCGCCGCCCTCGACGAAGAACAGGTGCGGCAGTTCGGGGTCGCCGAGCACCCGGTGGAAGGTCTCGGTGAACTCGGCGAGGTGAGTGGTGTAGAGGTCGGGGTTGGCGGGCTTGTTGGCGGCCACGCGCGCGAGCAGGGCCATGAACTCGGGGTCGTCGTCAAAGGGGTTCATCCCCAGCGGCGACGAGGCGAAGAACGTGTAGAAGTCGAGGTATCTCCGGCCGTCGCGCGCGTCGACCAGCCAGGAGCCCGCGCTCCTGTCCAGATCGAGCACCAGTCGGAAGCCGTCGACGAGCAGGTGCCGGGCGAGAACGTCGTGCACGGCGTTCGGGTCCATATCGCCTCCACATTGAGCCGGGACAACACGATTCCCTCACGACCGGGGTCGAATGTGAAGACTTTCCCGTCGAATGAACCTCCTGGAGAACGTTTTACTACCTCCTGGGCACATCGGCCGTAGAACATCCGTCTCACAGGGCACGCAGGAAACGCGCGGCGATCGGAACCGCCGCGTTGCGCCCGGTGCCGCCGTGCTTCACGAACACGGCGAACGCGAGGTCGCCCTTGTATCCGATGAACCAGGCGTGGTCCGGGCCGCCCTGCCAGTCCTCCGCGGTGCCGGTCTTGCCGGAGACGCCCTCGGGCAGCTCGGATCCGGCCGCGGTCCCCTCGGTCGTCACCGCGCCCATCAGCGACCGGAGCCCGGCCACCACCGTGTCGTTCAGCGGCACGCTGGCGGGCTGGGCGTGCCCCTCGATCCGCTCCGCCACGTCGGCCGGGAGCAGCCGCGGCGGATGCCAGGCGCCGCTCTGCACGGCCGCCGCGACGCTCGCCATGCACAGCGTGCTCGCCTCCACCGTGCCCTGGCCGAACGAGTCCTCCGCGAGCGCGTCCGAGTTCTCCGGTCGATTCAGGCTGCCGCAGGCGCCGCCGACGCCGGTGGCGAGGCGGGCGCCGAAACCGAAGGCGGCCGCCTTCTCCATCAGCCGGTCGGCGCTCACGAGCTGCACCGCGAGCTGTGCGAACGTCGTGTTGCACGACAGCGCGTACGCCTGCCGGAGCGTGACGCTTCCGTGGTCCTTGTCCTGGTAGTTGTCGATCGTCCGCCCGTTCGGGATCGTGTACTTCGCCGGGCAGGGGACCTGGGAGTCGGCGTTCAGCCCGCCGTCGAGCAGCGCGGCGGCGGTGACCGTCTTGAAGGTGGAGCCCGGGGCGTACTTCCCGGTGAACGCCTCCCTGCCGCCCAGGCGGTCGGCCACCGCGGCCACCTCGCCGGTGGACGCCCGCACCGCGACGATCGCGGCCGGCTGCTGGACGGGGTCGAGCGCCCGGGCCGCGGCCGCCTGGGTGAACGCCTCGACCGTGGTCCTGGTCCCCTCCGCCGCCTTCGCCTTCTTCTCCAGCAGGACCCGGGGCGGCTGGGCCGGGTTCCGCAGCTCGATGGTCCACCCCACCTCCGTGCCGGAGGGCGGCTGCGGGATCCGCGTGCCGAGCTCCGCGAGGTACGGCTCGGCGTAGTTCTCGTGCGGGAACGCGTGCCCCTCCTTGGTGAGGAACCGCGCGGCGGACACCTGCTTGTCGACCCGGACCAGCTCGCCTCCCTCGGCCAGGTCGGGGTGCATCACGGCCGGGGTCCACAGCACCTTCCAGCTCAGGTCCCGGACGGCCAGGCGCAGCGTCGAGGCGAAGTCCCAGGTGCCGCCGTATCCGGCCACCTTCCGCGCCCCGGTGAAGCGCATCTCGGCCGTCTGCTCCCCGGTCCTGATGACCTTGCCGGGCGTGAGCCGTACGACCCGGGCGGAGAGGGCGTCGTCGAGCTGCCGGTGCCGGTCGGCGAAGCCGGAGGGCGGCTCGTCCACGAGTTCGCGCATCGACTCGTAGTCGCCGGTCGCCCAGTCGCTCAGGTAGGTGCGGGCCGTCTCCTCCGGCGTGCCCTCGACCTGTCCCTCGACCTGCCCCTCGACCGGTCCCTCGTCGGGGGCGGGCGGGGGCGGCGTCGAACCATCGATCACGAGCCGCGTCTGGGGGCCGGTCCCGGCCTCGTCCTTCCCCTGCAGAACGAGCCCGGTGACGCTCGTGACGATGATGGCGACGACCACCCCGACGAGGGCGAGCAGCGCTCGTCTGCGCATACGGTTTCTCCTGGGGGGTCGGAGTGCTCCCCCCGATATACCACGCAAAGGGAGCAAAAGGTTGAGAGAACCGGCGCAGGGCCGCTATCCCGTGACGTATGGCGAGGTGGAGCTCCTGCGGGACCTCGACCGGCCGGACGGGTGGATGCTCGTCATGAACGGCGTCGCTCAGTCGTACGTGGACCTGGCCGATCCGACCTACCTCGACTTCGACTACGTCCGGCTGATGGCCGAGGTGATCGGCTGCCTCCCCGAGGGGCCGCTCGACGCCGTACACGTCGGGGGCGGGGCCTGCACGCTGCCCCGCTACCTCGCCGCGACCCGGCCCGGCTCCCGGCACATCGTGATCGAACCGGACGCCGAGCTGGTCCGGCTCGTCCGCGAGCAGCTCCGGCTGAAGTCGGTGCCCCGGCTGAAGGTGCGGGTGCTCGACGGGCGGGCGGCCGCGGCCGGGCTGGACGGCGCGTCCGCGGACCTGTTCGTACTCGACGCCTTCTCCGGCGCGGTCATGCCGGCCGAGCTGGCCACCGCCGAATACCTCGCCGAGGTGCGGCGGGTCCTGCGCCCCGGCGGCACGCTGCTGATCAACGTGGCCGACGGGAAGGGCCTGCCGTTCGCCCGGCGGCTGCTCGCCACCGTGCTCGGCGCGTTCCGCCACGTGCTGCTGCTGGCCGAGCCCGGCATCCTCCGGGGACGGCGCTTCGGCAACCTGATCGTGGCGGCGTCCCCGGCCGAGCTGCCGATCGAGGCGGTCACCCGCCGGGCGGCGGGCGGCCTGACCCAGGCCCGCTGCCTGTACGGCAGGGAGCTGACGAACTTCGTCGCCGGCGCCGCCCCGATCAGGGACGGCGAACCGGTCATCTCGCCCGTGCCGCCGCCCGGCCTCTTCGACTGACGGTCAGCTCGCCCCGTGGGCGGCCGCGATCTCGTCGATGCGGGCGGCGAGCGTGTAGTCCAGCTCGGTCAGGCCGCCCGCGTCGTGCGTGGTGAGCGCGAGGTGCAGGGTGCGCCACCTGATGTCGATGTCGGGATGGTGGTTCATCTTCTCCGCCTCCTCCGCGATCTCGTTCACGATCGCGATGGCGGTGCGGAAATCGGGGGCGGTCACGGTCCTGCGGATCGTGTCGCCGTCGGTCTGCCACGTGGTCGGTTCGCCCATGCGGACAAGGAGATCACGAGAGGCGACCGCCGCGCTATTTGAGCGCGCCCGCGGTGAGCCCCGACTGGATCTGCCGCTGGAAGACGATGTAGACGATCAGCATCGGGATGATCGCCATGCTGAGCGCCGCGAACAGCCCCGCCCAGTCGGCCTCGTAGCCGGCGTTGGTGGAGATGTTGGCGATGCCCTGGGTGATCAGCCACTTGTCCTCGGCGTTGCCCGGCAGCAGCACGATCGGCAGCAGGTACTGGTTCCACTGACCCAGGATGTTGAAGATCGTGATGCTGATCAGGCCGGGTTTCGCCATCGGCAGCATGACCTGGAAGAACGTGCGCGTGTGCGAGGCGCCGTCCATCATCGCGGCCTCGGCCACCGAGGTCGGCAGCGTCTTGAAGAACGCGGTCAGGAAGAACACCGAGAACGGCAGCGAGTACGCGACGTAGACGATGACCACGCCGGTGTGCGTGCCGAGCAGGCCGAGGTTCTTCACCGTGAGGAACAGCGGGACCAGCGCGAGGAAGACCGGGAACGACAGGCCGGAGACGAACAGCAGATAGATCACCTTGCTGCCGAAGAACCGGTACCGGGCCAGCACGTACGCCGCCATCGAGCTGAGCAGCATCGTGAAGAAGGTGGACAGGGCCACCACGATCACGGTGTTGACCATGTACTGGCCGATGTGGGCCTTGGCCCAGGCGCGGCCCCAGGCGTCCCAGTGGAAGGTCGCCGGCAGCCCCAGGGGGTGCTCGCCGAAGATCTCCGTGTTGGTCTTGAAGGAGCCGAGGAACGTCCAGATGATCGGGAAGATCACCAGGATCGCCCAGACGACCAGGGCCAGGTGCGACAGCGCGCCGAAGACGCCGACCCGGCCGCCCGTGCGCTGCGGGGGACGTGTCATGTCTAGAACTCGATCCTCTCGCGCCGCGTGACCCGCAGGGTGAGGACGGCGAACGTCAGGGTCAGGAAGAACAGGGCGACGCCCATCGCGGAGGCGTAGCCGTACTTGGAGAAGGTGAACGCCTGGCGCCAGATCTCCAGCGGCAGCACCGTGGTCGCGTTGTCGGGGCCACCCCGGTCCACGGAGAGAACCTGGACCAGGGCGAACCCGTCGAACGCGGCGATGCCGAGATAGACCCAGCCGACCTGCAGGGTGTCCCAGAGCAGCGGCAGGGTGATCTTGAAGAAGAGCGTGAACCGTCCCGCCCCGTCCAGCGCCGCCGCCTCGAACACCTCCGACGGGATGGACGACATGCCGGCCGAGAAGAGCACGACGTAGAAGCCGACGGCCTGCCAGACCATCACGCCCATGATGGTCCACAGGGCCAGGTCGGGGTTGATCAGCCAGCCCACGGGGTCGATCCCCACGGCCCCGAGGGCGTTGTTGACCACGCCGGTCTTGTCCGGGCGCAGGATCGCCTGGAACAGCACGCCGACGATGGCGACGGCGAGGACCTGCGGGAAGAAGAACACGATCTTGTAGAAGGCCGCCCCCCGCACACCGGTGCGCCGCCCGTTCGCCTGCCCGCCCCCGATATTGAGGAGGAACGAGAAGAACAGCGCGATGGCGATGGTGGCCAGCGGCATGACGAGCAGCAACAGCCCGTGATGGCGCACCGCCTGCCAGAAGACGTCGTCGGCGAACATCTTCCCGAAGTTCTCGAAGCCGACGTAGTCGAAGTCCGGGGAGATGCCCTTCCAGTTGGTCAGCGCGATCTGGAACGCCTGGACGTACGGCGCGATCACGAAGACGACGTAGAGGACCAGCGGCGCCGCGAGGAAGGACAGGATGAACCCGTACCGCCTCAGCGCCATCGGCGAGGCCGAAGACAGCTTGCCATGCCGCATGGGATCACGCGGTCCGCTTCTGCTTGGTGACCGAGCTGTCGGCCTTGGTCTTGTCCGCGGCCTTCTGCATGTTGGCGCAGAACTGGTCGGCGGTGATGCGGCCGAACATGAGCGCGTTGGTCTGCTTGCGCAGCTCGGTCTCCAGCTCCTTGTACCACTGCTCGAAGCTGGACCAGGTCACCACGTTGGCGCCGGCGGCCGACTGGGCGGCCACCACGCTCTCGGTGCCGGGCGACAGCGTGAGGCCCTCGGTGGCGCCGACCACGACGGTGAGGCTCTTGGTCTTCTCGGTGAAGGCCTTGGCCGCCTCCTTTGAGAGCATGACGCGCATGTACTCCAGGCCGCCGTTGACGTTCTTGCCCTTGGCCGGGAGGACGTACGGCTCGCCGGCGATGGCCCGGATCGCCTCGTACGGCATGGCGTCGGACGCGCTGACCGACGGGGTGGGCGCCATGGCGTACTCGAAGCCGGCCGGGGTGTCCTTGGCCTGCTCGGGCTCCAGCCAGGAGCCGGAGGGGTAGAGCGCGACCTTGCCCTGGTTCTGCTGGGTCTGCACCTCGGTGTGGATCAGGCCCTCGTAGGACTTGTCCATGTACTTGCCGATCTCGGCCCAGGCCGCCGCCGCCTGCTTGACGGCGTCGTTGGTCCAGGCGCCGTCGGCGAGATTGTCGATGTCGATCAGGACCTGGTTGCCGCCGATCTTCGCCGCGCTGATCAGGATCATCCAGTACTGGTAGTACGAGGCGTTCTTGCCGGCGTAAGCGTACGGGGCGATGCCCTTGGCCTTGATCTTGTCGGCGAGGGTCTTGAACTCGTCGAACGTCTTCGGAGGGGTCCAGCCCTCCTTCTCGAAGAGCTTGGCGTCGTACCAGAGGCCGTACGCGGTGTAGACGTAGTTGAGGAGGTACGGCTTGGCGGGGTCGCCGACCAGGCCGGACTCGATCGTGCCGGGGACGAGGGTGTCCTTGACCTTCTTGCTCGGGTCGTCGATCGACGGCGCCTCGTAGAGCGGGGTCAGGTCGAGGAGCTGCCCCGCCGCGACGAGGGAGCCGGTGTCCAGGTTGTCGGTGCCGGAGTTGTTCACCACGTCGGGCACGTCGCCGCCGGCGAAGCGCGGCGTGAGGGTCTGCGCGATCGTCTGGATGCCCTGGTGAGTGATCTTCGCCTTCGGGAACTCCTTGGCGTACAGCGGCTCGTGCGACTTGGTCGCGTACTCGTCGCCGTAGGCGCCCTTGAAGATGACCACTTCGAGGGGAGCGTCCGCCTTGACGCCGAACGGGTTGGACGCCGACGTCGCCGCGCCGCCGGCGGCGGAGGCGGTCGGCTCGGCGGTGCTCCCGCCGCCGGAGGTGGCGCAGGCGCTGAGCAGGCCGGCCGCGGGGCCGGCGACGAGAGCGGTGAGGCCGAGACGGTGCATCATCTGGCGCCGGGTGATCTCGCGAGGCGTGTTGGTCATCCAACTCTCCTGGGGGGACAGTTAGGAAAGTTTCCTAAACGTTGCTGGAACGTACGGCGAGCCGAGAATCGCGTCAAGAGTCCACGGTCGGTCTAGACCAATCTGTGATCCGACCGGGATCACCTTCAGCCGTCATTCGGAGGTTATATCGACGTTTGAGCAGCTAAAAGGCCTTACCAAAAGTAGGATCATCCGATCAGGTCTGGTATAGACCAGCGTCACGATCGACCGCGCCCACGGGGAGAGGCAGTAAGTTGTCCGGCATGTGGGATCTTCGCCGGGAATTGTGCGAGTACGGCCATAAAGCGGCCAAGCTGGGCCTGGTCATCGGGACCTCGGGCAACCTGAGCGTCCGCAAGGGCGACCTCGTGGCGGTCACCCCCTCCGGGGTGGCGCTCGACCGGCTCAACCCGGAGGACTGCCCGATCCTCGACATGGAGGGCCACCCCGTCGAGGGCGACACGCGGCCGTCGTCGGAGACGCCGATGCACCTGGCCATCTACGCCTCCACTGACGCGCGGGCCCTCGTGCACACCCACTCGGTCTTCGCGACGGTGGTCGCGACCACCGCGACCGAGCTGCCGCCGATCCACTACAACGCGCTGCTGCTCGGGGGCGCGGTCCGTGTCGCCCCGTACGCCACGTACGGCACGCCCGAGCTGGCCGAGCACGTGCGCGCCGCGCTGGCCGGCAAGCAGGCCGCGCTGCTCGCCAACCACGGCGGGGTCACCATCGGACCGACCCTGGAGAAGGCGTTCGAGGCGACCCGCCTGCTCGAATGGCTGTGCGAGGTCTACGTGCGGGCGCTCGGCGTCGGCACCCCCACCGTCCTCACCGACGAGCAACTCGCCGCGGTGGTCGAGCGGGCGTTCAGCCCGGGATGACCGTACGGCGGGCCAGGCCGAGCGGAAGCCCGCCGCTCCCGGCGATCTCGTCGTGGAACTTGCGCAGGTCGCCGGCGTAGTCGTCCCGGATCCGCCGGATCTCCAGCGCGCCGGTGAGGTAGGACGGCGCCTGGGTCGGCCACGCGCAGTAGCGGTTAACCTCGCCCTTGGCCGTGCCCGGCGACAGTGACGCCTTGGTCGCCATGAACGTCTCGGCCTCCTCGATCGTCATGTCGCCGCAGTGCAGGGCTGTGTCCACGACCATCCGGGCGGCCCGGAAGATCCGGCAGTCCAGGTGGGCCAGCTCGGTCGCCGGGGTGTCGAAGTACCCCTGCTCGTGCAGCACGCCCTCGACGTACAGCGCCCAGCCCTCGGTGAAGTACGGCGTGCGGAAGATCTTGCGCACCTTCCTCGGGTTGGCCGCCATCCACCCCAGGTGCCAGTGGTGCCCCGGGTACGCCTCGTGGACGGCGATCGACGGCATCTGCGCCCGGCAGTTGGTGCGCAGGCGCTGCCGTACCTGCTCGGGGGTGAAGTCCTCCGGCGTGAACGGGACGAAGAACACGCCCGACCTCGACGCGCTGAGCGGCGGCGGCGCCAGGTAGCTGGCCACGGCCAGGATGGGCCGCTGGAACTCCGGCGACGGCAGCACCTGGCACTCCTCCCCCTCCGGGAAGGTCACCAGGCCGCGCTCGCGGACGAAGTCGCGGGCGCGCAGCGTCTCGGCCTCGTACTCGGCGCGCATGTCCTCCAGCGTCTCGGGGTGGTCGTCCATGAGCGACTCCATCGCCGCCCGCCAGTCCTCGCCCCACTCGCCGGAGCCCACGCGCGGCGCGACCTCGCGCATCCGGGCGTCGATCTCGTCCCACGCGCGGCGGCCCTTCTCGTGCAGCTCGGCCGCGCCGTACCCGAGCATCTCCCGCTCGCGCAGCAGCGTGGAGTAGAGCTCCTCGCCCATGCGCCAGGTGCCGCCCGCGGTGAAGCCCTCAAGGAAGGAGACGAAGTCGTCGAACGCCGCCGCGGCCGGCTCGGCCGCCGCCGCCAGCCGGGCCCGCAGCACCGGGTCCGCCACCAGGCCGGGGACGGTCTCGGTGAGGAAGCGCCGCGCCGTACGTGCCTGGCCCAGGCCGCGGGCGACGAGCAGGTCGGCCGCGAGGTCGGGGGCGAGGTTCGCGCGGCAGGCGGCGAGCACCGCGGGCACCTCGGCGAGCCGGGCGAGGGCGCTCTCGACCAGCTCGGCCTCCGGCTTCAGCCGCTGCTGGAACGGTGTGAACAGGGCGCCGAAGATCGCGTTCACGTAGGGCGCGGGATCGCGCCGCCACTCCGGCCAGCGGGCGCTCGCCACCGCCCCGCGCAGCTGGGAGAGGACCAGCTCGCGGTCGATCTCATCCCCCGCGGTCTCGCCGGGGACGCGTTCGGCGGAGAGCCGTTCCAGCCAGCGCTCGGCGCCGCGTTCCCTCGCGATGAAGGCGGCCTCGGTGAAGTCACCGAGCGTGTGGTCATATCCCTCGGCTCCGAGCAGCGCGGCCCGGACCGGGTTCTCCTCGAAGTACCAACCGATGAACTCGTCCAGCAGTGTCATGCTCAAGGACTCTATCCGCGACACTGGATCACGAATCCCCCTCAACGAGGAGCGAACGGTGCCCCTGCAGATGATCGGCACCCCCGGCGACCCCGACCTGATCCGGCTGCCGTGGGACATCCCTCTGGAGAAGTGGCCCGAGCACCATTTCGTGGCCCTGCCGCGCGGCATCTCCCGGCATGTCGTCAGGTTCGCCCGGGCGTCCGGGCGGGTCTACGCCATCAAGGAGATCAGCGAGCGGTACGCCAGGCGGGAGTACAAGCTGCTGTGGGACCTGGCCCGGCTGGACGCCCCGTCCGTCGAACCGGTCGCGGTCGTCACCGGGCGCACCGCCGCGGACGGCACGGAGCTGGACTCCGCGCTGATCACCCGGCACCTGCAGTTCTCCCTCCCCTACCGGGCCGTGCTGTCGGGCTCGGTCCGGCCCGACACGCTGACCCGCCTGCTGGACGCCCTGGTGGTCCTGCTCGTACGGCTCCACCTGACCGGCTTCTACTGGGGGGACTGTTCACTGTCCAACACCCTGTTCCGGCGGGACGCCGGGGAGTTCGCGGCGTACCTGGTGGACGCCGAGACCGGCGAGCTGCATCCGATGATCAGCGAGGGGCAGCGGACCCACGACATCGACGTCGCGCACGTCAACATCTACGGCGAGCTGCTCGATCTGGAGGCCGGCGAGCTGCTGCACCCGTCGATCGACCCGCTCGCGTTCGCCGACCAGCTCGTCGAGCGGTACGAGCGGCTGTGGAACGAGCTGAACTCCGACGAGATCATCGAGGACGTCGACTGGCACCGGGTGGACCAGCGGATCAGGCGGTTGAACTCGCTCGGCTTCTGCGTCGCCGAGATGATGGTGCGCAGGAAGGCGGGGACCGGACGGCTGATCGTCCGCCCCAAGGTCGTGGACGCCGGGCACCACCAGCGCCGCCTGCTCAGGCTGACCGGCCTGGACGCGGAGGAGAACCAGGCCAGGCGGCTGCTGAACGACCTCGACGCGTTCCGTGTGTCGCGCGGCCTGCGCCACGAGGACGAGGCGATCGTCGCGCACCACTGGCTGGCCGAGGTCTTCCAGCCGGTGGTGAACGGGATCCCGGCCGAGCTGCGGCGCAAGCTGGAACCGGCCCAGCTCTTCCACGAGGTGCTCGACCACCGCTGGTTCATGTCCGAGGCGGCCGGGGCGGACGTGGGCCTCGAGGCCGCGCTCCGGTCGTACGTCGAGAACGTCCTGGTGTTCAAACCGGACGAGAACGCGGTGATCATCGACTCCGGCGCCGACCCGCTGTCCCCCTGAACTCGGAGGTCAGCCCTCCCGGAGATGCCGGGCGGCTCCGGCGATGTCGTCCTCGTTGAAGACGCGGATGCCGTTCTGTTCGAGGAGCGCGGTGGTCACGCCCTGGCCCGGGGTCGTGCGCCCGGCGAACGTGCCGTCGTAGACGCGCAGCGAGCCGCACGAGGGGCTGCCCTCCTTGAGGATCGCCACCCGGGCGCCGACCGCCCGCGCCGCGTCGAGCGCCCGCCGGGCCCCCTCGACGAACGCCTCGGTCACGTCGTCGCCGTCCGGCGTCAGGATGCGCGCGGTCCCGGCCAGCACGGCGGCGCCGCCCGCGCCGCCCTCGATCTCCGCCGGCGGCCGGGGGACGGAAAGTCCGCCCGCGACTTCCGGGCAGAACGGGACAAGCCGCCCCTCGGCGTTCCAGGCCGCGAGCAGCTCGTCCTCGCTCGTCTTGGCGCCGCCGTCGTAGCGCACCTTGCGGCCGAGGAGACAGGCGCTGACCAGGACTCGTTCCATGACGCCTATTCTCTCCCACCCTTAACCCAAAATACGCCGCGCGATCTTCATATATGCCCGTAAATACAACTCTTCTATACGGTTGGAGATTTCTCCTCCTTGAGGGACTAATCCTTATATCTCATCTCTTATCGCGATCGATCGTGCGGGCTGTGCGGGCACCGGCATCTCTAGTGTTGGCCGGGCTGTATGGACGACACGGCGAGGGAGCTGCGCGTGATCGGGATAGAGGAGTGCCTTTCCGAGGCCATGACGATCCCCGGCGCACTTGACGCGATCCTCGTGGATCACACCAGCGGAATGGCGGTCGCCGCCGAGGGCGTGCCCTATCCGGAGGGGTCGGCCGCGGGACTGAGCGAGGCGTTCCGCGCCACGCTCGACGGCCTCGCCCTCTCGACGCCCGACGGAACGATACGCATCGAGGACGTGATCATCACCACCGACCGGGCCTACCACCTGATCAAACCCATGGAGACGATGTTCGACGGCCCGCTGCTCATCTGCCTCCGGCTCGACCCCGACCGGGCGAACCTCGCCCTCGCCCTGCGCCGGTTGCAGGCCATCTCCCACCGGCTGATCGCCTCGTGACCCATGGCCACCGCGACCCTCGACTCCATGCTCGCCGGACTGGCCCAGGACAGGGCCACCGGCTCCCTCAAGATCGGCCGCGCCGGCACGATCTTCCTCACCCGAGGCCGGGTGTCGTACGCCGAGTGCACGGGGACGCCCGGCGTGGAGGAGCTGCTGACCGCCTCCGGGCGGATCAGCGTCGGCGCGGTCAGGAAGGCGCGCCAGACCGCCACCGGGGAGAGCGGCCCGCAGAGCGGCGGCGACCTGCTGGTCGACGCCGGCGTCCTCACCAGGGGCGAGCTGGAGTTCTGCGTCCTGGGCGCCACCCTCGACGCCTCGTACTTCCTGCTCGGACCGGCGCTCGCCGCAGCGGCCGACGCGGGCGGAGCCCGTCCCGCGCCCAAGCCCCGGTTCAGGGACGGGGAGCGGCACTGGCTCGGGACGCACTGGTTCTTCGACGTGCCCGGTCTCTTCCAGGAGTGCCGGCGGAGGAAGGCCCAATTGGACCGAGCATGGCCGTCGAGCGAGCTCGACACACGACCGGTGATCCCCGTCCGGCGCATCCCCGGCCGGCACGTGGTGCTGACCGCGCTGCAGTGGGAGGTACTGCTCGGAGCGGACACCACCGCCACACCCGCCGAACTGGCCCACCGCCTCGGCCGTCCCGCCTACTCGACCCTGCTCGCCGTACGTGAGCTGGGCGCGGCGGGGCTGCTCGCGACCGGGGCCGACCACGCCGACCAGGCCACGCCCGCCCGGCCGGCACTGCCGAAACGCGCCGAGCGGAGCGGGCCGCGGGCCGAGCTGCGCCCCGGACCGGGGGCGGACCCGGCACAGCCGTACCTGCCACAGGTCAGCGCCGACCCGACCGACGTGAAGCTGCTCATCAGGCTGCGTGACGCACTGGAGGCGCTGCAGTGATCACCTGGCTCAAGCGGGCCGGAAGGGGCATTTCGATGGATCTACGCGGCGAAATACACGAGGAGATGCTCCTCCTCAGGGAACGCGCGCCCGAGATCACCGGCACGCTCACCTGCACGGTGGACGGGATGCTCATCGCGACCGACATCTCCGGCCACACCGAGCAGACGGCGGCGCTCTCCTCGGCGCTCATCTCGATGGCCCGCAGGATGACCGACCTCGTCCAGGTCGGCGCCCTCGAGGAGACCTTGATCTCCGGCACGCGCGGGCACGCCGCGTGCTACGCCGCGGGTCCCAAGCTCGTCCTCGCCGTTCTCGCCGGGCCGGGGGCCAACCTCGGCCTGCTCCGGATCGAGGGCCGCAAGACGGCGGCCAGGCTCGCCGCCATCGTCGAACGCGAATAGCCGAACCAACAGGAGGAACGAACATGACGAACATCGACATCTCGCTCAAGGAGATGATGGGCATCGACGGCGCCCTCGGCGCCTGCGTCGTCGACTACGGCAGCGGCATGGCCCTCGGCACCCTCGGCGGCTCCAAGGACCTCGACCTCCCGGTCGCGGCCGCGGGCAACACCGAGGTCGTCAAGGCCAAACTCCGTACGATGGAGTCGCTCCAGCTCAAGGACGCCATCGAGGACATCCTCATCACGCTCGGCTCGCAGTACCACATCATCCGCCCGGTCACCGGGCGCAGCGGCAAGGGGCTGTTCCTCTACCTGGCCCTCGATCGCAACAGGTCCAATCTGGCCATGGCCCGCCACCAGCTCAGGTCCATCGAAGAGCGCCTGGAGGTCTGACCGCTCCCCCGGGAGGCCGCCGGCGCGGGCGGCCTCCCGGGCGAGCACCGTCAATCATTACGGCGCCGAACCATCACGCTCGGGGCGCGGCGGTGTCTGGACTGAGGAGCGAGTGGGGAGCGAGGGACGTGAGGGGCGCGGCGGTGAAGTAACCGACGAGCGAGCGGGCGAGGGACGAGCCCCGAGCGAGGAGGGCACGAGCCGACTTCGGGCGCCCCGAGCCCGCCGAGCGAAGCGAGGCAAATCAACACGGTACCGTTGTAATAGTGCAACTAATGAATCGCCGCCGACGGGTCCTGGTGCTGCTCATCTGCTGCATCAGCCTGCTGATCGTGTCCCTCGACAACACGATCGTGAACGTGGCGCTCCCCTCGCTCGGACGCGACCTGCACGCGCCCGTCTCCGGGCTGCAGTGGACGATCGACGCCTACACGCTGACGCTCGCGAGCCTGCTCATGCTGTCCGGCTCCACCGGCGACCGGATCGGGCGACGGCGGGTCTTCCAGATCGGTCTGCTCGTCTTCACGTCCGCGTCGCTGTTGTGCAGCATGGCCCCGACCCTGGAATGGCTGGTCACGTTCCGCGCGCTCCAGGCGATCGGCGGGTCGATGCTCAACCCCGTGGCCATGTCGATCATCACGAACACCTTCACCGACCCGCGCGAACGCGCCCAGGCGATCGGCGTGTGGGGCGGCGTCGTGGGCATCAGCATGGCCCTCGGCCCCGTCGTCGGCGGCGTCCTCACCGACAGCGTCGGCTGGCGGTCCATCTTCTGGATCAACGTGCCGATCGGGCTGGCCGCCGTCCTGCTCACCTGGCGCTTCGTCCCCGAGTCCAAGTCCGAGAAGCCGCGGAGGATCGACCCCATCGGCCAGGCGCTCGTCATCCTCCTGCTGGCCACCCTGACGTACGGGATCATCGAGGGGCCCGGCCTGGGCTGGACGTCCGGCCTCACCATCGGGTGCTTCGCCGTCGCCCTCTTCTCCCTCGTCGCGCTGATCTGGTACGAGCCGCGCCGCGACGAGCCGCTCATCGACGTACGCTTCTTCCGCAGCGCCCCGTTCTCGGGAGCGGCGGCCATCGCGGTGGCCGGCTTCGCCGCGCTCGGCACCTTCCTCTTCGTCAACACGCTCTACCTGCAGGACATCCGCGGCCTGTCCGCCCTGCACGCCGGGCTCTGCATGCTGCCCGCCGCGCTCGCGACGCTGATCTTCGGACCGCTCTCCGGGCGGCTGGTCGGCGCCCGTGGCCCCCGCATGTCACTCGTCACGGGAGGCGCCTGCATGGCCGTCGCCGGGGTCCTGCTCGCCCAGATCACCCCCACCACGCCCATCCCGGTCCTGCTGGCGATCTACCTGGTCTTCGGGCTCGGCTTCGCGGTGGTCAACCCGCCGATCACCAACACCGCCGTCTCCGGAATGCCGCTTTCCCAGGCCGGCGTCGCCGCCGCCGTCGCCTCCACCAGCCGCCAGGTCGGCCAGTCGCTCGGGGTCGCCATCGCCGGATCGGTGGTCGCCTCGGCCACCGACGTCTCGGCATTCACCCGGGCCAGCCACGCCACCTGGTGGATCGTCGCCGCGTACGGGCTGCTCGTCCTGGTCCTCGCCCTCGTCAGCACCAGCGGGTGGGCCATGGCCACCGCCGAACGGACCGCCGCGCGTCTGACTCCGTACGAACCGGCGAGGTCCCGATGAACGCCCTTCCCGACCGCGGCACCGAGAGACCCGCGTCCGAGGGCGAGGAAATCGCGATCCGCGTCTGGCGCGGCATGCGCGGCCTGGTCGTCGACCGGCACGAACGGCGCAAAGAAGTGTGCGAGGCCCTCGGCATGAGCTTCATCCGCGTCAAGGCCCTCCGCCTCGTCGCGGCGGGACCACTGACACTGCGCCGGCTCGCCGAACGGCTCACCACCGACCCTCCGTACACCACGGTCGTGGTCGCCGACCTGGAACGCCGAGGACTGGTCGAGCGCTCTCCCCATCCCGACGACCGGCGGGCCAAGATCGTCTCGATCACCCCCGAGGGCGTACGGGCCGCCGAACTCGCCGAGCGCATCCTCGGCACACCGCCCGCCGCACTGCTCACCCTGGACCCGGCAGATCTCAACGCCCTCGACCGCGTCATCACCCACCTCCTCACCCACGGCGGGGTGTGAGGAAGCGGTCCTCGCCGTCGATAAGTGGCGCTGCGCTGCGGCGGGACCATGTTCGCGCCGCTGGTTACGGCGCTGCGCTGCGGCGGGTGGCTGTTCCGGCGCGCCGTGATAGTTGCGCTCCGGTGATGCCGCTTTCGCGGCCATCGCGGGCGCGGTGGTACAGGGCACGGTCCTACGCGCGCCTCCACAACCACCCGCACTCCGCTCCGCTTTCCCTCCGCACCGGCCTCCGTCCACAACGTTCGCCGGTATGAAGCACGGGGAGGCTCAGGTGCGCCGGGACGCGATCCCGTCGAGCAGGGCGGCGAGGCCGAAGTCGAACTCGGCGTCGGGACCTGCCGCCGCGACCGCGTCGAGCAGCCCGGAAAGGGGCCCGGGAGCAGGGTCGAGCTCGGCGGATTCGTCGGCGGCCTGCTCCTCGAGCACGACGCCGACGGTGTACCGGCTGATCGCGATCAGAGCGTAGACCGCGTCGCGGGCGTCGAATCCTTCGGAGACGAGGAAGGCGACCTGGCGCTCGGCGGTATCGCGTCCCGCTCCCCGGGGGCGCGTGCCGGCGTGTATGCGCGCGCCGTCGCGGACGGCGGACAGCGCCGCGCGGAAGCTGCGGGCATTGCGGTCGAGGAAGGAGCGCCAGGTGTCGCCGGGCTCCGGGAGCGAAGCGGTGTGGCCACGGACGAGCAGTTCGTCGGCGAGGGCTTCGAGGAGCGCGGTCTTGCCGGGGAAGTGCCAGTAGAGCGCGGGCTGCTGGACCTGGAGGCGGTCGGCGAGGCGGCGGGTGGTGAAGGCGTCGAGACCGGACTCATCGATCAGGTCGAGGGCGGTGGAGACGATCGTCGCGCGGTCGAGGCGGGGTTTGCGAGCGGCCATGTTGACAGCTTATCGCCGATAAATTTATCGTCGATAAAGTGACTCTCTCCCGATCTTCCCCGACCCTCGCGGTCGTGATGACGACCGCGACGCTGGACGCGCTCGGACTCGGGCTCGTCATGCCCGTGCTCCCCACCCTGTTGTCCGGGTTGGTGGCGCCACGCAGTGTCCCTCTCCAGGTCGGGGTCCTGACGGCCCTCTACGCGGTGATGCAGTTCCTGTTCGCCCCGGTGCTCGGCGCGATCTCCGACCGGTTCGGCCGTCGGCCGGTGCTGCTCGTCTCGCTCGCGGGAGCGACGGCCGACTACCTCGTGCTCGCGCTCAGCCCCGTCCTCGGCGTGCTCTATCTGGGCCGGGCCGTCGCCGGGATCACCGGAGCGACGACGGCGGTGGCGGGCTCGGCCATCGCGGATGTCTCCGGCGAGGACGAGCGCGCCCGCCGGTTCGGCATGCTCGGCGCGTGCTACGGAATCGGGATGGTCGCCGGGCCGATACTGGGCGGCGTGCTCGGCGGGCTCTCGCCGCACGCTCCCTTCCTCGCCGCGGCCGGGCTGAACGGCCTGAACCTGCTCGTCGGCGCGCTGCTCCTGCGCGAGACGCGCGTGCCGCTACCCCGGGCCGAGCGGGAGCCCTTCCGTTTGGCCGCGCTGAACCCGGTCGGGTCGCTCGGCTGGGTCCGCATGGTCCCCGGACTCCTCGCGCTGCTCGCGGTGTTCGGACTCGTGCAGTTGATCGGCCAGATCCCCGGCTCCATGTGGGTGCTGTTCACCGAGCATCGCTTCGGCTGGGATCCGCTCACGGTGGGGCTCTCGCTCGCGGCGTTCGGCACTGTGCACGCTCTCACCCAGGCCCTGGTCACCGGTCCGCTCGTCGCCCGGCTCGGGGAACGGCGCGCCCTCGCGCTCGGGATGTGCGCGGACGCCGTCGGGTTCCTCGCCCTGTCGATCGCGGCGAGCGGTTGGCTCGTTCTGCCCATCCTGCTGCCGCTCGCTCTCGGCGGGGTCGCGGCCCCCGCCCTCCAGGCGCTGCTCTCGACGGCGGTGGGCGACGACCGTCAGGGCCGGCTGCAAGGCGTGCTCGCGAGCCTGAACAGCGTCAGCGGGATCGTCGGCCCCCTCGCCTTCACCGCGCTCTACTCCGCGACGATCCATGTCGGGGACGGATGGGTGTGGGTCTGCGGCGCGGCGCTGTACGTGCTGTGCGTTCCGGCCCTCCGGCGGTCGAGACGGCTGCCCGTGAAAGCGCCGGCCCGACTCACTCGGGAGACCGAGCCGTCCATCGACTGATCTCCAGCGCTAACAGGTCACGCTGAGGTGATCAGCGTCGTGCCCCGGGCCAAGCGTCGAGCGCCAGTTCGGCGGTTTCGGTCAGCTCGGCCGCCGTGGCCCCGTCGCGGGCGCGCTGCGACATGCCCTGGATGACTGCGGCGAAGTACGCGGCCAGCGAACGGGGGTTGGCCGAAGGTGGCAGCTCGCCCTCCTGTTGGGCCACCCGCAGGCGGGCTTCGAAGGTGGCCAGGTTCTCGTTTCGC
Source organism: Microtetraspora fusca (assembly GCF_001570365.1). GTDB lineage: Bacteria > Actinomycetota > Actinomycetes > Streptosporangiales > Streptosporangiaceae > Microtetraspora > Microtetraspora fusca. The sequence continues at coordinate 26,155 of NZ_BBYK01000079.1, read as the reverse complement.
AGGTTGCGCAGGAACGCCTCGATCTCGGCGTCTTGCGGGGCGACGTTGGTCGCCGCGCTGATCGTCAGGCAGCCGGCCGGGTGGGACGGGTCGGGATAGATGACCGCCGCCTCCCGCAGGATGCGCGCGAACGCACCGTGGGCCGTGGGCTCCTCCTCCAGGGCGACAGCCACGAACCCGCCGACCGGCGAGCGGCCGTAGCTGTGCACGACCTCCTGGAACAGCGACTTCTTGTCCTTGAAAGCCGCGTACAGGCTGCCGGGCCTGATGCCCATCGCCTCGGTCAGATCACCAATGGAGGTGCCCTCGTAGCCGCGCTCCCAGAACAGCCGGGTGGCCGCCATCAGCGCCGCGCCGCGGTCAAACGTCCGTGGCCGCCCTCGCCTGACATCCGTATCGCTCACGCCCCCATTTTAGAGCGACCACTCAAGAAGGATGGTATGTTCTTTCTTGAGTAATCGCTCAACAAATCGGAAGGTGGTAATCACCATGGGTGCACGGGGACTTGAGGGCAAGGTCGCGCTGGTCACCGGCGGCAGCCGGGGCATCGGCCGGGCCATCGCGGAACGTTTCAGCCGGGACGGCGCCACCGTCGCGGTCGCCTACGCTCGCGATGAGACGGCGGCGTACGAGGTCGTGGAGCGCATCCGGAAGAACGGCGGCCAGGCGTTCGCGCTGCGGGCGGAGCTGGGCCGGCACGGCGACGCGGCCTCCCTGTGGGCCGCCTTCGACGCTCAAATAGGCGAGCACGCGCCTGACGGGAGCGTCGACATCATCGTCAACAACGCCGGCATCGGCCGCAGCTCGGATCTGGCCTCGCTGACCGAGGAGCAGTTCGACGAGGTCTTCGCCGTGAACGTCCGCGCGCCGTTCTTCATCGTGCAGGAGGGACTGAAGCGGCTGCGCGACGGAGGGCGGATCATCAACATCTCCAGCGGCGCGGCCCGTCTCGCCATGCCGGAGATCATCGCCTACGGCGCCACCAAGGGCGCCCTGGACACCTTCACCCTGAACCTCGCCAAGGAGCTGGGGCCCCGAGGTATCACGGCGAACTCGGTGGCCCCCGGCGTCATCGACACGGACGTCAACGCGAGCTGGCTGCGCGGCAATCCGGAAGCCGAAGCCCACGCGGCCTCCTTGTCCGCGCTGGGCCGGGTCGGGCAGCCGGAAGACGTGGCCGACATCGTGGCCTTCCTCGCCTCGGACGACGCACGCTGGGTGACCGGGCGAGTGATCGACGCCACGGGCGGTTCCTGCCTGTGAGCCCTCTCCCTCGGGCGGAAACACCCTGCTATCCCGTCCGAAGGGGCCGCCGCGATCACGCCTTCGGACGGCGATCGACCATGCCCAGGTGCGGGGAAGTGCGGAACACGGGACGTGACGGCGGGAAGTGGGGGGCGGTGGGGAGCGGAGCGGAGTGCGGGTGGTTGTGGAGGCGCGCGTAGGACCGTGCCCTGTACCACCGCGCCCGCGATGGCCGCGAAAGCGGCATCACCAGAGCGCAACTATCACGGCGCGCCGGAACAGCCACCCGCCGCAGCGCAGCGCCCCTCATCGACGCGAGGACCGCTCCCCCACGCCGGGACTCGTGTTCAGGCGAGTGTGACGGTGACCGGGAGCTCCTTGATGCCGTTGACGAAGTTGGAGCGGACCCGGCGGATGTCGCCGGCGAGCTTGATGTCGGCGATGCGCGGCAGCAGCTCCTCGAACATGATCCGGATCTCCAGGCGGGCGAGGGCGTTGCCCAGGCAGAAGTGCGGGCTGCCCTTGCCGAAGGTGATGTGGTCGTTGTTCTGCCGGGTCACGTCGAAGGTGTAGGGGGAATCGAAGACCCGCTCGTCCCGGTTGCCGGAGGCGAACCACATGACGACCTTGTCGCCTTCGGCGATCTTCTGCCCGTGCATCTCGACGTCCTGGGTCGCCGTACGGCGGAAGTGGTAGACCGGGGAGGCCCAGCGCAGGAACTCCTCCACCGCGTTCGGCATGAGGGAGAGGTCCTGCCGGAGCTTCTCCGCCTGCTCGGGGTGGTCGATCAGGGCGCGCATGGTGTGGGAGATGGCGTGCCGGGTGGTCTCGTTGCCGGCGACCACGAGCAGCAGGAAGTAGTTGTCGAAGTCGGTCGGCGAGAGCGGCACGCCGTCGGCGGGGGTCTCGTTGACCAGCTTGCTGACGAGGTCGGTGCCGTCGCCGCCGCGGCGCTGCCTGGCCAGCTCGCGGCCGTACTCGAAGACCTCGATGGAGGCGGGGCTGCGGAAGGGCAGGTCGCGGTACTTCTCGCTCTCCTCGCTGTGCAGGAGGACGTCGGCGTAGTCGGGGTCGGTGTTGCCGATGATGCGGTTGCCCCAGTCGATGAGCTGCTGGGTGTCGTCGGCGGGCACGTCGAGCATCTTGGCCAGGACGTTGATCGGGAAGTCGGCGGCGACCTCCTTCACGAAGTCGAACGTGCCCTTGGCAAGCGCGGCGTCCAGGGTGCGGGCGGTGAGCCCGCGCAGGAAGACCTCGTAGCCGGCGACGGCCCTGGGGGTGAACTCGCGCTGCAGGATGCGGCGGAGCACGCTGTGCCGGGGGCCGTCGGTCTCCAGGATGGAGCGCCGGATGGTGGCCTGCCGGTCGTCGACCTCCTCCAGGTTGGTGAACTTCATGGAGGTGAAGGTGGCCGGGTCGCGGTCGACGCGGACGATGTCGGCGTGACGGGTGACCGACCAGAAGCCGCTGCCGTGGTCGCCCTCGTCCTGCCAGTGCACCGGGGCCTGTTCGCGGAGCACGTCGAACATGCGCCACGGGGTGTCGCCGTCGAGGAACTTGTCGTTGTCCGCCAGGTCGACGTCTTCCAGGCGCATTGATCCTCCAGAAGGGGTTTCAGGAACTACGGATGGCTAGAGGTGGTAGGCGTACTCGCGGAACTCCCAGTCGGTGATGAACTGGGAGAAGCGCTCGACCTCGTTCCGCTTGTAGGCGAGGTAGGCGGTGGTGAACTCTTTGCCGAGGACCTCGTTGAAGGCGGTGTCGGCGCTGAGGGCGTCCAGTGCGACGGGCAGCGACATCGGCAGCACGGGGGCCTTACTGGTGTCGTAGCCGTAGCCGGAGAGCGGGGCGGGCGGCTCCACGCGGTCGCGGATGCCGAGGTAGACGGCGGCGAGCAGGCCCGCGATGCCGAGGTAGGGGTTGGCGGAGGCGTCGCCGAGCCGGACCTCCAGGCGGGCGCCGGCGCCGCGCTCCGGCGGGACGCGCAGCATGGCGCTGCGGTTGTCGAGGCCCCAGTCGATCAGCCAGGGGGCGAGCGTGTCCGGCCCGAACCGCTTGTACGAGTTGATCGTGGGGTTGAGCAGGGCGGCGAGCGCGGGCGCGTGCGCGAGGATGCCGCCGATGGCGTGCCGGGCCCGGTCCGAGAGCCCGTACGCCCCGGAGGGGTCGTCGAAGATGTTGCGGCCGCTCTCGTCCGTGCAGGAGATGTGGACGTGGAAGCCGGAGCCGCCCTCGTCGTTGAACGGCTTGGCCATGAAGGTGGCCATCATGCCGTCGCGGCGGGCCAGCTCCTTGATGGCGGATTTGAAGCGGAAGGCCCGGTCGGCGGCGTCGACGGCCTCGGAGTGGTGGAGGTTGATCTCGAACTGGCCGCCGGAGAACTCGTGGTTGCCCATGGTGACGCCGAGTTCCATCCCGCGCAGCGTGCGCAGGGTGCGCAGCACGTGGGAGCCGCGGTCGCCCTTGGCGCCGACGACGTAGACGTTGCCGGGGGCGTCGTCGTAGCGCTTCCAGCCCGCGCCGTCGGGCTCCATCAGGAAGTACTCCAGCTCGGGGCCGACGACACCGGTCAGTCCGAGCTCGGCGAGCCGGGCGGCGGCGGCGCGGACGACCTCGCGCGGCGACTCCGGGAAGGGCTCTCCTGTGGCGGGGTTGACCGCGTCGCCGAGACAGTAGGCGACTCCGGGCTCCCAGGCGAGCGGGACGAGCGTGGACAGGTCGGGACGGATCGAGATGTCGGGGAGGCCCTCGTCGAGCCCGCCGGGCACGGGGACGACGTCGGCCTGCGGCGAGGTGTAGTAGACGGCGCGGCAGAAGGCGACGCCGCTCTCGCACACCTCGGGGAGCCGTTCGACGAGCACGTCCTTGCCGCGGTCGGTGCCGATGAGGTCGGGATAGCCGATACGGACGACGTCGACGCCCTGGTCCTGCAGGCGCTGAACGGCCCGTTCCGCGGACTCCGTGCTCACGTGGCCTCCTCGATAGTGACAGCACATGGGGGGTTCATTTGGACGCAAACAATACGCCGCAATTGGGGGGACAACAAGAGTCCGTTTTTGACGATATCCGGAGGCGGCTGATGACAATGCGCAGCTCAGGCCATATCGTATGGATCCAAATGAACTACTCCACCACCAAGGAGGCGCCGTGGCCAAGCTGCGCGGTTTCTACACGCCCAAGACGGTGACCGGCCGGTCCTCGCTGGTTCCGAGCCCGCCCTGGTACTACTCGGGCGACCTGCTGACCGTGGAATACCGGACCGACCCCGCCAAGGTTGCCGCGCTGCTCCCCGAGCCGCTCTCGCTCGCCGAGGAGGACCCGGGCGCGGTGGCGGTGATCTGGGCCGACTGGCAGTCGTGCTCCGGAGGCCGTGAGGAGCTGCTGGACCCGGTGCGGTCGCAGTACAAGGAGTGCTTCGTCGTGGTGCGCTGCTCCTACAAGGGGCGGACCTACTCGCGGTGCGTCTACATCTGGGTGGACAAGGACTTCGCCATCGCCCGGGGCGTCCACCAGGGCTACCCGAAGAAGCTGGGCTCCATCCATATGACCCGTCCGCACCCGTTCGGGCAGGCCGCGCCGCGGATCGGCGAGGGGGGCGTCTTCGGCGCCACGCTCGCCGCCGCCGACCGGCGGCTGGCCCAGGCCGTCGTACGGCTCCGCGAGCCCAGCGAGACCAACGGCTTCGTCAACGGCCACCCGATGGCGCACAACCGCTGGCTCCAGTCGATCGAGCCGGGGAAGGGACTGGCTCTGGACGAGCTGATCGTCACCGGCGCCGAGAGCTTCGAGGGCGGCCAGGCGTGGACCGGCGACGCGGAGATCGAGCTGTTCGACGCGCCGACCGAGGAGCTCGCCGACCTCACGGTGGACGAGATGATCGGCGGCTACTACCGCCAGGTCGGGGTCGTCTGGAACGGCGGCACGCTGCTGGAGTCGGGCGCGTCCGGCGCGGAGTAGGTCGAACCGTCAAGGAGGGCCGGGGTCACCCCGGCCCTCCTTTTCGCTGCCCGGACGGCTACTCCCCGGGAGCGCCGTGGCCGATCCGGGCGTACGTCTCGGGGTCGGCGGCCTTGATCCGCAGGCCGTAGCCGACGCCGATGATCCCGGCGAGCAGGACGAGGCCGGGGATCAGCCAGTTGAGGATCGAGTCCGGCGGGGTGCCTAGCAGGGCGTTGAAGTTGATGACGGCGAGCACGAGGATGGCCGCCAGGGCCGCACCGGCCAGCGCGGGGGCGAGGACGCGGCTGAAGCCGTTCTCGCCGCGCGAGTCGCGGCGGAAGAACCCGATCACCGACACCGAGGTGACCACGAGCAGCAGGATCACGCCGAGCGCGCCGAGGTTGGTGAACCAGTTGAAGAGCGTGTCGGTGGGGCTGCCGCCGAGGACGCCGAAGCCGACGACGACCACGAGCGCGATGACCGTCTGGGCGAGCGAGCCGACGTACGGGGAGCCGTGCCTGCGGTGGGAGTCGCCGAGCCGGGCGGGCAGGACGCCCTCGCGGCCGAGCGCGAAGAAGTACCGCGCCACCGCGTTGTGGAAGGACAGCAGGGCGGCGAACACGGCGGTGACCATGAAGACGTTGGCGAGCGTGGAGAACGCCGAGCCGATGGTCGCCTCGCCGAGGATGAAGACCAGGTCGGTGCCGTTCTTCGCGGACTCGTCGATGATCTTGTCGACGCCGGTGCCCATGGACATCGCCCACGCGGTGAAGGCGTAGAAGACGCCGATCAGGGCGACGGCGATGTAGGTGGCGCGGCTGACGGTGCGGCGCGGGTCGCGGCACTCCTCGCTGTAGATCGCGCCGGACTCGAAGCCCATGAACGAGGCCATCACCCAGCAGAACCCGGCGCCGACCGCACCGGTGGTGACGGCGCTCCAGGTGAACGGCTCCGCGCTCAGGCCCGAGGGGGCGTTCCCGATCTGGGCGATGTCGAAGACCAGGACGGTGAGCCCCTCGCAGACCAGCAGGACGGCGAGCACGCGGGCGTTCAGGTCGATCCTGCGGTAGCCGAGGAACGCGATCAGCGCGAGGGCGACCAGCGAGCACACCCACCAGGGCACGTCCACACCCAGGTGCGCGGAGACCAGCCCCGAGGCGGCCGCGCCGAACAGGCCGTACAGCCCGACCTGCATGGCGTTGTACGCGAGGAGGGCGACGAACGAGGCGCCGACGCCGGTCACCCGGCCGAGCCCCTGCGCGATGTAGGAGTAGAACGCGCCCGCGTTGGAGATGTGCCGGCTCATCGCGGCGTACCCGGCGGAGAAGACGGCGAGCACGGCCGCGAGGATGAGGTAGATGAGCGGGACCCCGGTCACCCCGGTGGTGCCGTAGCTCATCGGAAGGCCGCCGGCCGCGACGGTCAGCGGAGACGAGGCCGCCACGACGAAGAAGACGATGTCGGGTACGCCGATCCGACGTCGGGAGAGGGCGTGCGTGGCGGACTGTTCACCGGCTGAAAGCCGTCCGGTGGCGATTGCCTCATCGGCCATGGCAACCTTCCATATAAAAAGGGGTGGATGAGCGGGATGTTTCGTCAGCGATCCGCCCGCTCACCGGCCTGACCACTGGAATTCATGAGATCGTTTGAGTGCGTACGACCTGCCGTTTGGCGGATCGTACGTGTACAAATGAACCCCGCGCAAGAGTTGACATGAAAGGAGTCGGGGTGCCCGCGCACTACTCGCTCTCCGAAACCGAGGAGGCGGTGAAGCGCAGGTTGGGGCCGATCCCGGTCCGCAGGGAGGCGCTCGCCGCGGTCTCCAACCTGTATCGCGCGGCCGCCGCGGTCCGCCAGCACCTGGAGAACTCGGCGCTCCGGTCGGCCGACCTCACCTGGAGCGCGTTCGTCGTGCTGTGGGTCGTGTGGATCTGGGAGGAGATCGAGACGCGGTACGCCGCGGCCGAGGCGGGCATCTCCAAGGGCACGCTCACCGGCATCATCAAGACCCTGGAGTCGCGCGGCCTGGCCGAGCGCCGCCAGCACCCCGACGACGGCCGGCTGGCGCTGCTGCGGCTCACCCCCGAGGGGCTCGCGCTGATGGAGAAGCTGTTCCCCGCGTTCAACGACGAGGAGTCGTTCGTGGTCGGCGCGCTCGACGCCGAGGAGTCCCTGCACCTCGCCGACACGCTGCGGCGGATCGTCACGCACCTGGAGGAGCACGGCGAGGAGCGCAGGGAGAACCTGCGCCGGGAGTCCCCCGCGCCGCCGCGCCGCGGGGGACGCCGCCGGTCAGGCTGAGCGGGCCGCCGCGACCAGGCCGTCGAAGATCCGCTGGTTGACCGGGTCGGTCGCCGCGGTGTCCTCGGGGTGCCACTGGACGGCGAGGAACCATCCCCTACGCGCGGCCGGCTCGGCGGCCTCGATCGTGCCGTCCTCGGCGTGCGCGACGGCCTCCAGCCCCTCCCCCAGCGACGACGCGCACTGGTGGTGGTAGCAGGACGCCTCGATCTTCTCCACCCCGGTCACCTCGGCCAGCAGCGAGCCAGGCCGTACGCGCACCGGGTGGACGACGTGGCGGTGGTCGGGCTCCATGTGCTGGACCAGCCGCCCGCCGAGGACGACGTTGACGACCTGCAGGCCCCGGCAGACGGCCAGGGTCGGCATCCCGGTGGACAGCGCGTGCCGGGCCGCCGCGAGGTCGAAGGCGTCCTGCTCGGCGTCCACGTCGTAGACGCTCTCGTGCGCCGCGTCCTCGCCGTACACGGACGGAGAGAGGTCGCCCCCGCCGGGGAGCAGCAGGCCGTCCGCGACGGCGAGCCGCTCGGCGGCCTCGTCCGCACCCACGGGGTGCATGAGGAAGGGCTCGCCGCCCGCGCGGTGGACGGCGTCGGCGAGCGCCCGGGCGGTGACCACCGCCGAGTAGCGGAGCGCGGACGTTGTGGCGGCGAACCGCGAGGGAATCGCGATGATCGGCCGGCGGTCGGGCATCCCAGCCTCCTTGCAGTTGTTTGACTCCAAACGATAGCGGCATATTGACTGGCCGGGAGAGCGAGACCTAAGTTGTTTGGGACCAAACGAGCTGGAGGAGCGGATGGCCACTGTCGGGGATGTCACGATCCAGGAGGACCACTGGATTGGAGGCGCACGGGTCTCCTCACCTGCGACGTTCGACGACGTCTCGCCGATCGACGGACAGGTGATCGCGCGCGTCGCACGCGGCGGCGCGAAGGAGGCCGAAGAGGCGGTCCGGGCCGCGACCAAGGCGTTCCCCGCGTGGGCCCGCACGAGCCGTGAGGAGCGGGCGCGTCTGCTGCACGCGATCGCCGACGGAGTCGAGAAGCGGCTGGACCAGCTCGCGATCGTGGAGACGACCGACAACGGCGCTCTGCTGCGGTCGCACCTGCGCGGCGTGATGCCCCGGGTGGCGCACAACTTCCGCTTCTTCGCCGACTGGCTGCTCGGGCTCGGGCACGACGACTTCGAGACCCGCGGGCACCGCAACCACGTCTCGTGGGATCCGGCTGGCGTCTGCGCGCTGATCACCCCGTGGAACGCGCCGCTCATGCTGGCCACCTGGAAGATCGCCCCCGCGCTCGCCGCGGGTGACACGGTCGTCCTCAAGCCGGCCGAGTGGTCCCCGCTCACCGCGTCGCTGCTCGCCGAGATCACGGTCGAGGCCGGGCTGCCCGACGGCGTCTTCAACGTCGTCCAGGGGTACGGCGAGGAGGTCGGCGCCCCGCTGGTCGCCCACCCCGACGTGCGCCGGATCAGCTTCACCGGCTCGGTGCCCACCGCCCGCCACATCGCCCGCGCCGCGGCGGCCAACCTGACCCCGCTGTCGCTGGAGCTCGGCGGCAAGTCTCCGCTGATCGTCTTCGCCGACGCCGACCTCGACCTCGCCGTGAACCTCGCGGTCGAGCAGTACGACAACGCCGGGCAGGTGTGCCTGGCCGGGACCCGGCTGCTGGTCGAGGAGAGCGTCGCCGCCGAGTTCACCGAGCGCTTCGTCGCCAAGGCGAGCGCGCTGCGCCAGGGCGATCCGCGCGACCTCGCCACCGACATCGGCCCGAACATCCACCGCGAGCACTTCGAGCGGATCGACGGGTTCGTCCAGCGGGCCATCGCCGCCGGGGGCACCCCCGTCATCGGCGGCGGACCCAACACCGACCTCGGCGGCCTGTACTACCGGCCCACGTTGTTCACCGGCGTCGCCCCGGACAGCGAGATCGTCAACGAGGAGGTCTTCGGACCGGTCCTCACGCTCCAGACGTTCCGCACCGAGGACGAGGCCGTCGAGATGGCCAACTCCACGAAGTTCGGCCTGGCCGCCACCCTCGCGACCGGCTCCCGCGAGCGGGCCGACCGCGTCACCGAGCGGCTGGTCGCCGGCACCGTCTGGGTCAACTGCTTCTTCGTCCGCGACCTGCAGGCCCCGTTCGGCGGCGCACGGCAGTCCGGCGTCGGGCGCGAGGGTGGCGACTGGAGCTTCGACTTCTACTGCGACGTCAAGAACACCGTCACCGCGCCGGGAGGCTGGAATGGGTGAAATCGTCGGCGCGGGCATCCTCGCCCACGCCCCGACGGTCATGCTGCCCCTCGAGGTCCGCAAGGAGCTCAACGAGGGCAAGGAGATCAGCATCGTCCCCGGGCTGCGCCGCCTGCGGGAAGAGGTCTTCGACGCGGTCGACTACGACACCGTGATCGTCTTCGACTCGCACTGGGCGACCACGTTCGAGTTCGTGGTGACCGCGCAGGACCGCCGCTCCGGCCTCTTCACCTCCGAGGAGCTGCCCCGCGGCATGTGCCGGATCCCGTACGACTTCCCCGGCGACCCGGAGCTGGCCCGTCTGATCGCGTCGTACCAGGACCGGCACGCCACCTGGATCACCGCGATCGACGACCACCACCTGCCGATCTTCTACGCCACAGTCAACCTGTGGAAGTACCTCGGCGTCGAGGGCAAGCGGTGGATCTCGATCGGCATGTGCCAGACCGCCGAGACCGAGGACAACCTGCGGCTCGGCCGCGCGGTCGGCGAGGCCGTCGCGGCGAGCGACCGCAAGGTGCTGCTGATCGCGTCCGGCGCTCTCTCGCACATGTTCTGGCCGCTGCGCCACGTGCGCGCGCACGAGTCGAGCGACCCGTCGCACGTCCGCACCCCCGAGGCGCGGGCCGCCGACGAGGAGCGCATCGCGTGGATGCTCGCCGGCGACCACCCCCGCGTGCTCGACACGATGGAGGACTTCTACCGCTTCAAGCCCGAGGGGCGGTTCGGCCACTACCTGATGATGGCCGGGGCGCTCGGCGAGCACGACTTCACCGCGCCCGGCCGGCAGTACAGCGACTACGAGAACGCCACGGGGACCGGCCAGGTGCACGTCTGGTTCGACCGGCCGGAGGGCGGCTTCGCCGCGCCCCGGGCGACCGACAGCTCGGGCGACCCGTACCCCTACCCGTTCACCCTCGAAGGGACCCGTTGATGCCCGAGTACCGCAGGATCCTCCTGGACGGCGCCGCCACCCAGGTGCGCCGCGAGGGTGCCGAGCTGGTCAGCGCCGACGGCCGCGTGGTGGGCGTCGAGGACGCCGTCCACCTGCCGCCGAGCGTGCCCAGCAAGATCATCGCCGTCCACCTGAACCACCGCAGCCGGGTCGAGGAGTTCATGACCTCGCTGCCCCCGGCGCCGACGTACTTCCACAAGCCGACCTCGGCGCTGAACGGGCACAAGGGCGCGATCGTCCGTCCCGAGCGGTGCAAGTACCTCAACTACGAGGGCGAGGTGGCCATCGTGATCGGCCGCACCGCACGCAACATCTCGCCGCAGGAGGCCGGGGACTACATCGCCGGCTACACGGTGGGCAACGACTACGGCCTGCACGACTTCCGCGACACCGACGCCGGTTCGATGCTGCGGGTGAAGGGCTCCGACACGCTCTGCCCGCTCGGCCCCGGCCTCGTCACCGACTGGGACTTCCGCGGCAAGCGGCTGCGCACGTACGTCAACGGCGAGGTCGCCCAGGACGGCTCCACCGACGAGATGGAGTGGGACATGCACTATCTCGTCGCCGACATCGCCCGCACGATCACGCTCTACCCGGGCGACGTGCTGCTGTCGGGCACTCCGGCCAACTCGCGGCCGGTCCAGCCGGGCGACGTGGTCGAGGTCGAGGTCGAGGGCCTCGGCACGCTGCGCAACCACGTGGTCCAGGGGCCCGCCCCCATCCGTGACGACTGCGGCGCCCAGCCGACCGAGTCGGAGGAGGTCATCTCCACCGCCTTCGGCGGCGACTGGGAGTTCCGCGGCGTCCGCCCCCCGAAGCGTTAATCACCACAAGGAGTTCCACCATGAAGGTCGTCGTCGACATGGACGTCTGCAAGGACCACGGGCAGTGCGTCTTCTCCGCCCCCGAGGTCTTCCAGATCAACGAGAACGGCCGGCTGGTCTACGTGGCGGAGCCCGACGAGTCGCTGCGCGACGCCGTCGAGGAGGCCGCCGACGTCTGCCCGCTGCAGGCCATCACGATCGAGGACTGAGCGCGATGAGCCGGCGCATCCTGATCGCGGGCGCCTCGATGGGCGGCCTGCGCGCGGCCGAGCGGCTGCGCGCCTCCGGATTCATGGGAGAAATCGTCGCCGTGGGCGACGAGATCCACATGCCGTACAACCGGCCGCCGCTCTCCAAGGAGGCCCTCGCCTCGGAGGTGACCCACGAGGCGGTCGCGTTCCGGCTGCGCCCGGCCGTCGCCGACGTGACCTGGCGGCTCGGCGTCCCGATCGCCTCCGCCGATCTCGCCGCGGGAGCCGTACGGCTCGCCGACGGCGCCGAGCTGGCCTACGACGGCCTGGTGGTCGCCACCGGGATGCGGCCGCGGCGGCTGCCCACTCCGGGCCCGGCCCGGGGCAGGCACGTGGTGCGCACCATCGAGGACGCCCGCACGCTGCGCGGCGAGCTGGGCCCCGGCGCCCGGGTGCTGGTGATCGGGGCCGGGTTCATCGGATGCGAGGTCGCCGCGACGGCGCGGATCCTCGGCGCCGACGTGACCGTGGTCGCGCCGGAGGCGGTGCCGATGCGCCGCCCGCTCGGCGACGACCTCGGGGCCGCCCTCCAGCGCCGCCACGAGGCGCGCGGCGTCCGGTTCCTGCTGGGCCGTACCGTCGCGGCCTTCTTCGGCGAGGGCCGGGTCGCCGGGGCCGAGCTGTCCGACGGCACCCGGCTCGACGCCGACGTCGTCGTGGAGGCGGTCGGCTCGGCGTCCAACACCGAGTGGCTCGACGGCAACGGCCTCGACCTGTCCGACGGCGTGCTGTGCGACAACGCGCTGCGCGTCGAGGGGCGGTCCGGCGTGGTCGCGGTGGGCGACGTGGCCCGCTTCCCCAACCCGCGCTACGACGACGTGGCGCGGCGGGTCGAGCACTGGAGCATCCCGACCGACACGGCCAAGCGCGCCGCGGTCACCCTGCTCGCCGACCTCGGGCTGGGCGCGCCCGAACCGGCGCCGTTCGCGCCGCTGCCCACGTTCTGGAGCGACCAGTACGACCTGCGGATCCAGTCGTTCGGCGCCCCGGCGCTCGGCGCGGACGACATCCGGGTCCTCGACGGCGACCTCGACGGCGAGGTCGTGGTCGGCTACCACGACGGCGGCGCACTCGTCGGCGTCGTGCTGATCGGCCTCCCGTCCGCCGTCGCGCGCTACCGCGCCGAGCTGATGCGCGCCCCTGTGGCCGCCTGACCCAGGAGAACCGATGGACACGCCGGACACCCTCCGCAACGTGATCGCCGGGGAGAGCCGCGACCCGCGCTCCGGCGAGAGGGCGTCTTCTTCGGCCCCTCCAACTGGAGCAAGCACGTGATGATCAGCCACGCGTGACCGGCGCGGCGAAGTGCTCGGCGAACCAGTCGCGGGCCAGCTCGGCCACGGCCTCGAGCGCGCCCGGCTCCTCGAACAGGTGGGTCGCGCCCGGCACGATCCGCAGCCGGTTCTCGCAGCGGAGCCGCTGCTGGGCCGCCTGGTTGAGGCCGAGCACCACGTGGTCGTCCCCGCCGACGATCAGGAGCGTCGGCGCGGGCACGGCCGACAGCCGCTCCCCCGCGAGGTCCGGCCGGCCGCCGCGTGACACGACCGCCGCGATGTCCGCGTCCGGCGCCGCCGCCGCCCACAGCGCGGCGGCGGCGCCCGTGCTCGCCCCGAAGTACCCGAGCGGAAGGCCCCCGGCCTCCGGCCGGCCCCGCAGCCAGCGGGTCACCGCCACCAGCCGGTCGGCCAGCAGGCGGATGTCGAACACGTTGGCCCGGTCGATCTCCTCGTCCGGGGTGAGCAGGTCGAACAGCAGTGTGCCCAGGCCCTCCCGGTTGAGCGCCGCCGCCACGTAGCGGTTGCGCGGGCTGTGCCGGCTGCTGCCGCTGCCGTGGACGAACACGACGATCCCGCGCGCCCCCTCCGGCACGGTCAGCCGGCCGGCGAGCGGGACGCCCTCCGCGTCCACCCCGATCTCGCCGTCGAACCCGGCCGGCTGCACGGCCCGGTGCAGCAGCTCCACCACCTGCTCGTCGCTCGTCTGCGGGAAGTCGTGGTACCAGGCCCCGATCGCGTACAGGTCGCGCGGCGTCTGCAGGCACACCACCTCGTCGGCGTCCTCGCGCAGCGCGTCGATCGTGTCGGGCGCGCCCACCGGAACCGCGAGCACCACCCGTGCCGCTCCCTGGCCCCGGGCCACCCGGCACGCCGCGCGCGCCGTCCCTCCCGTGGCCACGCCGTCGTCCACCACGATCACCGTGCGCCCGGCCGGCTCGACCCGCGGCCGGCCCCCTCGGAACCGGGCCGCGCGGCGGATCAGCTCCTCGCGCTCGGCCTCCTCCACCTTGGCCATCTGCTCTTTCGTGACACCGGCCAGCCGTACGATGTCGGGGTTCAGGACGCGCACGCCGCCCTCCCCGATCGCCCCGAAGCCGAGCTCCGGCTGGTACGGCACGCCCAGCTTGCGCACCACGATCACGTCGAGCGGAGCGCCCAGCGCCCTGGCCACCTCGTACGCCACCACGACGCCGCCCCGGGGCAGCCCCACCACGACCGCGTCCGCGCCCCCGAGTCGGTCCCGAAGCCGCTCGCCCAGGCGGGTTCCGGCGTCACGCCGGTCAGCGAACACGACCGCTCACCTCCCCTTGTGTGAGGGTCCTCCCGTTCGCCCTGCCCCCACATCGCGAACCGATGCCGCCGAGCGGAGCAAGCCCTGCTCGACCACCGGGCCGAGCGCCGGCTCGTGATATCCCGCGTCGTCGAACAGCACAGTCAGCCGGTCCTCCTCCCGCCGGATTACCTCGCCCCATCCCCACTGCTCGTGCCGTACGCGGGTGTGTCGCGCTGGAGGGCGATCAGCGGCGACACCACCAGTGCCGGGCCGGGCAGCAGCGCGGCCGGCACCTGGTAGATCGCCGATTTCCCGCCGCCGGACGCCATGACCGCCAGCGTGTCCCTGCCGTCCGCGAGCGCGGTCATCGCGGAGAGCTGACCGGGGCGCAGGTCCGTCAGCCCGAGGTGGTCGCGCGCGGCCCGCCGTACCCGCTCGGCCGTATCGGTCACGGCGCGCACCTCGGCCCGCGCCCGACCAGGCGAAACGCGGGTCCCCCGGTTTTGTCGGAGGCGATCTCTACTCTCGCCGCCATGACGAATGCCGTGCAGGCGTATTCCTACGCCGGCCCCTCCACGCTCAGCGAGGGTCACCTGGGGTTGTCGACGTCCGGTGGCCGCACCACGCGCGGCCTGCTCGATCATCCGCGGTTCTTCAGCGGGGTGGTCACCCAGGCGGCCGCGGCGGCGGCCGGCCTGCTCGCCGTCGCCGACGTGGCGCTGACCCGCTACCACCAGCCGCGTCCCGGCTGGAGCCGCGACCCCGTGGTGACCTGTGACGGAGACCGGCTCAGGTTCGAGTCGTTCTCCGCGTGCGGCGGCGTCTACGCGCGGCTCGACGTGCTCGGTCCCGCGCTCGACGGCGAGGTGGTGGACCGGGGCACCACCAACGTCGACGTCAACCTCCCGCTGCGCGAGGCGCTGGCCCGGGTGGGCGCCCGCGACCCCCTGCACCTCGGCGTCGGCCACGACGAGCTGACCGTCACGACGCTCGACGGCGCCGTGGTGGAGAAGAAGGTGCCCCTGCCCGAGCGCTGGCTGCGCGGCTTCGCCGAGGTGCAGGTGATCGCCTCGGGGTTCGACCTGCGCGCCGAGGTGTCCGGCCCGCACGCGGTGCGGTTCCTGCGCGGCCTGCCCAAGAAGAACACGACGGTGTGGGCGGTTCCGGCGGGGCGCGAGCTGCGGCTCACGTCCGCGCCCGCGCCCGGCGCCGTGTGCCTGGCCGGCCCGCACCGGCTCGCCACGATGCTGCCGCTGCTGCGCTTCGCCCGCTCGCTGCGGGCGTACGGCCCGGCCGCCACGGCCGCGTCCCGGGCGTGGAGCGGCGCCGAGGTGGCGGCGAGCGCGTGGGAGCTGGAGCTGCCTGGCATGCGTTACACGCTGGCGATCTCGCCGGAGGCGTGGCGCGGCTTCTCCGGGGAGGGCGCCGTGCTCGCCGACCTGGCCACGGACGAGGCGGCCGACGACGCCGACGTGGTCGGCATGCTGCTCAACTTCGAGCCCGCCGTCGAGGTGGGGCTGCTCGCCGAGCGCTCCGGTCTCCCGCCCGCCCGCGTCAAGGCCGCCCTCACCCAGCTCGGCGTCGCCGGGCGGGTGGGGTACGACCTGGCCGAGGCCGCCCACTTTCACCGCGAGCTGCCCTACGACCGCGACCACGTGCGCGGGCTCAACCCCCGGCTCGTCTCCGCCCGCGCCCTCGTCGAGGCGGGCACCGTACGGGTGACGGGGGACACCGCCGAGGTGAGCTCGAACGGATCCGTCCGCCGGGTGCGGCTCGGCGAGGACTCCTGCACCTGCGACTGGTGGTACGACCACCGCGGCTCGCGCGGCCCGTGCAAGCACGTCCTCGCCGTCCGGATCGTCGCCGCACGCGACAAGCGGGGGCCGGACCTCGGCGTGGACCTGGACGGCGCCGACCTGGACGCGGACCTCGGAGCGCCGGCCTGACCGGCCTGACCGTCCTGGCCGAGTCGCCCCGACCTGACCACGGCCGCGCCGTCGCCCACCTGGTCCGGCCCGGCGCGTCCACCATGATCGAACAGACGTTTGATTAGACTGAGGGGGTGTTCTTCCAGAGTTCGCTGCTGGACTGCGGCGACGAGATCGGGCCGGGCCCGCTCGGGTCGTCGGTGAAGCGCACCCTCCTGGACCACGGGGCGTGGATCGACGTCCGGCCGGGGTGGATCTCCGGCGCGGACGCGCTGTTCGATCGGCTGCTGGACGCGGTGCCGTGGCACGCGGAGAGGCGGCACATGTACGACCGGGTCGTGGACGTGCCCCGGCTGCTCTGCTTCTACGAGGAGGGCCGCCCCCTCCCCGACCCCGCCCTGGACGAGGCGAAGAAGGCGCTGAACGCCCACTACGCCGCCGAGTTGGGCGAGCCGTTCCGCACCGCCGGGCTGTGCCTGTACCGCGACGGCAGGGACAGCGTCGCCTGGCACGGCGACACCATCGGGCGCGGGAGCACCGAGGACACGATGGTGGCGATCGTCTCGATCGGGACGCCGCGCTCCCTGCTGCTGCGCCCGCGCGGCGGCGGGCCGACGCTGCGCCACGAGCTGGGCCATGGGGACCTCATCGTCATGGGCGGGAGCTGCCAGCGCACGTGGGAGCACGCGATCCCGAAGACCGCACGGCCGGTGGGGCCCAGGATCAGCGTCCAGTTCCGCCCGCGCGGGGTCCGCTGACCGAGGCTCAGGATGCCCGGTCCGCCGGGCAGCTCGTCGAGGTGGGCGGGGCGAGGTCGGTCAGGTAGGTCACGGCCGCCGTCATGGCGCACGCGTTGTGCATCGGCCAGGCGGCGTGCCCGTCGCCGTCCCAGCGGATCAGGGTGCTTCCGGGGAGCCGCCGGTGGACGGACTCGGCCCAGCGGCGCGGCGTGGCGACGTCGTGCGCGCCGGAGAGGATCAGCGGCGTGACCGTGGCGGGCACCCGCCAGGCGTGCGGGGTCCAGTGGGCCTGCTGCGGCAGGCCCGCGCAGCCGGACACGATGTCCCACATCTCGGAGGCGCCGCGCAGGCTCGGCCCCCGCCGCGTCGCCGCGCCGGCCAGTCCGATCAACTCGTCGGGACGCACGCGCGGCACGTCCTGGCAGATGATGGCGCGATAGCGCGTGTACTCGTCCCGTCCCTGGTAGCGGGACAGCGAGGTGAGCAGGTTGGCATCCCCCTTGTCCGTCGCGTCCCGGATGCCCGCGGCGAGCCTGCCGTCGACGAGGGGCGTGTTCAGCCCGTCGTTGACGGCGATCCGGAGCTCCTCGGCGGTCACCGCCCGACCGCCCGCGCGCACCTCGCCCCGCTCCGCCCGCGCGTACATGCGGCGGAGCTCGGCGGTGACGTCCTTGCCGCGCAGGACGCACGCCTCGGTCACCGCGCACCGGGCGGCGAAGCGGGCCAGGCCGTCCTGGACGGCGGCGGCCCCGTCGAGGACGAGCCGCGCGGCCGGCAGGGAGCGGTCCACGACGCCGTCGAGGACGAGGGCGCGGACCCGGCTCGGATAGCGCTCGGCGTAGGCCTGGGCGAGCATCGTGCCGTACGAGACGCCGAGGAAGCTGATCGTGGGCTCGCCGAGCGCCGCGCGGACCGCGTCGAGATCCCTGGCGACGGTGTCGGTGTCGAGGTGGGCGGCGAGCGGGCCGGTCCGCTGGAGGCACGACGCGGCGAACGAGGAGCTCGCCGCGACCAGACCGCGCACCTCGGCCCGCGTACGGGGGAAGCGCGACACCTCGGGATTCACCGGATCGGCGCATGAGACCGGCGTGCTGCCCGGCACGCCCCGCGGGTCCACGCCGACGATGTCGAACCGGTCGAGCAGGGCGGGCGGAAACCAGAACTCCGCCCAGTCCTTGCGTGCGGCCATGTCGGCGGCGCCCGCGCCGGGACCGCCGGGGTTGAACATCAGCACGCCGACGCGGCGGGCGCGGTCACGGGCCGGCCGTACCGCGATCCGCACCTGGGCGGAGCCGGACGCGGACGGATGATCCCAGTCGACGGGGACGGTGACGGCGCCGCAGCGGGCGCCCTCGTCCGGCGGGTCGCACGGGACCCAGGAGACGGCCCGCACCCCCGCCGGTGACGGAGCCGCCGCGGCGGGGAGCGCGGGCAGGCAGAGCAGCGCGGCGAGAGCGGCGAGCGACGCCCGGCCGCCCCGGACGCGGAACGCGGAGGATCGCGCGATGGCACGAGGAATTCCCATGCTGCTGAGTGCCGGGGAGGCCGCACGGGTTCAGCGTGACTTGAATCACGTGAAGTGCCCGCGTTTTGCGGTGAACCCGCGGGTCCGGAAGAGTACCCACAACGATGGAGATGACGGATCTGGAGCTGTTGCGGCTGGTCAGCCGGGGTGACGAGCATGCCTTCGAGGCGTTGTACGCCCGGCACGCGGCGGCGCTCCTGGCGTACGCCGAAGGACTCCTGGGCGAGCGCGGACCGGCCGAGGAGGCGCTCCAGGAGACGTTCATCGCCGTGTGGCGCGGCGCGGACTCGTTCGAGGAGCGGTCGCTGGTGCGCACCTGGCTGTTCGGCATCTGCCGCCGTCAGGCGCTCAAGCGGATGCGCGGCCATCTGCCGGCGCTACGCCCCCTCGACGACGCGCTCGACCTGCCCTCGCCCGAGCCGGGGCCGCAGGCCGTGGCGCTGGCGCGCGCCGACGCCGCCGCGGTCGCCGCCGCGCTGGGGACGCTGGCGCCGCTCCACCGCGAGGTCCTCGATCTCGCGTTCGCCGCCGAGATGTCGCATGCGGAGATCGCCGAGGTGCTGGGCATCCCGGTCGGCACGGTGAAGAGCCGCCTGTTCAACGCCCGGGCCGCGCTGGCCCGGGCCCTGCCCGTCGTGGTCGAGGAGGCCGGCCGATGAACCATCCCACCGAACTGCTGCCGGACTACGCCGCGGGCGTCCTTCCCGACCCGGCCGCCGTGGCCGCCCACGTGGAGGCGTGCGCCGAGTGCGCGGCCGAGGCCGAGTCGTGGCGCAGGGTCCGTACGGCCGTCACGGAGCGGGCCGCCGCGGTGGCCCCGCCCACACCGTCGATCTTCGCCGCCATCCGCGCGGGGATCGGATCGGCATCGGCCGGGTCGGCCGCCCGCCTCCGCCCGGTCCCCCGGTACGGCGGCGCACTGGGAGAGCGGCCGTGGCGGCGGGCCGTCGGCCTGTTCGCCCGCCAGCGGACCCTGATCAGATGGCCGGTCTGGGTGGTCTCCGCGGCCGCCCTCGTGCTCGGCGGCGTGATCGCCGCCCGGGTCTCGTCGCTGGGGCTGGCACCGCACGCGCTCGCCACCGTGATCCCGCTGGCCGCGGCGATCGCGGTGGCGGGGGCGTGCGGGGCGGAGCGCGAGCCGGTGGGCGAGCTGCTCGCGGCCACGCCCACCTCGCCCAGGGTGGTGCTGCTCGCCCGGCTGTCGCTGGTGCTCGGCGTGATCGTCACGGGCGGCCTGCTCGTCACGCTCGCGCTCACCCCGTTGCAACCGGTCGCGGGCGCTCTCGGCCTCGTGGCCGCGTGGTTCGGCCCGCTGGTGCCGCTGTCCGCGCTCAGCTTCGCGTTGTCGGTGCTGTGGCGGCCGTCCGTCGGCGTGGGGGCGGCGATGACGCTGTGGCTGCTCCGGATGCTCGCGACGACAGGCGAGATCGACCGGGCGGTGGCGGCCGTGATGGAGCCGCTGTGGTCGCCGGGCTCCGGCATCCTGGTGGGCGCGGCGGCGCTCGTCGCGGTGACGGTGCTGCTGGCACCGCGTCTCCCGCGCGGAGCGGCGCACCGGGCCGGCCTCTGAACCGGAACAAGATTCCGGTGAACCGATCCGGCCCGGCCGGTACCCACCTGTGTGAAACCGATGTCCCTGTGGCGGTACGAGGCCCGGCGTGCGGGATGGCCGGCCTGCCTGGCGCCGCCCGCCTCCCTTCTGGTCACCCTCGCCCTCGCGGCGGCGGGGGCGGCCTTCGGCACGCCGCGGCCGTTCGTCCACAACCTGCTCCTCTCCGGCGTCGAGGCGCTCGTCCCGCTGGCCGCGGCGATGGCGGCGGTCACGGTGGTCAGCGTGGACCGCTGCCGCGAACTTCAGCTCGCGCTGCCCACCGGCTACTCCTGGACGCTGGGCCGCCGGCTGGGTGTGGTGGCCGGGATCGGCGCCGTGTTGTCGCTGCTCTTCTCGGCCGCGCTGCGGCTCACCGGCTCGTGGGCCGGGCCGGACTCGCCCCTCGCGTCGGCCCTGGTCTGGGCGTCGCCGCTGCTGGGGCTCACCGGGCTGGCCCTGCTCGTGGCCGTCCTGGGGCGCAGCGTCGTGCTGGCCACCACGACGGTCGCCATGGTGTGGCTGTGCCAGCAGCTCTTCGCCTCGGCGCTGGTCGCCGGCGCGTGGTCGCGTCCGTTCTTTCTGTTCCTGACCAGCCGGGAGGGCGTCGCCGACGGCTGGTGGACGAACCGCGCGGTGCTCGCCGCCTGCGGCGTCCTGTTCATCACGACCGCGCTCCTGCTGCTGCGCCGGCCGGAGCGCCTCCTGACGGAGGAAGAAGTATGAGGGGGCGTTTCTTCGCCGTCTGCCGCTACGAGTTCCGCATGCAGATCCGCAAGCGGTCCCTGTGGTTGAGTACGGCCGGTCTGGCCGTCCTCATCGCCGTCGCCCAGGGCGACCGGGGCCCGCGCCACCTGCCGGCCGCCGCGGACGCCGCCCGGGTGATGGGCTCGTGGGCGCTGCTGTTCTCGATGCTGCTGCCCATCGGGTTCGGCATGGTGCTGGCCGACCGGCTCGTCCGCGACCACCGGCTGGGCGCCGCGTCGCTGCTCGCCAGCCTGCCGACCCGGCCGGGCGCGCTGGTAGCCGGGAAGTACGCCGGGTCCGTCGCCGCGACCGCCGTCCCCGCCCTGCTGGTGCTGCTCGTCACGGCGGCGGGCGAGTTCGTCCACCGGGGCGACCCGGCCCTGTTCCTCTGGGCGGTCGTCGCGTTCGCCGTGGTGCTGCTGCCGGGCCTGGCGTTCGTGGCCGCGTTCGCGCTCGTCTGCCCGCTGATGTTCTCGGCGCCGCTGTTCCGGGTGCTGTTCGCGGGCTACTGGTTCTGGGGGAACCTGCTCGGCCCGAACTACCTGCCCTCGCTGACGGGCACCCTGCTGACGCCGATCGGCGACTACCCGGCGAGCTGGCTCATCGGTGAGCGCGCTCTGTACGCGGGCGCCCCCGGCTGGCTCTCCTTCCTGCGGCCCGAACCCGGCGGCGGCGCGGCGCTCCTCAGCGTCGTCCTGCTGGCCGTGCTCGCGACGCCGCCCCTCGTGTTCGCGAGCCCGCTGCTCGCCCGCCGTACCTCGTCCTGAAACGGAGACCAAGGAAGACCATGGACATCATGATCAGCGGGCTGCGCCGGCGGTTCGGGCGCGTCGAGGCGCTGCGCGGCGTCGATCTCGCCGTACCGGGAGGCATGTTCGGCCTGCTGGGCACGAACGGCGCGGGCAAGACCACCCTCATGCGCATCCTGGCCGGGGTGCTGCCCCCGACCAGCGGGCGGGTGTTGGTGGGCGGCCACGACATCACCACGCGGGCGGGACGGCTGGCCGTACAGCGGCGGCTGGGATACCTGCCGCAGGACCTCGGCCTCTATCCCGACCTGACGACGCACGAGTTCCTGGAGTACGTCGGCCTGCTCAAGGGCCTGGACGACGACGCGGCCCGGCGGCGCCAGATCGGCGAGCTGCTCGACATGGTGGGGCTGTCCGACGTGGCCCGGCGCCGGCTCAAGGGCTTCTCCGGAGGCATGCGGCGGCGGGTCGGCATCGCCCAGGCCCTGCTCGGCGACCCCGCCCTGGTGGTCGTGGACGAGCCGACGGCCGGGCTCGACCCCGAGGAGCGCATCCGGTTCCGCACGCTCCTCGCCCAGATCGCGGGCCACCGGACGGTGCTGCTGAGCACGCACATCGTGGAGGACGTCGCGCAGACCTGCCAGGAGGCCGCCGTCATGGCCTCGGGACGGGTGGTCTTCACCGGCCCGGTGACCGGCATCATCGACCGGGCCCAGGGCGCGACGTGGGAGGTCGTCACCCAGGGGCCGCCCCCGTCCACCGGCGTGGTGGTGTCGGCGGTCGGCCGTCCGGGCGGCACCCACTACCGCGTGGTCAGCCCCACCAAGCCGGACCCGGCCGCGGTCCCCGTGCAGCCGTCGCTGGAGGAGGGCTACGTCGCGCTCATGCGGGAGGCCGTACCCGGCTGATCGCGCCGGCCGGATGACGTGCCCGGCGCGCCGGGAGGTCTCTCCCGTGACGCCGGGACGCCCGATGTGCGGCAATATGGGCGATCGGTCCCCCTCCTCAAGGAGCGCCCGTGCGCATCGGTCTCGCGTGGAGCGTCTTCGGCCTGGCCTGCGTGCTCGCCGTCGCGGGAGGACCCCTCACCCAGAGGACCGCCCAGGACGTCGCGATCGCGCTGAGCTTCTGCCCGCTCGGCGCGTACCTGGTGGCCCGGCGGGCGGGCGGCGCGGTCGGCCCGCTGTGCCTCATGGCCGTGCTCGGGGCGGCGGCGCACGCCGCGGAGCGGTACGGCGCGCACGTCGACTGGCTCCGCTGGCTGGCCGGCTGGGTGTGGGCGCCTCCGCTGCTGACCATCACGAGCGTGCTGCTGCTCCTCGTCCCGGAGGGGCGTTTGCCGAGCCCGCGCTGGCGGCCGGTCGCCGCCGTCGCCGTCGTGGTCATCACCGCCTTCACCGTCCTGCTCGCGTTCGTCCCCGACCCCGTGATGGACAATCCGTACGCCGTGGAGGCGCTGCGGCCGCTCGTGTGGGCGCTGCCGATCGCGCTCGGCGTGCTCGCCCTGATCTCGATCTCGTGCATGGCCGGGCTGGTCGTGCGGACCGTGCGCGCGACCGGGCGACAGCGGCTCCAGCTCCTGTGGATCTGCTCGGGCGGGGCCGCGTTCGCGATCGGCTCGTTCTCCGAGTCGGTGCTCCCATCGGCGGTGGCCGTGCCGCTGACCGCCGTGGGGACGTTCGCGCTGCCCGCGGGCATCGCGCTGGCCATGCTCAGGCACGACCTCTACGAGACCGGGCCGCTGCTGCGCGCGATCCTGACCTACGGCCTGCTCGCGCTGGTGCTGGTCGGCGTGTTCGCGCTGCTCGCGCCCATTCCCGGGGACGCGAACGCCGTGGCGGCGGCCGGTGTGGCGCTCGCGGCGGAGCCGACGCGGCGCTATCTCGGCCGAACCACCGGCCGGCTCCTGTACGGCGGACGCGCCGACCCACGGGAGGCGGCCGCACGGCTGGCCGAACGACTGGCCGCCACCTCGGTCCCGGACGAGATCGTCGCCGCGCTCGCGGACGCGGTCACCGACGTGACACGCACGCCGTACCTGCGGGTGCGCCTCGGCCCTCAGGACGCCCCTCTGAAGGTCATCGAGCGCGGCGGGCCGCCCCGGGTCGCCCTCACCGTGCCGCTCTCCTTCCAGGGAGAGGCGCTCGGCTCGCTCGACGTCGCCGAGGGCAGCGCGTGGACGCTGCGCGGCCTGGCGCTCCAGGCGGGCGCGGCGCTGGCCGCCGCCCACCGGCAGATGGCCCTCCAGCACTCGCGGCGGCTGCTGGTCACCGCCCGCGAGGAGGAGCGACGGCGGATCAGCCGGGACCTGCACGACGGTCTCGGGCCCGTGCTCGCCGGGATCGGCTTCTCCGTGGACGCCGCGGGGAACGCCCTGCGCGACGACCCCGACCGGGCGTCGTCGCTGCTCGCCCACATCAGGGAGCAGGTGGGCGAGGCGGGGACGAGCGTGCGCCGCCTCGTACGCGGGCTGCGCCCTCCGGAGCTGGCCCAGCTCGGGCTCGGCCCCGCGATCGAGTACGCGTCCGCGTCGCTGCACGCCTCGGGCGTGGCGGTCGAGGTCGGCGTCTGCGACACCTCCGGGCTGGGCGCGGCGGCCGAGACCGCCGCCTACCTGGTGGCCAGGGAGGCGCTCACCAACGCGATCAGGCACTCCGCCGCCCGCCACTGCGCGGTACGGCTGAGCCGCACCGCGACCGCGCTCACCGTCACCGTGGCCGACGACGGCACCGGCCTGCCCGAGCGGGTCACCCCCGGCGTCGGCCTGTCGTCCATGCGCGAACGCGTGGCAGAGCTGGGCGGTACGCTCGCGTTCACCTCCGGCGATCCCGGCACCACCGTGATCGCCTCGATCCCCCTCGGCGAGGAACGATGACGATCCGCGTCATGGTCGTGGACGACCACCCCCTTTTCCGTGACGGGCTGCGGGCGATGTTGTCCAGCGTTCCCGGCCTCGAGGTGACGGCGGTCGCCGAGGACGGCGCGAAGGCGCTGGCCGCGGCCCGCGAGCACGCGCCCGACGTGGTGCTCATGGACATCGCGATGCCGGTCATGGACGGCATCGAGGCCACCCGGCGGCTCGCCGCGCAGCCCGCCCCACCGGTGGTGATCATGCTGACGATGTCGGACGACGACCTGTCGATGCTCGCCGCCATCCGGGCCGGGGCCAGGGGCTATCTGCTGAAGACCGCCACCCAGGACGACGTCGTCAGCGCGGTCAGGGGCGCCGTCCTCGGGCAGGCCGTCTTCGGCCAGGGAGCCGCCGAGGCGGTCATCGCGCTGCTGCACGCGCCGCCGCGCACCTCGGAGCGCCCCTTCCCCAAGCTGACCGACCGCGAGTACGAGATCCTGGACCTCGTCGCGCGCGGCCTCGGCAACCAGGCGGTCGCCTCCCGCCTGCACCTGAGCCCCAAGACCGTGGCCAACACGGTGTCCGCCATCCTCGTCAAGCTGGCCGTTCCCGACCGGGCCGCCGCCATCGCCGCCGCGCGCGACGCCGGCCTCGGCCGGCCCTGACCCCTCGGGATCGGCTCCCCCTCGGCCGGGACGGTCGGCTCTGCCGTACGGGATGGGACCGGGCCGACCCTCGGAACCATGAAGAGAACATCCGTGCGGGCGGCGTTCCCGTTCGCCGCCGCGCTCGCCGCCGTGACCCTGTGGGTGACCCAGACGGTCGCCGGGCGGCAGCACATCCCGTTCACCACGCTCGCCGACTATCTGATGGAGGCGGCGTTCGCCCTCACGCTGGCCACGGGCGTGCTCGCCGTGGTCGCGCTGCGGGCGGCGCACGCGGCCGTCCCGGGCTGGGGCCGCCTCGGCGACGTCGGCGCCGTGCTGTACGGCCTGGGCCAGGCGCTGGTCCTGGTCTCCGCGACGGTCACGCTCGTCACCGCCGACGAGCTCCCCCTGCCGCAGGCGCTGTTCCTCCCGGGCCTCGTGCTCTGGGCGGCGGGGACGGCGCTGGTCGCGGTCGCCGCCTATCGGGCCGGAGTGCTGCCACGGCCCGTGTCCGTCCTCCTGCCGGCGTCGTTCGTGCTGATGCTCGTCCTCGGCGACGCGGGCTCGCTGGCCCCCGCGGCCACCTGGGCGGTGATCGGCGTACGGCTCATGGTCAGGGAGCGACCGCTGGCGGCCTCGGGGTGAAGCGCGTCCCCCGGCCGGGCGTGCCGGCGACCGTCGCGGTGCCACCCCCTCCGGCGGACCGGGTCCGCCTTCCCTGAAGCAGCGCGGGCCGGGATCCAGGCTCATGCTGACGGGACTACGCGTCCTCGACCAGAGGGTGCGCACCCGTCGCGTGAGCCCGCCGCTGGTGGTTGACGGCCCGGAACTTGCTCGATTCCTCCACGCCCCGTACAAGCGGCGCCGACTCCCTTGGGGACCCTTCCCGAAGACCTGCCGTCAAAGGGAGAGTAAAGCTAATCTTGGAGCTCCATAGCGCGGTCGGCGTGGAGGATCCCGTGGGAGAGCAGCCGTCCTTGTTCGGACCGGACCTGGGAACGTTCCAGAAGAAACCGTCGGAAATCGGATTTCAGCGCCTGAGAGTATTGATTACTGTCAAGGCGGCG
>NZ_BBYK01000078.1 GCF_001570365.1 Microtetraspora fusca | reverse complement strand
TGCCGCCGGGCTGGAGCAGGAGATGTGGTCGGTGCTCACGCTCTACCAGCTTCTTCGGACGGTGATGGTTGACGCCGCTGAGTCCCGGCCCGGCACCGACCCGGACCGCTGCGGCTTCTCCATCGCCCTGCACACGGCCCGTGATCTGGTCGTTCAAGCCGCAGGCGTCACCGACCTCGGCACCAACCTGGTCGGGGTCATCGGGCGCCGCGTCCTGGCCATCTGCTTCCGCCCCGCCGCCCGCGGGTGAGCACCCGCAAGGTCAAGTCACCGATCTCCCGCTACAACGAACGACGCGACGACGGCCGGCCAGACCGCAGCCAGCCCGTCACCGCTCTCACCATCGCCGTCCTTGCAGCACCCACGGAGCTCCCGCTTCCTACGGCGTCCCGGGACGACCGGCTCACCGCACTGATCGACCGTCGGAGGGAAAGGGTCCTGGCCCTGCTCCAGGAAGATCCCGGCCGATCCTGGCGCCCCCGGGACATCGCCCGTCACCTTGGCGATGTCACCCTGAACACCATGTATCGGCAGCTGTCGCGCTGGGCCGATGGACGACTCATTCGCAAGATCGGGCCAGGCATCTACACCGCCGGGCCAATCTCCGCATCGCTCTTGCCACCAGACCGGAAACCTTAACTACCCGGCCTTGGGGGTTCCCCCAGAAGTGTGGACACCAGCTGTTATGCGGCGAGTAGCACCTTATCGGGCTGCTTCTCGTAGTCGATGGGGCTGAGGTAGCCCAGGCACTGGAGTGTCTCCTTCGGGTGTTGTAGCGGGTGATCCAAGCGAAGGCGGCCAGCCGGGCGGCGTGGGCAGAGGGCCAGCACTTGGCGCCCTGGAGCGTCTCGCGTTTGAGGGTGGCGTTGAGGGCCTCAGCGAGCGCGTTAGCCGCGCTGGTGCCCACCGCTCCCATCGACTGGCGCACCCCGAGCTGCCCGCACACGGCGGCAAAGTCAGCGGAGGTGTATTGCGCCCCGTGGTCGCTGTGAAAGATCGCCCCGATCAGGGTTCCGCCCCGGGTGGCCGCGGCTGCGCGCAGCGCGTCGGTCACCAACTCGGTGCGCATGTGATCGGCGATCGGCGCTGGCTGAGGAAGCAGAGCAGGCGGGCCGGATCGCCCAGCGGCGGCGGCGCTGCCAGATTCCTGATGACGAGCGGCACCGCCCCAAGTGGCAACTCGCCCTGGACATGCTCGATGAACTCGCGGTTTGGGGGCATGTGCCGCCGCTGGTGGTGGCCGATGCCCAGGGCACCACCAGCGCCCACGCCGCCGATGCCGTGCCGGAGACGACGCCGTATGCGGGGACGGGCCGCCGGCCGGCCGCCAGGTACCGTGCCAAGCCGTCCAACCTGCGTGAACTGGTGATGTCCGCAGGCCGTTCCCGGCTGCGCCGGGTGACCTGGCGATACGGCAGCAAGCACACCAAGGGCAACCCCACCGCGAAAATGACCTCCCGGTTCATCGCCTTGCGGGTGCGCCCGGCCAACCGCGACATCCCTCGCAGTGAGGACGGCCAGCTGCCCGAGTGCTGGCTGCTGGCCGAGTGGCCTCCCGGTGAGAGCGAGCCCACCGACTACTGGTTGTCCACCCTGCCGGCTGATATCCGGCTGCGGGAGCTGGTACGTCTGGCCAAGATCCGCTGGCGGATCGAGCATGACTACCGCGAGCTGAAGACCGGCCTTGGCCTGACGCACTTCGAAGGCCGCTCCTTCACCGGTTGGCACCGCCACGTCACCCTGGTCTCGGCCGCACACCTGTTCCTTACCGAACTGCGCTTGACCAGCCCAAAAGCAGCTGGGGCGGCCTGACCTTCTACAAGATCCTCCACATGCTCCAGGTGCTACCGGCGACCTGGGCAGGCCGATGCCCCACCTGTCACCAACGCCCACCATGACGATCTAACAAAGTCCTACTAGCTCTGCTCGGCGTGCCGGGTCACCGAGCGGTCGACGGTCAGGCGTCGCCGGGACCTGCGGCGCAGGGCGAGGACGGCGATGTCGTCCCGAGGGTTGCCACCCGTGAAGTGGGCCAGGTCGGCGCGGAGCGTCGCGGTGAGCCGCTCCGGCGGGAGCTCCCCCCACCTGCGCAGCCGTGCCCGCAGGGGATAGAAGTCGCCATGCGCGTTCCGGGCATCGGTGACGCCGTCGGTGCACAGCACGAGGGTCGCGTCTTGGGGGAAGGCGAACCGCTCCACGACGTGGGGATCCCGCGTGAGCCGGGCGAGCCCGAGGGGCACCCCGGTGCCCGGCAGCGCCACCGCCGCCGCCTGCCCCGAGCGCAGCAGGTACGGGGGGATGTGGCCGCAGTTGACGGCCCGCACGTGGAGCCCGCCGTCGATGTCGAGCAGGAGAGCGGTCACGAACCGCTCCGGCTCGCCCGTCTCCGTCGCGAAGCGGTTGTGCCGGACGACCGCCTGCTCCAGCGCGTCGACGATGACGCTGAGGGCGGGTTCGCGGTGGGCCACGTCCCGGAATGCGCCGAGGACGGCGAAGGCGGCGCCGATCGCGGGCAGTCCCTTGCCCTGGACGTCGGCGATCAGCACCCGGGTCCCGTACGGCGACGCCGCCACCTCGTAGACGTCCCCGCCCACCATGTTGTCCTCCTCGACCGGCTGGTAGACGCCCTCGACCGTGACCTGCTCGGTGACGAGGGGGAGCGGCCGGAGAAGCTGCCGCTGCAGAGCCGCGGTGGTGGAGCGCAGCCGGACGAGCATCTCGTCGCGGTGGGTCCGGTACCGGCAGGTGACGATGCTCAGCGCGCCGAAGGCCGCGGTGAAGAGCACCGAGAGCATGTTGCCGAACAGGTTTCCGCCGAGATAGACGGCGGAGCAGCCGACGATGGCGGTCGCCCACAGGGACGCCACCACCGTCTGCCGCAGGGTGCCGACGCCCGCGAAGAACGCGGGCAGGAAGACGAGCAGCGGGGCGAGCCGTACGCGGGTGCCGGTGGCGATGTCCAGCACGACGACGACCGCGGTGAGCAACACGAGCCAGGCCACGAACGCGGCCGTCGAGAGGAAGCTCCGTCGTGCCTGTCCCCCGGCCGCGTCGCCGGATCGTCGTCCATCGGTCATCGCCGTTACCACCCGTCCGCTGGATGGCGGCCGGCCGCGTCGCCGTTGGCCGCCATCCGGGGTTCGCCCCTCCTGCCAGGATGCGCCGGGGAGGGCAGGAGGGGAAACGCGGGGCGGACAGGTCATCGGCCCCCGCGTCGGATGGGCATGTAGGTGGGGTTCGCGGGAACGGTGAGGAAGTCGTCGACCAGTCGGGCGCACAGGGCGGGCTTCTCATGCAGGAGCACGTGCGACGTGCCCGGCACCACGGCCAGCTCGGCGTCGGGGATCGCCCGGTACAGGGCCAGCGCGTGCTCCAGGTGGACGATGTCGTCGTCGGCGGCAACCACCAGTGTGCGGGCCGCGACCACGGACACCTCGGCCTCGGTCAGGGCCAGGGGGGCCGCCGCGATCGCCGCCATCACCTTCGCGGCCACCACCTGGAAGTGGTCCCGCCCGTCCGGGGAGACCTCGGCGTACGCGGCGACGACCCGCTCCGGCATCGCGCTCCCGTCGCCGGACGGCGCGACGATCATGCCCTCGTGATGGAACGCCGTGCTGATCAGCACCAGCGCGCGCACCAGATCGGGGCGGCGCAGCGCGACCGTCAGCGCGATCGTGCCGCCGAAGCTGTATCCGGCGAGGTTGACGGGGCCGCCCGCCTTCTTGGCCGCGAACTCGCAGAACGCGATCGCGTCCTCGATCAGGAAGGGCAGCGTGATCGGCCCGGGCGCGTCGGGCGTGCGTCCGTGCCCGCGCCGGTCGGGCATGAAGACGGTGAAGCGGTCGGCCAGCGTGTCCAGGTTGCCGGCGAAGTCCCTGGAGTCGCTGAAGCCGCCGTGCAGCAGCACCAGGGCCTCGGCGCCGGACCCCCGTTCGTCGTACCAGGTGGGGATCCCGTTGATCTCGGTGTAGTCGGTCATGTCGCGTCGTTCCTCTCGCTGAAAGGTTCTGTCGCAGGGTGTACGACGCGGCCGCCCCTAACTCATCGCGGGCGGCGAGTCCGGCAGGCCGAAAAGGTCGAACAGCCGGGTGTCGCCGAGGTAGGAGGTCGTCGACGCCACGCGTGCGCCCTCGATCTCCAGGACGACGAATCCGAACCGCCGGTACCCGCCGGCGCCGTCCGGCAGGTAGTGCCCGAAGGCGGCCGTTCCGTTGGCCGCCACGGGCACCAGCCGGGTTCCCGCGCACGGCCTTCCCGAGTCGACCAGCGCCCGCTCGATCGCGTCCCTGCCGCTCAGCCACCACGCGAACGGAGGCATCGACATCGTCGCGTCCTCGCGCAGCAACGCGACCAGCGCCGCCACGTCGTACCGCTCGAAGGCGTCCACATAGCGGGCCAGCAGCGCGGGGTCGACGGGGTCGGCGGCGCGCGCGGGCCCGGCGGGAAGGGCGGCCCGCGCCCGCTGCAGGGTGCTGTTCACCGCGGCGACCGTCGTGTCGAGCAGTGTCGCGACCTCGGCGGCCCGCCAGCACAGGACGTCACGGAGGATCAGCACCGCGCGCTGGCGCGGCGACAGGACCTGCAGCGCCGCGACGAACGCCAGGCCGACCGTCTCCCGCGCCACGGCCGCCTCCGCCGGATCGGCGGAGCCGGGCAGGACCAGCGAGTCGGGCGCCGGCTGCACCCACGCGTGCTCGGGCAGCGGCGCGCCCAGATCCGGCCCCTGCGTGGCCGGTCCGAGGTCCATGGGGCGGGCCCGGCGCGCGGCGCCCCTGAGGAGGTCCAGGCAGATGTTGGTGGCGATGCGGTAGAGCCAGGTCCGCAACGAGGCCCGCCGCTCGTCGTAGTCCGCCAGAGCGCGCCAGGCCCGGAGCAGCGTCTCCTGCACCGCGTCCTCCGCCTCGAACGGCGAGCCGAGCATCCGGTAGCAGTAACCGGTCAGCTCGCCGCGATAGCGGTCGAGATCCGTCCCCGCCGGGTCGCCCATGGCCATGGGCCGATGCTACGGGCGGACGCGAGCGGTTCAGCGGGGCGGGTACGCGGCGGCGAAGACCCGGGTGAGCCGGGGGACCAGCCGGGTGAACCGGCCTTCCTCGTACGTGACACCGGGCTGGTTGCCGAGCTGCTGGGAGACGACCCCGGCGATCAGGCTGGTGGCCAGGTCGAGGCCCTCCTCGCCCGCGGCGTCCGGGTGCAGCTCGCCCCGCTCCACAGCGCCGCCGATCAACTCCTTGAAGTGCTCATGGACGGCCAGGGCCGGCGCGTACGCCTCCGGCGACGGCGTGAAACCGGGCACCGGCCGCCAGAACAGCAGTTGGGCGAGGATCTGGTTGGCCATGATCCACCGGGCCCCGGCCTCGAGCGCGGCGCCCATGGCGGCCAGGCCCGGCTCGTACGGCTCGGCGGCCCGGCGCACGGCGTCCCGGTAGCCCTCCTGGCCCTTCTTGAACAGCGCGTCGTACACGGCGTGCCGTGACGAGAAGTACTTGTACAGGGACGGCGGCCGGACGCCGAGCCGCCGGGCCACGGTGGACAGGCTCAGTCCCGCGACCCCCTCCTCCGCCATCACGTCCAGCGCGATGGCCAGGATCTCGGCCTTGGTCTCGTTCCGCCGGCGCGATCTGCGGTCGGGAATGTCGCCCATGAGATGTAGCTTAGGCTAATACTATTAGCCATACCTATGGGGGATAGCGTGTCGCGCGACATCATGCTCAGCGGCCTGCGGCAGAACAACCTGAAGAACGTCTCGCTGCGGCTGCCGAAGGAACGCATCACCGTCTTCACCGGCGTGTCCGGTTCGGGCAAGTCGTCGATCGTCTTCGGCACGATCGCGGTGGAGTCGCAGCGCCAGCTCAACGAGACGTTCAGCGCGTTCCTCCGGCACCGGCTGCCCAAGCACGAGCGGCCGCGCGCCGAGCGCATGGCGAACCTGACCGCCGCCGTGGTCGTGGACCAGAAGCCGGTCGGGGGCGGCGCGCGGTCGACGGTGGGGACGATGACGGAGATCCACGCCGTCCTGCGGGTGCTGTTCTCACGCCGGGGCGAGCCGTCGGCCGGCCCCGCGACGGCGTACTCGTTCAACGATCCGCAGGGCATGTGCCCGGAGTGCGACGGCCTGGGCTGGAAGATCGAGCCGGACCTCGACAAGCTGATCGATCCCGACCTGTCGCTCAACCAGGGCGCGCTGGCCCTGCACCCGATCGGCAGCGCCGCCTGGCAGATCTACGCGGAGTCCGGTCTGTTCGACCCGGACAAGCCGCTGCGGGACTTCACCGACGAGGAGCGCAAGCTCCTGCTGTACGGCAGCGGCTTCAAGGTCCAGCGGGGCAGGTACCAGAACACCTACGAGGGCGTGGTGCTCCGCTTCGACCGGCTCCACCTCAGGCGCGCCCGCGAGGAGATCGACCCGGAGGTCGGGTCGATGGTGCGCGAGCGCACCTGCCCGCTGTGCGTCGGGACCCGGCTCAACGCGGCGGCGCTGGCGTCCAGGATCGACGGGCGCAACCTCGCCGACTACTCGGCGATGGAGGTCATCGACCTCATCGGCGTGCTGGAGGGGCTGGCCGACCCCGCCGCCGAGGCGGCCGTGGAGTCATTGCGCAGGATCGACGCCATCGGCCTCGGCTATCTCAGCCTCGACCGCGGGACGTCGACGCTGTCGGGCGGCGAGGCCCAGCGGCTCAAGACCGTGCGGAACCTGGGCAGCAGCCTGACCGGCATGACGTACATCTTCGACGAGCCGAGCGTGGGCCTGCACCCGCGCGACGTGCACCGGCTGGCCGACCTCCTGGTGGAGCTGCGCGACAAGGGCAACACCGTGCTGGTCGTCGAGCACGACCGGCACATGATCGGACTGGCCGACCACGTGGTGGACATGGGGCCGGGCGCGGGCACCGAGGGCGGGCGCGTGGTGTTCGAGGGCACGGTGGCCGGGCTGGTCGCCGCCGACACGCCGACCGGCCGCATGCTGCGCCGCGCGACCGTGATCAAGGAGCCGGTACGCGCGCCGACCGGCTGGCTGACCGTCGCGGACGCCGACGCGCACAACCTCAAGAACGTCACGGTAGGGGTGCCGCTCGGCGTGCTCACCGCGGTCACCGGCGTGGCCGGGTCGGGCAAGAGCACGCTGATGCGGCGCGAGCTGGTCGCCCGGCACCCGGGCACGATCGTCATCGACCAGTCGGCCATCGCCGCCACGCCCCGCTCGACGCCGGCGACCTACCTGAACGCCATGGATCCGCTGCGCAAGCTGTTCGCCACGGTCAACCGGGTGGAGCCGGGGACGTTCAGCTTCAACTCGACCGGCGCGTGCCCGGCGTGCAAGGGGCGCGGCGAGATCAAGACCGACCTGGCGTTCATGGATCCGGTCACGCGGGTGTGCGACGTCTGCGGGGGCAGCCGGTACAGCGCCGAGGCGCTGTCGTACACGGTGGGCGGCCGGACGATCGCGGACGTGCTCGCCATGACGGCCGACGAGGCGGCCCGGGAGTTCGACCTGCCGGGCGTCGGCAGGCTGGGCGAGCTGGGGCTGGGCTATCTGACGCTCGGGCAGCCCCTCAGCACGCTGTCAGGAGGGGAGCGGCAGCGGCTCAAGCTGGCGCACCGGCTCCGCGAGCGCGGCAAGGTGTACGTGTTCGACGAGCCGACCACGGGGCTGCACATGGCCGACGTCGACACGTTGCTGGCGCTGCTGGACCGGCTGGTGGACGAGGGCAACACGGTCATCGCGGTGGAGCACGACCTGGACGTGGTCAAGCACGCCGACTGGGTCATCGACATGGGCCCGGAGGCCGGCCGGAACGGCGGCGAGGTGATCTTCGAGGGCACCCCGGCGGAGCTGGCCTGCGCGTCCACCTATACCGCCAAATATCTCGCGAAGTCGCTCGACGGCCCCGCGTCGTCGTAGCGCCGGCCGCACCGCCTCACTGGCCGAACTCCGCCGCGACCTGCGTGCCACCTCGTTGCTCTTGAGGCGGAAAACTCACCACCCGCAGGCGTGAACAATGCGGCGGCGTTGCATGGCCATGCACGAGTATGCATATACTTGTCCTCGTGTCCAAGGTCCTCACCTCTCTGCCTGTCAGCGAACGTGTCGGTATCGCCTTCTCCGGCGGTCTCGACACCTCGGTAGCGGTCGCGTGGATGCGGGAGAAGGGTGCCGTGCCGTGCACCTACACCGCCGACATCGGCCAGTACGACGAGCCCGACATCGGGTCGGTGCCGGGGCGCGCCAAGGCGTACGGCGCGGAGGTCGCCCGGTTGGTCGACTGCCGCGCGGCCCTCGTGGAGGAGGGGCTCGCCGCCCTGGCCTGCGGAGCGTTCCATATCCGGTCCGGCGGCCGCACCTACTTCAACACCACCCCGCTCGGCCGGGCGGTCACGGGCAGCCTGCTGGTGCGCGCGATGCTCGAGGACGACGTGCAGATCTGGGGGGACGGCTCCACCTTTAAGGGCAACGACATCGAGCGGTTCTACCGTTACGGCCTGCTCGCCAACCCCTCCCTGCGGATCTACAAGCCGTGGCTGGACGCGGACTTCGTCAGCGAGCTCGGCGGCCGCAAGGAGATGTCCGAGTGGCTGCTCGCTCACGACCTTCCCTATCGGGACAGCACGGAGAAGGCGTACTCCACCGACGCCAACATCTGGGGCGCGACCCACGAGGCCAAGTCGCTCGAACACCTCGACACGGGCATCGAGAGCGTCGAACCGATCATGGGTGTGCGGTTCTGGGACCCCGCCGTCGAGATCGCCGCCGAGGACGTCACGATCGGCTTCGAGCAGGGACGGCCGGTGACGATCAACGGCAAGGAGTTCACCTCCGCCGTCGACCTGGTGCTGGAGGCCAACGCGATCGGCGGCCGGCACGGCCTGGGCATGTCCGACCAGATCGAGAACAGGATCATCGAGGCCAAGAGCCGGGGCATCTACGAGGCGCCGGGAATGGCGTTGCTGCACGTGGCGTACGAGCGTCTGGTCAACGCGATCCACAACGAGGACACCCTCGCCAGCTACCACAACGAGGGACGCCGGCTCGGCAGGCTGATGTACGAAGGCCGCTGGCTGGACCCGCAGGCGCTGATGCTGCGCGAGTCGCTGCAGCGCTGGGTCGGGACGGCGGTCACCGGCGAGGTGACGCTGCGACTGCGGCGCGGTGAGGACTACTCCATCCTGGACACGTCCGGACCGGCGTTCAGCTACCACCCGGACAAGCTCTCCATGGAGCGGACCGAGGACTCCGCCTTCGGGCCGGTCGACCGAATCGGTCAGCTGACCATGCGCAACCTCGACATCGCCGACTCTCGCGCCAAGCTCGAGCAGTACGCCAGGATCGGCATGGTGGGCAGCCCCCATCCGGTGTTGATCGGTGCGGCGCAGGCGGCCTCGACCGGGCTGATCGGCGCGATGCCCGAGGGCGGGGCCGAGGCGATCGCCTCCCGCGGAGAGGTCCCCGCCGACGACGAGCTGCTCGATCTCGCCGCGATGGAGTCCGGCACCGACTGACCGCCCGGGACGGCGGACGGGCCCGCGCGCCTGCGGGCCCCCGCCACCGTGGGCGAGCGATCTCAGATGCCGAACTCGTCGTTGACCCGCTGCTCCAGTTCCCTGCTCCTGGGCAGGAAGGCGGGGTAGAAGCGCTTGCCGCATTCGAGGTCGTCGAGCGCCAGCTTGATCTCCTTGTTCAGGTAGCGCCGCGCCTCGTCCGGGGAAATGGTGATCGGCCGGAAGACGTCTCCCTTGGAGCTCATGGTCTTGTGGCTCCTCTGGAGATCGCTCTGGACCGTCTTCAGGGCCCACTCGTTCAGGGCCACCGGGTTGGTGGCGGTCACCCGGTAGCCCTTGCCGCTGAGGCAGTCGGCCATGGCCGAGGCGAGTTCGACGAGCGTCGGGTCGCCGTCGAGCTCCCGTTTCCAGAGTCGTTGGAGCGTCTCGCTGGCCTGGCCGGCCCAGTCCCCGGAGGACTTCACGTTCTTGCCGGTGACCTGCCTGATCGCCTGGACGTCGCAGTTCTCCCGGGCCTTCTTGTAGGCGCCCAGCTGTGCGGGCGACAGGTCGTTGATGATGGCGGTATTGGGATCGGCGTCGTCGTCCAGGCTCTTGTCGGGGTGGACGTACGAGCTGAAGACGCCGAGGCCGCGCTTCGAGCGCGAGGCCTTTTCCTCCGCGTAGTCGAAGGGCTTCATGTCCTGCTCGCTGATCTTCGGCTGGTACACGTACGGGACGTATCGGAAGCCTTTCGTCTTCATGCAGTCCGCCGTGGCCGCCTGGATCATGTGGGCGTTGTCCTGTGTGGGCGAGGGGGCGGCCGACGGCGACGCGGCGGTGCCGGTGCCGCATCCGGCGAGCAGCGCGAGAACGGCCAGAGGCAGAAACGATCTTCTGGGCATGCGGAGGACCATACTCTGTTAAACGAAGTATGGTCAATCGAGAAGGACGCGACGCCGCCCGCCATATCGGACGAAGGCCGCCAGCGCGGTCAGCAGCGCCAGCAGTCCCCAGTAGGCCAGGTGCTGCCGCGTCAGGACGTCGAGATGCTCGCCGAGCTGGTCGGAGACGACCAGCAGGTACAGCGCCGCCGCGAGCCCCCACCGCTGATCGCCGGCCACGCGCGCCGCCCAGACGGCCAGGCCGAGCACGGCCACCTCCAGGATCATCCGGCTGAGGCTGATCGGGGCGGGCGTCTCCTGGGCCATCCACTGCGGCCCCGCCCAGGCGGCGAACGGCACGGCGGCCAACCACCACCAGGACCTGGTGCGCGGCGCCTCCCCGACGGCGAGGGCCAGCAGGCAGCAGCAGACGAGCCCGTAGCCGACCGCGACGGTCGCCGGAGCGCTCGCCACGAACATCGGCCGGTCCGTGAGGAAACTCGGATAGACCGGCAGCATGGTCACATCGACGACCTGCCATCCGCTCGCGATCGCCACCGCCTTGACGCCGGTCAGCAGCACGAGCGGGAGCGCGAGCCGTACGCGGCCGCGGACGACGGCGAGCAGCGCCAGCGCGGACAGCACCATCCACAACGGGATCGACCCGGCATAGGGCAGCATCGCCGCGAGCTGCACGGCCATCACCGCGGTGGCGCCCAGGTGCAGGCCGTCCCGCCAGGCGCTCCCGCGGGCCGCGTGCCGCACGCGCTCACGCAGGCCGCCGGCGAGGAGGCCGGCCGCCTCCCTGAGCTCCGGGGTCGTGCGGTCCGGCGCGGCGCAGTCGAGCAGGACGCCGACGAGCTCCGCGCCGTGCGCGGCGCGATAGGCGGGCGGATAGGCCAGCAACAGCAGCCGGTAACGGCGTTCGAGCGGCGTCATGCGAAGCTGGTGCGCTTCATCACCAGCGCGGCGGCCTCGTGCATCCGGCGCGCCTCCGCCTCCACCACGGACTGGCCGGAGTCGGAGATGCGGAAGTAACGCCGGCTCCGGCCGTTCACCGTCTCCTCCCGGTCCACCGCGATCAGGCCGCGGTCGCCGAGGCGCTCCAGGATGCCGTAGAGGGTGCCGACGGACGGTCTCACCCGGCCACCCGAGAGCTCGCCGATGACCTTCATGATCGCGTGACCGTGCAGCGGGCCGTCGAGCAGCGCGGTGAGCACGTAGTACATGGGCTCGCTGACTTCGTCGGTCCCCCTTGGCATGCCGCAGAACATAACACGGACGGTGATCGCCGATCTCAGCGCGGCGGTGGGGAGGAAAACCACGGGTCCGCCCAATAGTTGTGGGTCTGTTGGTAGATTGCCGGGCTTGTTATCGTCGTCGGCGGTGCCGTGCACGGGCCGCCCGGCACTGACGTACGGGGAGTAGCAGAACGGCGGGGAAACGTGAGCTTGATGGACCGCATCCGCGGTGAGTTCGTCGACATCGTCGAGTGGACGGACGACAGCAGAGACACGATCGTCTGGCGCTTCCCGCGCTACGAGAACGAGATCAAGATGGGCGCCCGGCTGGTGGTCCGGGAGTCCCAGATCGCCGTCTTCGTCAACGAGGGCCGCATCGCCGACGTGTTTCCCCCCGGCACGTACGTCCTGGAGACGCAGAACCTCCCCCTGCTGGCCACGCTGAAGGGCTGGAAGTACGGCTTCCACTCGCCGTTCAAGGCCGAGGTCTACTTCGTGAACACCCGCCTGTTCACGGACATGAAGTGGGGCACGCAGAACCCGATCATCGTCCGCGACGCGGAGTTCGGCATGGTGCGGCTGCGCGCGTTCGGGACGTTCGCGACCCGGATCACGGACGCCGCCGCGCTCCTGCGCGAGCTGGCCGGAACCGACCCGCAGTTCCGCACCGAGGAGGTGCGCGAGTACCTGCGCCAGATGATCGTGGGACGGCTGGCGAACGCGCTGGCCACCGCGGACGTCCCCGTCCTCGACCTGGCGGCGCATCAGGACGCGCTCGGCGCGCGCCTCGCGGCCGTCCTCAGCGACGAACTGGCCCCCGTCGGCGTCGCGGTGCCCACGTTCATCATCGAGAACATCTCCCTGCCGCCGGAGGTCGAGGCGGCGGTCGACGCGCGCACCCGGATGGGCGTCGTGGGCGACCTCGACCAGTACACCCGGTTCCAGACCGCGAACGCGATCGGCGACGCCGCCCGCAACCCCGGCGGCGCGGGCGAGGGCATCGGCCTGGGCATGGGGATGGCCGTCGGGCAGCGCATCGCCGCCGGCCTGGCCCCGCAGGCGGCTCCGGCCGACGCGGCGGGCGGCCCGCCGCCGCTGCCGCCGCAGGAGCAGTGGTACGTCGCCGTGGACGGCCGGCAGCAGGGCCCCTATGACGCGAACGCGCTGCCCGGTCTCGTCCGAAGCGGTGAGCTGACCCGCGCCAGCCTGGTGTGGCGCGCGGGCATGGCCGCCTGGGCACCGGCCGACCAGGTGCGCGAGCTGGCTCCGCTGCTGTCCAGCGTCCCGCCGCCGCTGCCGCCGGCCTGAACGGCGCGTCCCCCTTCCCCCCTGTCCGTCTTCCCGGAGGACCGGTCGTGTCCGATCCCAACGTCGCCGGCGCGCAGGCCGGGTCCCGCTCCTACGCGTGCCAGTCCTGCGGCGCCGGCCTGGAGTACGCCCCGGGCACCGGGTCCATGCGCTGCCCGTACTGCGGGCGTGAGCACCCGATCGCGCCCGCCGGGCGGCCCGTCCGCGAGCACGACTACGCCGAGCTGGCCCGGATGCCGTCCAAGCCGAGGGGGATCGCCGGTGCGGCGCACCTGTTCGCCTGCCCGGGGTGCGGCGCGCGCACGGAGAGCGACACGCTGTCCGAACGGTGCCAGTTCTGCGGCACGCCCCTCGTGGCCGACGCGGCGTCCACCGAGCGGGTCGTGCCCGAGGCGATCCTTCCCTTCGGCATCGACCGGGGCGGCGCCCGCGACGCGCTGCGGAAGTGGACGTCCTCCCGCTGGTTCGCCCCCTCCAGCCTGAAGAAGGTGACCGAGGCGGAGACCTTCAAGGGGAGCTACCTGCCGTACTGGACGTACGACGCCCGCACGGTCTCCGACTACACCGGCCGGCGGGGCGATTACTACTGGGAGACCGAGACCTACACGGTCACGGAGAACGGCTCGACCCGCACCGAGACCCGGCAGGTGAGGCGGACCCGCTGGTCGCACGCCTCCGGCAGGGTGTCGCGCGACTTCGACGACGTGCTCGTCCCCGGAACGAGCCGGGTCGCCTCCGAGCGGCTGGACAAGCTCACCCCGTGGCTCCTGGACCGGGCGGTGCCGTACGAGGAGAGATACCTGGCGGGCTTCCAGACCGTGCGCTACGACATCGAGCCGGAGGACGGCCTGGAAGCGGCCAAGCGGCGCATGGCCCAGGTCATCGAGTCGGACTGCCGGCACGACATCGGCGGTGACGAGCAGCGGGTGAGCTCGGTCGACACGCGGTACTCGGACCTCACCTACAAGCTGGTGCTGCTGCCGGTCTGGTTCCTCGGCTACCTGCACGGCGGCAAGACCTGGCAGGTGATGGTGAACGCCAGCACCGGCGAGGTCATCGGGCAGCGGCCGTACAGCACCGTGCGGATCCTCGCCGCCGTCCTCGCGGGCGTGGCGGTCGTCGCTCTCATCGCGCTGCTCATCCTGAACGGCGACAACGGCGGGCGGTGACCGCTCTCGGCGGGGCCTCCGCCGGCCCGCGGCCTGAAACTTTCACGGACGGTTGACGCGCGTCGCGCGAGCCCACAGGATCATGGTGCCACCTGGTCAGGAGGGGGCGTCGAGTGAATGCCGCTGTCCATGACGAGGTGTGCCGATGCCGAAAACCCCCTTGATCACGAGAACCCCGTTACGACTCGCGTCCGCGGTCCTGCTCACGCTGGCCGCCCTGAACGTCCCCGCCGCGCACGCCGGCGAGGTCACCCCGGTCGCGGTGACCGTGGACGCCCGCGCCGCCCTCGCCGCCGTCCCCGAGACCGGCGTCGGCACGAACCATGCGATCTGGGACAGCCGGCTCGGCGCCGACGAGACCGCGGACCTGCTGAAGGACGCGGGCGTGACGCTGCTGCGCTATCCCGGCGGCTCGTACTCCGACATCTACCACTGGGCCGACCACTCCGCCCCGGGCGGTTACGTCGCTCCCGGCACCGACTTCGACACCTTCATGGGCGGCGCCCGGCGCACGGGGGCGCAGGCGATGGTGACCGCCAACTACGGCACCGGCACCGCCGAGGAGGCCGCCGCCTGGGTCCGCTACGCCAACGTCACCAAGGGGTACGGCGTCAGGTACTGGGAGATCGGCAACGAGAACTACGGCAACGGCCACTACGGCTCCGCCTGGGAGGCGGACGACCACGCCGACAAGAGCCCCGCCGAGTACGCCCGCACCGTCGTCGCCTACGCCGACGCGATGAAGGCGGTGGACCCGACCGTCAAGATCGGGGCGGTGCTGACCACGCCGGCCAACTGGCCCGACGGGCTGACCGCCGACGGCGACGACGGGACCTGGAACAAGGTCGTCCTGTCGCTCGCCGGACCGAAGATCGACTTCGTGATCCTGCACTGGTACCCCGGCGCCCTCGACAAGGCCGCCCACGTCCCCGACATGATCGACCTCACCCGCCGGCAGATCGCCGCGTACGCGGGGTCCGGGGCGGAGCGGATCGGCATCGCGATGACCGAGTTCAACACCGGGAGCAGCAGCAACGGCACGAACACCCAGCCCGGCGCGCTCGCCGCCGCCGACGCGTACGCGACGCTGCTCGCGAACGGCGTGTTCACCGTGGACTGGTGGAACGTGCACAACGGCATCGGCGCGGTCACGCAGGTCGCCGGGCACACCGACTACGGCGACTTCGGCCTGTTGTCGTCGGCGGCCTGCACCTCCGACGGCAGCGTCTGCGAGCCACCGGCGAACACACCCTTCGCCCCGTACTACGCCCTGCGGATGGTGAGCGCGTTCGCCCGGCCCGGCGATCGGTTCGTCCAGGCCGCCACCGACCACGCCAAGGTCAGCGCGCACGCCGTCCGCCGCGCCGACGGCGACCTGGCGGTCCTGCTGATCAACACCTCGTCCGACACGTCGTACCCGGTAACGATCGGCTACTCCGGCTTCAGCCCGGCCTCCGGCGCGCCCACCGTGCTGACCCACACCAACGGCGCCACCGACATCGCCCGCTCGACCTCGGGGAGCGCGACCGGCCGGACGCTGCCGCCGCTGTCCATGACCACGATCGTCGTGCGTCCCGCCTCGGCCCCGGCCGGGCTGCCCGGCGCGCCGGGGCAGCCGACGGCCTCGAACGTGACGGACACGACCGCCGCGATCTCCTGGCCGGCCGCCTCCGCCGGAACGCGTCCGATCGCGAAGTACGAGGTCTACCGCAACAACGGAGCGGTCGCGGAGCAGCTCGGCGAGACCTCCGGCACCTCCTTCACCGCGCGCAACCTCACGCCGGGCACGCGCTACACGGTCAACGTGATCGCGCGGGACAGCGGCGGCGGCGTCTCGCCGGCCTCCTCGCCGGTGACGTTCACGACCGGCACGCCCGCCACCGGCTCCTGCACCGTGCGGCTGACCGACCAGTCCGACTGGGGCAACGGCTACGTCGGCGCGATCGACATCACCAACAACGGCGCCCCGATCAACGGCTGGACCCTGCATTTCCGCTGGCCCCGGACGTGGCAGAGCCTGGGAAGCGGCTGGAGCGCCGTCTGGACGCAGAGCGGCTCCGAGGTGAAGGTCGTCAACGAGCCCGGCAACGGCTCGCTTCCCACCGGCGCGTCGACCACGATCGGCTTCGTCGGCAATTACAGCGGCCCGAACGTCCTGCCCGCCGTCTTCACCCTCAACGGAACCGTCTGCGCGACCCGGTAGCGCGCTGGCCGGGGACGTCCGTGCGGGACGTCCCCGGCCAACGCGGACGCCCGCTCGGCGCGACCCGTCCGCCGGTAGGGTTTCGCCAAGAACGCCGGGAAGCGGGTCCGGAGGGGCGGAGAGCGGTGAGCGTGGTCGACAGGGGGCCCACGGGGGCGGCGCTGCACGAGGTGGTGCCGGGCGTCTTCGCCTGGGTCCAGCCGGACGGGACGTGGTGGGTCAACAACGCGGGCGCGGTGACCGGGGCCGACGGCGTCATCGTGGTCGACACCTGCGCCACCGAGGAGCGCACCCGCCGCTTCCTGGGCGCCGTCGACGCCGCCACCGGCGGCCTGTCCGTCGTGATGGCGGTCAACACGCACCAGCACGGCGACCACACGTACGGCAACAGCGTGCTCCCCGAGACCGCCGTGATCTTCGGCCACGAGGCCATGCGCAGGGGGCTCGGCGAGGACGTGATCATCGACCGTTGCCCCGCGTTCTGGGCGCCGGTGCCCGACTGGGGGAACGTCACCAAACGTCTCCCGGGCGTCGCCGTACACGCCGAGACGACCTTGTTCACCGGCGGGCGCCGGGTCGAGCTGCGGCACCCCGGCTTCGCCGCCCACACCCCGGGCGATCTCGTCGCCTGGCTCCCCGAGGAGCGGGTCCTCTTCACCGGCGACCTGATCTTCCACGGGCTCACCCCGCTGGTGTTCATGGGCTCGGTCGAGGGCGCCCTGCGCGCGCTCGACTGGGTCGCCGCGTTCGACCCCGACCACGTCGTGCCCGGTCACGGCCCCCTGGTGGGACGGGACGGCCTGGCCGACGTGCTGGCCGCGCACGAGCGCTACTACCGGTTCATCCTCGACGTCGCCCGGGGCGGACGTGAGCGGGGGCGCACGCCGCTGGCCGCGGCGCGGGAGTGCGATCTCGGAGAGTTCCGTGACTGGGCGGACGCCGAGCGGCTGGTGCTGAACCTGCACCGCGCCTACGCGGACGCCGATGGGGGCGAGCTGGACCTGATGGCGGCCCTGCACGACGCGGTGACCTGGAACGGCGGCCCGCTGACCACCCACGTCTGCCCGTTGGACTGACGGCCGGCACGCACGAGCGGGCCGCCGTCAGGGGACGGCGGGGAACCCGGGCGGCGCCGGCACGGGAAGCGGGGTCACCCGCGGGTCCGGGAGACGTAGGGGAGCAGCGCCATCTCACGGGCGTTCTTGATCGCGCGGGCGAGCTGTCGTTGCTGCTGGACGGTGACGCCGGTGACGCGGCGGCTGCGGATCTTGCCGCGGTCGGAGACGAACTTCCGCAGCAGGTCGGTGTCCTTGTAGTCGATGTAACCGACACCGTGCAGCGGGTTGCTCTTCTTACGCGGGGTACGGCGGGGCTTCACGCGATCTCCTTCAGGTTGAGGATGGGGGCGAATGGGTCGTCGTAGCGGGTCCAGGCGGCGGGGCCGGCCCGCTCCTCGTCGCGGGTGAGCAGGCAGGAGCCGAGCAGCTCGTGGATGCGCTCGCGGTCGAGGTCCGGGCCGGTGAAGACCAGGTGCTGGACGCGGTCGCCGCTGACCGGGTGCCAGTCCAGGGTGGCGGCCACGCGGCGGGCGGGGGAGGCCGTCTCCCAGGCGGCCGCGGGCAGCGCGGCCAGCCAGGGGCCGGCGTCCTCCACCGAGACGACCCCCGCGACGGCGTCCCAG
The DNA here is from genome assembly GCF_001570365.1 of Microtetraspora fusca. Classification (GTDB taxonomy): domain Bacteria; phylum Actinomycetota; class Actinomycetes; order Streptosporangiales; family Streptosporangiaceae; genus Microtetraspora; species Microtetraspora fusca. Next base: position 47,704 of record NZ_BBYK01000078.1, on the reverse strand, counting down.
GCGAGCAGCCGGTCGTGCCGGGTCGCCAGCCAGAAGCGGCCGCGCGAGCGGACCGATGAGGTGACCAGCTCGTCCACGGCGTCGAACAGCCGGGCGGGGTGCAGCGGGCGCACGTCGTGCCACACCACCGTGGTGATCTCGTCGTCCTGGGCGTCGCAGGGGAGCTGGGCGGTGGCCGGATCGACGCGTTCGGCCAGTACGGCGGTGCACAGGGCGGCGCCCGTGGGGCGGGGCAGCGCGGTGATCTCGTGCACCGGCGTGACCGGGGCGAGGTGGGCGAGCACCGCCCGGGAGAGGTCGCCGTCCTCCTCGTCGCCGCCGTGCAGCACCAGCCCCGTGGCGTACTCGATCTGCCGGGCGAGCACCTCGGCCAGGTAGCGCCGGTCGCCTCTGGCCGCCTGCTTGCCGATCTCGGACAGCCGGTCGCCGAGGGTGATGTCGACTGGCATGCGTTCGGCGTCCAGCGCGGTGAGCACCGAGGTCAGGCGCAGGATGTCCGCGGCCTCGTCGCAGTCGATCGCCTCGGCCACGGACCGTGGTTCGACCGAGTCCCACAGGTCGACGATCAGCAGCGAGGCCGCGTCCGCCAGCCGTACGAGCTGGGGGAGGAGGTCCTCGCGGACGGTGCAGGTGACGCAGCCGTGCGCGAGCCGCACCTCGGTCAGGTCGAGCACCTCCGTCGCGTCGCGGACGACCCGCTGGACGCGGTCGGCGGTGACCGCGTGCAGGTCGTGGTGGATCGCGACGGATCCGGGGTGCTCGCTCAACAGTCGGTCGACGGTCGCCGTGCGGGCCGAGGAGTGCAGGCCGGCGACGAGGACGACGGGGGTGGACACGGGTCCTCCAGTTGCAGGAATAAAAACGGTTATCGTTATCATTGCACAGTCTGGCGATCAGAAAGGACCCGACTTGGCCAGAAACGAACTCCGCCCGGTGATCAAGATCCGCTCGACCGCCGGGACCGGCTACACGTACGTGACCACGAAGAACCGGCGCAACGACCCGGGCAGGCTCACGCTCCGCAAGTACGACCCGACCATCCGCCGCCACGTGGAGTTCCGGGAGGAACGATGAAGAAGGGCATCCACCCCGACTATCACCCCGTCGTCTTCCGGGATCCGGGTGCGCACGTCGCGTTCCTCACCCGTTCCACGATCACCAGCGACAAGACCATCGAGTGGACCGACGGCAACACCTACCCGGTGGTCGACGTCGACGTGTCCTCCGCGAGCCACCCCTTCTACACCGGCCGCAGCCGAGTCCTCGACACGGCCGGCCGTGTCGAGCGGTTCAACCAGCGCTACGGGAGGGGCTGATGTCCGCCCACTGTCAGCTCACCGGTGTCATGCCGGTCTTCGGCAACAACGTCTCCCACTCCCACCGGCGCACCCGCCGGAGGTGGAACCCCAACATCCAGCGGCGCCGCTACTGGGTGCCGAGCGAGGGCCGCTTCGTCCGGCTGACGCTCAGCGCGCGGGCGATCAAGACGGTCGACCGGATCGGCATCGAGAAGGCCGTCGCACTGATCCGCGCCCGAGGAGAGAGGATCTGATGGCCAAGAAGAGCAAGATCGCCGCCAACGAGCGGCGCAAGGCCGTCGTGGCCCGCTACGCCGAGCGGCGCGCCCGGTTGAAGGAACTCGTCCGCACCGGTACGCCCGAGGAGCGGGCGGACGCCGTGCGGGAGCTGAACCGGCAGCCGCGCGACGCCAGTGCGACCCGCGTCCGCAACCGCGATTCCGTCGACGGCCGTCCGCGCGGCCATCTGACCAGGTTCGGGCTGTCTCGCGTCCGCTTCCGCGAGATGGCCCACCGGGGCGAGCTCCCCGGCGTCACAAAGGCGAGCTGGTAGCCGTGGCCGTGCCCAAGCGCAGGACCTCGCGCAGCAACACGCGGCATCGCCGCAGCCAGTGGAAGGCGACCGTGCCCGGCCTCGTCCCGATCACCGTGAACGGGCAGGAGCTGCTGGTCCCACGCCGCCTCGTCCGCGCGTACCGGCGGGGGCTCATCACGTCTCGGTGAGACGGCGGCGCACCGGGTCGCCCATTCGGGGGGCGCGCGGACCTGTACTGGGTGACCCGGTCGCCGTGATTTGTCGGTTTTTACCGCTTCTGTGTGCTTCTGAGGAGAAACGGCGTTGCCCGTGAACGACTCACGGGTACGAGGTCGCTGACCGGCGGCGGGAGCACCGCCATGACCAGCAGTGGGGTGGAGACCAGTGACCACATCTGCCGAGCACCGTCAGCATCGGAATCACGACCATGTCCACGGAGCCGATTGCGGGCATGTCGCCGTCCCGCACGGTGACCACGTGGACTACGTCCACGACGGCTGCATGCACCGGGTGCACGAGGGCCACGTCGACGAGTGCGAGCCGTCCGGCCACGTGCCGCACGGCGATCACGACCACCAGCATGGGCCGGGGTGCGGACACGTGGCCGTCCCGCACGGCGACCACGTGGACTACGTCCATGACGGTCACCGCCATGCCGGGCACAACGGGCACTGGGACGACCACTGACCCCGTTCGCCTCGCCGACGGGACGACCCGGGCCACCGCCGCTGCGGTGTCCGATCCTCATGGTGGAGGGCGCGGGCTGTCGCGACCGGGTCCTGGAGAACATCGCCCCGGCTGCGCGCGGAGGTGTTGCCCCGCCTTCGTGACCTCGGCCGGCGCGACGGCCGGTCGTCGGATAGGGCGCTCCTACCCGCGTGTCCGCACATGGCTCAAATAATTCATCTCTTGATGAAACTCGATTAAGGCGTACGCTTATAGCTATGTCACCGAGAGATGAATTCGATCGTCGGCAGGACGCCGAGCGTGCGGAGGTCCCCTCCGAGTTGGTCCGGGCCGCGCTCCACGCCGCAGCCAGGCTGCGCAGGGACGTGGCCGACGTGCCGATACTCGCGATCGCCCAGGAGGCCGGGATCTCGCGCAGCACGCTGCTGCGCCGCCTGGGGGGCACCCGCCAGGCGCTGGACGAGGCGGTGCGCGCCGCCGGGGTGGACCCCGGCGGGCAGCGGCCGGTGCGCGACCGCGCCGTCGAGGCCGCGGCGCACCTGATCGGCGAGCAGGGCCTCGCCGCGGCCACCCTGGAGGCGGTCGCCGCCGCCGCCCAGTGCTCGGTGCACAGCCTGTATGCGACCTTCGGCGGCCGGGACGAACTGCTGCGCGCGGTCTTCGAGCGCTACAGCCCGATCCTGGACCTTGAGGAGACGCTGTCCGGGCCGCCGGCCGACCTGGCCGAGACGGTCCGCCGGGTCTACCGCCTGCTGGTCGACGGGCTCACCCGCCCGCCCCGGGTGCTGCCGGCCGTTCTCGCCCAGGCCCTGGCCAGGCCGCACGACGAGGGCGCGGGCATCCTGGCCCAGCACTTCGCGCCGCGCCTGCTCGGCGGGCTCGGGCGGTGGCTGGCCGCCGAAGTGGCCGCGGGCCGCGTCCGCGACCTGCCGCTCCTGCTGCTCATCCACCAGATGGCCGGCCCGCTGGTGTTCCACTTCCTGCTGCGCCCGATCGGCGAGCGCGTTCCGGACGTGGTCCTGCCCAGCGTTGAGGAGGCCTGCGAGGTGTTCGCCGAGACGTTCCTGCGTGCCGTCGCCCTTCCCGAGCCACCGGCCGGGGCGGACGGACATCCCCTACCGCATCGAGAGGAGCTTCGATGAGCGAGACCACGACGTGTGTGATCATCGGCGGAGGGCCCGCCGGGATGGTGCTGGGCCTGTTACTGGCCCGGGCCGGAGTGGAGGTCACCGTCCTGGAGAAGCACGCCGACTTCCTGCGCGACTTCCGCGGCGACACCGTTCACCCGACCACCCTCGCCCTGCTGGACGAGCTCGGCCTGGGCGAGCGCTTCGCCGCGCTGCCGCACAGCCGGGTGGAGCGGCTGGCGTTCGAGCTGCCGGGCGGCCGCCGGCTGCCGCTGGGCGACTTCAGCCGCCTGCGCGTCGCGCACCCCTACGTCGCCATGGTCCCGCAATGGGACCTGCTCAACCTGCTGGCCCAGGCCGGACAGGAGGAGCGCGCGTTCACCCTGCGCATGAGCACCGAGGTCACCGGCCTGCTCCGCGAGAACGGCAGGGTGACCGGCGTCCGCTACTCCGGCCCGGACGGCCCCGGCGAGCTGCGCGCCGACCTCACCGTGGCCTGCGACGGCCGCTGGTCGCTCGCCCGCCGCGACTCCGGGCTGCCGGTGCGGGAGTTCCCGGTCGGCATCGACGTCTGGTGGTTCCGGGTCCCGGTCCAGGGAACGGTCCCTCCGGCCCTGACTCCGCGCTTCGGCCACGGCAAGGCCATCGCCGTGATCCCCCGCGAGGGCTACCTGCAGATCGCCTACCTCGGCCGCAAAGGCGGCGACGCGGCACTGCGCGCACGCGGTCTCGAGGCGTTCCGCCGCGACATCGTAGAGATCGCGCCCGAGCTCGCCGGCGGCATCGGCGCCCTGGAGTCGATGGACGACGTCAAGCACCTGGACGTGCGGCTGAACCGGCTGCGGCGCTGGCACACCGACGGGCTGCTGTGCATCGGGGACGCCGCCCACGCCATGTCCCCGATCGGCGGGGTCGGCATCAACCTGGCCGTCCAGGACGCCGTGGCCGCCGCCCGGCTGCTCGCCGCCCCGCTCAGGCGGCACCGCGTCACCGGGCGCGACCTGGACGCGGTGCGCCGCAGGCGCCTCCTGCCCACCGCGGTGACCCAGGGCCTGCAGAGGCTCCTGCACAGGGGCATGATGGAGCCGGTCCTCGCCGGCAGGCGCCTCGCTCCGCCCAAGCCGCTCGTGGCCCTGCTCACCGCCGTGCCGGCTCTGTCGGCCGTGCCCGCGTACGTCATCGGGGTGGGCGTCCGCCCCGAGCGCGCCCCCGTCTTCGCCCGCCGGGCGCCGAGGAAGCCCGTCCGCTCCGCCTGAACGGCGACGACGGCGGAGCTCGGCGGGGCACGGCCTCGGCCTGACCGGCACGGGACCGGCGGGCCTCGGCATGTACGTCGTCGAGCGGAAACAGGAAAACGGCGGGGTGCGTGAATTCCGGATCCGGGGTCCGGCCCCGCCGCCGGACGAATTCAGGAATGCCGGAATGGCGGCGTGGCGGTCGATTTTCAGCCCGGCCGCGGGGCGAGCCGTTCCCCCTGCACGGGGACGGCGATCTCGGGAGAGGCACGGGAGGCACCTCTCCGCCGCGCGACGCTCCGATTCGGGGATCAGCGGCTCAGACCCGGGGGCTCCTTCGGGTGCCGCTGTTCAGAGGTCGAGCACGCGGCACAGCCACGACAGCCGCGTCGCGACGGCGGCCCGGGTCACCTCGTGATCGGGGGCGAAGATGTCGAAGCCGTGGAAGGCGCCGTTCCAGATGTGCAGCTCCGCCTGTCCGCCCGCGGCCCAGATGCGGGACGCGTACGCCACGTCCTCGTCGCGGAACAGCTCGGCGCTGCCCGCCTCGACGAACGCGGGCGGCAGGCCGGACAGGTCGGTCGCCCGCGCGGGCGCGGCGTAGATCGACACGTCGGCGGCGGGGTCGCCCGCCTTCTCGCCGAGCAACGCCCGCCACGCGACCAGGTTCAGCGCGCGCTGCCAGGTGCCGAGGCCGTCGTACTGGCGGCTCGACACCGTCGTGTTGCCGTCGTCGAGCATCGGGCACAGCAGCATCTGCCCAGCGAGACGCGGTCCCCCGCGGTCGCGGGCCAGCAGGGCGACCCCGGCCGAGAGGCCGCCTCCGGCGCTGCCGCCCATGACGACGACCCGCCGGGAATCGACACCGAGCTCGGCGGCGTTCTCCGACATCCACGCCAGCCCGGCGTAGCAGTCCTCGACCGGGGCGGGGTCGGGGTTCTCCGGGGCGAGGCGATATTCGACGTTGACGGCGACGACGCCGAGCTCCTCGACGAGGGCGACGAGGCGCGGGGCGTCCTGGTCGCGGTGGCCGCTGATCATGCCGCCGCCGTGGATGTTGTAGAGCCCCGGGACCGGAGCCGTCAGGCCGCGCGGACGCAGCACGGTGATCTCGAGGTCCGGAGCGCCGTCGGGTCCGGGGATCCTCCGCTCCTCGGCGTCGATCTCCCGCGCGCCGATGGCCTCGGCGACCGTAAGCGTGGGGACGGCCCCGCCCGCTTCACGGATCAGCGGGATGGTCTCGAGGGACGGCGCGGGCCCCTCCATCCGCGGCATCCGGTCGAGCACCGCGTTCAGGGCCGGGTCGAAGGGGACTGGGACGACGGGCATGGTTCTCCCCTCATGGAGTGATCGGAGCAGGGCGGACGGAGGGTCCGGATCACCGCGGTTCCGCGAAGGTGAGCGCGCGCGCCGGGTTCTCGACCATGATCAGGTGGATGGCGTCCTCGCTCACGCCGAGGCGGCGCAGGGCGGGCAGGAAGTACCGCGGGATGTAGTCGTAGCCCTTGCCGCCGTACTTTTTGAGCTGGATCTTCTGGCACACGTCGTGGCCGAGCACGATCTGGCGCGCGTAGCCCCGTTCGACCAGGTCCGCGATGCCGCGGATCACCTTGTGGTCGCTGGCCAGGACGAGGTGGCCCCACGGGCTGCCGGGCGAGGCCATGAAGTCGAACTCGACGAAGACGCCGCGCGCGAGGAGACGGTCGCCGAACGCGGGGTCCGCGAGGACGTCCATGCCGTGGCCGAAGACGACGTTCGACGGCGCGACGCCCTCCTCCTCCAGGATGTCCAGCACCCGGAACTTCTCCTCGCCGACGCCGCCGACGTGGAAGGTGATGGGAGCGCCCGTGATCCTGCTCGCGCGGCCGCTCGCCCGCACGCTCTTCAGCTCGTTGCCGGTCAGCGGCGCCGACTCCGCCCCGACCTCGCCGATGACGCCCGAACGGACGCCGGTGCCGTCCGCCCCGATCACGATGTCGCGCACGATGACGTCGGTGAGCTCGTCGACGGTGCGCTCGTCCATGTCCGCCGGGTGGAAGGTCGGGGTGTACCAGCCACCGCCCATGACGACGTTGAGACCGCTCGCGTGGGAGAGCCGCAGCAGCGACTCGGGGTCCCGCCCCAGGCCGATGGGGGAGACCTCGACCAGCGTTCGTCCTCCGCAGTGGGCGAAGGCGAGCACCTCCGCGAGCATCTCGTCGAAGTCGCCCATCACGTCGTTGTCGGCGTTCGGGGCCCCGTGGCGTACGCGGGCGAGGTTGGCGAGGGTGAGCGGCTCGGCGGCCTCGGGGGAGTCCTCGCCCGGACGGTGGAAGCGCGGCGGCCGCCGCAGGTCGACGAAGACGTGCTCGTGCATGAGCGTCTCCCCGAGAGTCGCCGGATCGACCGGACCCGCGACGGTGAGCGCCTTGCCGGCGATGTTCGGGATCTCGAAGGGGTGGCGGCTCACGAGTCTGCCTTCGTGGTCGGGACGCCGAGGAGTCGCTGAGGGTTCCGCACGGTGACGGCCTCGATGAGGGCGTCGTCCGCCCCCAGCATCCTCAGGTACGGGACGAACTGCTGGAGGAGGAAGCCGTAGCCGCCACCGCCGTAGGCGAGGAGCCGCGACTTGGCCGAGACGTCCTGCGACAGCAGGATCCGGCCGGCGTGGCCGCGGCGGGCGAGCTCGATCACGGCCGCGGCGACGTCCTGGTCGTCGGACACGCTCAGCACCGACGGCAGCCGGCCGAGCTGGTCGAACTGCACGAACACGCCGCGCCGCAGGAGCGGTTCCAGCTCGTCCGGGTGGGGAGAGAGGGCGTCGCAGTGCCCGACGGCGACCCGCGCGAGGTCCGCGCCCTCCTCGGCGAGCAGGTCGAGGACCCGCTGCTGGGCAGCGGGGTCGCCGGAACGGGCGAGCGAGATCGCGGCGCCCGTGGCCGCCGACGCCCGAGCCGCCGCGACGAGGACGGCGCGCTCGGCGGGCTCGTCCGGATCGAGCGCCGCGAGCTCGCCGATGATGCCCGCCCGCACCCCGTCGACGCCGTCGGTGAGGTCCCGGACGATCTCGTCGGTGAGGCTTCCGACGTCGCGTCCGGCGAGTCCGCCGACCCACGCCGGGTGGTACCAGCCCGCGCCCATGACGACGGTGAGCCCGGTCGCCTCGGAGATCCGGCGCAGGCCGGCCGGATCGCGGCCGAGACCGACGGTCGTGACGTCCACCAGCGTGCTCCCGCCGGCGGCCGCGAACGCGGCGGCCTCGTTCACCGCGAGCTGCTCGTCGCCGAGCAGCCAGTCGTCCCTGTTCGGCGAGCCCATGGCGATCTCGCCCAGCAGCTCCATGGTGAGCGGCGCGCGGTAGAGCCACTGCCGGCTCGCGGTGGCGGGGCGGGTGCGGCCGACCGCCGCCCAGGATTCGGGGGTGTCGCCGGGCATGGCGAAATCGCTCAGGAGGTGCTCGTGGGAGAGGACCGCGCCGAGGGAGTTCGCGGGGACCTCGCCGGTGACGGTGACGACCGTCTCCCGCGATGCCCGCGCGGCTGTGGGCGCCTGTGCCGCTCCTGCGGTCGAGTCGGTAGTGGACACGCGATCAATATAATGCATGCGACACCATATCGTATAGGATATTACCGATCCTGGCCGCGTTCCGTTCCGGCTCGTCGCCACCTCATCCCAATAAGCGGTATTTGCTCCGGTTGTCGCTCATGTGGCGCGTCTCCGATGGCATCCTGGAGAGCCGACGATCACGAGGAGATCAGTGATGGCGCACCCTCTCGACACGCAGGTCGCCCTTCGGCGCACCCCGCTCGCCGCGGACGAGAGGGCCCGAGCCGTGGCGGGCTTCACTACCTTGGTCGCCGAGCACCTCGCCGCCAGCGGTCGGTTCAGGGTGAGCGCCGACACCCCGGAGTTGGTGGGGGTGTTCCAGACGGTCGCCCGCAGGGTGGGGGACATGCTCGGCCGGCCGGTGGTCAGCTACGCCAACGGCAGGTACATGGTGATCACCTTCGGCCAGGAGGAGATCCCGGGAGGCGCGGACGAGGGCGTCCGCTCGGTGGAGGGCTGACCGGCCACGTCGTCACCGTCCAGACCGACGGGTCCGTCCGGCCTCTCTGTGCGGAAAGCGGGCGTTCGCCGCAACGCTGGACCGCCACGAAGAGGCGCGCCTGGAGTTCGTCGAGTGGGATCCTGCCGGTGCGCACCACAGCCCGGCCGGCCCCAGCGGTAGGGCCTCGCACACAGTCGAGCGCCCCGCCACCCTGACGAAGGGTGGCGGGGCGCTCTGCTGTAGATCAGCCGGCCGGCTCCCATATGAGCCGGCAGCTTCGTTCGCGGTCCTCCACTGGATGGCAAGAGCCGAACCGATTCGTGGACGTTCAGGTCCTGCGGATCGATACGCGTCCCTCCGCCGTTCCTCCTACCGGCTTTGAGTGCGGCAACGGCGCATGCCACCGATTTTTAATTGAGTGAGACCGACTATCTCAGCACTGTGTCCCCGATGAGCCCGTTGAACGGGACGTCGAAGCCCCGGTCATCCCTGACCTCACGCTCCCGCCGCACCTCCGGCTGGCTGACCCGGATGTTGTTGATCACGAACTGGCGCTGACGCTGGTGCTGGCGCTGCTCGTCGCGCTGCTGCTGGTGGTTGCGGTTGTGGTTGCGGTTCCAGTTGCGGTTGTGGCTGGAGCTGGGGCGCCAGCAGGTGACGCTGACCGGCCTCGACACCGTGACCGGCTTCGACACCGTGACCGGCTTCACCACCGTGACCGGCTTCGGGGCCGGCGGGGGGATGTAGCCGCCGGCCTGGACGATGGCGGCGCTCGCCGCAGTGACGGTGGTAGCGGCACCCAGCGCGACTGCCCCACCGGTCAACGCGGCGCCCACGGAGAGCAGCCCGACGAGACTCTTGAACTTGGACATGGCGATTCTCCTCCGAAAAGGAATCGATTCCTCTAGACGCTCGAGCATCTCCGCCATCCATGCCGGAGAATGCCCCGGATAGCCCCCGATGGGGCTATTTCCGCATCGTGTGGATCTCCGGCGCCGTGAGACGACAAACACCGCCATTCCGTTCTTAGGCAGCTCTTGTCGTGTTATTGATCAACTGGGGCCCGGATCACGGTCTGATCGTGGTCTGGCCGGAAGGCGCGCAGCCGGAGTCCGCGTGACGGGCTTTCTCAGGGGCAACCTGCGGGAGATGCACGAGCCGATCGCGGCGGGCATCGGCATCGAGCTGGCGGCCGAGGGCGACGACTGGACGCTCAAGTCCAAGGTTGGTCGCATCGTTGGGGTAGGGCGAGATTCGCGGACCCGGCTTGACCCTCACGTAGCGTGAGGCTGGAGGGTGGGGTGCATGAGCGACTACTACAACGCGTTTGAGATGAGTCCCGTGCCCGCTCCCGGCCCGGACGCGGTTCCGCCGGAGCCGTTCCGTGGCATCTATGGAATGCCCGCGTTCGTGACGATCCCCACGAGCGATTTGGCGGCGTCGATGGACTTCTGGATTCGTGGGCTCGGGTTCTTCGAGCTGTTCAGCATCCCCGGCAGGCTTGTGCATCTGCGCCGGTGGGCGTTCCAGGACGTACTTCTCCTCCTGGCGCCGAGCGTTCCGGAGCAGGCACCAGCGATGAGCTTCAGTTTCGCGTGCGTGCTCAGCCAGGTCGATTCCCTTGTCGAGGCCTGTCGTGCGTTGCGCCCGAACTCGGTCGACGGTCCACGGGATACTCCGTGGAACACCCGCGATGTGGAGGTGATCACCCCCGAGAACGCACGGATCGTTTTCACTGCGGCGAAGCCCTTTGATCCGGCGAGTCAGGAGGCCCGGAACCTTGAAGCCATCGGGATCACTCCACCGGGGGTCGGTCCCGGCGACAATGAGGAGCATGCCTGATGCCACTGACGCCGATGGCCTGACCGTCGGTCAGGTCTCGACGCGTCTGGGCGTGACAGTCCGCGCGCTGCACCACTGGGATGAGATCGGTCTGGCGCGACCGTCGCTGCGCACGGCTGCCGGATACCGGCTCTACACCGCCGGTGATCTGGAACGCCTCCACCGCATCGCCGTCTACCGTGAGATCGGTCTCGGCCTGGACAGGATTCAGGCCATCTTGGACGACTCGACCGCAGACGTGCCCGGCGCATTGCGCGTGCAGCGCGCCCAGGTCGCTGAACGGATCGACCGCCTCCAGCAGCTCAGCGCCGGACTGGATCGGATGATCGACGCCCACGAGCGCGGCCTGCTGCTGACCGTCGAGCAGCAGGCCGCGATCTTCGGCCCCCAGTGGAACCCGGACTGGCCCGCCCAAGCCCGTCAGCGCTACGGAGACACGACGCAATGGCTGCAGTACGCCGAACGCTCAGCCTCTCGCGGTCCGGAGGAATGGCAGGCCATCGCCGACGCCATCGCCGGCCTCGACCGCGCCCTCGGGGATGCGATGGACGCCGGCGTCACACCTGGGAGCCCAGAAGCGAATCAACTCGTCGAGCGGCACCGCGAAGTTTTTGCTTCGTACTTTCCCCTCACCAGGCAGATGCAGGTCTGTCTCGGCCGCAGGTTCGAGGCCGATCCGGCATTCGCCGCCCACTACGACGGCATCCGCGCCGGCCTTGCCACGTGGTTCCGTCGAATCATCGACGCCGGCGCGCGCGCCCACGGCATCGACCCCGACACCGCGACCTGGCAGTAGAGTCGCCGCGACTTCGGGTGACGCCGAAGGCGCGACGTTCCGCCTCACCCGTGGGCCAGCTCCAGTACGGCGATGCCGGCCAGGACGGTGACGGCGGCGGTGACCCGGAGGACACCGAAGCGTTCGCGGAAGATCAGCGTGCCGATCAGGGCGGCGACGACGATGCTCGTCTCGCGCAGGGCCGCGACGGTGGCCAGGTCGCCGCGGGACTGCGCCCACACGACCAGCCCGTACGCCAGCAGGGAGAGCACCCCTCCCGCCAGCCCGCGCCCGTACACGGGGCGCACCTGGTCGATGAGGGAGCGGCCCCGCCGCATCCAGGCGATCAACGGCAGTATCGGTCCCTGGCAGAGGAACATCCGGGCGATGTACCCGGCGACCGTTTCCGACTGCCGAACGCCGGTGCCGTCGACGACCGTGTAGAGGGCGATCATCGCTCCGGTGCCGAGCGCGGCGGCCAGCGCCGGCAGTTGGGCCCGGCCGGGTATGCCGTCCGCGAGCGCCAGTCCGGCCAGCCCACACGAGATCACCACCACCCCGACGACGTCCTCGGGCGGTAGGGACCGATCGAGCACGGTCACGGACAGCACGGCGACCAGCAGGGGCGACGCGCCGCGCGCCACCGGGTACATCTGCCCGAAGTCGCCGAGCTGGTACGACCGCAGCAGCAGGACCTGGTACCCGACCTGCAGCACGGCCGAGGCGGCGATGAACGGCCACGCCGCGGCGTTCGGCACCGGCGTGAGGCAGACCATCACGGCGGCGCACCCGGTGTAGGCGAGGTTGATCAGGGTGAACGCGACCAGCTTGTCCTTCATACCGTGTGCCAGCGCGTTCCACACGGCGTGCAGCATCGCCGCCGCCAGCACCACGGCGGTTACGGTACGCGCGCCCTCCGACGACGGCACGACGCCAGGCATGGAACGCCCCCAATCGCGGAACAGATTTCCAAAGTACTCTAACTCTATGGAAGAACGTTCCGTAGCCCTCGCGGCCCATGTGCGCGCACACCTGTCCGAGCTGCGCGACACCGAGGCCCGCGTCGCGCAGGTCATCCTCGACAAGGGCGCGGACCTGGTGCATCTCAGCGTCAGCGACGTCGCCGCGCTCGCCCGCACCGCGCCGTCATCCGTCGTACGCGCCTGCCAGCGCCTCGGCTTTCGAGGGTTCCAGGAGGTGAAGATCGCCGCAGCCCGCGAGGCTCCGCCTCCCCGTCCTTCCCGTGATCGGGACCCCGCGTCCCGTGCGCTCGCCGACACGGTGCGCGCCGCGCGGGACGCCCTCGACGGGCTGGCCGCCACCCTCCCCGTGGACCGCCTGCGTGAGGCGGCGCAGACACTGCACGCGGCGACACGCGTTCTCGTCGTCGGAGCCGGGCTGTCCGGCGCCGTGGTCGCGGACGCCGCGTATCGCCTGCGGGCCCTGGGCTCCGTCGTGGACGCCCCGCTTGACCCGATCACCGCCCAGTTGGCCGCCGGCCAGCTCCCGGCGTCCGCCGCCTGTCTGGCCGTCAGCCACACCGGCGCGACCCGCAGCACGGTGGACGCCGCCCGCCGCGCCCGCCAGGGAGGTGCGAGCGTCATCGCTCTCACCAGCTACGCCCGCTCTCCCCTGAGCGAGACCAGCACCGTCACACTTGTCGCCGGCGGGCAGGACCTCGTCTTCGGGCTCGAAACCGTCGCGAGCCGCCTGGCCCACCTCGCCGTGGTCGACGCGCTGACCCTGACCCTGCTCTCCCTGCGCGGCGCCACCGCCGAACAGGCACTGCGGCTGTCGGCCGACGTCACGGCCGACCACGCGTACTGACACGTCGCCGTCCGCGCGGACCTCCGGGCGGGTCGGCTCTCGGATCGGGACAGGTGAGCGCGCGGGCCGGCGACTTCACTAGAGTGCCACCACAGTCAAAATCTATGGGGGAGAGGTCCGTCGGGCAGGAGTTGCCGGGCACGTCGGCGGCCCACTCCCGCCGGTCGTCCGCGCTCCACCCGCGCTCGTGGACCAGCAGGTGGTACGTCTCCGGAGCGAGGATCGCCGTGGAGATGTCGGCCCGCCCTGGCGGCTCCCACTCCGGTCGTCGCCGGCCCCGGATCCTTCGTCGGCATCACATTCAGCCCCACTTGACTGAAGCGCCACTCTGGCGAAAGTCCTGCCGAAGGTGCGCCGCCGCGCGTTCGGCGTCCGGAGTGCGATGTGGGCGGCGGGCGCGGCCGTGGTCGGGTGGGCCGTCCCGTTGTCAACCGGCAGCCGACGGAGTCGCTGGCACGTCGCTCCGCGACGATCTCACCCGCCTGGCTTACGCAAACCGCGCGCCGCCGTACGCAAATTGACGCAAGCGTTTGCGTAAGAATTGCCGCAAGCGTTGCGTGTCATATCTCGGTACTCGTGGATAGGCGCACCCTTTGCGACCAGCATCGCATTCCGTTCTGGTGATTCCGTTCACCAGTCGAGTTTTTGCGAAATGAAGTTGGAACATTGCGGATTTCTGTTCGTCATCTTATGTTTCGGGCAGCGGCGCCGGATTCCCCTTCGTGAGGCCCCCCTGTTCAACGGCGCAGCTCTGTCACGTCCGAGGTCGACGAGAGGTACCCCCCATGAAGCGCAAGCCTCCCCTCTTACGTGTGATCGCGGCGATACTCGCCACCGCCCTGGCCGTCCTCGGGTGGCCCGCGTTACCCGCCTCCGCGGCCGGCGGCCCCAACCTGGCCGCCGGCAAAGCGGTCTCGGCCAGCAGCTCCACCAACGGCTACGGCGTCGGCAACATCAACGACGGCAACCAGGCCACCTACTGGGAGAGCGCGAACAACGCCTTTCCACAATGGGCCCGGGTCGATCTGGGCAGTTCCACGACCATCGACCAGGTGGTGCTCAAGCTGCCGGCGAGCTGGGAGCCCAGGACCCAGACGCTCTCCGTGGAGGGCAGCGCCGACGGGAACACCTTCGCCACCATGGTGTCCTCGGCCGGGTACGCCTTCGGACCGGCCAACGGCAACGCCGTGACGATCAACTTTCCCGCCACGAACGCGCGTTTCGTCCGGATCCACGTGATGGCCAACACCGGCTGGCCCGCCGGCCAGCTGTCCGAACTGGAGGTCTACGGCACGACCTCGTCCACCGGAAACCTCGCGCTGGGCAAGACGCTGACCTCGAGCAGCACCGCCAACGGCTACGTCGCGGGCAACGCGGGCGACGGCGACCAGGCCACGTACTGGGAGAGCGCGAACAACGCCTTCCCTCAGTGGATCCAGGTCGACCTGGGGGCGGCGGTCAGCGTGAACAAGCTGATCCTCAAGCTGCCGTCGAGCTGGGAGAGCAGGACGCAGACGCTGTCCGTGCAGGGCAGCACCAACGGCACGACGTTCACCACCGTCGCGGCCTCCGCCGCGCAGACGTTCAACCCGACCGCGACGATCACCTTCAACGCCACGACGACGCGGTACATCCGGCTGAACATCACGGCCAACACCGGCTGGCCCGCCGGCCAGCTGTCGGAGTTCGAGGTGTACGGCCCGGGCACGGGCGACACGGAACCGCCGACCGCGCCGGGCAACCTGGCCTACACCGAACCGGCGACCGGCCAGATCAAACTCACGTGGAGCGCCTCCACCGACAACGTCGGCGTCACGGGCTACGACATCTACGCCAACAACGAGCTGCTGACCAGCGTGGCCGGAAATATCACGACGTACACGGATAGTCGGCCCGGGAGTGAGACGGTCTCCTACTACGTCAAGGCGAGGGACGCGGCCGGCAACCAGTCTCCGGCCAGCAACACGGTCACCCGCAAGGGGTCCGGGGGCGACACCGAGGCGCCGACCGCGCCGGGCAACCTGGCCTACACCGAACCGACCTCCGGCCAGATCAAACTCACGTGGAGCGCCTCCACCGACAACGTCGGCGTCACGGGCTACGACATCTACGCCAACAACATCCTTCGGGATAGCGTCGCCGGAAATGTCCTGAGTTATACCGATAATCAGCCGGTGACGGCCACCGTCTCCTACTACGTCAAGGCCAAGGACGCGGCCGGCAACCAGTCTCCGGCCAGCAACACCGTCACCCGCAACGGCAGCGGCGGCGGCTCGAACATGGCCGTGGGCAAGCCCATCACCGCGTCCTCGTCCGTCTTCACGTTCGTGGCCGCCAACGCCAACGACAACAACGTGCAGACGTACTGGGAGGGCGCGGGCGGCTCCTACCCGAACACGCTGACCGTCCAGCTCGGCGCGAACGCCGACATCACCTCCGTGGTGCTGAAACTCGACCCGTCCAGCGCGTGGAGCACCCGCACCCAGACCATCCAGGTGCTCGGCCGGGAGCAGAGCGCCTCCGGGTTCACCGGTCTGGTGCCGGCCGCGACGTACACCTTCAATCCCGCCTCGGGGAACACGGTGACGATCCCGGTCAGCGCCAGGGTGGCCGACGTCCGCCTGACGTTCACCGCCAACAGCGGAGCGTCGGCGGGACAGGTCGCCGAGTTCCAGGTCATCGGCGTCCCCGCGCCGAACCCGGACCTGACCGTCACCTCCATGTCCTGGTCGCCCTCGGCTCCGGTGGAGACCGACGCCGTCACGATGTCGGCCGTGGTCAAGAACATCGGCACGGCGCCGTCGGGCGCGACCGACGTCGGCTTCTACCTCGGTGGCGCCAAGGTCGGCACGGCCGACGTCGGGGCGCTCGCCGCCGGCGCGTCGGCCACCGTGTCGGCGAACATCGGCACCCGGGACGCGGGCACCTACGCCGTCGGCGCCAAGGTGGACGAGTCCGGGACCGTCATCGAGCAGAACGAGACGAACAACACCTACACCCACCCGACCTCGCTCGTGGTCAAGCCGGTGGACTCCTCCGACCTGATCGCCTCGCCGGTGGCCTGGACGCCGGGCAACCCGGCGAACGGCAGCTCGGTCGCGTTCTCCGTGGCGATCAAGAACCAGGGCACGGTCGCGTCCGCCTCCGGCGCGCACGGCGTCACGCTGACCGTCGTCAACGACGGCGGCACGGTCGTGAAGACGCTCACCGGCTCCTACAACGGCGTGATCGCGGCCGGCGCCACCACCGCCCCGGTCTCCCTGGGCACGTGGACCGCGGCCAACGGCAAGTACACCGTCAAGACGGTCATCGCGAACGACGCGAACGAGTCGCCGGTCAAGCAGGCGAACAACACCACGACGCAGCCGCTGTTCGTCGGCCGCGGCGCGAACATGCCGTACGACATGTACGAGGCGGAGGACGGCGTGGTCGGCGGCGGCGCCCAGGTCGTCGGCCCGAGCAGGGACGTCGGCACGCTCGCCGGCGAGGCGTCGGGGCGACGAGCGGTGCAGCTGAACCAGACCGGCGCCTACGTGGAGTGGACCACCAAGGCTCCCACGAACACGCTGGTCACCCGCTTCTCCATCCCCGACGCGCCGGGCGGCGGCGGGACCAACGCGACGCTGAACATCTACGTCGACGGCACCTTCCGCAAGGCCATCGACCTGACCTCGAAGTACGCCTGGCTGTACGGCGACGAGGCGAGCCCGGGCAACTCGCCCGGAGCCGGATCGCCGCGGCACATCTACGACGAGGCCAACATCATGCTCGACACGACCATCCCGAAGGGGAGCAAGATCAGGCTGCAGAAGGACCCGGCGAACACCTCGACGTACGCGATCGACTTCGTCAGCCTGGAGCAGGTCTCGCCGGTCGACAACCCGGATCCGGCGCGTTACGCGGTGCCGACCGGCTTCACGCAGCAGGACGTGCAGAACGCCCTGGACCGGGCGCGCCAGGACACCAACCTGGTCGGCGTCTACCTGCCCGCCGGCACCTACCAGACCACGGGCAAGTTCCAGGTGTACGGCAAGCCGGTCAAGGTGATCGGCGCGGGACCCTGGTACACGAGGTTCGTCTCCCCGGCGAACCAGGAGAACACCGACGTCGGGTGGTCGACCCAGGCGTCGACGAACGGCTCGACGTTCGCGAACTTCGCCTACTTCGGCAACTACACCTCTCGCATCGACGGTCCCGGCAAGGTCTTCGACATGTCGCGCGTCTCCGGAATCACCATCGACAACATCTGGGTGGAGCACCAGGTGTGCATGTACTGGGGCGCGAACGTGGACCACATCACGATCAAGAACTCCCGGATACGCGACACGTTCGCCGACGGCGGCAACTTCACCAACGGCAGCTCGGACAACCTCGTCAGCAACGTCGAGGCCCGCGCCACCGGCGATGACAGCTTCGCGCTGTTCGCGGCCGTCGACACGGTCAACGCCGACCAGCAGGGCAACGTCCTGGAGAACCTCACGTCGATCCTGACCTGGCGGGCGGCAGGCATCGCGGTGTACGGGGGACAGAACAACACCGTCCGCAACGTCTACATCGCCGACACGCTCGTCTACTCCGGCATCACGATCAGCTCGCTCGACTTCGGCATCCCGATGCGGGACTTCGGCCCGGGGCAGACCAAGTTCGAGAACATCTCGGTGGTCCGGTCGGGCGGCCACTTCTGGGGCGCGCAGACGTTCCCGGGGATCTGGGTCTTCTCCGCGTCGAAGAAGTTCCAGGCGATCCGGGTGACCGACGTGGACATCGTCGATCCGACGTACAGCGGGATCATGTTCCAGACCGCCTATGTGGGAGGACAGCCGCTCAACCCGGTGACCGACACGGTGTTCACCAACGTCTCGATCTCCGGGGCTCACAAGAGCGGCGACGCCTACGACGCCAAGTCCGGCTTCGGCATCTGGGCGAACGAGATGCCGGAGCCCGGCCAGGGTCCGGCCGTGGGATCCGCCACCTTCAACAACCTCAAACTGGCCGACAACCACACGAACATAAGGAACCTGACGAACTTCGTCATCACCGTCAACCCGTAACGGCGCACAGGGGCCGGCGGCTGGTTCCGTCCAGCCGCCGGCCTCCGGCCGGCAACGCTTTGGGGCGTCGCAGCGCTGCGGCCCACGTTCGCGGGGGTTTTGTCGGAGGTGATCTCTAGCCTCTGCGGCATGACGACTGCGACGCAGGCGTGCTTCGACGTCTGTTCCCCTATATCTTTTGCCGGCGCCCTCCTCTGGCCGTCCCCGTATGGCGGCCGCGTGCTGCCGGGCTCCCGCGTCCACCCGCGTCTCTTCACGGCACAGGCGGTGACCGCGTGACCGCCTGGGAGAGGGTGCGCAAGGTCATCGCCACCGGCGACGCCGTGCGGACGGCGGCCGAGGTGCTCGGTCTCGACGACGCGGGACGGCGCGAGGTGGCCCGCGAGCTGCCCGGCCACATCGGCGTCGCCAGGCAGGAAGCCCATGAGCGCCACGAGCGCCGCCAGGCCGAGGCGTCCCAGGCCGAGGAGCGGGCCATGAAGGAGTTCGTCCGCACCGCGATGGCCCGGGGCGCCTCCAGCGAGGACGCGCACGGGGAGTGGTGGACGACGATCGCGCGCCGCCGTCACCAGGAGTTCTGGGTGGACTGGAGCGAGCGCGACACCTGGATCGAGCCGATGCGGGTCGCCGGAGCGGGCACGCTCGGCGGCGCGGCGGCCGTCGCGACCTGGCTGTACCGGCGGGACTTCACCCGTTGGGAAACGGAGACCGAGCTCGGCCCGCTGCTCAGGGTCATCGCGGCACGTCCGGCGGAGTGGCAGGCCGACCTCGCCGTACGGCTGGCCCTGCGCCTGCGCGGCACCCGGGCACAGGCGAGGGACGACAGCGCGGCGCTGGCGCTGGAACTGCTGCGCCGTACCGGAGCGGTCCCGCCCGACCACGACCCGCTCGTGGTCGCCTGGGTGTCCAACCCGCCCGACCTGGAGCGCGATCCGCTGACCGAGCACCTGGTCCACCGGATCTTCGAGGCCGAGGGCGTGGGCCGGGCGCTGCGCGACGAGCGGCTCGGAGCGCCCGAATGGGCCCGGGACCGGCGCTCCTGGCTGCGCTCGCTCCGTGACCTGGTCGGCACCGGCCGGGTCAGCCGCGACCTGCTGGTCGACGGCTGCGTCCGGCGGTTCCTGCTCGGCGGCGGCAACGCCGCCGACCTGCGCTTCTTCGTCCGGCTGCACGACCTGCTCGACCCCGCTCCCAGCCAGGAGCGTTCCCGCGACTACCTGCGGCTGCTGCCCGCCGCACCGGGTCCGGTGGCCGAGCTGGCCCTGAAACAACTGCGCCGCGCCGGCGGCCTGAGCGGCGACGAGGTCAACGAGGCGGTGGAGGCGCTGCTGTGCCGCGCCGAGGGCAAGCTGGTCCGCGCCGGGCTGACCTGGCTCGACCAGGCGGCCCGCGACGCCGGCGACGACCTCGACCATCTGGCGCCCGCGCTCGCGTCCGCCTTCCTGTGCGAGTCGTACGAGGTGCAGGAGCGGGCGGTACGGCTGGCCGTCAAGCACGCCGGACGCTTCTCGCCGATCGGCGCCGAGGCCGTTCGCGAGGCGGCGACCGTGCTGCCCGCGGACCTGGTGGCGCGGCTGGCCGAGGCGTACGGCGAGATGGACTCCCCGCCGGTGGAAGACGACGACTTCCAGGCCGTTCCGCTTCCGTCGTTCAAGGCGCCCGCCCGCAAGCCGTTCCCGCCCGCCCGCGACGACCTGGCCGGCACGTACGCCCAGCTCGACAGCGGCGTCGCGTTCGAGCGCTGGCTCGACGGCTTCGTGCGCAACCCGGCGGCCAGGAAGGCGCCACGCGGCAAGCGCGCACGGGCCGGCCGGGACGAGCTGTACAGGCGGCGCCACTGGTCGCGGCCGGAGCACTGGGCCGAGGCGCTGCTGCGCGAAGCCGCCGACCCCGGCCAGGAGCCGCCCGTCTCCGAGCCCGTGACCCCGCCCGCCTACGTCGGCGGCATCGACCTGCGCACCTCCGCCGGTGACGTCGAGGTCGACCTCGACGGCCTGGTCGATCCGGTGCGGAGTTTCATCACCTTCGACCTGGTCGAAGTCGGACCCGGCGCCCTCCAGAACGGCGAGGAACCGGCCGAAGGGGAGAGACTCGGCACCTCACCCGGGTCGAGGGAGCACGGGCGCCGGCTGAAGCGCGCGCCGGCCACGTCGCGAGACCGGTTGCCCGGCGCGCACACCCTCTCCGTGCCGCAGTGGGCCGTGCTCCTGCGCTGCGCCGAGATCCATGCCGCCCTGATAGCCGGGGAGCTCCCGCCGTACCTGCTGGCCACCCCGACCCTCACCTCGGGGCACATCGACCCCGCGGTGCTGGTCGCCCGCCTGGAGGGCTACGAACGGGCGAGCGTCCGGGCGCTGCCCTCCGACCTGCAGCAGGCGCTGCTCCGCCTGCCGAGGGAGGTGGATGCCGACGTTGTGGAGCGCGCCGGGAGGCTGACCTCGGAGGCGGGCGCCACGCTGGCCCGCTGGCTGAAGGAACGGCCCGAGCCCGTGACGCGCGTCGACTGGGCCCACGCCGACGGCGACTACACCCACGACCGGGAGCCGGGAGAGCCCGGTCCCACGCTGCGTCCCCGCATCCTGCTGGAGCCGACGGGGATGGAACTGGTCGACGCGCTCCTGGCCGATCCGCCCTCCTGGCGCCGGAACGACAGCGTCGCCATGGCGTACTGGCGGCTCATCCTGCCCTCCAACCGGGAAGCGGTGGCCATGTACCTCGTGCCCCACCTGCTCCACCTGTGGGAGCGGCCCTTCTCCTTCCAGCAGCACGTGACCGAGCTGTTCCACCAGGACGGACCAGTGGGTGACGGGCTGGCGCTGCTGGTCGCCTCCCTGTTGACGGAGCACGGCTGGTACCACACGCCTGAGCGCGGTCAGGAGCTGCTGCTGCGCGCGATCGTCGCCGGCTGCCTGCCCGCGGTGGAGTGCGGCAGGCAACTCGGCCTCCTCCTCCGGCGGGCCTCGGTCAAGCTGAGCCAGGTGACCTCGTCGCTGGACGCCTGCGCGAGGAAGGGCGCCCATCGGGAGGTCTGGGAGATCATGACCGGCCTGCTGCCCGTCTACCTGCCGGGGCCGGGCGAGCGCGCGCACTCCGCCCACACCCAGGCGCTCACCTTCGCCGTCGAGGCGGCCCGCCGGGCGGACGCCCGCGGCACGCTCCCGGAGGTCGCCGAGATCGCCGCGCGTAAGGGGACGAGCGGATTCGTCCGTACGGCCCGGCGCCTGCACGAGCGGCTCGGCGGGCGGGAGAAGGCCGAAGCGCCGCCCCGGTCGCTCCTCGCCCCTGACCTCGCGAAGGCGGCGAAGTGAGGGGACATGAAGGGGAGCGGGGGACGGCGTTGGCGCTTTTACAGTGTCATGCAGCGGCGTGGTGCTCGGACGCCGCGAGGACATCGGGGCGGCGGCGCCTGGGCGTGCGCGGGGGAAGCTGTCCCGCGACGATCGAGGCGAGCGACAGCGCGAACCCGAGAAGCTGGATCGGGCCGAGCGTCTGGCCGAGCAGGAGGGCGCCGAGAAGCGCGGCGACCATCGGGGAGATCAGGCCGAGGACCGCGACCGACGTGACGGGCAACGCGGTCACGCCGCGGAACCACAGGACGTAGGCGAGCAGGCCGCCGACCAGCCCCAGCCAGAGGTAGCCGATGGCGGCGGTGCCGTCGATCGCGGGCGGCGGCCCTTCGACGAGGAACGTGACGGGCACCAGGAACAGGCCGCCGGAGGTGAGTTGCCATCCGGCGAACGCCGTGGGGCCGACTCCGGCGGGCCGTCCCCAGCGCTTGGTGAGCGTCACGCCCAACGCCATCACCACCGCTCCGGCGAGGCCGGCCCCGATCCCGACCGCGTCGAAGGCCGCGGCGGGGCCGATCACCACCAGGCCGACGCCCACGACGCCGACCGCACCCCAGACGAAGCGGCGCGGGGACGGACGCTCATGGAGGACCATCACGGCCAGGGCGGCGACGATGATCGGCTGAGCCGCCCCCAGCGTGGCGGCGACGCCGCCCGGCAGACGCTCCGCGGCCGTGAACAGGAACGGGAAGAACAGGCCGATGTTCAGCACACCGAGCGCCGCGGCCTTCCACCACCACGTCCCGCGCGGGAACGTCCGCGTGATCGCGAGCGCGATCAGGCCCGCGGGCAACGACCGCAGCAGCCCGGCGAACAGCGGATGCCCCGGGGGAAGGAACTCGGTGGTGATGATGTAGGTCGTGCCCCAGACCACGGGCGCGAGCGCCGTCGCCGCCGTACCGGCCAGGTTCCCGTACGGGCGGCCTGCGGTGGTTCCAGTCGAGATGGTGTGTGTCGCCGTGTTTCTCACACGACGAGTCTGGGGCTCGCGGCATCAATGAGTCCAACACATGTTTTTCACATCATCTATCGTGATACACGATAGATCCATGGAGCTCCAGCAGATCCGCTACGTCCTCGCGGTGGCCGAGACGAACAGCTTCACCCGCGCCGCCGAGCGGTGCCTGGTCGTCCAGTCCGCCCTCAGCCACCAGATCGCGCGTCTGGAACGTGAACTCGGCGCGCGGCTCTTCGACCGCACCAGCCGCATGGTGCGGCTGACGCCGGCCGGTGAGGCGTTCCTCCCCGCCGCCCGCCAATGCCTGGACGCCGCGGAGCGCGCCGTGGCCGAGGTCGCCGCCGCTGTCGGGGAGGTGCGCGGACGGCTCAGCGTGGGGGTGATCCCCACCGTCGCCGCGGTCGACATCCCGGCCGTATTGGACGACTTTCGCCGGAAGTACCCGAACGTGCGCGTCGGTTTGCGCGTGGGCGCCAGCGAGGACCTCGTCGAACAGGTCAAGGAGGGAGCCGTCGACGTCGCTTTCCTCGGCCTGCCGGCCACGGCTCGCCCGCAGGGCGTCCGCTCCCACGTACTCGCCCGTGACCGGCTCGTCGCCGTGGTCGCGCCGGGGCATCCGCTCGCGGGGGAGCCGCATGTCGATCTCCACCGGCTCTCGTCCGAGGTGTTCGTGGACTTCCCGGCCGGTACGGCGGGGCGGATCCAGTCCGACCAGGCCTTCGCGGCCGCGGGCCTCGGCCGCGAGGTCGCCTTCGAGGTGACCGCCGCGGATTTCATGGCCCGGCTCGTCCGGCGGGGGCTCGGCATCGCCATGCTGGCGTCCACCTACACGCCTCACCTCACCGGCGTGGTCACCGTCCCGGTGTCCGACGCGCCGTCCCGGGTCGAGCACCTTGTGTGGAGCCGGTTCAGCCTCACGCCCGCGGCGTCCGCGTTCCTCGTCGCGGTCGGCGTCCCGGCCGAGCTTCTCCCGGAGCGGCACCGATCCGATGAGTGACAGGGGTGAGCTTTCGCCCGCGAACCGGCGGCTGACGGGCGCCGTCGTGGCGCGGCGGGATGACATCCCCCGGTCTGATCCGCCTGCCCCCGAACCAGCCCCCGGTCCGACGCGGCCGGGGCGCCGGTTCCGCGATCGTGATCGGCATGCTGAAATCAATCGCCGTGGCCCTGACCTTGCTGGGTTCGGGCGCGCACACCCCGCAGGCCGCCGATCCGCTCGATTGGAAGCCCTGCCCCGGCGACAAGGTCGGGATGGAATGCGCCGACCTCGAGGTTCCGGTCGACCGGGGAAAGGCCGACGGCCGCAC
Organism: Microtetraspora fusca; assembly: GCF_001570365.1. Lineage (GTDB taxonomy): Bacteria > Actinomycetota > Actinomycetes > Streptosporangiales > Streptosporangiaceae > Microtetraspora > Microtetraspora fusca. The sequence continues at coordinate 23,688 of NZ_BBYK01000078.1, read as the reverse complement.
GATCACGCTGAAACTGGGCCGGCTCAAGGCCACCGGCCGCTCCGAAGGCATCGTCCTGGTGGCGTACGGCGGGCCGGGCGCGGATCGCGCTCACCCAGTCCCTCGACTGGTGGTCCGGGCTCCGCGAGCGCATGGACATCGTCACGTGGGACACCCGGGGGTACGGCGAGCAGTTCGGCGGCCTCGGCACCGGCCTGCCGTGCACCTGGACCCGGCTCCCACTGCCGAGGTTCCCCGAGGACGACGCGGAATTCGGGCGGCTCGCCGACGCCAACCGCGGGTACGCCGAGGCCTGCCGCGCCAAGGACCCCGAGCTCTTCGCCGCCATGTGATCAGCCAAGCAGGGCGCCGAGGCGTGGCCGAAGCTGGCGCGCGACATCCGCGCGGCAGTCGCCGGTGACGCCTCCGGTTTCGTCCCCGAACGCGGCCTTCGTTATCCCGACCAGTCGACCGGCGTCACCGAATGCCTCGACTGGCCCCGTCCCTCCGGCCGCGCCGAACTGGAGTCGCTGGTCGCCCGGCTGCGCAAGGTCGCCCCGGACGCCGGAGCCGCCAACACCCTGGCGACCGGGAGCCTCGGCTGCGTCGGCTGGCCGGTGCCGGTCACCAACCCGCCCGCCCCGCTGCCGAAGGGGCTGCCGCCGATGCTCGGCGCGGGCGCCTGGGGCGAGTCGGACGCCGTCCAGCGGGTGCTCGCGCAGGTGCCGGGCAGTGTCACCGTCCGCCACGAGGGCCCCGGCCACACGCTCTACGGCGTCAACGCCTGCGCCCGCGCCCACATCAACCGCTATTTCACCGACGGCGCGCTGCCCACGGCGGCCACGGTGACGTGCTGACGGAGAACGCCTCGGGCCGCCGGGCCGTTCACTTCTCGTAGCGGGCGGCGCGGGCCAGCAGGTCGCGGACGAGGGAGACCACCTCGTCCGGAGCGAACTCCATGGCGTTCTCGCCGACGCTGATCTCGAAGCCGCAGCGGGAGGGATCCGGGCCGGAGCGCACCCGCCCCCAGAGCTGGACGCCGTGCTCGGCGAGGATGTCCGCGCCGGCCCGCTCGACCGCCCGCTTGGAAGCCGGCAGATGGACGTGGAACAGCGGCGTCTGCGGAGGATCGGGGTACGCGCGGGCCGCGCCGTCGGCGTTGACGGCCGCCGCGATGGCGATCGCGTGCTCACGGTAGGCGGGCATCCGCGGGACCCGGGTGTCGAGGCCGACCAGGGCGGCCAGCGCGAGCGGCCACGCGTCGTCGATGCCGCCGCCGAGACGCTGCCGCCACACGCGCGCGGCGCGTACGGTGGCGGTGTCCGCGGCGAGCACCGCGCCGCGCACTCCCTGGAGGCTCTTGTAGAGCGAGACGTACACCGAGTCGAAGAGCGCGGCGATCTCGTCCAGCGGCCGCCGGTAGTAGGTCTGGGCCTCCCACAGCCGGGCGCCGTCCAAGTGGGCGGCGGCGCCCGAGGCTCGTACGACGGCGACCTGGTCGCGGAGATCGTCCCATTCCGGCAGGAGGCCGCCGAGGTCGCGCTGCGGCAGCTCCCAGACGGCCGCCGCGAGGGGCTCGTCGATCGCCGCCAGGTCGTCGGCCGTCATCAGTTCGTTGGGGTCGCCCGTGCGGTGGAACCACAGGCCGTGGACGGCGTTGTAGCCCTGTTTCTCCCACATGTCCAGATGCGACTGCGAGTGGGCGGCGAACGCGCGGCGTCCGCGCCGGTCCGCGTGGACGCGCAGCGCCACCTGCTGCGCCATGGTCCCGCTGGGGAAGAAGAGCGCGGTCTCCTTGCCGAGCAGCTCCGCCAGCCGCCGTTCCAGCACCGCGACGGGGCCGTCGGGGCCGTCCGGCGGCGTGTCATCATCCACCAGTTCGAGCATCCGCTCCAGCATCGCGCGCGGCTTTCGCCGGATCGGCGCGTGCAGGAACAGCGACCGCCGCACGGAGGAGCTGCGATCGGCCATGTGCACCTTCCTTGCTATTGCGGCTAATTTGCGATAGATCGTAGCCGATTCGACCTGTTGCGGCGGGCGGTCCGGACGGCCACCACTGTGCAGGTGAGCGCGAGTGCCAAGCAGGCATACACGACGGGGTTGACGTACGCCGGGACCAGGTCCGTGGTGGTGCCGTCGCTCCATCGGCATCGGTGGGTGAGCAGCAACCACGTCCAACTCGTCGCCGGGGACCCCAACGGCTTGTCCGCGCAGTATTCGCTGGTTGGACGCAGTTCGAGGAAACGTCCTGCCAATACGCCGTGTACGTAGGACACGCCCGCGACAAGCAGCGCTGGGTAGGGGAGGAGACGGGTGGCTTTCATGACTCGATCCTCCCCGCCGATCGGTATATCCGGCGCGTGTCCCAGCTTTGATCGGGAGGCGCGCAAGAGCGGCGGCGATGCCGACGTTCGGATCGGTGAGAGCTGGAACTCGATGGGGGAGCCCATGGCCGGATTGCGTGAGGGCATACCGGCTGCGATCGCGGCACCCGATGTTGTGATCTACGTTGTAAAGGAAGGCGAGGGTTTCCCGGGGTGGATTCGGTGACCGGGCGGCGTTGGCGGTGGCTGTCGTTTACCCAGGTCTGAGGCGATATCCGCGCGTGTGGAGGTCGGGTCGAGGGTCAGGTGGAAGATCGCCGGGGTCGGATGAAGTTTTCTTTTAAGACACGTCGAAGTCTTGAAACTTGTAACCAGAACGCGATTGAGTTCGCTCGTGTCACAACGTCACCACCCCCGCTTGCTGGCCGTGGCCCTCCTCGCCCCGCTGCTCGCGTTCAGCGCGACCACCGGGCCCGCCAAGGCCGACGCATCACCCCCGCAGCCGCAGCATCCCCTCGTCGAGGACGCGGCCCCCGCGTCCTCCTATCCGGCCGCCTCCACGCTGCTCGCCACCCCCGGCACGCAGCAGTTGGAGACGGCGAAGCAGACCCGGCCGGTCGCGCCGGGCGTCACGCTCACCTCGTTCGACCGCTACGACGCGGCCGGCTGGTTACGCGCCGACGCGATCACCGCCGACCTCACCGGCGGCGCGAGCGCCGGCTACGTCTTCTCCGGGGAGGTGTCGAAGACCGAGCCGTTGTCCGGGCCGGTGAAGCGCGGCCGCGCGATCGCCGCCGTCAACGGCGACTTCTTCGACATCAACAACTCGGGGGCGGCCCAGGGCGTCGGCGTCCGCGACGGAGAGCTCGTCCAGTCCTCGGTCGCCGGCCACGGCAACGCGGTCGCGCTCACGCCCGACGGCATCGGGCGCGTCCTGCAGATGCGCTTCGACGGCACCGCCACTCCAGCGGGCGGCGACCCGATCACCCTGACCCAGTTCAACCAGCTCATCCAGGCCAATGGCGTCGGCGTGTTCACCCCGCTGTGGGGCTCCTACGATCGCGGTCGCGCGGTCGCGGGCGCCGCCACGGTCACCGAGGTCGTGCTCCGCGACGGCGCCGTCGCGGAGGTACGCTCCGCCGCCGGCAGCGGCCCGATCCCGGCGGGCACGACGATCCTCCTCGGCCGCGAAGCCGGAGCCGCGGCCCTGGCCCGGCTGAAGCCGGGCGACCGCGTCGACGTGGCGTACCAGCCGAAGGCCTCCGACGGCGGCGCCGTCAAGACCGCGATCGGCGGCGGTGACATCGTCGTCAAGGACGGCGTCGCCCAGGTCTTCTCCGACAACGCCGCCCACCCGCGCACCGCCCTCGGCTTCTCCGCCGACGGCCGCACGATGTACATGCTGACCGTCGACGGCCGCCAGGCCGACAGCCGGGGCGTCACCCTCACCGAGCTCGGGGCCATGATGGCCGAACTCGGCGCGCGCAACGCGATCAACCTCGACGGCGGCGGCTCCTCCACGATGCTCGCCCGCAAGCCCGGCTCCGCCGACGCCCGCGTGGAGAACAGCCCCTCCGACGGCGAGGAGCGGCACGTCCCCAACGGCCTGGCCCTCTACGCCCCCGCCGGCAGCGGCAAGCTCAAGGGCTTCTGGGTCGAGACGGCCGCCGATCCGGTGAAGGCGCCGGGCACCGGGCCGACCACGGGCGGACGCACCGACCGCGTCTTCCCCGGGCTCACCCGCAGGCTCACCGCCGACGGCTACGACGAGACGTACGGCCCGGTGGAGGGCGCGCCCTCGTGGCGGGCCACGCCGGCCGTGCACGGGCAGGTCGGCCGCGACGGCGTCTTCCACGCCTCGGTTTCGGGCCAGACGACCGTCACCGCCTCGCGCGGCGGCGCCAAGGGCACGATCGAGCTCACCGTCCTGCAGCCCCTCGTACGGCTCGGCGCCACGGCCGACCTGGTCGGCCTCGGCGGCGCGGACGACTCGGGCGTCTTCGGCGTGGTGGGCTACGACCGCAACGGCAACTCCGCCCCCATCGAGCCCGGCGACGTGCGTCTCGACTACGACACGGCCCTGTTCGACGTCGCCCCCGCCGAGCACGGCCTGTTCACGGTGACGTCGAAGAAGGCGACCGGCTCGGGCACGATCACCGTCTCCGTCGGCAAGGCCACCACCGCGGTGCCGGTGACGGTCGGCTACCAGGACGTCTCGGTCGCCGACTTCGAGGACGCCGCCTCCTGGACGTTCTCCGCGGCGCGCGCCACCGGGTCGCTGTCGCCGACGCCGGGCCAGAGCGGCGGCGGGCTGCGGCTCGCGTACGACTTCACCCAGTCGACGGCCACGCGGGCGGCCTACGCCAGCCCGCCCCAGCAGATCACCATCGAGGGGCAGCCGCAGGCGTTCGGGATGTGGATCCGCTCGTCCGGGAACGGGGAGTGGCCGAGCCTGGAGTTCTACGACGCCCAGGGACAGTCGCAGATCCTGCGCGGCCCGTACCTCACCTGGACCGGCTGGAAGTACGTCGAGTTCGCCGTTCCGCCCGGGGTGAACTACCCGCTGAAGCTCCGGCGCTTCTACGTCGCGGAGACCAGGGCCGACCAGCTGTACAACGGTGAGATCGCCGTCGACGGGCTGGTCGCCAAGGTGCCGCCGCCGGTGAGCGCCCCGCCCGCCGCCAAGGTGGCCGACCCGGTCATCCGCACCGGCGCCGCGGTGGCCGGCATGCCGTGGCGGTTCGCGGTCATGTCCGACGGTCAGTTCGTGGCGCGCGACCCCGGCAGCGACATCGTCGCCAACGTCCGCCGCACCCTGCGGGAGATCAAGGCGGCCAAGCCCGACTTCCTGATCATCGACGGCGACTTCGTCGACGAGGCGTCCCCCGAGGACTTCGCGCTGGCCAAGCGCATCCTGGACGAGGAACTCGGCGGCGAGCTGCCGTTCCACTACGTGCCCGGCAACCACGAGGTGATGGGCGGCAAGATCGACAACTTCAAGACGGTCTTCGGCGACACCTACGGCACGTTCGACCACAAGGGCACCCGCTTCATCACCCTCGACACCTCGCGGCTGAACCTGCTCGGCGGAGGGTTCGAGCAGGTGGCCATGCTCAGGAAGCAGCTCGACGCGGCCGCGAAGGACCCCGCGATCGGCTCGGTCGCCGTGCTGTTCCACGTGCCCCCGCGCGACCCGACGCCCGGCAAGGGCAGCCAGCTCGGCGACCGCAAGGAGGCCGCGCTGGTCGAGAGCTGGCTGGCCGACTTCCAGCGCACCACCGGCAAGGGAGCGGCCTACATCGGCGGTCACGTCGGGACGTTCCACGCCTCGCACGTCGACGCCGTGCCGTACTTCATCAACGGCAACTCCGGCAAGAACCCGGCCACGGCGGCCGACGACGGAGGGTTCACCGGCTGGTCGCTGTGGGGCGTCGACCCGGTGACGGCCAAGGAGGCCGAGCACGTCCGGCGCAACTGGTTCGTGGACGCGCCGACCTGGATCGGCACCCAGGTCCGTCCGCACGTGGACGAGCTGACCCTCACCGCGCCCGCTTCCGTGCAGGTCGGCGGGTCCGGCCGCGTGTCGGCGACCCTGACGCAGGACGGCCGTACGGTTCCCGTCGCCCATCCCGTCTCGGCCGACTGGTCCGGCTCTCCGAACCTGTACGTCGGCGACCGCGCCGACGCCAAGCCCTGGCACGTCGCGGTGCTGGACCCGGAGACCGGGACCATCACGGCGCTGCGCCCGGGACAGGTCGTGGTCGCCGTCACGGTCAACGGCGTCACCCGCCAGGCCACGGTCGCGCTGGCCGCCCGCGCGGCCGCCTGACCGGCGCCCCCAGGCGGGCCCTCTCGCGGTACGGCGCCACCGCGCCGCGAGAGGGCCCGCGTACGCCGGTCAGGCGTTCGCCGGCTCGGGGTGGGTGTAGCGGTCACGGCCCGCCCACAGAACGACGTACGTCTGCGCGAGCGCCAGCCCGGCGATGAGGACGATGACGGGGGTCCAGGAGCCGGTGCCGTCGGCGAGCCGGCCCGCGGCGATCGGGCCGGCGGCGGCGAGCAGGTAGCCCACCGACTGCGCCATGCCGGACAGCTTGGCGGTGTGCGCGAAGGTCCGGGTACGCAGGCCGATGAGGGCGAGGGCGACCACGATGGTGCTCCCCGAGCTGATCCCCGCGAGGACGACCCAGACCGGGCTCCAGCCGGGAGCCCACAGCATGCCGGCCATCGCGGCGACCATCGGCACGCTGACCAGCACGCCGGTCGCGCGCTGGTCGGAGCGGGCGCCCATGACCGCGGTCACCGCCAGCCCCGAGACGATGCCGACGGCCTGGAAGAGGAAGAGATACCAGCCGGCCGTGCTCGCCGGCACCCCGCGCGCCGTCTCCATCGTGGGCAGCCAGTTGACCAGCAGATAGAACGTCGTGGACTGCAGGCCCATGAAGAACGTCACCTGCCAGGCGACGGCCGACCTCCAGACCGGCTTCTCCCGCACAGCGGAGACGGTGGGCGCGGCCGTCCCGGCGGCCGCCGCGCGGGAGCGCGTGCCGCGCATCCGCAGCGCCCAGACCCCGGCGGCCAGCAGCGCGGGGACGGCCCACACCGCGAGCGACCACCGCCAGCCGTTCCCGGTCGCGGCGGCGATCGGGACGGCGACGCCCGACGCGAGCGCCGCGAAGCCGGTCATCACGGACGTGTAGACGCCGGTGACCCGCGAGACCGCGCCGGGATGGTCGCGTTTGACGATCGAGGGGACGAGCACGTTGCCGACCGCGATCGACGCGCCCGCCACGGCGGCTCCGCACCACAGCCAGGCGTTGCCCGGCAGCGACCGTACGGCGATGCCGGCGGCCAGCGCGACCATCGCCCACAGGACCACGCGTTCGGCCCCGAACCGGCTGCCGGGCCCGTGGACGAAGGGGGACAGGGCGGCGAACGCGAGCAGCGGCAGCGCGCCGAGGGCGCCGAGGGCGGTGGTGCCGAGGCCGGTGTCGGCGCCGATCAGGTCCAGGACCGGGCCGACGGAGGTCAGCGCCGGACGCAGGCAGCCGGCCACGAGCAGGACGGCCAGCAGTTTCACCGCCGGGTGCGCCGCGCCGCGCGTGTCGCCGACGGTGCGCGGGGTCGCGGACGTGGTCGACGCGGCGGTGGGCCGGGTCGTCACGACGGCTCTCCCGACACGGCGCTGAGGAACCCGACCTCCCGGAACAGCTCGGCGGCGCAGGCGTGCGCCCGCTCGGCGTCGCCCGCCTCGACGGCGTCCGCGAGCGCCTCGTGCAGCCCGCCCAACTGGGGGTCCTCGGGGAGCGACGTGGTCCGCCGGATGGAGGCGACCATGCTCTCGTTGACCGCCTCGTACAGGCGCAGCAGCAGCGGGTTGCCGCTGGCGCGGATCAGGGTGCGATGGAAGGCCGCGTCCGCCTCGACGTAGGCGTCCACGTCCCGGGCGGCGTCGGCCGCGGCGCGGTCGGCGAGGGCGCGGCGTAGCGCGCGGATGTCCTCCTCGGTGCGGTGGCGGGCGGCCCGCACACCGGCGGCGGTCTCCAGGACGGAGCGGACGTCCAGGATGTCCTCCAGGTCGCCGCCGCGGCGGTCGCGGGTGAGGATGGCGGCCAGCTCGTCCCTGGTGCGTACGTACGTGCCGTCGCCGACGCGCGGCTCCAGCAGGCCCGCCACGCTCAGCGCGCGCAGGGCCTCCCGCACAGTGCCTCGGCTGACGCCGAGCTCGGAGGCGAGCTGGTTCTCGCCCGGGATCCGGGTGCCCACCGGCCAGGTCCCGTCGTCGATCATCCGCCGGAACTGCTCGCAGAGTTGTATGACCAGCGGTTCTTGCCGTACCGGCGACGTCATCCGCGACACTGACCCTCCCCATGTATGTAGATGTCGGACATTTGCACTAATCCTAGCCGATGTCAAGAGCGTCGGCCGGGCCGGGAACACGGCGGCGTGTTGACCTTCCCCCTGGGTGAAGCAGCAGCATCGTCCGTACCGGCCACCGTGGCCGGGACGAGGAGGAGCGGTGCGGCTGCTGACGATCGGAGCGTTCGCCCGGGCGACCCGGCTGTCGCCGAAGGCGTTGCGGCTGTATGACGAACTCGGGTTGCTACGGCCGGCCGCGGTGGACGGAGAGTCCGGATACCGGTTCTACGATCCGACGCAACTGGAGCGGGCCCGGCTGATCGCCTGGCTGCGGCGGCTGGGCATGCCGTTGGCCCGGATCCGGCAGGTGTGCGACCTGCCGGCGAGCGCGGCGGCCGAAGAGATCGCCGGCTACTGGGAGCAGGTGCTGGCCGAAACCGCCGCCCGCGGGCAGTTGGCCACGTTCCTCATCGACTACCTGTCGGGAAGAGGAAGCACCGTGGAAGAGACGGCGACCGTACTGGGGATCCGCTACGCCGCCCGGTCAGAGTCGGGACTGGTGCGCACGAGCAACGAAGACACCGCGTACGCCGGTCCCCGGTTGCTGGCGGTGGCCGACGGGGTCCGCGGCCCGGCCGGGGACCTCGCGAGTGCGGCGGCCGTCGACGCGCTCAAACCGCTGGAGACCATGGCCGTCCCGGCCGAGGACCTGCTCGGCGCTCTCTCCGACGCGGTCCGTGAAGCCGACCGGGCGATCGGGGAGATCGCCGCGTCGACGCCGTCGGGCGAGGCGGTCACCACGTTGACCGCACTGCTGTGGTCGGGTTCCCGGCTGGCGCTGGTGCACATCGGTGACACCCGGGCCTACCTCGTACGTGATGGGGAGCTGTTCCAGATCACCCATGACCACACCTACGTCCAGTCGCTGGTCGACGAGGGCCGGCTGACCCCGGAGGAAGCGGCCTCGCATCCGCGACGCGCGCTGCTCGCGCGAGCGCTGACCGGCACGGGCGGGGCCCGGCCGCACCTGTCGCTGCACGAGGCCGCGGCCGGTGACCGGTACCTGCTGTGCTCCGACGGGCTGTCCACCGTCGTCCCCGCCGAGTCGCTGCGCGAGGTTCTGACCGGGCCCGGCGCACCCCAGGAGGTGCTCGACGAACTGGTCGCGCACGCCTACGCCGCCGGCGCCCCCGACAACATCGCCTGCGTCGTCGCCGACGTGGTGAGCCTGGAGACACCGGCCGCGGGCGCCGGGCTGTGACCATGTCAGGGGTCCGATCGTTCGGCGCCTACGCGGTCGACCGCCGCCCACTGGCCGTCGCGGCGTACCGGCGACTGTGGGCGGCATCGGCGGTCTGCGCGGTGGGCGGTTCCTTCAGCGTGGTCGCCGTGCCGACGCAGCTGTACGCGATGACCGGATCCTCGGCGACGGTGGGCGCGGCGGCGGCGGTGTCGTTCGTCGCGCTGGTCGTTGCGGCGCTGGGGATCGGCGCGGTCGCCGATGTCATGGACCGGCGGAGAGTGCTACTGGCGGCCCACTGCGGCCTCGCGTTCACGTACGCGGCCTTGTGGATCCAAGCCGTGCTGGGCGGGCGCTCCGTCCCGGTCCTGATGGTGTTGGTCGCCTGCCAGGGCCTGTCCTTCGCGGCGATCATGACCACGATGGGCGCCGTGGTGCCCCGCCTCGTCCCCGTTGAGCTTCTCCCGGCGGCGAACGGCCTCAGCTCGCTGACCCGCTACGCCGGGTCGATCCTCGGACCGGTGGTGGCCGGGGTCTTGATCCCGATTGTCGGGCTCGGCGCGCTGTACCTGTTCGATGCCGTCGCACTGCTGGCCGTTGTGTGGGCGGTCGTCAAGCTGCCGCCGCTGCCGCCGCACCCGGCCGGATCACCGAACGATCCGGCCGTACAGTGCCGACGGCGTCGCCCCACGATCGGCCAGGTGGTGGCCGGTTTCCGGTACCTGGCGGCCGGCCGGCTGCTGGTGGCGGTGCTCGCGGTGGACCTCGCGGCGATGGTCTTCGGTATGCCGGTGGCCGTGTTTCCGGAACTCGCCCACCACACCTACGGCGGCGCCGCCGGAGGCGGCGTGGAGTTGGGACTGCTCTACGCCGCCTATCCGGCCGGGGTCGTCACAGCCGGGCTGTTGTCGGGCACGTTCACGCGCGCCCGACGTCACGGAGCGCTCATGGCGGCGGCCGCCGCCGCGTGGGGCCTCACCGTCGTGTTCCTCGGACTGGCCGCACAGCTGTGGGTCGCACTGGTAGCGCTCGTCCTCGGCGGTGCGGTCAACTTCGTGCTGAGCACCTTCCGCAACGCCATCACACAGGCACACACCCACGACGCCATGCGCGGCCGGATCCAGGGATCGCTCACCGTGGTCCTCGTCGGAGGCCCGAACATCGCGAACCTGCTGCATGGGGCCGCCGCGTCACTCCTCGGTCCCCGAGTGGTGATCTGCGCCGGTGGGCTGCTCACGACAGTGACCGTGGCGGCGATCGCATGGGCAGTGCCAGAGCTGCGGAACCACACCGCTGGGTCCACCTCCGACCCACCGAGACCCGCTGTCCCGGCACGGCAGCGCGAACCGCGGTCCCGGCGGCACTTCGGCCATCGCCGTTCTACGCGACGACCGCGAGCAGGGTCGTCATGGCGGCGGTGAGCTCCGGGTCGCCGCTCGACTCTGCGCGCCGACGGGCCTCCTCGACGGTGATGCCCCTGGTCGCGAGCCGCCAGAAGGTGTCCTGGTTCATCGAGACGCGCGCCGCCGGCTCATCTGCCGGCGTCGCCATCCGCCACCGGCCACCCTGCCACACCGTGCTCCATCGGCCCCCCGCCGGTCCGAGCACCTCCAGGTGCGCGGCTGTGCCCTCTGGGCGGTCGTGCCTTCGCAGGGCGTACGGCAAGGCGCGGGCGAAGACATCCAGGACGGGTGCCATGAGTTCCGGATCGGTCGCGCCGGGACGGGCGACGGCGTCGCGCACCTGCTGCTGGTGGACCCAGAATTCGGTGTATTCGCGTCCGATGTCCAGCCAGGCGGGGCTGTCGACGTCCTCCGCTGCCCATGACACGTTCAGGTAGGCGGGCGCCTCCGGATCGTGTGCCGCCCAGACGGCGTCCAGGCGCGGTCCAAGGTGCTCCAGCAGGTCGATCAGCAGCCGTGGGCTGAGCTGGCGGGTCGCCCGGACGAACTCCTCGTTGACACGCGCGAGATAGGCGGGAAGCGTCTCATCGTCTCCGAAGACGGCGCCGCCATACCCGTCCCGACTGCCGGACAGGCGCCGCATGTAGTCGTTGAGCACATGGCCGGCGACGTCGTGCACATCCCAGCCCGGGCAGACCGTCGGCCTGGCCCAGTCGGCCGGGTCGAGGGCGCGCAGCAGGTCGAGCATGGCCCGCCGCTCGCGCGGGAACAGGGGTCGCACGTCGATGGCCGAGCCGAAGATCGTCATCACATCACCCTATTGAGCGCCGTACGCGGCTGGCATCCGATATCGCGGGGCGAGCTTCCGTTGTCGCCGTGCCCCTGCTCGTGGGGCGGGCGGTGCTCAGATGTATCGTAATTGCGAAACTGCGCAATTGCATTGTGTTGCTTATGCGATGACGGGACCACGGGAGTGACGTGAACAGGGCATTCGCCGGCGCGGCCGGCCAGGAGCCGCCGGCGAGGAGACAGGGTGCGGCCCGGCCGCGCCCCGGCAGGGACGGCGACGCGGGGCCGGACGGAAAGGCGGACGTGTGATGTCGGTGCCGCTGTACGAGGCCAAGGCGGAGCTGTTCCGGCTGCTGGGCCACCCGGTGCGGATCCGGGTGCTGGAGTTGCTCCAGGACGGGCCGATGTCGGTGCGCGAGCTGCTCGCCGCCATCGAGGTGGAGCCGACCGGGCTGTCGCAGCACCTGGCCGTGCTGCGCCGTTCGAGCATGGTCACCGCGCAGCGCGAGGGCAACACCATGGTGTACGCCCTGGCCGGCGGGCGGGTGGCCGAGCTGCTGCGCGCTGCCCGCGTCCTCCTCACCGAGAAGCTGACGGGACAGAACGAGCTGCTCAGCGAGCTGCTGGCGGACGAAGCGAACAGCGGCGCCTCGTGAGCACGCTGATGTCGGCGGGCCGGGCCCGCCTGCGCTCGCTGCTGCCAGAGCGGGCCGAGATCGCCGCCTACGCCCGCCGTCCGCGCCGCGACCTGCTGGCCGGGCTGACCGTGGCGATCGTGGCGCTGCCGCTGGCGCTCGGGTTCGGCATCTCGTCCGGGCTGGGAGCGGCCGCCGGGCTGGCCACGGCGGTGGTCGCGGGAGCGATCGCCGCGGTCTTCGGCGGCTCGGGGCTGCAGGTGTCCGGACCGACCGGTGCGATGACGGTCGTGCTGGTGCCGATCATGCACGCGCACGGCGCCTCCGGCGTGCTGACGGTCGGCGTGCTGGCCGGGCTGCTGCTGATCGCGCTGGCGCTGGCGCGCGCGGGCAAGTACATGGCGTTGGTCCCGGCCCCGGTGGTGGAGGGGTTCACCCTCGGCATCGCCTGCGTGATCGGCTTGCAGCAGATCCCCGGTGCGCTCGGCGTGCCCGCCTCCCACAGCGACAAGGTCACCGCGGTGGCCTGGCAGGCCGCTCGTGACTTCCTCGCCCACCCGAACTGGTGGCCTCCGGCGATCGCCGGCGCCGTGGCCACGCTGATGCTCGCGGGCGCGCGGCTGCGCCCGACCGTGCCCTTCTCCCTGCTGGCCGTGGCCGCCGCCACCCTGGCCGCCGAGCTGGCCGGCCTGGACGTGCCCCGCATCGGCGAGCTGCCCGCCGGCCTGCCCGCGCCGTCCCTGGCGTTTCTCGACGTCTCCGCCCTCGGCTCGCTGATCGCCCCCGCCGTCGCCGTGGCCGCGCTGGCCGCACTGGAGTCACTGCTGTCGGCCGCCGTCGCGGACGGCATGAGCGTCAACCACAAGCACGACCCCGACCGGGAGCTGTTCGGACAGGGCCTGGCCAACCTCGTCACGCCGCTGTTCGGCGGTGTGCCCGCCACCGGCGCCATCGCCCGTACGGCGGTGAACGTCCGGTCCGGGGCCCAGTCGCGCCTGGCCGCGCTGGCCCACGCCGCGATCCTCGCGGTGATCGTGTTCACCGCCTCCGGGCTGGTCGCCAAGATCCCGCTGGCCGCGCTGGCCGGTGTGCTGCTGGCCACCGCCTTCCGTATGGTCGAGGCAGGCTCGGTCAAGGCGATGCTGCGCTCCACCCGCGGCGACGCCGTCGTCCTGGTGCTGACCGCGCTGGCCACCGTCGCGCTCGACCTGGTCCAGGCCGTCGTCCTCGGCCTGATCGTGGCCGGGGCGCTCGCGCTCCGGGCCATCGCGCGGGACGTCCGCCTGGACGCCATGCCGCTGCGCCCCGACCTGCCCGGCGACCACACCGACGAGGAGCACGCCCTGCTCGCCGAGCACATCGTCGCCTACCGCCTGGACGGGCCGCTGTTCTTCGCCGCCGCCCACCGTTTCCTGCTGCAGCTCTCCAACGTCGCCGACGTGTCCGTGGTCATCCTGCGCATGTCCCGGGTCACCGCCATCGACGCCAGCGGTGCCCTCGTCCTCGGCGACGCCGTCACCCGGCTGCGACGGCGCGGCATCACCGTCTACATCTCCGGCATCAGGGACGGCCACCACCAGCCCCTGCACGCGCTGGGGGTGATCGCCGACCTCGACCGGGCCGGCCACGTCTTCGCCACCACGCCCGAGGCCATCGCCGCCGCCCGCGACCACCTCCACCGGACCGGCGTGCTGCCCGCCCCGAACACACGGCCCGTCCCGGCGCACGGGACGGACGAGCCGTAGGCCCGCGAAGCGGCTAGGCCGGCCCGCGTCGTTCGCGCGCGGCGGTCCCGGCATACCGGCTGGCGGTAATGCCGGGAACCCGGCTGGCATGGGGGCGGAAATGGTGGCTGCCCGCACAGACAGCGCGGCGACGGGACGTCATCGTTGAAGAAAGGCACCCTCGGCTCTCCGGACCCCGGACGAGCGGGGCCGGACGAGCGGACGAACAGGCCCGGATGAACAGGCCCGGATGAGCAGGCCCGGATGAGCGGGCGGACGGGCCTCGCAGCGCGAACCGATGGAACCGCCGGTTCGACACGGTCCGGACGGTGCCGCTCTTGGACGTGACAAGGATTCTGGATGAGCGTCATGTGTCAGTGCGACCCGAGACCCGTCCCCGTCGACGGCACGAAGGGCACGTCGGTGGCCGCTCCGGCCCAGGCCGTGAACGGCGCGATGCCGGACGAGGCGGAGAGCCCCCGGAACCGGATGGACCGGATGCTCGCCCAGCAGCGGCAGTTCGTGTCCGACGCCGCGCATGAGCTGCTCACCCCGATCGCGGGCCTCCGTACGCAGCTCGAGGAGGCCCAGCTTCACCCCGACACGACGGAGCTGGACAAGCTCCTCGGCCGCGCGTTGCGGGACGTGGACCGCCTCCAGGCGATCGTCTCCGACCTCCTCGTGCTGGCCAAGGTCGGGATGCGGGCGTCCGGTGAGACGGCCCGGGTGGATCTGGCGGAGCTGGTCGAGAGCGAGATCGCCACGCGCGCCGACCCGCTGCCGGTGCTGCCGCGGCTCACGCCGGGAACGACGGTCGAGGTCGTCTGCCGCGAGATCCGGCGACTCGTCGCCAATCTCCTGGACAACGCGCAGCGGCACGGCAAGCACGTGCTCCAGGTCGACGTGCGCGAGGCCGGCGGCCACGCCGAGCTGGTCGTGGCCGACGACGGCTGCGGCATCCCCCCGGCCGAGCGTGAATGGGTCTTCGAACGGTTCGCCCGGCTGGACACGGCCCGCAGCCGGAGCCACGGGGGCGCCGGTCTCGGCCTCGCCATCGTCCGCGACATCGCCGAGGCCCACGGCGGGACCGTCACGGTGGAGGAGTCGGCGGCGGGCGGCGCGCGCTTCGTCGTCCGCCTGCCACTCGCCGACCGTCCCGACGTCCCTTGAACATGGGCTCGACGGCCGTCAGCCGCTGTTGTCGAGGGGGATCGTCGCTATCAGCGTGGTGCCCTGACCGGAGGGGCTGACGATCTCCAGCGTGCCGTCGAGCGCCTGGACGCGGTCGCTCAGGCCGATGAGCCCGGAGCCGACGCGGGTGTCCGCTCCGCCGACCCCGTCGTCGCGGACCGAGATCCTGATGCGCGCGTCGTCCGCGTCCACCTCGACCCGGGCCATGGACGCCTGGGCGTGCTTGGCCACGTTCGTCAGCGCCTCCGACACCACGAAGTAGGCGGCCACCTCGACCCGCTCCGGCAGCCGCCGGTCGGCATGTACGTCGAGCTCGACCGGGACGGGGGAGCGGCGCGCGAGCATCTTCAACGCGGGCCCCAGGCCCCCCTTGGACAGGATCGCCGGGTGGATGCCCCGGGACAGCTCCCGCAGGTCCTCCAGCACGAGGGTCAGCCCCTCGACGGCGTGGGACAGCTGCTGTCTCAGCTCCACCAGCTCCTCCGGCACACCGGACTCCATGGTCCGCAGTTCCAGCCCGAGCGAGACGAGACGTTGCTGGGCCCCGTCGTGCAGGTCGCGTTCGATGCGGTGCCGGGTCTCGTCGGAGGCCGCGACGACGCGGGCGCGGGAGGCGGCAAGCTCGTCGCGGGCCTGGGCGTTGGAGATCGCGGTCGCGATGAGCTCGGTGAACTCGAGCGTGTGCTGCTCGTCCGCGTGCGACGGGGGTTCCGGGGCGCGGAAGAGGGTGACCATGACGCCCCACAGCCGCGCCTCGACGACGATGGGGCTGCCGACCGCGGAGACGATCCGCTGCGTGTGGGCCCACTCGGCCAGCTCCCCGGTCGCGGCCTCGTACCCCATCACCCGGCCCGGACGCCGGGTCCTCCGTATCAGGTCGGCGATGCTGTGCTCCCTGACCGGCCAGCGCGACCCCACGGGCGGCATCGAGGCGGAGCCCTCCTTGCTCCACCAGCTCACGATGACGACCGTGTCATCGGGCTCGTAGCGTTCGATCACCGTGTAGTCCGCACGCAGGAGGAGGCCGGCCTCGCAGGCGACGGCGTCGAGGATGCCCGACGGCGGGACTCCGCGTGCGACCAGCGTCGCGACCCGGCGCAGCGCGGCCTGCACGTCGGCGATCCGGCGTAGTTGGTCGCGGCTCGTCTCCAGCGCCTGGCTGATCGCCTCGCGGTCGCGGGCCGCGTGCAGGAGCGCCTCGAGGGACGGCACGACACGCTCGCGCAGGCGGCGCATGGTCGTGTCCGGCAGGCCGGTGGGGACGAGGAGCGTGCCGAGCCTGGTGGTGCCTTCGACCAGCGGCAGCGCCGTGCGCTCCTCGTCGCCCGGGACCGCGTCGGCCTCGATCGTCAGGAACGGCAGGCCGAGCCCCTTGGCCAGGCGCTGGGAGGCGGCCGGCAGCGCCGAGCGCACACGCTCGGTGCGCAGGAGGAGCCGGGACATCTTGGCGTCGGTGTCGGCCTCGCGGCGCCGATTGTCCGCCTCGATGACGAGGGAGCGGATCAGCGCCGCGGCCCAGCCGGCCAGCAGGGCGACGACGATGAAGATGAGGAGCGCGATCCACGACCAGCTGGTGAAGAGCGTGATCGTGTGCTCAGGTGGAAGGTGGAAGTAATCGAACGCGAAGCCGCTGACCACGGCGGTGACGATTCCCAGCCGCAGCCCCCAGACGTACGAGACCACGAGAACGCCGAGTAGGTAAACTATCCCCAGGGAACTGCCCGGCGCCCACCTCTCCAGCGGGTCGGTCAGGAAGGTCTCCGCCGCTACGAACAAGGCGCTGACGATGATGCCCCACAGGACGGGCAGGCGCGTCGGGCGTAGCAGCAACGACATCAGCCGCGCGCGCATGCCTCCACTTTACTCCGAACGGAACCGGAGGCACGTTCGACGCTGACGCAGCTCAGAGCGCCCGTGGCCGGCCGGTACGGCGCGGCGTTCCGTCCACTGCGTCCCGCGGGCGCGGCCGACCACGGAAATGGCGGCGATGCGGTGGACGAGGACCGGACACGGGTGGTCCTGGCGGACGACGACGTCCTGTTGCGGGAGGGGCTGGCGAGCCTCCTGGAGAGGTCGGGGTTCGAGGTCGTCGGTCAGGCGGGGAACGCCGACGAGTTGCTCGCCCTGGTGCGCGAACGCCGCCCGGTGCTGGCCGTCGTCGACATCCGGATGCCCCCCACGCACACGACCGAGGGGCTCGACGCCGCCCGCGTGATCCGCGAGGAGTTCCCCGAGACGGGCGTCCTCATGCTGTCGGCGCACGTCGAGGTCGACCAGGCCATGGAGCTGCTCGCCGCCGGGCACCGGGTGGGCTATCTGCTCAAGAGCCGGGTCACCGACGTGGCCGACTTCGTCGAGACGCTCGAACGGATCGCCCACGGAGGCTCGGTCGTCGATCCCGCCCTGGTGACGGAGCTCATCACCGCGCGGCGCAGGCACGACCCGCTGGAGTTGCTGACCGACCGCGAGCGCGAGGTGCTCGCCCTGATGGCGGAGGGGCGTTCCAACGCCGGGATCGCGCACAAGCTCTGGATCACCGAGGGCACCGTCGAGAAGCACGTGCGCAGCATCATGTCCCGGATGCGCTTGCCGGAGACGGAGGACGACCACCGCCGTGTCCTCGCGGTGCTCGCCTTCCTTGAGTCGCGGTAGCACCGGGAGTCCCCGGGGTCACGCCCCTTCGCCGACGGCCGCGCGCAGGATCGAGCCGATCGCCCAGCCCGACAGGTTCGGCTTCGGGAGGAACGCGACAGCCGGGCTGGCCGCGATCATCTCCGCGAAATCCCCTTCGTCGTACGTCGAGATCAGGATGACGTACGGCGGACCGCCGGCCGTCGCGTCGGTGAGCAGCCGGGCCAGATCGAACCCGCTCTCCTCGCCGAGGTCGATGTCGACCAGCACGCAGTCCGGCCGGAACTCGCCGGCCTGGCGCAGCGCTTCGGCTGAGGTGGACGCGACGCCGACCACGACGACGCCGTCCGCTTCGAGCAGTCGGCGGGCGGCCTCCTTGAAGTGATCGCTGTCGTCCACGATGAGGCAACTCAACGACACACCTCCAGGGTGGCAGCCGGTCGCCGCCCCGTCATTGCAGCTACCAGGAATGCCGGGATGGCCGCAGGCATGCCCGCAAGATGGCGGCTGCCAGCGCAGACGGCCGGGACCTACGGCGCGATTGTGGGAGTCGAAAGCAGGCCATCGATGACGTCGCCCAGCGACCCGACCGGCAAGCGAAGGGAGGCGGCAATGCTCAGCGATCGCCTTCACGGACCGTCGTCGGACACGTACGACCCCACCACCATCCGCGGGCTCGGCCCCCGGGCGGCGGACGGGATCGACATCGGGCGCCGGGACGACGCCTACGCGGAGCCGGATGCCATGTCGGACGCAATGTCGAATCCAGCAGTGCCGAATCCAGCAGTGCCGAATCCAGTGCCGAATCCAGTGCCGAGTGCGGTACCGAATGCGGTGCCGGATGGCGCCCTGCCGAATGTCGTGCCTGACGGCCCCCTGACGGACGCCCTGACCTCTGCCCTGGCCGAGGTGCTGCCGGACGCACCGCGGGACGGCGGGACCGACGTTCCGGCCGCCCGCACGGTGTGCACCGTCGCGGCCGACGACGGCCTGGAGCTGTACGTGGAGGTCGGCGGCCGGGCCGACGCCGAGCTGACCATGGTCTTCTGCCACGGTCTGGCGCTCCACCTTGACTGCTGGAGCGACCAGCGGATCGCGTTCGCCGACCAGGCCCGGCTCGTTCTGTACGATCAGCGCGGGCACGGCCGGTCGGGCCGCGGCCCCGCCGGATCGGCGACCATCGCGCAGCTCGGCCGGGACCTGTACCGGGTCCTGGAAGAGATCGTCCCGTCCGGGCCGGTGGTCCTGGTCGGGCACTCGATGGGCGGCATGGCGATCATGGCCCTGGCCGAGGCGCACCCGGACCTGTTCCTGGACCGCGTCGCGGGGGTCGCGCTGCTGGCGACCTCGGCGGGCGGGCTGGACCACGTCACGCTGGGCCTGCCCGCGTACGGCGCGCGGCTGCTGCAGCCGTTCGTCCCCGGACTGCTCAAGGTGCTGGCGGGGACGTCGATCATGGGCGGGCACGGGTACCGCGCCGTCGCCGACCTCCTGCACCTGCTGGTGCGGCGGTACTCGTTCGCGTCGAACGTGTCGCCCGCGGTGTGGGCGGCCGCCGTCCGGATCATCGACTCCACTCCGATCGAGGTGATCGGGGACTTCTACGCGACGCTGCTGGCACACGACGGGCGGGCCGCCCTGGCGGTGCTGCGGAACGTGCCCACGCTGGTCCTGGTCGGCGGGGACGACATGGTCACCCCGGTCGCGCACAGCGAGGCGATCGCGTACACGCTGCCGGGCGCCGATCTCGTCGTCCTCCCGCGTACCGGCCACAACCTGATGCTCGAAAGGCCGCGCACCGTCAACTCCTCGCTCGGGGAGTTGCTGCGCCGGGTCGCCCGGCCGTCGGCCTTCCACGAACTCTCCGGCTTCTCCGGCATCGGATGAGCGAGGTGACCGTCATGTGCCTGCATAACCCGCCGTGTCCGTCCGCGGACGCTCCGGATCACTGCGCCGCCTGTCTCGTGGCCTTCCACCCCGAGCAGGGCTGGGGTCTGCTCTGCAACGGCGTCGTGGTCTTCGAGGACACCGGCGAGCTGCTGCCCGACGGGCGCAGCGTTCCCGTACACAGGGTTTCCTATGCTCAGGCCGCGTGATCGCGTGCGGCCGCCGGCCCACTGCGGACACGGCGCGTACGCCGGACCCGCCGGACCCGCCGCTGAAGCCGCCCACGTCGCCACGGTGACGTGTGACAGGCGCGCCTCGTGGACCCTCCCGCGCGACGTGTCCTCGACACCCGCCGTGCGGCGACTCGTCCGCGCCCAGCTCACCGCCTGGGGGTACGGCGAGCACATCGAGCCCGCGGAACTCCTCGTGAGCGAGCTGGTCACCAACGCGCTGCGCCACGGCTCGGGAGAGCCGGTCGTCACACTCTCGGCCTGGGACGGCGTCCTGCGCGCCGAGGTCGCCGACGCCGGCTCCGTGCTCCCCCAGGTGCGGCACATGTCCGAGGAGGAGGAGTGCGGACGCGGGCTGCTCCTCGTCGAGGCCCTGTCCCGCGACTGGGGCGTCGAGCATACGGGCGAGGGTAAGGCCGTCTGGTTCGAGCTGGACGCCCGAGACCGGACAGCTGAGCAGCTGGGATAGGAGCCACGATGCGGCGGATCAGGAAGGCCAAGGGCAGAAAGTCCACCATGGCCCCGCTGGACCTGCGAACGCCCGGCGGGCGGCGGCTGCCGTACTGAGGCGGGCCGGCACGACGGCGTTCCCAGAATCGGCAACAAAGGTTGGCACTTTAGGCCCGGCAGCCGCAGCCTACGGGCGGAGGTGGTCGCCGTGAGCGATACGAACAACGTGGCAACGAACGATTTCGGATACGACGTGGTGGTGGTCGGCGCGGGCGCGGCCGGCCTGAGCGCGGCCTTGGTGCTCGCCCGGGCTCGCCGCCGGGTGGCGGTGGTGGACGCCGGGAGTCCGCGCAACGCCCCGGCCTCCCACATGCAGGGCTTCCTGTCCCGGGACGGGATGCCTCCGGCGGCCCTGCTGGAGGTGGGCCGGACCGAGCTGGCCGGGTACGGCGTGGACGTGATCGAGGGCCGGGTCGACCACATCGAGCACGGTTTCCAGGTGCACCTGGCCGGCGGCCCGGCGCTCCCCGCCCGGCGGGTCGTGGTGGCCACCGGGCTGCGCGACGAGCTGCCGGACATCCCCGGAGTGCGTGAGCGGTGGGGCAGGGACGTGCTGCACTGCCCGTACTGCCACGGCTACGAGGTCGGCGACGAGCCGATCGGAGTGCTGGGCACCCACCCGGAAGCGGTGCGGCACGCGCTGCTGTTGCGGCAGTGGTCGGCCGACATCGTCTTCTTCCCGCACACCATGGACGTGACAGGTGAGGAGCGCGAGCGGCTGGCCGCGCGCGGGGTGCGGGTCATCGACGGCCTGGTCAAGCGGCTGGTGGTGGACGACGACCGGCTGCGCGGGGTCGAGCTGGCCGAGGGCAGCGTGGTGCCGCGCGGCGCGGTGTTCCTCTTCCCGCGCATGGTGCCCCACGACGACCTGCTGACCGGCCTCGGCTGCGCCCGGGACGAGAGCGGCTGGCCGATCACCGACCCGTCGGGCCGTACGAGCGTTCCCGGCGTGTGGGCGGTGGGCAATGTCGCCGACCGCCGGGCGCAGGTGATCACCGCGGCCGGCATGGCCTCGGCGGCCGCGATCGCCGTCAACAACAGCCTGGTGGAGGAGGAGATCGCCCGGGACGTCGCGAACCACCGCGTCGCGGATGCGGCGTCCCCGGCCCTCCCTCGGCCGCTCGCCGACGTCGTCGCGCTCGGCGGACAGACGGGCTGAGCCCCCGCCCCGCCGTCACACCGTGGCGGCGACAACCCCATCCGTACCTCGGACAAGGAGATTCCCCGCATGCCCGCGACCCCCGTGGACAGCGTCACCGAAGAGACCTTCTCCGCCCGCGTGCTGCGGGCGGAGCGGCCCGTCCTGATCCAGTTCTGGGCCCTGTGGTGCCATCCGTGCCGCATGGTCACCCCGATCGTGGAGGAGCTGGCCGCCGATCGTGCGGACACGCTCGACGTGGTCAAGGTCGACATCGAGCAGGAGCCCGAACTGGCGGCCCGGCACGGCGTCACCGCCGTCCCCGCATTCGTCGTCTACTCCGGCGGCGAGACCAGGGGATCGTGGGTCGGCGCCGCGCCCAAGCGGGCGCTGGAGCAGAAACTCGACGCCTGCCTGCGCTGACCCCTCGCCGGCCCCGGCCCCCTCACGGGGCCGGGGCCGGCGTATGTCCGGCCCGGCCAACCGGTCACGACCGGCAGCGTCCGGCAGCCGTAGCTGAGGAACGAGGGATGGAGCCGGCTCCGCCGGGGGACGGCGAGGGCGAGGCCGGGCAGGCGGTCGAAGAGAGTCGCCAGCGCCACCTCGGACTCCAGCCCGCGCCGGCGGCGCTCCCAGGCAGTAATGGACGCCGTGTCCGAAGGACAGCGGCCCGGAAGCGGGCGGCCTCGGCCTGGATGTCGTGCCCGTGACGTCCAGGCGGATGGGGGGCCATGGTGCTGCCTTCAAAGAGTTTCGCGAACGGGGGCAAACCGGCGCGGTCCCCTGAGCGGATCACTGTCGTCCGGGCCGGGGGAGGCGCGGCACGCCGCCGAGCGGGTTCACGACGGGGCCCGCGCCGATCCGCGGCGCGCACTGTTTGAGTATCCGCCGGCGGCGGACAGGCCGTGATCACGTCAGATGTGATCACGCTTTGGGCCACCCACGACACGTTCGGCGGCCTCCCCGCGCGAGCACGACGCCCCCTTCCGCTTCCGGCTTCGTATGGATCGAGATCGTTGCCCCAGCGCAGCCAGCGCCAGGCCGAGCGCGTGGCCGGCGGCGCTTGCCGGGAGCAATCATCGGGCCGCGCTGGTGACCGTGCTCAGGTGCTTCGTCTCACCGGCGTCCGGCGACAACCGCCGAAGCGCGGGGGTGGGCGGGGAGGCGTCGCCGCTCACCACGGCCGTGCGAGGTCTCACCTCCGCTTGTTCCGGGGGCCGAGGTAGGTGAAGCCCCAGCGGTTCTTGCCGACGCGGTGGAGCCGGTAGTGCTCGGGATTCCGGTAGCGGTCGCGGTTGTGGAACTGGCAGGTGGGGCCGAGGTTGTTCAGGTCGGTGGCGCCGCCGTCGGACCAGTTGGTGATGTGGTCGATCTGGCAGAGGTGGGCGGGCATGGGGCAGTGGTCGACCATGCATCGGGTGTAGCGGGCGAGGATGGCGCGGCGTTGCCGTCGGGTGGCGCGGCGGGCGGTGCGTCCCACGTCGAGGACGCATCCGTCGGCGTCCATGACCAGGCGGGTGAGGCCGGAGGTCTGGGCGAGCCGGTGGATGTCGGTGACGGGGAGGAACTGTCCGGTGGCCAGCAGCAGCCCGGGCAGCGTGCGTCCCGAGACGAGCCCGCCGGGCGTCGCCCAGTCCGCACCGCATCCATGTCGCTGTCCCCGTCCCGGTCTCCGCTGCTCCGCCACAGCGCCTTTGTTGTCGCCGGCGCCCCGCCCCGACGCCCCGCGTTCCGGTGAGCCGGACGCGTCGGCCGACGAAGAGGCGGACGCCTCACCGCTCGTGAAGGTGGACGTTGCGGCTGGCGAACGGTCGGATGTCTTGGAGCGCGCGGGATCGGATGCATCGCCTTGGGGAGGAGTGGCCGTTCCGGCCGGAGTGGAGTCGAACACCTCACTGCGCGAAGGGCCGGATGTCTTCGAGTGCCCAGAGGCCGATGCCTTGGAGCGCGCGAGATCGGACGCTTCGGATCGCGTCGGGTCGGGCGTCTTGGCTGGCGAGCGGCCGGTTGTCGTGGGGCATGCGGGATCGGACGCCTCGGGACGCGAAGGAGTAGACGTCCCGGCCAGTGTGGAGTCGAACACCTCACTGGACGAAGGGCCAGACGTCTCGCTGGGCGAGGGGGCGGGTGGGTCGTCGGGGAGGGATT
>NZ_BBYK01000077.1 GCF_001570365.1 Microtetraspora fusca | reverse complement strand
AGACAATGGCTCACTCTCATGCGCGCGACGCCGACTACCGGCGGAGACCTTAATTACGGGATGGGGATGGCGAGTTACACCCTTGGAAATGGAACCGCCCTCTACGGGCATGGCGGCACTCATTTCGGAGTGGACTGCTATGCATTCCGCTCGGATGCCGGACGAGCCGTCATCATCTATCAGAACAGCTGGGACCGTGTCACCCGCGGCATCCCCAGGCAGAGCCTGTTTCTCGACGCGGCCTTCACAGCATCAACTCATGATTGACCCGGGCTTCCGATGCTGGCCGTCTGCCGAAGCTGCACCTGGCCGACGAGCGCAGCAGGCACTCACCTGGCCTTACTCAGCTGGGTTCTCCTCGGCCACGCTCGCTCTCCTCGGTCCTGACGGTGCGGAAGCCGCGCCGGTGATAGTTCGGCAGGGCATGGGGGTGATCCAGCGATGAGGTGTGTAGCCAGACCCGCTTCACCAAGGGCGTCAGCTGCCACGCTCGCTCGACTCCCAGCGTCAACGCGAACCCACCGAGGCCCTTGCCGCCGAACTCGGGCAGCAGCCCGAAAGTCTCGATCTCCACCTCGTCGCCGGGATGGAGATCGTAGGCAAGCATGCCGGCCGGCTCACGCTCGTAGGACAGCAGCCAGAAGGTCCTGTCGGGATGCTCGGCGAACCAGACGGACCATTCCTCCGGGGTCCGGCTCGCGCTCTCCCACCCGTACGGGGCGCCGATGCGGGCTTGGAGGTCCACGACCACCGGCGAGTCACGATCCAGGAACTCCAGGACCAGCCCGGGGACGGGGGCAGAGGGATTGAGGTGGCTTCGCGCCTTCATCTCCAGGTACGTGATGATCTCCTTCACACCGCCGAAACTAAGTGATCTTCTGGAGCAGCGCGCCGACAGCCCGTCGCGGAGCCTGGCGCGAGCGAGCGGCCGATCGCTCCTCACCCGTGCTCCGTGACGGGTATCGCTCCCCGGCACGCAGTACGAGGCCGGATGAGAGGTCCAGGGCTGCCCGGGGACAGAGCACCAGATCACCCAGGTCAGACCAATGTGTAATGATCACGGCATGTCGCTCGAATCCTGGTCCGGCGGGATGCCGGTTTGACCCCATCACCCGCGCGAGAGCCGTCTCCCGTGCGGGAGGCATCGGCAGAGCTCGCGCGTACCGCTCACCGCGGGAGAACGACGAGTTCGACCGCATCATGACGAGGTTTTCCCACCACGCGGCCATCGGCCGGGGCTGGATGCGAACGGACGGGCGCGTCAACGAACTGGAGAGGATATGAAGGGCACTGAGACCAGGCACCGGCTGCTGTCGGTCCTCGTAGAGCGGGCCGCCAAGGGCAGCAGACCAGGTGCTCGCAGCGATGGGCATCGCATCGCGCTGGCGATCGAAGGCGGCGGCATGCGCGGCACGGTCTCGGCCGGAATGGCGCTGGCGATCCACGAGCTCGGGCTGCTGCCGCTGTTCGACGCGGTGTACGGGTCGTCGGCGGGCGCGATCTCGGCTGCCTGGTTGCTCAGTTCCAGACCGGAGGGGCTCCGCGGCTGGACCGATCCGATCTTCGCCAGAACGCTGATCCGTAAGCGCAACCTGCTGCGCGCCCGTCCGATTGTGGACGTCGAGCAGCTCGTCGAGGTCGTGTACACCCGGGAGTTCCCGCTCGACTACGTCTCCGTGCTGGCGAACACGGTCGAGTTCCACCCCCTGGCCACGGACGTCGTCTCGGGGCGTCCGGTGGATCTGCACGCGGATCTCGTCGACGAGTCCGCTCTGCGACTGGCGCTGCGGGCGAGCGCGGCGCTGCCCCTGCTCGCCGGGCGACCGGTGGCGATCGGATCCGGGCTCTACTACGACGCGGGAGTGGCCGAGTCGATCCCCTTCCAGCAGGCGCTGCGCGACGGAGCGACCCACGTGCTGGTCCTGCGGTCGCGTCGCGTCGCGGATCGGGCCCGGGAGCGCGAGAAACCCTCGCTGGCGTCCCAGCTGATCGCCGGTGTCGGTCTGCGCCGCCACTCGGCGGAACTGAGAGCGGCATTTCTCGCCAGGGACGCACAACTCGCGGCCGCCGATCTGCTGCTCGCGCGGCATGACACGGATACAGGCGACGACGGTCCGGCCATGATGTCGATCCGGCCCCCAGAAGAGTCGCCACGCGTCAGCCGTCTCGAATCCGATGGTGGCCTGCTGCATGAAGCGTTCGAAGCGGGCCGCGCCACCGCGATCACGCGGCTGGGGCCCGTTTCGAAGTCCGGTTCGACGCCCTGTGGTGATCGCTGACGGCGCGGCTGGGACTGTCGCCGCACTCCGTCACCAGTTCCTTTGGCGGCATTCCGGGCGGAGGAAGACAGCGCGTCAAAGCATGGTCGTCGCCGGCATCTGGACAGCGGTGATGTTCACGCGAGTGCGCTTTCGGGGGCGGCTGCCGGGGCGGGGCTCCTGAGCATCTGCGAGGGGCGGACCCGGCCCGCACGGACGCCGTTGGCGATGACCACGACCTCGGCGATCTCGTGCACGGCCACCACGGCGGCCAGGCCGAGTACGCCCAGCAACGCGAGCGGCATCAGCGCGACCACGATGGCCAGCGAGAGGCCGACGTTTTGCAGCATGATCCGCCGGGCGTTGCGGGCATGTTCCAAGGCCTGCGGCAGGTGGCGCAGGTCCTCACCCATCAGGGCGACGTCGGCGGTTTCGATCGCCACGTCGGTACCCATCGCGCCCATCGCGATGCCCAGATCGGCGGTGGCCAGAGCGGGTGCGTCGTTGACGCCGTCGCCGACCATCGCCGTGCTCTGCTCGCCGCGCAGCTTCTCGATGATGGTCGCCTTGTCCTCGGGACGCAGGTCGCCGTGCACCTGCTCGATACCCGCCTGGGCGGCGAGCGCGGCGGCGGTGGCGCGGTTGTCGCCCGTCAGCATCGCGATCTGGTAGCCCCCGTCGCGCAACCAGGTGACCACCTCGGTTGCCTCAGGGCGCAGTTCGTCGCGTACGGCTATCAGACCGACCACGTGGCCGTCATCCTCGACCAGCACGGCGGTCGCGCCTGAGTGCTGCATGCGGGTCACATCGGCGGCCAGAGCACCGGGCTCCAGCCAGCCGGGGCGCCCCAGCCGTACCCGGCGGCCGTCCACGAACCCGATGAGACCGGCGCCGGTGACCGCTTCCACCTCCTCGGCGACAGGGACGGTGCCCGCGGCGGCCAAGATCGCGCGGGCCAGGGGGTGTTCGCTACGCGCCTCCAGCGCGGCCGCCAGCGCCAGCACGCGCTCCTTGGAGAAGCCGGGACCGGTGGCCACCACCTCGTGGACGGTAGGCCGGTTGCGAGTCAGCGTGCCGGTCTTGTCCAAAGCGATTGTCTTGACCACGCCCAGGCGCTCCAGCGCTGCACCCCCCTTGACGAGCACCCCGAGCCTGCTGGCCGCGCCGACGGCGGCGACCACGGTGACTGGGACGGAGATGGCCAGCGCGCACGGCGAGGCGGCCACCAGCACGACCAGGGCCCGTTCGATCCAGACCAGCGGGTCACCGAGCGCGCTGCCGATCAGCGCGATCAACGCTGCGGCGATCATCACGCCGGGCACCATGGGGCGGGCGATCTTGTCGGCCAGGCGCTGGCTGGAACCCTTGCGGCCCTGTTCAGCCTCGACGATGGCCACAATGCGTGCCAGGGAGTTGTCCGCCGCGGTGGTGGTGACCTCGATCTCCACCGCACCGGTGCCGTTGATCGATCCGGCGAACACCTCGCTGCCCGGTTCGGCCTCGACCGGAACCGATTCGCCGGTGATGGCCGAGACGTCCAGGGTGGTGCGACCGGCGCGGATGATCCCGTCGGTGGCGATCCGCTCGCCGGGCTTGACCAGCATCACATCGCCTACACGCAGCTCGGCGGGAGCGATCATCACCTCAGCTCCGTCGCGGAGCACCGTGGCCTCATCGGGCACCAGCGCCAGCAGGGCGCGCAGTCCACGGCGGGTACGGGCCAACGAGTACTCCTCGAGGCCCTCGCTCATGGAGTACAGGAAGGCCAGCATGGCGGCCTCGCCGACTGCTCCCAGTGCGGCTGCGCCGACGGCGGCGATCGTCATCAGCGTTCCGACACCGACCTTGCCCCTGGCCAGGCGTCGCAGGGTGGAAGGCACAAAGGTCCATGCCCCAGCCGCCAATGCCGACGCCTGCAGGGTCAGCGCAGCCCAATCCGGTCCGCCTGCCCACCCGCTGCCGTAGCCGGCCAGCAGCAGGACACCGGCGACCGCGGCCCAGCGCAGTTCTGACACCTGCCACAACCGCAAGGGCTCGCGCTCTTCGGCTACCTCGGCATCGCCGGGTGAACGGGGTTCATCGTGACCGCAGCCGCATGCGTCACTCACCGCACACTCTGCCTTCGGCAGCGGTGAAATCTGATGCGGCGGCTCCGTAGTTCGGACACAGAGCCACGGCCTCGCCGGTTGCCGCCAGGAGGGTCTCGGCAGCCCTCAGCAGATCCAGCAGCTCGGGCCGGGCCAGGGCGTAGAACATCTGCCGCCCCTCCGGCCGTCCGACGACCAGCCCACAACCGCGCAGGCAGGCCAGATGTGACGACGCCGTCGACTGCGCCAGTCCCAGCTCTGCGGTCAGGTCCACGACCCGCCGTTCACCGTCGGCCAGAAGCCGGACGATCGCGAGCCGGATCGGATCACCGAGTGAGCGGAACAACGCGCCGGCGGCTGCCAGCTCGGTCCGGGCTGTCGCAGCCACTCCCGAATCTATCATCGACATTCCCCGATGATAGCGGGGGCAGCCGAAGCATCGGAAGGCGCCTATGACAGCGGGAATCACAACTTGTTCGAGAGAGGATGCCCGGTCGCCAAGTTCGCCGGCGTGACTCCGGCGCGGTACGCGACATCCCCCGCCATGCTCCCCTCAGGGCACGAGGGGGCGATGTCGTGCGAAACGTCTGAAGCTGATCCCTGACCTTGGCCATGAAAGCGGCGCGCGGTGCCGGTTCAGTGTCATTGAGTACGCTCGGCCTCTCCACGCGCGACGAGCATCCGCTCCATCAAGTCGATCTCGCTCTGCTGGGCGGCGACCATGGAGGTGGCCATCCGGCGCACCTGCGGATCGTCACTCAGACTGAGGGCCGCTTCGGCCATCTGCACGCCTGCCTGATGGTGAGCGATCATCAGGCGGAGAAATCGCACTTCGGCGTCACGTCCGCTCGCCTGCTCCAGTTCCTTGAGCTGGCGGGACGTCGCCATTCCCGGCATAGGCGGGGACTCGGGCGTCGGCTGTTCCGGCTTGGCGGTCATTTCCACGTGATGTCGGCCCTTCATCCAGGCCATCGGCCTCCCAGAGGAGGTCTGTGGCAGGCCCCAGGTCTCCAGCCAGGCGTACATCTGGCCTATTTGCTGCTGCTGAGTCAGCGCTATGTCGTAGGCGAGCCTCCTTGTCTCCTCATCCCTGGTCCGATCACGCACGATCATCGACATTCGCACGGCCTGCGAGTGGTGGACCTGCATGTCTCGCGCGAACCCCGCCTCAGGGGAGGTGTCCGGCGGCGCACCTGGACGCATCAGCGCGCCCCAGACGACGGTCGCCGCGAGCAACGCCACTGCGACACCCGCCAGCAAGTAGATCCGTCTCACAGGAGGGGCTCCCCCACTCCGCCATCACATGGTGCGCCGGGCTCAGGCGTTTCCGGGCCTTTGATGTAGGCGCGCAGGAAAGCCGACAGTCGGGGGTCATCGGCACTCTCCAGCATCAACTGCTTGGACCACGCGCTGGCGACAAAGGGTGCCGCCTGCTTGGGATGAGGGGAGAGAAGGATGTAATCACGGCCGGCCATCGCAGTGAGCACCTTTTCGACCTCGGCCCGAGGAACATCCGGCCGGTAGCTGATCCAGACAGCACCGTGTTCCTGGGCGTGCACCGCGTTCTCATCCCTGATCGGCTGGTTGTAGACGCCGCAGTTCTGCCACGCCGGGTCATGGTTCCCACCGACCGGCGGCGTCTGCGGATAGCGCACCGGCTCGGTCGTATGTGTGCGATCGGTGACGGTGAAGCTCTTGACCGCGTCCAAGGACGTGCGTCCCCGCTCAGTGAGGACGATGACGGCGACCGCCGCGAGCGCTCCGCTCACGAGTGCCACCACGGCTGCCGACACGGCGATACGGCGCAGCCCTTCGGCCTTGCGCTGCCGGGACCGCAGTTCAGAGAGCCGCCCTCTGATCACTTCACGTCTGTCGCCGCTCATGAGACTCCCGCACCCAACGCATCTTCTACGTTGCGTAGAAGTTCTACAGCACGTCGAATATGAATGCTGTAAGGGCCGGGACGGGGAAGCTCAGCCGCCCTCGGCAAGAAGCCTCGTGCTCGCAAGAACGGGCAACGTCGAGACCCTGGCAGGACCCTCAGGCTTGCAGGACCCCGATGCAGATCAACGGGGCGATCAGTACGGCAAGCGGTCCGCTGAGCAGGAGGCTCACGGTGCTGTAAACGGCCGTCGGCACCCATGTCGACTGCGGCCTCTCACCGCGCAGAAGCCGTTCCACCCGGTGCACGACTGCCGTTTCCGCCAGAGCGGGGGTTCCCGCGGCCGTGGCGGCAGGAGAGGCCATCTGTACCAGGGCACGGGCCAACGGCAGTACGCCATGAGCCCGCGACGCACGATCGTCAGCCATCATCTCCAGGAGCACGGGCACGACCTCGCGGGCGGTTCGTACCGCGGGAATCCAGGGGAACGCCTGATGCAGTGCGACGAACGGGAGCAGGACAAGGTCATGACGACCTCCCGCGTGAGCGCGCTCATGTTCCACAACAGCGCAAAGCTCCTGGGGTTCGAGCCGCTCCAACGTCCCCCGGGTGAGCACGATTCGACTGCGCCACCCTGGAACGCAGTAGGCGGCCAGCCCCTCATCGGGCAGAACGTAGGCATTGTGGGAGGGGCAGCGGTCGGCGACGAGGTCCACCAGAAGGCGCTGCCGTCGTTGCGTGACAACCGTTCTCACGGTGGTCCTGATCGTGTGAATGAGCAGCCACACGGCCAGTCCCACCGACCAGGCCAGCGCGGAAGTCTGCATCCAGCTGAGTCCGCCCAGTCCGCGACCGTCCATGATCTGGCCGATAAGGGTGTGCGCTCCATGTGGGAAGACCGCGGCCAGCGGAGTCACCGCTGCCACCAAACCGATGCCGATCGCTCCCAACCCTCCCGCCAGGCCGATCGCCTGCCACAGCGCGAGCGCCGCTCGCGGGCTTTGGTGCGTCCACGGCGCAGTGGCCAGGCGTGCGGCCAAGCGGCCGCCAAGCATGATCGGAGCCAATGAGATGCCGGCGGCAACCAGCCAGAAGTTCACGGAGCCGATCCGTCTCGTCCGTTGAGCGCGTCTCTGAGCACCTCGGCGACCTCAGGCGAGACGACGCCGACGAAGCGGTTCACCGCGGCCGCGAGGTCGGTGGCCTCATCGAGTGCGGCGCGCATGGTTTCGGCGACGAAGGCGTCCTTCGTCGCTGTGGCCTGGTAGAGGTGTGCTCTTCCCAGCCGTTGCCTGGACACCATGCCCTTCCGGGAGAGCCGGACCAACACGGTGAGAACGGTCGTGACAGCGGGGGACGAAGGGAGCGCCTGGGCGACTTCTTGGGCCAGCATGCCGTCAGGGTGGCTCCACAGGAGCTCCATGATCGAACGTTCCAGATTGCCGAGCCGCACTCGTCAGCCCCCTTGAGCACATCTACGGAAAGTAGAAGATTACCGGCCATCGTCGGCCGGACACCTCCCGCGGCAGGCACGTTGCGTCAGGGGTCGGCCGGAAGTCGCGAGCATGAAAAAGGTCCCGCCTGTCGCGTGAGGATCACAGCCGTCCGTTGGGAGCCACAAGCGGCAGCACCCATGGATCAACAGAGGGCGCCACTGACGGAACGAGGCGACCGCGTCCGCGCATACGCGGAACACCGGCCGTGAGCCGTGTCGATGACACGATGCACCTGGCGACCGGCCCCTGCTGCACATCAGCAGGGGCCCCGTAAGGCATGGAGATGCCGGTTCACGCTACCGGCCGAACACCTTCAGCAGTTTCCGGCGTTGCTGCTCGGTCAGGTCCGCCACCTGCCGCTCCTCGTCGACCCCGCTGGCCGCGATGAGAGCGGTGACCTTGTCCTTGCTGTGTCCAGGTAGGACACGCAGGATCCGCCCGATCGGCGTGCGCTTGATGAGATCGTCATTGCGCTGGAACACCTCGGTCAAGGTGAGCCGTCCCGAAGCGATCGCCGCCTGGAACTCCGCCTGGCCGTTCGCGCCGGCGAACGGCCCGGCAGGAGCCGATGATGCGCCGGAAGCGGGCTGTGAGGGGGCCAGCCGCGCGTAGTCCTGCATGGCGAGGCCCGTGGACGGTGAAGACGGAAGGGCACCATCTTCGGCATGCAGGATGTTCGCGGTGGCCAGCAGCGTGCCGGCGACGCCGGCAGCGGCGGCGGCCACGGCGACCTGGCGCTTGGAGAGCCGCCCGCTCCGCTGCCTGCCGGCGGCGAGTTTCATGCCGACGATGGCGGTCCGCAGGAGAACGCCCATCACCATGCTGAGCAGGATCGGCACCAGCGGAGCCGGTAGCGGACTCAGCGTGGCGAGCAGCACTCCGACAGCCGGGCTGACGCAGGACACGACGAGCCAGGGAGCCAGGCGCTGCCTGGCCATGTCGAGCAGCGCGGCGAGAGCCAGCCCTTCACTGGCGGAGTGGATGGTGAGGGCGATCACCACGACGACGGAGGCGGTCAGGGCGAGTGTGGCGCCCTCGATCGCGCGATGCAGCGTGAGTGCGGCAGCGGTCCCCATGCCTCCGAACAGGGCCGCGTTGATGGCTTCCTTGACGCGGCGATGCCGACCCGGCGCATGGGCTCCGCCTTCCCTCTCGGAGTGGTCGTGTGCGTGTCCGCACCCTTTGCGGGTGAAGTAGGTGATGACGAGGAACCCGAACGTGGCGGCGAGCGCCGGCGCCCATAGCGGCACGCCGGCTTGTATCGACTCCGACCATGCGTCGGGAAGCAGGTCGACGAGAGCGGTCACCAGCATCATGGCGGAGGCCACTGCCAGCCACAACGTCATCCGCTGGGAGTTACGGCGGGCCAGCCAGGCTCCTGTGAGGGTGGAGGCGCAGATCAGCAGTACTGCGACCCATGTCTCCCGGCTGGCGGGTTGTCCTTCAAGTGCCGGGCCTACGGCCCGTGCCCAGTCCGATGAGGGCATCGTTGAACACCTCTGGTCAATTTGTGGGGGAAGGACCGTGAGGGGTGGAGGGGATGACCGTCACCGTTGGTTCCGCCATCAGGCCGGCAGGCGACCTCGTGCCCGCGGCCGGCCAGGCGGCGTGAAGATCAGTCGTGCGAGCGCCGGCCAGTTGGAGGTGCCACCGTGCTTGGCGCACGGACGCCGAGCACGCGCTCATCGTCCCGGATCGTGTGCTCTGAGCTGAGATGCTGCGCGCGCGGGAGCGGCGCCGCGCTGTCGTCAGCGTCGTGAAGTTGTGTGATCAGGCGGTGTAGGTGGCCGATCTGGCCTTTCAAGGTCTCCTGCATCTGGCTGTCGAAGTCGGTGATGAAGGTGCTCAGGGACCTGATCCGCTGGTCCAGCGCCTCACGCCGCCCCTCTTGGATCTCCCGTTGCAGCGCTGTGGCTCTGTCGAGCGCATCGGCGACCGTTTCCTCCGCCTCTTCCCGGGCTCGCGTGAGGATCGTCTGGGCCTCCTGGCGGGCCGAGGAGATGGTCCAGTCGGCGTTTTCCTGCGCGATCTCCACGATGCGTGCGGCTCTTTCCCCTGGCGAGAGTCGCACCTGCTGCGCCCTCTCGTCGGCCTGGGCGTGCAGGATTCGGAGTTCCTCGTTCTCCCTCAGGAGTCTCGTCAGGGTGGCCTCGACCTGACTGAGGAAAGCGTCGACCTCGGCCAAGGCGTAGCCCTCGCGCAGGCGGACCACGGTGAACACCTGATTGCGGACGCCGGCGGGAGTCAGCAGTCCCGTGCTCTCAGATGGATGTGGACGGTTTCGCGGGAGTGATACGACCTCAGCCGCGCCAACCGCGTGCCCGTGCCCATGACGCCCGCCCAAGCGGGCGACATGCTCACCGTGTTCGTGTTCGTGTTCGTGTCTGTTGGTCATTCCGCCCCACCAACCCTTCGACGTTTTGGCGGATGAGCGTCCGGCTGATGCGGTGCCGAAATGGCACGAATATCGGCTTCCAGGACCGTGTGGTTCTTCCAGGCTTGGCCGGCTGCCGTGCTCTCAGAACATGGGAGCGTTGCTGGTTCAGTGGCATGTGCCGCTATAGACGGACGGCGACTATTCGCCTTCAACGCCAAGGTGGCATGCGTCCTCGTGCCCGTGCCCGTGCCCGTGCTCGTGCTCATGCCCGTGCTCGTGCTCATGTCCGTGTCCGTGCTCGTGCTCATGCCCGTGCTCACGTCCGTGCCCGTGCTCGTGCTCGTGCTCATGCCCGTGCCCGTGCCTGTGTTCGTGTGCGCTGCCGTCGTCCTGTTCCGGCGCGTCGACGCCGATCGCGTCGCGACAGGACGACTGAGGGTGCTCGTGTGCGTGCTGGGTCACAGGGGCTCCGATCTCCCGATTGATTTCTGCTTCTTCCTGGCCGCTTTCCGTCTCTCTCGGCGATGATTTCGTGGACGAGATGAAGCGTTGATGCCATCGCTTCATCGGCCCTCCGGCAAGATTTGCGCTTACCGTCGATGCTTTTGCCAGGGAATCGCGGCAGTCATTCGATGGGCAGACGTCGAAATGACGGACGTCACGACCATTGGCTGGTGCGGAATATGCCGGATCGGCGCTGACTACGAGTCCAAGGTGCCGGCCGCGTCAGCTCTGGTGCGGGCCAGAGGGGTCCCCGCCCCCGGCGCACGGGGGATGGTCGAGGGCGGGGTGCTTGGCATGCGCCGGCGGCGGTACTCGCCGAAACGGCTACCTACCGGCGATCTTCAGGAGCTTCTGGGCGGGAGTCCAGCCGACCTTGCCGGTGGAGGTCTTCACCGCGACCCAGCCGTTCGTGGTGGTGCAGGACCCGGCGAATCGCCCGCCCGCGTTCAGCGTGCCGATCGGCTGGTAGCCCGTACCAGGACCGTTGTAGACGGTGAGGGAGCCGCCCGGCCCCTGGTTGAGGAGCTGGTAGGTACATCCCAGGGACGGAACCGTGGCCGGAGCGGCGGAGTGGGACTTGGCGACCTTGCGCAGGTAGTGGCCCCAGGCCCAACCCGAGCGACCGGCGGAGGTCTTCACCGCGACCCAGCCCTTCGTGGTGGTGCAGGACCCGGCGACCCGGCCGCCGGCCGTCGTAAGCCGACCGATCGGCCGGAAGCGCAGTCCCGGCCCCCTCCTGACGCGGAGGGCGCTGGTCGACCGGACGTGGGCCAGCTGGTAGGTACAGGTCAACGATGGGCTGGCGACAATATCGGAGCGGTGGGACTTGGCGACCTTGCGCAGGTAGTGGCCCCAGGCCCAACCCGAGCGACCGGCGGAGGTCTTCACCGCGACCCAGCCCTTCGTGGTGGTGCAGGACCCGGCGACCCGGCCGCCGGCCGTCGTGAGCCGACCGATCGGCCGGAAGCGCAGTCCCGGCCCCTTCCTGACACGGAGGTAGCTGCTCGGCCGGACGTGGGCCAGCCGGTAGGTGCAGGCGCGGACGGGGTGGGCGGCGGCCGCGCTGACGGGGGCGGCCGCGGCCTGCGCCGGCGCGGCGCCGGCGGCGAGCCAGCCTGCGGCGGCACAGGCGACCAGGGCGGGGGTGATCTGCTTGGCGATGGACACGAGGTCTCCCTTCCGGATGCATCGCGTTCGCCTGACCTGGGCCGGGGAGTCGGGGGTCTCCGTAGCGATGCTCACGAAGGGTGGTGCTCTGATTACTCTTCGTTTAAACATGTGAACAGTCAATCAACTATTTCTTTACCCGGCACTGGTATTCGCATGGCGACGCTTCGTGAGGGGCATGTCGCCGACCGTCTTGACAGCGGGCCTTCGGTCCGCTCACACTCTCACATGTGAATAATCGTTCAAACATCGTGTCGTTGTCCGCCGACGCCTGCTCCTCCCCTGTCGTCGACGCGCACCGGGTCGCCGACGTCCGGCAGGCGCTGCCGACCGAGCAGACGATCCAGGATCTCGCCCAGATCTTCGGCCTGCTCTCCGACCCCGGACGCCTCCGGCTGATATCCGCACTGCTGGAGGGCGGAGAGATGTGCGTGTGCGACCTCGCGGCGGCGACCGGGCAGAGCATGTCCGCCGCCTCACACGCATTGCGGCTGCTGCGGGCCAACCGCGTAGTGAAAGTGCGCAGGACAGGACGGATGGCCTACTACCGGCTCGCGGACTCCCATGTGCGGATGCTGATCGACCTCACCATCGCCCACCTCGGCCACGACGAAGGGGATCCCCATGACGACTGATCAGCGCGGCGCCGCGGACCTCGGCCACGGACATCAACACGAAAGTGGGCGCGGACACGGGTCCGGTCACGGTCATGGGCATGGGCATGGGCATGGGCACGCGGTGAGCGCTCAGGCGGACCGCCGCTACCTCACCGGCGCCCTGCTGCTGATCGTCGGCTTCATGATGGTCGAGGTGGTGATCGGCTTCATCGCCCGATCTCTCGCGCTCATCTCCGACGCGGGCCACATGCTCACCGACGCCATCGCCATCGTCTTCGCCATGGTCGCCATGCGGATCGCCGCCCGGCCACCCCAGGGCGGTTTCACCTACGGCCTCAAACGCGCAGAGATCATCTCCGCGCAGATCAACGGCATCACCCTGCTGCTCCTCAGCGTGTACTTCGTGTACGAAGGCGTTCAACGGCTGATCACGCCACCGGATGTCGCGGGCGTCTACATGGTGGCGACCGGGCTGGCCGGCATCGTCGTCAACCTCGCCGCCACCTGGCTCCTCAGCAAGGCCAACCGGTCGAGCCTCAACGTCGAGGGCGCCTTCCAGCACATCCTCAACGACCTGTTCGCCTTCATCGCCACCACCGTCGCCGGCGCCGTCGTGTGGCTCACCGGGTGGGGACGTGCGGACGCCATCGCCGCGCTGGTCGTCGCCGCGCTGATGCTCAAGGCGGGCTGGGGACTGGTCCGCGACGCCGGCCGCGTCTTCATGGAGGCCGCGCCCGCCAACATGAACCCCGCCGAGATCGGGCAGAAAACCGCCGCCCTGGAGCATGTGACAGAGGTCCACGACCTGCACGTGTGGGAGGTCACCTCCGGTTACGCCTCCTTGTCGGCGCACATCCTGGTGCGGCCGGGCGCCGACTGCCATGCCGTACGCCAGGCCGCCGAGCGTCTGATGCGCGAGGAATACGGCATCGAGCACACGACCCTGCAGGTCGACCACGCCCCCGAGGACCTCCTCCCCGCTACGGACAGCCGGCGCCACTGCGCCGACCCGCACGGCCCCATCCACCGGGCCGGGATCTCTTCCGTGCAGCAGTAGCCCATACGATCACGGTGCCGGTCCCCTCGCCGACCCCAAGGTGACGGCCACCGTGTCACGCGATGTACCGAGACCAGGACGGGCGACCGACGGCATGCCATCGGTCGCCGCCTCGAGTGGATGATCAGGAAGGCCGCCGATCCGACCAGCGGCCGGCTCCCGGCGGGGGACGGCACTGAGCCGAAATCGCCTCCGCCGGCACTTGCGACCGGTACCCAGGTACAGGCTTACCGTCGGAGACGTCCCCACCCGAAGGGCCCGATGACGGGAGTGATCACGATGACCGGCATGGACGGGATGCCACCCTCGTGCACCTTGCCCACCACCGAGCGGCCCTCACGGGTGGCGGAGTGGGATGCGGTGTTCACCGAGCGGCTCAGTCGCGTGTCCCGGCCGGATCCGCTGCGCCTGCGCCTGGATTTCGGTTCCGGCACCGAGATCGAGGGACAGGTCCGGGACCCGACGGAGCGGGAGACCCGCTGCTGCTCGTTGTTCACCTTCACCCTTACCGCCGACCGCGGCGCCGTCCTGCCGAAGGGCGCGGTGGAGCAGGCGCACGCGCCGGTC
Source organism: Microtetraspora fusca (assembly GCF_001570365.1). Taxonomy (GTDB): domain Bacteria; phylum Actinomycetota; class Actinomycetes; order Streptosporangiales; family Streptosporangiaceae; genus Microtetraspora; species Microtetraspora fusca. The sequence continues at coordinate 55,560 of NZ_BBYK01000077.1, read as the reverse complement.
CTGGACGCGCCGGCCCTGCCGGCGCCCGCCGCCGGTGAGGCGCGGTGAGCGCGGGCCTGCGCATTGGGCAGGTCGCCCAGGCGGCCGGGGTGAACATCCAGACCTTGCGCTACTACGAGCGGCGCGGCCTGCTCCCCGAGCCTCAGCGCAGCCCGGGCGGTCATCGCCTGTACGAAAGCGAGGCGGTGACCGTGTTGCGTGTGATCAAGGCCGCCCAGCGTCTGGGGTTCACGCTGGAGGAGGTCGGCAACCTGCTGAAAGCGGGCCGCGACCGGCACGGCCGCCCCGCGACCGGCCTCCAGGAGCGCGCGTCCGCGAAACTCGCCGAGGTCGAGGCGAAGATCGGCGACCTCATCACCATCCGCACCGTTCTGGCCGCGGCCGTACAGGCGGGCTGCGATGACCTGACCGTCTGCGCGGAAACCCCTTGCTGTCCCATCCCCTTCGCCGGCCTTGCCGCGGAGGACCGCCATGGCCCGTCCTCCTGCTGACATGCGTCCCCAAAACCACGATCGTTCAAGGACCTGTCCGAGCAGACTCACAGGTGGGCCAGCAGTCCGTCCAGCGGTCGGGGCACTCGATCGAGCTCCAGTGCCGCGACGAGCAGGGCCGAGTAGCGGATCTTGCGGCCGCCGCCTGCTCCCATGAACCGGCGCAGTTGGTCGTGAGTGCTGCGCCCGCGCCATGTGGGTTGCTTCTGAAGTGTGCGAAACGAACCGAGTTCGCCCTCGGCATCGATGACGCGTTCAACCGCGGCGGTGCCGAGGGCGCGGATCAGCTCGTCTTCCAGGTCGGCCACGCACACGAAGAATCCGAGCGCCTCCAGATCGCTTCTGTTGAGATCGGATCCGAGGCCAGCGCGCTCAAGCCCCTTCCGGAAGGCGCCTTCTTCTCCGGCGTCGCACAGACCGGCCAGCCGGAGATCGCGACCGGGAGGTCCGAACTTGCCGATATACGTCCCGATGCTCGTGGCACCGCCCATCGCCACGAGGGAGATGCCTTCGGCCGCGAGGTTTCGGCCCCGGCGCTCGGCCAACGCTTCGATGGCCGACTTGTCACTGATCCCCTCGACCAGGACCACGGTGTGTGTATGGTTCACGCGCTCAGCCTTGCACCGAATCCGGCGAGGTTCATACCGTTTTTGCCGCGTTGAAGGGGTTCGCGATCGGCGGAGCAACAGTGAACCTTTTCACCGTCACGTCGCAGGTCACAGACTCACTACGGCTCATCGTCCCCGATCCTTGCCGCCTCCCGTATGGCGGTGACGGCCGCCGTCGGGACGTAGTCCTCGGGCACGCCGTCGACCATGATGATGTCGCCCTCGATGTGCCGCGAGCGCAGCGGCGCGATCTCGCGGTACGCGGGAGAATCCCACCACGCCCGCGCCTCGGCGATCCCCGGGAACCCGATCATCACGACATGCCCGGACCAGTCGCCCTCCTTCACCTCATGCTGGGTGGCGTGCACGAGGTAGCGGCCGCCGTACGGCTCGAAGGTGGCCGGGAGCCGCTCCATGTACTCGGCGATCTCCGGGTGCGGGGCCGCCTCCCGCAGGTGGGCGATGACGTAGGCGGGCATGGTGTCCTCCCGTGGGGTCGTGCTCGGTGCGCTGCCGATCCTGACACGCCCCTTCCGTGGAGGGCGATTACCTGGCAGGTAAGCGATCCGGCGTGTGATCGTGGCCCATTCGGTCGGGTAGTCGGGGCAGACCTCGGCGACCATCCGCACCGCGCGCTTGTGCAGCTCTGCGGGCTGGCTGTCCCTGCGGCCGAACTCGCCGCGCGTTCAAGCCGGAAGAGCCGGAGACCCGCGCTGCGGTGGCAACGAACCCAACCCGGCGTCACGCGCCCGCGCCACGGCCGCCGCTCGGTCAGCGACGCGCAGTTTGGCGAAGATGTTCGACACATTGTTGCGCACCGTCTTCTCGGTCACTCCGATGCGCATCGCGATCGTCCTGTTGTTCACGCCTGTCGCCATGAGCGCGAGGATGTCGCGTTCGCGGCTGGTGAGGTTGGGGAAGGGCGTCACAGTGGTGCTGCCGCCGACCGCGAAGAACTGGGTCAGGCGCGAGGCGATCGCGGAACCGAAGATCACCTCACCTGCCGCGACAACGAGGATCGAGCGCAGAATGGTCTCGGGTTCGGCGCCCTTGAGGACATAACCCCGTGCGCCCGCACGCATCGCCGCGAATATCGATGCGTCCTCTTCCACCATCGTCAACACCAGCACGGCGACATCGGGCAGCGCGGCAACTATCTTGCGGGTCGCGTCGACACCGTTGAGACCGGGCATCCGCAGGTCCATGACGACCACGTCGGGACGCTGCTCGAGCGTGACGGCGACGGCCTCGTCGCCATCGGCGGCCACCCCGGCCAGTTCGGTCTCGGCCGAGTCGCAGATGAGCGACCGCAGCCCCTCGCGGAACAGCGGATGGTCGTCCGCCACGACGACTCGTACCGTCACAGCGCCTCCTCGAACAGCGGGAACTCCGCGCGCACGATTGTTCCGCACGGGTCACGCCGGCTCACCACACACAAGCCACCGAGCTCCGCGGCCCGTTCCCGCATCGAGTTGAGGCCGACGCCCGCGCGATATCCGTCCGGCAGACCGGCGCCACCGTCCGCGATCGACAGCTCAAGGCAGCTGTTCACCGCGAGCTGGACCGACACCGGCGTTCCCGGCGCGTGGCGCGCCGCGTTGGTCAGGGCCTCGACGGCGATGCGGTACGCCGCCACCTCCACCGCGGCGGGCAGCGATGGAAGTGCCTCGGGAACGTCGATGCTCGCCACGCCCAGTCGCACTGCCTGTTCCCGTACGGCCCCTGCGAGGCCCAGCTCGTCGAGGATCGGAGGCCGCAAGTCATAGACGAGGCGGCGGATGTCGTGGACCGCCGACTCGGTGGCTTCGCGAAGCCTCGCCAGCAGTTCCGCGACAGACCCGTCCGGCGGCGTCGCCCGGCGTACTGTGTCGATGCCCAGCGCGATGCCGGCGAGCGTGGGGCCGAGACCATCGTGCAGGTCGCGGCGCAGCCGCCGCCTCTCCTCTTCACGCGTCGTCACCAGCCGCTGCCGGGAGGACTGCAGCGCCTGGGTCAGCACTACTGCTCGGGCCGCCACGGCTACCTGCTTCGTCAAGTCCGCCAGCAGCCGTCGTTCGTCCGCCGAAAAGTCGCCGCCGCTGCGGGTCTGCAGCATCAGATGCCCGATCGTCTCACCGGCGAAGGGCAGCGGCAGTGCCTCCGTCTCGCCGGGCAGCGCGCGCCCGTGACGGCACAGCACCTCGCCGCCCACTTCGATCGCCACGTACGGGAGTCGAAGAGCCTCGGCAACCGTACGAACGGCGGCCGGGAGGATGTCCTCGGGCGCCCCGGCCGCGTCCAGCCGGTCGCCGAGTCGGGCGAACGCGGCCGCCGGATCGTCTCGAAGCCCGTAAACAAGCTGGTTGATCCGGCGTTGCACCAGGTCACGCAGTGGCAACACCGCAAGGGCGGCCATGACCGCGGCGACGACCTGCGGCACGAGACCGCCGAAGAACAGGCCGAGTGAAACGACCACGATGAGGTAGACCGCGACGAGCGCCAAGCTCAGAAACCCGTACACCAGTGCCCGATTGAGCACCGTACGGGTGTCGAACAGTCCGTGCCTCGCGATGCCGATCCACGCCGCGGCTCCAACCGCGATCGCCGCGCAGTTCTCCAGGACAGCGATGGGCGCCGTGTCTCCGGAGGTGAATCCCGCGATCACACACGCGATGTACGAGGCGGGCACGACGAACGAAACCCGAGCGGCCGTACGCAGGGCAGGTGTGTACGGGCCGGTGTCGCGCCGGGCGAAGCGCCACAGCGAGATACACGCCAGCAGGCTGAGCGGTCCGACGAGAAGGATGCTGATCACCAGCACGTCGGCGCCCGGCACCCCGATGGGGTTGTAGAGCCCTGGCACGTCAATCGATTCCGGCGAGAGCAGCGCCCACACCAGAAGCACGAGAAGCTCGACAGCGAAGACTCGCCCGAGCACACGCCGACGCCGTGTGTCCAGGCGGCGGTCGGGGAAGAGCAGGATCCCGAAGGTCGCCATCAGGGGCACGCTGAGAAGGCTGAACGGAGTCTGCGCCAGGTAAATCCACGATGCGGCGTCGATCCTGCCGACCTGCGCCCCGACATCGGCGGCGGCATTGAGCGCGGACGCGATCGGCGCCGCCGTGCCGGAGATGAGGAAGATCCAGCCGGTCCGGCTGTGCGGCTGTGTTCGCAGTATCGCCGCGCCGACGAAAGCGACCGCCAGGTACACCACTGCGGTCACCGAAATCAGGATGGACAGCCGGCTCAGGTGACCGGTGCCGATCAATGCCACGCCTACGGCAGCGAAGAGCACGGCCAGCGTCACGGTGGCCGAGACGACAAGTCTGAGCTTCGAAGCCATCAGCGTTGATTGTGCGCCAAAGGCGGGTCGCCGGAAAGTGTCCCGGGGCGTTCGTGTACCGCTGAGCGAGGCGGTGACACGACCTGCGATCAGGCCGATGCCGGCCTGATCGCGTGTGTTGTGCGCCTCGGTGAAGGTGGCTTCGCCGGAGATCATCACGCCACCGCAGGGCTACGCCGCCACACCGGCGACGGGCTCGGCTGCGGCGACGCCTTCGCCCGCCGGCAGGTCCCACTGCTCGTTCGGAATGCGCAGGATCTTGGCTGCGACGGCCACGGCGCTGACCAGCAGGAGCACGCTGGAGATCGCGTCGACGACCGGGCTGATCGCGTGTCCGACGAGGTGCCCGACCGGATAGGCGATGAACAGCGCGGCGACCCAGGGCGCGACCGCTCGTGAGCGCCACAGCCCGATGCCAAGCACGATCATGCCGATCGCGTGTCCGAAGACGAAGATGCCCACGAGCGTGCCGTAAACCGGATCGCCGTTCATCTTGTCGATCAACGCCGCCGCGCCTGCCTGGTCGGCGAGCTTGGAGCCCTGGTAGAGCGCGATCTGTCCCGTGCCAATGCTCATGAAGCCGGCGAGCCAGCCGAGCGCCGACAGTCCACCGCCGACGAAGGCCAGGCTCGGCGCACCACGGCGTGCCAGCCGGGCGGCATAGATCACCGCGGGGACCATCAAGATCACGGGAAGGAGGACGATGTTCGACAGCATCGCGAGAGCGGAGTGGTTCGCGTAGTCCTGGAGCTGAGCCGCGATCGGGGCGTCGTCGTCGGTGATCTCGATCGGGATGGCGAGGGCCAATGATCCGACGATCAGTGAGACTGCGCCCGCGACGCGGGAAGCGGTGCGAATGTCCATGGTCTGTCTCCTGTGGACTAAGAGCCCGACTGTGTCGTTGTCGCTCTCACAGTCGTCGCCCCCGGTCCCGGGCAGCAGAGCTTGAGGTCCCGGTGCATGCGGGATTGTCTCCTCTCCCCCGGGGGCGGTACGGCGCGTCCCGATCGGGTGCGACCATGCCGAGATGAGCATGGAGAAGATCGAGGCCAACGTCGCGTTCGCGATCGAGAAACTCGGCCCGCTCAGCGACGTGCCCTTCGGCCTGAACGAGGAGTCCGTCGTCTGGGTCGAGGGCTTCATCGACGGGGCTGAGGCCGTGGGCCGGAGCAGGGGCCACCCCGGCCCCGGCCCCTGACCAAGGAGCGCGGGTGCCGGGGTGGACACACGTGGTTCACCGGGCTCGGCCGGCCCCCTCCAGCAGGGCGGCGTCGGCCTCGACCTGGACGCCGTCCAGATCATCGGCGATCTCGGCGCCCGCCACCGCGTCGGGCAGCGCGTCCTCCATGAGCCGCAGCGGCCGGTACCAGAGCCCCAGCGCGCCCCAGAGGATCAGCAACCCGCCACAGAGGGCCAGCAGCAGTCCGACGCCGCGCCCCGGCCCCACCCCGACGATGTCGCCGATCACGGTGTCCGCGAGGGGGCCACCCTTGACGAGCAGCGGGCCGAAGACGTCGTCCGCCAGCAGCGGCGCGGTGAGGAACGCCAGCGGCGTCATCGAAACCGCGAGCATCTGGTTGGTGGCCAGCACCCGGCCCTGCAGCTCCAGGCCGACCTTGAGCTGGATGAGGGCGAGCCAGTGCGCGTTCAGCACGCTGAGGAACACCCACGCCATCAGCCCGCCGAAGGCGGCCAGCACGAGCGAGGGCCGCAACCCGACGAGCAGCACTCCGGTCCCGAAACCGATCACGAAGCCGACCATGCCGATCGCGCGCCGTTCGGTGCCGCCCCAGAACACCATGACGAGGGAGCCGACCACCGCGCCCAGGCCCTGCATCGCGGTGACCGTACCGACGCCGGCGACGTCGCTGAACGACAGCACCGCGGGCACCGTCACGGCCACCCCGAGCATGTTCAGGTAGTTCATCACGACGAAGAACCCGATCATGATCATCAGGGGGCGACGCCGGATGAGGAAGCGCCAGCCGCCGACGATGGCCTGACCGAAGGACTCCTCCAGGCGGTGGAACAGCCGGTCGGGGAAGCGCACCATCAGCAGCGTGCCGAGCCCGGCGAGGAAGGTGACGATGTTCACGGCCACCACGCCGTGCAGCCCGATCAACGTGATGAGCGCGGCGCCGGCCAGCGGTCCGATGAGCATGCCCAGGCCGGTGCCGAGGTTCGCCAGCGCGTTGGCCTGCATGAGGTACGGCTTGGGCACCAACTGCGCCACCGCCGCGAGGTAGGCGGGCCGGTGGAAGGCCGACACCAGCGACAGCAGTCCGGCGATGATGCCCACCTGCCAGACTTCCAGCCGTCCCAGCCACAGCAGGATCACCAGGGCCGCGGTGGCCACGGCGGAGACGCCGTCGCACACCAGCATGACGAGCCGCCGGTCCACGCGGTCGGCGACCGCGCCGCCCAGCGGCGCTCCCAGCATCGACGGCAGCAGGGCGAGCATGGTGACGACGGCGTAGTCGAGCACGCGGCCGTTCTCCTGGTACGCCCACACGCCCAGCGCGAACGAGGTCAGCGCCGCGCCGAGGAGCGAGACGGTCTGACCGGCCGCGACCGTGTAGAAGCGGCGCAGGTCCCGCCGGGCGCTCTGACCGGAGACCTCGATCTCTCCGACGGGCTCGGGCAGGTCGCCGCCGGCCCAGCGGTCCAGGTGCTCCTCGATCAGCCGGGCCAGAGTCTCGGCCTGGTGCTTGAGGAAGTAGTGACCGGCCCGCGGGATCGTGGCCAGCCCGACCCGCTCGGCGAACGCCCCCCACTCGCGGTAGCGCTCCTGGTAGAGCTCGGTCGCGCGGTCGCGCTCACCGATCACGCACACCAGCGGCGCCGTGAGCCTGCGTTCCTCGGCGGAAGAGTCGAGGCGGCTGCCGAACCACGCCTGGGCCTCACCGACGTCGTGCCGCAGGCCGCGCAGCATGATCTCGGTGTCGCCGAAGTCCTCGTCGAGAGCGCCGAGGGTCCGCAGGAAGTCCCGCTGGACGCGGTCGTTGGCCCAGCGGTGCGCGGGGAACTTCTTGTTCCACCAGGCCGACAGCCGTCCGGGCAGCCGCGCGTCGGGGAAGCTGCCGCCGACGAAGACGCCGGCGACCTGCTTTCCGGACGCTTCCAGCCGCAGCGCCAGCTCGGTCGCGGCGGCCGAGCCGACGCAGTGGCCGTACAGCGCGATCGGACCGGACACGTCGGCCAGCTCGGCCGCGAGCCGGTCGGTCAGCTCCGGCATCGAGAGCATGGCCTCGTCGGGCCGGGCCGGGTCGTGGCCGGGCAGCTCGACGGCGAGCACCGCCGTGCCGGGCGAGGTACGGCCCAGCTCGGCCGCGAGCGGCTGGTAGGCGGCGGCCGATCCGCCGCCGTACGGCAGGCAGACAACGGTGCGGGTGGCCGTGCGCGGACCGGACAGGCGGTGCAGCAGCCCGGCCGCGGCCTCGTCGCCGCCGTCGACGTGGGCGGCCAGCTCACGGATCGTGGGCCGGGTGAACAGGTCGATCACCCGCAGGGCCGGATCGATCTCGCGGACGGCACGTACCGCGCGGAAGGAGTCGCCTCCCAGGGCGAAGAAGTCGTCGTCGACGCCGAAGTCGTCGGCGTCCAGGTCGAGGATGCCGGCCCACACCGCGGCGATCCGCTGCTCGGTGGGCGTGCTCGGCGCGACCCGCTCTCCGGCGGGCGTCGCCTCGGGGACCGGCAGGCGGGCCCGGTCGACCTTGCCCAGCGGGGTGAGCGGCAGCTCGTCGAGGACGACGATCGCGTTCGGGACCATGTAGTCGGGCAACCGATCACGCAGTCCCGCGCGGATCTCGGCGACATCCACGGAGGCCGGCGCGACCCAGGCGGCCAGCCGCCGGGAGCGGCCCTCGCCGACCGGCAGCACCGCCGCCTCCCGGACCCCGGGCTGCTCCTGCAGGGCGGCCTTCACCTCGCCCAGCTCCACCCGGAAGCCCCTGATCTTGACCTGGTCGTCGACCCGGCCGAGGAACTCCACCAGCCCGGCGGAGTTGAGCCGGACCCGGTCGCCGGTCCGGTAGCAGCGGCTGGTCCCCGTCACCGGATCGGGGACGAACCGATCGGTGGTCAGGTCGGGCCGGTTCAGATAGCCGCGGGCCAGGCTCGGGCCGGCGACCCACAGGTCACCCGGCACCCCGGCGGGCAGCGGACGTCCCGCCGGGTCGACGATGTAGCAGTCGACACCGGGAAACGGGCGGCCCAGCGGGGCCGACCCGGACCCCGTCGGCGTGTCGGGCAGCCGGCCGCCGAGGACCGAGACCATCGTCTCCGTCGGCCCGCAGTGGATCTGCACCTCCAGATCCGGACGGGCGGCGCGGATGCGCGCGGCCAGCTCCCACGACGTCGCCTCACCGGCGAGGATCAGCATCCGGCGCGGCAGCATCCGGGCCAGGTCGCCGTGGGCGGCGAGCAGCTCAAGGTGGCTGGGCACCATCTTGATGGCGTCGACCGGATGCGCCTCGAGGTAGGCGGCGTACGCCTCCGGGTCGGTGGCCGCGTCCTGGTCCACCAGGTGGACCGCGGCGCCCCGGACGAGCGCGCCGTACAGGCAGGTCATGACCAGGTCGGAGGCGATCGTGGAGACCACGGCGTAGGACGCGTAGGTGTCGGGCACCAGTTCCGCGAGGCCATGCAGGTAGTGCATCGCCGACCGATGCTCGATCCCGGCCCCCTTGGGCCGCCCGGTGGAGCCGGACGTGAAGATCACGTGTACGAGGTGGCCGGGGGTGACGTCGACGTCCAGGGGGTCGTCGGGCCCGTCGGCCAGGAGATCGGGCAGGACCAGCGCACCGGGGACCCGGGCGGCGTGCTCGGCGTCGGCCAGCACCACGCGCGCGCCGGCCGTCTCCATCATGTACGCGAGACGGTCGTCGGGGTAGGCGGGTTCCATCGGCATGTACGCGCCGCCGGCCCGCAGCACGCCAAGGAGCGCGGGGACCAGGCCACGGTGCCGGTCGACGAGCACGCCGACCGGCTCGTCGGGCCGTACCCCGGCCGCCACGAGGTGGTGGGCCAGGCGGTTGGCCAGCCGGTCCACCTCTCCGTAGGTCAGCGATCCGGTGGCGTCCACCGCCGCGACCGCCTCCGGCGTGCGCCGGACCCAGTCGCCGATGACCTCGTGCAGCGGCCGCGTCAGGTCCATCTGCATCCGGGTGCCCGCGACGACGGGCCCGCCCACCGGCTCCAGCGGCACGGCCGCCACAGGCGCGTCCAGGTCGGCGAGCATGCCCTCCAGCAGGTTCAGATACCAGCCGACCATGCGCCGCGCGGTCGACTCGTCGAACAGGTCCGTGCGGTAGGTGAGCTCGCCGTCGTACTCCTCGCCGCCGTTGACGAAGGCGAGGTTGAGGTCGTACTTGGTGGTGTGGAGCTGGGCCTGCACCGGCTCGGCGGTCAGGCCGGGGAACTCCAGCGCCTGGGGACGGTCCTCCAGGACGTTGAGCATCACCTGGAAGATCGGCGTGGTGGCGAGGTTGCGCTCGGGGTGCAGGTGCTCCACGATCCGGTCGAAGGGCACGTCCCGGTGGGTGAGCGCGTCCAGCGCCGCGTCCTTGGTCCGGGCCAGCAGCTCGCGACCGGTCGGCTCGCCGGACCTGTCGCCGCGCAGGACGAGCGTGTTGACGAAGCAGCCCAACATGCGCGCGGTCTCGGGATGGAGCCGCCCCGCCTCCGGCACGCCGACCGGCACGTCGTCGGTTCCGGAGATCCGGCCGAGCAGTTCCTGCCACGCGGCCAGCAGCACCATGAACGGCGTGCAGCCGTTCTCGGCGGCGACCTCCCGGATCCTGGCGGTCCGCTCGGCCGTCAGCCGTACGGGGATGGACGCGCCCGACCAGTCCGCGATCGACGGCCGCGTCCGGTCCACCGGCAGGTCCAGGACGGGTTCGAGTCCTGCCAGCCGTTCGGTCCACCAGGCGAGGTCGCCCTCCGGCTGCCCGGCGAGCCACGCCGCGTAGTCGGCGTACTGCACCCGGGGCGGCGCGGGCGGCTCGGCCAGGCCGAGCCGTGCCGCATAGAGGGCGGCCAGTTCGGCCAGCGCGAGGTTCCGCGACCACGCGTCGAAGGCGATGTGGTGCACGGTCAGCGCGAGCACGTGCTCCTCGCCGCCGGGAAGGCGGAGCAGCAGGGCGCGGGTGGGCGGTTCGGACTCCAGCGCGAACGGCCGCGCCAGCTCCTCCCGCAGCCGCGTCTCCAGCCGGTCGGGGTCGTCGAGGTCCTCGACCGTGACCGGGACCCGGTCGGCCTCGACCGGGGTGGCGCCGTCGTCGGTGACCAGGCTGCGCAGCACCTCGTGCCGGTCGGCGAGATCCCGTACGGCGCTCAGCAGCGCGTCGGCGTCGAGCGGGCCGCGCAGCCGCACGGCGGCGGGCACGTTGTACGCGGCCAGGTCGTCGAGCTGGGAAAGGAACCACAGCCGGGCCTGGGTGGGGGACAGAGCGGCAGGGCCGTCGGCCGCCCCTCTGACGGGGATGGCCGGGGCGGCCTGGGCGGCGGCGCGGCGTGCCGCCGACAGCCTGGCGGCGAGAGCGCTCTGGCGCTCGTCGCTGATGGTCATCAGATCTCCTCCGTCGGTCGCGTGACCGCGGTGTCGTGTCTCTTGCGGGCCTCGGCGATCTCGGTCACCGGGCCTCCTCCATGTCGGCCAGGAGCAGGACCTCTATCTGCGCGGCGTAGTCCGCGAGCCTCCGCCGTTCGAACAGCAGGCGCACGGGCACGCGCAGGCCGAGGGCGTCGCTCAGCCGGGCCGCCACGAGGGCGGCGGTGGCGGAGTGGCCGCCGAGGGCGAAGAAGTCGTCGTGCGCGCCGAGGTCGGAACGGCTCGACACGGCGGCCCACACGTCGGCGACCAGCAACTCGGCCTCGGTGCTCGGCGGCACCCGCGGGGTGTCGTCGCCGGGCTCGGGCAGCGCGGTCCGGTCCACCTTGCCGGAGGCCGTGAGCGGCAGGGCGTCCAGGAGCACCCAGCGGCGGGGAACCATGTAGTCCGGGAGCCGGGAGCTCAGGCGCCGCTCCAGCTCGCCCGTGTCGGTCCCCGCCGGCGCCGCGAGATAGCCGACCAGGTGGTCGCCACCGTGCACGATCACGGCCGCGTCGGCGACGTTCTCCCGGAGCGCGGTCTCGATCTCGCCCAGCTCGATCCGGTGACCGCGCACCTTGACCTGGTGGTCGCGGCGGCCGAGGAAGTCGAGCGTGCCGTCCGGCCGCCAGCGGGCCAGGTCACCGGTACGGTACCGGCGCCCGCCCAGCGGGTCCTCGGTGAAGGCGGCGGCGGTCAGCTCGGGCCGCCCCCGGTACCCCCTCGCCACGCCCACGCCGCCGATCCACAGGTCGCCGACGGCTCCGGCGGGCAGCATGCGGCCCGCCCGGTCGAGCACGTAGGCGCGCTCCCCCGCCAGCGGCGTGCCGATCGACACCGGGTCGCCGACCGGGGCCGTCACCCGGATCATCGTGGAGTAGATCGTGGTCTCGGTGGGGCCGTAGGCGTTCCACAGCTCGGCCACCCGCTCCAGCAGGTCGCCGGCGAGGGGCGCGTCGAGCACCTCGCCGATGCTGACCACGCGCACGTTCCCGCCACGCCAGCCGGAGGCGACCAGCATGCGCAGGCTCGTCGGGGTGGCCGTCATCAGGGTGACCCCGGCCTCCTCGATCCGCCGCGCGACGGCCCGCCCGTCGAGCGCGTCCTCACGGCCGAGCATCTCCAGCCGCAGGCCGTGGCACAGGCTCACCCACAGGTCGAAGCCGAACACGTCGAACGAGAACGGCGTCAGGCCGAGCATGACGTCGTCGGGCCGGACCCCGGGGGCGATCGTCATCGAGGTGACGAACGCCGCGAGGTTGGCGTGCGTGACCTCGACTCCCTTCGGCCTGCCGGTGGAGCCGGAGGTGTAGAGGACGTAGGCCACGCCGTCGGGTTCCACCGCCGCGAGGTCGGCGGGGTCCACCTCAACCGGTACGGCTTGCGCCGACGACAGCCCGGCGAGGTCGACGACGGCGACGCCCAGCCGCTCGGCCACCGCCAGCGCCTCGCCCGCCGCGACGATCATCTTGATGCCGGCGTCCTCGACCTGGTCCCCGAGCCGCTGGAACGGGTTGCCGGGGTCGAGCGGGACGTAGGCGGCGCCGGCGAGCAGCACGCCCACGAGCGCCGCCGGGAGGTACCGGTCGCGGGGCAGGCAGACGCCGACGCAGGTACCCGCGGCGGCCGGGCCGAGCGCCGTCGCGACCCGTCGCGCCACGTCGGCCAGCTCGCCGTAGGTGAGGGCGCCCTCGGCGTCGACGACCGCCGGTGCGTGCGGGCGCCGTACGGCCTGCTCCAGCACGGCCTCCACCACGGTGCGCGGCGCGTCGCCGGGCAGCGGTACGCCGGTTCCGGCGGCCAGCAGCTCCGCCCGCTCCTCGGCGCCGACCACCTCGAACGCCGACAGCGGCCGATCGGGGTGGGCCAGGGCGTCTTCCAGCAGACGGACCAGGCGCTCGGTGAGGACCTCGGCGCCGGGCCGGTCCAGGTGCTCCACGTCCCACTCGACCTGAAGCTGGAGCCCGGCGGCCGTGTCGTTGACATAGACGATCAGCGGCGCCTGGGCGCTGCCCGCGTCCAGCTCGCCGATCAGATCCACGGCCACACCCTCGCGCTCCAGGGAGAGGGGCACCTCCGACGGCTGGATCGACAGCGTGACCGGCGTCAGCACCGCGCCGGGCGGGCGCTCCACGCCACTCGCCTCGGCCCGCTCCGGCCCCGACAGCGCGTGGTGGTCCATCGCACGGGCGGTCACGGCTCCGGCGTGCCGTACGGCCTCGCGCAGGGACAGCCCGTCCTCCAGGCGCAACCGCACCGGGATCACGTCGACCAGCATGCCGACCACGGACTCCAGGCCGGGGTCGGCGCGATCCGCCACGGCGGCGCCGAGGACGACGTCCCGCCGATCGGTCAGCCCGGCGACCAGCATGCCGAGCACGGTCAGGTAGATGGCGAACGGGGTCGCGCCGCAGTCGGCCGCCAGTTCGGCGACCCGGGCGGCCGTCGACGGGTCAATCCCGCGTACCAGTCGCTCACCGTTCAGGCGGCTGAGGCGGTCGTGCGCGCGGGGAAGCAGCTCGAACGGCGGGACGGCGCCGGCGAGCTCCTCGGCCCAGAAGGCCCGCAGGGCCTCGGTGTCCAGGACGGTCGCCTGCTCGCGCAGCGCGACGTCGCCGATCTGGAACCGCGGTTCCGGCAACCGGATGTCGCCGCCGTTGGCGAGCCCGTCGAGAAGCTCCTCCATGACGACCCCCAGCGACCAGCCGTCGAACGCGGTGTGGTCGGTGAGGAGCACCAGTTCCGCGCTGTCCGGCCCGGACCACAGCAGGGTGGCCCGCAGCAGCGGCGACTCCTCGGCGATGTCGAAGTCATGGTCGACCGCGGCCCGCCGCAGCTCGTCCGCCTCGTTGTCGGAAGCCGGGCGGTGCTCTTCGAACGGCACGGGCAGCGGCGGCCTGACCACCGCCGTGACGCCGTCCACCACGACGGAGCGGAGCGCCTCGTGGCGGCGCACGATCGCGTCCAGGGCGGCTCGCACCGGCTCGGCCGAGGTGAGGCCGCGCAGCCCGAGCCGGAACGCGATCGCGGTGGCGCCCATGTTCTGGCTGACCTCACGCATCAGCTGCATGGCGCGGTGGCCGGTGGACAGCGGATAGCTGCCGCGGCCCGCGTGGCGGGTCAGCGGGGTCGTCGCGGTGGGTGCGGCCTCGGCGATGTACGACGCCAGCTCGGCGACGGTGGGCCGGGCCAGGAACGTCGTCAGCGCCACGTGGACGCCGAGCGTGTGCTCGATCCTGGCGCAGATCTTGGCGGCGGCCAGGGAGTGCCCGCCCAGGTCGAGGAAGTGGTCGTGGACGCCGACCCGTTCGACGCCGAGCACCTCGGCGGTGATGGCGGCGAGCCGCTCCTCGGTCTCGTCCCGGGGGGCGACGTACTCGGCCGTGGGGCCACCCCCGTCGGCGGACGAGGTCGGCGCGGTGAAGAAGGTCACCGCGGGCAGCCGGGAACGGTCCGCCTTCCCCGTGGGGCCCACCGGGATCGCGTCGAGGAACACGAAGCGGGAGGGGACCATGTAGTCGGGCAGCCATTCGCGCAGCCAGGACCGCAACCGCCCGTCGTCGAGGCCCGGGCCGGACGGCTCGATGTAGGCGACCAGCCGCCGGGTCCCCTCCTCGTCGGTGGGGGCGAGCACGACGGCGTGGTTCACCAGCGGGTGACGCGCCAGTCTGCCCTGCACCTCGCCCAGCTCGACGCGGAAGCCCGCGACCTTCACCTGGTCGTCGATCCGGCCTTCGTAGAAGTAGAGGCTGTTCTCCCTGCGGACCAGGTCTCCGGTGCGGTAGTGGCGCACGCCGTCGGCGTCGGTCACGAACCGCTCGGCGGTCAGCTCGGGCCGGTTCAGGTAGCCTCGGCCGACCAATGGGCCGGCCACCCAGAGTTCGCCGAGCTCTCCGTCGCCGAGCGCCTCGCCGTCGCCGCCGCGCACCGACAGCTGCGACCAGGCGTAGGGCGTGCCGATCGGCGGCTCGCCGGTCTCGTCTCTGGAGATCTCGGACGCGCAGCAGTGCACGGTGCACTCGGTCGGCCCGTACAGGTTGACCATGCGCCGCACGCCGGGGTTGACGAAGACGCGGTCGGCCAGCGCGCGGCTCACCGGTTCGCCGCTGGAGAGCACCGTGCGCACGTTCGGGGGCAGCGGCTCCCGCAGCATCGCGGTCAGCGCCGAGGCCGCCGCGCTGATCATCGTGACCTCGTCCTTGGCGGGCAGGGTGTGCAGGGCGAGGGGGTTTTCGGCGATGATCACCGTGCCGCCGAGCAGCAGGGGGAGATAGAGCTGGGGAACGGACGGATCGAAGCAGACCGACGTCGAGGCGAGGAATCCGGCCAGTTCTTCGGCGGTGAAGTAGTCGGCGTCCCAGCGCAGCAGCGTCATCACGTTGCTGTGTTCGATCGACACGCCCTTGGGCCGCCCGGTCGAGCCGGAGGTGTACATGATGTACGCCAGGTCGGCCGGGTCGCTCGGCAGATCCGGATCGTGGTCAGGGCGGTGGCCGACGGTCTCCACCAGGACGAGGCCACGCTCCGGAAGCCGCTCCGACAGCGCCGCCGAGGTCACCGTGTGCGACACCCCGGCGTCCTCGATGATGAACTCCAGGCGGTCGGCCGGGTAGGTCGCGTCGAGCGGCACGTAGGCGGCGCCGGTCTTCCAGACGGCCAGAAGCGCCGCGATCAGCCTCTCATCGCGGTCCAGGCACACGCCGACGGTCGAACCTCGCCCCACTCCTTGGGCGATGAGTTCGTGGGCGATCCGGTTGGCCCGGGCGTTGAGGTCGGTGTAGACCGTTCGGGCCGTCCCGGCGATGACCGCTGTCCGGTCAGGAGTTCGTCTTACCTGCTGCTCAAAGGCCTTATGGACCGGTTCGAGCAGTTCAAGCTTGCCAACCACTTAGGGGGTCTCCTCGCGATGTCCGTAAAGGAGGCTCAAGTCGTACGAGGGTAAGAGTGGCAAACGCGACTTGCCCAAGAGAGGGCAAAAACCGTTTTGTTACCTGAATGTATCTATTCGGACACGGTACCCAATAAGCGAGATTTCCGCCTTGGGGGACGGCCGATGCCGTGAGTTGTAGTGACGTGAAAGCGTTCCGTGACCTCCACGGCCATCGGGAAAGCGATTACCCATCCCGAAGAAAGTCGCTACGGCCCGTAGGGGATTATCAAGGCGTGCACTGTCCGCCATGGGATCGTCTCCCCTACTGCCCGGCGGATCCCCTCACGGATCGCCCGCGGAGCACGTCGGCAGGCCGCCGTCGTGTCACGGGAAGACCACCCGGGCGGGCCCCGGTCCACCTCGCAACCTCCGGCGAGCACCGGCTTTTCGCCGTCAACGGAATGACACGCCCGAACCGGCCGCAGTCAAATAGAGGGTGATGCATCTCCGCTATACAGCGAAATGACATTTCCCCCAATTCGGCGGTGGCGATTTCCGGTTAGGCGTGGTCGTGCGGTCCACATCCAGGCGTAGCCCTTGTCGCGAATGGCATTCCCTTTTCCATGGCCGGCCGGGCATCTGATATTGACACGCGAATTTACCGGCGCGGCCGCAGGCCTCGACATGGCGATTCATTGGACATGGCGAATCGACCATCGCCCGCAGGCGGCCGGAGATCCCGACCGCTGACCGGAAGCCGACCGCTTCCGGCGGAACGGCCGGTGGGCGAAGCGGTACGGGACCACGAGATGCCCTGTGGTCCGGTACCGCCGGCGGCCCTCCGGACGTCGGCCCCGGACCACCGGCTCTTGCGGCTAGCCGAGGTATTGGTGCAGGTCGTTCAGGTTGTTGCTCGGGTTGTAGGTGCAGTAGTACCGGAAGCCGAGGATGTTCTGCGACCTCTTGTAGGCCTCGGTGCGGCAGTCGCTGCAGTTGCTGTAACTCTTGATGAACCTGCTGGGCGGCGTGGCCTGTGACGGGAAGTTGCAGGTGTTCGCCGCGAATGCCGGTGCCGGCGCGACAGCGAGCGGGACCACGAGCGCTGACGCAGTCAGAGCCGCCGCCGCGAAGATTTTCCTCGCCAGTGCCATGAATCCTCCCACAAGAGGTGATCGCAGATGCTTCTTTCTCCAGTGAGATGCTCAGGCGCGAGCAGGAGATACGACAACCTGGAAGCTTCCAGGGTCGACATCAAGATCGAAACTCACACCGGGTGCCGGGGCAGCATGAGTGTGAACACCGCTCCCCCACCCGTCGCGTTGGCGGCGGTGAAAGTGCCGCCGTGCAGGCGCGCGTTCTCGGCGGCGATGGCGAGACCGAGGCCGCTGCCCTCGCTGCGGGCCCGGGCCGCGTCGCCTTTGGTGAAGCGGTCGAAGATGTGCGGCAGGGCGGTTTCGGGAACATCGAGGTGCCGGGCGTCTCCGGGGTCCAGATCGTCTCGGCGCCGGCCGTCCGGCGCATCGTCTGTGATCGATGAGCCTCCCGTTCCCCTGCCGGCTGCTCGAGAGAGTTGGTGGTCTTCCGCGACACACTGCCGCCGGCACCAGGCCATCGGCTGGGGTGAAGGCGACCGCGGAAACCGGAACCGCGACTGGGACTGGCCGTCGTCGTACCCGAAGGCCGTGCCAAGGGGTTCCGTGTTCCACAGTCGCCTGTACTTACCGCCCCGCGCCCGGATGGCTCACACGCGCGCCGTGACTCCTCCGGGGGCGGGCACACCGCGCGGCGCCGGATGGAACGGCCACCACGCCACCCGGCCGAGAAGCGTCATCGCCGACGGAAGGATCAGAACGCGGATGACGAAGGCGTCCAGCAGCACGGCGGTCGCAAGGCTGAAGCCGATCTGCTTCATCTCGGCCAGGTGAAGGAAAACGAAGGCGGCGAACACGGTCACCATCACGGCTGCGGCGCTGGTCACGACACCGGCGGACGTGCCGATGCCGTCGACGACGGCCTGGCGGGTGGGCACCCCGCGCATCACGGCCTCCCTGATCCGGCTCACCACGAACACCTGGTAGTCCATCGACAGCCCGAACAGGATCACGAAGAGGAACAGCGGCACCCGGGACCCGATCGCGCTCGTGGCGCTCGGGTCGAAGCCGAACAGCACCGACGCCAAGCCGTGCTGGAAGAACACCACAAGCAGCCCGAACGCTCCGGCTGCGGACAGCAGGTTGAGTGCGATCCCGACCAGCCCGAGCACCAGCGAGCGGAACATCACGACCGTCATCACGAAGGTCGCAAGCAGCAGGAACCCCACGACGAGTGGCAGCTTGGCGTCCTGGTTGGCGAGATAGTCGGCGTCGCGGGCCACGTCCCCCGTGACGGCCGCCTCCACCCCCGGCAGCCGACTGACCGTGACGGGCAGATAGTCGTTACGGAGCCGGTCGAGCGACTCCCGGGCCTTTTGCGAACTCAACCGGAACGGAGTGGACAGTTCCAGCACACTGATGCGCCCGTCTGCCGACTCGCGTGCGTTCGCATGCTTGGCGAACAACGGGTCCGCCTGCGCGCGTCGCGCGAGATCCTGCAGCGCCCGTGCGACCTCGGCCGCCTGTCCCGGCTCGGACCGTACGACGACCTGGTGCTGGACGCGCAGCTCAGGGAACGCGGCGGTCTGCCGGTCGTACACCTGCAACGCGGGGATCTCGCGTGAGTGGCTGTCCTTGTTCAGGACCCTCAACTGCATGCCCAGCGCGGGAAGCGCCAGTGCGACCATGACCAGTACCGACAGGCACAGCGTGATCGCCGGATGCTTGCTCGCAGGACGCAGCAGGGCGCTCCAGACCCGGCTCGTGCCGGCCCTCTCGGGCGCGACCGGCCTGCGCCTGCGGGCCGCTCGCCGGCCGATCTTGACCAGTAGCGCGGGCAGCACGGTGAGCGAGCTGATCACCGCGACCAGGACCACGACGATCGTGCCCGTCGCGAGGGAGGCGAAGACGATGTCCCCAGCCAGGTACAGCGTGGCGGTCGAGATGATCACCGCGAGGCCGGAGACCACGACCGCGTGGCCCGAGGTGGCCGTCGCGATCTCCACCACCGCCTCCGGACTGAGCCGCCCCCCGGCACGGGCACGCTCCTCACGTTCCCGCTTGAGGTAGAACAGCGTGTAGTCGACCCCGACCGCCATGCCGATCAGCAGGATCACGTTATTGCCCACACCGGCGTCCGGGACGATGTGCGAGACCATCATTCCGAGCCCCATCGCGGCGGCGATCGACGAAAGTGCCAGCAGTAGCGGCACGCCTGCCATGACCACCGAGCCGAAGACAAGCAGCAGGGTCACCAGCGTGATCGGCAACGTGAGCGTCTCGGAGAGCGCCAGGTCGTCGCCGCGCTGCTTCTCGACGCCCCTGCTGATCGAGGGGCCGCCGGTCTCCTCAACGACCAGGTTCGGGTGCTCTTTCTGCACCTGCGAGGTCTGGTCCAGCAGCGCGTCGACGTGCTTGCGGGCGTCGAGTTCCTCGCCCTTCATCGTCACGTCCACCCGGAGTACCGAGCCGTCCGCCGATCGCACCGGCGGGTCGACGTGGGCGACCTCGGGTAGGGCCGTCATGCGGGCGGTGAGGTCCTTCACGACGGTGCGGGCCACCGCCACGTCCAGCGGACCGGACCTGGCCCGGACCGTGACGTACTCCACGGGCCTGCGCTGCAGGTCGCCCGCGGCGACCATCGCCTCGGCCCGGCCCGCCTCGCCGACCCGGTAGTCCTCGGTGGACGCGCTGCGGGTGCCCACTGCGGCGCCGGCACCGAGACAGAGCGCGACGAACAGGAACCAGCCGATGATGGCCCGCCACGGATGGGCGGCGCTCCAGCCCGCGACCCGTACGGTCAGCGGCCGCCTCGTCTCGCCGTTCACCGGCCCGCGCCGTTCGGCTCAGCGACGGCCCTGCGGGACGATTTGCATTCGAGCAGCATGAGCTGCTCTCCTTTCCTTGAGGTTCGTGTGCGTTGAAGGCACGCCGTCGAGGCGTGGGTCACGCGACTTCGTTTCCGGGGTGGCGAGTGCCAGCTCGCCACCCCGCTCTGCACGACCGGCCGCTCATCAGAGCCTGGACGACGAGTGCCGCCACGCGGCCCACTCCGTCTCACCGGTTTCATGAAATGACGGCCCCTCCGGCGTCGGCCGCGAGTGCCAGCTCGCGTTCGGCGCCGTCCGGGCTATCCCTGATCACGTAGTCATTCGACGCTCCGGAGGATCCGCTCGACATCGGTCAACCGAGTGGCGAGCTCGGCCAGTTGCCCCTGGAGCTGCTCCTGGTTGCGTACGGTCAGCTCGGCCAGCCGGCGGTACTCGGACATGGCCGCGATCTCGGTGCGGTGGAGCGTCAGCCGGAAGTAGAAGACCATGCCGGCCACGACCATGACAGTGAGGAACAGGAAGACCACGCTGGGAATGATGATCTCCTTCAACTCCGTGGCTCCTGCATGTCATCGGGTCCTTCCCGGTCGTCGTTCCGTGAACCTTGATCCATCCGCGCCGCCTCATCCCTCTGCGCGACCTCGTCGGCCCGAAGGGCGTCAAGGACTGTGTCCACCGACAGGCGCACGTCGAACGGCACCAGCTGGAAGTACTTCATCGCCTTGCCGTCCGGCGAAAGCTCCAGGTCGCCGGTGACCAGCCCGGCCTTCTCCATTCGCTCCAGGTGCATGTAGAGCAGCGGACGGGAGATACCCATCCGCCGGGCGAGCTCGCTCACGTGCACCCGACCCTCGGCGAGCCTGGCGATGATCCTCAACCGCTGCGGATGCCCAAGGGCTGCGAGCACCGCCAACAGCTCCTCACTGGTCAGAACCCCTCCGCGGTATTTCCGTGTTGCACCCTGTTAGTCAACACTGACAGGTGACATCCCGCACCGTCAACTCAGGCACTGGCGCGCTCATGGGACACGGAGGGAAGAGTGATCGTTTGGCGTTCGGCATCCTGAGACAGCGAACCCCGCCTTCCGCTACCGGAAGACGGGGTTTCCGCAGTTCAGGGGTTACGTGAGGAGTTGGCGATCCCTTCGATCGGTTGCCGGAGCGCTCCACGTCTGCCCCTGGGGCTGGTGGGCGGGCAGGCGGTGACCCTAGGATGATCGCTCTATCTTGATCATGAAAGGAGTCGCCGATGCACGCCTTTCGGAAGGTGCTGCGGAAGGTCGCCGCGGTCGCCCTGGGCGTCGGTTTGATGGCGGGATCCGTCGTGGCGTGGAGCGCCCCCGCGTCGGCGGGCGCGGCCTGCTCCGGGACGCGGGTCGAATCCCAAGCTCTGAAGAACGTTTCCGGGACGACGATCGGCTGGCTCAACGTCTACTGGGACGGCACCAACAACTGCGCCGAGATGCAGTCTGCCGGTGCCACGTGGGGCCAGCGGAAGTGGATGGTCGCCTCGATCTCCTCATGCCCCCTGTCCGACAAGGGCAAGAACTACTGCAACACCATCGCCAGCAAATCCGACGCCGGAAACTACCAGTACTACGCTGGCCCCGCCCGCGTGAACGGCGTCGGCCGGTGCATCACGGCCTGGGGCGAGATCAGCGGCCTGCCCGGCGACAGCTACATCTATCAGGTCCACACTCGCCCGTACGTCGGCCACTGCTGACCCGCCGCCTTCCCCGGTCCTCGCGCCCAGCCGGCGCGGCATTCAGGACCATGGGCGACTGCCTGACCCGCCACCTCTGAGCCCCGCCCGGCAGGGCAGCCGGGGCGGCGCGGCCCGTGGCGACCGGCGCGGTCTTACTGGAGCGCGCCGGTCGTCATGGTCAGCGGTATTCGTCCCCGGGCGCGGACGGTGAAGCACGGGAAACTCACGGTCCGAGGCCGACGGCCGCCGGACGGCGGCGCGGAGGCGGAACCCGGCCGGGTGACCGGCGCGGCCCTGCCGTATCGGGCGGGCCTCGCCGGTTCTGTGCGGCGCTCCGCGGCCCCGTCTCACCCGTCGCCGCGGGCCGGGCCGTTCTTCTCGTTGAGGGCGAGGAGGCTGTGTGGCCCGGCCAGGCCTGCCACAGGCACGGGCAGGAGGACCACATGGCCTTTCTGCGCGCGCCGTTCCTCCAGGCCCGCGAGCTGCTGCTGGCGCGGTCGGCCGAGCGCCGGTGACCGCGGCCGCCGGGCCGGACGATCAGCTGTGCAAGAGTGCCGGTACCAGTGAGGCGAGGACGGCCTGGTCCTCCTCACTGTGCGGGGCGTACTCGGTGATGCCCAGGCCCGCCGGCGCGCAGCGGGCAGTGAGCGCCCGTACGGCGTCACGCAGCGCCCCGACAGTGAGGCCGCCGGCCTCGGGGCAGCTCAGCGAGCCGAATCCTCCCGGGTCGAGGACGTCGAGATCGATGTGGATGTAGACGGCCGTGGCCCCGGTCGCGGCCACTGCCGCGACCAGGGCGTCGGGCGAGGACGCCAGGTCGGCGACGTCATGCCAGGCGATCTTCGCGTCGGCGACGTAGGCCAGCTCTGCCGGATCCAGCGCGCGGACACCCGCGAGGATCACCTGCTCGGGCCGGAGCGCTCGTGCGGGAACCAGATCGGGGTGCCCCTCGCCCAGCAGAGTGCGGAGGACCATGCCGTGGAAGGCGTGCGAGGGTGAGGAAGCGGGGGTGTTGAGGTCGCCGTGGGCGTCGAACCACACGACGGCGAGCGCGTCCCCGTACCGGGCCAGCGCGGCCGACACGGGCTCCAGCTCGACCCCGCAGTCGCCGCCGACCGTCACCACCGCGGCCGCATCCGCCTTCTCAAGGGCGGCGCGGGTCCGGGCGGCGACGGTCGTCAGCACGTCCAGGGCGCGCACGCCGTCCCGTTCGACACCCTCGGCGTCAGGGACGGGTACCTCGACGATACGGGTGGGCTGCACCAGAGACGCGAGCAGCGCGGAGCCGCGTGCGAGGCGCCGGGCATCGGCGACGCTCGATCCCTGCCACTGCGGTACTTGGATGACGGTGGTCGAAAGCATGATCTGATCATCTTAGACATCGTCACGACCGTTCAAACGATCAACGGCCTTACCGGCGCGGGTGTGGTGAGGACGTGCGCCCACGTGGTCGGTTCCGATTGACGGCGCGGACGTGGTCGAATCCTCCTTGCGGTGATCAAGCCCGGCGGAGTCGGCGGATCGGACGCGTCAGCAACAGGGCCGCGCAGACCGCGAAGCTGACGCCGGTGGAGACGAACAGCAGGTCCCGAGGGCTGACGATCTCCGAGACCGGTCCCACCAGTGCCTGCCCGACGGCGATCCCGGACACCGATCCGGCGATCTCGTAGGCGGTGACCCGGTTGAGGACGTCGGGGGCGACCTGGGTCTGCACGCTCGTCGACCACATCACCGACCAGAACGCCCAGGACATCCCGCCCAGCAGGTGGCCCGCCATCAGCAGCGGCAGCGGCAGTTCCAGCGCCACCGTCAGCGGGATGAACCCGAACCCGAAGATGGCCGCGCCACCGGCGGCGAGCGGTCGTGACGGCCGGATCTTGATCGCGATCAGCCCGCCGAGAACGGTGCCGGAGCCGAGGCCGGCCATCACCCAGCCGTAGGCGGCGTCGCCGAGGCGGTCGCCGATCAGGCGCGAGCCCAGCGGGATGTAGGGGCCGAAGACCAGGATGCCGAAGAACACCCAGATGAGGATCACCGACCACATCCAGCTGCGGGAGCGGAACTCCAGCCAGCCGCGGCGCAGGTCCACCATGACCGTCGAGCGTTCCTTGGCCCCGGTGGCCGAGGCCAGCCGGACGAGGACCAGGCACAGGCCGCTGAGCAGGAAGGTTCCCGCATCGACCGCGTAGACGGCGCCCGCGCCGGTCAGCGTTATCAGTAGGCCCGCGAGGACGGGCCCGCCGAGTTGGGTGGCCGCATCGGCGATCTTCAAGGTGCCGTTGGCGCGCTGCGGGTCCTTGGCGACAAGGGGGACCATGCCGTTGACACCGGGCTGGAACATCGCGCTTGCCGTACCGGACAGGAACGAGGCGGACAGCAGCAGCCAGAGCGGCGGGGTGCCGGTGAAGAAGGCGACGGCCACCGCGGTCTGGGTGAAGATCCGGATGATGTCCGCGCCGACCATCATGGTCCGGGCGCCCAACCGGTCAGCGAACACTCCGCCGAACGGGATGAAGAGCACGAACGGGGCGGTATAGATGGCCAGCACGTAGCCGACGCCGGACACCCCGTAAATCGCGCCGACGGCCAGCGCGGTCGCGACGGGCATCATCGCGTCACCGAGCAACGACACCGCTCTGGCGCCGAAATACAGGACGAAGTTCCTGGTCCAGAGCCTGGCCGGGGCGGCGAGGGACTGTTCGCAGTCGTAAATTGCGGTCATTTCGTGAACTCCATGACCATCTACTCTGGACATCCAGCAAGGTCGGCACAGGTGTCCACAATGACATCATTAGGTACATTCATGCCATGAAGCATCGCGTGGTCGCCCTGGTGAGCCCGCTCCAGGAGCTGTATCCGGTGACCAGCGCCTCCGCGGTCTTCGGCTACCACGGCCCGGACATCCCCGAGCACTACGACTTCACGCTCTGCGCCGAACGCCCGGGGCCGATCCGGACGACCATGGGCGTCGACATCATCGTCGAGCGCGGGCCGGAGACCCTCGCCGAGGCCGACACCCTTCTCATCGCGGGCTGGTGCTCAACGGTGGAGGTCTCCCCCGACCTCGGCGCCGCGATCCTCGCGGGCCACGCCCGCGGTATGCGGATCATGGCCATCTGCTCGGGGATCTACATCCCGGCGAGCCTCGGCCTCCTGGACGGCCGCACCGCCGCCACCCACTGGGAACAGACCGCCGAGATCGCCGTACGTTTCCCCCGCATCCGGCCCGACGCGTCCGTGCTCTACGTGGATCACGGCGACGTGGCGACGGCCGGTGCCACCGCCACGACCGTCGACCTCTGCCTGAACCAGGTCCGGCGCGAGTACGGCGCCGCCCTGGCGATGCGCATCGGCCGCCAGTTGTCGGCCGCCCCGCACCGGGAGGGCTGCCAGCGCCAGTATCCCGAACTGCCGACCACCGGCCCGGTGCCCGACTCGCTCGCCCCGCTGCTGGACTGGATCACCGCCAACCTGGACCGGCCGCTGACGATCGAGAACATGGCGGCCCGTTCCGGCCTGTCCTGCCGTACCTTCAGCCGTCACTTCACCGACCAGCTCGGCATCTCCCCCGGCCGCTGGCTGCTCGACCGTCGCATAGCCGGTGCCCGCGCCTTCCTGGAGGAGACCGACCTGTCCGTCGAGACCATCGCCCAGCGCGTCGGCCTGTCCTCGGCGGTGAACCTGCGCCGCCATTTCCACAACGCGCTGAACACCACCCCCGCCGCCTACCGGCGCTCCTTCCGTTAAGGGAATGTCCTGACAAATGCTGCCGCAGCGAGCGCGCATCCAGGTGGATGCGTCGCAAGGTGGCGGAGGAGGTCGGAGCGGAGCCCTGGTCGGGGCACGGAAAGGCCGCGTTCGAGACGGCGCCGCAGTGGAAACCCTCGCCGAAGCCGGAGTGGAACCAGCCGGCGCGGTTGGCGATGACGCGGTTTCACCCCGGCCCCCCGGGGCTCCATCGCGGCTCGTACAGTCAGGCGTGGCACTGGGCGTGACGCTCAGCCACTCGAACCTGCTCGCAGAACGTCGACCGCAGGCATGGCGACCTGGTCACGAGAAGACGCGGTCCATGACCTCAGCTCCGCCGAGGAGGACAGGGCGGATCTGCTCGCGGTAGACCGCTTCGGTCGCCGCTGTCCCGCCGTTGACCACGCCCGCACCATGAAACACGATCTTCGACTACTGGCAACCGGAGGTCCGGGGCTGCATGTCACCGAGGCCGGTGACCCCTCCCTTTACGGCGGGCCGGCACGGCGCGGCGGCCGGAGCCGTTCTGCGCGGGTTTTGGTGCCTGCCGCTGTGCGGGTTTCTTCGCAGGGGAGGCGGGGGTACGGCCCCGCGAGCTGTTCACTGTCCGGCCGCGGACGATGCCGATGAAATCTTCCACCAGATCGGTGGTCGCGTCCGTGGGCCAGGCCAGCGCGACCTGAGACTGCGGCGCGTCCAGCATCGGCCGGTAAGTGAGATCCTTGCGGTGGTGAAGGCGTGCCAGCGACTGCGGAACCAGGAGAAGCCCAGTGCCGGCCGCCACCAACTCGACCGCGCCCGCCGTTGTGGCCGGGCGGGTGAACGCGGGCAGCCCGGGTCGGACCGTCCACTCGATGGTGTCGTCCAGAGGATGCAACACCTCGTCGTCGCTCAGATCGGCGATGGCCACCTCGTCGACGGCGGCCACCGCGTGGTCCTTGGGCACCACGACCACCGTGGTCTCCACGTAGAGAGGAATCACGCTGAGCCCGTCCCGGTCGACCGGCAGCCTGACGAATGCGGCGTCGGCGCCGCCATCCCGCAGGAGTTTCACCACCTCGGCGGCGGAAACCGCGACCAGGGTAACCGGCACGTCGGGCATCCTCTCGGTCCAGACGTTGACCCATTTCGCGGGCGTCACCCCGGGCACGTACGCCAGCCGGAACACCCTGCCGGTCTCCCCATCAGTCACTTCCTCAGGGTACCGATGTCAGGTAACCGGTTCCGACTGACTACTCTTGGCGCCATGACCTCGCCCAAACCGAAGACCACCCAGACGATGAAGCCCGCGACCGCGGCAAAGAAGCTGGGTGTCCTCCTCTCGGCCACTCCCGCCGAGTTCCAGGCGGGTGTCGTCTCCAGGGACGAGCTGAACGAGTTGCAGTCGACGCCACCCGCCTGGCTCGCTGATCTGCGCCGCAACGGCCCGCACCCCAAGCAGGTCATCGCCGCGAAGCTCAGGGTCTCCATTTCCGGCCTGGCCAGAGGCGGGATCACCGGACCGCTCACCACCGCTGAGATCGATGCGCTGAAAGCGGAGAACCCGGAGTGGCTGGAGCGCGAGCGGTCCATCCACGCCGAGATCCGCAAAGAAGCACTCCGCCTCAAGGAACGCTAGACAGCTGAGATCCTGCACGTCTCCGACCCGAGACGAGCCCGTCGAATCAGCCGCGCTTGCCCCGCACGGGCAGGATGGCCTCCGGCAGTGGCACCAGCTGAGTGACATCGTCGCGGTTGCCGCCGGTCACGATGACGGCGAGAGGGATGCCGGCGGAGTCAATAATCAGGTGGTGCTTGCTGCCTGAGGCGACGGTGACCACGACGTGGGCCACCGGGTCGGTCATGGCGTCCACGTCGCGTGGCCGGAGCACGCCGACGTCGGCGAGCGCGCCCCCTCGGACGCACGCCGAGTTCCCTGCCGAGGCGGTCGCCAAGGGGCTTGGGACGGGGGTCGAATCCAGCCGGCGGTTGGGCGCTACCGCTGGATGTCGTTGAGCGCTCGGTCTCCTGGCTGGCCGGCCGCCGACGCTTGAACCGCAGCGATGAACGCAGGGCTCCTGGGCGCAAGGACCATGCCTCCTCCGCTCGAGTAGGCGGCTTACGGCCCATGGCTATCCCGGCAAGCAGACGACCCTGGTCTTGTGCGGACATTTCTGGGGCCAATTTTTACATCGTTTCATCGAGAGACGCCGGGTGGACTCATGTCGTAGCTTTCGAACCCCAACCTTGAATTGTTGACCAGTTTCCAAGGAACATCGCTCGGGAATGGTGCGAGCACGGCCTCGACGAGGCTCTTCTCATCGCGGGGGGATCATGACCCATCTCATCGTGTGCTGCGACGGTACCTGGAATACTCCGGAGATGGAGTCGGTCACCAATGTTCGCCGACTGTATAACGCTCTCAATGAGAAGGACTTGAACGGCGACCGCCAACTGGCCTACTACCAGCCCGGTGTGGGGACTCTGCGCAACAGGCTGCTGGGTGGAGCTTTCGGGCTCGGACTGTCCGACAATGTGATGGATGCCTACCTCTGGCTGACCATGCGATATTCCCCGGGGGATCGCATCTCTCTGTTCGGGTTCAGCCGCGGCGCCTACACTGCCCGAAGCCTTGCCGGAATGATTTCGGCGTGCGGACTGATCGACACCACGAAGATGGACGAGGCGAAGCTCTGGCCTCAGATCAAAGAAATATATAACCGTGGGTATCGGCAGAGAAAGCACGACCCGCACGGTCGTGAATGGCGGAACGGGCTCACCTTTCGCTGGGCCCCGGACAATTTCGAGCAGATCCCCATTCACTTCATCGGGGTATGGGAGACAGTCGGCGCGCTCGGCATTCCGGCCTACATGGGGTGGCTCAGTCTTCTGGACCCGTTGCACCGGTACGACTTCCACGACATGCGGCTCAACCCGTACATCAAGCACGGTCGCCACGCCGTGGCCATGGACGAGCGCCGCAGTCCCTATACGCCCGCTCTGTGGTCGGAGCCGTATGGGCCCGCGCAGGTCGTCAAGCAGGTGTGGTTCGCCGGTAGCCACGTGGACGTCGGCGGCGGTCATTCTCAGCGGGGGTTGAGCGACTGCGCACTGCTGTGGATGATCGACGAAGCGCGCGAGGCGGTCGGTATCGGTTTCTACAAGTCGACGGTGGAAGACCAGATCAAGCCCGATCCACTCGACGTTCTGCATGACGACGACCATGGTGCGTTCGGCGTGCTGGAGCCGTTGATCGAGCCGCAGTTCGAGCCAGTACGTGAGATCTTCCTACAGCCGCGACCGCGTGCCGTGCCGAGAATCGATCCGGACGCGATGACTCCCCTGATCCACCAGTCGGTGTACGACCGGTACCTCAACCCGCCCATCACAAGCGGGCCCTACCGGCCGACCCAGGTGCTTGCTCCGGGACAGAGCAGGACGGTCGAGGTGTTCGCCCACGAGCCGTGGAACGAAACCGGACTCTACCTCGAGGCCGGCGACTATCGCTTCACCGCCGAGGGCCAGTGGCGCGACGCCGGGATCCTGTCCGGGCCCGCCGGCACCACAGGTCTGGGCCGCTTCAATCCTCTGGTCGAGAAGCTCCGACTCGTGGGCACGCTGCTGGGTCAGGGCGAGGAGCTGTTTCGGCTCGTGACCCGGAACAGGGTGGCGGATTTCATCGGTGCGCGCCGGGAGGAGGACCTGCCCTGGATGTCGCTGGTCGGTGTCGTCGCCAACGACGCGATATCGGTCGACGGTGAGTACAAGGTCCACGAGCGGATTGCCGTCGGGGCCGGCACAAGCTGCCGTGTCACCAGGAGCGGGTATCTATATGCCTTCGCGAACGACGCCTGGGGTTTCTACGGCAACAACCAAGGCAGCGTGCACCTCACCGTGACAAGAGTCCCTGTCGAGGAGCAGCGAACCGTCTCCGCGCGCGCCAAGCGGGAAGGCAATCGGCAGCAAGCCCCACAGCGCGGCAACGAGGAAGTCACAGGCGTAGTAGCTCCGCGGCGCGGCGCCGTACCCTCCGGCACTCGCCGGACAGAGTTGGCCGATGCCCGCCGAGGACGCCGTGCCGGTCAGCAAGAGTAACGAGCGCCCCAACTTTCAGCGACGACGCCCCGGGACTCGATTCAGCTCGGCAGCGCCGCCTCAAGCCGTGTCAGCTCCGCCGTGCTCAGCTTGACCTGCACGGCCTGAGCCGAGTCCCGGATGGAGGCCGGGCGGCTGGCTCCCGGCACCGGGATCACCACCGGGGAGCGGGCCAGCAGCCAGGCCAGGGCGAGCCGTTGCGGGCTGACGCCACGCTCGGCGGCGATGTGGTGGAATGCGGTGCCTGCCGAGGTCGAGCCGTAGGGGCCGTCGAGGGAGCTGCGGGAGATGCCGCCGAGGGGACTCCAGGTCAGGAAGGCCAGGCCCAGCTCGGTGCTCAGCCGCAGCTCGGGCTCACTGTCGCGGACCGCCGGCGAGTACTGGTTTTGCACGGAGACGAGCCCGTCCCCGAGGATCGCGTGCGCCTCGCGGATCTGGACGGTGGTCACGTTGGAGATCCCGGCGGCGCGGATCGTGCCGGCGTCGAGCAGCTCGCGCAGTGCGCCGACGGAGTCAGCCCAGGGCACGGCCGGGTCCGGCTTGTGCAGCTGGTACAGGCCGATGGCCTCGACGCCCAGGCGCTTGGCGGAGGCCTCGGCGGCGCGCTTGAGGTGATCCGGGGTTCCGGTGACGGTCCAGCTGCCGTCGCCGGGGCGGCCGCGGCCACCCTTGGTGGCCACGAGGACGCCGGAGGTGTCGCCGCCGTAGCGGGCCAGGGCGCGGGCGATGAGGAGCTCGTTGTGCCCTGTCTCACCGGCGTGCCAGTGGTAGCTGTCGGCGGTGTCGATGAGCGTGACCCCGGCGTCGAGTGCGGCGTGGACGGTGGCGATGGCTCGCTGTTCGTCCGGGCGGTGCTCGATGGACAGCGGCATGGCGCCCAGGCCGACGGCACTGACGGTGGTGTTTCCGATACGGCGGTACTGCATGGTGGCTCTGTTCCTCAGATGGTGGGGACGGCGGATGTGGTGAGGGGCTGGACGGAGCCGCGATTGATCACAGTGACCTGATGGCCGGCCGCCTGCAGGCGCTCCACCAGGAGCTTTACGACGTACCGGCTTCCGCCGATGACGCAGATCTTTTGCATGCCCCCATCCTGGAGATCTATGGTCATCAGCAGAAGTGCCGACTTGCTGGACACGCATTAAGGAAAACTGTTGATCGATGTGCAGCGGCTCCGCGTCCTGCGGGCGGTGGCGGAACACGGCAGCTTCAACCAGGCGGCCACCGCCCTGCACCTCACCCCCTCGGCCGTCTCCCAGCACGTGGCCGCCCTGGAGCGCAGCCTCGGCGCCCAGGTCGTCACCCGCAGCACCCGCGGCGTCACCCTCACCCGATCCGGCCAGATCATGGTCAGCGCCGCGGAATCGGTCGCCGCCGAGCTCGAACACGCAAAACAGCAGGTCGACCGGCTCAGCACCGGACGCATCCAGCTCACCATCGCCACCTTCACCAGCGGCGGCAGGCTGCTCCTCCCCGGCGCGTTTGCTCGGCTCACGACCGCCCATCCCGACACCGTGCTCCACGTCACGGAGAACGAGCCCGAAGACAGCCTGCCCCTGGTCCGCCAGGGCGCCGTGGACCTCGCACTCGCCTACCACTTCGACGGCCCGCTGCCCGGACAGCAAGGACGGAGCCACAGCCTGCAGTGGACCGCGCTCATGGAAGACCCACTGCACGTCGTCCT
Organism: Microtetraspora fusca; assembly: GCF_001570365.1. Classification (GTDB taxonomy): domain Bacteria; phylum Actinomycetota; class Actinomycetes; order Streptosporangiales; family Streptosporangiaceae; genus Microtetraspora; species Microtetraspora fusca. Next base: position 24,546 of record NZ_BBYK01000077.1, on the reverse strand, counting down.
GCCGGAAGGCCATCCACTCGCCGAACGCGACGCGCTCGACCTCGCCGAGTTGGCGGACGAGCCCTGGGTGCTCGGCTGCCTCAAGACCGAGGCGTACCTCCGCCGCTACGCCGAGCGCGCCGGCTTCGACCTGGAGGTGCGCGGCACGACCACCGACTACTTCTTCGCCCGCTCGCTCGTCGCCGCGGGCATGGGAATCTCCCTGATCCCCTCCATCGCACTGGCCCCCGAGGTGCCGGGCCTGCACACCGTCCCGATCACGCCACCGGTTCCGACCCGGCACATCGGCGTCGCCACGATCGGCCGCCGACGTGACCACCCCCAGGTCACGACGCTCATCCAGGCCCTCCGCGATCAGGCGGCAGCGCTGAACGAGGCGTGAGCACGGGCCAGTTCACGCTGTACGCACCCGCCCTCCCATCCACCGCCACCTCGAGAAGCCCCTGCCGCTGTAGGCAACCGAACCGAAGCCCGCGTGGGTCAGCGGGAGACGTCGGCGAAGTAGGCGCGCAGCAGCCGCCGCCCCTGGTCGATCATCGCCGGGTCTCCCTGGCGCGAGGCGCGGAAGGCCAGCGCGAGAGCCACAGACGTGGCCTCGATCGCGAGCCGCATGACGCGATGCGGGTCGGGCAGCGGAGGCAGACCGACCTCCCCGACGGCGAAGGCGTAGAGCCGGTCGGCCAGCACGTCACCGCCCTCCTCCGTCTCGCCGTCGGGCAGGAAGGACGGGCCACCGGGGCGGGTGTCGGCGAAGTCGACCACGGTGAAGCCGGGGACGGTGCGCCGCATCTCGATCGTCTCCTCGATGACGATCTCGGCCGCCCGAGGCCACGTGAGCATGGCCTCACCGGCGGCGCGGCGCCGGAGCCGCTCGATCAGCAGCTCCAGGTTCCGCATGGCGAGCTCGCGCATCATGCCGGGCTTGCCGTCGAAGAACTGGTAGACCGTACCGCTCGGCACACCGGCGCGGCGGGCGACCTCCGAGGTGGTGAGGGAATCGAAGCCGACCTCGTCCAGGAGCCCGGCGCAGGCGTCGAGGATCCGCTCGACGCGTTCGATGCTGCGTTTCTGCACCGGTCTGCGACGGACGCCGTGACTGGTCAAGGTAGATCCCTCCAGGGTCTTAACATGACACCCCGTCATGTTCTAACGTGGCGCCCACTCACCTTAGGACAGGAGGGGCGTCCGTGGCCGATCGGCGCACCACACCCGGACCCGGCACCGGACGCGATACCGGAGGTGACGCAGAGGGCGGCGCCGTCCCCGGGGAGCCCACCCGGAAGGTCTCCGTCGGCTGGATGTCCCTGCTCGCCATGGTCCAGATGGGGATCATCATGGCCTCCACCACCGGAGGCCAGATCCTGCTGCCGTCCCACGTGGAACGCATCGACCCTCTGCACAAGGAGGCGTCGCTCGCCGTGGTCTTCGCCGCGGGCGCCGTGTTCACCGCCGTCGCCAATCCGGTGTTCGGCGCGCTGTCGGACCGCACCGTCGGCCGGTTCGGCCGCCGCCGCCCCTGGATCGTGGCGGGCGCGCTGCTCTGCGCGGCCTCCCTGGTCTTCCTCGGCGGGCAGAACTCACTGGGCGGCCTGGTGGTGGGCTGGTGCCTGGCCCAGCTCTCCTTCACCGCGATGATGGCCACGGCCGTGGCGACCGTCCCCGACCAGGTGCCCGTACCGCAGCGGGGCAAGGTGTCCGCGCTCGCGGGCGTCGGCCAGCTCACCGGGCCGCTGCTCGGCGGGCTGGTCGTGACGATGGCGGTCACCGGGCTGTTCCCCGGCTACGTGGCGGTGGCGGCGCTGGTCCTGCTGTCGGTGCTGCCCTTCGGCCTGTTCACCCGTGAAGCGCCGATCACGCGCTCGCCCGGACGTGGATTCGACCCGCGCGCCTTCGTCACCGGATTCTGGATCAGCCCGCGCCGCCACCCTGACTTCGCCTGGGCCTGGCTGAGCAGGTTCCTGATCAACCTCACGCTCTCGATGGGGATCGGCTACCTGCTCTTCTTCCTGCGGGACGCCGTGCGGTACGAGCGGCTCTTCCCCGGCTCCACGGCCGAGCAGGGCGTGCTCGTCCTGGTGACGGTGTTCACGCTGAGCAGCGTCGCGCCGGGCCTGCTCGCGGGATGGCTGTCGGACCGGATCGGGCGCCGCCGGCCCGTCGTCTTCGCGGGCGGCCTGACCATGGGCGCCTCCGCGCTGGTGCTCACCACCCTGACGAGCTGGCCGGCCGCCATCGCCGCCGCGGCGCTCCTCGGCGCGGGCACCGGGATGTTCGCGTCGGTGGACCAGGCCATGGTCACCCAGCTGCTCCCCGCCGCCACCGACCGGGCCAAGGACCTCGGGGTGGTGAGCCTGGCGAACTCCGCCGCCGGCGTCCTCGGGCCGGTGATCGCCGCGCCCCTGGTCACCTCCGCCGGCGGTTACCCCCTGATGTACGGCGTCGCGGCGGCGTTCGCCGCGTGCGGAGCCGTACTCGTCTGGAAGATCCGCGGCGTTCGCTAGATCACGCGGAAGCTCGCTGGAGCACGAGGAAGAGAGAAACGATGCCCGAGATGACCGATCCGACATCCGCCCCGTGGTGGCGTGACGCCGTCGTCTACCAGGTGTATCCGCGCAGCTTCGCCGACGCGGACGGCGACGGCGAGGGAGACCTGCGCGGTGTGCGGGCGCGGCTGGACCACCTGGCCGACCTGGGCGTGGACGCCGTCTGGATCAGCCCGTTCTATCCCTCGCCGATGGCCGACGGCGGCTACGACGTCGCCGACTATTGCGACGTGGACCCCCGTTACGGCACGCTGGCCGACTTCGACACCCTCGTGGCCGAGGCGGCGGAGCGTGGGATCCGGGTGATCGTGGACATCGTGCCCAACCACTGCTCCTCTGAGCATCCCTGGTTCAGGCAGGCGCTGGCGGCACCCCCGGGCAGCCCCGAACGCGACCGGTTCATCTTCCGCGACGAACCCAACAACTGGCAGTCGAACTTCGGCGGCCGCGCCTGGACCCGGGTCGCCGACGGCCAATGGTATCTGCACCTGTTCGACTCGGGACAGCCCGACTGGAACTGGCGCAACCCCGACGTGGTGGCGATGTTCGAGCAGGTGCTGCGTTTCTGGCTGGACCGGGGCGTCGCGGGCTTCCGTATCGACGTGGCCGCCATGCTGTACAAGCAGGAGGGCCTGCCCGACCTGCCGCCCGACCGCCAGACGGCCTACCTCGTCCCGGACGGGTCGCCGGTGCCGTACGAGCACCAGCCCGAGCTGCTCGAGCTCTACCGGTCCTGGCGGAAGATCCTGGACTCCTACCCCGCCGACGCGTTCCCTGGGCCGCGCGGCACAGTGGCCGAGATCTGGTTCGACGACACCACCAGGGCCGCGCCATACCTGGCCGGGGACGGGCTGGGGCAGCTGTTCAACTTCCGGCTGATGCCGACGCCGTGGTCCGCGGCGGAGTTCCGCGCGGTCATCGAGGACTCGCACCGGCTCGCCGTCGAGACCCGCGGTTCGGTCCCGTGGGTGCTCGGCAACCACGACGTGCCCCGCATGGTCACCCGGTACGGCGTCGACCAGGCCCTCGTCCGCAACCCCACCCCGGACGTGCTGCTCGGCCGGATCGACGTGGACCGCGAGCTGGGGACCCGCCGCGCCCGCGCCGCCGCGCTGATCCTGCTCGCGCTGCCGGGCGCCGCCTACATCTACCAGGGCGACGAGCTGGGCCTGCCCGAGCACCTGACCATCCCGGACGACGAGCGCCAGGACCCGATGTTCGAGCGTACGGCCCGGACTTTCATGGGCAGGGACGGCTGCCGCGTGCCGCTCCCCTGGTCCGGCACCGCCGCGCCGTACGGCTTCGCCGACCGGCCGGTCCGGACCTGGCTGCCGCAACCGGACGACTGGGCGGAGCTGACGGTCGAGCGCCAGCGGGCCGACCCGGGCTCGATGCTCGCCCTCTACCGGGCCGCGCTGGCGGAACGCCGCCGCCATCCCGCCCTCGGCGACGGCGACATGACCTGGCTGGACCTCGGCCCCGACGTGCTCGCGTTCGGGCGCGAGCCGGGCTTCGTCCTCGTCGCCAACCTCGGCGCGGAGCCGATCGCGTTGCCCGCGCACGACGAGGTGCTGCTCGCCGGCGGACCGCTCGACGGCGACCTGCTTCCCGCCGACACCGCCGTGTGGCTGCGGACCGGCGCCTGACCGCCCCACCCCAGGAGAACCACGATGATCTACGACGCAGAAGCACGGCTGTGGCTGCTGTCCACGCCGTCGAGCAGCTACGCCGTACGGCTCGGCTCCGGTGACGCGCTGTACAACGCCCACTGGGGCCGGCCGCTCACGATCGAGCAGGCGCGCACCCTGCCGCCGGACCGCGAGGAACTCCCGGCAGAGGGCGGCGGGCGGTTCGGCGCGGCGTCGCTCCAGATCAGGTACGGCGACGCCGTACGCGGCGTGGAGTGGCGCCACCTCGGACACGACATCCACGAAGAGTCGGGCGGCGGGCGGCTCTCGATCCGGATGGCCGACCGGCACTACCCGCTGGAGATCACGTTGCACTACCGGGTACGGCCCGGCAGCGACGCGGTCGAACGCCGGACCCGGCTGCGCAACGCCGGAACCGAGCCGATCACCATCCTGCGCTGCGACTCGGCGGCGTGGACGGCGCCGCCGCGTGAGGACTACCGGATGACCCACGTCGTCGGCGACTGGGGGCGGGAGTTCCAGCTCAGACGCGGGCCCGTACCCGAAGCTGAGACCGTGCTGACCAGCAGACGCGGGCACAGCGGTCACCAGGTGAACCCGTGGCTGATGATCGACGCGGGCGACGCGACCGAGGACCACGGCGAGGTGTGGAGCGCCGCGCTCGCCTGGAGCGGGAGCTGGCGGATGACCCTCGGCCGCGACCAGGACGGCCGCGCCGGCTGGACCGGCGGGTTCGGCCACGAGGGGCTGACCTGGCGGCTCGGGCCGGGCGAGGAGCTCGAGACACCGGTCTTCACCGGCATGTACGCGCCGGACGGCTTCGGAGGCACCAGCCGCCGCTGGCACGACCACATCCGCCGCCATGTCCTGCCCGCTCCCGACCGCGTCCGCCCGGTGATCTACAACTCGTGGGAGGCGACAGAGTTCGACATCTCCGAGACGCAGCAGATGAAGCTCGCGGAGCGGGCGGCGGGCGTCGGCGTCGAACTGTTCGTGATGGACGACGCGTGGTTCGGCGGGCGGACCGGCGAGCACGCGGGGCTGGGCGACTGGTGGCCCAACCCGGACCGCTTCCCGAACGGCCTCACACCCCTGATCGATCACGTGCAGCGGCTCGGCATGAGGTTCGGCATCTGGGTGGAGCCCGAGTCGGTCAACCCCGACAGCGACCTCCACCGCGCGCGTCCGGAGTGGGTGCTGCACCAGCCGAACCGCGCGCGGACGGAGGTGCGCGAACAGCTCCTGCTCGACTTCTCCCGCTCCGACGTCGCCGAGTGGGCGCACGGCTGGCTGGACGACCTGCTGACCAGGAACGACATCTCCTTCCTGAAGTGGGACATGAACCGTCCCTTCACCGAGGCCGGGGACGACGTCTGGATCCCGTACATCCGCAACGTGTACGCCGTCATGGACCGGCTGCGCGCCGACCACCCGGACCTGCTCATCGAGGGGTGCGCGAGCGGCGGCGGCCGGGCGGACCTCGGGATGCTGGCCCGTACCGACCAGATCTGGACCTCGGACAACACCGACGCCCTGCAGCGGGTCGCCATCCAGCACGGGTACACGCAGATCTATCCCGCCTGCACGATGGGGGCCTGGGTCACCGACAGCCCGAACCGGATCACGGCCCGCCTGTCCCCCGTCCGCTACCGCTTCCACGTCGCGATGGCGGGGGCGCTCGGCATCGGCGGTGACCTGCGCACCTGGAGCGAGGACGACCTGCGCTGGGCGGCGATGCTCGTGGAGCAGTACAAGCGCATCCGCCCGATCGTGCACGGCGGCCGGATGTATCGCCTCGGGGACTGGGCGGTGCAGTACACGCGCGGCCCGGAGACCGTGGTGTTCGTCTGGCAGCCCACCGCCCTGCGCCGCGTCACCTCCCCGGTGCGGCTCAGAGCACTCGATCCGGACGGGCTCTACCGCGACGAGGAGACCGGGGCGCTGCACCACGGCGCCGTCCTGATGAGCCACGGCCTGCCCCGGCCGCTGCCCTTCGACACCATGAGCGAGCTGGTCCGGCTCACCCGGGTCACCCACCCCTGACGCACGCCCGGCGGTGGCCCGGCGTAGGCCGCGCTGCCGCCGCGTGGGTGATCAGCGGGGGCGGCGATCGTCTCGTCCGAGGCGCCGGTGACCGACTCGACGTCCTGCCCCATGTCCTCGCCGGCCTCGGCCTCTCTAAAGAGCGGAGTTCCGCAGAACCGAGAAAATCCTGGGGTACCTTGCCGCAGCCTCCCCGGATCCTCACCGCTGCCGGGCGGTTCGAAGAGGCAGAGCGGCTGCTCTTCCAGGCTTTGGAGCGACTGTCCCAAGACGCGGATCTGAGCAGCCATCAGGCGTACAACCTGGGATTGCTCGGCAAGCTGTATCTGGAGTGGGATCGCGCGGGTGACGCAGAAGCCCCGCTTCTGGCGTCCTGGAAACGAATCTCCACCACAGGTAACCTCGCGGTGAACAGCGAGGTCGCCGCGCTCAGTTTGAAGGCGCCGGCGACGCCTTGCCGAAGCCGGGACCATGCCCGCCCTTCGCACCGAAGAGGTCTTCTGGGCGCACGCCCAGGTGTTCGCCGCGATCGGGCACACCGGCGAGGCCGCGTTGTGGCGCGACCGCGCGGACAAAGTTGTCATGGACAAGGCATCCACCATCGGTTCTCCAGACGATCGACAGGCCTTTCTCAGCCGAGTGCCTGTCAACCGCGAAATCCTCCTGAACGGTCAAGCGAGCTGATGCGCCCCACCTTCCGTGGAACTGTCACCTGACCGAACCGGTAGCCGCCCGCGAGCGCGTCGCACAGCCGGAGACCGAACCGGCCGTCACTCGCCGAGCCGTTGAGCTGACGGGCCAGGCGGTGCCCCGCGTCGGCGGCGCTCAGGTGGGGCGGGGCGGCATGACGAGGGCCGTGATCCATCCGATCAGCACGACCGCGCCGGTGGCCAGGAAGGCCACCTCGTACGAGTACGACGCGGCGAGCTGACCGGCCACCAGGGGGCCGACGGTCATACCGAGGTCGGCGGTCATCTGGTAGCCCGCCACCACGGTGCCGCCGCGTCCCCGGGTGACGTCGCCCACGGTGGCCGCCCCGCCCGTGGTGCAGAAGGCGGTGCCGAGTCCCATCAGCGCGAACGCGGCCAGGTACGCCACGAGGGTCTGCCAGGTGATGACCATGACGAGGCAGCCGAGGATGAGCCCCTGGCCGACCAGCAAGGAGGGGCGGCGGCCCCACAGGTCGGCCACCCGCCCGGCGACCGGCAGGGTGACCGCCTGCGTGATCGCGCCCACCGCGAGCCCGGCCCCGATCCAGGTGGCGTCTGCCTTGATCACGAACATGAGGTAGAGCGGCAACACGGAGACGCGGACGCCGAAGACCGCCCAGCCGAGCCCGAAGTTGCTGGTCAGCGCCGCCAGGTACGACCGGTGCCGGAGCGCCCGGCCCAGGGTGATCCCTGGCCGGCCGTCCCCGGCGCCGGCCCCGGGTCCGGCTCCACTCCCCGTCCCGCTCTCCGCCGCGCTCCCGGTCCGGGCCACGGCATCGATGATCGGCACGGCCTTGGAGAGGGCGACGGTCGCGATGGCCCCCGCGATCGCGACCGCCACGCCGTACACGAAGAACGGCAGCCGGGGTGAGACGCCGAGCAGCCCGCCACCGAGGGCGGGCCCGGTCACCGTGCCGAGGTAGTAGCCGCCCTGGAAGTAGCCGGTGGCCCGTCCGCGGTGCGAAGCCGGCGTGACCCGCAGCAGCATGTTCATCGCGGACACGGTGTACAACGCGGACCCGACCCCGCACGCGCCCCGGAAGATCAGCAGTTGCGGGTAGTTCCAGGAGAGCCCGGCCAGGATGCTGGTCACCGCGAGCAGCACCATGCCGGTGGTCAGCACCGCCCGCTCCCCGAACCGGTTGACCAGCCGTCCGCCGGGCAGGCCGGTGGCCAGGCGCATGAACGCGAACGCCGAGACCACCGCGCCGACCGCCGCGCTGCCCACCCCGAACTCCCCCGCGAACACGGGGATGGCCGGTGACTGGATGCCGAACCCGACCGCCACCGTGAACGCGACGGCGGTCAGGATCTTGACTTCGCGCGGCAGCTCCCGGAAGCCGCCCATCTAGGCCCGCCGCCTGGTGACCTCGTCCAGAAGCTGCGGCACCACCTCGAACAGGTCGCCGACCACGCCGTAGTCGGCGAGTTCGAAGATGGGCGCCTCCGCGTCCTTGTTCACGGCCACGATGGTCTTGCTGGTCTGCATTCCGGCGCGGTGCTGGATCGCGCCGGAGATCCCGACGGCGATGTAGAGCTGCGGGGACACGGTGACGCCGGTCTGCCCGACCTGGTGGGTGTGCGCGTACCAGCCCGCGTCCACCGCCGCGCGGGACGCGCCGACCGCGGCGCCCAGCGCGTCGGCGAGCCGTTCGATCAGCTCGAACTGCTCGGCCCCGCCGAGGCCCCGGCCACCCGACACGACGATGTCGGCCTCGGTGAGCTGGGGCCGGCCGGTGCTCTCCCGGGGTTCGCGGGACACCACCCTGGTACGGCGGTCCGCCTCGTCGAGCACGAGCGGACTCCGGGTGACCATCGGCGTGGCCGGGGCCTCCTCGGGCACGGCGGCGTTGGACTTGACCGCGATGATCGGGATGCCGCCGACCACCCGGGAGGTGACGGTGTAGCCCGCGGCGAACGCCCACTGGGTGATGACCGGTCCGTCCGGTCCCGGCTGGACGTCCACGGCGTCGGTGAGGACGCCACCGTCCAGCCTTATGGACAGGCGGGCCGCCGTCTCCCTGCCGTCCGGGGTGGATTCGGTCAGTACGGCCACCGGCCGGGTGCCGGCGGCGAGGTCGGCCAGAGCGCGTACCCAGGCCACCGGGTACTCCCGCACATCGTCGGATTCGATGACGTGGATCCGCCGCGCGCCGTACCTGCCGAGCGTTTCCACGGCCCGCTCGTCGACCGTACCCGCGCAGACGGCGACCGGGTCGCCCAGGCGTCGGGCCAGGGTGAGCAGTTCCAGGCCGGCTTTGCCGACCGGTCCCGCGAGGTGCCCGACGAGCACCAGAACATCCGACACGGCCATCCCTCCTCAGATGAACTTCTGCGTGGACAGGAAGTCGGCGAGCCGCCGTCCTCCTTCGCCTTCGGCGGGCACGATCGTCCCGGCGGCCCGGGGCGGCCTGGCGGTGATCCCGTCCACGACCGTGCGGGCGGCCGGGCCGACCCGGTCGGCGGGCACGCCGAGGTCGGCGAGGGTCCAGGTGTCCAGGGGTTTCTTCTTGGCCGCCATGATCCCCTTGAAGGACGGGTAGCGCGGGTCGCCGATCCGGTCGGTCACCGACACGACGGCGGGCAGTTCCGCCGCGAGGTGCCGCACCTCCCCTGTGGCCTCCCGCCTGATCTGTACGGTGCCGCCCTGGTCGAGCGTCATCTCGGCGGCGAAGGTGAGCTGGGGCCACTCCAGGTGCTCGGCCAGCATGGCCGGGACCAGTGACGTGCCGCCGTCGGTGGAGGCCATCGCGCACAGGACGAGGTCGGGGGTGAGGCGGCGCAACGCGGCGGCCAGGATCAGCGCGGTCGCGGGCGCGTCGGATCCGGCGATGCCGGCGTCGCTGACGTGGACGGCGGCGTCGCCGCCCATGGCCAGTGCGCGGCGCAGCGCCTCGGCAGCGGGGGGCGGACCGACGGTCAGGTGGGTGACGTGTGTGCCCGGCACGGTGTCGGCGACACGCAACGCCTGTTCGACCGCGTACTCGTCGAGTTCGGAGAGCTGTCCACCCGCCCGGTCCACCCGGTGGTCGGCGGTGAACCGGGGCTGGGCGGCCAAGTCGGGGACGTATTTGACGCAGACCACGATGTTCATCGGCGTCACCGGCCCCGGAAGACGGGGGCGCGCTTCGCCACGAACGCGGCGGCGGCCTCCTTGTGGTCGTCGCTGACGAACGTGCCGCCCTCCAGGGCCAGCCCGAAGTCGAGTACCAGATTCATCCGCTCGCGCACGATCTTGTTGACCGTGGCCTTGGTTCCCTGCACCGCGAGCGGTGCGGCGGCGGCCAGCCTGCGGGCGACGGCGGTCGCCTCGGCCCGCAGGTCCTCAGCGGGTACGGCCCGCAGGGCGAGCCCGAGCCGGGCGGCCTCCGCGCCGTCGAGCCGGTCGCCGGTCATCAGGTAGTACTTGGCCGCGCCGAGCGGCATGGCCAGCGGCCAGGCGACGGCCCCGCCGTCCCCGGCGACCAGGCCGACCGCGACGTGGGTGTCGGCGAACCGCGCGTCCTCGGCGGCGATCACGACGTCGCAGAACAGCGCGATCGTCGCGCCCAGCCCCATCGCGTACCCGTGGACGGCGGCCACGATCGGCTGCGGCACGGACAGGATGGTCTCCAGGATGTCGCGGCCGTGCAGGAGCTGGTAGACCTGCTGTCCGGCGCTGGGTCCCTCCTCGCCCTCCGCGCGTACGGCCATCTCCTTGACGTCGCCGCCGACGCAGAACGCACGTCCCTCGCCGCGCAGCAGGACGGCCCGCACGTCCCGGCGGGCGGCGACGTCTCTGAGCACCTGGGCCAGCTCCCGTTCCAGTCCGCCGCCGATGGCGTTCAGCCGGTCGGGGCGGTTCAGCGAGATGGTGGCGAGCCCGTCGTCGTCCACGTCCACCAGCAAAGTCGTGTAGTCGCTCATCGGTTCTCCTTTTCGCGGGAAAGGCGGCCGACCGTCTCGGCGCGGGCTCGCTGCCTGGCGGGGTCGGCCACGGCGCGAGCCTGGAGCCGCTCCTCCTCGTTCAGCAGGTCGGCCAGGCCGTGGGTCAGGCCGTAGTCGAGCAGTCGTTTGGTGAGCCCGAGCGCGGCCCCCGGTACGGCGGCCATCCGGTGGGCCAGGTCGAGGGCGGTGGCGAGCAGGTCGTGCCCCGGAACGACCTGCGACACCAGCCCCCAGCGCAGGGCCTCCTCGGCCTCGAGCGGGCGACCGGTGGCCAGCCACTCGTACGTACGGGCGTAGCCGAGCAGCCGGGGCAGGAAGTACGCGCCCCCGGCGTCGGGCACCAGCCCGATCGCGGCGAAGGCCGGGACGAATCTGGCCGTGTCGGCGGCGATCCGCACGTCGGCGGCGGCGGCGAGGGACAGGCCGGCTCCTGCGGCGGGGCCGTTCACCGCGGCGATCACGGGTTTGTCCAGCGCGGCCATCGCCAGCACGTGCGGGTGATAGGCGCGGCGCAGCCCGCCGGGCGGGGACGGGTCGGCCGGTGCGCGCAGGTCGGCCCCGGCGCAGAAGCCCCGGCCGGCGCCGGTGACGACGACGGCCCTGACCTCGGGGTCCGCCGCCTCCTGCCAGGCGTCGGCGAGCGCGTGCAGGGTGGCGGCGTCCAGGGCGTTGAGCACCTGCGGCCGGTTCAGCGTGACGGTCAGCACCGGGCCGTCGTGTTCGGTGAGTACGGGGCTCACAGGCTGTCCCCTCCTCCGAGGACGGCGGTGACCTGGCTGGACAGCTGGCCGCCGTTGCCGTGGGCGAGCGCGATCGTCACGCCGGGCTGCTGCCGGTCGCCCGCCTCGCCGCGGATCTGCCGGGTCGCCTCGATGAGGGGGAAGATGCCGTACATCCCGGGATGGCAGTACGACAGGCCGCCGCCGTTGGTGTTGACCGGCAGATCGCCGCCGGGCGCGATCCGGCCGCCGGAGACGAAGTCGCCGCCCTCGCCCTTCGCGCAGAAGCCGAGGTCTTCGAGGAACAGGATGGTGTTGATGGTGAAGGCGTCGTAGAGCTGCACCAGGTTCACGTCCCGCGGCCCGATCCCGGCCATCCGGTAGGCGCGGGCGGAGGACTCGGTTGCGGCGGTGACGGTCAGGTCGGGCATCTGGGAGATCGCGCGGTGCCAGTGCGCCTCGCCCGCGCCCAGCAGGTAGACGGGCGGTCTGGGCAGGTCGCGGGCTCGTTCCGCGCTGGTGACCACGACCGCGCCGCCGCCGTCGGTGACCAGGCAGCAGTCCAGGGTGCTCAGCGGGCTGGACACCATGCGGGCGGCCAGCACGTCCTCCACGGTCAGCGGGTCGCGGGCGAACGCCTTCGGGTTGAGCGCGGCCCACTGCCGGGCGGCGACGGCGACCTCGGCCAGGTGGGTACGGGTGGTGCCGTACCGGTGCATGTGCCGGGCGGCGGCCAGCGCGTACCCGGTAATCGGCGGGCGTGGCCGGTAGGCGGCCTCGTACGACGGCAGCTCGGGCGGGCCCATGGCGAGCCTGCCGTGTCCGCTGTCGGAGCGGGCGGTGCTGCCGTACGTGATCAGGGCGACGTCGCAGGCCCCGGTGGTGATGGCCAGCGCGGCGTGGTGCAGATGGGAGATGAAGGAGCTGCCGCCGACCATCGTGCCGTCGGTGTATCGGGGCCGGATGCCGAGGTATTCGGCCACGTCGAGCGGCGCCATCCCGCGCCCGGCGATGGCGCAGAACAGCCCGTCCACGTCGCGGGTGGTCAGTCCCGCCTCGGCGAGCGCGGCTCCGGCGGCCTGGGCGGCCAGTTCGATGGCGTACCTGTCGGGTCCCACCTCGCCCAGATCGGACTCGGCGACCCCCACGATCGCGGTCGAACCCCGCAGGTCGGGCAGAGTCATGACGCGGCCTCCCGTTCCTCGGGCGTGAATACGACCCGGGGGCCGGTCGGCCCGTCGGGGTCGACGCCGGCGCGGACCCGCATCCCGATCCGCACGTCCCGCGCGGGGAGGTCCACGACGGTGCTCATGATCCGGAATCTCTCGTCGAGATCGACCAGGACGACGGAGTAGGGCTCGGCGTCGCGGGGCGCGATGACGCTGGCCGAGTAGACCGTGCCGAGTCCGGCGCTCTCCCGCCAGCTCAGGTCGGTGGCCCCGCAGAACGGGCAGATCACCCGGGGCGGGAAGACGGCGGACAGGCATCCGTCGCAGCTCTGGTACGGCAGGCTCCCGGTGGCGACCCGGTCGGTGTACTCGCGATGCGGCGCGGACTGGGTCATATCTCGCTCCCGGGGGCCGGGTAGGCGGCGGTGGCCCCGCCGCGCAACACCAGCCGTGGCTCGCGCCCGTCGGCCTCGCTGTGGACGGCCAAGCCGACCTCGACCTCGACCGAGCCGTCCGGACCCGTCCCGGTCCGCAGCACCTCGCCGCTGAGGACGAGGGTGTCGCCCGGCCAGACCTGGCCGACATAGCGGACGTTGAACCGGCGCAGGTTGCGCCGTCCGAGCCACGAAGCCACATAGCCGCCGAGGATCCCGGCGGTGAGCAGCCCGTGCCCGAAGACGGCCGGATATCCGGCGGATCGGGCGAAGGTCTCGTCGTGGTGGATCGGGTTGAAGTCTCCGCCCGCTCCGGCGTACCTCACGAAGTCGGTGCGGGTCAGCGGCCCGATCCGGCGCTCCGGGGCCGCCGGCACCGGCCCGGCGACCGTCACCGGCGCGGTGTCCGGCTCTGTCACTGCTCCCCCATTTCGATCACCGTGCTGCGCAGCCGCATCACGGTCTCCTCGTGTTGGTTGACGAAGTCGTACTCGGTGATGATCAGGGTCATCGGGCCGCGGCTTCCGGTCTTCTTCCGCACCTCGGCGATGTGCGACCGCACGGTGAGCACGTCACCGGCGACGATCTCGCTCATGTACTCCCACTCCGCGCCGCCGGCCAGCACCCGGCGCAGATCGAGCCGGAGCACGTCCGCGTCCCGCACCGCCCAGTGCGAGGTGACGGCGGAGAAGGTCGGCGGCGCGGGGAGGTGCCGGTATCCGGCGTCCCGGGCCGCCACGACGTCGCGATAGACCGGGTCCTCGTCCTTGACGGCCTGGGCGAACTCGCGCACCTTGCCGTGTTCCACCGGGAACGTGTACGGCGTGTAGGTGTGCCCGACGAGATGGCTGCGGTCAGTCATGGTTCACCACGATCAGCGCGTCGGCCGCGAGCACGACGCCGTCGGCGACGCGCAGCGGGTTGACGTCGACCTCGGCGACCTCGTCCAGCTCCAGCGCCAGAGCGCCGAGCCCGGTCATGACCTGGGCGGCGGCCCGCTGCTCCTCTTCCGACAGGCCGCGCCGCCCGGTGATCAGCCGCCCGCCGAGCAGATCGCCCAGCGCGGCGAGCGCCGTGTCCACGTCGAACGGGGGACGCAGCAGCACGGCCTCGCTCAGCACCTCGACCAGGACTCCGCCGAGCCCGATCGCGACCATGGGCCCGAAGACCGGGTCGCGCTGCACTCCGCAGGTCAGTTCGAGCCGGGCGGGGGCCATCTGCTGCACGAGCACGCCCTCGGCGACCGCGCCGGGCTCCCGGCGCGCGACCTCGGCGAGCATCTCCCGGTATCCGGCGCGTACGGCGTCCGGGCCGCGCAGGCCGAGCCGGATCGCCCCGGCGTCGGACTTGTGCGGCAGTTGATAGGACATCACCTTGATCGCGACGGGACCGCCGATCCGCTCGGCCGCCTCGACCGCCGCGTCCTCACCGGTGACCAGTTCCTCGCGGGTGACCGGGACGCCGTACATCGCGAGGATGCGCTTGCCGGTGGACTCCAGCAGCGTGGTCTCCCGCCCGGCCTCGGCGATCAGCTCGCGGGCCCGTCGTACGCGGCCGGCGTCGGCGGTGAACGCGGCGGGGTCGGGCGGCAGCGGGCCGCGGGCCGACTGCCCGGCCAGCGCGGCGAGGGCGACCATGGCGCGGCGCGGGTCGGTGAAGGTCGGCACCCCGGCCTGCTGGAACTGCGGGGACCAGGCGGTGGACAGGATGGCGACCGGCTTGGTGGTGGTCCGGTACATCTCGACGATCGCGTCGTTGGCCGGTCCGGGGCCCGCCCAGGTGACGGCGGCCAGCATGTCGGCGGACGGGCTGGCCGCGACCGCGTCGAGCACCTTCCGGTACGCGTCGGGCATGGCGGTGGTCTGCGCGGTGGTGTCCACCGGGTTGGCCGTGCTGCCGTAGAACGGCACGGGCATGTCCGCGGCGAGGGCGGCCTGCTCGTCCTGCGGGAGTTCCGGCACCGCCAGCCCGGCCTGCCCGGCCTCGTCGGCGAGCAGGACACCCGCGCCGCCGGAGGAGGTCATGACGATCACCCGGTCACCGCCGGCCCGGCGGCCGTCCTGGAAGATGGTGCCGAGGTCGAGCAGCTCCTCCATGGTGGAGGCGATGTACACGCCGTACTGGCGGCAGACCGCGTCGAGCACCTGGGCGGAGCCGACGATGGAGGCGGTGTGGCTCATCGCGGCCCGCGCGGCCTCCTCCGAGCGGCCCGCCTTGAGCAACACCAGCGGCTTGTCCAGTTCCGCGGCGCGGCGGGCGGTGTCCACGAACACCTCGGGGTCGCGCAGCGTCTCGACGAACGAGAGCAGCACCCCGACCTCGGGCCGTTCCACCAGGTGGCGCAGCACGGCGGCCACGTTCACGTCGGCCTCGTTGCCGGTGGAGACGAACCAGCCGAGCCGCAGCCCGGCGAGCACGGCCTTGTTGGTGATGTACGACCCGAAGCCGCCGCTCTGCGAGACGAGCGCCACCGGGCCCGCCTCCGGCATCGGCTGGTCCGGGGTGAGCATGAAGTTGGCCATCACGCCGCCGTGCGTGTTCATGTAGCCGATGCAGTTGGGGCCGACGACGCGGATGCCGGTCTCGCGGGCCACGGCGGTGAGCCGGTCCTGGAGCGCGCGGCCCTCCGGCCCCGCCTCGGCGAAGCCGGAGGTGATGACGGTCGCGCCGCCGACGCCGCGGGCCGCGCACTCGGCGACGACGTCCACGACGGCCGGGGCGGGCACCGCGATCACCGCCATGTCCACGGCCTCCGGCAGGTCGCGCACGCTGCGGTAGGCGGCACGGCCCTGGACGACCTCGTCCTTGGGGTGCACCGGGTACACCTCGCCGGGGAAGTTCCGCAGCAGGTTGCCGAACACGGTGCCGCCGATGCGGGCCGGGCTGTTCGACGCGCCGACCATCGCGATCGAGCGGGGCGAGAGCAGCCGGTCGAGCGCCGGCCGGTCCTGGGTCGGGGTCATGGCTGTACCTCCTCGGGGTGGGGTGACGGGTCGTCCGGCTCACGAAGGAGCGAAGCGGTGTGCGCGCCCGGCTCGGGGGGCGGGCCTGGTTCGGGTTCGGGGTATTGGGCACGGGCACCGTCGCGAGTGCGCGGCCGTTCGACCGCGACGACGTCCGCGCCGAGCTCGGCCGGCGGCGTCGTCACGTACGGCCCACCGTTGCGCGGGGCGGAGGTCACCACCCGTGCTCCGCCGAGCGGGCCCCGCAGGCTTGCCGTCACCGTCAACGCACCATCATTCCGCCGCCGTCCACCGAGAGGACCTGGCCCGTCATGTAGCCGGACTCGGCGCAGGCCAGGTAGACGAAGGTCGGCGCGATCTCCTCAGGGTCGGCGTGGCGGCGCAGCGGCAGCCGCTTGACCGCGTCGGCGAAGCGCGGGTCGGTGCGCACCTTGAGCGTCATCTCGGTCGCCGCCGCCGGGGCGACCGCGTTGACCAGGATGTTGTAACGGCCCAGTTCACGGGCGGCGGTGCGGACCATGCCGAGCATGCCGGACTTGGCGGCGGCGTAGTTGATCTGGCCGATCGAGCCGTTCTGCGCCGTGGAGGAGGAGGTGAAGATGATCCGGCCGGTCTCCCGTTCGATCATGTCGTGGACCACGGCCTGCAACCAGTGGAACGAGCCGTGCAGGTGGACCGCGAGCACGGTCTCCCACTGCTCCTCGGTCATCTTGTGCAGCATCGCCGGGCGGGTCACCCCCGCGTTGTTCACCAGGATGTCGATCGGGCCGTACGTCTCCCTGACCGTGGCGGCGGCCTCGTTCACCGCCGCCCGGTTCGACACGTCGCACACCACGGCGACGGCGGCGCCGCCGGAGGCGCGGATGCCCGCGGCGACCTTCTCCGCGGCCTCGGCCTGAACGTCCACGACCGCGACCCGCGCGCCCTCCCTGGCGTACAGCTCGGCGACGGCACGGCCGATGCCCTGCGCGGCGCCGGTCACCACGGCGACCCTGTCCTTCAAACGCATGCGTTCACTCCTCTCATTGATTGCCGGTGGTCAGCTCTTCGCCGGACCGGCCCAGGTACACCTCGCGGATCACCGCGCCGTCGTCGAAGACGGACTTGGGACCGGCGGTGATGATGCGCCCGTTCTCCATGACCGCGACGTCGTCGGCGATCTCCAGGGCGTGCTCGATCCGCTGCTCGACGAGGAGGATCGACAGCCCCTCCTGGTCGCGCAGCGCCGCCACCATCGCGAGGACCTCGTTGACGATGGAGGGGGCGAGCCCGGCGGAGGGTTCGTCGAGCATCAGCAGTTTTGGTCCCGGCATCAGCGCCTGGCCGATGGCGAGCATCTGCTGCTGGCCGCCGGACAGGCTGCCCGCCAGGGCGCGCCGCCGCTGCCGCAGGACGGGGAACCGCTCGTACGCCTGTTCCAGAGCCGCCCGGCGGGCGCCTCCACGCAGGCCGAACCCGCCGAGGGTGTAGCCGCCGAGGAGCAGGTTCTCCTCGACGGTCCTGGCGCGGAAGACCCGCTTGTTCTCCTGGACGAGGGCGAGCCCGGCCCGCACCCTGCGGTGCGCGGGGGCGCCGGCCAGGTCCTGGCCGTCCAGCTCGATCCTGCCCCCGCTCACGGTGGGCAGCAGGCCCGCGACGGCCGACAGCAGCGAGGTCTTCCCCGCGCCGTTGCGGCCGAGCACGACGGTGATCCGTCCGGGCCGTACGGTCGCCTCCACGTCCCACAGAACGCGCAGGTCGCCGTATCCGCCGGTGACTCCGGTGACGGACAACATCAGTTGGCTCCCTTCGGCGTCGCGGGGGCGTGCGCGTCGTCCGGCTCCTCGGGCAGGTCGGTCGCGCCGGTGTACTCGGCGAGGACCCTCCGGTCGGCCTGGATATGGGCCGGGGGGCCGGAGGCGAGCAGCTTGCCCTGGCTGAGCACGTGGATCCGGTCGGCCAGCTTGAGCACCAGCGGGAAGTTGTGCTCGACGAGGATCACGGTCCCACCGGCCTCGCGGATCATGCCGATGGCCCGTTCGAGTACGGCGAGGTCGCTCTCGTCCAGGCCGGAGCCGACCTCGTCGAAGAGGAAGACCCGCGCCCCCGAGGCGAGCGAGCGGGCCACCTCGACCAGCCGCCGGGTGCCGAGAGCCAGGGAGTTCACCTGCTTACCCGCGACGTCGGCGATGCCGACCAGCCGCAGCAGTGCCATGGCCCGCTCGTCGTCGGCCGCGTACCCACGGCGGAACACCGGCAGCCGCAGGATCGCGGGCAGGATGCCGACCTTGTGGTTCATGTACCTGCCGGTCGCGACGAAGGCGAGCGTGGACATGTCCTTGGGAATGAGCGGCGTCTGGAAGGTACGGGCGACGCCGTACCGTGCGATCCGGTACGTCGGCTGCCCGCCGATCTGCTGGTCGCCGAGCAGCAACCGGCCGCCCGAGGGCTTGTACAGGCCGCAGATCAGGTTGAGCAGGGTGGTCTTGCCCGACCCGTTGGGGCCGATGAGCGCGGTGACCTCGCCGGGGCGGGCCTCGATGGTGACGTCGTCGAGCGCCCGGTTGCCGCCGAAGGACTTGCTCAGTCCCTCGGTGCGCAGTACCACGCCGTCCAGCGGTTCCAGCGGGGTCTTCACCGGTTCGTCCCCACCGGGTGCGGCGGCCGTGGCCGGGCGGTTGGGCAGCCATCCCCTGCGGCGGGCGGCGGCCAGCCCGTCCTGGGCGAGCCCGACCAGCCCCCGGTTGAAGGCGATCCCGGCGATCAGCAGGAAGGCTCCGTAGATGACGAGCTGCCAGGTCTGGAACTGGGTGAAGGTCTGCTGGCCGAGTTGCATGACCGCCGCACCGGCGATGGCGCCGTACACGGAGGTCGCGCCGCCGACGACGGAGGCGGCGAGCACACTGAGCGCCAGCGCGAAGGTGAAGGTGTCGGGCGCGATGAACCCGTCCAGCATGGAGAACAGCGCGCCGGCCAGCGCCGCGGGGATCGCGCCGACGACGTAGACCAGCAGTTTCAGCCGGTATACCGAGACGCCGAGCACCGACGCGAGGATCGGGCTCTGCCGCAGGACGAGGAACATGTTGCCGTGCCGGGACAGCAGCAGGTTCCGGGCGACCGTGAACCAGGCGATCACGACCAGGATGACCAGCCAGTACAGCCGGTCGCCGACGATCTCGATGCCGAACAGGGTCGGTACGGCGGTGGCCATGCCGAGCGTGCCGCCGGTGACGTCGGAGAAGACGTCCACCAGGTTCGGCACCAGTGTGACCAGGAAGAAGGTCACCATGGCCAGGGACCAGCCGCCGAGCCGCAGCCCGGGTATGCCGGTGATCAGCCCGACGACGACCGCGGCGAGCATGGCGGCGACCAGGGCGACCAGCACGTTCGTCAGGCCGAACTCGACCCCGAGGTATCCGGCGACATAGGCGCCCACGGCGTACAGGGCGACCTGGCCCATGGCCAGCTCCCCGGCGTAGCCGAGGACCACGTTCAGACCGCTGACCAGCAGGCTGAGGATCGCGATCAGCATGACCGTACGGGACCAGTAGCCGTCGAGCAGGCCGACGGTGGGCGCGACCAGCAGCAGGACCAGCAGGAGAAGCACGCCCAGCGGGCGGAACCGGTGGATGAGTGCGTTCATGGCTACACCCGCCGTTCGAGCGCGGCGCCGAATAGCCCGCGCGGTCGCAGGAACAGGATGAGGAGGAACACCCCGAAGACCACGATCTGCGGGTACGCCGCGCCGATGTACCTGGCGGCGAACGCGTAGACGAGTCCGGTGGCGAAACCTCCGATCAGCCCGCCGAGCTGGCTGCCGGAGCCGCCGATCGCGATGGCCACGAACCCGAACAGCGCCAGGGAGTGGCCGAGGTCGAAGACGGCGTACGTGCGTGCCCCGACCAGCAGCCCGAACACGCCGGCCACGGCCCCGGCGACGGCGAACGCGCCGACGCCGAGCAGCCGCACGTTGATGCCACGGGCCGAGGCGGCGTCCCTGTCCTCGGCGGAGGCCAGGGACGCCAGGCCGGTCAGCGTGTGCCGCGACCACAGGTGCAGGCCGACGCCGACGACGAGGGTGAATCCGATCAGCGCCAGGTCCACCGGCCGTACGGTGCCGCCGAGCAGGGTGAGCGGCTCGTCGGGCAGGACCGAGGGCACGGTCAGCGGCTGCCTGCCCCAGATGGCCGCGGCCAGGCCGTCGAGGACGGTGGCCGCGCCGACCGTGGTGATCAGCGTGCCGTGGCTGTCGGTACGGCCGAGCAGGGGCCGGATGGCGACCCGCTCCTCCACGAGGGCGATGACCGCCACCCCGGCGGCGGCCAGCAGCACGGTCGGCAGCACGGGCAGCCCGAAGGTGACCGCCCCCGTGTAGGCGAGGAACGTTCCCACCATCAGGAGTTGCGCGTGGGCGAAGTTGAACGTCCCGGAGGCGAGCAGCACGACGTTGTACCCGATCGCGATCAGGGAGTAGATCGCGCCGGTCGCCAGTCCGGCCCAGACCGTCGTCATCGGGACCTCACGCCTTGCCGGACGCGTAGAAGCCGTCGCCGTCGAACACGCCGGGCGCGACGTACTGGAAGGTCTCCTCGCTCGCGGTCGGGAAGTGGTCCTGCGCCGTGTAGGCGAACTTCACGTACTGTCCCGCCGGTCCGCCGGAGTACCACAGGGGTGCTCCGGTGGGCTGGGGCAGCTTCTCCAGTTCGGCCTTGACCTTGTCGGAGTCGGTGGCCCCGGCCTGCTGCGCCGCGTAGACGATGAGCGCGAGCGCGTCGTGCCCGGTGGTGTACAGGCCCACGCCGGTGCTGGAGATCCCATCGGCCGCCGGGCCCTTCTTGATCTTCTCGATGAAGCCGGCGAGGCCCGGGTGGGGCTCGGTGGAGGCCAGGGTCGCGGTGGAGACGACCACGTTGATGTTCTTCAGCTGTCCGGCGTCCAGGTTCTTCATGTACGGGAAGCCGGAGGCGAGCTGGTCGCAGTACGACGGGATGTCCCAGCCGATCTGGGCGCGGCTGCGCATCACGTACAGGGCGGCGGCGCCGTACCCGTTGAGGACGAGCGCGTCGGGGTCCTGCGCGCGGAGCTGGTTGAGCTGGGAGGTCATGTCGAGCGCGGTGGCCTCGTAGCGGGCCTCGACGAACTGCATGCCCGCGCCCTCCACGGCCTTCTTGTAGATCTCGGCCGAACTCTGCCCGGTGGCGTCGTTGGAGTACAGCATCGCGATCTTCTGGTAGCCCTTGGCCTTCGCCTCGCTGATCAGCGCGGGCGCGTAGTCCTTGCCGGGCGAGGAGATCCCGAAGTGGTACGGGAACTTGGCCGGGTCGTTGAGCAGGGTGCTCACGGTGCCGCCGACGGACAGGATCTTCTGCCTGCTCAGGATGGGCAGCAGCGACAGGGAGACCGCGCTTGAGCTGCCGGGGTAGACGAGGTCCGGCTTGGCCCCGGAGGAGAGCCGCTGCTGGAGCAGGCTGACCGCCTTTGTCGGGTCGTTCTGGTCGTTGGCCGTCTCGACGACGATCTTGCGACCGTTGATCCCCCCGGCGGCGTTGAACTCCTCGGCAGCGATCTTGATGCCCGCGTCCAAGCTCGCGTTGTTGGTGGAGACCGCCCCGGAGTAGTCCCCGGTGAAGTAGACGATGAAGGGCTTGTCCGCGTCGTCGCCGGACGCGCCGTCACTCCCGGAGGCGCCGCACGCGGACAGGGTGAGCGCGAGCAGCGCACTGAGCGATATCGCGGAAAGACGGATGTGGCGTGATCTCATAGCGGCCTCCTCAGCCGAGCGATGCGACTGAATGATGTTCAGGAGGAGAGGACACGTGTGCCCGCGAAACGGCACCGTGTCTGGGGGATGTCGGGGGTGGCCGGGCCTGGTGTCACCGGCCACCGGAAGATCACAGCGATGCGGCCACCGACGTCGCCGGGGCGGGACGCCGGACGGATCAGCGGGGCATGTCGAGCATGCGGGCGATGATGTTCTTCTGGATCTGCGACGACCCGCCGTACACGCTGACGGGGCGGGACGTGAAATAGGAGCTGAGCCAGCCGTCGGCGACGCCGGTCATCTCGTCGGCGCCGAGGATGTCCATCGCCAGGTGCTGCAACGACTGCTCGGCGTCGGCCCACAGCAGCTTGGCGACGGAGCCCTCCGGGCCCGGCGGCCGTCCCGAGACACGCAGGGACAGCTGCTCCATGCAGTTGAGCCGCAGCACCTCACCCCGCACGTACGCGCGGGCCAGCGCCTTGCGGGTCTCCGGCTGGTCGAGCAGCCCGCGCCCGGCCGCCAGCGCCTCGACCTTGCGCAGCGTGCGCCGGTAGCTCGCGATGAAGCCGATGTCGGCGGGGCCGCGCTCGTAGGTGACCGTGGTCATCGCGATCCGCCAGCCCTCGCCGGGCGCGCCGAGCCGCTGGTCCACCGGGATGCGCACGTCGTCCCAGAAGACCTCGCTGGTCTCCGCCTCGCCGCTGGCGATCACGATGGGACGACACGTGACGCCGGGCTCGGTCATCGAGACCAGGAACGCCGAGATGCCCTTGTGCCTGGGGGCGTCCGGATCGGTCCTGGCCAGCAGCAGGCACCAGTCGGCGTACTGGCCGCCGCTGGTCCACATCTTCTGCCCGTTGACCACGTAGTGGTCGCCGTCGAGCCTGGCGGTGGTCCGCAACGACGCCAGGTCAGACCCGGCCTCCGGCTCGCTGAAGCCCTGGCACCAGTTCGTCTCGCCGGACAGCAGCGGCGGCAGGAAACGCCGCTTCTGCTCGTCGCTCGCGTACATGAAGATGGCCCGGCCGATGTAGCCGACGGCGGGCAGCGGCGGGGAGTTCAGGTTGCCGCACTCTTCGTTGAGTATGGCGTCGTAGATCGGGCTCAGGCCCCGGCCGCCGTACTCCTCCGGCCAGCTCAGGCCCATGTATCCGGCCCGGTAGAGGGTGCGGTGCCACTCCTTGCGGAGTTGGACGGCCTCCTCCTCGTCGTCGATCTTGTCCCAGCCGGCCGGGATGGTGGCGCTCAGCCACGCGCGCAGAGAGGCGCGGAACTCCGCCTCCTCGGGGGTGTCGCGGTAGTCCATGGTCACTCTCCCGTCAGTCGGACGTCGGCGATGCGCAGCAGGTGGACGCCCTCGTCGCCGAGGACCTGGCGGTTGGTCAGCGCCCGCCGGGTGTGGACGTGCGCGATGTGCTCGTAGGTCTGGCCGATGCCGCCGAACACCTGCATGACGGTCTCGGTCACCTCGCGGGCCACGGTCGCGCACTGCGCCTTCGCCGTGCGGGCGGCCAGCAGCGCCTCGTCCGGGTCCAGCTCGTCCACCGCCCATGCCGCGTAGTTCACGGCGCTCGCCGCCGCCTCCGCCTGGACGTACGCCTCGGCGCACATGTGTTGAACCGCCTGGAAGGAGCCGATGAGCACGCCGTACTGCACCCGCTCCTTGGTGTAGGCGACGGCCCTGTCCACGGCGGACCGCATGACGCCGACCGTGTCGGCGCTGAGCGCGGTGAGCGCCAGGGCCTCCCAGCGCCGCAGGTGCTCGTCCGACAGCGGGCCGCCGACGGGGGTGAGCGCGGCGGCGTCGATCGGGCCGTCGGAGCGGAGCAGCGTCCGGGTGAGGTCGGCTCCATTCGCGGCGGTGAACCCGGTCGCCAGGGAGACACGTACCACCTGGTGGCCGCCGGGCACGACGGTCAGCGCCAGCGCGTCGGCGGCCCCGTCCACGTCCCAGCCGTACACGGTCTGGTCCGCGGGCAGCACCGCGAGCGCGGACAGGTCGCGGTCGAGCAGGACGCCGGTGCGGGCCGCGCCCTCGGCGAGGGCTTCGGCCTCGTCGTGCGCGCCGGCCAGAGCGAGCAGTTCGGTGGCCAGCACGGCCGAGCCGAGATAGGGCACCGGGACCAGGCCCGCGCCCAGAGCCTCGGCCACCACCGCGACTTCAACCCCTGACCCGGCCGGACGCCCGTCGTCCCTGGTGCGCAGGGCCAGCAGGCCGGACTGGGCCAGGGACCGCCAGGCCGCGTCCCGGTCGAGGGTACGGAGGTCGCCGGGGTTCGCCGGACCGGCGGAACCGGCGAGCTGGGCGGCCACATCTTTGAGCATCTGCTGCTCGTCACTGAGTAGAGCGAGCACTACTGCACCTCCCAAGCCCCTGATGTTCCAGGGGCGGCACATGACTGAATGTCATTCAGGACGATGTCTAGCACGGGGCCGAGAAGGGCGTCAACGGACACCTGTGCGTTACATCCCCGCAACCCGGCACGGTACGGCCTGCGACGGTTGACCACCCGCCGAACAGCGTGTTTAGCTTCTTCAATGCCGGATGAGAGCATCGGTGGCGGTCCGACATGCGGGACACCGTTGCCCTCAGCGGCAATGAATGAAATTCAGACAAGCGGTTTCACCGGCCACGACGCCGGGCTGAGG
>NZ_BBYK01000076.1 GCF_001570365.1 Microtetraspora fusca | reverse complement strand
CGAGCAGGGCGGCGGCGTCCGACGCGCACCGATCAGCCGCCAGCGCCCAGCCTTAAGGGGTGAACGCACGGAGGGTGATCTCCACCAGCGCGCCGGCGTACTGCCCGACCGCCGATCGCGGCGCCGGGTTCATTCACCGGGGCGGACCAGGCCCGTCTCGTACGCGTGGACGATCGCCTGGGCCCGGTCGCGGAGGCCGAGTTTCGCCAGCATGCGGCCCACGTGGGTCTTCACCGTCTGCTCGGACAGGACGAGCCGTTCGGCGATCTCCTGGTTGGACAGGCCGTGGGCGACCAGGGTGAGCACCTCCGCCTCGCGTTCGGTGACCCCGTCCAGCGTGGCGCGGGGACGGCGCGGGCCGAGCCGGGCGAACTCGGAGATCAGCCGCCGGGTGACGGAGGGCGCGAGCAGGGCCTCGCCGGCCGCGACCACCCGGACCGCCTCGGCGAGCTGCGCAGCAGAGGCGTCCTTCAGCAGGAAGCCGCTGGCGCCCGCCCGGAGCGCCTCGTACACGTAGTCGTCCAGGTCGAACGTGGTCAGGATCAGCACCTTCGGAGGATGGCCGCCCGCGGACAGGATCCGCCGGGTGGCCCGCAGGCCGTCCAGCACCGGCATCCTGACGTCCATGAGCACCACGTCGGGCGAGAGTTCCGCGACGCGGCGCACGGCCTCCTCGCCGTCGGCCGCCTCGCCCACCACGTCGATGTCCTGCTGCGCGCTCAGGAACGCGGTGAACCCGGTCCGCACCATGCCCTGGTCGTCGGCGACGAGCACCCTGATCGTCATTCGGCGTCCTCTCCGATCGGCAGGGTCGCGGTCACCACGAACTCCGCGCCGACCCGGCCCGCGCGGAACGTGCCGCCGAGCATCCCCACCCGCTCCCGCATTCCGGCCAGCCCGTGGCCCGGCCGCTTCCCGGGGAGTCCGCCCGGCGTGGCTCCCGGATCGGCGGGCAGGCTATTGGCCACGCGGATCCGCAGCTCGTCGCCGTCGCGGACCAGCTCCGCGGTGACGTCCGATCCCGACCCGTGCCGCATCGCGTTGCTCAATGACTCTTGCACGATCCGGTATGCCGTCAGCCCCACGGTGCCCGGCAGGTCGCCCAGCTCGCCCGAGCCGGACACCCTCAAGGACACCCCGGCGCGGGACGCGGTCGCGACCAGCTCGTCGAGCCGGTGGAGTCCGGGCTGGGGCGCGGTGTCCGCGCCCTCCGCGCCGCGCAGCACGCCGACCACCTGGCGCATCTCGGCCAGCGTCTTCAGCGACAGCGCGCGGATCTCGGCGAGCCCCTGCGCCAGCAGGCCCGCGTCGCCCCCCGCCCGCAGCGGGACCGCCTCGGCGTGGATGGCGATCACCGACATGTGGTGGGCGACCACGTCGTGCAGCTCGCGCGCGATCCTGGCCCGCTCGGCCAGCGCCGCCCGCGCGGCCAGAGCGTCCTCCGCCCGCCGCTCCTCCTCGGCCAGCTTCCCGGTCGCCAGCCGCCTTGCCCGTACGTTGTGGCCGAACAGCACGGCGACGGTGATCCCGGTCACCGCGGGGACCGCAGCGCCGGTGTCGACGGCCACCGCCGCGAGGCAGGAGACCAGCCACACCCCCGCCGCGACCGCGCCGTCGGAGCGGACCGCGACGGAGTAGGCCACGAGCAGGCAGGCGATCGCCGCGCCCGGCGGGTACGGCGGGCTGAGGAACTCGCCGACGACCGCCGCGCCGGCCGGAAGTGCCAGCAGCGCGCACCGCCAGGCGGCCAGCGGCCACCGGTCGCGCAGCACCAGCGGCAGCGAGAAGGCCGCCGACAGGATGACGAGGTACGCCTCATCATGCGGCCACCGCGCGGCGGCCGCGGGGCCCTCCATGTACGCGACACCGCCCGCGAACGCCACGAACGCCAGCGCCGCGTCGCCGAGCCTGACGAGATCCACGGTGGCGCCCCGCCGGCCGCGAGGCCACGGCACCCGCACCTGCCTGCGCCGTGGCGCGGGCGGCGGCGGTTCGGCCGTACCGGTGACGACCGCCCGCAGCAGCGCCCGCGCCACGGCCCGCAGGAGGGGCGCCGGCTTCGCGATCGGCCCCTGATGGATCATTTCCCCAGCCTATGGACATGCCGGGCGGGTCGCCTCGTCCTCATGGGCGACCTTCGCGTCCACCTGTGACGGGAGGCCGCCCGCCGCCGCGTGGCGTACCGGGCAGCGCGCGACGCGGGTCACCGGCCCGATCTCCCGGCCGTGCGCAGGTAGGCCAGCGCCCGATCGAAGGCGGCGTCGCGGCCGGCGGCGAGCTCCTCGTCGCTGAGCGTTTCGGCGATCCTGTCCTGCGGCGGGATGCCGGTGATGTCGAAGCTGGTCCCCTGCCGGGTGAGGAACCGCTCGTTGGGCAGGGCGAAGGTCCAGCCGTTGGGCAGCGTGCGCCAGAGGAAGTCGGAGAACGCGCCCTGGGTGGTGTCGCCGATCCGCCGAGGGGTGGGGGTGCGGGCCGTCATGGCCTGGCTGAACGTCTCTCCGGCGCTGATGGTCAGCGGGCTGGTCAGCAGGGCGATCGGCCCGGTGTAGCGAGAACCGGCGGCCGGACGCACCCAGGTCGGTCGCGCTCGCGTGAACCGGGTGGGGTCAGAGGGGGCGTTGCGCGCCTGCTTGGCATAGGCCGCGTACGGCCGGCCGGTGAGGCGCGAGGTGAGTTGGATGCCGAGGGCGTCGTACCCGCCGAAGTTGAGGCGGACGTCGAGGACGAGGCCCTTCAGGCGCGACGTCCGGTCGGGGGTGAAGATCTCGTCCAGCGCGCGGTCCAGCTCCTTCGCGTTGGCCGCGAAGCCGCCGTCGGCGTACCCGTCGAACGCGGCCAGCCGCAGGTAGCCGAACCCGCCCGGCAGGTCGGCGTACCCGATCACGCCCCGACCCCATGTCGTCAGCGGCTTCTTGACGTCGTGCTTCTCCACGAGATCGAGGACCCGCTCGTTCAGGGCCATGAAGGCCGGCAGGCCGTCCAGCGGCCTCGTGCCGGGGCGCAGCGGCCGGACGAACTCGTCCTTTCCGGCGCGCAGCGCGGTGTGGGCGTCACCGAGATCCTTCAGGATGTCGCGCAGCACGCCGAACAGCTCGGCGTCGGTGGTGTTCGGGCCGATCCGGGGACGGTACCGGTCGCGCACCGCCTGCCAGTCGACGCCCTTGGTGGCGAAGAACGGGTAGTTCTCCGCGAACGTGGTCCAGAAGACGTCGAACACCTTGACCGGGTCCGCGGCGGGGGCCTTCACCGAGCAGCGGGTGGGAAGGGCGGGCAGCCGGCGCAGGCCGATCTCCCCGACGGCGCCCACGTAGCGTAGCCGTGCCCGCTGCCGGCCCTGGAGCTTGATCGTCATCTGGCGGGAGCCGTCGTCGGCGACGAACGACCCCGGGGCGCCCTGCCGCTTGGCCGATATGACGCCCGCCAGGCAGCTGATCGCCGTCGTGTCGAAGTACCGGAGCCGGTCCCCCTGGACGGTGATGATCGTGCTGTAGCCGTCGGTCTGCCACACGCCGTCCAGGGTGGCGTCCCGCGCGCTCGCGGCCGCCGTCGCGGCGGGCGCCGCCGCCATCGCCGTGACGGCCGCCAGAGCCGCGACCGTGATTCGTGTTCCGCTCTTTTTCATGGCGCCGACGGTATGAACGCGGTCCCGTAACCGGCGTCACCCTGGGGGACCATCCCGCGGCTCCCTCCTGGGAGTGACCCGATCCGGCGGGCCGGCCCGGCCGGGGTTCGCGGTCGCGGCGGAAACGTCGGTCGGCATGGCTACGATCTGTGCTTGCTTGATCTTTCTTGTGCGGCTTCCGTTGATCTTCTTGGAATGGGCGCCGCGCCGCCCGTACGGCTGGCCGTTCTTCCTGTGCGGCCTCGTCATGCTCGTCGGCCTGTTCGCGGGTCGTACGAGGCGCGGGGAGGGGCAGTCTGCCGGAGAGCCGCGATGACGGACGCCACCTGCCGACCGCTCCCGGATCTCGGGGGTAAGGTCCAGGCCGGTGACACGATCACGCGCGGACGAACGCTTCACGAGGGAGGTGGCGCGGTGAGCGCCCTTGACATACGACTGCGGCCGGTGGCCGAGGACGATCTCGTCATGTTCCGGCGTTTCGTCACGGAGCCAGGGCTGATCGGACTGGACTGGACGGGGTTCCGCGACGCGCAGGCGCCGACCCGGCGCTACGCCACCGACGGGTACCTGGGCGAGGACGACAGCCGGATCATCGTCGAGGTGGACGGCACGGCCGCGGGCTTCATGAGCTGGTCGGCGCAGGGGTTCGGCGTCTCGCGATACTGGGAGATCGGGATCGCCCTGCTCCCCGACTGGCGGGGACGCGGCATCGGCTGGCGCGCTCAGGCGATGCTGTGCGACTACCTGTTCACCCACACGCCGGCCGAGCGCATCCAGGCGGCCACCCACCCCGAGAACATCGCCGAACAGAAGTCGCTGGTGAAGGCCGGTTTCACGTTGGAGGGCGTCATGCGCGCGGTGGAGTTCCGCGCCGGCCGGTGGCGCGACGGCTGGATGTACAGCAGGCTGCGGAACGATCCGCCTCCGCCCGGCCTGTGACCCTGGTCGTCGGCATCGTGCGAGGCGTGAGAGCCCCGGGCGTCTCCCGGCCCGGTGAACGGGCCGGGAGACGCCGGAAGGGTCAGCGGGCGGGCCGGGCAAGATCCCCGGCGGCGAGATCCTCAATGCGCAGGTGCGCGGGCAGGCCGGTCACCTCGGCCCGGCCCGCGGCGTCCACCTCGACGCCGACCTCGTGTGCGGCGACGCGCAGGCCGTGCGCGGACACCGCGCCGAGCGGGGCGCCGGCGAGGGGACGCAGCGTGACCCGGCCCTCCGGCACGTCGGGGTACAGGCCGGTGGCCGCGTGCAGGATCGTCACCGCCGCCGCGGCCGACCACGCCTGCGGCCGGCACGCGGCCGGATACGGCAGGGGCCGCCCCACCTCGTCCCTCGCGTCGCCGCCGTACAGCTCGGGCAGGCGGTAGTCGAACTCCTCCCCGGCGGCGAGCAACCCCTCGGCGAGCCCGGCGGCCTGCCCGCCGAACCCGGCGCGGGCCAGCCCGGCGAGCACGATCGCGGTGTCGTGCGCCCAGATCGAGCCGCAGTGGTAGGACAGCGGGCTGAAACCGCCGTCGTCGGCCGACATCGTGCGCAGGCCGAAACCGCCCGCCATCGCGGGTGAGGCGAGCAGCCGGGCCACCTCCGCCTCCTCGCCCGCCGAGAGCAGGCCGGTGCCGAGAAGGTGCCCGATGTTGCTGGTGAGCGAGTCGACCGGCCGCTTGGCGGCGTCGAGGGCGAGCGCCGGGTAGCGGCCCGCGGGGCCCTCCACCCAGAACCGCTCGCGGAACCGCGCGGCGAGCGCCGCCGCGTGCTCGCGCCAGCGCTCCGCGCCGGGACGGCCGAACGCCTCCAGCAGCGCGGCGGCCCCGGCCGCCGCCTGACAGGCGTAGCCCTGCACCTCCGCGAGCGCGATCGGCGCGGTCGCCTGGCTGCCGTCCCTGAACCGGACGGCGTCGCCCGAGTCCTTCCAGCCCTGGTTGGCCAGGCCGCGCGAGCTCGTGTCGATGTACTCGACGAAGCCGTCGCCGTCGGGGTCGGCGTGCTCGCCCAGCCAGCCGAGCGCGGCCTCCAGGTGCGGCAGCAGCGGGACCACCTCGCGCTCGGGCATCCCCCACCGCCAGGCGTCGTGCAGGAGGGCGATCCACAGCGGGGTGGCGTCGATGGTGCCGTAGTAGGTGGCGGGGAGGCGCAGCCCGTTGCCCTCGACGGTGAACTCGTGGCGGCGCAGCTCGTGCATGATCTTTCCGGGCGCCTCCCCGGAGGCGGGGTCGATCCGTACGCCCTGGCGGCGGGCGAGCACCCGCAGCGTGCCCGCGGCGAGTTCGGTGCCGAGCGGGAGGAGCATCCGTGCGGCCCAGATGCTGTCCCGGCCGAACAGCGTCAGGAACCACGGCACCCCCGCGCCGAGGAAGGTGTCGCCGGGGACGTCCGGCTCGACGAGCCGGAGCGACCGAAGGTCGTCCAGGGACCGGTCGAGCAGCCGTTCCAGCCTCCGGTCGGCAGCGGCGACCCGGGGACGGCTCCACTCGACGGGGCCGGACGGCGAGATCACGACCGCGGCCGGGTCGGTGACGGCGACCTCCCAGCGCAGCGCGACGCGCTCGCCCGGCCGCACCGTGACCGGCCAGGCCAGCCGCGCCGGGGCGACCTGTCCGGGGACGTCCGCGGTCTCGGCCCGCGCGTCGGTCCCGGTCACGATGACCCGGGAGCGCGCCGACCGCCAGACCAGCGTGCCCGGCCCCTCGACCGCCGCCGCGACGGGCGCGGTGTCGCCGCCCGACTTCACGACCTCGATCGGGGCGAAGTCGCCGGCCAGCTCGACGGTGACGGTGGCGGTGACGGGCGCCGACGCCGTGGAGACGATCTCCACCCGCTCGCTCATGCCGTACGGCGTCACCTGGCGGGTGCGCTCGATCCGCACGGTGGGGTCGGGGTGGGGGTCGCCAAGCCGGCGGGCGAGGGAGACGAACCGGTCGTGCCCGGGGCCGACCGGCAGGTACGCGATGGCCTCCGGTTCGTGTCCGTCGATCAGCAGCCTGGCGAGCGAGAGCGCGCGGGCGTCGGCATGGAAGAGCCCCTGGACGCCGGAGGCGCGGATCTGCCCGTCGGCTCCGCTCAACGCGCTGGTGGGGGCCAGGACGGTGCTGACGAGGTCGTGCAGCAGCGGCTGCAGGCGATATCCCGCCGGGGGGCCGGTCTCCTCGGCCGCGAGGGCGGCTCCCGGTTCCGGCGTGGCTCCGACCAGCACGTACGACTCCTTGATTCAGGTCAGGCGGTGCGCGACCTTGACAGATCCGCTCCGTGGGTGCACATTGCCAAACACTTCCTTTACTTGAACGATCCAATGATGCCTTATTTCTCTTTGAACGTTCAAACCCACGGAAAGGGACTTCATGGCCGAGAAGGTGACGATCGCGGACGTCGCTCGTCACGCTGGCGTCTCCCGCCAGACGGTTTCGAACGTGCTCAACACGCCTGAGGTCGTCCGTGAGGAGACCCGGCAGCGGGTGCTCGACGCGGTGGAGGAGCTCGGCTACCGCGTCAACCAGGCCGCCCGCCAGATGCGCACCGGCAGATCGCGGCTCATCGCCACCCGCATCGAGCCGGACCGCGACGGCATCAACGGCTCGGTCCTCGACCGCTTCCTGCACGGCCTCACCGAGAGCGCCGCGCGCGCGGGCTACCGGGTGCTGCTCTACACCGCCGACGACGACACCGCCGAGATCGCGACCTTCGAGGACCTGCTCGGCGCGTACGAGCCGGACGCCTTCGTGCTGACCGGCACCCACCACGGCGACATCCGCACCTCGTGGCTGCTCGGCCGGGGCATGCCGTTCGTCACCTTCGGCCGCCCGTGGGGCGTGCCGGACGGCGCGCCGCACGCGTGGGTGGACGTGGACGGCGCCGCCGGCACCGCCGCCGCGACCCGCCACCTGCTCGACACCGGCCACCGCCGGATCGGCTTCCTCGGCTGGCCCGCCGGGTCGGGCGTCGGCGACGACCGGCGGGAGGGCTGGGCCCGCACGCTGCGCGCCGCCGGGGTGGACCCGGCGGGGCTCGACCGGGCGACCAGCGACGGCGTCGACGACGGCGAGACGGCCGCCCGCGATCTGCTCGAATCCGGCGACCCGGCGACCGCACTCGTCTGCGCGAGCGACTCGCTCGCGCTCGGCGCGCTGCACGCCGTCCGCTCCCCCGGCGCGGCCGTGCCGTCCGAGGACCGGGCGGGGCCGCCAGTCGCCGTGATCGGGTTCGACGACACGCCGGTGGCGAAGGCCGTCGGCATCACCAGTCTCAGCCAGCCGCTCGCGGAGGCGGCGACGAGCTGCGTCACGCTGCTCACCCGCCTCCTCGACGGCGACAACCGCACACCCGGGTCCTCGGGGGACCCCCACCCGCACGTGCTGCTCCAGCCCTCGCTGGTCAGACGGCGCTCGGGCTGACCCGTCGCAGTTCCCCACTCCCCAGAGAACCAAGAAGATCAGGAACGTCCATGAAACGCGCAACTCTCAGGAACGCGGCGCTCGGCGCGCTGGCCGGCGCCGGCCTCCTCACCTCGGCCGCCTGTGGCAGCGGGTTCGACGACAAGCCGGCCGCCCCGGCCCAGCAGAGCACCGGCCCGGCCTCCCTGCAGATCCTCATCGGCTCCTCGGGCGACGCCGAGACGAACGCCGTACGGCAGGCCGCCGACGCCTGGGCCAAGGCCAGTGGGTCGACGGCGACGGTCACCCCGGCGCAGGACCTCGCCCAGCAGCTCGGCCAGGCGTTCGCCGGCGACAACCCGCCGGACGTCTTCTACGTGGACGCGTCGCGCTTCGCCGACTACGCGAGCGTCGGGGCGCTGGAGCCGTACGGGGACCGGATCGCCAACTCGCAGGACTTCTACGAGAGCCTGCGCGCGACCTTCACCTACGACGGCAAGCTCTACTGCGCGCCGAAGGACTTCTCCACACTGGCGCTGATCGTGAACGACGGCCTGTGGAAGAAGGCCGGGCTGACCGACGCGGACGTGCCCACCACGTGGGAACAGCTCACCTCGGTGAGCGAGAAGCTGGCGGCCAAGGGGATCACGCCGCTGGCCGTGGGCGACACCCGCGACCGGATCGGCGCGTTCATGGTGCAGGCGGGCGGCTGGATCACCAGCCCGGACGGCAAGCAGGCGACTGCCGACTCGCCGGAGAACGCCAAGGCACTCGAATACGTCCAGTCGCTCCTCAAGGAGAAGTTCGCGCGGTTCCCGAAGCAGCTCGACGCGGGCTGGGGCGGCGAGGCGTTCGGCAAGGAGAAGGCCGCCATGACGATCGAAGGCAACTGGATCAAGGGCGCGCTCAAGGCCGACTTCCCCGACGTGAAGTACTCGGTGCACGAGCTGCCCGCCGGGCCGAAGGGCAAGGGCACCCTGTCCTTCACCACCTGCTGGGGCATCTCCGCCAAGAGCAAGTACAAGGAGCAGGCGATCGACTTCGTCCAGGCGATGACCACGGCCGACCAGCAGATGGCCTTCGCCCGGGCGTTCGGCGTGATGCCGTCGCGCCAGTCCGCCAAGGACGCCTACACCGCGGAGTTCCCGGGCGACGCCCCGTTCGTGAACGGCGCCGAGTACGCCCAGGGCCCCGTCAACGCGCCGAAGATGGAGAGCGTGCTGGCCGACTTCGACACCGGCATCCAGCAGCTCACGTCCACCTCCCCCGCCTCCGTCCTGGAGCGGCTGCAGAAGAACACGCAGGCCGCCCTCGGTAACTAGGTCGTCCATCCCGGCCCCCGGCCCCGCCACGCCGCGCGGCCGGGGGCGCCCGACGAGCGACATGCAAGACGGTGGAAGGAGGTCGGCGTGGCCGACATGACTGCCCCGGCCGGCGGACCTGTGACGGGAGCGCGGAGGCCGCGGCTCTCCGCCGCCGCCCGTGAGGGCGTCGCGGGCTGGCTCTTCGTGGCCCCGGTCGTGGTGATCCTGGGCCTGTTCATGCTGCTGCCGATCCTGATGGCCCTGTGGGTGAGCCTCACCGAGTGGAACGGCCAGGGCAGCCCGTTCCGGGCGGGCGTGCCGTTCGTCGGGCTGGACAACTACGCGCGGCTGTTCACGGAGGAGAGCCTGGCCCGCCAGGACTTCATGACGAGCATCCGCAACAACTTCTACTACGTGCTGATCGTGGTGCCGGCGCAGACCGTGCTCGCGCTCGGGCTGGCCGTGATCGTCAACAGCAGGCTGCTCAAGGGCCGGACGTTCTTCCGCGCGGCGTTCTTCTTCCCGTCCGTGACCAGCTCGGTGGCGATCAGCGTCGTCTTCCTCTTCATGTTCGCCAACTCGGGCGCGGTGTCCGGGCTGCTGAACCTCTTCGGCATCGACGGGCCGCAGTGGTTCTCCGACTCGCGGGGAACGCTGCACCTGCTGCTCGGCGCGCTCGGCCTGGTCGATCCGGACGCCCCGCCCGCTGCGCTGACCGACGGCGGCCCGTTCGGCCTGTCCTGGTGGGAGTGGCTGTCCGGGCCGAGTGTGGCGATGACGACCATCATCATGCTGGTCGTCTGGACCACCTCGGGGACGTTCATGCTGATGTTCCTGGCCGCATTGCAGGACATCCCGGTGACGCTGGAAGAGGCGAGCCGGCTCGACGGCGCCGGACGCTGGCAGACGTTCCGGCACGTGACGCTGCCCCTGCTGAAGCCGACGCTCTTCCTGGTGCTGACGCTCGGCACGATCGCCACATGGCAGGTCTTCGACCAGGTCTACGTGATGAGTCAGGGCGACCCGGCGAAGACCACGCTCACCCCGGCGTACCTGTCGTACAAGACGGCGTTCCGCAACTTCGACTACGGCCCCGGCACGGCGATCTCGTTCGTGCTCTTCGTGATCATCGTGGTGCTGGCGCTGGTCCAGCGCTGGGTCCTGCGGGATCGGGACGCCGTGCCGCGCCCCGGCCGCCGGACCAGGAGAGGGAAGGCGTGACATGGCGGTGAGCATCGGCGCCGCTCCGCGCTCGACGCGGGAGAGACGGCGGACCGGCGGCTCGGCGGGCGCGCGGACGCTCGCCTCCACGTTCGCGGGTTACTTCATCCTGATCTTCTTCGCGCTCGTCTTCCTCTATCCGTTCGTGATCCAGATCGCGAACTCGTTCAAGACCGAGCCGGACGCGGCCACGCACCCGCTGTCGCCGCTCCCCGACCCCGTCACGCTCGGCGCGTACGAGAAGGTCTTCCTGAACACCGACCTGCCGCTGTGGCTGGGCAACTCGCTGCTGGTGACGATCATCGTCACCGTGGGACGGGTCTTCCTGGACTCGCTCGCCGGGTACGCCCTGGCCCGGCTGCGCTTCCCCGGACGCGCCGCGCTGTTCTCCGCGATCGTCGCCGTGATCGCCGTGCCCGGCGTGGTGCTGTTCATCCCGAAGTTCCTGGTGCTCAACCAGTTCGGCCTGTACGACAGCTACACCGCGCTGATCCTCCCGGTGATCGCCGACGCGGCCGGCGTCTTCATCATGAAGCAGTTCTTCGAATCGATCCCGGTCAGCGTCGAGGAGGCCGCACGGATCGACGGCGCGGGGGTGTTCCGCACGTTCTGGTCGGTGGTGCTCCCGATGGCCAGACCGGCGCTGCTCACGCTGACCATCATCTCGTTCCAGGGAACCTGGAACGAGTTCCCGCACACCCTGGTTGCGGTGCAGAGCCCCGAGCTCTTCACGCTCCCGCGCGGCCTCGCCGACCTGGTGAGCGGCTCGCTCGGCAAGGGCACCCAGTATCCGCTCAAGCTCGGCGCCGCCGTGCTCGCCACGATCCCGGTCGCGGTCATCTTCGTGGTCTTCCAGCGCTACTTCGTCCGCGGCGCCAACGAGGGGGCCGAGAAGGGCTGACCCAAGCAGGGGCACGCGGGCCCGGAACTCCCCGAACCTCGATCAGCGGCCGAGGCCGGCGTCCCGGGCGCGGATGATCGCTTCCGCACGGTCGGCGGCCTGGAGCTTGCCGAGCACCGCGTGCACGTGGTTGCGCACGGTCTTCTGGGACAGGAACAACCGTGCGGCGATCTGGCTGTTCGACAGGCCGGCGGCCACCAGGTCGAGCACTTCGTGTTCCCGGGCGGTCAGCATCGGGAACGCCGTGACGCTTCCGCTCTGCGGCCTCGGGGCGAAGAAGTCGGCGATGCGCGGGGCCAGGACCGCACCGAACACGACACCGCCGCCGGCCACCGTGGTTATCGCACGGACGACCTCGTCCGGCTCGGCGCCTTTGAGCAGATAACCACGGGCGCCGGCACGGAGCGCGTCGAATATGGTGCCGTCTTCCTCGGACATGGTGAGCACCACGACACCGATCCGCGGGTGCTTCTGAAGGATGCGACGCGTGGCCTCGATGCCGTCCATGTCGGGCATCTGGACGTCCATGACCACGACGTCCGGTTCTCGTTCGGTGGCCTGATCGAGGGCCTCGACACCGGTCGAGGCCGTACCGGCGACCTCGACCTCATCGATGCTGCTCAGCAGTGCCGCGAAGCCTTCGCGGAACACCGGGTGATCGTCCACCACGAGGACCCTCACCGGTCGCTTACCGGTCATCGGCCACCTCTCCTTCAGCGACGAGCACGGGCACCTTCCCGGACGACGCGACGGGCAGCCGCGCCCACACCCGCGTACCGGCCGGCCCCGCGGAGGTCACGCTGCTCGACCCGCCGAGTTCGGCGGCTCGTTCACGCAAGGACACCAGTCCCACGCCGGCCACGGCCGTGGTGGCGAGGCCGGCGCCGTCGTCGACGATCACCACGTCGAGGTACCCGCCTCCGACGTCGCGGGTGAGCGACACCA
Source organism: Microtetraspora fusca (assembly GCF_001570365.1). GTDB lineage: Bacteria > Actinomycetota > Actinomycetes > Streptosporangiales > Streptosporangiaceae > Microtetraspora > Microtetraspora fusca. The sequence continues at coordinate 63,513 of NZ_BBYK01000076.1, read as the reverse complement.
CGCACTCGCCGGCCTGCGCGTGCCGGACCACGTTGGTGACCGCTTCCGACGCGATCCGGTACGCGGCCACCTCCACGGCGGCCGGCAGGCCGGTCAGGTCGCCCCGCTCTTCCACCCGGACGGTCAGCCCCGGGGCTCGCAGTCGCTCGGCCTGCTGGCGGATCGCCCCGACCAGGCCGACGTCGTCGAGCGCGGGCGGCCGCAGGCCGTGCACCAGCCGCCGTACCTCGGCGAGCATCCCGGTGAGTTCCTGGCGAGCCATGTGGAGGATCCGGTCCGCGTCCTCGTTCGACCGACGGGCGGTGATCCGGGCGGTGTCGATCCGGGACGCGACCGCCGCCAGTGCAGGCCCGAGGCCGTCGTGGAGCTCGCGACGCAGACGACGGCGTTCGTCCTCCACCGCCGAGACCATGCCCTCACGGCTGTGCTGCAGCTCCTCCGCGAGGCGTACGGCGCGGGCCGCCGCGGCGGCCTGGCGGATCAGATCCGCCAGTAGCCGTTCGTCACCGGAGGTGAGCCGGCGGCGGGCGGCCTGACGCGGCAGCAGCAACCGCCCGATCCTTTCTCCGCGATAGGTGATGGGGAGCGCCTGTGTCTCGGCGGGACGCTCGCCGTCCTCGACGAGCAGCACTTCGCCGCTGACCTGGGTGATCTCCACGCCCACGTAGGGTGCCCGGAAGGCGCGGGCCACTGTCCGCGCCAGGGTGACGAGTTGCGCCTCGGAGTCGTCCGTCCGCTCCAGCCGCTCGGCGAGCCCGGACATCACGTGGTAGGGGTCGTCCCGATCTCCGACGACCCAGCGTCGCACCAACCGCCACAACCGGTGCCGCAGCTGTGCGTACAGGATGGCGACCGCGAAGACGGCGATGACCAGCCGCACCCCGTCGTTCAGACGTGGCCCGAGCAGCTGGCCGACGCCGCCGAGGACCAGCAGGTCGAGGACGAACGTCAGGGTGAGCAGGAGGCCGTACACCAGGGTCCCGCCGAGCAGCCGGTCGACGTCGACGAGATCCGGCCGCACGATCCCGATCGCGACCGACCCGGAGGTGAGGACCACGGCGACGGTCAGGCCGACGGTGCCGAACCAGAGGGGCAGCAGCCGGAACGTCAGCATGACCAGGAGGTCGACCAGGGCCGCCCACACCAGCCAGCGCATCCGGGCGCGGTCGATGCCGGCCACCGTACGGTAGCGCCGTACCACCACGGCGAACGGAGTGACCAGGCTCAGCGGAAGGCACAGCTGCGCCACCCGCAGCACACCGGTCCAGACGGCGTCCGGCAGCGGGAGATAGAGCGCCTCGAGGTTCAGCCCTCGCAGCGGCGCGGGCAGCGGGGTGGATCCCGCGGTCGCCTGGGCGATGGCGGACGGCGCCGCGACGAGGGCCAGCGGGAGCAGGCTCGTCAGCGCGAGACTGAGCAGCGAGGCGACCCGCCACCATCCGGTCGGCAGCTTCCCATCCGGGAACAGCAGCAGCGCCAGGGGGAGCAGCAGCGCCAGGCCCGCGCCGAGTCGCTGGAAGACGATGAAGGCGGCGGACGCGCCGGGGAGCGCGGGATCGTGCATGGTGGCGTAGGCGACCCACGACGACGCCACGCTGTCCAGCGCCCACCAGGCGCCGAAGCCCGACATCAGGCGGCCGAGCGGGTGGCGCGGATAGCGGCGGAGCACGACCATGCCGGCCACGGCGAGTGCGACACCTGCTATCGCATCCAACCCGCCCGGCTGTAGTTCGAGCACGGCGCGGTGGGCCTGTGGCACCTGCAGGTCGATCAGCGCTGCCACTGGTGCGGCGGTCACGGCGATCGCAAGGAGCACAGGCCCGGGGCTCAGCCACCAAGGCCGGCGAACCGTCACAATCTGCACCAGGAAAGTGTGCCTCAGCACGTACGCGATGTCCCTAGGACCGGCGTCCCAGCCGCCCTGGGACGCAGGAAGGGCCAGGATTCGGGGCAGGATGCCCTGACCGCCTGGGTCGGTGGTTCATGAGGATCGTCCTCGTTGTCGCGGTGACCGTCGCCGCCCCCCGACCCGAAGGAACAACGATGACCGAGCCCCCCTCCGTTCACGCCCAGCGAGGCACCCACACCGGTGGGTCCGTATCCGCGCCGCTCCCCGACACGACCGTGCGCCGACTGGCTCTGGGCCTCTCCACCGGGGCACTGGCCTGGTCGACCGTCAGCTTCGTCTACGGTTTCGACCCCGCGACCGAAATGGGAATCAAGATCACGGATCTGGGTGGTCTGGCGTTCCAGTTCGGCGTCTGCTTTCTCCTTGCGATCATGGTCCGCACCGGCGCGACCGGCGTGAGCCGCGCGGCGCGTGCCATGCTGCAGGTCGAACGAGTGCTGCTGGCCCTGGCCATGGCGTGGAGCTTCTTCCACGCGTTCTTCCCCTCCGCACGTGACAGCGCCTGGCTGGGGATCCTCGACGCGTTCTGGCCGTTGTCGATGCTGGGCATGTTCGTGATCGGCCTCAAGGTCGCCATCGGCGGCCGGTGGCGCGGGGCGGCCCGCTTCTGGCCGCTCGTCGCCGAAAGCTGGGTGGTCGTCACCCTCCCCAGCATGATGATCTTCGGCACCTCCGTGTCGGACATCGTCGGTGCGGCCCACCTGCTCGTGGGGTACACCACGCTCGGACTCATCGTCGCGTTCCGTCCCGAGCTGGTGCGCCGCGAGCACTGAAGCGGCCGCCGGGCATTCACCGCACCCGCCGGCCGGCGCTGGGGAAACGAGCCCGGCCGCTCCCACGGTCCGGGCGGATTCCTGGTCTGCTCCGCCATGTTCGCGGCCGTCACCTGGCCACGGCGTTGACGTCCACACCCGCCGTCACTTCCTGATCATCGACCGTCCTTCATGTCGGTAGGACGTGGCACGATATCTGGCGATATCGACATGGGCGCTCGCCCTCGTGATCGGGATGGTCCGTGTTCCAGCGTTCCGCGCTCCTCCCGCTGCTCGCCGTCCTGGTGACGGCGCTTCCTTCCGTGGTCGGCCACATCGAGGGATATCCACTATGGATCGGGACCCCGATGGCCGGGGCGAGCGTCCTGTCGCTCATCGTGACGAAGTCGACGATCCTGCCCTGGGCGCTCTTGATACTCGTTGACATGCTCGTGGGGATGGGCGCGATGACGGTCCCCGTCCTGCTGGCGGTGGCGGTGCCGGCACGGTGGCTCCGCCTGGCCGTGGCCGGGACGCTGCTCCTCCTCGCGGCGACCGGCGTCGCGGCGGTGATCCCGGCTTCTCCTGGAATCGCGTTCGGCGGCTACACCCCCGCCGATGTTTCAGCGGGCAGTCAGCCGGACTTCTACATGGGCTTCGTTGAGGGATCACTGCGGCTTGTTCCGTCCGATTTCATGTGGTTCCCGGAGACGGTCCCGCTGTTGTTCAGCGCCGCCTTCGCCGCCGCCGCGGTGCTGCTGATCGCGTATGACCGGCGGACGCGGAGCCGCCCCCGGACATCTTCCGCCCATCGGTGACGACCGCGTCTCCCCCCGTTTTCGGCGCGCGACAGAGCGGGTCCGGCTCGCGAGGCTTGCCGTCGGCATGGTCTGATAGCGGACATAAGCGTCAGATCGCGTGCGGGCCCAAGCCCTCCGGGCCAGACCCGGTACGCGGCACGGCAACAGGAGGTGCGATGCCGTACCAGATGCCGAACCCACGGCAGGTCAGGAGAGATCTCGGCCGGGGCGGCCCTCGATCGGTGCGGAGGTCGTCGTGACCGGCCTGCTGGACGCCCTGGTCGACGACGCCGGGCTCTTCCCGCCGACGTCCCTCGACATGCCCTCGGCCGTACGGCGGCACCGGGCGGACCTCGCCGCCGCCGAGCCGATGCTGGCGCACCGGTTCCTCTGCCCCGCCGCCCGGATCGGCGAGTTCCTCGCCGAACTCGCCCCCGAGGACCGGGTACGGATCATCCTCATCGGCGGCGCCGACCCCGCGCAGACGCGGGAGGCGATCCGCACGGTGAGCGACGCCCCCGCGCTCACGCTCGCCGGGGTCGAGTGGGCGCTCGCGCCGCTCGCCCCTTCCGCGTCGGACGCGGACCGGCCCGGTGCCGCGTCCGGCACCGGGCCGACGGCCGCCGCTCTCGACGTCGCGCTGCGGGCGCTGGCCGAGGGTGGCGCGGGCCCGGACGTCACCCTGTTCGCTGAGCCCGCGGACGTCTCCGGGGCGGCGGCCCTGACGGCCGCGCTCGCGGAACGCCGGGAGTCGGCCGGGCGGCCGCTCGGGTTGAAGCTGCGGTGCGGCGGCGTCCGGCCGGAGCTGTTCCCGCCCGCCGCCGACCTGGCCGCCGCGCTCGTCGCCGCCGCGAGCGCCGGGATCGCGGTGAAGGCGACCGCCGGCCTGCACCACGCCGTACGCCACACCGACCCGGCCACGGGGTTCACCCACTTCGGGTACCTCAACGTGCTGCTCGCCTCGGCGCAGGCCGTACGCGGCCGGAGCGCGGACGAGGTCGCCTCCGTCCTGCTGGACACGGACGCGGAACGGCTCGCGGACCTGGCCTGTTCCCTCACGCCGGAGGAGGTGCTGCGGGTCCGGTCGGGCTTCGCCTCCTACGGCTCCTGCAGCACGTCCGTCCCGGTGCGCGAGGCCGCCGAGCTGGGGCTGTCCAGGCGCGCCGCCTCCCCCGCCGGGAGCCGTTTGCCCAGGTGATCAAGGGGTAGCCATGCCGGCTATGACCCAGCCCGCAGATCTTGATGTGCTGATCCCCACGAAAGACCGCCCGGCCTCGCTGGCCGTGACGCTCTCGGGGCTGGCGGCGCAGACGGTCACGGGCTTCCGCGTGGTGATCTCCGACCAGTCGGGCGTCCCCGTGGCCGAGGACGCCCTGGTCCTGAGCGTGGACGAGGTGGTCGAGCAGGTGCAGGACCTGCTCGGAGCCTGATCCCCCGCGGCCGGCCCCGGTGGAGACCGGATTCCGGCGGGCGTGGCCCGTCCCCCGTCTCCCGTGGATGTTCACCGCGTCGCGGCCCCGGGTCTCGGGGCGAATGCCGTACGCCGACCTGGGTAGGGAGGGCCGGAAGACTGCGACAGGAGGAGGGGGCTGCCTATGGCCGAGCAGAACCGCCCGGTGCGCGGAGAGCACAAGTACGAGCAGGAGATCTCCTCTGTCGACGAGCACGAGGAGCGCGAGGGACGCAGCCTGATCACGACGAACCACGATGTGATCAAGCGGTGGGCCGAGGAACGGAACGCCCGCCCGGCGACCGTCCCCGGGACCGAGCACGAGGGACGGCCGGGCGTGCTCCGGTTCGACTTCCCGGGGTACGGCGGCGGCGACCTCCAGGAGATCTCCTGGGACGAGTGGTTCACGACCTTCGACGTGCGTGAGCTGAACTTCATCTACCAGGAGCACAGGAAGGACGGCAGCCAGAGCAACTTCTTCCGCCTGGAGAGCCCCCACCGTGGAGACGCGTGACAGGCCGCTCCCGACGATGCCGCATCCGGGCGACTACAGCACGGCGGTCACCCGGTTCGTCGGCGCCACCACGACCGCGCTCGGCTCGTTTCCCGCCATCGTGGCCGCGGTGCTGCTGGTGGCGCTCTGGGTGGCCGGCGCCGCCCTGGTGCCCGGCGGGTTCGGCAACGAGTTGTACGAACTCGTCCTCAACACGGTCACGAACATCGTGACGTTCGTGATGGTGTTCATCATCCAGTCCAGCCAGAACCGGGACAGCCGCGCGATCCAGGCGAAGCTCGACGCGCAGACCGAGGTGCTCGCCGCCATGGCACGCAACCTCGACGTCAGGACGGAGGTGCCGCTGACTCGCTTCGTCGGTCTGGAGGATGCTCCGGATCGCGCGATCCGCATCGAGCAGCAGACCCTGCGCGAGCGTGTGGTGGAAACCGAGGAAGTGATCCAGAAAAGCGAGGCCGACCTCGGCCGGGCCCCTGAGGGCCGGGCGGGCGCCGCTGACGATGCCGTCGAGACGATCGAGCGTGCGAAGGGATCCGGCGGCCGACAAGCACCCAGCGGCGATCAGTTCCCCCGCTGATCCCCTGCCGCCCGACTGGCAAGCACGGGCGATCTGTGCACCGTATCCACCGACGTGAGGTCTCCAAGGCCGCAGTCCGAGCTGAGGGCGCCGCGGTCGCAGCCCTGGACTCGCCACCGGTCCCAGTCCCGAGCGTCTCCGCTAGCCAGCCCACGCCGCCGGCCCTTTCCCCGACCTGAGCGGCCCATCGAGTCGGCTCGGGCCTGGTCACTTCCCCTTGGGAGAAGCCGCCGCGCTGGGTGACGGAGCGCTGGCGGCGGTGATGAGCTTGGGCGCGATCAGCTTCATCAACGCCAGCACATCCGCGGCGTTGTCCCGCCCCTTGACCCCGTATACCAGCTGAACGGTGAGCTCCGCCTTGCCCCGGGCGAGCACTGCCTGCGCGGCGTACTTCTCTTTGTGTGGATCTTTGAAGTAGTACCCGATGGAGCCGGGGACGATCTCCGGCAACGGCGTGGCTCCTTCGAGCTCCTCCTCCACCTCACCCGGAACTCTGGCCGGTGTGAGGATGACCTGCAAGACCTTAAGCCGATCACCGTCTCGCCGATAGACCGCACAGCTCCCATCCCCAACGTCCGCCGAAAGATCGAAGAAGCCGCGCACCAGGGGCTTGCGCACCCCGGTCATCAGCTCCACCGCCTTCAGCGGGATCTGGTCACAGATGTACGGCGGAGCCGCCACTGCCGGCAGCGGAGTGAGGTCCGCAGCCGCCTGTTGGTCCTCGCATGCCGTCGACAAGGCCAGGGCACTGGCGAGCGCGACGGTTATGGCGATTCGTGTCCTCATCATGCGTACTGAGTGAAGCCGTCGGAGAAGCTCTGGTTAAGGCGAAGCTCGACATCGCGCCAGAGATCTCCTGACGGCCCCTCGTATAGCCATCGATCGTAGGCGTCCAGTCGGCGGGTCTTCTCGGTGCTGTTGTCCGTCGTCTTGTCGATCATCTCCTCCTTTGTCATGAGAGTCCGACCGTCATCTTTCAGGAAGTTGTTGAGATTGTCCCTGGGATCGTCTCCCTCGCGCAGGCCTTCAAGAGAGGCCCACGGATGGGTGGGAGCGGGAGGATCAGCCGACCCGAACAGCCCGTGGTTGAGCATCGCCTGGACGGTGAGATCGTGCACGAGGGTCCGCGTCTGGTCCACAGCGGCGTTGGCCCCACGGCGGGCCTTGGTCTCCGCGCCGCCGTCACTCTTGAAGGCGTCCTCGACCAGGCCGGTCCAGGCCCCGGCGACCCCAGCGATGATCGGCCATTTTCCTGACTGCGGGATGGCCAGCGCGGTGTTGACCACCCCGGTGAACACCTTCATCTTCAATTGCTGCACCTCATCCAGTGCCTTGCCTTCGTCGATCTTGGCCAGGCCGGCCGCATCGGTGATCAGGCCGAAGCCGGCGCCCACTCGTTGGGCATTGGTCTTGAGCATGCCGTCGCCCTGCCCTGCGGCTATCTGGCCGGCTGCATGGTCGAGCAGCCATCCGGTGAAGGCGGTCTGCGCCATCAGGACAGGCGTGAAGGCGCCGACATCCGCGAACGCTTCACGCGCCACCCACCGCAACTCCTGCTGATCGAACTTCGCCCCCCACGGATCAGGCCCCGGCGCGCCGGGATTATCCGCGCCGGCGACACCGGGCACGACCCGGTCCGATTTCTGAGCAGCACGGTCGATGTCGGCGATGTAGCCGGCGAGGATGCGGCCGGTGCTGGGTGGGTGGACGAACGACGAAGGCGGAAAGCCCTTCTCGATCCGGCCGGCCTCGATGTGGACGAACTCCGACGCCAGCTTGGCCGAGAGGTAGCCGCGCGAGGGGTTCTGCGGCGAGCCGTCGTGATCGCGGAACGTCAGGGTGGCGGCCTCCAGCGCCTTGCCCAGCGCCACTCCCTTGTCCGCCATGCCGCGCTCGGTCAGCAGCCGCTTCAACGTGGTCGGATCACCGGCGAAGAAGTCCTGGGCCGCCGCCGGATCGCGGCTGAGCGCCTCCATGAGCGCGGTCATGACGCCTGGATCCGGCCCGACCGGCACCTGGGAGGCGTTCCGGTCCCATGCGTCGAGCTTCCTGGCGGCGGCGAGGAGGAAACCGGTTGCGAAGGTGCCCTGTTTGAGGGCCAGCGCGACCGCGTATCCCTCGCGCCATCCGACGGCGAGATCGGTGGTGAGCTCGTCCCGCCAGGTGTCGCTCAGCCGCGAACTCGCCGTCCCCAGCAGCTTGGCCAGGGCGGTCTGCAGCCGCTTGGCCTCCTTGTCGTCCCGCCGCTCCGTGGTGTCGGCCATCAGCTTCCGGTACGCCGTCGCGCCCAGGGCGTTCATCAGCGCGGTGGCGAACGCCGAATCGCCGGTGCGCTTCTCGAGCGCGGCCAGCGCCTCCTTGTCCACCTCGCCCCTGTCGCGGCCCCGGGCGAGCGCGCCGAGCGCCGCGTACACGTCCGGGTCGCCGCCCGCTTTGCCGTACTGCGCCTCGTCGAAGGCGGCGAGCGTGAAAGGTCCGGCGGACGCGCCCCACTCGGAACGTTCGGACCGGATGGTCTCGCCGCGCCGCCGCAGGTCGGGACGGCTCGACTCGATCCAGCTCCGCGCCTCGCGTAGCGCGCTCAACGCCGACGTGTCGAGATCGAGCCGCTGCAGCACCCCGCGGATCACCTGCTCGTTGCGGCCCAGGGCGTCCTCCGCCCGCCCCAGCGCCCGCTCGAAGGCGTCCATCCGCACGGGGTCGATGCCCGAATATCCCTCGGTCGCGCTCGTGCCGCCCGGCGGGACGGGGACCCGAGACGGCCCGCCGCCGGACGCTCCCGTGGCGCCGCCCGTCTTGTCCGGCGACGGCTCCGGGGTGGTGGGCGGCGGCTGCGGCGCCGGGGTCGGCGGCTCGTGCGGCTGCTGCTGGGACGGCGGCTGCGAGGGGCCGGTCGGGGGCCGTGGGCTCGGCGACGGCTGGGGTAAGGGGTGGGCCATGAGGGCGATGGACTCCAGCGCGGTCGGCGGGACGCGACGACTCCAGCGAGAGTAATTTCGATTCCCCGCCCCGTAAAGATGTCCGTCAGATCGGATATGTCCCATGAGGCCGGGGGCCTCCCCGGGGCCGAGGGCCACCGCGTCAGCGAAACCGCGGGAGGGCTCGGAATCTATGATCACCGTACGCACGCCGCCGGGCGGGACGGCCGGTTCCGGCAGGCGAGGATCACTCGGAGCGAGCCCGACCCGGGCGAAATCGGAGGTCACGGTGACGACCGCACTGCCCGCGAACGCCCAGGCGAAGGCGCTCGCCGCCGCCGGACGCCTGCCCGCGTTCGTCTACGACCTGGCCGAACTGGACGCGCACGTGCGGTCGGTACGCGCGGCGCTCGGAGACGTCGAGCTCTACTACGCGGTCAAGGCGAACCCCGACCCGGAGCTGCTGCGGGTCCTCGCCCGGCACGTCGACGGCTTCGAGGTCGCCTCGGGCGGGGAGCTGGCGCACGTACGGGAACTGCACCCCGGCCTGCCGGTCGCCCTCGGCGGGCCGGGCAAGACCGACGAGGAACTGCGCGGCGAGGTCACCCGGCTCCATGTGGAGAGCATCGGCGAGCTGCGGCGGCTGATCGCGTCCGGGCGCTCCGCCGACGTGCTGCTGCGGGTCAACCTGGACGTCCCCGTCGAGGGCGCGTCCCTGGCCATGGGAGGCGGGGCGACGCCGTTCGGCATGGACCCCGCCGCGATCGACGAGTGCCTCGAACTGCTCCGTGCGCAGGAAACGGTCCGGCTGCGCGGGATCCACGCCCATCTGGCCAGCGGGCTCGAGGCGCGGCCCCTGCTGGAGCTGGCCGCGGCCGTCCTGGACTACGCGCGGGGGCTCGGGGTCACCGAGGTCAACCTCGGCGGCGGCATGGCGGTCTCCTACGCCGAGCCGGACCGGCGCTTCGACTGGGACGCCTACGGACGGGGCCTGGCGGCGCTGCGCCGGCCGGGCGAGACGCTGCGGATCGAGCCGGGGCGGTCGCTGACCGTCTACTGCGGGCGGTACGTGACGCGGGTCATCGACGTCAAGCGGGTGCACGGGGAGCTCTTCGCCGTCGTGGCGGGCGGCACCCACCACATCCGCACGCCGGCGACCAAGGACCACAGCCAGCCGGTGGTCGCCGGCGAGCCGGGCGAGCCCGTCACGATCGTGGGGCAGCTCTGCACCCCCAAGGACGTGCTCGCCCGGCGCGTGCCGATGCGCCTGGAGCGGGACGACGTGGTGGAGTTCACCATGGCCGGCGCGTACGCGTGGAACATCTCCCACCACGACTTCCTGATGCATCCGAAGCCGGGCTTCCACTACGTCGGGGGGTGAGGGGGCGCCGCCGGGGAGTCAGGGGGTCAGGGGAGCGTGACGAACTTGCCGAGGAACGCGCGGGCCGTGGCGGTGTCGAGGCGGTAGTCGAGGTTGGTCGCCTTGCAGGCATCGTCGTCTCCGCTGATCGTCGTCGCCACGAGCAGGTGGGAGGTGCGGTCGCCGAGGAAGTTGGGGCCGCCCGAGTCGCCGAAGCAGGTGCTGCCGTCCTTCGTCGCCCGGTCCAGGGAGAGCTTGAGCCACCTGGGGGTGAGGGCCTGGAAGGAGATGGACGTCTGGCGGCGCGCGTCCGTGTAGACGTACCGGCGCCCGTGCGCGCCCTTCTTGGGGTTGAGCGAGCCGTACCCGACGGGGGTGAAGCGGGACGTCTGCAGGGTCTTGTCGGCCTTGAGCCCGTCGAGCAGGCCCTCGGTGGGGAGCGTGGCGGGGGTGATGTCCGGGATCGGGGTGTCGAAGAGGACGACGGCCATGTCGTGGAGGTCGGAGCGCTCACCGTCGAAGCGGGAGTCGGCCACGTAGCGGCCGGTGTAGAGCTTGTCGCCCTTCTTGTACTTGCCGGCGAAGGAGACGCGGGCGGTCTTCTTCCCGTCCTTCCCCTTGTGGACGTCCTCGCCGCAGTGGGCGGCGGTGAGGAAGACGGTCGGCGAGATCAGCGTGCCGGTGCAGAACGACCAGGTCCCGTCGCCGTGCGGCTTGTCGGCGATGAGGGCGCCGACCTCAGGGTGGTCGGTTCCGTCGGCGGTACCGTTCGTGATGGCCTCCGCGGGGGCGGCGATAGCCACACCGAGCATCAAAGCGGCAGGAATCATGACAAAAGGGACAAAACGCATCCCCGCACTGTAATGGGACATGGGCGTGGCATGACATGCCTGAAACCAAAGATCACCGAAAGATCTACGTACGGCGTGGTTTGCTGCAGAAGGTCCCCAAATGACATCGGCCGGCCGGGACAAGGCTCGGCCGGCCGATGGCGAGAGAGGCGAAAGTCAGGAGATCGCGCGCCGGTCCGCGTGCAGCGGCCGCGCCAGCCGTACGGTGATGAACTCGTTCGCGTCGGGCTTGCCCGCGGTCCGCCCGGAGGAGAACGGGAAGTTGTTGTCGTTCAGGATGGCCAGGGTCTGGTCGTCGAGCAGCGCGATGTCCTCGATCGTCTGGAACGGGAACCGGAAGGTGGTCCCGAAGCCGCCGATCTTCTTGGGGTTGGCCAGGTCGAGCAGGTCGGCGACGAGGGTCTTGTCCAGCTTCCCGTCGTGGTCGCGGTCGCGTGTGTCGGCGAGGTAGACGCGCTTGAACTTGGCGGCGTCGCCCTGCTCGTTGTCCCTTTCGATGACGAGGAAGCGGTGCCGGTCCACCGTGATGGCGTCGCCGATGGCGTTGGACGGGGATTCGAGCGGGTAGATCCAGCGCCGCTTGGTGTAGGCGCTCTTGTGCACGTCGAACTCGTACATCCGGAGGGTGCCCGGCTCGTCCCCGGCGACGGTGCCCTCAAGGAGCGGGTAGAGACGCTTCCCGTCCACGGAGCGCGCCATCCCCTCGAAGCCCTTGCTGCTGCCGAGGTTCGGCGCCTCCCCACCGAGGTCCGGGTTCTCCGGCGCCTTCACACCGGGCAGCGGGATCGGGGCGCCGAGCAGTTCGCCGTCCGCCGAGAAATGCAGCAGGAACGGGCCGAACTCGTCGCCGATCCAGTACGTGCCGTCCGACGCGCGCACGATCGACTCCACGTCGAAGTCGGCTCCCGTGAGCACCCGGTCCTGCCTGGTCAGCGGGAACCGGATGTGCCGCTCGGGGTCGCTCAGGTTGAACCCGCCGAGCACCGTCACCGTGCCGGTCGAGACGTCGGGCCTGATGTGGTGGACGCGCAGCAGGAAGTCGGCGCTGTTGGCCTTGTTTCCGAAGCCGTTGTCGGAAAGCACGTCGAAGGTGCCGTCACTCCGGCGCACGACACCGCTGAACCCCTGCACGGGCTGTCCCGCGAAGGGAGCGCTGATCCCGTTGAACGGCCCGGCGCCGATCGCCGACCCCGACGGCTCACTGCCCGGCACGAAGGTCTCGGCCGGGAGCACCGCGAATCCGGTCAGCGTGGCCCGGCCGAAGGTGTCGGCGGGCGGGGCGGCGGTGGCGGGCTGCGCCAGCCCGAACGTCACAGCGGCGGCACCGATGATCGTCAGAATCCGTTTCATGCGGCGCACGCTAGAGGGGCCGGATGACCGGGCGTCCAACGTGAACCGGACGGGATGTGACCGGACGGTGGACCGGCCGACGCGGCCGACGGGTGCAGCTGAGCGGATCCGGCACCACGACCTACGCCAAGCGCGTCGAGACCTACCACGACGCGCGCGGCCGGCTGCGCGCCCGCTTCGACTACGAGGGCGACGCTATCCGCCGAATCCGCCCGACCACCGCATGTCCCCGGAGCGGGCCGCGCGCCCTCAACCTGGATGCGTCCCTGGTTCCTGGTGTGGCTCCCGGCGGGCGGTGTGCCTACCCTTGGGGCCGTGCATGTCGAGCCGCGTGTCGTACCGCATCCGCCGATGATCCGGCGGTTACGGCCGGGGCACTGGCTGGCGCTGGATCGGCTCGCCGCGATCAGCTACGTGTTCCCGGCCTTCCTGTTGCTGGCCAATGAGGTCAGGGGGGCCGAGCGGTTCGCGGTCGTCCCCGCGGGTGTCGTCGTGTCGGCGTTGCCGATCGCGCTGCGCCGTCAGCGGCCGGTAGTCGCGTTCGGGCTCGCCCTGGCCGGGCTGGTCGCGGCGGAGCTGGTCGAGCGCAGGGCGATCATCTTGGGGATGCTGTCCGTGGCCTACGTCTTGTACGCGGTGGCGGCCCTCTGCCGCCCGCGCACCGCCTTCGTCGCACTCGGGATGGCGCTGACCGCCGCCGCGGCGACCGGGATTCCCGGCTACCCGCGCATAGGTGGTACCCCGGTGATCTCCGTGCTGCTGTTCACCACCGTCTGGACCGTCGGGTACGCCGTGGGCATGCATCGCCGCCACCTCGGGGAGTTGCTGCGTAACCAGGCCAGGCTGGCCAGGCAGAGTGTCACCGACGAGCGGATGCGCATCGCCCGCGAACTGCACGACGTCGTCGCGCACGGCATGAGCGTGGTCACCGTACAGGCGGGATTCGGCGCCCTGGTGATCGACGACGACCCGCAGGAAGCGCGGGCCGCGCTCACGGCCATCGAGACCACGGGACGCCAGAGCCTGGTCGAGATGCGGCGGCTGCTTGGCGTGCTCCGCGAGGAGGACCGGAGCGAAGCGCCCGATCTCGCGCCCGCGCCCGGGCTGGCCGACCTCGACCGCCTCCTGGAGCAGATCGCCGGGGCGGGAGTCCGGGTGGAGCTCACCACCACCGGGCCGCCCCGCGCACTGCCTCCCGGGATCGACCTTTCGGCGTACCGGATCGTGCAGGAGGCCCTCACCAACGTGGTGAAGCACGCCGCCGCCGGCTCGGCCAGGGTGACCCTGTGCTACGGGCCGGACGAGCTCTCCGTCGACGTCGCCGATGACGGCGTCGGATGCCCGGACGCCGGTGGTCCGCACCTCGGACACGGCCTGGTCGGCATGCGTGAGCGCGTGCACCTGTACGGCGGCGCGTTCCACGCGGCGCCCCTGCCCGGACGCGGCTTCCGCGTCACCGCCACCCTCCCCATCCCCTCCACGGAGCACCCGGCATGAACCTCAGCCTGACCGCCGCCCTCGCCGTCCCCAGGCGCGCGGCATGACCGTCCGCGTGGTGGTCGCCGACGACCAGACCCTCGTGCGTGCGGGGTTGTGCGGCATCGTGAACACCGCCCAGGACCTGACCGTCGTCGGCGAGGCCGGCACCGGCCTGGAGGCCGTCAAAGTGGCCCGCGCGCAGGCGCCGGACGTCGTGCTCATGGACATCCGGATGCCCGGCATGGACGGCCTGGAGGCCACCCGCCTGATCACCTCGTCCAGTGACACGAAGGTGCTCATCCTCACCACCTTCGACCTGGACGAGTACGTGTACGCGGCGCTGCGCGGCGGTGCCAGCGGGTTCCTGCTCAAGGACACCCCCGCGAGGGACCTGCTGGCGGCGATCCGGGTCGTCTCGGCGGGCGACGCGCTGCTCTCCCCAGGCATCACACGGCGGCTGATCAAGGAGTTCGCCGGCCGCGCTCACCCTGAGCCGCTGGAGGGCATCACCACGCGCGAGCGGGAGGTGCTCGCGCTGGTCGCCGAGGGCCTGTCCAACGACGAGATCGCCGAGCGACTGCACATCGGGCCGGGTACGGCCAAGACCCACGTCAGGCACCTCCTGGCCAAGCTCGGCGCCCGCGACCGCGTGCACCTGGTGATCATCGCCTACCGCAGCGGGCTGGTCGCCGTGCGCTGAACCCGGCATCGGCCGAAAGGCGTAGCCCGCCGGCGCGAAATGAGCCCTGGGGTAGACGACCTCGGCCGGGGCGGGTCACTAGCTTCGGAGCACTCCCACTTCCAATGATCCGAAGGAGTGCGTTTTGATCGCCCGTCGAATGGTGTGCGCCGCCACCCTGCTTGCCGTCGCGTCGCTGGCCGTACCGACTGCCGCCGAGGCCAAGACACAGCTCAAGACCCAGGCCCGGCCCCAGGCCGCCGCCCCGCATCAGCTGACCCTTCCGGCGCCGACGGGCCCCTCCCCGCTCGGCACGGTGTCCCTGCATCTGGTCGACCGCTCAAGGAAGGACCCGTTCGCGGGCGCCGGCCACGACCGCGAGCTGATGATCAGCCTGACCTACCCGGCCAGGAAGGTCGCCGCGTACCCGGTCGCGCCCTGGCTGCCGCCCAAGGCAGCGGCCCAGTACCTGCGCCAGGAGGGCCTGCCTCCGGGAGCCGTCCTGCTGCCGCAAACCCACGGGCACGAGGGCGCCCCCGCCGACCGGCGCGAGGGCCGGTTGCCCGTCGTGCTGTACTCCCCGGGCAACGACTCCTTCCGCTCGGCCAACACCGTGGTGGTCGAGGAACTGGCCAGCCGGGGATACGTGGTGGCCACGATCGACCACACCTACGACGGCCTGGTGGAGTTCCCCGACGGCCGGGTGGTGGGCCCCGTTCACGACGGCGCCGGGACCGGCCGGGTGATCTACGAGCAGCGCATCGCCGACACCCGCTTCGTTCTGGACCAGCTCACGGTGCTGAACCGCGGCGGCAACCCCGACGCCGACCACCGTAAGCTCCCCAAGGGGCTGCGCGGCCTGCTCGACCTGAGCCGGGTCGGCATGTTCGGCTACTCGGCCGGCGGGCCCACGGTCGCGTCCGCCATGTTCGAGGACCGGCGGATCAAGGCCGGGTTGGCCATGGACGGCCCGGTGGCGGGCCCGGTCGTCACCGCGGGGCTGGCCCGGCCGTACATGCTGATGACCGCCACCAAGGCCGTCCGCGACCAGATCCCCGACCTGGCCACGTTCTGGTCGAATCTGAAGGGCTGGAAGCTCAACATCAGGACCGAAGGGGTCGCGCACGTCTCCTATGGCGATATGGAGATGATCGCCCCGCAGGCGGCATCGCTGCTGAAATGGACGCCCGCCCAGCTCGCCGAGCAGATCGGCACGCTCGCCCCTGAACGCGGCGAGGCCGTCCAGCGGGCCTACCCGTTGGCCTTCTTCGACCGGCACCTGCGCGGCAGGGATCACCTGCTGGACGGCCCGTCGCCGAGGTTTCCCGAGGTCACCTTCGTCCCCTGACCTCCTCCGCCTCGCCTCCGACAGCCGACTGGATCGCGCGTCCTCCCAGAAAGAGCGTGGCCGTGATAGGGCGAACGAACGAGCCGTCCCGCCCGTTTTCTGCCTCCCAGACGATGGCGGGCGGCGGATCCGTCCATAGGCACCCCACATGACAGTGAAGATCCATGATCTGATGCTCGCGGGAGCCCGGGTGCTTGATCCAGGCGACGGCATCGCATCGCTCACGAAACGGACAGATCCGCTAAATGGCGAAAACGGTTAGTGTCGTCGGCATGGACGAGCCCACGACGGTCGCGCTCCCCAGCGGCCACCAGTTCAGCTGCGACACCTGCGACGGCTCGCTGTTCGAGCACCACAGCTGAAAGCAAGCAAGCTGCAGACCACCGGAATGAACCTCGACTGGGCCAACCGCGACGCGGCCTGCTTCGTCTGGGTGGCGTGCCGCCGGAT
The DNA here is from genome assembly GCF_001570365.1 of Microtetraspora fusca. Taxonomy (GTDB): domain Bacteria; phylum Actinomycetota; class Actinomycetes; order Streptosporangiales; family Streptosporangiaceae; genus Microtetraspora; species Microtetraspora fusca. The sequence goes on along the minus strand of NZ_BBYK01000076.1, from coordinate 47,076 downwards.
CCACTGGTTCCACATCTGACGACGGGTGCCGTCGGGCCGGCGTCAGGAGTGGATGTTGGGCCCTTCGGAGGGCTCCCAGGCCGCGCCGCCCGGGTGGAGGACGAACAGCCGGGCCAGGTCGTCGACGCGGTAGTGGAACCGCCCGGCCTGCCCGGTGTCGACCACCGAGACGAACCGGGCCTCGACCAGGATGCCCAGATGGTCCACGGCTGCGCCGTGGTCCAGGCCGCAGACGGCGGCGACGGTGCCGGTGGTGAACTCGACCCGCCCGAGCCGCGTCAGCCGGGCCAGGGTCTGCCGGACGTCCTTCCTGATCCGGGCGTAGCTCTGCCGCAGGCCGTCCCGTACGGCGAGGTCGGCGACGCTCAGCTCGTCGAGCCGGCGGCGCTCGTCCCGCAGCAGCGCGGCGAGGCCGGCCAGCGGCCAGTGCGGCCGCGCGGCGAGCCGGGCGCCGCAGATGCGCACCGCGAGAGGGAGCCGGTCGCACTGCGCGACCAGCTCGGCGGCGGCGTCGGGCTCCGCCGTCACCCGCTCGTGCCCGACGATCGCCGAGAGCAACTGGATGGCGTGGTCGGTGTCGAAGCGGTCGATCTCGACGATCCGCGCGCCGCCGACACCGACCAGCCGCGACCTGCTGGTCATCAAGACGCCGCACGACGGCGAGCCGGGCAGCAGCGGCCGTACCTGCGCCTCGTCCGCCGCGTCGTCCAGGAGGACCAGCATCCGGCGGCCGCTCACCAGGCTCCGGTACAGCGCGGTGCGCTCGGCCGGGTCGTCCGGGACGGCGTTCTTGGCCACCCCGAGCGCCCGGAGGAAGCGCCCGAGCACGCGGGCCGACGACTCCGGGACGTCCGCGCCACGCAGGTCGGCGTATAACTGCCCGTCCGCGTACGCGGCCTCGAGCCGGTGGGCGATGTGCACGGCGAGGGCGGTCTTGCCCGCCCCGGCCGGGCCCGTGATGCCCGCGATGAGCGCGGTCGTCCGGGTCGCGTCGTCGAGCAGCCCGCCGAGGTGGTCGAGGAGCACCGCGACGGCCTTGCCGCGCCCGGTGAAGTCGGCGATGTCGGGGGGCGTCTGGCGCGGGACGACGTGGTGCTCCCGGACCACCGCGAGGGACCGCTCCAAACCGCCGGACGACGGGAGGTCCTGGTTGAGCACCGTCAGGTAGGCGTGCTGGGCGTCCGCGCTCGGGGCGATGCCCAGTTCCTCGGCCAGCCGGCTGCGCAGCCGCTCGTACTCCATGAGGGCCTCGGCGGGCCGGCCGCAGGCGGCGTGCAGTTCGATCAGCCGGGTGTGCAGCGGCTCGTCGAACGGCCGCGTCCGGGCGAGGGCACGGGCGCGGGGCAGGACCAGCTCGGGCATCTGGACCGAGATGGCGAGCGCGGCCAACCGCTGCAGGCACAGGGCGTGCTCGTCCTCCAGGGCGCGCACCGCCGACTCCTCCCGCACCCCCTCGGGGGCGCCGTCCAGCACGGAGCCGTGCCAGAGTTCGAGCGCGCCCATCAGCGCGGCCAGCCGCTGGTGCGGATCGTTCCCGGGCGCCTCGAAGTCGGCCGCGAGCGCGGTGCGGAACCGGGCCGCGTCGAGGAAGCGGTCCGGCAGCCGCAGTCGGTAGCCCCCGCCGACGTGCTCGATCTCGGCGACCCCGCCCGCCTGGTCGCGCAGCCAGGAGCGCAGCCGCGACACCGCCGTGCGCAGGGCGATGGTGCTGCCCACGCCGTGCCCCCACACCTGCTCCAGAAGTCGCCCCTCGGGGACGATCTCGCCGTTGTGCAGCAGGAGCACCGCGAGAAGCATCCGCGGATGGCGCGCGGGCAACGCCAGCGTGTTGCCGTCCACACGGACCTGGAGCGGGCCGAGAACCTGGAAGTCGTACGCGGGACCGATTTTTTCCATGATCAATTCCGGTGCCCCCGCCTGAGCCACTCGCGGATCATCGCGAAAGATCACATCAAAGCCGCATTAGCCGCAATTGCGGACATGGCAATCATACGGCCAATGATCGGCAACGGCTGACCTTTAACGTCCGTCTGTCAGCAAGTCGCCAGTCATCACCGATGGCGTAACAAGGCGGCGGAGGAACCGAAATGGCGGACAACGTGCGAGAAATCCGGTGATGCGACACACCGTAGTCGATCGATTCTTGGATGTCGTCAGGAGGTCCCCCGATCGCGTCGCGGTGCTCTCCCCCGGCTCCCCGGTCACGTACGCGGAGCTGGCGGCGGCGGCCGGCGGCGTCCAGCACCTCGTCGCCGCGGCGGGAGGCCGTCCAGGCTCCCGCGTCGGACTGCTCACCGGACACGACGCCCAGGTCATCGCCGCGATCATGGGGACGCTGCTCTCCGGCTGTGTCTACGTGCCGCTGGACCCGTCGTACCCGGCGCCACGACTGGCGTACATGCTCGACGACGCCGACGTGAGCGTGCTGGTCTCCACCCGCAGGCACGAGGCGCTGGCCCGGACCCTACTCGGGGACCGGCCGTGCCCGATCGTCTTCATCGACGACGCGCCCCCGACGCCGCCGTCGGCCTGCGCCGCCGTCGAGCCGGACGGCCTGGCCTACCTGCGCTACACCTCCGGGTCCACCGGCGTGCCGAAGGGGGTCGCGCAGAGCCACCGCAACCTGCTGCACTGCGTCGGCAACCAGATCGACAGCCTCTCGATCACGCCCGAGGACCGGCTGAGCCTGCTCGCCTCGGTCAGCTTCGACGCGTCCATCCCGGACATCTATCCCGCGCTGCTGACCGGCGCGGCCGTCGTGCCGATCGACGTGCGCGCCCTCGCTCCGGGCGAGCTGGTGCGCCGCCTCGCCGACTGCGAGGTGACCGTCTACCACTCCACGCCGACGCTCTACCGGTACGTGCTCGACGCCCTCGGGCCGGACGGCCGGCTGCCGTCCGTACGCGCGGTGCTGCTCGGCGGCGAGCGGGTGACCAGGGACGACGTGCTCGCGGGCCGCGGCCGGTTCGCCGACTCGTGCGTCTTCGTCAACGGGTACGGCGCGACCGAGGCCACCTTCGTGGCCCACCACCACACCTCCTTCGACGTGCGGGACGCCTTCCCCGAGGCCGGGCCGCTGACGCCGATCGGCCGCCCGCTGCCCGGCTACGACGTGGTGCTGCTGGACCCCGGCGGCGGCACGGTCGAGGACGACTGCCGCGTCGAGGGTGAGATCGCCCTCCGCGGCCCCTACCTGGCGCTCGGGTACTGGCGGGACCCGGAGCGCACCGCCGAGCGCTTCACCACTGACAGCGAGGGCAGGCGGGTCTACCGCACGGGAGACCTCGGCCGCCGGCTGCGCGACGGCACGCTGGTCTGCCTGGGCCGGCTGGACCGGCAGATCAAGGTACGCGGCTTCCGCGTGGAGCCGGCCGAGGTCGAGGCGCACCTCACCGCGCGGCCCGGCGTGGCCAAGGCCGTGGTCTCGCTCTCCGGCGACCGGCTCGTCGCGCACGTCCAGCCCGTCCCCGGGGCGGTGCTCGACCCGGCCGCCCTGCGCCGTTCGGCGGCGGAGAACCTGCCGGACCACCTGGTGCCCGCGGCGGTCATGGTGCTCGACGCGCTGCCGCTCACGCCCACCGGCAAGGTGGACGTGCGGGCGCTGCCCGCTCCGGCGCCGGCCCGCTCCGGCGAGCCGCCCGCCACGCCGGCCGAGGAGGCGGTCCACACCGCCTGGTGCGAGGTGCTCGGCGTGACCGAGGTCGGCGTGACCGAGCCCTTCTTCGACGCCGGCGGCCACTCGCTGCTGCTGGGACGGCTCCAGCGGCGGCTCACCGACCTGGTGGGCGAGCCGGTCTCGATGACGGCGCTGTTCGAGCACGCGACGGTGCGCGCGCAGGCCCGTGCGCTGCTGGAACAGGCCGCCCCGCCCGCCGCCCCGCCCGCCGCCGTGCCGACCCCGGCCCCCGCCGTACACGACGACCACGACGACGAGTACGAGGACGATCTGGACGGCCGGATCGCGGTGGTGGGCCTGGGCTGCCGGTTCCCCGGCGCGTCCGACCCGGCCGCGTTCTGGTCCGTGCTGGCGAACGGCGTGGACACCATCTGGGACTACTCCGAGGCCGAGCTGCGCGCGCTCGGCATCGGTGACCGGCTGCTCGCCGACCCCGCGCACGTCCGCTCCGGCGGGAAGCTGGACGGGGTGGCGGACTTCGACGCGGAGTTCTTCGGGTTCACCGCCGAGGAGGCCGCCCGCACCGACCCGCAACACCGGCTCTTCCTGGAGACCGCCTGGGAGGCCCTGGAGGACGCGGGGTGCGACCCGGAGCGGTTCGACGGGCAGGTCGGCGTGTTCGCCTCGACCTCGGCCAACCGGTACTTCCTCTTCCACCTGTTCGGCAACCCGGCCGCCGGCTCGCCGGACGACCCCGACGACTGGGAGGGGCGGATCCTGCCGCACCAGCGGTCCGACCACCTGCCGGGACAGGTCGCGTACCGGCTGGGCCTGACCGGCCCGGCGGTGGCGGTGCAGACCGCCTGCTCCAGTTCCCTGGTCGCGGTGTGCCTGGCCGCGCAGAGCCTCGCCGACCACCGGTGCGACCTCGCGCTCGCGGGCGGCGTCACCGTCACCTGGCCGCGCCACCGGCACACGCCCGGCGGGATGGTCTCCCCCGACGGCCGGTGCCGGGCGTTCGACGCCGCGGCGGCGGGCTCCGGGTTCTCCAGCGGCAGCGGCGTGGTCGTGCTGAAGCGGCTCGCCGACGCCCTGGCCGACGGCGACCACGTGTACGCGGTGATCCCCGGCTGGGGCGTCGGCAACGACGGCGCGGCCCGGGCGGGCTTCGCCGTACCGGGCCTGGCCGGGCAGGTGGCCGCGGTGACCGACGCGCTCGGCGACGCGGGCCTCTCACCCGACGAGATCGGCCTGGTGGAGGCGCATGGCAGCGGCACGCCGCTGGGCGACGCCATCGAGGTGGAGGCGCTGACCCGCGCCTTCCGGGCGGCCGGGGCGCGCGGCACCGGCTACTGCGCCCTGGGCGCGGTCAAGACCAACATCGGGCACACGGACGCCGCGGCCGGGATCGCCGGGTTCATCAAGGCGGTCCTGTCGGTGTGGCACGGCGAGATCCCCGCCAACCTGCACGTCGGCTCCCCCAACCCGCAGCTCGACCTCGACCGCGGGCCGTTCTATCTGCCCGCGAAGACGGCGCCCTGGCCGGAGGACCGCCCCCGGGTCGCCGGGGTGAGCGCGATCGGCATCGGCGGCACCGGCGCCCACGTGCTGGTGGCCGAGGCCCCGGAGCCCGCGACGCCGGCGGAGCCCCAGGCCGCGGGCCGGTTCCGGCTCCCGGTGTCCGGGCGTACCCCCGAGGCGTTGCGCGCGGCGATCGTCCGGCTGCGCGACCACCTCGCCGCCAACCCGCACCTGCCGCTCGCCGACGTGGCGTACACGCTGGCCGCCGGACGCCGCTCCTTCGCGCACCGGGTGGTGGTGGAGTGCGGCGACCTCGCCGAGGCGATCGCGGCGCTCGACCCCGACCGGCTCCTGTCCGGCGCCGGCGCGGCGGAGCCGTCCTCGGGCCCCTCCGTTCCCCCCGTCACGGGGCGGCGAGTGCCCCTGCCGACCTACCCCTTCCAGCGACAGCGTCACTGGATCGACCCGCCGGGAGGCGACTCATGACCACCCTGACCGCCCGCTGGTTCCGTTGCCCGCGGCCGGCGCCGTACGCGGCGGCCCGGCTGTTCTGCCTGCCCTACGCCGGGGCGGGCGCGGGCGTGTTCCACCCGTGGCCCGCCGCCCTCGAACAGGTCGCCGAGGTGCACGGCGTCCAGCTCCCCGGCCGGGAGAACCGGATCGCGGAGCCGGCCGAGATCGACCTGCCCGAGCTGGCCGCCGCGCTCGCCGACGCCGCGTCCTCCGAAGACCGGCCGTACGCGCTGTACGGGCACTCGCTGGGGGCCCGGCTCGGGTTCGAGCTGATCCGGGAGCTGCGCCGCACCGGCGAGCGGCTGCCCGACCGGCTTTACGTGGGCGCGGCGCGCGCGCCGCACCTGGCCGGGTCCTCGACGTTCGACGGGCTCTCCCAGGTGTCCGACGACGAGCTGGTGGCGCGGGTCGTCGCCGGGGGCGGCGTGCCCGAGGCGGTCGCGGAGGAGCCGGAGCTGCTCGAACTGCTGCTGCCGGCGCTGCGGGCCGACTTCGCCCTGCTGGACGACTACGTCTACCACCCCGAGGAGCCGCTGCCGGTGCCGATCACGGCCTTCGCCGGCACGCTCGACCGGGCCGTGTCCATGGAGCAGATGGCCGCGTGGGAGGAGCACACCACCGCCGAGTTCGTGCTCCACCACGTCGAGGGCGGCCACTTCTTCCTCCACGACCGCGAGGCGGAGCTGATCGCCCTGCTGTCGGCCGACCTCATGATGCTCGGAGGTGCGTGGTGACGAAGCTGAAGCTGGGGGACACCGGCTGGGAGGTGTGGTCGGACGCGCTGCTGCGCACCACCGGCTTCCCCGCCGCCGGGCTGGACGCCTTCGCCGCGCCCGCCGCGGCTGCCGCCGCCGACGACCTGCTCGCCGGCCACGGGGACGCCGAGGTCTTCGAGAAGGCGCTCACCGAAGCGCTCGCCGCGGGAGCGGCCAAGATCTGCGAGATCGCCGCCGACCCGCTCTTCCGCGAGGCGGTCACCTGGCAGAACCCCGGCGTGCTGATCACGCTGGACGGGATCCTGTCGAAGGGGCCGGGGGCGAACCGCACCTCGCGCCGCCGCGCCCGCGAACGCTCGGTGGCCCGCTACTGGCAGCGGTACTGCGCCAAGAACGAGACCATCGGCTTCTTCGGCCCGGTCTGCTGGATCACCGTCGCCGACTCCACCCAGGCCCTGGACGTACGCCCGGGTCCCGCACTGCTGCGCGAGCGGCGCGTCACCTTCGAGAGCTGGGCGATGGCCGCCTACGCCGACCACCTGGCCGCCGACCCGCGCGTCCGCCGCTGCTGGCCGCCCGCGCTGCTCCCCCACCTCACCCTGCACGAGCGGACCATCCTGCGTCCGATGCAGCCGCCCCTCACCCTGTCCGCCGCCGAGGCCGACCTGCTCGGCCGCTGCGACGGACGCACCCCCGCCCACCAGGTCGTCGCCGTCCTCCCCCGCCCCGAGGACGGCTACCTCCTCCTCGAACGGCTCGTCGAACGCGACCTCGTCACCTGGGACGCCGCCCTGCCGATCGGCCGTGACGCGGAACCCGCGCTGCGCGACCGGATCGCCGCGATCGACGACGACGGACTGCGCGCCGAGGCGACCGCCGGGTTCGACCGGCTCCGCGCCGCCCGCGACGCCGTAGCCGCCGCGGCCGGGAACCCCGACGCACTCAAAGCCGCCCTCGCCACCCTCGACGAGGAGTTCACCGCCCTCACCGGCGCGGCGCCCCGCCGCCGCGACGGCCAGATGTACGCCGGACGCACCCTCTGCTACGAGGACACCGCCCGCGACCTCGACGCCACCGTCGGCACCGCGCTCCTGGACGACCTCGCGGCGCCGCTGGACGTCCTGCTCGCCACCGCCCGCTGGCTCACGCACGCGATCGGCGCGGCGTGCCTGGACGTCCTGCGCGACCTGTACGCGGAGCTGAGCCAGGAGGCGACGGGCCCGGTGCGCCTGGGCGACCTGTGGTACCTCGCCCAGGGCCTGCTGTTCACCGGGGACGACAACCCGTTCCGCACGGTGGCGGCCGACTTCGCCCGGCGCTGGGCCGAGCTGATCGGGACGCCGGACGCCGCCGCGACCGGCGGCCGGGTCACGCTCTCCTCGGCCGAGCTGGCCGGGCCGCTCGCCCGGCTCTTCCCCGCCGAGCGACCCGGCTGGTCCGGCGCCCGGCTGCACAGCCCCGACCTGCAGATCTGCGCGCCCGACGTGGACGCCGTCAACCGGGGCGACTACCAGGCTGTCCTCGGCGAGATGCACCCGTCGTGGTCGTCCCTGGACAGCGCGGCGCTCAGCCCGTTCCACCCCGAGCAGGAGCGGCTGCGCGCCGACCTCGACCTCGACCTGGGGCCGGAGCGGATCCACATCCTCTATCCCGAGGACTATCCCCGCCACACCACCCGCACCGGGTACGGGCTGGCCCGGCCGCGCGACCGGCAGCTCGGCGTGGGCAAGGCGCGCGGCGCGGACCCCGACCGGCTGCTGCCCGCCACCGCGGCCACCGTCTCCGACGAGGACGGGGCGCTCGTCGCCACCGGCCCGGACGGGCGGCGGTGGCCGCTGATCGAGATATTCGCGGAGATGCTCGGCACCCAACTGCTGGACATGTTCAAGCTCACCGTCCCCGGCGCGCACGTGCCCCGGATCACCATCGACCGGCTCGTCATCACCCGCGAGACGTGGCGCACCACGGTCGGCGAGACCGGGCTCGCGGACGTGACGGACGAGCGCGGGCGCTACCTCGCCGCCCGTGCCTGGCGAAACCGGCTGGGCCTGCCCGACCAGGTGTTCATCAAGATCGGCACTGAAGTGAAACCCTGCTACTTCGACCTCACCAGCCCGCACTACACGGACGTGCTGGGCACCATGCTGCGGACGGCCGGGCCGGACGCCACGCTCACCATCAGCGAGGCCCTGCCCACCCCCGACCAGTCGTGGGTGCCCGACCACCGGGGCGACCGCTACTTCAGCGAGCTCCGCCTGCAGATCACCGACCCCCTCACCCCGGGCGGTGCGCGGTGAGGAAGCTGGAACTGGGGAACACCGGCTGGGCCGTCTGGCCCGACGCGCTGCTGCGCACGACCGGCTTCCCCGCCGCCGGACTGGACGCCTTCGCCGCGCCCGCCACCGCTGCCGCCGCCGACGACCTGCTCGCCGGCCACGGCGACGCCGAGGTCTTCGACAAGGCCCTCGCCGAAGCGCTCGCGGCCGGAGCGGCCAAGATCTGCGAGATCGCGGCCGACCCGCTCTTCCGCGAGGCGGTCACCTGGCAGAACCCCGGCGTGCTCATCGCGCTGGACGGTCTGGTCGCGGGCGGTCCCGACGCGCCGCGGAACGTCCGCCGCAGGGACCGGGAACGCGCGGTGGCCCGCTACTGGCAGCGGTACTGCGCCAAGAACGAGACCATCGGCTTCTTCGGCCCGGTCTGCTGGATCAGCGTCGCCGACTCCGCCCAGGCGCTGGACGTCCGTCCCGGAGCCGGACTCCTCCGGCAGCGGGGGGTGATGTTCGAGAGCTGGGCGCTGGCCGCCTACGCCGACCACCTGGCCACCGACCCCCGCGTCCGCCGCTGCTGGCCGCCCGCGCTGCTCCCCCACCTCACCCTGCACGAGCGCAGCATCCTGCGTCCGATGCAGCCGCCCCTCACCCTGTCCGCCGCCGAGGCCGACCTACTGGCCCGATGCGACGGACGCACCCCCGCCCACCAGGTCGTCGCCGTCCTCCCCCGCCCCGACGACGGCTACCTCCTCCTCGAACGGCTCGTCGAACGCGAGCTCATCACCTGGGACGCCAATCTCCCCCTCGGCCACCGGGCCGAGCGGGCCCTCCGGGACCGCATCGCGGCGATCGACGACGACGGACTGCGCGCCGAGGCGACCGCCGGGTTCGACCGACTCTGCGCCGCCCGCGACACCGTCGCCGCCGCGGCCGGAAACCCCGACGCACTCAAAGCCGCACTCGCCACCCTCGACGAGGAGTTCACCGCCCTCACCGGCGCGGCGCCCCGCCGCCGCGACGGCCAGATGTACGCCGGACGCACCCTCTGCTACGAGGACACCACCCGCGACCTCGACGTCACCATCGGCACCCCGCTCCTCGACGACCTCGCCGCACCCCTGAACGTCCTGCTCGCCACCGCCCGCTGGCTGTCGACGGCCCTGGCCGACGCCTACGCGGCGGCGCTGCGCGAGCTGTACGACGACCTGCGGGACGGGGCCGACGGGCCGGTGCGGCTGTCGGACATCCTCGCCCTGGCCCCGGGCCTCTTCTGGGGCGACGGGCGGCGGCCGGCGGACGAGGTCGCCGAGGAGTTCGCGCGGCGCTGGGAGGACCTGTTCGGACCGGGGCGGGGCGAGGCCCCCGTCGAGGTGTCCGCCGCCGACCTGGCCGAGCCGCTCGCCCGGCTCTTCCCCGCCGAGCGGCCCGGCTGGTCGGGCGGCCGGTTGCACAGCCCCGACCTGCAGATCTGCGCGCCCGACGTGGACGCCGTCAACCGGGGCGACTACCAGGCGGTCCTCGGCGAGATGCACGCGGCCTGGGCCACCTTCGACTCCGACCTCTTCACCGTCTGGCACCCGGAGGTGGACCGGCTCCGCGACGAGCTGACCGCCGACCTCGGGTCGCACCGGATCCGGCTGATCCTGCCGACCGACTGGCCCCGGCACACCGGTCGGGTCACGCCGTCGCTGATCGGCACCACCGACCGGCGGCTCGGGTTCGCCCCGGGGCGGTGCGCCGAGCCCGAGCGGCTGCTGCCCGCCACCTCGGTCGTCGTCACCGACGAGGACGGGGCCCTGGTCGCCACCGCCCCCGACGGGCACCGCTGGCCGCTGATCGAGATGTTCTCCGAGATGCTCAGCACGCTCGCCGTCGACGCCTTCAAGATCACCATGCCGCGGGAGCACACCCCCCGGATCACCATCGACCGGCTCGTCGTCACCCGCGAGACCTGGCGCACCACCATCAGCGAAACGGGACTCGCCGGCATCACCGACGAGCGCGCTCGCTACCTCGCCACCCGCGCCTGGCGAAACCGCCTCAACCTGCCCGACCGGGTATTCGTCAAGATCGGCAGCGAAGTGAAACCCTGCTACTTCGACCTCACCAGCCCCCACTACGTCGGCGTGCTGTGCACCATGCTCCGCACCGCCGGACCGGACGTCACCCTCACCGTCAGCGAGGCCCTGCCCACCCCCGACCAGGCCTGGGTCCCCGACCACCGCGGCGACCGCTACTTCAGCGAGTTCCGGCTGCAGATCACCGACCCGCTCCTTCCCGGAGGCGCGCGATGAGCGGCCGGCCGTCCCTCGCCGGGCCCACCGTCGTCGACGCGATCCTTGAGCGGGCGCGCGCCGTGCCCGACGCGGTCGCGGTCGCCCAGTGGGACGAGGAGATCACGTACGCCGAGCTGGTCCGCCGGGCCGCGCTGCTGGCCTCCCGGCTCCGCGCGCTCGGCGTCCGCCCGGAGACCCCGGTCGGCATCTGCCTGGAGCGGCGGCCCGCGATGGTGGTCGCGGTCCTCGGCGTACTGCTGTCCGGCGGCTGCTACGTGCCCCTGGACCCGGGCGGCCCGCGACTGCGGCTGCGCGACATGGCCGCCGACGCCGGCCTGGACATCGTGGTGTGCGACCCGGCGGGAGCCGAGGCGGTCGGCGAGGCGATGGGCGACGCCGCCCTGCGGCGCCTCGCCGTACCCGGGGCGAACGAGCCGGCGGAGGTCGACCCGGCGGCCGCGCCCGCCTGCCCGGCCGCGCCGGACAACCTCGCCTACCTGCTGTACACCTCCGGCTCCACCGGCCGCCCCAAGGGCGTGGCCGTCACTCACGGCAACGTGATGACGTTCGTGACCGCATGGGCCGCGATCAGCGGAGCCGACGAGACCACCCGCGCGCTGGCCGCCGCGTCTCTCGGTTTCGACGTCGCCGTCCTCGACCAGCTCGTACCGCTGGCCGTGGGCGCGACGGTGCTGCTGGTGGGTGACGTCGACCGTACCGACCCGGCCAGGCTGCGGCGTTTCATCGCCGAGCACCGGGTCAACTGGGGATTCCTCACCCCGGCGGTGCTCTCCCTGCTCGACCCGGCCGCGCTGCCCGGCTGGCGGACGGTGATGTGCGGCGCGGAATCGGTGCCGGCCGAGTTGATCAACCGCTGGGCGACACCGGGCCGCCGGTTCATCCACGCCTACGGACCCACCGAGACCACAGTGGCGGCCACCGCCGTCGAGGTGACCGCGCCGCAGGTCGCGCCGGTGCCCATCGGATATCCGCTGCCCGGCTACCGCTGCCACGTCGTCGACGAGCGACTCCGCCCGGTCGAGCCGGGAGTCGAGGGCGAACTGGTGATCGGCGGCCCCGCCGTGGCTCGCGGCTACATCGGCAGGCCCGCGACGACCGCCGGTGTGTTCGTGCCGGACCCGTTCTCCGGCGAGCCGGGCGCGCGACTCTACCGGACGGGCGACATGGCCCGGTACACGCAGGACGGGCAGGTCGTCTTCCTGGGCCGCCGCGACGGGCAGGTCAAGATCCGCGGTCAGCGGATCGAGGTCGGCGAGATCGCGGCCGTCCTGCAGGAGCATCCGCGTGTGACGCAGGCGGCGGTCGAGGCGGTGCCGCGGCCCGGCGGCGGCCTGGAACTGGTCGCCTTCCTCACTCCGGAGGACGCACCGGACGACGTGGAGTACGCCGCCTCGCGGCTGACCGCCGCGATGCTGCCCGGACGGGTGCTGCGCCTGCGCGAACTGCCGGTGAACGCCTCCGGCAAGGTGGACCGGGCCAGGCTCCGCGAACTGGCCGACGCCGACCGCCCCGCCGGCGACGTACCGGAAGGGACGACCACCACAGAACGGGCGCTCGCCGCGATATGGCGGCGCCTCGGCATCGGCGCCGACTTCTTCGCCGGCGGAGGCGACTCGATCACCGCGATGCGCCTCGTCGCCGCCGTACGCGACGAGCTGGGGCTGGACGTCACGGTGGACGACGTGTTCGCCGGGCGGACCCTGCCCGAGATCGCGACGCGGTTCGACAAGGCCGCCCGGCGCACCGAGCCGGAGCTCGCCCGCGGCAACCCGCCGACGCTGGCGCCGCCGCAGCGCCGCCTGTGGTTCATGGACCAGCTCGCGCCCGAGGCGGCGCCGTACAACATCGCGCTGGCGCAGCGGCTGCGCGGCCCGCTCGACCGGGACGCGCTGCGCGCCGCGCTGCGTGCGGTCGCCGAGCGGCACGACGTGCTGCGCTGGCGGATCCGGCAGACGGCCGGTGTGCCGTACGCCGTCTGCGAGCCGCCGTCCGACGTGGACCTCCCCGTGGTGGACCTGAGCGCGTACGGCCCCGCCGAGCGGGACGCCCGGCTGCGCACGCTGCTCGCGGCCGGCGCGGCCGCGCCCCTCGACCTGGCCGCCGCGGCCCCCTGGCGGGCCTGGCTGTACACGCTGGCCCCCGACGAGCACGTGCTGGCGCTGACCCTGCACCACGCGGTCTTCGACGGCTGGTCCGTGGACGTGCTCTACACCGATCTCGCCGCCGCGTACGCCGCCGGTGTCGCGGACCGGACGGCGGATCTGCCGCCGCTGCGCGCGTCGTACGCCGACTACGCGGTGTGGCGGGCCGAGCGTGACCTGCGCGACGGCGCGGCGGACCTCGCCTGGTGGTCCGAGCACCTGCGCGACGCGCCAACCGTGCTGGACCTGCCCCGCGACCGGCCTCGCCCGGCCGAGCAGACCTACCGGGGCGCGCAGGCGTGCCTGGCGCTCCCGGCCGAGACCGACGCCGCCGTACGCGGTCTCGCCGCCGACCTCGGCGCGACCCCTGCGGGCGTGCTGCTGGCCGGGCTCGGACGGCTGCTGCACCGGCTCACCGGCTCCGCCGACCACGTGATCGGCGCGGTCGTCGCCGACCGGCGGGTCGCCGCCTTCGACGACCTGGTCGGGTTCTTCATCGACATGGTGCCGCTGCGGCTGCGCTCGGACGACGAGGCCGACTTCGCCACCCAGGTGCGGCGGGCCACCCGCGAGCTGATGGACGTGGCCGCGCACCCGGCCGCGCCGCTGGAGCGCGTGGTCGAGGAGCTCGGCATCGCGCGGGACCCGTCCCGCGCGCCGCTGACGCAGGTCATGTTCAACGTGCTGAACCTGACCGAGCCCCGGCTGGACCTCCCGGGGCTGCGCGGCGAGGAGATCGATGTCGACAAGCCGGGCTCGCCGTTCGACCTGACGGTCTACGTGATGGAGCGCGGCGGCGGGTTCGAGGTCGAGTTCCTCTACAACCCCGACCTCTTCGACGCGGCCAGGGTCGACGCGATGCTCGCCGACTACGCGAACGTGGTCGGCGCGCTGGCGGCCAACCCGGCGGCCCCCGCGGGCGCGGTCGCCCTGCCGGAGCGGCTCTCGCCGGAGGCCGCGCCCGGCGCGATGCGGGTCGCGGAGCCGACGGCGGCGCCGCTCCCGCCCGTGGGGGCCGGGACCGCCGCCACCGAGGAGCTGATCGCCGCGATCTGGCGCGAGGTCCTGGAACGGGACGGCTTCAGCCCCGACGACAACTTCTTCGACATCGGCGGCAACTCGCTCGCGCTCGCCGCCGTCCACGCCCGCCTGTGCGCCCGGCTCGGCCGCGACCTGCGCATGGTGGACCTCTTCCGCTATCCGAACATCCGCACCCTCGCCGCCCACCTGGACGCCCAGGCGGACGACACCGGCGGCACCACCGAGGCCGTCAACCCCGAAATCGCCCGCGCGGCCTCCAGGGCCGAGGCGCGGCGGAACCGAACCCGGCGCCCACGACGCGCCCCCAGCACCACCGGACAGGAGAACGACCATGAGTGACATCACCGACGAGGGCGTCGAACCGATCGCCATCGTGGGGATGGCCGCCCGCGTGCCTGGAGCGGCCGACCTCGAGGAGTTCTGGCGCAACCTGGTCGACGGTGTGGAGTCCATCAGCACCTTCACCCGCGAGGAGCAGGTGGCCAGAGGCGTCTCCGAGGAGGACGTCGACGACCCGAGCTGGGTGTCCAAGGCGCCGTACGTCGAGGGGTACGACCAGTTCGACGCGGGCCTGTTCGGCCTCACAACGCGCGAGGCGGAGATCCTCAACCCGCAGCACCGGCTGTTCCTCGAGTCGTGCTACGCCGCCCTGAACGACGCCGGGACCGACCCGATGCGCTACGACGGCGCCATCGGCGTGTACGCGGGCACCGGCGGCAACCAGTACCTGTGGGAGAACCTGGCCCACAACAAGAAGGTGTGGGAGACCCGCCACGGCATCGGCCTGGCCACCGCCAACTCGCCGAACTACGTGGCCACCACCGTGTCGTACCGGCTGAACCTGCGCGGGCCGAGCCTGACCCTGCACACCGCGTGCTCCACGTCGCTGGTCGCGTTCCACATGGCCTGCGAGGCGCTGCGCGGCGGCGAGTGCGACATGGCCCTGGCGGGCGGCGTCAACCTGGAGCACCCGCCGGCCACCGGCTACATCGGGGTCGAGGGCTTCACCTCCCCCGACGGCCACTGCCGGCCGTTCGACGCGGGCGCGAACGGCACCGTGTGGGGCAGCGGCGTCGGCGTCGCCGTGCTCAAGCGGCTGGAGGACGCCATCGCCGACGGCGACCACATCCGGGCCGTCGTGCGCGGCAACGCGATCAACAACGACGGCGCGGCCAAGGTCGGCTTCTCCGCGCCGAGCGTGGACGGCCAGGCCGCCGTCGTCGCCCAGGCGATCGGGCTCGCCGCCATCGACCCGCGCACCATCGGCTACGTCGAGGCGCACGGCACCGGCACCGCGATGGGCGACCCGATCGAGGTCGCCGCCCTGACCGCCGTGTACGGGCAGGGGGCGCGGGACCACGGCTGGTGCGCCATCGGCTCGGTGAAGTCCAACATCGGCCACCTCAGCCAGGCCGCGGGCATCATCAGCGTGATCAAGGCCGCGCTCGCCCTCGAACACGGGGTGATCCCGCCGACCATCAACTTCGAGCGGCCCAACCCGGCGATCGACTTCGAGACCACGCCGTTCTACGTGGCGTCCACGCTGGGCAAGTGGCAGACCGACGGCGTCCCGCGCCGCGCCGGCGTGAGCTCCTTCGGCATCGGCGGCACGAACGCGCACGTCGTGCTGGAGGAGGCGCCCGACTCGGCCGCCTTCTCCTCGCGCGCGTCCCGGCCCGCGCACCTGCTGCAGGTGTCGGCCAAGACCCCGACCGCCCTGGACGCGGCGGTGGAGCGGCTCGCCGGCCACCTCGACACCCACGAGGACCTCGGCCTCGCCGACGTGGCGCACACGCTGCGCGTCGGCCGCCTCGAATACCCCCACCGCGCCACCGTGGTCGCCGCCGACCGGGCCGACGCGGTAGCCGCGCTGCGCGACCGCAAGCGGCTGCGCAAGCGCGAGGCCGGCGCCGTCCCGCCCGTCGCCTTCCTGTTCTCCGGGCAGGGCGCGCAGTTCGCGGGCATGGGCGCCGAGCTGTACCGCGCCGAGCCGGTGTTCGCCGCCGCCGTGGACGAGTGCGCCAACCTGTTCACCGAGCACGTCGGACTCGACCTGCGCGAGCTGATGTTCGCCGGCTCCGACGGCGCCTCCGAGGCGGACGAGCTGCTGCGGCAGACGCGCTACACCCAGCCGGCCCTGTTCACGGTCGAGTACGCGCTGGCCCGCCTGTGGCAGAGCTGGGGCGTGCGCCCGGCCGCCATGATCGGCCACTCCATCGGCGAGTACGCCGCCGCGACCGTCGCCGGGGTCTTCCGGCTGCCGGACGCGGTGCGCCTGGTCGCCGCCCGGGGCGCGCTGATGCAGTCGATGCCGCCGGGCTCGATGCTCGCCGTCCAGCGGGACGAGTCGGAGCTGGCCGGGCGGCTGCCGGAGGGCGTGTCGGTGGCGACCGTCAACGGCCCCGGCACCTGCGTGGTCGCGGGCCCCGTGGACGCGATCGAGGCGTTCGCCGCGACGCTGAAGGCGGAGAAGGTGGGCTGCAAGCCGCTGCGCACCTCGCACGCCTTCCACTCGGCCATGATGGAGCCGATCCTCGCCGAGTTCACCGCGCTGGTGGCCTCGGTGCCGCGCCAGGCCCCGAACCTGCCGTTCTGGTCCAACGTCACTGGCCGGCCGATCACCGCCGAGCAGGCGACGGACCCGGCCTACTGGGCCGACCACCTGCGCCAGCCGGTCAGGTTCGGCGCGTGCGTGGCCGGGCTGTTCGCCCAGTACGGCGACACGCCGCCGCTGCTGGTCGAGTGCGGACCGGGCCGGCAGCTCGCCGGGCTGGCCCGGATGCAGCTCCCGAAGGGCGCGTCGCTGCCGCTGCCCACCCTGCCCGGGCCCGGCGAGCGCGCCGGTGACGTCGTCACCGCCTACGAGGCGGCGGGCGCGCTGTGGGCCGCCGGAGTGTCGCTGGCCGCCGGGTCCGAGACCGGGTTCGGCGGCGCGGGGCGGCGGGTGCCGCTGCCGGCCTACCCGTTCGAGCGGCGCCGCTACTGGATCGACGCCGACCCGGTGGACCAGGACGCCGTCGCCGCCGCGCCGCGCCGGCGCGGACCGCTGCCGCTGGGCGAGTGGTTCGCGGTGCCGACCTGGCGGCAGCTCGCCCCGGACACCCGCAAGGCCGACCTCGGCACCTGCCTGGTGCTGGCCGACGGGCCGCGCGGTGAGGAACTGGTCGCCGCGCTGCGCGACCGGGGCGTCGCCGTACGGGTCGCCGGGCTCGGCGGCCACGAGGCGCTGCTCGCCGACCTCGGCACGCAGGAGGCCGGCGAGGCCGCACCGGTCACGATCGTCCACGCCCTGGCGCTGGACGGCGCGCCCGCGAACGGCGACATCGCCGCCACCTGGGAGGCGCAGGAGCGCGGCTTCTTCAGCGTGCTGAGCCTGGTGCAGGCCCTCGCCGGAGCGGGGACCACCGACGGCGTGCGCCTCGACATCGTGTCGTCGGGCACCACCGACGCGCAGGGTGAGCCGTCGCGTCCCGAGCACGCCACCCTCGCCGGCATCACCCGCGTGGTGCCGCTCGAACTGCCCGGCCTGACCGTGCGGCACATCGACGCCGACCCGCGGTCGGGCCCGGCCCGTACGGCCGAGATCGTCGCCGAGCTGCTGCGCCCGGCCGACGAGCGGGAGGTGACGCTGCGCGGCGGCCGCCGCTGGGCGCTCGACTACGCGCAGGTGCCGCTGGCCGAGGAGGACGCCGCGTCGCCGGCGGTCCGCGAGGGCGGCCGCTACCTGATCACGGGCGGTGTCGGCGGCATCGGCATCACCCTCGCCGAGGACTTCGCGCGGCGTTCCCGCGCCCGGCTGGCGCTGCTCAGCCGGGGCGGCCTGCCGCCGCGCGAGGAGTGGGACGCGCACCTCGCGGTGCACGGCGGCGCCGACCGCACCGGCCGGGCCATCCTCGCCATCCGGCGGATGGAGGAGGCCGGCGCCCAGGTGCTGGTGCTGGCGGCCGACGTCACCGACCCGGCCGCGCTGCGCGAGGCGCGCGAGCGGATCGAGGCCGAGTTCGGCGGCCTGGACGGCATCGTGCACGCCGCGGGCCTGCCCGGCGGCGGCATGGCGGAGGTCAAGGAGCGTGCCGCGGCCACCGCGGTGCTGGCTCCCAAGATCGCCGGAACGCTCGCCCTGGCCGAGGCGTTCGGCGACCTCCCCCTCGACTGGGTGGCGCTCTGCTCCTCGGTGACCTCGGTGGTCGGCGGCTTCGGCCAGGTCGACTACTGCGCGGCCAACAACTTCCTCGACGCCTACGCCAAGGGCGCGCACGGCTGGAGCGCGCCGGTCGTCTCGCAGAACTGGGGCGGCTGGACCGAGGTCGGCATGGCCGTCGAGGTGACCGCGCCCGAGGGCTTCCGCGCCGCGCGCGGCGGGGTCGCCCAGGCGGTGGACCACCCGGTGGTCTCCACCCGCCTGACCGGCGAGGACGGGCAGGCCGAGTGCCACGGCCTGGTGTCGGCCGGCACGCACTGGATGCTCGACGAGCACCGCATCGGCGGGGTCCCGGTGGTGCCCGGCACCGGCCACCTGGAGTCGGTCCGCGCCGCCGTCGCCGCCTGCCTGACCGCTCCGGACGCCGACCACGTCGTGGAGCTGCGGGACGTGGCGTTCCTGGAGCCGTTCTCCGTCCCCGAGGGGGCCACCGCGCAGTACCGGGTGGAGCTGAACGGCACGCCGGAGGGCGCCGAGTTCCGGGTGACCAGCCGCACGGCGGGCCGCTCGGCGGTCCACGTGCGCGGCTCCGCCGGGTGGGTGCGTCCCGAGCCCGCCGCCGAGGCGGACGCCGCGGCGATCGTGGCGCGCTGCCGGTTGCGGACGGCCGGTCACGACGCCGGTTCCGAAGCGGCTCGCGAGGGCGGCCGGACCAGCATGCTCACCTTCGGCCCCCGGTGGGACGCCCTCGGCGAGCACCACGTCGGCCGGGACGAGGAGCTGGCCAGGATCGTCGCGCCCGAGGCCGCCGCGGCCGACCTGGAGCGCTGGGTGCTGCACCCGGCCCTGCTCGACGTGGCCACCGCGTTCGGAGAGGGACGTGGCGAGGGCAGCTACCTGCCGCTCTCCTACGGCCAGGTGCGGGTGCGCGGCGCGCTGCCCGCGCGGTTCTGGAGCCACCTGCGGTACGCCGACGGAGGCGACGACGTGGTGTCGGCCGACCTCACGCTGTTCGACGAGGACGGCCGGGTGCTGGTCGAGATCGCCGACTTCGTGCTGCGCCGGGTGGACCGCGACGCCGTCACCGGCAACCTGGCCGGCGACGCCCCGGCGGCCGCGCCGGCGGCCCCCGCCGGAGCCGGGACGAGCGGCGACGGCATCTCCCCCGTGGACGGCGCCGAGGCGTTCCGCCGGGTCCTGGCCGGCGGCCTCGGCTCGCAGGTCGTGATCAATCCGCTGCCGGTGGCCGAGCTCGCCGAGCGGGCCAGGTCCCGGACCACCGACACCGTCGCCGGTGACGGCGGCGACGGGCACGCGGGCGAGCGGGCGGCGTCCGGCGACCTCGCGATGCCGCGCAACGAGCTGGAGGCCACCATCGCCCGGGTGTGGAGCGACGGCCTGGGCGTGACGGAGGTCGGCATCGACGACGACTTCTTCGCGCTCGGCGGCAACTCCCTGATCGCGGTGCAGCTCATCGCCTCGCTGCGCAAGGCCGTCGGCGTGAAGCTGCCGATGCGCAGCCTGTTCGAGTCGCCCACCGTGGCCGAGCTCGCGGTCGTCGTCGAGCGGCTGCGCGCCTCTGCCGACGCCGAGCAGGCCCCGGCCGCGGCCGACGCGGGCGACGCCGGTCAGGGCCAGGCCGCCGGCACCACCATCCCCAAGCTGGACCGTCGATGACCTCCTCTTCCCGGGCCACGCCCGAGGTCGCCGCGGCAGCAGACATTCGACGAACGAGGCAGGAACCATGACCGACGAGCAGTACGTCGTCGTGCGCAACGACGAAGAGCAGTACTCGATCTGGCCCGCCGGGCGGACCCTCCCCGCCGGATGGCACGACGCCGGGTTCGGCGGGTCCAAGCAGGAGTGCCTGGACCACATCGAGACCGTGTGGACCGACATGCGGCCGCTCAGCCTCCGGCAGGGCGGGTGACCACGGTGACCGGCAAAGAATGGGAGGCGCCCGCCGCCTTCGGCCAGGAGCGGATCTGGCTGGCCGACCAGATGGACCCGGGCTCGCCGGTGTTCAACCTGCCGTGCCCGTTCGAGATCACGTACGTGATCGAGGCGGACGCGATCGAGGCGGCGCTGGCGGCGCTCGCCGAACGGCACGAGGCGCTGCGCACGTCCCTCCGGGTCGTGGACGGCGCCCTCCGCCAGGTCGTGCACGCCGAGATCACCCCCGACATCCGGGTGCACGACCTGCGCGGGCTCCCCGAGGAGGAGCGCAGGGCCCGGACGCTCGACCACATCCTGTCGGCCAACAGTGAGCCGATCCCGACCGACCGCGCCCCGATGTGGCGCGTGGTGGCGGTCCGCACCGACGACGCCCGCTGGGTGGTCTGCTTCGTGGTCCACCACGCCGTTTTCGACGCCTCCTCGGCCGTCATCCTGCAGAAGGAGATGGCCCGCCTCTGCGCCGCCGCCGCGGCCAGGGCGGGCGAGGACGGCGAGCCGATCGCCCCGGCCGGGCTGGCCGGGGCCGCCGGGCTCCCCGAGCTGCCGATCCAGTACGCCGACTTCGCGGCCTGGCAGCGGGACCGGATCGGCGACGAGGCGACGGCAGGACAGGTGGAGTACTGGCGCACCCGCCTGGCCGGGCTGCCCGCCGTCCACTCCCTGCCCACCGACCGGCCCCGGCCGGCCCGGCTCGGCTACGCCGGGGACGAGATCCGCTTCACGGTCCCCGAGGGGGTGCGGGAGCGGGCCACCGCGCTGGGGCGCCGCTCCGGCGCGACGCCGTTCATGGTGTTCCTCGCCGCGTACGTCGCGCTGCTGTCGCGGCTGTCCGGCGAGGACGACACGGTGGTCGGCGTGACCATGAGCGGGCGCGAGCTGCCCGAGGTCACCGGGCTGATCGGCATGTTCGTCAACCAGCTCGTGGTGCGGGTGGACGCGGGCGGCGACCCGACGTTCGCCGACCTGCTCGGCCGGGTGCGCGCCACGCTGCTCGACGCGATGGAGAACGGCCGGGTCCCGTTCCAGGCGGTCGTGGAGGCGGTCGCCCCGCAGCGTGACCCGGGGACGCAGCCGCTGTACCAGATCGGCTTCAACTACATCCCCGACTCGGGCATCGAGCCGATCCCGTACACCACCTCGAAGGACGACATCGCGTTCGACCTGACCACGGGCACCAGCCGCCTGCTGTACCGGACCGACCTGTTCGACCCGGAGACGGCGGAGGCGTTCGTCGCCCGCTACCTGCGCGTCCTGGACGCCGGGGTGGCCGACCCCGCCACCGCGATCGGCGACCTGCCGCTCGTGGACGGCGCCGAGCGCGCCGCGCTGCTCGCGGCGAGCACGGGCGAGCCGCTCGCGCCCCGCGCCGCGACGGCGCTCCGCATGGTCGAGGAGCAGGTCGCGCGCACCCCCGACGCGGTCGCGGTGGTCGCCGGCGACCGGCGGCTGACGTACGCGGAGCTGGACGAGGCCGCCGGTCGGGTGGCGGAGCGGCTGCGCGGCTCCGGCGCCGGCCCCGAGTCGCTGGTCGCGGTCTGCGCCGAGCCCTGCCTGGACCTGCTGCCCGCGCTGCTCGGCGTGTGGAAGGCCGGGGCGGGGTACGTCCCGGTGGATCCGGCCTACCCGGCCGACCGGGTGGCGTACATGCTGGGCGACTCCGGCGCCGGGCTGGTCCTCACCCAGAAGCACCTGCTGGACACCGTGCGGAAGGCCCTCCGGAGCGGCGCGGACTCGGAGGTGCTCGCGATCGACGAGCCGGCCGAGTGGCCTGCGTCGTCCGGGACGGCGGGCGACGCGTCCACGCCGGACGCGGTCGCGTACGTCATCTACACCTCGGGCTCGACCGGCACCCCCAAGGGCGTCGCGGTCGAGCACGGCTCGGTGGCCGCCTACCTCGGGTGGGCGGGCGCGACCTACCCCGGCCTGGCCGGGCAGGCGCTGCTGCACTCCCCCATCTCCTTCGACCTGACCGTGACCGCCCTGTTCGGGCCGCTGACGGTCGGGGGCTCGGTGCGGCTCGCCGCGCTGGACGACGAGCCGGTGGGCGACGCGGCCGGTCTGGCCACGTTCCTCAAGGTCACGCCGAGCCACCTGGCGCTGCTCGCCGCGCTGCCGGACCGGGTCGCCCCGGAGGCCGACGTGGTGCTGGGAGGCGAGGCGCTGCCCGCCGACGCGGTCGCCGCGTTCCGGCGGAGGCACCCCGGCGTGGCCGTCATCAACGAGTACGGCCCCACCGAGGCCACCGTCGGCTGCGTGCTGGCGCGGGTCGCCCCGGGCGAGGATCTGCCGGTGGACCGGGCGGGCTCGGTGCCCATCGGCCGCCCGGCCCCCGGCGTCGCGGCGTACGTCCTGGACGGCGGCCTGCGGCCGGTGCCCACCGGCGTGGTGGGCGAGCTGTACGTGGCCGGCCCGCAGGTGACCCGCGGCTACCTGAACCGGCCCGGGGCCACCGCCGCCGCGTACCTGCCGTGCCCGTTCGGCCCGGCCGGCGCACGGATGTACCGCACCGGCGACCTGGCCCGCCGCCGCGCGGACGGGATCCTGGAGTACATCGGCCGCGCGGACGACCAGATCAAGCTGCACGGCTACCGCATCGAGCCGGGCGAGATCGAGACGGCCCTGCGCGCCCAGCCCGGCGTCCGCGACGCCGCCGTGAGCGTGCGCGAGGACACCGTCGAGGGCAAGCGCCTGGTGGCCTACCTGGTCGGCGAGCCGGAGCCCGCCTCCGGCGCCGTCACCGTGGACGTCGACGCGGTCGACGGCGCGCTCACCGCCGCCCTGCCCGCGCACATGGTGCCGTCGGCGTACGTGCTGCTCGACACCCTGCCGCTGACCGCCAACGGCAAGCTCGACCACGCCGCGCTGCCGGCGCCGGTCGCCGCGCCCGGGGAGAGCGAGTACGTCGAGCCGCGCACGGCGGCCGAGGAGCTGGTGGCCGAGGTCTTCGCCGAGCTGCTCGGCGTGGAGAAGATCGGGGCCACCGACGACTTCTTCGAGCTGGGCGGCAACTCCCTGCTGGCGATCCGGGCCATCGCGCGGATCCGCGGCCAGATCGAGATCGACATCCCGGTCCGGGGCCTGTTCTCCTACACCACCGTCGCGGACCTCGCCGCCGAGATCGAGAGGCGGCTGTCCGAGGACCTCGACCAGCTCAGCGATGAGGATGTCGAGCGGATGCTCGCATCGGAAGGCGACGGCACATCATGACGACGCCCGCGCAGACCCCTCCGTCCGCCGCGCGCCGGGCGCTGCTGGAGCAGCGGCTCCGCCGGCGCGCCACCACCACCGTGCGGCCGCGGCCGGAGGGCGCCGCCCCGCCCCTGTCCTACCAGCAGGAGCGGGTCTGGTTCATGGAGCAGTTCGCTCCGGGCACCAGCCAGTACAACATCCCGGTCCCGATGCGGCTGACCGGGACGCTCGACGTCGAGCTGCTCGAACAGGCGCTGCAGACGCTGCCGGTCCGGCACGAGGCGGTGCGGATGCGCTTCCCGGCCGACGCCGACGGGCGGCCGACGGTCCGGGTCGAGGAGTCCGTGACGGTGCCGCTGCGCGTCGTCACGGCGGACGACGAGGCCGCCGCCCAGGCGCTGATCGACGAGGCCGCCGCCGAGCCGTTCGACCTGGTCGAGGGGCCGCTGTTGCGCGCCCTGCTGATCCGGCTGGCCGACGACGACCACCGCCTGCTGGTCAGCACCCACCACATCGTCAGTGACGGCTGGTCGGTGGACCTGCTGCTGCGCGACCTCGCCGCCGCCTACCACGCGGGCCGGTCCGGCGCCGAGGCCGCGCTGCCCGCCCTGCCGGTGTCGTACGGCGACTTCGCGCAGTGGCAGCGGCAGACCCAGACCGGGCCGGAGCTGGACCGGCACCTGGACTTCTGGAGCGGACGGCTGGCCGGGGTGCCGGCTCTGGAGCTGCCCGCCGACCGGCCGCGCCCGGCGACCCAGGTGTTCGACGGCGACTGGCACATCGTGCAGGTGGACGCCGAGCTGGCCGACGCGGTCAACCGGCTGTCCAGGGAGCGCGGCACGACGCTGTTCATGACGCTGCTCGCGGCCTACCAGGTGCTGCTGTCGCGGCACTCCGGGCAGGGCGACTTCGCGGTCGGCTCCTCGTCCGCGGGCCGGTCGCTGGCGGAGCTGGAGAACGTCATCGGCATGTTCATCAACATGCTGCCGATGCGCGCCCAGCTCGAGGACGACCCGACCTTCGACGAGTACCTCGAACGCACCCGGGTGACCGTCCTGGACGCCTTCGACCACGCGGAGGTGCCGTTCGAGCAGCTCGTCAACGCGCTCGGCGTGCCACGCGACGTCAGCAGGTCGCCGGTCTTCCAGGCGATGTTCGCGCTGCAGAACTACCAGATGGGCCGCATCTCGGAGGCGGGCGAGTCCGACCTGCGCATCGAGTGGCTGCCGATGGACCTGCGGGCCACCCGCTTCGACATCGAGCTGCACGTCATCGAGGTCCGCGACGGCCTGATCGTCAAGTTCGTCTACAACACGGCGCTGTTCGACGAGGCGACCGTGGCGCGGATGGCGACGCGGTTCGTCACCCTCCTGCGCTCCGTCACCGCCGACCCGGCCCTCCGGGTGTCCGAGCTGCCGATGCTGGACGCCGCCGAGCAGACGCTGCTGGTGGACGTGTGGAACGACACCACCGCCGAGCTGGACGAGGCGGCGACGCTGCACGGCCTGATCGAGGAGCAGGTCGCCCGCACCCCGGACGCCGTCGCGGTGACCTTCGAGGGCCGCCACCTGACGTACGCGGAGCTGAACGAGCGGGCGAACCGGGTGGCGCACCGGCTGCGCGACCTGGGCGCGGGGCCGGAGACGCTGGTCGGCGTCTTCGCCGAGCGCTCGGCCGAGCTGGTGGTGGCGCTGCTCGGCGTGCTCAAGGCGGGTGCCGCCTACCTGCCGCTCGACCCGGAGTACCCGGCCGACCGGCTGCAGTTCATGATCGAGGACGCCCAGGCGCCCGTGGTGCTGACCCTGGGCCGCCTGCGGGAGAGCGTCCCGGCCACCGACGCGGTCATCCTGGACCTGGACGACCCCGGCGAGTGGGCTGGTCAATCCACTGACCGGCCCGCCGACGCCCCCGGCGCCCCCGTCACCTCCGGCAATCCGGCGTACGTCATCTACACCTCCGGCTCGACCGGGCGGCCGAAGGGGGTGCCGAACACCCACCGCGGCATCGTCAACCGGCTGGAGTGGATGCAGCGCACCTACCGGCTCGGCGGCGACGACGTCGTGCTGCAGAAGACGCCCGCCGGATTCGACGTGTCGGTGTGGGAGTTCTTCTGGCCGCTGCTCACCGGCGCGCGGCTGGTGCTCGCGAAGCCGGGCGGCCACAAGGACGCGGCCTACCTGCGTGAGCTGCTGATCGCCGAGGGCGTGACCACCGCCCACTTCGTCCCCTCGATGCTGGGGGTGTTCCTCGCCGACGACGAGGAGGCGGCGAAGGGCTGCACCGCCCTGCGCCGGGTGATCTGCAGCGGCGAGGAGCTGCCGGTGGCCACCGCGGCCACGTTCACCTCGGTGCTCCCGGGCTGCGAGCTGCACAACCTGTACGGCCCGACCGAGGCGGCCATCGACGTCACCTCCTGGCACTGCCGTCCGGAGCTGCTGGAGGGCGCGGCCACCCTGCCGATCGGCGCCCCGATCGACAACATCCGGCTCTACGTCCTGGACGGGCGGGGGAGCCCGGCGCCGGTCGGCGTGCCCGGCGAGCTGCACATCGGCGGCGTCGGCGTGGCGCGGGGCTACCACCGCCGCCCGGCGCTCACCGCGGAGCGGTTCGTCCCCGACCCGTTCGGCCCCGAGCTGGGCGGCCGGCTGTACCGCACGGGCGACCTGGCGCGCTGGCGCGCCGACGGGAACCTGGAGTTCCTCGGCCGGATCGACCACCAGGTGAAGCTGCGCGGCCTGCGCATCGAGCTGGGCGAGATCGAGACGGCGCTGCGCGAGCGCGACGAGGTCGCCGACGCGGTCGTGATCGTCCGCGAGGACACCCCCGGGGACAAGCGGCTGGTCGCCTACCTGACCCCGGCCGGCGAGGCGGAGATCGACGTCACCGAGCTGCGGGCCGCGCTCAAGCAGGGCCTGCCCGACTACATGGTGCCGACGGCCTTCGTCATCCTGGACGCGCTGCCGCTGTCGCCCAACGGCAAGCTCGACCGCAAGGCGCTGCCCGCCCCGCAGGCGACCCGCGACGCCTCCGCCGAGCTGGTCGAGCCGGAGACCGCCACCGAGCGGATGCTGGCCGCGATCTGGACCGAGGTGCTCGGCGTGGAGCGCATCGGCGTCCACGACGACTTCTTCGACTCCGGCGGCCACTCGCTGCTCGCCACCCAGGTGGTGGCCCGCATCCGCAAGGCGTCCGACGGCACCGGCCGTCCGGTCGGCGTGATGGACCTGTTCCAGAACCGCACCATCCGCGAGCTGGCCGCGTTCATCGACGCCGGCAGCGACGCGGCGGACGGGCCGCAGCCGCTGCTGTACGAGCTGACCCCGAAGGGCGCCACGCGCACCCTGTCCTACGTCTGCGTGCCGTACGGCGGGGGCAGCGCGATCGTCTACCAGCCCCTCGCCGACGCGCTGCCCGCGGGGAACGCGCTGTACTCGGTGGCCATCCCCGGCCACGACGTGGGGCTGAACGAGGAGGCGGTGCCCTTCCACGAGCTGGTGGACCGGATCGTGGCGGAGATCAGGGAACGGGTCGAGGGCCCCCTGGTCCTGTACGGCCACTGCGGCGTCGGCAGCGCCATCGCGGTCGGCGTGGCCCGGAAGCTGACCGAGTCGGGCCGCGACGTGGACGCGGTCTACATCGGCGCGATGTTCCCGTTCGCCCGGCTCAAGGGCGTCGTCGGCACCGTGCGCGCCCGGCTGGAGAAGCTGCGCAGCAACCGCGAGTACGCCAACTGGCTCAAGGGCATGGGCGTCGACACCGACGAGCTGGACCCGGAGCAGGCGGACCGGATCATCGCGAACATGCGGGCCGACTCCCGGGCCTCCGAGGAGTACTTCACGACGCTGCTCGACCAGCACCCGGAGCCGATGTCGGCCCCGATCATCTCGGTCGTCGGCTCGGAGGACCCGGTCACCGACTACTACACCGAGCGGTACCGGGAGTGGGAGTTCCTGACCGAGACCTCCGGGCTGGTGGTGCTCGACCAGGCCGGCCACTTCTTCCTCAAGCACCGCTCGGAGGAGCTGGCCGAGATCGTCACGAAGGTCCACCCGGCGATGGCCCGGCGCGACACCTCCGAGTACGGCGTGGCCGCCAGGGGCGCGGACGCGGGATGGGCGGTGCACGACACGCACTACCCGGCCGCGCCGGGGACGGCCGATGAGAAGCCGAAGGTGCAGCCGAGCAACCGCCGGTTCCTCAGCGTCGCGATCGGCCAGCTCATCTCGGCGACCGGGTCGGCGCTGACCGGCTTCGCGGTGCCGGTGTGGCTGTTCGACCGTACGGGGTCGGTGACCGACCTCGGCCTGCTGTGGGCGCTGACGCTGATCTGCGGCGTGGCGATGATGCCGATCGCCGGGCCGCTCATCGACCGGTTCGACCGGCGCCGCGTCATGATCGTCGCGAGCGGCGTGGCCGGCGTGGTCCAGCTCACGATCGCGCTGCTGCTGTGGGCCGGACGGCTGGACCTGTGGGTCATCTATCTGCTGTTGCCGATCAACTCGATGGCGGGCACGTACCAACGGCTGGCCTTCCAGACGGCGGTGCCGCAGCTCGTGCCCAAGCGCTACCTGGGGCACGCGATCGGCCTCACGCAGCTCACCAACGGATTCGCGATGCTGTTCGCGCCCCTGCTGGGCGCCGGTCTGTACGTCGCGATCGGCCTGCCCGGCATCCTCGCCATCGACATGACGAGCTACGTGTTCGCCCTCGCCGTGCTGCTGGTGATCCGCTTCCCCGACACGCTCGGGTTCCGCCGCAAGGAGCCGCTGCTGACCTCGATCGCGGAAGGTCTGCGGTTCTCCTGGAAGATGCGCGGCTTCCGGACGATGGTGATCTACTTCGCGGTCGCGAACATCTTCCTGGGGCCGGCCCTGGTGCTGACCGTCCCGCTGACGCTCTCGTTCGGCGACGTCGACCAGGTGGCGCAGGTGTCGGTGGCCGAGGCGCTCGGCGCGGTGGCCGGCGGCATCGTGATGGCGCTGTGGGGCGGCCCGCGCAAGCGCCGGATGATCGGCGTGTTCGCGGGCAACCTCGGCATGGCGGTCGGCTGCCTGGTGATGGGCCTGCGGCCGTCCCTGGCCGTGGTCGTGACCGGCATCTTCCTCCTGGCCATGTCGATGACGATCTCCCAGGGCACCTACGTGACGCTGGTCCAGGTCAAGGTGCCGCAGCGGTTCCACGGGCGGGTGCTCGCGCTCAACCAGGCGCTCTCGTGGTCCACCCTGCCGATCGGGTTCGCCGTGCTGGCGCCGGTGGCCACGTCCCTGTTCAACCCCATGCTGCGGCCGGGCGGCGCGCTCGCCGACACGGTCGGCGCCGTCATCGGCGTCGGTGAGAGCCGGGGCGTGGGCCTCACGTACATCGTCTTCGCGCTGATGATGGCCGCGGTCACCCTCGGCGCGTCCACCATCCGGCTGCTGAGGCGCTTCGACACCGAGGTGCCGGACTCCCTTCCCGACGACCTCATCGGCATGCAGGAGAGGCAGCGTCGCCTCGGCCTCGTGAAAGGAAGCAGCGCATCATGACCGGAGTCACCCCCACTGAGGCGCCCCTGCTGGGGTCGGTGGCCGGACACGTCGAGGGCAACGGCCACACCGCCATCGCGGTGTACGCCCTCGGCCAGGACGCGACCGGCCACCTCGACTGGGTGACGGCCCACCGCGACGGGCTGCGGGCCGCCCTCGCCGAGCACGGCGCGGTGCTGCTCCGCGACCTGCCGGTCGATCTGGAGCTGTTCGACCGGATCGTCCGGGTGGTCGGGGGCGAGCCGCTGCGCTACACCGAGCGCTCGACCCCGCGCACGTCGGTCACGGAGTCCATCTACACCTCCACCGAGTACCCCGCCGACCAGCCGCTCCCGATGCACAACGAGAACTCGTACTCGGACACCTGGCCCGGGCACCTGTTCTTCTTCTGCCAGACGGCGGCGGCCACCGGCGGGGCCACGCCCATCGCCGACAGCCGCGCGATGTTCCGCACGGTCCCGGAGGAGGTGCGGGAGCGGTTCGCGGCCGGCGTCGTGTACGCCCGGGCGTTCCGCGAGGGGCTCGGCCTGTCCTGGCAGGAGTCGTTCCAGACCGACGACCGGGCCGCGGTCGAGCGGTACTGCGCCGACCACGGTCTGACGTACGAGTGGACCGACGAGGGGCTGCGCACCCGGCACCACCGCCCGTCCTGGCAGACCGAGCCGCTGACCGGGGAGCCGGTCTGGTTCAACCAGGCCAACCTGTTCCACGTCAGCAGCCTGGACGAGGAGGTCCGCGAGGCCCTCCTCAGCCTGTACGGCGAGGCCGACCTGCCCCGCAACGCCTACCTCGCCGACGGCTCCCCGATCGCCTCCGCCGACCTCGACGCCGTCACGGCCGCGTACGACGAGGTCTCGTACGCGTTCCCCTGGCGCGAGGGCGACCTGATGATCATCAACAACATGCTGTGCGCGCACGGCCGGGAGCCCTTCACCGGCGCCCGCCGGATCCTGGTCGCGATGACCGCCTGACGGCGGCTCCGCCCGCCCGGGACGCGCTGCCTCACACCGAGGTCAGCGCGTCCACCGGGCGGACGCGCAGCGCGGACACGGCGGTCGGGATCGTGGCGGCCAGCACGAGCAGGAGCGCCGCCCCGGCGATGGCGGCGTACATCCACCCCGGCCCCGTGGCGATCGGAGATCCGGTCTTGACCAGGCTGTACGGCACGGTCGTCGCGGCGACGGCGACCGTGCCGAGCGCGACCGCCAGGACCGCCGTGATCGCGCCCTCGGCGGCGACCATCCACACCACCTGCCGCCGGGTGGCCGCCGACAGCCGCAGCAGGCCGAACTCCCGGCGGCGCCGCCGGGTCGCCGCGATCAGGGTGTTGACCACCACGATCGCCGTGAACGCGATGATCATGGCGACGACCAGGTAGTTCACCGGAGCGAGTTGCGCGCTCACGTCGTCGCCCCGATGGGTGACGCTGTCCTCGGTGGACTGCATGTAGAGCGTCCCGCCGGCGATGCCGACCAGGAGGATCAGCGGCGACGCGACGGCGCCGCCCTGCCTGGCCCCGGCATGGAGGTTGCGCGCGGCCAGCCGTACGGTCGCGCCCAGCCGAGCCTCCGACAGCCATCTGACGGGCCGCAGGGCAGCCGGGCTGAGCAGGGCGAGCCCCACGGCGACCGCGACGCCCGCCGGCCCCGCGGTGCTCGACAGCAGCGGGCCGTTCTCCATGAACAGCGTCCCGAAGGACAGTGCGAGCCCCACGGCCAGCAGCCCCACCCCGGAGAGCACCCGGCCGCGCCCCAGGGCCCGCGCGGGCTGCGGTGCCGCCGCCGCCAGCGCGCGCACGGGCGGGATCGAGACGGCGCGCCGGCTGGAGATCAGGGCGGCCCCGACCGCGGTCAGCAGCGACATGCCCGCCACGAACGCGATGCCCCGCCAGCCCACCTGGACCGTGGTGCCGTCCGCGACGAGCCCGGCGTCGACCAGCCGCCCGAGGACGATCGCGCCCAGCCCCACGCCGGGCGCCACCCCCGCCGCGATCGCGGGGACGGCCGCGATCACCGTCTCCCGCACGACGTTCCGCCGGACCTGCCGCGGGGTGGCGGCGATCGAGCGCAGCAGCGCCAGCTCCCGCTCCCTGTGCTGGATCGTCAGGGACACGGTCGAGACCACCCCGAACCCCACGATCGCCACGGTCCAGCCGCCCAGGATCGCGGGCAGCATGATCAGGAATCCGCTGTCGCGTCCGGTCGCCAGCCCGGTTTCCAGCAGGCTCGCGAACGCGGTGAGCAGCGCGGTGCCGGCCAGCGTCACCCCGGCCGACGCCAGATACGACCCCAGGTGCGCCCGCACCGTGGCGAACGCCAACCTCCAGCCCATCAGGCGGCCCCCCTCGCGGAGAGGCGGGCCATCCGCGCGGCCACCGCTCCCGCGTCCGGCCGCGCCATGTGGTCCACGATCCGTCCGTCGGCGAAGAACACCACCGCGTCGGCGTACGAGGCCGCCACCGGGTCGTGCGTCACCATCACGATCGTCTGCCCGGACGCGGTCACCGCCTCGCGAAGGATGCCGAGCACCTCGCGCGCGGCCTGGGTGTCGAGGGCGCCGGTCGGCTCGTCGGCGAAGATGATCGCCGGCTGGGAGAGCAGCGCGCGGGCGATGGCCACCCGCTGCTGCTGCCCGCCGGACAACTCAGCCGGGCGGTGGTCGATCCGGTCGCCGAGTCCCAGCCTCCCGAGCAGCCCGCGTACCCGCCGCCCGTCGGCCCGGCGGCCGGCGAACTCCAGGGGCAGCACCGCGTTCTGCTCCACGGTCAGCGTGGGCACGAGGTTGAACGACTGGAAGACGAACCCCATACGCTCACGCCGCAACCGGGTCAGCGCCGTCTCGTCCAGGCCGGTCAGGTCACGCCCGTCGAGGACCACGGCCCCGGAGTCCGGCCGGTCGAGCCCCGCCGCGCAGTGCAGCAGCGTGCTCTTGCCCGACCCCGACGGGCCCATGACGGCGGTGAAGGTGCCGCGCGGGATGGACAGGGACACCTGGTCCAGCGCGGTCACGGCGGCGGCGCCCACGCCGTGGCGCTTTGTCACGTGATGAAGCTCAAGTGCGGCGGTGACGGTGTTCGTCACGCGCTCGTCGTACGGTGCACGAGTCATAAATACACCGTACATCAATTCGCATGAATCCTTATTTGCCAGGATGAATTATAATTTCGACACGAAATCGCTCCGTGATGAAAAGAGGACGGCGATCGTGGCGACATGCGAGATGTGCGGGCGCGCGTTGCGGCCCAGCGTGCGGGGGCGTCCCCGGCGGTACTGCTCCCGCGCCTGCAGCGCCCGGGCGTACCGGGCGCGCGTCGCCGACCGCCCGGCCACGGTGGAGGCGCGGCGGACGCCCGAGGTCGCCGAGGCCGGCCTGGACCAGGACGTCATCGTGCGCGCGGCCGTCGCGCTGGCCGATCGGGAAGGAGTCGGCGCCGTGTCGATGCGCCGCCTCGCCGGCGACCTCGGGGTCGGCGTGATGTCGCTGTACCGGTACGTGACCGGCCGCGAGGAGCTCAACGACCTGATGGTGGACGCCGTCTTCGGCGCGCGACCCCTGCCGGAGCCCGGCCCCGACGGCTGGCGGGCCAAGCTGGAGCTGTCCGCGCGCGAGGAGTGGGCCCTCTACCGCGCGCACCCCTGGCTGTCGCATCTGGCCGCCGCCACCACGCGCCCGCCGAACGCGCCGAACCTGCTGGCCTACACCGACTGGCGGATGCGCGCGCTGGGCGGGCACGGTCTCGACTTCGCCACCCTCGTCCAGATCGCCATCATGATCGGCACGTACCTGCAGAGCGCCGCCGTACCGCTCGCGTACGAGGCGCAGGCGGCGCGCAGGACACGCCACACGCGGCGGCAGTGGGCGGCCGCCCGGCAGGAGGCGTTCGAGCGCACAATGCGAGACCCCCGCCTGCCGATGGTGTCGGAGTTCGGCGCCGAGGCGTTCGAGGCGTCCGAGCCGGAGAACATCTTCGAGTTCGGCCTGCACCGCATGCTGGACGGCATCGCGGTCCTGCTCGAACGCGGCTGAGAGGGTCTGGACATATGCCACTTTCACCGACGTTGACGGGATTCGTCAGGCGTCTTACGTTCGTGAGGTAGATCACATTCCGGACGAAGGCGGCGAGGGGTCGGCCTGGCCTCCGGATTCACCAGCGAGGTGATTCATGGCGCGCGACGAGACGGCCGCGGCCCACTTCGACGCGGTCGTCGTGGGGGCGGGACTCGCCGGCCTGTACATGCTCCACCGCCTGCGGCGGCTCGGACTGCGCGTACGCGTGTACGAGGCCGCCGGCGGCGTCGGCGGCACGTGGTACTGGAACCGCTACCCCGGCGCGCGCTGTGACATCGAGAGCATGGAGTACTCCTACTCCTTCTCCCCCGAGCTCGAACAGGAGTGGGTCTGGACGGAGAAGTACCCGAGCCAGCCGGAGCTCCTGCGGTACATCGAGCACGTCGCCGACCGGTTCGACCTGCGCCGCGACATCCGGCTCGGCACACGGGTGGCGGCCGCCCGCTTCGACGAGGCGGCCAGCCACTGGGTGATCCGTACGGAGCCCGGGGAAGGCGCCGCGCAGGTCGCCGGGGATGACCTCGGGAGGGACGCCGGGACGCACGCCGGGACGGACGCCGGGGAGACCGTGTCGGCGCAGTTCCTCGTCATGGCGACCGGCTGCCTGTCCGCCGTGAAGAGCCCCGAGGTCGAGGGGCTGGAGCGCTTCGAGGGCGACTGCCACCACACCGGCCGCTGGCCGCACGAGGGCGTCGACTTCACCGGGCGGCGGGTCGCCGTCATCGGGACCGGCTCCTCCGGCATCCAGTCCATCCCGATCATCGCCGAGCAGGCCGCTCATCTGACCGTCTTCCAGCGGACGCCGAATTTCAGCATGCCCGCCCGCAACGTCCCCCTCGACCCCGAGAAGCAGCGGGCCATGAAGGCGGGGTACCCCGAACACCGGCGGCTGGCCCGCGAGTCGCTCTTCGGCATTCCCGTCGACTTCCCGGTGAAGTCCGCGCTGGAGGTACGGCCCGAGGAGCGGGAGCGGCGATACCAGGAGAGCTGGGAGAAGGGCAACCTCGTCGACATCCTGATCTCCTACACCGACATCCTCTTCGACAGGAGGGCCAACGACACCGCGGCCGAGTTCATCCGCGGCAAGATCCGCGAGATCGTGGCCGACCCGGACGTGGCCTCGGCGCTGTCGCCGACGGACCATCCCGTCGGCACCAAGCGCCCCTGCCTCGACTCCGGCTACTACGCGACGTACAACCGGGACGACGTCACCCTGGTCGATCTCCGGCGGTCCCCGATCGTGGAGATCACCCCGAAAGGGATCCGGACCACGGACGGGGAGCACGAGTTCGACGACATCGTGCTGGCGACCGGCTTCGACGCCATGACCGGCGCCCTGCTGTCCATCGACATCCGGGGGAAGGGCGGCAGGTCCCTGAGGGAGAAGTGGGCCGAGGGCCCCCGGACCTATCTCGGCATCGGCACGGCCGGCTTCCCCAACCTGTTCACCGTCACCGGCCCGGGCAGCCCGTCCGTGCTCAGCAACATGGTGGTGTCCATCGAACAGCACGTCGAGTGGATCGCGGACTGCGTCACGTTCCTGCGCCGGCGCGGCTTCGCGTCGATCGACGCGACCGTGGAGGCCGAGGACGCGTGGGTCGAGCACGTGAAGGAGATGGGCGACCTCACGCTCTATCCCACCGCCGACTCCTGGTTCATGGGGGCGAACGTCCCCGGCAAACCGCGCGTCATCCTGCCCTACTGCGGCGGCGTCGGGGTCTACCGGCAGAAATGCGACGAGGTCGCCGCGAAGGACTACGAGGGGTTCACCCTGTCGTCGTAGCCGATCTGCGACGCCGGGGCCCCGATGGAAGGGGCCCCGGCGGAATGGACTTCAGACGGCTCCGATCGAGCGATCGTGTCGGTCAGGTGGTGACCGGATCGGCGTCGGAGAAGGTCATCACCGGGGGCCTGCGGCGGAAGAACCGGGTGAGGCCGGTCAGGTAGAGCAGGCCGAGGGCCATCCAGACCAGCCCGACCGCAAAGGTCACTCCCTCCAGGCTCGTCCACAGCCAGACCGTCAGGGCGAAGCCCACCAGCGGCAGCAGGCCGTAGTGGAACAGGTCGCCCGCCGAGCGCCGCCCGCCGTCCACGATGTAGTGCTTGATCACGGTGAGGTTGACCATCGAGAAGGCGATCAGCGCGCCGAAGTTCACCATCACGACCGCGTTGTCCAGGCTGATGAAGAGCGCGACGAGCGACACCACGGACACGACGGACACCGCGAAGATCGGCGACTTGAAGCGCGGGTGCAGCAGGCTGAAGACGCGCTTGGGCAGCACGCCGTCCCGTCCCATGGAGTACAGGATGCGGGAGACGCTCGCCTGCGTGGTCATCGCCGACCCGAAGGCGCCGATCACGTAGATGCCCACGAAGATCGTCTCGAACGCGGCGCCGCCCAGCGCGGCCATGATGTCCACCCCGGCGGTGTCGGGGTTGGCGAAGTCGTCGTACCCGGGGTGGGCCAGCCCGCCCATCCACGCGACCAGGACGAAAAGCAGCCCGCCGATCAGCGTGGTCAGCACGATCGCCCGCGGGATGTCGCGGCGCGGCTCCTTGGCCTCCTCCGACAGCGTGGAGACGGCGTCGAACCCGAGGAAGCTCAGCGCCAGGACGGCCGCGCCGGTGAACACGCCCGCACCGGGCGTGAAGACCTCGAAGGGCGCCGGGGAGGGGTGGCCCGACAGGTGCTTGAGCGCCAGCGCGACGAACACGAGGATCAGCACCACGGAGGCGCCGACGACCGCCACACTGACCCGGCTCATCACGGTGATGCCGAGGATGTTGAGCCCGAACACCACGAGCAGCGCGGCCAGCGTGAACGCCCATTGCGGCACGGCGGGGAACTGGCTGTTCAGGTAGATCCCGATGAGCAGGAAGTTGATCATCGGGAGGAAGAGGTAGTCGAGCATCAGCGTCCACCCGGTCATGAAACCGACGTGCCCGCCGAAGGTCTGCTGCGTGTAGGTGTAGGCCGACCCGGCGGTCGGATACGCCCGCGCCATCCGGCCGTAGCTGATCGCCGTGAACAGCATGACCACGAGGGCGACCACGTACGCCGACGGCAGGTGACCCTTGGTGATCTGCGTGACCGTGCCGTACGTCGTGAAGACGGCCACGGGGGCGAGGTAGGTGAGCCCGAACAGCGTCAGGCCCCGCACCCCGAGGACCCGCTTCAGCCCCGAGGGGGCGGCTGGCTGGTTCATTGAGCGCTTCTCCTGTCGGAAGGGGGGTGGATGCGCGCGCCGGACATCCACGTGCCGCGGACGGCCGACTGAAGCGCGATGTCGTGCGGATCCATCAGGCGTATGTCGGCGTCGACCCAGACCAGGTCGGCGGCCATGCCGGGGGCCAGCAGACCGCGCTCCTTCTCGGCGAACGCCTGGTAGGCGACACCGGCCGTGTACGCGGACAGGGCGGCGTCGAAGCCGACCCGCTCCTCCGGCAGCCAGCCGCCGGCCGGCTCCCGCCCCTCGTTCTCGCGGGTCACCGCGACCGGCAGCCCGGCCAGCGGGCGGTGGTCGCTCACCGGCCAGTCGCTCCCGAAGGCCACCGTGACCCCGGCGCGCAGCAGCGAGCCGATGAGGTACTGCCGGCGGGCGCGCTCGGCGCCGATCCGCGGGAAGGTCAGCTCCTTCATCGCGGCGTCGGTGCGCGCCCACAGGGGCTGGAGGTTCGCGATCACCCCGAGCCGGGCGAAGCGCGGCAGGTCCACCTCGTCCAGGAGCTGCACGTGGGCGATGACCGGCCGCCGGTCCCGGGGCCCGTTGACCCGCGTCACGTGCTCGACCGCGTCCAGCGCGGCCCGCACGCCCGCGTCGCCGATCGCGTGCAGGTGCGCCTGCAGGCCCATCGCGTCCACCGCGGTGAACGCCTCGACCAGCTCCTCGTACGGCCACACGGGCATGCCACGCGTGCACGGGTCGTCGCTGTACGGCGCGAGCAGCGACGCGGTGCGGTTCTCCAGGATGCCGTCGACGAAGAACTTGACGGTGTTCGCGGTGAGCCGGTCGTCGCCCAGCGCGCGGACGCGCTCCCGGTCGGCGGCGAACTCGGCGAGCTGCTCGCGCCAGCGTTCCGGGTCGGCGCGCAGGCCGAGGTTCACCCGGGTGGCGAGCACGCCCCGGCGGGCCGCCTCGACGTACGCGTCCACGGAGGCGTGCTCCACCCAGGCGTCCTGGATCCAGGTGACGCCGGCCGCCGCGTAGGCCTCGGTGGCGATCTGGAGCGCCCGGACCAGGTCCTCGGTGGTGCGGGCGGGCGCGGCGTGCAGCACGGCGTCCACCGCGTCCCATTCGTACATCGTGCCGAGCGGTGCGCCGTCGGCTCGGCGGGCGAAGCGGCCGCGCTCCGTGTCCGGCGTGGAGGCGTCCACGCCGGCCCGCCGCATGGCCTCGGTGTTGCACCAGATCGTGTGGTAGTCCCAGGCGCGCAGGACGACGGGCCGGTCCGGCACGGCGGCGTCCAGCCAGCGGGCGTCGAACACGCCGTCGGGGGCCAGGGTCGAGTCGTAGCTGGCGCCGATGATCCACTCGTCTTCCGGATGCGCGAGCGCGTACTCGCGGACCGCCTCGACGATCTCTTCCACGCCGGCCCGGTCCCGGATCGGCGGACCCATCGCCTCGAACCCGGCGTGGTCGGGGTGGCAGTGCCCGTCGCCGAAGGCGGGCAGCAGCAGCCCGCCCTCGAGGTCGACGACTTGGTCGGCACTTCGCTCTGCGGCGAGAGCCTCGGCCCCGACTGCCTCGATGCGGCCGTCCCGCACGGTGAGTGCGGTGACGGTGTGTCCGGTGCCGGTCCAGATCGTGCCGTTGCGGAAAAGAGTGCGTGACATCGCCGTCCAAAAAGAATGACGTTCGTTTAGTGTCCGGAAGGATAAGTTGTCCGGAGGCCAAAGCGGAAGGGGTCGGCCGAGGAAATGAGAAGACGGGCGGGCCGACCGGCCACACCTGTGCTGAGCAGGGAGATCATCGCGCGGGCCGCCCTCGGCCTCATCGACGACGCGGGGGCCGAGGGGTTCTCCCTCGCCGCGCTCGCCACGCGGCTCGGCGTGCGGCCCTCCTCGTTCTACAACCACGTGGGCGGCAAGGACGACATCCTGGCCGCGGTCCGCGAGCTGGTCTCCGACTCGATCGACGCCTCGATGTTCGCCCGGCTGCCGTGGGACGAGGCGATGATCGCGTGGGCGCACGGCTACCGCGACGCGTTCGCCGCCCATCCGCCGGTCATATCGCTGCTGGCCACCCTCCCGATCAGCGGCGCCCTGCGCACCCTGCGGATGTACGACCAGGTCGTCGCCGGACTGGAGCGCGGGGGCTGGCCGAGCGAGATGATCATCCCGGTCATGGTGTCGGTCGAGTCGTTCGTCCTCGGCTCGGCGCTCGACGTGGTGGCCCCGCCCGACATGTTCGACTCCGGGCCGCTCTCGTCCGAGGCGCCCTCCTTCGCGGCGGCCGTACGCGCCCGCGACGAGGCCGCGGCGGCGCGCGGCCGCCCGCCCGCCGACCTCTCGTTCGAGGTCGGACTCGCGGCGATCGTCGACGGGCTGCGCCGGACGCTGCGCGCGCTCGGCGGGCCGTCGCCGGACGGCGCCGGCGCGGAGCGCCCCGCCGTGCCCCTCCCCCGGGACGTCACACGGGACGCGGACCTCACGGGAGAGCCGGCCTGAGAACCCGCTCAACCCTCTCCCCTATGAAGAATCGAATGTCGTGAGGTACGTTGACTTAAGATTCACAGACCGGAACCGGTCATCTCGACGTTTTCTAAGGCAGTGATCATGATCGACCGTGCCCGTCTCGCCGAGCTGCTCGACCGCGAGCGCCGGACGTTCCGCGACCGCAACCCCCGCTCCGCCGCCGCGTACGAGCAGGCGCGCGCCCACCTCTTCGGCGGCGTCCCGATGACGTGGATGAACAAGACCGCCGCCGGCTTCCCCCTCTACCTGGCCGAGGCCAGGGGCGCCCGGGTCACCGATGTTGACGGCCACACGTACGTGGACCTCTGCCTGGGCGACACCGGCGCCATGGCCGGGCACTCGCCGCAGGCCAGCGTGGACGCGGTCGCCGACCGCTTCGGGGGCCGCGGCGGCGCGACCGTGATGATGCCGACCGAGGACGCGACCTGGGTCGGCGCCGAGCTCGGCCGCCGCTTCGGCGTGCCGTACTGGAGCTTCTCGCTGACCGCGACCGACGCCAACCGCTGGGCGATCCGCCTGGCGCGGGCGATCACCGGCCGGCCCAAGATCCTGGTGAACAGCTACTGCTACCACGGCAGCGTCGACGAGGTGCTGCTCGTGGTCGGCCCGGACGGCGAGCAGGTCTCCCGCGAGGGCAACGTCGGCGCCCCCGTCGACCCGACCGTGACCTCCCGGGTGGTGGAGTTCAACGACCTGGCGGCGCTGGAGCGCGAGCTGGCCCACGGCGACGTGGCCGCGGTCCTCATGGAGCCCGCGCTCACCAACATCGGCATCGTGCTGCCCGAGCCCGGCTACCTCGACGGCGTGCGCGAGCTGACCCGGCGGTACGGCAGCCTGCTCATCAACGACGAGACGCACACGTTCTCGGCCGGACCCGGCGGCTGCACCGGCGCGTGGGGGCTCGACCCCGACATCGTGACGATCGGCAAGGCCATCGGCGGCGGCATCCCCAGCGGCGGGTACGGGCTGTCCGCCGAGGTGGCGGCCCGGGTCGAGGCGATGAGCGGGCTCGACCTGGTCGACATGGGCGGCGTCGGCGGCACGCTCGCCGGAAACGCGCTCTCGGTCGCCGCCATGCGCGCCACCCTCGAGCACGTCCTCACCGACGACGCCTTCGTCGGCATGACCGAGCTGGCCACCCGCTTCACCAAGGGCGTCCAGGAGGTCATCGACGAGCACGCGCTCCCCTGGTCGGTCACCCAGCTCGGTGCCCGCGCCGAGTACCGCTTCGCCGCCCCGGCGCCGCGCAACGGCGGGGAGTCCAACGCGGCCGGCGACCCCGACCTGGACGACTACCTGCACGTCTACCTGGCCAACCGCGGCGTGCTGCTCACCCCGTTCCACAACATGGCGCTGATGTGCCCGGCCACCACCGAGGCCGACGTGGACCTGCACCACGAGGTGTTCGCGTCCGCCGTGTCCGAACTGGTGGGATGAGCCGCGTGCACCTCGACGACATCGACCGGACCCTGCTGCACGAGCTGCAGCGGGACGGCCGGGTGTCCTACACGGCGCTCGCCGAGACGACGGGGCTCTCGGCCCCGGCGGTACGCCAGCGGGTGCAGCGGCTGCGGGACGAGGGCGTCGTCCAGATCGTCGGCGTGACCGACCCGATGGCGCTGGGCCTTCCGGTCATGGCGCTCATCGGCGTACGCGTCGAAAGCGACGTGCACACCGTGGCCGACCGGATCAGCGAGCTGTCCGGGGTGATCTACGTGGTGCTCACGTCCGGCTCGTTCGACATGTTCGTGGAGGTCGTGTGCAAGGAGCCCGCCGAGCTCCTCGCCGTCCTCAACGACCACATCAAGCGGGTCCCCGGGGTCACCCGGGCCGAGGCGTTCACCTATTTCGGGATCCACACCCACCGCTTCGCCTGGCCCGGCACC
Source organism: Microtetraspora fusca (assembly GCF_001570365.1). Lineage (GTDB taxonomy): Bacteria > Actinomycetota > Actinomycetes > Streptosporangiales > Streptosporangiaceae > Microtetraspora > Microtetraspora fusca. Next base: position 6,498 of record NZ_BBYK01000076.1, on the reverse strand, counting down.
TGAGAGGTTCGGGCATGCGAGGGGCGGGCCGTCCGCGACGCACGCGGCGGCCCGCCCACTGCCTGGGGTTTCAGCCCCGGTCGAGGGCCAGGTTGAGCGTGAGGACGTTCACCGCGGGCTCACCCATGAAGCCGAGGGCCCGCCCGGTCGTGTTCTCCTCGATCAGGTGCCCGACCCGGTCCAGCGGGAGTCCCCGCTCCCGCGCCACCCGGGGGGCCTGGAGCTCCGCGTACGCGACGGAGATGTGCGGGTCGAGGCCGGAGCCGCTCGCGGTGACCGCGTCCGCCGGGACGACGGCCCGCGCCGTCCCCCGCACCGGGACGGTGCGCCCCGCGGAGTAGTCCTCGCCCGGCCGGCCGCACTCCACCTTCACGCCCCGGTAATCGGCGACGAAGGGCGTGGCCGGGCACGCCTGGTTGACGCTGACCACCCGGGTCGGCGTGCCGACCACCGGGAAGACCTTCAGGACCGCGCCCACGCCGTCCGGCGTGCAGTACGGCCGGGCGCCGCTCACGCCTTCGAGCGTGCCGACGGCGCGGCTGCGCGCGCACACCTGGGTGAGCAGGCTCTGCCGTCCGGTGTCCGGCTTGCCGTGGGCGTCCTTCGCGCCGGGGACCGCGAGCACGTCCAGGACGTTCTCGGGGCCGAGGTTGCTCGCGCCGCTCGCCATGGGGTCGTAGCCGGCCCCGGCCGCGCTCGGCCGGCTCTGGAAGTACTTCCTGAGCGGGGCGCCGTCCGGGCCGGTGAAGGACTGGCCGATGAGGGCGCTCCCCACGACCCGGCCGTCCTTCTCGACGGGCGAGCCGTTGGCCCGGCCGTTGAGTATCGCCTGGGCGACACCGGTGACCGCGAGCGGGTAGAGCGCTCCGAGGAGCACGGTCAGCACGAGCAGCGCCCGCACCGCGGCGATGTGCTGGCGGAGCCAGCCTGGCATTCGTACCATCACGACATCCCCGGGATGAGCTGGACGAACAGGTCGATGATCTTGATTCCGACGAACGGCGCCACGATGCCGCCGAGGCCGTACACGTAGAGGTTGCGGGAGAGCAGCTTCGAGGCGCTGGACGGCCGGTAGCGCACGCCGCGCAGGGCGAGCGGGATCAGCGCGACGATGACCAGCGCGTTGAAGATCACCGCCGACAGGATCGCCGACTGGGGGCTGGCCAGGCGCATGACGTTGAGCACGCCCAGGCCGGGGTAGACCGCCGCGAAGATCGCCGGGATGATCGCGAAGTACTTCGCGATGTCGTTGGCGATCGAGAACGTGGTCAGCGCGCCGCGCGTGATCAGGAGCTGCTTGCCGATCTCGACGATCTCGATGAGCTTGGTGGGGTTGGAGTCGAGATCGACCATGTTGCCCGCCTCCTTGGCGGCGGTCGTGCCGGTGTTCATCGCCACGCCGACGTCCGCCTGCGCGAGCGCGGGCGCGTCGTTGGTGCCGTCACCGGTCATCGCGACCAGCCGGCCGCCCTCCTGCTCCCGTTTGATCAGCGCGAGCTTGTCCTCCGGCGTGGCCTCGGCCAGGAAGTCGTCCACCCCGGCCTCCTCCGCGATCGCCCGGGCCGTCAGCGGGTTGTCCCCCGTGATCATCACGGTGCGGATGCCCATCCGGCGCATCTCGTCGAACCGCTCCCGCATCCCGGCCTTGACCACGTCCTTGAGGTGGATCACGCCCAGGACGCGGGCCTTGCCGTCCGCGATCTCGCCCACCACCAGAGGCGTGCCGCCGGACGCCGAGATCCCGTCGACCAGGTGGCCGACCTCGTCGGTCGGGTGTCCGCCCGCGTCCCGCACCCATTTCATGACCGCGGTGGCCGCGCCCTTGCGCACCTGGCGGCCGTCCACGTCCACACCCGACATCCGGGTCTGGGCGGTGAACGGCACCCACACCGCGTGCGCCAGCTCGCCCGGCCGCCGTTCGCGCAGGCCGTGCGCCTTCTTGGCGTACACGACGATCGAACGGCCCTCGGGCGTCTCGTCGGCGAGACTCGCGAGCTGGGCGGCGGTGGCGAGTTCCTCGTCGCTGACGCCGCTCGCGGGCACGAACTCCGACGCCTGCCGGTTTCCCAGCGTGATGGTGCCGGTCTTGTCCAGCAGCAGCGTGTTGACGTCGCCTGCCGCCTCCACGGCCCGGCCGCTCATCGCGAGCACGTTCCGCTGGACGAGCCGGTCCATGCCCGCGATGCCGATCGCGGACAGCAGCGCGCCGATCGTGGTCGGGATCAGGCAGACCACCAGCGAGACCAGCACCACGCCGGTGACGCCGTCCGCGGTCAGCGCCGGGGAGTCCGGGATGCCGGGGTTGACGCTCTTGGAGTAGATCGCCAGCGGCTGCATCGTCGCCGTCGCGACCAGGAAGACGATCGTCAGGGCGGCCAGCAGGATGTTGAGCGCGATCTCGTTGGGCGTCTTCTGCCGATTGGCCCCCTCGACCAGCGAGATCATCCGGTCGATGAAGCTCTCCCCCGGCTTCTGGGTGATCCGCACGATGATCCGGTCGGAGAGCACCTTCGTGCCGCCCGTGACGGCCGACCGGTCGCCGCCGGACTCGCGGATCACCGGGGCCGACTCGCCGGTGATCGCCGACTCGTCGACCGAGGCGATGCCGTCGATCACGTCGCCGTCACCCGGGATGATCTCCCCGGCCTCGACGACGACCACGTCGCCCTGCCGCAGTTCGGTCGCCCCGACCGTGTCCCAGGCGCTCGGGTCGTCCCGGTCCCGCAGACGGCGGGCGGTGGTGTCGCGCTTGGCGGCGCGCAGCGTCGCCGCCTGGGCCTTGCCCCGGCCCTCGGCCACGGCCTCGGCCAGGTTGGCGAACAGCACGGTCAGCCACAGCCAGACCACGATCGCCCAGGCGAAGAACGACGGATTCGCGATGGCCAGCGCGGTCGTGAAGACCGCGCCGATCTCGACGATGAACATGACCGGGTTGCGCCACAGCGTCGTCGGGTTGAGCTTGCGCAGCGCGTCCGGCAGCGAGCGGATCATCTGCTTGGGATCCAGCAGGCCGCCGCCGACCCGGCCTTTCCTGGGAGCGGGGGAACGTCCCGGTGCTTTCAGCGCGGGTGTTGACATGTCAGTGGATTCCTTCTGCGAGCGGCCCGAGCGCCAGGGCGGGGAGGAACGTGAGAGCGACCAGGATGACCGTGACCCCGGCCACCATGCCGACGAACTGCGGCCGATAGGTGGGCAGCGTGCCCGCCGACACCGGGGTGGGCGCCTGCCGGGCCAGCGAGCCGGCCAGTCCCAGCACGAACACGATCGGCAGGAACCGCCCGAAGGCCATGCACAGGCCGAGCGCGGTGTCGTACCAAGGGGTGTTGACCGTCAGGCCGGCGAACGCCGAGCCGTTGTTGTTGGACGCGCTGGTGAAGGCGTAGAGGACCTCCGACAGGCCGTGCGGTCCGCCGTTCAACATGCTCGCGCGCTGCTGGGGGGACGCCATCGCCAGCGCCGTCCCGATCAGGACGAGCGCCGGGGTGGTCAGGAAGTACAGCGAAGCGAGCTTGATCTCGCGGGAACCGATCTTCTTGCCCAGGTACTCCGGCGTCCGGCCGACCATCAGGCCCGCCACGAAGACGGTGATCACCGCGAGGACGAGCATGCCGTACAGGCCCGAGCCGACGCCTCCGGGCGCGACCTCCCCCAGCATCATGTTGCCCATCGTGATCATGCCGCCGAGCGCGGTGTAGGAGTCGTGGAAGGAGTTCACGGCACCGGTCGAGGTCAACGTCGTGGCGGCGGCGAAGGTGCCGGAGTCGGCCACGCCGAACCTGGCCTCCTTGCCCTCCATCGCGGCCCCGACCGCCTGCGGCACGGTCCCGCCGTGCGCCAGTTCCAGCGCGGTCAGCGCGCTGACACTGGCCAGGGCCAGCACGCCCATGACCGCGAGGATCGCGTACCCCTGCCGCCGGTCGCCGACCATCTGCCCGAACGTGCGCGGCAGCGCGAACGGGATGAGGAGGATCACGAAGATCTCGATCCAGTTGGTCCAGCTCGTCGCGTTCTCGAACGGGTGGGACGCGTTCGCGTTGTAGAAGCCGCCGCCGTTGGTGCCCAGCTCCTTGATGATCTCCTGGCTGGCGACCGGGCCGCCGGTGAGCGTCTGGTGTCCGCCCGCCACGGTCGCGACCGCGTGCGGCTCGGCGAAGTTCTGGACCAGACCGCCCGCGACCAGCGCCAACGCGCCGACGAAGGCGATGGGCAGCAGGATGCGGAGCGAGCCGCGCACCAGATCGACCCAGAAGTTGCCCAACTCGTCGGTCCGCTTCCTGGCGAAACCGCGTACCAGGGCGATCGCGACCGCCATCCCCACCGCCGCCGACACGAAGTTCTGCACGGCCAGGCCCGCCATCTGCACCAGATGGCCCATCGTGGACTCACCCGAGTACGCCTGCCAGTTGGTGTTGGTCACGAAGCTGACGGCCGTGTTCCACGCGATGTGATCGGGCACCGGGCCGAAGCCCAGCGACAGGAACAGCTTGTCCTGCAGCCGTTGGAACGCGTACAGGAAGAGGATCGACACCGCCGAGAACGCCAGCACCGAACGGGCGTAGACCGTCCAGCGCTGCTCGGCGTCCGGCCGCACGCCGATGAGCCGGTAGATCAGCCGCTCGACAGCGAGATGCCTGGTGCCGGTGTAGACACGGTGCATGTAGTCGCCCAGCGGCCGGTGCGTGATCGCGAGGGCGACGATCAGGGACACGATGAAGACGATCCCCGCCATGGTCGGCGACATCAGAACCGCTCCGGGAACAGCAGGGCCGCGACCATGAAGATCACCAGGCCGATGACCACGACCAGGCCGGTCGCGTTGGCGGCGCTCACAGCCGTTCCACCGCCTTCACGACGAGCCCGAGAATCGCGAAGACCGCGATCGTCAGGGCGACGAAGATGACGTCTGCCATCCCCACTCCTCAGATGCCGGATGAGTGTCTTCGGCCGCCCAGGTGAGCAGCCTCAAGGCAAGCAAATCGCGGAGTTTGGGCGCCTTCGCCCCGTCTTGACGGCTTTCCTACGCCGCCATGGGGATTATTGACAGCTTTCCTACGCTCACCTTCCCCTCTTCGGAGGGACCCCCACGTCCCACCGTCCCCAGTTCGGAGGGACCCCCACGTCCCACCGTCCCCAGTTCGGAGGGACCCCCACGTCCCACCGCACGGCGATGCGGCGACAGGTGGACGCCGGGGGGCGGCGACCCCGCGCCGCGGTGTACTACCTCCAGCGCGTCACCACCTACCTGTACTTCGCCCCCACAGTCCTGGGCTGGACCACCGGCAGCCACACCGTGCCGCTCTCCCAGGTCGCCCTCTGGCTCAACCTCGACCTGGCCAGGATGACCCTCGACCTGACCGTCATCGTCATCCTCGCCATCGCGGCACTGAGGCGGCACGTCCACGTCCCGGCCTCCGCGCTCCGCGCCTCCTGACCGATGCCAGGGGCGGCCAGGCGAACCGCCGGCCGCCCGCGCTCCGAGAGGGCCACCGCCGCCCGGCCACTGAGCCCACTTCCATCCTGATCGCGCTGGTCGGACGGGAACGCCTGCCGCCTGATCTGAGCATCGTCAGCCCTGCCCGGTGCCGCTTGTTCGCGTACCGCCTGGGTCCCGCCTGCCGCCCCCGCCCTGGCGGCCGGAGAGGAGCCCCACACGTGCCGCCCGCCAGGACGCCCCTCCCTTATCGGCGCCACCCGACCGTCCTTTATCAGCGCCACCTGACCGTCCCTTATCGGCGCCACCTGACCGCGACCGCTCCGCGCAAATCCTTGGCACGTGGAACTCTGGCAGGTGGGAGTTCCGCATGTGGATGCCCGGCGCGTGGAGTCGGGGCAGGCTGCCAGGCCCATCCGTGGGCGGGCCGGAACAGCACCGACGCGATCAACAGTTCGCTTCCTGTTCGCGCACCATCTGGGGCAGCCTGGGGCAGACGCGGGCGGAGCCCCGACCACGCTGACCTCCGACGCTGGCTCCGCGCCCATGCGGCCCTGGCGACTGGAGCCCGGGCACGCTGCCGGGCTGGCCCGGAGTGAGGCTGGATCAGCCTTGATGCGTTCGCTGACCACTGTCTGTCCACCCATCACCCCGGGCGGCGCGTGGAGTTCGGGCACGCTGCCGAGCCGGCCGGTGGACGGACATGATCACCGCCGATCGATCGCCCCGCCGGATCACTGCCTGTTCGTGCACCGTCTGGGGCAGCCTGGGGCAGACGCGGGCGGAATCCCGGTCACGCCGACCTCCACGCATGCGGCCCTGGCGACTGGAGCCCGGGCACGCTGCCGGGCTGGCCCGGAGTGAGGCTGGATCAGCCTTGATGCGTTCGCTGACCACTGTCTGTCCACCCATCACCTGTCTGTCCACCCATCACCTGGGGCAATGCGCGGAACCTCGGCACATGAGAGTTCCGGCACGCTGACTTCCCGTGCTGCCTTCTGACGCGTGCAGCCCTGGCGCGTGGACTTCGGGCATGCTGCCGGGCCAGCCCCCAGGGCGGGCCGGTT
>NZ_BBYK01000075.1:35703-85754 GCF_001570365.1 Microtetraspora fusca | reverse complement strand
CCAAGAAGTGCGGCTACGACTCCGTCCCCTGGCCCACCTCGGTCGCCCCTGAGCAGTCCGGGATGAAGGACTCCTACCGGGTGGCCCACCCCGACCCGGTCGCCGCCCCCGGCATCACCTGGTCGCCGATCTACACCACCTTCACCGGTGGCTACGGCCACGACGCCCACAAGGGCGAGCCCGAGCCGCAGGACCGCATCGACTTCGTCCACTACAAGGGCGACATCGAGGTGACCTCCTCCGAGGCCGTCGTCGAGGGCACCCCGGCCCCGATCCCCGGCCACAAGGACAACGCCTGGACCTCCGACCACGCCGCCGTCCTGACCACCTTCGCCATGAACTGACCGAACCCCACCCAGATCGCGGCGCCGGACCCTACCGTCCGCTGCCACCGCTGATCGTCGTTCGCCCTCACGGATGACGATCAGCGGTGGCCGCCGACGGCTCAGCCCACGCCGGCCCGGCCTGACGGCATTGAGGACCGAGCGGCCGGGCGCGGGCCGCCGGCGAGCCGGATCGCGGCGAGCGCGCCCACCACGAACACGGGCACGACCGTGAACGCCCGGGCCAGCCCCACGGAGTCGGCGAGCCAGCCGAGCAGGACCGGCGAGATCATGAGTGACGTCGACGTGGCCAGCGAGCACCGGGCCATCGCCGTGTCGGCCCGCGACGGGTCTCCGCCGATGACCATCGCCACCGCCGCCGGATAGAGGTTGGCGATTCCGAGGCCGGCGACCGCCGCCGCGCCGACCACCGCGGTCGTCGAGTGCGACGCGTTCAGCAGGCCGAAGGCGAGACCGCACGTCAGGAGCGATCCGGTCAGGACGTGCTGCGGGGCGACGCGGGCGACCATCCGGCTGCCCGCGGCGCGACCGGCGATCACGCCGGTCAGCATCAGCGACGTGCCCCAGCTCGCCTGGGCTCGGTCGAGTCCCACGACGTCGTGCAGGTACGTGGCCACCCACAGGGCGAAGGACCACTCGACCGCGACGCTGAGGGCCGCGGCGACGACGCCGAAGGCGGGCCGGCCCCGCCGTACCCCTGACGCGGCGCGCCGCGGCGGGACGGCCGGTGGGTCCGCCGACCGCGCGGTGCCCAGCATCAGCGGCACGACGACCAGACACAGAAGCACCGCGTGGAGGCCGCCGAACCCCCGCCAACCAAGCCCGGAGCCCGCGACGAGTGGCAGTGCGGCGGTTCCCAGAGCGGCGCCGAGGCTGTAGGCGAGGTTCAGTTCGATGATCATGCGGGCGGACCGCGGCCCCTGCAGTCCGACGAGCGCCGCCTGCCCGGAGATGAGGCAGACGCTCCCACCGAGACCGACGAGGAACGCGCTCGCCACACTGATCGTCGGCGTCGTGGCGACCGCGAAGCCCACCCCGCCCGCGGCCACGAGGAGCCCGGCGCAGAGCAACAGCCTGCCTCGGCCCAGCTTGCGGCGTACGGGCTCGGCCAGGACCGACGCGACGAGACCTCCCACGGCCATGGCCGACAGGTGCACGCTCTCGACAACATGACTCATCCGCAGATCGTGCCGCATGTACGGCAGCAGCGCGCCCAACCCACTGTGCAGAATGGCGACGCCGGCCAGCAGCAGATACAGCGAGATCGTGAACCGATCGCGCCGCGTGCCGCCGGCCGGCTCGGTGACGGCCGTCATCCCGGATTCAGCCGAAGGACGGGGCGTGCGCGGGCGGCGGAGTCACTCGGCTGGCGGTGACCCGTACGACACCGTCGATGATCACGCCGCAGACCGCCGGGATGTCCCCCGCCCGCAGCGCCTCCAACGCGGTCGGAGCCGCGGAGCCGCGCGGGGTGGAGAGGAACACGAGGTCCGCCTCGCGGCCGGGCTCGATGATTCCGGTGTTCCGTCGGTAGCGGCGCGCCGTCGAACCGGTGGCCGCGCAGACGGCGAGCTCCGGCTCCAGACCGGCCAGCGCGGAGGCGTAGGCCATGGTGCGCAGGATGCCGACCGGGATGACGCCGGTGCCCGACGGGGTGTCGCTGCCGATCTGCAGCCGGTCGACGAGATCCCGCCGCATGAGCTCGCGCACCACGTCGCGCAGCGCGCGGGTGTTGCCCGCCTGGACGATCTCGATGGCCGCGTCGGTCTCCTCGATGATGCGGACCACGTCGTCGTGGCTGGGAGCGGTCGGACCGCCGTTGCAGTGCACGGCGACGTCGGGCTGCACGGCGACGACCATGTCGGCTCCGATGACGGTCGAGCCCGGGACGGAGGCACCCCCGACATGCACCGGTACGAGGAAGCCATGCCGCTTGGCGGCCTCGACCAGCGGCACGGCGGCGGCCGGGTCGCTCACGCTGGAGATGCCGATCTCCCCCAGCAGCCAGCACCCCTCCGCCGCGGCCTCGGCGAAGTCCTCCTCGGTCAGTCCCGGTTCGAGAAGCAGGGCCCCGGCATGGACCTTCGCACCGAGCGGGCGCACCGTGGCGAAGCTCTTGTGCGCGAGGATCGCCAGCGCCTTCACCCCCGCGGCGTCCCTCGGCCGGCCGGGGGTGTGCGGCTCGCCGCACGACACGAGCGTGGTGACACCACCATGCACGTAGGACTCGATCCACCCCGACGTGTTCTGGCGCGGCGTGTAGTCGCCGAGCACGGGGTGCGTGTGCGCGTCGATGAGCCCCGGGACCAGCGTCGTGCCGTTGGCGTCTATGGTGCGGGGCGTGCCGCCCGGGTGCACGTCGTCGAGCCGGCCGACGGCCGCGATGAGCCCGTCACGGCACAGGACGCTGTCGCCGGCGAGGATCGGTGCCGTGAGGTCGCCCGAGACGATGGCGCCGATCCCGGTGATGAGCAGGTCGTCGCTCACGCCACCGAACCCTTCGCCGCCGCCTCGAGGGCGAGGCACAGCTCGTCCGTCCCGGCGACCGTGCCGAAGTGCGTCTCGATGTCGTACAGCGTGGACGCCTGTTCGCGCGAGCCCGTGGCGGCGCAGGCGTCCCGGGGAACGAGGACGTCGTAGCCGAGGAAGAAGCCGTCGTGCGCCGTCGACCGGACGCAGATGTTCGTGACGACACCGCAGACGATGAGCCGCGTGATGCCCTTCCGGCGCAGCCACGCGTCCAGGTCGGTCTGGAAGAACGCGCTGAACCTCCGCTTCACGAGCAGGTGGTCGTCGTCCGCCTTGGACAGCCCGTCGACGACCTCGGCGCCCCAGGTTCCGGCGAGGCAGTGCGGTGCCCTCTTGCGGAACTCCTCGTCGTCGAGCGAGTCGTGCCTGTCGCACACCCAGACGACATGCCCGCCGGCCTGACGGGTCGCGTCCACGAGCCGGTTGATCGGGTCGTGGAGCCGGTCCGCCCCGGGGAGCACCATCGCACCGCCGTCGGAGCAGAAGTCGTTGAGCATGTCCACCACGAGCAGGGCGGTCGACGCCCCGTCCAGCGGAGGGAGCGTGCCGTCGGACTCGACGCGGTGGGCGGAGAAGGAGTCCAGTTCCTCGTCGCGGACCCCTTCCGGCGTGACGGCCGTGGGCGGGAGCGCGCCGCCGGGGTCGGGGGCGATGAACTCGACGCGGATGCCGTCCGGGTCGACGATCTGGAACGAATCCGCCGACGGGTCCCGCACCGGGTCGGAGACCACCGTGGCGCCCGCGGCCGTGACCGCGGCGTGCACGGCGTCGATGTCGTCGACGACGAGGGCGAGATGCGCGGTGCCGACGTCGGCCGGGGACGGCGCGACCTTCGCCGCCGGCGGCGCGGAGTAGACCATCAGCTCCAGCACGATCCCATGGCCGCGCAGGTGGGCGAGCTCGATCGCCGCGCCGGGGATGCCCAGACCGTCCGCGCACACCTCGGGGGTCTCACTCCACCGCATGATCTCACGGAAGCCGAATGCGCCGTAGAAGGCGATCGAGCGGTCCAGGTCCGCGACGGTCAGGCAGACGTGGTGCAGCCCCTGGAATCGGCGCTCGTCAAGCGGTCCCAGCCTCATTGGAAACAGTCCTTCGCGTTGTGGTGACGTTCGTGCGCGCGGGTGCGGACGCTCACGCGACCTCCCCTCCGTCCACCGGCAGGACGACGCCGGTGACGTAGCTGGAGCGGGGCGAGAGCAGGAAGGAGATCGCCTCCGCCACCTCGTCCGCCGTGCCGACCCGCTCCATGGCCGTGTGCTTGGCGACCTCGACGAGCCATGACCCGACGGTGTGCCCGTCCGGCTGGTTCGAGCGCAGCATGGGCGTGTCGATGGGTCCCGGACTCACGCAGTTGACGCGCACGCCCTCGAGGGCGAGCTCACGGGCGGCGACCTTCGTCCAGTGCACCAGGGCGGCCTTGGACGAGGAGTACGCGGTGAACTTGGGGTAGGAGCGGATACCGGCGGCGGAGGCCACCGTCACGAACGCGGCGTTCCGCGATCGGCGCAGGTGGGGCAGCGCCGCCCGGGCGATCCGGCTGGGACCGAGAAGGTTGACGCCGAGCGTCAGGTCCCAGAGCTCCGGCGTCGTCTCCTCGATCGTCGCGTACTCGCCCATGCCGGCGGTGACGGCGACACCGTCGATCCCGGCCATGAGCTCGGCCGCGCGTTCGACGGCGGTGTGGCACGATTCGCCGTCCGTGATGTCGCAGACAACGTCGACGTGCGGCGAGGCGACGCGGTCGACGCGGACGACCCGCGCGCCGCGCAGTTCGCAGAGCCGCGCGGTGGCCTCGCCGATGCCGGACGCCGCGCCGACGACGACCAGCCGCAGGCCCTGCAGTTCCGTGGTGCTCATCGGGCGCCGCCGTTCGCGAGCCGGCCGTGCGGCGGCGGCCAGGTCTCCAGGCGCCGGGAGAGCACGTCGGCGAACGTGCCGTCGGTCTTGAGGACGACCCGGCAGCGCGCGCCTTCCTGGGGAGGGTGGCCGCGGTAGCGCCCGCGCGTGTCGCAGATCGTGGCGCCGCGTCCGGGCCCGTAACCGCACTCCACCTCGACGTTGACGACCGGCGCCTCGATCGGCTCGACGTCCCCGACGGCGATGGCCGCCGCCAGCGCGTCGTGGCACGGCGAGCACCGGACGTCGAACGACTCGGCGTGGAAGAAGTCGAAGTAGTGGTCGGTGATCCGGGCGACGAACGAGGTCACCGGCGTGGCGACCCGTTCGAAGTGGGCGCGGTGCTCCTCGGTGATCAGCTCTTCCATGGTCACGTCGAGCGGCACGAGGGTGGTGTTCCACGCGGCGCTGAGCACGGCCTGGGCCGCCTCCGGGTCGTGGAGGATGTTCGCCTCCGCCGCGGGCGTCTGGTTGCCGGGCGCGTCCGCGGCGCCGCCCATGATCGTCACATGCTTGATCAGCTTGGGCAGCTCGGGCTCCATGGCCAAGGCGATCGCGACGTTGGTCAGCGGGCCGGTGGCGATCAGGTGCACCTCGCCGGGGCGCTCCCGCGCGATCCGCGCGATCATCTCGGCGGCGGTCTCGTCCTGCCAGCTGCCCTTGGGCATCGGCAGGTTGGAGTTCCCCAGGCCGTCCTGGCCGTGCACGTGCGGTGCCAGCTCGGGGATGTCGCCACGGATCATGACGTCGGCGCCCTTGGCGACGGGGATGTGCTCCATCCCGACGAGTTCGAGCACCCTGAGACAGTTGATGGCCGCCGTCTCGGCGGAGATGTTGCCGAACACCGTGGTCAGCCCGCAGACCTCGACATCCGGGTCGAGCAACAGGTACAGCAGCGCCATGGCGTCGTCGACGCCGGTGTCGCAGTCGACCAGCACAGTGGCTTTCTTGGGCATGGGGATGGTCCTTCTAGTCGCGAGGGATGATGGCGGGCACGTACGCGGTGTCCGACGCCGCGAACCGCTCGACGCGGCGGCGGCGGATTCCGTATACGGCCAGTACGACGATGGTCGTCACGTACGGGAGGGCATGCAGGAGCTGTGGGTCGAGCAGGCCGCCGCCGCCCTGCATCTGCAGCGACGCGGCGACCGCCAGGCCGAAGAGGAACGCCGCGGCCGCCGAGCCCAGGATCGTGGCGCGGCCGAAGATGATCGCGGCGAGCGCGATGAACCCCGCGCCGTTGGTCGTCTGGGTGTTGAACGTGCCCACGACGCTGATGGTCAGGAAGGCGCCGCCCACGCCGGCGGTGAGGCCGCTGGCGATGATCGCGGTGGTGCGCACCCGGACCGGGCTGATGCCGGCGGCCAGGGCCGCCTCGTCGCTCTCGCCGACGGCCTGCACCCACAGCCCGAAGCGGGTCTTGTGCGTGACGACCCAGGCCACCGCGACGAGGGCCAGGGCGACGTAGACGAGGACGCTCTGCCTGTCGAGGGCGGGTCCCAGGACGGGGATCTCCGCGAGCGGTCCGAGCGGGACGTGCGGCAGCGTCGGCAGCCCGGCGGGCGCATAGGTCCCGGGCTGGTGGAAGACCACGACGGTGACCAGCAGGGCCAAGCCGCTGGCCAGCAGGTTCAGCGCGATCCCGGCGATGATGATGTCGCAGCGCAGGACGAAGGCGGCGATCGCCAGCAGAGCGCTGAACAGACCGCCGGCGAGGACGCCCGCCACGAGGCCGACCCACACGTTCTGGGTCTTGTCGGTCACTCCCAGCGCCACGAGCGCCGCGATGAGCATCGAGCCGTCCATGGCGATGTTGGTGGCGCGGGCGCGCTCCGCGATCGCACCGCCCATGGCGGTGGCCAGGACGGGGATCGTCGACGTGATGGCGAGTGCGAGGAAGTTGGCGAGCCCGCTCACATCGCACCCCTTCGGCGGATGCCCTGACTGGTGATCAGCAAAATGAGGAGTCCCTGGAGGATGAAGACGAGGGCGAACGGCACGTCGGACACCGACTGCATCGAGGTCGCGCCGGTCATCAGCGACCCGTACAGCACCGCGGCGGCGAGAACCCCGAACGGCGACAGCCGCCCGATGAGGGCCACGGTGATGCCCAGGAAGCCGAACTGCGGCGAGAAGCTGTCGATGAAGTTGTGCGTCAGCCCGAGGATGGCCACGCCTCCGGCCAGCCCGGCCAGCGCGCCGCTGGTGAGCATGCCGCCGAGCAGCGTGCGGTCGGACGCGATGCCCACGTTCTCGGCGAACGACGGCTGCAGGCCCACGAGCCGGAGTCGCAGACCGAGCCGGGTGCGCGCCAGGAACAGCGCCATCGCCCCCGCCAGGAGGACCGCCAGGAACAGGCCGTAGTTCGCGTTGGACGGGCTGAGAATGCCGGGCAGCCAGGTCTCCTGCGGGATCGGCGGCGTTTCCAGAGCGCCGGACTGCGGATCCTTGAAGTACGCCTTGACCAGGTACGTCGTGACGTCGATCGCGATGTACGTGGACATCAGCGTCGTGACGATCTCCGTCACCCCGAAGTAGACCCGCAGCAGGGCGGGGATCGCGATCCAGGCCGCGCCGACCACAGCGGCGGCCACGAGGGCGGTGACCATGACGACCGGTCCGGGCCCCGGCATGTACAGCGCCACGACGGCGGCAGTGAGCCCGCCCGCGTACAACTGTCCCTCGCCGCCGATGTTGAAGGCGCCGGCCTTGAACCCGATGGCCGAGGACAGACCGGTGATCGCCAGGATGGTGGCGATCGACAGCATGGTGCCGAAGCTGTAGACGTCCTCGAACGACCCGAGGGCGAATGCCCGGAAGGCGGCCATCGGCTCGTCCGCGATCACGGCGATGATGATCAAGGAGGCCAGCAGGCCGAGCGCGATGGCGATGAGCGACTGGCGGAGGCCGGGGGACGGCCGCAGCGCGCTGAGCCGGGCGCGCGCGGGTGACGCCGCGGGGGCGGTGGTGTCGGTCATGCGCTCATCCCCAACATCAGCCGGCCCACTTCGAACTCGGACGGGCGGTCACCGGCGAACTCCCCGACGACCTCACCCGTGAACATCACGAGGATGCGGTCGGCGAGCGACAGGATCTCCGGCAGCTCGGTGGAGACGAGCAGCACGGCGGCTCCGCGATCGCGGTGTTCGACGAGCTGGCGGTGCACGAACTCGGTGGCGGCGATGTCCAGACCGCGCACCGGCTCGCAGCACACGATGACCTCGGGTTCCCTGGACAGTTCGCGCGCCAGCACCATCTTCTGCGCGTTGCCGCCAGAGAGCCGCTTGGCGAACACCCCGGGGTGGGCGACGCGGACGTCGAAGCGCTCGATCAGTCGCTCGGCGAGCCGGCGCACCCTCGCCGGCTTGAGCAGCGGCCTGCCCAGGCTCCGGTCGTCGAGATGGCCGACGACGATGTTGTCGGTCACCGGCGACCAGACGCTCAGGCCGCGCGTGTTCCGGTCCTCGGGCACGTGAGCGAGGCCGGCGACCCTGGCCGCGCGCGGGCGCCTGCCCGCCACCTCGACGCCGGCGACCCGGATCGAGCCCGCACCGGGCCGACGGATGCCGGCGATGGCCTCCACCAGCTCCGTCTGCCCGTTGCCCGCCACCCCGGCGATCCCGACGATCTCCCCCGCGTGCACGGTGAGATCCAAACCCTTGATCAGCTCGACGCCGCGGCTGTCCCGCACGTGTAGCCCGTGGACCTCCAGCTTCGGCGCGCCCGGCGTGCCCCGCCCCCACTCCTTGGTCTGGCGCGGGAGGTCCTTGCCGACGATCAGCTCGGCAAGCCGGTGCTCGTCGACGTCGGCGACGCGCTCGGCGGCGACCCGCCGGCCGTGCCGCAGCACGGTCACCCGGTCCGCGATCCGGCAGACCTCCGACAGGTGGTGGCTGATCAGGACGACCCCGAGGCCGGCCGCCACGAAGCCACGCAGGGTCTCGAAGAGCCGCTCGGTCTCCTGCGGGGTGAGCACCGCGGTGGGTTCGTCCAGGACGAGCAGCCGGACGTCCTCCGAGAGGGCTCGGATGATCTCCACGCGCTGCTGCGCCCCGACCGACAGGTCCTTGACCTTCGCGTCCGGATCGACCCCGATGCCGTACCTCTCCGACAGCTCGGCGACACGAGCGCGTTGCGCGGCCCTGTCGAGGAAACCGAAGGCGCGCATGCGCTCGTGGCCGAGGAACACGTTCTCCGCCACGGTGAGCGAGGGCACCAGCTTGAAATGCTGGTGCACCATGCCGATGCCGTGGCGCAGCGCCGCCCGCGGTCCGTCGACGCGCACCGGGGTGCCCTCGATGCGGATCTCTCCCGCGTCGGGCTGCTGCAGTCCGAACAGGCAGTTCATCAGGGTGGACTTGCCGGCCCCGTTCTCGCCGAGGAGAGCATGGACCTCGCCGGCACGCACGTCGAGGTCGACGCCGTCGACCGCGGTCAGGGGCCCGAACCGCTTGGTGATGCCGCGCATCTCCAGCAGGGGGGTTGTCTGTTTCATATCGCTCGCTCGGTGATAGCCGGGGCTCGGCGGTTACTTGAGCGCCGTGTCGACGGTGATCTTTCCGTCGGTCACCTGCTGCTTGAGGTCGCCGATCTGCTTCTGGACGTCGGCCGGGACGATCGCGTCGTCGAACTCGATGCTGACGCCGTCGTTGGACAGGTCACCCACGCGGGTCTCCCCCATCGTCAGCTTCCCGTCGGTGAAGTCCTTGATCGCCTGATAAACGGTGTTGTCCACGGACTTGATCACGCTGGCGGCGATGAAACCGGGGTGCAGGTCGTTCTGGTTCGAGTCGGTGCCGATGCCGTAGCGTCCGGCCTCCTTGGCGGCCTTGAGGATCCCGATGCCCGTCGGTCCCGCGACCTGGTAGACGACGTCGGCGCCGTCCTTGAACATCGCGCTCGCGGTGTCGAAGCCCTTCTGCGGGCTGACGAAGTCACCGGTGAACCGCACGTCGACCGTGACGTTGGGGTCCACGGTCTTGACCCCCTGCTGGAACCCGACGATGAAGTCCCGGATGACCGGGATGTCCATGCCGGCGCAGAGGCCCACCTTCATCGACCCCTTGGCCTTGGGAAACTTGTCCGGGCTCTTGGTGATGTACGCCGCGAGCGCGCCGGCGAGGAACGCGCCCTCGTTCTGGGCGTAGGTGATGCCCGTGGAGTTCGGGCCCTGGCTCGGCGCATCGAAGATGAGGAACTTCTGGTTCGGGAAGGCCGGCGACACCTTCTTGAGCGTGCTCGCCACCACGGTGCCGCCGGTGAGCACGAGACCGACGTCGTCCCGCTTGGCGGCCTCACGGAGGTTGCGCTCCCACGCGGGGGCGTCGTTCGTCGACGCCTCGATCACCTTGACGGTGACGCCGAGGTCCGTCTCCGCACGCTTGAAGCCGCGGTTCGCCGAGTCCATGAAGCTCTTGTCGCCGAGCTGCCCGGACAGCGGCGCCACCATGTTCTTCGCCGCCGGCTTGCCGCCCGACGCGGCGGGTGTCCCTTCCGATCCACAGGCCGCGGTCGCGAGCGCGAGCGTGAGCGTGAGCCCGACGCCGGCGGCCGCGACGCGCAGCAGTCGCTTGTTGTGCATGTGTCGTGCCTCTTTCAGGTCCTGAGTTGGGGGGTGTTGAGGGGGGTCGCGGCTGTTGGGGGGCGACGGGGCGTGGCTGTCCTTTTGGGGCGTGATTTGGCGGTGCGGTGATGGGCGCGGCTGTTCGCTGGAGTCCGCAGCCGGGGTGCCCGTTGGATGCGCCCGTGGCGAGTGCGGTCCAGAACGGTCGCATCGCCAGAACGGACGCATCACCAGGCGGTCGAGAAAGCCGGGGCGGGCCTCCGTTCCCGAGGCCGCGGAGGCTTCGAGCCGGCGAGGTGTCTTCGTGTGTGGGGCGGCAACTGCGGCGAGGCACTGGGGTGGGCCGCGCGCAGCGACGCTTCATTCGCCGGATACGGTCCGGCGCGATGCCGGGAACCGGGGCCGGGTTGGCGGGGGGCAGAAGCGCGGAGGCCACCGCAGTGGTCGGCCCGGCGGTCTTCCCCGATCAGAGCGCTAGCGCAGACCGTCCTCGCCGATCGCGTCTTCCTCCCGGAGACCGCCGACGCGGGCGTGGGGGCGCCCCGCGTTGGTCACCGCCAGGGCGATGACGAGCTCGTCCGGCAGCGGTGCGTCGGTCACGCCGAACTCCACCGCGTCGAAGTGGGAGCGGATGAGCATCGCGCGCTTGTGGTGCACCGGAACATCGATCTTGGTGCCGGGTCCGCCGCGCTTCTTCGCCGAGGGAAGGATGGACACGCCTTCGGCACCACCGCGTACGGGCGGGCCGAACTTGGGGTGCAGCACCGCCGAGGCGTGCTCCAGTTCGCCGTTGACCCCCACGATGCCGGCCTTGCCGTAGGCCTCGATCTCATCGCCGAGCAACTCCTTGCACCGCCGCACGAGCTCCGCACCGAGCGTCTCGCCCGCGTCGATCAGCTCGGTGAGCTCTTCGGAGTAGCGGCCGCTGTAGGGGTTGGAGATCACCGCCCCGACGACGACCCGCCGCGCGGGGCGCTCCAGAGGGCGCCCGGCCTCGACGAGCACATCTTCTACGGTGCTCACCCACTTGCGAATGACGATGCTCACTTCACTCCTGACACGAGCTGATTGATGATCTGTTGCGCGGTGCGAAGCGCCGCCTCGCTGCCCGCCAGGTCCATTCGGATGCTGGGCGCCGCGACGCTCAGCGCGGCCACGACCCGGTTCTGCGAGTTCTGGATGGGCATCGCGACCGCCGCGATGCCCACCATGTACTCGTCCACCGACTGGGCCAGTTCCCTGCGCCGTACCTCGTCAAGGCGTTCGTCGGACGCGAGCGCCACGCCCTGGCCCACCAGCCGGGCACGCTCTTCCGGCAGGGCGAAGGCCGTCAACACGAGCCCGGAGGCGCTGGTCGCCAGCGGCATCCTGGTCCCGACCTTGAGGTCGGCGTTCAGGACCTGCTCCGATTCGACGCGCTGCACGATCAGAGCCGTACCGCGTTCGAGGACGGACAGGGACACCGCTTCGCGACACTCGTCGGCCAGGCGCTGCATGGCCGGACGTACGCGCTCGCCGAGGCTCGCCTGCTCCAGCGCCGCGTTTCCCACCCGGGTCGCCAGCATGCTGAGCCGGTAACGTCCGTCCTCGCACTGTTCGACCCAGCCGGAGCTCACAAGCGTGACCAGCTGCTTGTGCACCGTGCCCCGCCCCGAGCCGACCTGCCGGGCGAGTTCACTGACACCCACGGCGGTCGGCATCTCCGCGATGGCCTCCAGAAGCGCCAGGGCCTTCTGGCTGGAGCTCAAGGGCGGCGTGCGCGAAATGCCATCCATGGACCACTCTTCCTGTCCTCAAATTGAGGACGCCGTCTCCCATTTGGGAACATGCGGCGAATGTATTGGCCCCCAGATGGGTCGTCAAGCCCCAAACCGGACTCTCTTGGGACGTGTCGCCCCTCCTTGGACACAGCGCAAGACCGCGGACAGCACGAGCGAAGGGAGCGCCGAGCCACACCCGCCCTCGACCGCATCTGGGACGGCACCTCGGGCCGCGAGAGACGGCAGCGCACCGGCACACAGGCGTGCCGGCCGCAGGCGAGGCACCGGGCTCACAATGGCGCCAAAGAAGGCGAAAGCCGCAATGGGAAGGAAAAGACCGCCGCTGTCGGCGACGGTGTGGGACTGGTCTTGCTTGAAGTGGTGCTGTTGACGATTGTGTGCGGCGGGTGGAGGCGACTCAGGGGCACCATGCGGCGGAAAACGGGCAGCTTCCAGGTACGAGCATGAGCCTTGGGGAACCGACCGCCCACAATCCGCCCGGACCCGCCTGCGGCCCACGAATCACGCACCGTCTTCCGGACGACCGCAGAAAATCCACCAGGACCACGGCCGCACGGTTCAGGCGCTGTCCCCGGACCGAGGGCAGACAATCCACCAGGAGCAACCAGGCTCCCCCACAAATCATGCGCCGTCTCCGGACGACCGCGGATAATCCGGAACCGCCGCATGGCTCCATGAACCCATGCAGGAAAACCCGCAACCCGGCATCTACGTGCACTTGGACACGCGGCGGCGTCCGCCTACCGCGGACGGCATTCCCAAAAACAGTGACACGGGCCGACCGGGGCCGCACACACCGGTTTATTGCGAAATCCCGCCCCTGACCAGGCGCTTTCGCCGGCGCTCGGATCGTCTCCTCCCCCTGGCCCAGCCGGTGATGACGACCTCTCCGGAAAACCGCATGCGCCCTCGATATGCCGCACGTGGGCACCCGAGGATCGAGCTCCTCGGCTGGATTTCCGGACGCCTTCAGAGGTTTCCGGTTCGCGGCGCTTCGGAGGTTTCCGACTCGGAGTCGGGCGCGGCGTGCGGCCCTCGCGAGATCACACCGCGATCGGTATTCCGTACTCGATCAGCTTTTCCAATCAGGAACCAGAGGACGGAATCGATCAGTTCCACGGCAAGAGGCAGCCTCGTCGTGGGATATCGAAAGCGCCGGGCGTTCCTTTCCCGCGACGCGCCTCCGTCCGCACTGCGGCTGTTTCCATCACCTGCGGACCGCGACGGCTGAGCAGAAATTCGCGGCTGAAGCAATCCCAGGTGAGGCGCAGGGGCGGACGGAAGCGGAAGGGCCGTCATGTCACTGGCCGACTTCTGTCCCAGTGTGGTGTGTGACCAATAGTGTTCCCAAGCCGGGCGGAGCGGTCAGATGAACGAGGCCACCATGGCGGCGAACTCCTCGGGGGTGGCGATCCGCACGCCGAGCGTCGCGGCCTTGTCCCGCTTGGAGCCGGCCTTCTCGCCGGCCACGAGCAGGGAGGTGCGGGCCGAGACGCTGGAGGACGCCCGGCCTCCGGCGCGTTCGATCAGTTCGTTCATCTCGGTGCGGGTCAGCGTCTCCAGCGGGCCGCTCATCGCGCCGGTCACCACGACGGCCATCCCCGCCAGTGGCAGCTCCACGGCGAGCCCGGCGGCCGCCTCCGGGGAGCCGGGTACCGCCGCCCCCGATCCGGCGGCGTCGGACCCCGGAGCGTCGGATCCGGCGGCGCGGGGGCCGGCGACGCCCGGCTCGGTCATCGTCACCCCCGCCGCCACCAGCCGGTCGATCAGCGGCCCCAGCTCGGTGAGCTCCTCCACCAGGGCCGCCGCCTTCTCCGGCCCGATGCCGTCCACGGCCTGCAGCGCCTCGGCGTCGGCGGCGCGGATCGCGTCCATCGAGGCGAAGTGGCGGGCGATCCGCCGGGACATCGAGCGGCCGGTGCCGCGCACGCCCAGCGCGCAGAACACCTTGTTGAGCGGCTTCTCCTTGGCCCGCTCGATCGCCGCCAACAGGTTGTCGGTGCTGGTCTCACCCATCCGGTCCAGGCCGAGGA
Source organism: Microtetraspora fusca (assembly GCF_001570365.1). Lineage (GTDB taxonomy): Bacteria > Actinomycetota > Actinomycetes > Streptosporangiales > Streptosporangiaceae > Microtetraspora > Microtetraspora fusca. The sequence goes on along the minus strand of NZ_BBYK01000075.1, from coordinate 71,605 downwards.
TCTGCTCGCGGGTGAGCGTGAACAGGTCGGCGAAGTCGGCGATCAGCCCCGCGTCGACCAACTGCACGATGCGGGTCTCCCCCAGGCCCTCGATGTCGAGCTGGTCGCGGCCCACCGCGTAGCTCACCGAGGCGACCGCGTGGCAGGCCCGGCCCCGGGCGCACCGCCAGCGCTGCTGGGACGCGTCGATCTCGCCGCCGCACCTCGGGCAGACGTCGGGGAAGACGATCGGCCGCTCGGCCCCGGTCCGCAGGTGCGCCACGGGCGCCTCCACCCTCGGGATCACGTCGCCCGCCTTGTAGACGGTCACATGGTCGCCGAGCATCAGGCCGCGCCGGGTGATGTCCGCCGGGTTGTGCAGCGTGGCGTAGGTGACGACGCTGCCATCCAGCTGCACCGGCTCCAGCACGGCACGCGGCGCGATGATGCCGGTGCGCCCGACGTTCCACTCCACGTGCACCAGCTTGGTGATCTTCTCGACCGCGGGCAGCTTGTACGCGATCGCCCAGCGGGGCGCCCGGGAGCTGAACCCGGCCTGCACCTGGTCGGCGGCGAGATCGGCCTTGACGACGATGCCGTCGATGCCGAACGGCAGCCCGGCGCGCGCCGCGGCGATCTCCTCGACGCGGGCCTGGACCTGCTCGACGGCGGCCACGGCCACCACGCCGACCGGGGTCGCCCCGGTGGTCTGCACACCGAGGCGGGCGACCAGCTCCATGATCTCGCTGTGCGGCAGCTCGCGCAGCCGCCCGGCCGGCTCGCTCGCGTCGTCGGGCGGCAGCGGCAGCGCGCCGTATCCGAAGAACGTCATCTCGCAGCGGTACGGCCGGTCCTTGGCCCGCAACGTCCCGGCGGCGGCGCTGCGCGGGTTGGCGAACGTGGTGCCGTCGTGGGCGGTGCGTTTCGCGCACGCCTCCTCGAACTGCGCGGCGGTCATCAGCACCTCGCCGCGGATCTCCACGGTCACCGGCTCCGACAACGCCTCAGGCAGGCCGTGGACCATGCCGATCGCGTGCGACACGTCCTCACCGGCCACGCCGTCGCCGCGGGTCACGAGCTGGACCAGCCGGCCGCCGTGGTAGCGGGCCGACACCGCGAGCCCGTCAAGCTTGGGTTCGACGCTCCACCTCTCGACCGGGCGGCCGAGCCGCCGCTCCAGCCCGGCCGCCCACCCGGCCAGCTCCTCGGCGGAGAACACGTTGTCCAGGCTCAACATCGGCACGGTGTGCGGCACGTCGCCGGTCACCGCCCCGCCCGCCACCTTGCCGGTGGGCGAGCCCGGAAGCACCTGGTCGGGGTGCGCGGCCTCGTACGCCTCGATGCCACGCACCAGGCGGTCGTAGGCGTCGTCGTCGAGGGCGGAGTCGCCCGCGCCGTAGTAAGCGGCGGCGGCGTCGACCGCCACCCGCACCGCCTCGGCGTATTCCACCTGGTCGGCGAGGGGCGTGGCGTGGAGCGCGTCTGTCATGAGGACATAGTGCCGGGTCCGACCGACAATCCCGCGTGGCCACGCATCCGACCGGTCTCGGCGCCGTTGAAAGAGGCGCGGGGTGGAGAAGCAGGGCGCCCGGAGAAGGGCCAGGGCCGTGATCCGGGCTCCTCAGTGGTCGGCGTCTTCCGTCCTCAGTGCTGCCTCAGTCGTCGGCCACGTCCTCGGGGGTGGCGCGGGCGAGCCCGGCCAGCACGTCCAGCGCGTACGACAGGGTCTCCATGGGCGGGGAGGCGAGACCGAGCCGCACCGCGCCGGGCGCGCCGCGCGGCCCGACGACGAACGACGCGGCGGGCGTGACGGCGATCCCCCTGCGGGCCGCGGCGGCGACGAACGTCTCGGCCCGCCACTGCTCCGGCAGCTCCCACCAGCAGTAATAGGCGCGGGGGTCGGCCCGTACGGTGAACTCGGCGAGCCGCTGCGCGGCGATCCGCTGGCGCGCCGCGGCGTCGGCCCGCTTGGCTTCGGCGACGGCGGCCAGGGTGCCGTCGGCGGTCCACCGGACGGCGGCGTCGAGGGCGAACCGGGAGGGGGTCCACGCCCCGGAGCGCAGGGCGGCGGAGAGACGATCGGCGAGTCCCGGGGGTGTCACGGCGAAACCCACGGTCAGGCCGGGGGCCACCCGCTTCGAGAGGCTGTCGATCATGATCGTGCGCTCCGGGGCGAGCGCGGCGAGCGGCGGCGGCGCGGCGTCGTCGAGGAACCCCCAGACCGCGTCCTCGACGGCGTACAGCCCCAGCTCGCGCAGTGTCCGGGCGATCTCGGCGCGCCGGCTCTCCGGCATGGTGATTCCGAGCGGGTTGTGGAGGGTGGGCTGGAGGTAGACCGCGCGCAGCGGGGCGGCACGGTGCGCGGCGGCGAGCGCGTCCGGGCACAGCCCCTCGGCGTCCACGGCCAGGGGGACGGTGGTCACGCCGAGCCGATGCGCGACCGCCTTCACCACGGGATAGCTGACGGCCTCCACCCCGAGGCGCTCACCGGGCGGCACCAGCGCGGCGACGGCGGCGGCGATGGCCTGCCGCCCGTTGCCCGCGAACAGCACGCTCGCCGGGTCGGGGCGCCGGCCGTCCACTTCGAGCAGCCGGGCCGCGGCCTGCCGCGCCTCCGGGGTGCCGGCCGCGCCGGCCGGGCGCAACGCGGCGCCGAGCACGTCGGGACGCAGCAGCGGACCGAGCCCCCGGGCGAGCAGGGTGGGCTGCCCCGGGGCCACGGGATAGTTCAGTTCGAGGTCGATCCCGGCGGCGGAGGGCTCAGCGAGCGCAGGCACGGGCGGCGGCTGCGCGGCGCGGACGAAGGTGCCACGGCCGACCTCACCGACGACGAGGCCGCGCCGGGCCAGCTCGCGATAGACGCGGCTGGCGGTCGAGTTGGCGATGCCGCGCCCCCGGGCGAAGGCGCGCTGCGTCGGGAGCCGGTCTCCGGGCCGCAGACGACCCGAGGCGATCTCAACCGCGACCTCGTCGGCGACCGCGCGGTAGTCCTCCATGACACCTCCTCCGGGGGCGGCCCAGCCGTTCGACACGCCGCCGTCGCTGACCTCGCGGCCGGGGCCGGCCGACGACCGCGGTTGTGGAAGGCCCGCCGGGCCGCTTGAGCCATAGTGGCGTCAGAGTGCCCCGAGGTACGTCCAGGCGCCCGCGTCGCGGACGAAGCGGCTGTTCTCCTCCATCGCCCCCGGCGTCCCGCGATCTTCGTAGTGGGCCCGGAACCGCACGGTGCCCTCGGTGTGGAAGGCGCTGCCGCCGGTGGTGCCCAGGATCTCCAGCCGCACCCACCGCGGGCCGCCGGCGAGGTCGAGCCGGGCGGGACGGGTGGACGGGTGCCAGGTGCGCAGCAGGTAGCCGGCGTCCCCGACGCTGAACGCGCTGAACCGCGACCGCATCAGCGCCTCCGCAGTGGGTGCTGCGGCCTCCCCTCGGTGCAGCCGTCCGCAGCAGTCGCGGTACGGCAGGCCCGTGCCGCAGGGGCACGAGGAAGTGGGAGCGGAGCGGAGCGTGGGGCGGGCGTGGCGTCGGGACACCCCCTCATTCTGCCCGGCGCGCCCCGGTGGCACGGCCGGGCGTCTGCCTCGCCTCCGAGGTCCCACACGCACGGCGGCCGCTCATCTGCCGCCCGCGATCACCGGTTTGACGTCCACGATCGGCGTCCCGTCGAAGGCTTCGAGGTCTCGTACGCGCACGCGGCGGCCCTCGACGGCGGCGACCCGGACCCGGTGCAGCCCGATCGGGTTGGGCCGGTCCTGCGAGCGGGTGCTGAACACTCCCGTCTCCGGGTTGCGCGGGTCATCGCGGGGATGGACGGCGAGCACGTCGCGACGCGCGCGATGGAGCCAGGTGAGCACGAAGACCTCGTCACCGGCGGCCAGGTCGCGGATGCCCTCCGCCACGTCGGCGTCGAGGACCAGCCACGCGTCCGGCGCTCCCTCGAACCCCTGCTTGGGCGCGGCCTCGCGGCCGGTGATCGACGATTCGACGTGGCCGATCGGCCTGATCTCGTACGAAGCGGTCGTCATGGCAACTCCTCGGTTTGTACGGATCGTCCGATTATGTCGGCCCCCGTACGGCAGGGGCGGGTGAAACCCGAACAGCCAATGTCGGCGGTACCTGGTTTCCGTCAGCGTGCAAACCGGGGCAAGATGAGGCATGGTCACGCTTCACGGCGAGGCGTCCCCGGACGTCCCCCGCGCGTGGGGGCAGGAGCTGCGCTCACTGCGCGAGGCCACCGGCGCCCCGATCGCGTTCGGCGGCCCTGTCATGGACGGCGGGCTGCGCCTCCAGCACTTCGACGGCACCCGCACCGGCCTGCTGTCCGGGCTCACCGTCTCGCCCGGCGCCGGCGTCGGGGGCCGGGCGCTGGGCGAGCGCCGGGTGGTCGGCGTGGACGACTACCGGACGGCCCACGACATCTCCCACGACTACGACCTCCCGGTGCTCACCGAGGGGATCCGCGCCACGGTCGCGGCGCCCGTCGTCGTGGGCGCCACGGTCCGCGGCGTGATCTACGCCGCCGTCCGGGAGAGCCCGGGCCTGGGCGACCGGCTCAAGATCGCGACCTCGGCGGCGGCCCGCGCGCTGGCGCGGAAACTGGCCGTCGAGGACGAGATCGACCGGCGGGTGGCCGCCCGCCTCGCGGCCGTCGAGCGGACGCGGGCCACGGCCCTCGAACGGCTGCGCAAGGTCCACTCCGGCCTGCACGCACTGCACCGGAGCACCTCCGACGCGGCGCTCCGCGAGCGGATCGCCGCGCTCCTCGACGAGGCGTCCGGACCGCCCCCGCCGGCCTCGTCCGGACAGGTGTCCGGCGAGATCCCCGTGCTCAGCGCCCGTGAGCTGGCCGTCCTGTCGCTGGTCGCGACGGGCCGCACGTACGCGAGCGTGGCGGCCGATCTCGGCATATCTCCCATGACGGTCAAGAGCTACATGCGCGACATCCTCCTCCGGCTGGACGCGCACACCCGGCACGAGGCCGTCGTCGTCGCGCGCCGCCACGGCCTCATCCCTTGAAGTCCCCCGAAGCCCTCCCAAGTCCGCTTAAGACCTGTGAAGACCAGTGAAGTCCTCTGAAACCCCCTGAGATCCGCCTACATCCCCCGGCCCCCGCCCGCGTACCCCCATCGGGGGGTGCCACGACGGCGTGACGACGGTCACGATGTGCGGCGGACGACCAAGGAGGCCGCGATGTCACCCGACCCCACCTCTGCCCTGCGAGCCGCGCGCGACCGGCTGCTCGACCTGCGGACGGCCTACGACGACGCCGTCGCGACGTTCTCGTGGCCCGACCTGGGCGACACGTTCAACTGGGCGCACGACTGGTTCGAGACCTGGGCCCGCGATGACGAGCGCCCTGGTCTGGTGATCGTCGAGGAGGACGGCGGCCGGGCCGCCTACTCCTTCGCCGAGCTGTGCCGCCGCTCCGACCAGGTGGCCCGCTTCCTCGCGGCGGGCGGGGTGGGCCGCGGCGACAGCGTCCTCGTCATGCTCGGCAACCAGATCGAGCTGTGGGTGACGATGCTCGCGATCATCAAGCTCGGCGCCGTGATCATGCCGACCACCACAGCGGTCGGCCCCGCCGAGCTGACCGACCGGGTCGAGCGCGGCGACGCGAAGGCGGTCGTCTGCAACGCCGTGGACGCGCCGAAGTTCGCGACCGTCCCCGGGGCGTACCTGAAGGTCGTCGTCGGAGGGGCGGTGGACGGCTGGCGCGAGTTCGCCGGGGCGTACGAACTGGAGGCCGCGCCGCTGCCGCATCCGGGCAACGCGAGCGGCGACCGGCTGCTGCTCTACTTCACCTCGGGCACGACCAGCAGGCCCAAGCTCGTCGAGCACACCCACGTGTCCTATCCCGTGGGTCACCTGTCGACGATGTACTGGCTGGGGCTGCGGCCCGGGGACGTCCACCTCAACATCTCCTCGCCGGGGTGGGCCAAGCACGCGTGGTCGAACTTCTTCGCCCCGTGGCTCGCCGAGGCCACCGTGTTCGTCTACAACTACTCACGCTTCGACCCGCTGCGGCTGCTCGCGCAGTTGCGGGCGGAGAACGTGACCACGTTCTGCGCTCCTCCCACGGTGTGGCGGATGCTGATCAACGCCGACCTGTCCGAGCCCCCGGCGGCGCTGCGCGAGGCGGTCGGGGCGGGAGAGCCGTTGAACCCCGAGGTCATCACCCAGGTCGAGAAGAGGTGGGGGCTGACGATCCGGGACGGGTTCGGGCAGACCGAGACCACCGCGTCCGTCGGCAACACGCCGGGGCAGCGCCTCAAGCCGGGATCCATGGGCCGCCCGCTGCCGGGCGTGCCGGTCGTGCTCGTCGACACGGTGACCGGCGCGGTGCTCTCCGGCGAGGCGGAAGGCGAGCTCTGCCTCGACCTGTCCCTGGCCCCGTTGAGCCTGATGACCGGATACCAGGGGGACGAGGCGCGCCACGCCGAGGCGATGGCGGGCGGCTACTACCACACCGGCGACGTCGCCGCCCGGGACGCCGACGGCTACATCACGTTCATCGGGCGGACCGACGACGTCTTCAAGGCCTCGGACTACAAGGTCAGCCCGTTCGAGCTGGAGAGCGTGCTCATCGAGCACCCGGCCGTCGCCGAGGCGGCCGTGGTCCCCGCGCCGGACCCGGTCCGGCTGGCGGTGCCCAAGGCGTACGTGGCCCTGGCCCCGGGTCACGTGGCCGACGAGGAGACGGCCCGGTCGATCCTCGCCTACGCCAGGAAGAACCTGCCGCCCTACCTCCGGGTCCGCCGCCTGGAGTTCTACGACCTGCCGAAGACGATCTCCGGCAAGATCCGCCGGGTCGAGCTGCGCCAGCGCGAGGAGCGGCACGCGCAGGACCGGCCGGCCGCCGAGTGGCGCGACGACCAGTTCGACCTCTCCTGAGCCCGCCGGGTCACGCCTGATCCCGCCGCGCGGCGGGATCAGGCGGCCGGGCCGGGTTCGAGGTGGAAGCCGAGCTGGCAGTACAGCTCGAGCTGGTCGTAGTAGTCCCGGTCGGTGATGATCCGGCCGTTCTCGGTCGCGCACGCGCAGGCGCCGCGGAGGACGATGCGGCGGCCGGTCCCCGCGGTCTCGGCGCCGTCGGGCAGGAGGAAGGGCCCCGTGTGGGTGCCGACGAGCGTGTACTCCGTGACCGCGGGATCGTCGCATTCGACCTTGTACCACGCCGCGATGTGCAGGTCGGGGAATGCCTTGAAGAGGTGCTCGAACTGCCAGGCGATCTGCTCGTGCCCTTCGGCGACGCCGGCCGGGGTCACGTAGACGGCGTCCGGGCAGTAGCAGGCGAGCACCCTTTCCAGGTCGTGGGCGTTCATCGCCTCGAAGAGCGCGTCCTTGAGCTCTCGAGCAGTGGGCATGGCCATCGCCCTCCTCGTCTCCACTTCCAAGCTACGCCTGGAACTCCAGCCCCTCGGACGGCCGAGCGCCCTGCCCCGCGGCCCGCCCACAGGCCGCGGGGCAGGGCGTGGCGTCATATGCGGACGTTCAACCGTCCGGTGTGCAGGAAGGGCGGCCGGTCGCCGTCACCGACGAAGGCGACCACGGGGTGGACGCCGCCCCGGGCCTCGGCGAACACGAAGGTGTCGCCGCGCAGCCGGACCACCTCGAACCGCTGCGGTCCGCCGTGCTCGGCCATCACGCCGAGCGGCGTGGCCGTCACCCAGAGGCGTCCGGCCTCGTCCCCGGCCACCTCCCACGCCATCACGTCCGAAACGTACCGGCCGGCGTAGCGCGGGACGTCGATCGGCAGCGGAGGGGCCGGGGGCACCGGCGGCTCCGGTGGCACGACCCCGGCCAGGCGGCGCAGGATCGGCTCGACCAGCCCGGCGCGCAGCGGGTCGGGGTCGCCGCCGTTGGTCAGCAGCGCCACGGCCACTCCCGCGCCGGGTACCAGCCGCAGCGTCGCGGCCTGCCCCGGGGTGGATCCGTCGTGCCCGACCACCGTTCCGCCGGTCCAGCGCGGCAGCTCCCAGCCGAGCCCCCAGTGGCCCGGACGGCCGAGATCGGGCAGCGCGACCTGCGGCTCCCGCATCAGCCGCCCCAACGACGCGGGCAGTACGGCCGGGTCCCCGCGCATGTGGGCGCGGGCGAAGGCCAGCAGGTCGCGGGCCCGCATCGCCAGGCTGGCCCCGGCCGGGTCGTTCGACCGCATCAGCGACCAGACCGGCACCGGCTCGCCGTCCGCGTGACCGACCGCCGTGTCGTGGAGGATCGCCTCGTCGGCGCAGGTCGCGGCGTGGGTCAGGCCGAGCGGGGCGATCAGGTGGGTGCGCAGCGCCGTGTTGTACGGCACGCCGCGCAGCACCTCGACGATCCGGCCGAGCACGACGTATCCGGCGTTGTTGTAGGACCAGACCGCCCCGGGCGGCGCGAGCCGCGGCACGTCCTTGAGCAGCGCGACCAGCTTCTCGATCGCGTCGTCGCCCCGGCCGGTGTCCACGAAGACGTCACCCTCGAAGCCGCCGGTGTGCGCGAGGAGCTGCCTGATCGTCACCGGCTCCGGCAGCCCCAGTTCGGGCAGCACGGACTGCGCGGTCCGGTCGAGGTCGAGCCGTCCCTCGCCGACGAGCTGGAGGATCAGGGTCGCCGTCCACGCCTTGGCGATCGAGCCGATCTGGAAGAGTGAGTCGGTGGTCGCGGGCCGCCCGGTGCGGGTGTTGAGCAGGCCCGCCGCCGCCTCGGCCGTCCGGTCTCCGGCGGCGACGGCGATCGCGACGCCGGTGATCCCGTGCTCCCGGGCCAGCTCGTCCAGGCGGGCACGCAGGGCGTCCGGGTCCAGCGGGTCGATGGTCACGCGGCCCCTCCGAAGGTCGGGTCGATCCGGTACCCGGCCGGCGGCTCGGCGCCGATCAGGTGGCGGGTGAGGAAGTCCCACTGGCGGCGGAGCACGTGCGCCTCGGCGTGCAGGTAGCCGTGCGCGGCGTTGGGCACCATGAGCATCTCGAAGTCGGCGTCCGCCCGGATGAACGCGTCGACGAGGCGCAGCGACAGGGCGGGATGGCAGTTGTCGTCCATCTCGCCGAAGAGGATCAGCAGTTTGCCCTTCAGCCGCTCGGCGTGCGGCACCAGTGAGTCGGCGGTGTAGTCCTGCGGCGGCGGCCCCTGGTAGGTCTCGCCCCAGATCGCGTAGTAGCCGCTGTGCTCGTGGTCGCCGGCGGAGGCGACGCCCACGCCGAAGAACTCGGGGTGCGTCAGCAGCGCCCGGACCGTGGCCGCGCCGCCGCCCGAGTGGCCGGCGATCCCGACCCGGTCCAGGTCGAGGTAGGGCCGCTCGGCCGCGAGCTGGGTGATCGCCGCCACGTGGTCGGCGAGCCCCACCGACACCCCGGGGTCCCCGTAGGAGGCGTCCTGGAACGCCTTGCCCCGGTACGGCGTGCCGCGCCCGTCGAGCACCACCACGGCGAGGCCGAGCGCGGCCAGAGACGCCGCCCCGGCCGCCGGGTCGAGCAGCCAGGGGTCGAGCGAGTGGCCGCGCAGCGTCGTGCGGAGCTGCCGGGGGATCTGCGGGCCGTTGTAGACCGAGTCGAGGATCGGGTAGCGCCGGGACGGGTCGAAGTCGCCGGGCAGGAACAGCAGGCCGTACACGTCGGTCACGCCGTCGGCGGCCTTGGCCGTGAACCGCTCGGGCGCCCGCCAGCCCGCCTTCTCCAGCGCGCTCAGGTCGGCGCGCTCCAGTTCCATCACGACCGCTCCGTCGGCGTCGCGCAGGACGGTGACGCTCGGCGTCCCCGGCGTGGCGTACGTGTCGACCAGCCAGCGGCCGTCGGGCGACACCTGGACGTGGTGGTCGCCGTCCTCGGGCGTGAGCACGGTGACGCCGCCGCCGTCCAGGCCGGCCCGGCAGAGCCGCCGGTCGTACGGGTTCGAGCCGTGTCCGCCGGACACGAAGAGCACCTCGCGGGCGTCCCAGTCCACCCGGAGCACGTCACGTACCAGCCACTCGCCTTCGGTCACGGCGTTCTTCAGCTCGCCGCCCGCGTACCGGTAGAGGTGGCCCCAGCCCGAGCGGTCGGAGTACCAGAGCACCTCGTCGCCCAGGGTGCGCACCAGCGGGGCCTCCACGATGGTGGGCGCGGAGTACATCACCGTCTCGCTCCGCTCCTCCAGGACCACGGTCGCGTCGCCGGTCCTGGCGTCGATCCGGTACAGCACGGCGGCCCGGTAGCCGCGGGTGCCGTACAGCATCCAGAGCGTGTCGTCGTCCTCCCACCAGACCCTGCCGACGCCGAGCGGCGCGTCGTGGGTGAAGGTGAGCGGCTCGATGGCGATGTCGACCCGGTCACCGGTCTCCGCGTCGAAGATCATCTGCTGGAAGGTGGGGAGCGGGTCGCCCGGCATCTCGTAGTGCAGGGTGTGCGCGAGCGGCCGGGGCCCTCCGCCCGGCGGGCAGGACTGGGTGAGGGTGAGCGTGGGCACGTGCCGCTGGTCGACACGGAGCGTGACGAACCTGCGCCCGTCCGGGGCCCAGACGAGCAGCGGCGGCGTGGTCATGCCCGCCTGGGCGACCACGATCGGCAGCCGGTTCTGGTCGCTGGGCAGGCCGTACGCGTGGCCCTCCGCGCCGTCGTGGGTGATCCGCACGCCGTTCACCGCGAGGTTCCCGTCCTCGACGGAGACGGCGTGGCCCCCGTCCGGCGAGGTCTGGACGCCGGTCAGCTCGGGCGGCAGCACGGGCTCCGCCGCCGGGTGCGCCCCCTCCTCCACCCGCTCCCGCTTGTCCGGAAATATCCGGACAAGCGAGGGACCGTCGGGGGTGCTCACCTGGTAGGAGAACGATCCGTCCTCCCAGACCGGGGTGATCACCGCCCGGTGCACGAGCCTCGGCTCCTGCGACGGATGCAGCGCCTCGGCACGGCGATACGCCTCAATCATTCGGTCTCTCCAATCGCGTGATCGATCAGGGCGTCGAGATCGCCCATGAGGGTTTTGTGGATGGTCGCGACGAACAACGCCCCGGCGACCGCGGGGACGAGCAGCAGCAGGAGCCCGCCGCGCGGGTCGAGCGCCACCGAGGACAGGGCGAGCAGCCCGGCCCCGATCAGCCCGCCCAGCGCGATGATCAGCCCCAGGGCCGCCATCGCGTGCGCCCGGTCCGCCGGCCGTACGACCGAGAGCGCGCCGATGAACAGGCACGGCCCGATCACCGCGAGCAGCGCCTGGCCCAGCGCGAGCAGCGTGAGCATCAGCCACAGGTTCGGCACGACCGCCGACAGGCCGAAGGCCGCCGCGGCCGCCCCGAGCGTGCCGCCGGACAGCGCCATGAAGCGCGCCGGCCCCGCCCGATAAGCCGCCTCCGCCCGGCCGCCGAAGACCGCGAGCGCCACGATCGACACCGCGGCGCCCGCGCTGGTGAACAGGCCGCGCTGTCCGGGCGTCAGGCCGTAGTCATGCTCCAGGAGCGTAGAGACCACAACGCCGTACGGCACGGCCAGCGCGCCCATCGCGGTGAAGCCGACGCACATCCGCCGCACCGACGGGACGCGCAGCACCCGCCGCACGGTCCCCCAGAAGCCGGGCAGGTGCTCCTGGGCCGGGGACTCCGCCGCCGTCCGCGACCTGGCCCGCAGCTCGGCCACGTCCCAGCGGCCGAGCGCCGGCTCGCGCAGCCGCAGCGCGTACAGGCAGGCCACCAGCGACACGGCGCCCAGCGTGGCGAACACCGCCCGCCAGTCCATGCCGAGCCATGACACCAGCCCGGCGATGACCAGCGGCGCCAGGATCCCGGCCAGCGGCGAGGACGCCGAGTACAGCGACATCACCCGCATCCGGGCGGCGGGCGGGTAGGCGTCCATCAGCAGGGGCGGGTGCAGCAGCGCCACGGTGCCGGTGCTCGCGCCGTTCAGCACCATGAGCGCGGCCAGCGAGATCGGCCCGACCACCGAGCCGGTGAACAGCGTGGTGAGGCTCCAGGCGAACCCGGTGCCGACGGCCAGCCGCACCCGGTGCGGATAGCGGCGCAGGAGCGCCGCCACCGCGAACGGCGCCAGCCCCGCCGCCACGCCCTGGGCGGCGACGATCCCCGACAGGGAGCCGGCGTTCATCCCGAACGAGGCGGCGACCTCGGGTGCGAGCACGCCGAACGCCTGGGTCTGGAAGTTGTCCACGACCGCGAGCACGGTCAGCGCCGCCATGAAGGACAGCCCGACGCCGTGCTCCCTGAGTGTGCGCAGCAGCGGCGCCGTGTCGCCCTTCCCGCCGGTGACGCCCAGCACGGCGCGGGCGTCCTGCCTGCTCAGCGGATCGGCTGAGCGCGAAGGATCGTTCATGCCGAACGATGATCACGTGCCGGGGCGGCGGCGCACGAGGGCCGTTGGGGTGCGGACCGATGGGAAAGGTGGGGGGGTGGAACCTACTTTCGTCGCATCCGGCCCTTCGGCCCGCGCCGGTAGCGTTTCCTACATGAATGCGGGGGTCAGGAGGCTGGCCGGCGACGTCGCGCTGGCCGTGGCGGTGGGCGTGGTGGGCGTCGGCAGCGACCTGGCGATCAACGGGGCGGTGCCGATGGCGCTGGTCCCCGAGGTGCGGTGGCACGGGATCTGGGTGCAGATCGCCGGCGCGGCGCTCCTGCTCGTGCGGCGGCGCCTCCCCCTCGCAGTGGTCCTGGCCACGATCCCGCTCTGCTATGTCGAGGTGCCGCTGTCCATGCCGTTCGCGCTGTACTCGCTCGGCGCCCATCGAGGCGACCGGCGGCTGCTGCTCGCGGTGTCCGCGCTGGCGCTGCTCGTGCTGTGCCATCTGTGGGAAGCCCGCGACTTGAGCACGCTGCTGCAGATCGTCTCGATCTGCGGCCTGATCGTGGTGCCCGCCACGCTGCTCGGCCTGTACGCCGACACCCAGCGGCGGCTCAACACGGCGCTCGCCGAGCGGGCCGAGCGCGCCGAGCGCGAGCAGCGGCTGCTGGTCGAGCAGGCCAGGGCCGAGGAGCGCACCCGGCTCGCCCGCGAGATGCACGACGTGGTCACCCACCACGTCAGCCTGATGGTCCTGCAGGCGGGGTCGCTGCGGATGGCCGCGCCCACCCCGGAGGTGCGCGCCGCGGCCGAGGAGCTGCGCACGACGGGCCGGCGCGCGCTCGGCGAGTTGCGCGAGGTCGTCGGGGTGCTGCACGACAGCGAGCCCGCCGACCTCGCTCCCCCGCCGAGCCTGCTGGACGTCTCCCGGCTCGTCGCCGAGTCCGGGCTGCGCGTGTCGCTGCACCAGGACGAGGGGATCGAGGTGTCGGCGCCGCTCGGCCGCACCGCGTACCGGGTCGTGCAGGAGGCGCTGACCAACGCGCGCAAGCACGCCCCCGGCGCCCCCGTGCGCGTACGGCTGAGCCGCCACGAGAGCGGGGTGCGCGTCGCGGTGAGCAACCCTGCCGCGGCCGCGCCGCCGCCCGAGGACCTGCCACCGTCCGGTGCCGGGCTGCTCGGGCTGCGACAGCGGGTGGAGTTGGTCGGCGGCGTGTTCTCCGCGGGCCCGACCGAGGACGGCGGCTTCCGTTTGCTCGCGACGCTGCCCGGCAAGGGGGAGGCGTGATGATCAGAGTGCTGCTGGTGGACGACGAGCGCATCGTCTGCGCCCACCTGCGCGCGATCCTGTCGCGCGCCGACGACCTGGAGGTGGTGGGCGAGGCCTACGACGGCGCCGAGGCCGTCGAGGCGATCGTCCGGCTGTCGCCCGACGTCGTGCTGATGGACATCCGGATGCCCGGCGTGGACGGCCTGGCCGCGACCGAGCGCGCCTGCGCGCTGCCCGACCCGCCGAAGATCATCATGCTGACCACCTTCGACCTCGACGAGTACGCGGTGCGGGCGATGCGCGCGGGCGCGTTCGGCTTCCTGCTCAAGGACACCGACCCCGAGGACCTCGCCGGCGTGGTCAGGGTCGCCGCCGAGGGCCACGCGGTCATCTCGCCGGCCATGGCGAGGCGGCTGTTCTCGGCCTTCGCACCCGGCGAGCCGGCCAGGCGCGCCGCGCGGGCGCTGGTGGCCGGGCTCTCCGAGCGGGAGACCGAGGTGCTGACCTGCCTGGCGGAGGGGCTGTCCAACGCGGGGATCGGGGGCCGGCTGTTCCTGAGCGAGACGACGGTCAAGGGATACGTCTCGCGGCTGCTCGCCAAGCTCGGCTGCGCCAACCGCACCCAGGCCGCGCTGCTGGCCTACGACGCCGGCCTGATCTCCCGGGAGTGAGCCCCGTCCCTGAGCGGGGTCACCGGACCCTGCGGGCGGCGAACGCCCCACTGACCAGGCGTACGGCGGTGCCGTCCTCGACCACGAAGGCCAGATCCCAGCCCCGGCCGCCCGACAGGTCCACCTCGGGCAGGAACCGGTCCCCGTCCAGCGGCAGCAGCGCGACCGGCGGACTCGTCCGCCCGGTCGCCGCCTCCTCCAGTGTCACGGTCAGCACGCCGTCCGCCGAGGTCACGTCGTAGCGCAGGTCGCAGGCGGCGTAGCGCCCCTCGTACCGGCCGGGGTCGGCGGTCCGCCGGGTGACCGGTTCGACGTCCGCCGGAGCGGAGCCGAGCACGTAGGCGGCCACCTCGGCGGCCAGCGGGTAACCGGCGTGCGGCGTGTTGCACACCACCGCGACGACGGTGCCGGTGGACGGCGCCCACAGCAGCGTCGAGGAGCCGCCGAGGTTGGTCCCGCTGTGCCCGAAGACCTCCAGCCCGGAGAAGTCCCGCCGGTACGGCCCCAGGCACCACTCGTCCGCGAACCGCCTGGTCGGCAGCGCCACCTGGGGGACCTGCATCGCGGCGCACGCGCCGGGCGAGAGCACACCGCCGCCGTCGCGCAGGAACAGCTCGCCGAACCGGGCGAGGTCGGCGGCCGTCGAGCACAGCGTGCTCCCCGCCGGCCCCGAGCCGCGGGCCAGTGCCCACGGCCGCACCACCGAGCCGTCCGGCGCGTGGCCGACGGCGATCCGGTGGTAGGGCAGCTCCTCCCACAGCGTGAGGCGGTCTCGCAGGCCGAGCGGCTCGAACACGCGGCGCCGCAGCGCCTCGTCCCAGCTCAGCCCGGTCATCCGGGCGACCAGCGCGCCGGAGACGACCGTCGAGGCGTTGCTGTACGAGTAGCCGTTCCCCGGCGCGAACAGCATGTCCATGTCCGCGAACGTCGAGAGGTAGCCGAGGGGGTCGTCGTGGTCGCCGTCGTAGCGGCCGTTGTCGATCCCGCTGGTCATGGAGAGCAGGTGGCGCGGCGTCACCGACCGGGCGGCTTCCTCGTCGGCCAGCCGCAGCTCCGGCAGGTAGCGCCTGACCGGGGCGTCCAGGTCCACCAGGCCCTCGTCCACGAGGGTCATCACCAGCACCGCCGTGTGCAGTTTCGTGGTCGACCCGATCTGGATCAGGGTGCGCGGGTCCATCGGGATGCCGAGCTCGGCGTTGGCCGTCCCGGTCGCCGCCACGCGCAGCTCGCCCCCGGCGATCACGGCGGCCTGCGCCCCGGTCACGCCGAGGCGGCGGGCGGCCTCGGTGAGCATGTCCTTCATGGCGATCGAGTCTCGGCGCTCCGCGTCCGCCCGATCAAGATCGGGAGGGCGCTCCCCGACCTTCGGCACGGCCGGTCCCTACCTTCGTGTGGCCGGCCCCTTCCGTACGCGCCTTGTCGGTCACGGGCGCACCGGGCGTTCGAAGAAGGTCTCCAGCACGACGATCGCCTGGGTATTCGCCACTCCCTGGATGCCGTAGATCCGCCGCAGCACGTCCTGGAGCTGCTCGGTGGTCGCCGTACGCACCTTCACGAGCACCGACGCCTCCCCCGCGATCACGTGCGCCTCCATGATCTCCGGGATCCCGGCGAAGGCGTCCCCGGACTCCCCCATCCACGCGTCGGCGCCGACCATCACGTACGCCAGCACCGGCCGGTCCAGCGCCACGGGATCCACCTCGACCGTGGTCGCCCGGATGACCCCGCGCTCGCGCAGCTTGCGCACCCGCTCGTGCACCGCCCCGCCCGACAGCCCGACCGCCCGCCCCAGCGCCGCATAGGACTGCGCGGCGTCGCGCTGCAGCTCGGCCACGAGCGTGCGATCGATGTCGTCCAACGTCTACTTCCCCGCGGGGCGCTATCTGATCTGGAGCGACATCCCCAACGACCGGCTGCTGCGCTGGGACGAGACCACCGGCGCCGTCGGCGTCTTCCGCACCCCGTCGGGCAACGCCAACGGCAACACCATCGATCTCGAGGGCCGGCTGATCACCTGCGAGCAGGGCGCCAGACGGGTCACCAGGACCGAGCACGACGGCACCGTCACCGTCCTCGCCGACCGCTACCGGGGCAAGCGCCTCAACAGCCCCAACGACGTGGTGGTCCGCTCGGACGGCACGATCTGGTTCACCGACCCGCGCTACGGCATCACCGGCTACTACGAGGGCAGCCCGGCCGAGAGCGAGATCGGCGGCGACCACGTCTACCGCCTCGACCCCGCCTCCGGTGAGCTGTCGATCGTGGCCGACGACTTCGTCCGGCCGAACGGCCTGGCCTTCTCGCCGGACGAGTCGCTGCTGTACATCGTGGACACCCGCAAGCGGCAGCTGAGGGTGTTCGAGGTGACCGCGGAAGGGACTCTGGCGGGCGGCAAGGTCTTCGCCGAGGCCTGGTTCGACGGGATCCGCCTCGACTGCTACGGCCGGGTGTGGGCGGCGGCCATGGAGGGCCTCCACTGCTACGACCCCGACGGCACCCTGATCGCCCGCCTCCGCCTCCCCGAGTCGGCCTCGAACCTCACCTTCGGCGGCCCCAAGCGCAACAACCTGTTCATCACGGGCTCGGGCGGCGACCTGTACTCGATCCGGGTGACCTTCGCCGGGGCCGGGTGAACCACGTGGTCCCCGACCCACTCTCCTTCCAGGCACCCCCGTGGCGAGGAGGGGAAGCCGGGGCGGGGGACGGTGACGGGCGCGCGTCGACCGAACGCGAATCACGAATCACCGCACCCCGCTCCGGCGCGGCCGCGCGACCTTGAGCAGCGCGGCGAGCATCACGATTCCGGCGGTGATGCTCAGCCCGTACTGGACGACGGAAACGGCCGGATATTCGGCGCCCGCGTAGCGGCCCGGCCGGAGGAGGGCCCACGGGAGCTTCCACGCCGCCCACGCGAACAGCGAGCCCGACGACGTGAAGGCCACTGCCATGGGGATCCACCGGGGCATCCTTGGCCGTCCTGTCGCGACCGTGCGGATCGCGGCGGCGCCCATGACGGCCCAGAGCGCGGAGTTGCCGGCGAGCAGCCGTCCGTCGGCGTTCATCAGGTCGCGGTGTGCGGGGGCGAGGCCGAGCGTTCCGCCCGCCGCCCAATGCGCCCAGAGGAGGGCCAGTGCCGCGACCAGGATGTACAGAGCTCGCAGATGGGATCGGCCGAGGGGCACCGGCCGGTGGTCACCGACGCGTCCGAGGAACGCGGCCGGCCACCTTTCCCGGATGTAGATGGGGAGCGCTATGGCCAGCCCCAGGGCCATGCCCCCGAATCCGATGCCGATGAAGGCCATCTCCCAGGACGGGACGGCATCCCCGCCACCGGGGTCGCCGCCTCCCCCGCCTCCTCCGAGGACCGCGCCGAACAGCATGTAGGGGATCATCGGTATGAGGAACCCGGCCGCCATCCAGGCGAAGAAGACCAGCGGTGGCGCCGGGACGCGACGTGCCCGTCGTTGCGCGAGGACCAGCCCCAGAACGACGCCGACGACCGACATGGCGACGGTGACCGCGTTCAACAGAACCCAGTCGGCGCCATCGGTGAAGGCGGACGGCGTGCTCCCGAGCAGCGCCGCCACCACCCAGAGGACCTTCACCAGGAGATAGAGCGACAGCGACAGGGCGGCGCCGTAGCCGGCCACTACGCGCACCGCCGTCCATTTGGCACCGATCTGGCCCGTCTCAACCGGTGTCGCGGTGCCGCTCACCGATACGTCCAACCCGTGTTCATGGTCGAGATGCTTCCGGTGGGCACCCGGCACCCGCCTCCCCCACGGGAGCCGTTCGCCTCCCCCACACGGGGGAGCACGCGAAGAGCCGTCCCGATGGACGTTCTGTGGCCGGGGGAATGATCAAGCAGCCGCGGACCGAGCAGGTGCACCGTGAGGCCATCCGTTGCGGGCGGGTGGCCTCACCGCGACCTCATGCCGATGTCGGCTCACCCTGTGTACTGGGCGAAGATCTTCGTGTAGGCGTACGCGGACTGGGAGACGCCGCTGCAGGAGTCGGCGTCGGAGCCGGAGCCGCACTGCCGGTCCCGGTTGACCGACCAGAAGGTCAGGCGGCCGATGTGGTGCTGCCGCGCGTACGACAGCATGGTCTGGAAGTCGGTCGTCGTGACGGTCTCGTCGGCCTCGTCGGTCTTGCCGTTCATCGAGGAGAGGCCGATGCGGGTGTAGGCGACCGCGTCGCTGTAGCCGTACGCGCTCTTGACCTTGGCCTTCAGGCCCTCCATGGCGCTGACGGTGGCGGCGCCCATCGTGCCGGTGTGGCCGCCGAAGTCGAACGGCATGATCGTCCAGACGTCGTTGTCCAGACCGGCCGCCGCGCCGCGGTTGATGAGGTCGGCGCCGGTCGAATCGGGTCCGTTCGGCGTGGTGCCCATCGTGATGATCGTCTTGATGCCGGGATTGTTCGTCTTGACGATCTTCAGTGCGTCGATGACGCGCTGCCGCACGCTCGCGGTGGTGAACTCGGTGTCCTCGATGTCGATGTCGATGACCTTCAGCTTGTACGCGTTGATCACCTTCTGGTACGCCCCCGCGAGGGCGGACGCGCTGGAGCACTTCTCCCCGAGCTTGGCGCCGCTCCAGCCGCCGAACGAGACGACGATGTCGCCGCCGGCCGCACGGATGGAGTTGATCGCGGTCTGGTCGGCCCCTCCGGTGAGGGCGCGAGCGCCGTCCCACTTCGGGTTGCATGTGCCGTCGGAGAGCATGAAGGCGAGCGTCAACCACGTGATGCCGGTCGCCGACATCACGCTGGCGGGCGGCTGCGGGTTGCCCCATCCGAGGTACTCGTACGGCGCGACCGCCATGGAGGGGCCGCCGCCCGTGTCCGAGGTGACGACGGTGAGCTTGTCGACGTTCGGACCGCCGGTCGCCGTGGTGGCGGTGGCCCGGATCGTGTTGGCGCCGGCGTTGAGGGTGGCGGAGACCGAGGCGTCGGCCCAGGTGTCCCAGTTCGCCGTGGCCGGGAAGGACGTCGAGCCCGCCGAAGCCCCGTTGACGGTGATGTCCATCGGCCGGTCGGCGGTCGTGCCGTTGGCGTACCGGAACGTCAGCGTCGCCGGCCCCGCGGACGCGGCGGTGACCGTCCACTGGACGTAACCGCCGGCGGTGTTGACGTAGTCGACGAACCCGGTGCCGGTGTACCCGGTGTGGTTCGTCGCCACCGACGCCTGCGACAGCGTCGCGTCCTCCGCCTGGTACACGGTCGACGCGCCCTGCGCGGGCGACGCCAGGGAGCCGAGCGATCCGGCCAGGACGACGCCGAGGACGCATGCGAACAACTTGCGCACGTGACACTCCTACTGGGTTGGGGGGTGGCGCGGGTCCCGGACGCGTTCCGTCCGGGACCCGCGGGCGGGCGTCAGCTGATGGCGATCCGGAAGATCTTGTCCGCGCCGTTGGCGGCGCCGCCGTTGTTGTCGGCGTTGGTGGTGGTCAGCCAGAGCTGGTCGGCACCGGGGACCTTGACCACGGTCCGCAGCCGGCCGTACGCGCCGACGTAGTAGGCGGTGGCGGTGCCGACGTTCTCGGTGTCGCCGCTGATCGGGATCCGCCAGAGCCGCTCGCCGCGCAGCGCCGCCATGTAGATGACGTTGCGGACGATCGCGATGCCGCTCGGCGACGCGGTGCTCACCGGCCAGGTCGTCTTCGGATTGGTCATGCCGGAGACACTGCAGGTGCCCTCACAGGTCGGCCAGCCGTAGTTGTTGCCCGGCTTGATCAGATTGAGCTCGTCGGCCGAGCTGTCGCCGAACTCGGCCTCCCACAGCCTGCCGTTGCGGTCGAAGGCCAGGCCCTGCGGGTTGCGGTGGCCGTAGCTGTAGACGAGCGTCCCGAACGGGTTGCCCGGGGCGGGCGTGCCGTCGGTCTTCATCCGCAGGATCTTGCCGTTGAGCGAGCTCTTGTCCTGGGCGAGGCTCGACGTCTGCGCGTCGCCGGTGCTCGCGTACAGGTAGCCGTCGGGGCCGAAGGCCAGCCGGCCGCCGTTGTGGTACTTGTTCTTCTTGATCCCCTGCACCAGGATCGTGTAGCCGCTCAGCGAGGTGCCGTTGTAGGTCATCCGGACGATCCGGTTGCCCTCCGACGCGGTGTGGAAGAAGTACACGTAGTGGTTGGAGGCCCAGTTCGGGTCGACGGCCACGCCGAGCAGGCCGCCTTCGCCGCCGGTCGTCTGCACGTTCGGCACGGTGCCGACCTGGGTCCTGGCCCCGGCCAGGGTGACCTTGAAGACCTTGAACTGGCCGGAGGTCACCTTGTCGTCCCGTTCGGTGGCGAGCGCCGTCTGGCCGTCGGGCATCCAGTAGAGGCCCCACGGGATCGTCCAGCCGGACGAGATCGTCGTGATGCTCGACGGCACGCCGCCGTCCGCGGCGCCGCAGGCCAGGGTCCGGAAGCTCACCGTGTCGCTCGCGGCGGAGACGTTGCCCGCGGCGTCCAGGGCGACCACGGTGAGCGCGTACGGCGTGTCGCAGGCCAGGCCGGTGACGGTGGCGGAGGTGGCCGGCGGGTTGCCCGTGACCGTCTTGTACACCGAGGTGCCGCTGCGCACCTCGTACGAGGTGACCCCGACGTCGTCCGTCGATCCGGTCCAGGTGAGGTCGGCGCTGGTGGCCGTGACGTTGGACTGGGTCAGCGCGGTCGGGGCGGTGGGCGGCCGGGTGTCGGTGCTCGCGAGGGTGGTGCACGCCACGGTCGGGCTGCCGATCGACACGTTGCCGGCCGCGTCCCGGCCGAAGACGGACAGGCGGTACTGCGTGTTCGGAGTGAGACCGGTCAGACGTGTCGAGGTCTGGCTGCCCGGGGCCTCGGCCAGCTTGTTGCCGTCGTTGTAGATGTCGTACGCCACGACGCCGACGTCGTCGGTCGAGGCACCCCAGCTCAGGGTGAGCGCGGTGGCGCCGATGTCGCCGCAGGACGGCGTGCCGGGCGTGGTGGGCGGCCGGGTGTCGCCGGAGGCGGCCGTGACAGTGAGCTTGTCGACGTTCGGCCCGCCGCCCGCGGTGGTGGCCGTGGCGCGGATCGTGTTCACGCCCGCGTTCAGATTCGCGGTGACGGTGTCGTCGGCCCAGGTGTCCCAGTTCCCGGTGGCGGGGTACGCCCTGGAGCCGATGGCCGTCCCGTTGACCGCGATGTCCATCGGCCGGTCGGTGGTCGTGCCGTTGGCGTACCGGATCGTCAGCGTCGCCGGACCGGCGGACGCGGCGGTGACCGTCCACTGGACGTAACCGCCGATGGTGTTGACGTAGTCGACGAACCCGGTGCCGGTGTATCCGGTGTGGTTCGTCGCCACCGACGCCTGCGACAGCGTCGCGTCCTCCGCCTGGTACACCGTCGAGGGGACCGTGACCGTCACGTCCAGGTAGTCCAGGTTGGGGTTGCCGCCCGCCGAGGTCGCGGTCACCCGGAGCGTGTTGGCGCCCGCGTTCACGTTCGCGGTCAGGGTCGAGTTCGCCCACGTGTCCCAGTTGGCGGTCGCTCCGAACGACCGGTTGGCCGACACCACGGTCCCGTTCAGCGCGACGTCGGCCGTACGGGCGGCACCCGTGCCGTTGGCGTAGCGCAGCACCAGCGTCGCGGTGCCCGCCGCGGGCGCGTTGAACGTGAACTGCGTGTAGCTGCCGGCGACGTTGTCACCGTTGACGAACCCCGTACCGGAGTAGTTGAGATGATTCGCCTCCACGACCCCCTGCGAGATCGTGGCGTTCTCCGCCTCGTAACGGGTCGCCGCCGAAGCGGGCCCCGAGACGACGAGCTGGAAGCCGGCCAGCGTGGCCAGCGAGGCCAGGAGGATCGACGGACGTCGGAGACTTCGGGGGAACACCGTGACAGCCCTCTCCGCCGGACGGCGCGCCTTCGCTCCCCCGCGCGGGCGCAGGTCCGGCTGGTCATGGCGGGACACCAAGGTTAGGAAAGCTTCCTAACTTTCATTGCCAGGGAACAGCCCGAGCCGTTCGCCGTCAAGGCCCAAATTGCCGGCCCTGACCCCCTGACGACGTTCCGCGATCACCTGCGACGCCCCACGCGAATCACCGAACGTGCGGCCGGGGCCGTGCCGGTTTGACTTCGAGCGCACTCTAAGGGCGACCCTGGAGACATGACGATCCAGGAGGCCGCACGCAGGTCGGGGCTGAGCGCGCACACGCTGCGCTACTACGAGCGGATCGGGCTCATCCACTCCGTCGGCAGGAACGGCAGCGGACACCGCGACTACGACGAGCAGGACCTCGGGTGGCTCGACTTCCTCACGAAGTTGCGCTCCACCGGCATGTCGATCGCCGACATGTGCCGCTACGCCCAGTTGCTCCGCGCGGGCGCGCACACCGCCGGGGAGCGCCGCCGGATGCTGGAACGGCACCGCGAGAAGGTCGCGGCCCGGATCGCCGAACTCACCCAGGACCTGTCGGCCCTGGACTACAAGATCAGAACTTACCGGGAGACAGCATGATCAAGCGGACACTCGGAAAGGGCGGCCCGGAGGTCTCGGCACTCGGCCTCGGCTGCATGGGCATGTCGGAGTTCTACGGCCCGGCCGACGAGAAGGAGTCGATCGCCGTCATCCACCGGGCACTCGATCTGGGCATGAACTTCCTGGACACCGCCGACATGTACGGCACCGGACACAACGAGGACCTCGTCGGCCGGGCCGTCAGGGACCGCAGGGACGAGGTCGTACTGGCCACCAAGTTCGGCGTCAGGCGTGACGGAAACGTCCGTTCCATCGACAACACACCCGAGTACATCAGGGCCGCATGCGACGCCTCCCTCCGGCGGCTCGGCGTCGACCACATCGACCTGTACTACATGCACCGCCGCAACCCCGACGTGCCCGTCGAGGAGTCCGTCGGCGCCATGTCCGAGCTCGTACGGCAGGGCAAGGTCAGGCATCTCGGCCTGTCCGAGGTGAGCGCGGAGACGCTGCGCAGGGCGAACGACGTCCACCCGATCGCCGCCCTGCAGAGCGAGTACTCCCTGTTCACCCGGGGTTTGGAGAAGGAGATCCTGCCCACCGCGCGCGAGCTGGGCGTCGGGCTCGTGGCCTACTCCCCGATCAGCCGCGGCATCCTCACCGGCACCGTCCCTCCGGCCGACCAGCTTCCCGACGACGACTTCCGCAAGTGGGCACCGCGCAACCAGGGCGAGAACGCCGCGCACAACGCCGCCCTGGTCGCCGAGGTCCGGAAGATCGCCGAGGCGGCCGGGATCACCCCGGCCCAGTTGTCCCTGGCGTGGCTGCTCGCGCAGGGTGACGACATCGTGCCGATCCCGGGCACCAAGCGGCTCCGCTACCTGGAGGAGAACGCCGCGGCCGCCGGCATCACGCTGACGCCGGACCAGCTCACCGCGCTGGAGTCGGCCGTACCCGCCGACGCGGTGCGCGGCACGCGCTACGCGGACATGAGCAGCGTCGAGGCCTGAGCGCGTACCGGTGCCCGGACGACCGGGCACCGGTGCCGCCCCCGGCGGACCGATCAGCCGACCGTGGTCCGGTCGATCGCGGCGCGTACCCGCTCGGCGAACTCGGGCTCGAAGTACGGCATGAGCAGCAGCATGGAGTGGAGCACGCCCTCCCGCGCGTCGATCTCGTGCAGCCGGCTCTCCCCCCGGAACGCCACCGCGTAGCTGGTCCAGTTCCAGATGATGATGAAGACGTTCTCCGCCAGCCGCCGCCGGTCGCCGGGGGCGAGGGGCGTCATGGAGCCCTGCTCGATCAGGGCGTCGATCGCGCCGGTCGTCCAGTCGAGGATCCACCGGGTCAGCGCCCGCAGCCGGGACGCGAGCATGTCGTCCCGGCCCGCGATCTCGACGATGTTGGCGAAGAAGAAGCGATACCGCCAGACCGTGTCCAGGCCGTGCAGGAACACCTCGGCCCACTGCTGAGGGCTCACCGGCGTCGGCAGGGGGGCCATGACGGCACGGGCGTCGGCGTCGATCCGCTCGAACAGGGAGCGGATGATGTGCTCCTTGCTGCGGAAATGGTAGTAGAGGTTCCCCGGGCTCATGTTCAGGTGGTCCGCGATGTGGTTGGTCGTCACCGCCTGCACGCCTCTGTTGTTGAACAGTTCCAGGCTCCCGTCGAGGATCCGCTCCTTGGTGCCCGCCATCCGTCCTTGACCTCCGCTCATCGCGCTTCTCGTCACCGGCCTCGCCGGGACGCGGACCTGGATACAGATACGCCGCCATCGTTGACAGCGCCACTTTTAGAGCTAATACTCCAGACAAGCGGTTAGAGCTTTTACTCTAACTCTCCTTCCTTCCGGGAGCCGGCCTGTCTCCCGGACGTCTGCGACCGCCCCTCGTGCGGGATAGGGAGTCTCCATGTCCGCAGCCCCCATCGAGCGTTCCGCCTCCCCGGCCCGGCGCGTCCTCGCGCCGCCGGTCCCCCCGGAGGGAGAGGGCGGATTCTCCCGATCCTGGTTCCCGATCTGCATGTCCTCCGAGGTGCCCGCCGGAAAGGTCGTCGGGCGCGGCTTCCTGGACGGCAAGGTCGTCGTGTACCGGGGAGCCGACGGCGCGGCGCGGGTGCTGAGCGCGTACTGCCCGCACCTCGGCGCCGACCTGTCGGTGGGCGACGTCCAGGACGGGGAGCTCCGCTGCGCGTTCCACCACTGGCGCTTCGACGGCTCGGGCGCGTGCGTGGCCACCGGGTGCGGCGACCCCGCCCCGCCCCGCGCCCGGCTCTTCTCCTTCCCCGTCCAGGAGCGGTACGGGCTGGTGTGGGCGTTCAACGGCGAGACCCCCACCTTCGACCTGCCCGAGTTCCCGTTCCCCGACGGTGAGCTCGCCGTACGGACCCTGGAGCTGGACGACGTCTTCCCCGTCGATCCCTGGGTCTTCTGCGCGAACACGCCGGACGTCCAGCACATCAAGGCGCTGCACAAGATCACGTTCGACAACGGGGACCCCGACCCCGACGACTTCACCTGGACCGACCACTCGTTCCGCTACGCCTTCGAGGGGCGGCTGCCCTCGGGCGACCCCATCTCGTACGAGATCGGCATCACAGGAACGAACCTCTTCTACCAGTCGGGCTCGGTCAACGGCCGCTGGTTCGGGTTCATCATGCCCTTCGGCATCCCCTACCCCGGCGCGATCACCTCGTTCATGGTGCTGGCGGCCCGCGAGGCCGACGCCGAGCAGGGCGACACCGAGGCGTTCCTCGACGCCATCCAGGCCCTCGAGGAGAGCATCGTCGACGACGACCGCCCGGTGCTGAACACGATCCACTTCCGGCCGGGCACCACCACCCGCAGCGACAAGGCGCTCAACCGGTTCCTGCAGTACGTCCGCGACTTCCCGCGGACGCATCCGTCCCGTGACTTCATCAACTGACCCCGCTTCCCGGCACGGAGGGACGCGATGAGGGAGCTACGCGTCCGCCAGATGCGATGGGAGGCCGACGACGTCCTCTCCGTCACCCTGGTCGACCCCCTCGGCACGCCGCTGCCCTCATGGGAGCCGGGCGCGCACGTGGACCTGCACACGCCCGCGGGCGTCCGCCAGTACTCGCTCTGCGGAGACCCGCGCCGCGCCGACGAGTGGCGCGTCGCGGTCTTCCGCGAACCCGGAGGGCGAGGAGGGTCGGAGTGGGTCCACGACGCGCTCCGGGTCGGCGAGCCGGTCCCCGTCGGCGGGCCGCGCAACGCCTTCGCCCTCGTCACCGCGCCGCGCTACCTGTTCATCGCCGGCGGCATCGGGGTGACCCCCCTGATCCCGATGATCGACCACGCGGAGCGGGCCGGCGTGCCGTGGACCCTGCTCTACGGCGGCCGCCACCGATCGTCCTTGGCGTTCCTCGGCGAGCTCGCCGCGTACGGCGACCGGGTCAAGATCCGCCCAGAGGACGAGTACGGCCGGCTCGACCTGGCCGCGGAGCTGGACGGGCTCGCGGAGGGGACCGTGGTGTACTGCTGCGGGCCCCCCGGCCTCATCCTCGCGGTGGAGGGGCACCGCCCCGTCTGGCCGTCGGGAACGCTCCACGTCGAGCGTTTCACCCCCGCGGAGGTGGCCGGAGACCCGGCCGCCGACCGTGACTTCGAGGTCGAGCTGGCCCGCTCCGGCGTCACGCTCCTCGTGCCGGCGGGGACGTCGATCCTCGACGTGGTCGAGAACGCCGGCGTGGCCGACATCGGCAGCTGCTACCAGGGCACCTGCGGCTCCTGCGAGACGAAGGTGCTCGCGGGCAGCCCCGACCACCGGGACTCGGTGCTCTCGGCCGACGAGCGCGCCGCCGGGGCCAGCATGATGCTCTGCGTCTCGCGCTGCGCGTCTCCGCGCCTGGTCCTCGACCTCTGACCGACCGGCGACGGTCCGCGCTCCCGCCCATCCTCCGAGGCGCGCCGTGAAGCCGCGCCGTGGAGGCGCGCTGGAGGCACCCCGCCATCCCACGCATCACCCAACGAGCGACCACAGAAGGGATGCTCATGCCCACCCATCCCCCCGCGCCCGCCTACCTGGGCACGTCGGTCTTCGACACCTTCGCCTTCGCCCAGACCGTGGTCGTCGGCGACACGATCCACCTGTCCGGGATGACGCCGCTGCGCGGCGAGGTGGACGCCCTCGAACTCGTCTGCCCCGGCGACCTGCGCGGTCAGACCGAGTTCGAGCTGGACGTCCTGCGCCGCTCCCTCGAGGAGGTCGGCGCGAGCCTGGCCGACGTCGTGTCGGTCACCGTCTACACCACCGACATCGACGGGCTCACCGCGCACGCCGACCTGTTCCGCTCCAGTTTCGGATCGGCGCCACCGGCGGCGACCTGGGTGCAGGTGCAGCGGCTGCTGCACCCGGGCCAGCTCGTCGAGATCACCGCGACCGCCGTCAGGCGATAACCCCCGGGCCGGGAGCGCCTCCCGGCCCGTTTCCACCACCCCGCAGGAGAGACCCATGGCACGCGTGCTCATCATCGCCGGCGACGCCTCCGAGGCACTGGAGACCGTCTACCCCCACCAGCGCCTGCTGGAGGAGGGCTACGAGGTCCACCTCGCCGCCCCCACCAAGAAGAAGATCCAGCTCGTGGTCCACGACTTCGAGGAGGGCTTCGACACCTACACCGAGAAGGCCGGATACCTCTGGGACGCCGACATCGCCCTCTGCGACGTGCGGCCCGAGGACTACGTCGCCCTCGTCATCCCCGGCGGGCGCGCCCCCGAGTACCTCCGCTACGACACGCACGTGCGGCGCATCGTCGACCACTTCGTCGGCGAGCGGAAGGTCATCGCGGTCCAGTGCCACGGTCCGCTGATCCTCGCCGCGACCGGAGCCCTCAAGGGCCGCCGTACGGCGGGCTGGCCCACCATCGCGGCCGACCTGGAGGCCGCCGGGGCCCTGTACTCGGGCGACGAGGTGGTGATCGACGACAACCTCGTCTCCGGCCTCGCCTGGCCGGCGCACCCGGCGTGGATGCGCAAGGTCATCGCCCTGCTCCGGGAGCACGCGCCGGTGACCGCCGGCTGACCGGGAGCGTACCGGGAGCGTACCGGGAGCGCCGCGAACGAGGGGCGGGGCCGAACCCGTATCGGCCCCGCCCCGGAGGAAATTCGACGCTGATCGACTTGCGGCCGCTGGAGCCGCCGCGCGCTCAGGAGGTGCTCGCGCCGCTGTCGGCGTTCGGGGTCGTGCACAGCGCGTCGTCGACCAGCTTGCTCTCGGCCTGTTCCACGCGCAGGACGTGGTCCGCCGATTCGGCGAGTACGCCCGACAACGAGACAGTGACGCTGCGCCGGCCGTCGGCGGTGACACCGACGGCGCTGATCCAGCCGGAGTCACCGCCCTCATGGCCCCAGTACCTGCCGCCACACGACAGCGGGCGTGAGAAGACCCCCAGCCCGTCACGTGCGCCCGGCATGAGCGGTTCGAACTTCTTGCCGACTGGAATGGTCTGTTTCATCTGCGCCATCTGCGTCGGGGGCAGGAGTCGGCCGCCGAGCAGGGCGCGGAAGAATCGGTTGAGGTCGGCGGTCGTGGAGACGAGTCCGGCCTCTCCATTGCTGACCAGGCTGGCCTGCTCGGTGACGTCCACGAGTGGTTCGCCGGGCCGGAACCTCTGGTAGGTCTTGGCGTGTGGCTGGGGCAACTTGGGTGAAGTACCCGGCAAGAAGGTGTGATCGAGGCCGAGCGGCCGGACGATCCGATCCTGTACCTCCTTATGCCAGGGGTGCCCGGTGACCCGCTGGATGATCAAGCCGAGCAGGACGTAGCCGGTGTTGGAGTAACTCCAGTCCTTTCCTGGCCGGAAGTCCGGGCGGTGGCGCATCGCCCGGGCGACGGTCTGCTCGGGTGTGTAGGTGTCGTATCGGTGCTGGTAGAAGTTCTCCGCCGAGGTGTAGTCGGGGTAGTCGTCGTGGATGCCGCTGGTGTGCTGGAGCAGTTGGCGGATGGTGATCGCGCGGCCGTCATTGCCGTTTCCGGACACCACACCGGGCAGCCATCGCTCGACCGTGTCGTCCAGGGAGAGCTTGCCGTCGCCGGCCAACTGCAGGATCACGGTAGCCACGAACGTCTTGGTGACGCTGGCGATCCGGAAGTAGCCGTTCCGAGGGACCGGCCGCCGGGTCTTCAGGTCGGCGATGCCGCTGGTGGCGGTCAGGTTCCGGCCGCCAGGGGTGACCAGGCGGACCTGCACTCCCGTCACGCCGAGTGCGGTGATCGCATCGGCGTCCCGCTGAATCCGGGCCTGGTCGTCGCGCTGGCCGGCGGCGCTCGCGCCGGGCACGCTGGTAGAGAGGGTTCCGGCCACGATGGCGGCCAGAGCCAGGCTCCGTGGGAAGGATCGGCCGCGCCGCCGCGGTGAATGAATCGGTGAACTCGTCATGGGCGTTGACGCTAGGTCTGGCGGGGGGAAGCGGACGATACAGCTCACTAGCGAGAAAAAGGGGTAGTGGGCTGTAGTGCCAGGCCCGGTCGCCATGGCTCAGACTTGTGCGGATGAACCACCATGGGGCCAACCGGCTTTCGGCGATGTGGCGCGGCCTGGGCTATCTGCTGGGAAGCCTGTTCACCGCTGTGGTCGCCCTGTTCGCGCTGCCCGTACTCATCGTCCCGATGATGGCTCGCGCCTGGGCGTCCTGGCATCGTCGCCGCGCCGACCGGTTGCTGCTTTCTCCGCGTTCTGGTCCCGTCCGTGTCGGTACGTGGCGTGTTCTCGGGTGGCTGTGCACATGCATCGTGACCAGTCTGGCGTTCGGGCTCGTCGTGGTGGTGTGCGCGGGCAACGCGGTGGCCACGGCCGTCACGGTGCCCCTGTGGTGGGCGTTGCCCGCCGGCACCCCTGCGGGCGGCTTCGCCGCCGGTGTTCCGCTGTCCGGGTGGGGCACGGCGTTGACCCTGGGGACCGTACAGTTCCTCATCTTCGCGGCCCTGACCTACTGGCTGGTTCCACTGCTGGCGCGCCTGCACGCCCGGATCTGTGTTGCGTTGCTGTCCCCCTCGACCGCCGAGCGGTTGGCGCAGCGTGTGGAGACGCTGACCGAGACTCGGGCCGGCGCCATGAACGCGCACGGCGCGGAACTCCGCCGGATCGAACGCGCCCTGCACGACGGCACCCAGGCTCGGCTGGTGGCCATCGCGATGCGGCTGGGCGCGGCCCGTGAGTCGCTGAGCGAGGACCCCCAGACGGTGGACAGACTCCTGAGGGAAGCGCATGAGGGTGCCGAGGAGGCCATGGCGGAGCTTCGTGTGGTGATCCGGACGATCTACCCGCCGATCCTCGCCGACCGCGGCCTCGCCGGCGCGCTGACCTCCCTGGGGGCACGATCGGCAATCGACACCACCCTCGATATCGGCGACCTCGGCGCGATCCCCGCCGCGGTCGAGGCCGTGGCCTACTTCACCATCGCCGAGACGCTGACCAACGCTGCCAAGCACAGCCAGGCCACCCGGACCGCCGTCCGCGTCGCACGCGTCGGTGACCGGCTGTCGATCGAGGTCACCGACGACGGGATCGGCGGCGCCGACGAGACGCTGGGCACCGGCATCGCCGGAATCCGCCACCGCGTCCTGGCACTCGACGGCACCATCCGCATCGACAGCCCCACCGGCGGCCCGACCACGATCACTGTGAGCCTGCCATGCGCGTCGTGATCGCCGAGGACAACGTCCTGCTGTCCAGTGGACTGGAACTCCTGCTGACCGCCAAGGGCTTCCACGTCGCCGCGATAGCCCAGGACGCCCCCGGCTTCATCACCGCCGTCACCGAACACCGGCCCGACATCACCATCGTCGACGTACGACTACCGCCGACCTTCCGCGACGAGGGCATCCACGCCGCACTCCACGCCCGCCGCCAGCATGCCGGCCTGCCCGTGCTCGTCCTCTCCCAGTACGTCGAGCAGCAATACGCCGGCGAGCTGATCTCCGATGGACGCGGCGGTGTCGGCTACCTCCTCAAGGACCGGGTGAGCCGGGTGAGCGAGTTCATCGACGCCCTGCGGCGGGTCGCCGCCGGCGGCACCGTCATGGACCCCGAGGTGATCGCGCAACTCCTCACGCGGCACGCCCACGACCCGATCGCCGCCCTCACGCCGCGCGAACGCCAAGTGCTCGCCCTGATGGCCGAGGGAAAGGACAACGCCACAATCGCGGCCCGGCTCGTCATCACCGACAACGCCGTCCACAAGCACATCGGCAACATCTTCACCAAGCTCGGCCTTTCGCCGGCCGACAGCGGCCACCGCCGCGTCCTCGCAGTCCTCACATACCTCAGCCGCCGATGAGCCCCGTTTCTGACACCCGCCCGGAAGCCGGCCACACCGGTCCAGGTCGTCCTCGTGCGCCTTCCCCGTCAGAGCCGAGGCCACTCGTGCCGATCCCCGCGACGGCGGTGTCGTGAGGCTCCGGGTGGTCGTCGCCTACGAACGGCTGGTGTGCGCCAGCCTGCGGATGGTCGGATCACCGCGGCCGACCCCGAGGTGAAGGTGCTCATCCTGACCACCTTCGACCTGGACGAATACGTGTACGCGGGACTCCGGGCCGGAGCCACCGGATTCCTGCTCAAGGACGTCCCGCCCCGGGAACTGGTGGCGGCGATCGAGGTGGTCGCGGCAGGAGAGGCGCTCCTGGCGCCGCCGATCACCCGGCGGCTCATCGCCGACTTCGTCGGCCGCGCCCCCGCCCCCCGAAACCCGTCCATCCTCGATTCACTGACCAGACGCGAATCGAGGTGCTTGAGCTGGGCGACTCGGCCCCTGGTTCTACGCCCCTTGCAGGAGAAGGGGGCGCGAGTTCGGCTCCCTGGCAGGATGATCCGGACACCGGACAGGCCCGATCGTGGATGCCATGCGTTCAGTAACCAAGCGGACCACGGCGCTGGCGTCCGTGGCCATCACCGGAGTTGCCCTGCTCGGCGCCGCCCCGTCGGCCGCCGCGGCCGCAGAGTCCTGGTGTCCCGAGGTCCCCGGACACCGGGTGGAGTGCGACACGATCACCCGCCCGCTGGTGGCGGACAGGCCGGACCTGGGCACCATCTCGGTCGGCTACGCCGTCGTACGGCGCAGCGCGCTGGACCGTCCCGCCACCGGGACCATCGCCGTCAACCCCGGGGGTCCCGGCAACCCGGCGCTCCCCCTCACCGCGGCCTACGTCGGCCTGCTCACGCCGCTACTGGCCGATCACGACCTGCTGCTCGTCGATCCCCGGGGTACGGGCGTGTCCAGCGCCCTGGACTGCGGCATCACCACCGCCGACCTCCTGGGCACACCCCAGGAGCGGCGTACGGCCGTCGCCCGCTGCGGGAGCAGTCTGGGACCGCGCGCCGGGGGCTACACCTCCGCCGCGACCGCCGACGACCTCGACGCGGTACGGGCCCGGCTCGGGGCCGTCAAGCTCGATCTGGTCGGTGAGTCCTACGGCACCTACCTGATGCAGATCTACGCCCAGCGCCATCCCCGGCAGGTCAGGTCGATCATGCTGTCGGGGGTGCTCCCGCTCGACTTCGACACCTTCCAGCGGCCCAACGCCCGCGCCTTCACGACGACCCTGCGCCGGATCTGCGAGCGGAGCAAGGCGTGTGACGGCGCCGCCGCCGTACGTGACCTGCGGACATTCGCCGCCGCGGTCAGGAAGGAACCGGTCACCCTGTCGGTCAAGGTCGGTGCCGGGAAGCGCGTCGTGAAGTTCGGCGAGGAGTGGCTCACCCGGCTGGCCATCCAGAACTCCACCAGTGGAGCCGGGGCGGACCCCCGGGCGTCCTCGCTGATCGGCGCCTTCCCGGCCCTGTTGCACGACGCCGCACGCGGCGATTTCACGCTGCTGACCGCCGCCGTCCAGGAGGTGCTCGGGGACGGAGGGGAGGAGCCGAACTCCTCCCTGGGCATCAGCGTGGCGTGCAACGACTACCCCAGAGCCTGGTCCGTGGACGCCTCTCCGGCCCAGCGGCGCCGGCAGTACGACCAAGCGCTGGCCCGCACCGACCCCGCCGACTTCGGCGCCTTCAGCCCGGCGGCCTCGGCCGCGGCCACCTTCTGGTCGGGCGACATCTGCCTGGAGTGGCCACGCGGGACCGCGACCCGGCCCTCCCCTGTCAGCGACGACTTCCCCGACGTCCCGACCCTGGTGCTCACCGGCGACCTGGACGCGATCACCCCGGACTCCGACGCCGCCAAGGTGGCCCGCAGGTTCACGCGATCAAGGCTCATCTCCGTACCGAACCTGGGCCACGTCCCCGACCTGGACCCCAGCGGCTGTGTCTCTGGCATCATCGCCGGTTTCATCGCCAAGGGAACCCCCGGACCGACCGCCTGCCTGAAGCGGATCCCGCCCATCAGATCTAGCGAGAGGACTGCCAGGTTTACCCGGCAGGGGAATCGCTTCCTTGATATGGTTCTGTTGTTCGAAACGGGCAGGGCTTGTCCGTCGCCTACCTCGGCCGAGGGAAGCGAGAAGCCGCTCCCTTCAGGGAGCGGAGGAGTCACCAAGGTGGAACCCGCGGGGGGCATGTGACATCACCTCGGCCCCTCCGTTGAAGCAGGACAGGCCACCACGCGATCCACCGATCACGTGGTGGCCGTCGTCATGTCACGGGGACGTTCGGCTGTGGGGGTGAGGTCCGTACCCGCCCTACCAGTCGACCGCCTTGAGCACGGCGGCCGCCACGTCCGGTACGGCGAGATCGGTGGCGTCGACGACGACGTCCTCGACCTGCGCGTCGGTCAGGATCCGGTCGAGCTGTCCCGAGCGGTCGAGATGCCAGCGCAGATCGGCTTCCTGTCCCTCGTGGCGTCGTTCGAGCCGCCGGTGGACGACGGGGATCTCGACGCGGATCCGGCACACCGCGAGGTCGACGCCGACCGCCTCGCGGTACCGCGCACGCTCCTCCCCGGTCTCCGCCACCCCGGCCAGGACGAGCCGTTCGACCCCGGCGTCCCAGTAGTTGCGCGCGACGGCGCGCAGGTTGCGGACGGTCATCTCGAGGTTGAACGGATCGCCCGGAGGGGTGGGCCAGGACTGGCCGAGCCAGTCGAGGTCGACGACGGCGTTGGGTACCCCGGCGTCGGCGAGCAGCTCACCGACCGCCTCGGCCGCCGAGGTCTTGCCCGCGCCCACGGTTCCCGTGATCAGCAAGGCCCGGGACGGCTCGCGATTGCTCATCCGGTCATACTTCCATATTTCCGGACACGTCCGGGCGCCCCTCGAGCCGTCGTCCGCCCTGGTAAGGCGCTCGAAACCGGGCCTTCCACGGGGGGAGAAGGGCGGCACCCGGCTCGTCGGTACGGAGGGGGCGCCTACCACCATCGTCGTAGTCTCCGCGCCGATGATCGCGGCGAAAGTCGCACCGCGTAATGGATCTGCGAGCCGAGGAACCCCGGGGCCGCCGCCGGAAGCATGGTGGGCAGGCGTCGATCTCGGTCCCCTGACCGGGGCCGCGACGGCGCCCGTCCCCTTTTCCCAGACCGAGGTTCTCGCATGCACATCCGACCCCGTCCGGCGCGCGCTCTGATCCCGCTCGTCGCGGCGACCCTCGCCCTCGCGGCGTGCGGCACGGCGCCCGAGCGGCAACGCACCGCTCCCTCCTCGACCGCGACGGCTTCGCCCGCCGCGCAGGCGGCCATCCCGGCCACGCCGGTGGGCGACCAGCTCCGCTGGTTCCTGGCCGCCGCCGCCAAGCCGCCCATCCCCGAGGACCAGCTGACCGCGCACCTGAGCGCCGGCTTCCTCTCCCAGGTCCCGCCGGACAAGCTGAACGAGCTGTTCGGACGGCTCTCCGAGTTGCGCCTCGACCGCCTGACGGAGGTGAAGCCCACCTCTCTTGTCGGCCGCGTGATGGTCGACGGCGAGCCGCTGACGCTCTCGATCGCCGTCGACTCCGCCGGGAAGATCGACAAGCTCCTGCTGTCGGCCGCGGACCAGCCGTCCGCCGCTCCCATGCCGGCGAGCTGGGACGAGATCGACACCCGCCTGCGTGCCGTCGCCCCGGACGTCGGCTTCCTCGCGGCCGAGATCACCGCCGACGGCTCCTGCCGTCCGGTGCACGCGATCTCACCCGCCGTGGCCCGGCCGACCGGGTCGCTCTTCAAGCTGTACGTGCTGGGCGCCGTCGCGGAGCGGATCCGCGCCGGGAAGCTCTCCTGGGACACCCCGCTCACGATCACCGACCGGGTCCGGATCCCGCCCGGCGTCCTCTACGAGAAGCCCGCCGGCAGCGTGGTCCCGCTCCGCGAGGCCGCCAAGCTGATGATCTCCATCAGCGACAACGCGGCCACCGACCTGCTCATGGAGAAGGTCGGCCGCGCGGCGGTGGAGGCGCAGGTACGCAAGTGGTCGACGCACGCCTCGCTCAACATCCCCTTCCTCACCACGCGGGAGTTCGTCCTGCTGAAGGCGGCCGACTACCCCAGGCTCGCCGACACCTACGCGGGACTGAAGGGGGAGCAGCGGCGGCGCTTCCTGGAGACGACCGTCGCCCAGGCTTCCTTGGAGGGCCTGAAGGAGTGGACCGAGCCCCGCCACGTCACGTCGGTGGAGTGGTTCGGCTCTCCGAGCGACGTCTGCCGCGCCTACGCCGGCCTCGCAAAGCTGGACAGCGAGCCGCTCAACAAGGTCATGTCCGCCAACGACGCGGGTCTGGGCCTGGACCGCGAGCGCTGGCCCACGGTGTGGTACAAGGGCGGCTCCGAGGTCGGGCTCCTGACCATGGGCTTCCTCGCCCGCTCCGCCGAGGGCCGGACGTACGTCGTCACCGCCCTGACGTCCAACCCCCGTGCCGCCTACGACGAGGCGCGGGCCGCGAACGAGCTGCTCGCCCTGATCCGCGGCTCCTTCACCCTCCTGACCGGATGAGCCCAGCCGAGCCAAGCTTCCTGTCGCAGACGAGGCAGAACTCCTCGTTTCGCACCACCAAGACGTCGTTGTTCACCGCGTCCCCAAGCACGAGTTCCGGCTTAAGAAGTCCTAACAAAACATCTTCGCCCGTGTCCCAGGGGGTTGCGACGTCGACCTGCACCGCTCCGACCCGCTGCCGCTGCGCTGCTATTCCTTCCACCGCAACGCCGGCTTCCTCGCCCAGATGTACCTGAACGTCTACTTCGACGTCGGGCTGGGAGTGAACTACACCGGGGCGCACGGCGTGGCCGTCGTCGCCGAACGCCGGGAGCCTGCTCGCCACCGCGCGCGCGATCGGAATCGACGGCCGGTGAGACCTCGGCGCGACGCCTCCCCTGACGGAACCGTGATCAGCGTGAACTGATCGCGGCACCCTGAACGGAGTACGGCTCCCCCCCCCCCCCCCGGGGGGGGGGCCCG